>NZ_BOMM01000071.1 GCF_016862195.1 Paractinoplanes ferrugineus | reverse complement strand
CGTACCGTGGCGTGGAGCGTGGGGTGCTCTTGACCGTGACCGACCTTGTGGGCTTGACGCAGGAAGCGGCAACCATGCCGCTGACCGTTCTTAACCGGGCCCTACAGGACTGGGTCGATCTGCATCGGGCTGCCCTGCGGGAGAGCGCAGGGCGACTCCGCGCGATAGCGGGCGACAACGTGATCTCGACGCACACCTCGGCTGACGCCGCCGTCGACTTCCTGATGTCCCTCCAACGCTTGGTCACCGCTTATAACACCGACCCGGAGAAAGTGGGCCGGCGAGTCGCGTACACAGCGGTCATAAATCGTGGCGACCTCTTCGTCCCGGACTACGGGGTGGCTGGTCCGTTAGTCAGCGGAGCCTTTCGGATGCTCGGTTCGATTCCTGCCGGGGCGAAGGTCATCAGCCAGGCCGTCTTCAGGTCACTCACCCGGAACCAGGACCTGTTCGACGCGGAGGGAACGTCCCTCGCGGCGACACCCGGTGAACAGCGGTTCCATTCACTGAGGATCAAGCAGTGAAACTGCGACAGAATGGACCCCATGTCCGCTGAGGCCGTCACCTTCGCTGCGTCGATAGCCACCCTGTCGGTTGCGCATCAGCTAGGTGACCATATCTTCCAGAGAGATCTGGAGGCCGCGCACAAGGCTGATGCCGGATGGTCCGGCTGGCGGCGCATGGCAGTCCACGTCGGTGTCTATCACCTGGTCGCAACCATAATGCTCCTGGTTACCGCCGTCGTCCTAGACCTCAGGTTGTCTGTCGCCGGTGTCGTTGTCGGTCTAGCTTTCTCCGCCGCCTCCCATGCTCTAATCGACAGGCGGTGGCCGGTGCGATGGATTCTCCAGCACCTGGAAGCGCCCGCGTTCGCCGAGCGGCAGGTACCCGTCAGCGGGATGTACCTGGCGGATCAGGCTCTGCACTTAGGTGGGCTGTGGGTGTCCGCGCTGCTCATCGCCTGTCTCTGAGACGCCCCTCAACCGCCTATGAGTGACTAACTGGGGACGATGGGACAAGGCAACGCCTGACGACTATGGACAGTTGTGGACCGCGTACGCAGCTCCAAATACGTCCAGACATCGCTCACGCAGTCATGATTGCTCCTTGGCACGAGAGAAGAGGTTGCTGGTTCGACCCCTGCGTCGCCCGCGAGAACCTAGGCGCCATCTGTCCCCGTAGAGCGCGTGTCGCGAGCGTTCGTTATTTCTGCCCGGAGGGCTGAGTCCCTGAGCCCAACGGTGCGGTGGTTGCGTTCGGCTACATGCTGTTGAGCCGGCGCGGCAACGCTTGACTGGTCTCGCGGCTATTGCTGTTCGTTCTCTTGAATTTCGGTCCGGCGATCGGCTCGGGGAAATCCGCTTGGTCTAACAAGACGGCGACGCAAGGTCGCGTGACGCCGAGGGGGTGTGGTGGGGCGGACTGATCGATGTCGCCACCTTCGACCGTCTCCGACTCGACGCGTGCCGTCATGCTCTCGGTTAGCCGGTTCGGCTGCCCGAACGAGATGGGCCCACGCCGTGCCTATCCCGGCCGCGGAAGACCAGTTCAATGCGGTGGGGCCGCCTCGGCGACCCCACCGTCTTTCAGGCCGCCGTGCGGCCGGCGTCGACGGCGACCGTTGCGCCCGTCATGAATCCGGAGCGGTCCGAGGCCAGGAAGGCGATGACCTCCGCGATCTCCCCCGGCGCTGCGAGCCGCTTCAGCAGGGTGGTGGACGCTACCTGCGCGGCGCCTTCCTCGCCCATGGCTGTCATTACCATGTCGGTGCGGGTCGGGCCCGGTGAGACCGTGTTCACCCGAACCCCGGCCGGGCTGAATTCCGCCGCCCAGGTGCGGGTGAGTGCCTCCAGCGCGCCCTTGGTCGCGCTGTAGGTCGACAGGCCCGGCATCCCGACGCGGGCCGCCATCGTGCTGACATTGATGATGCTTCCCGCGCCCTTGGCCACCATCGCCGGAGCCAGCGTCGCGGTCAGCAGGTACGGCGCCCGTACGTTCGCCGCGAACGCCTCGTCCAGCCCGGCAACCGTCTGCTCGGCTGTCGGCGCGATCGGGAACAGGGCGGCGTTGTTGACCAGAACATCGACGTCGCCGGCCGCCGCGGCCAACTTGCGCAGTGATTCCACCTCGGTCAGATCGGCGGAGACGAACCGGGCCACGCCGCCCGCCTCGACGATCTCCTTGACCAGCGACGCACCGCGCTGCGGGTCACGGCCGGACGCGATGACCTGAGCGCCCCGCGACGCCAGCAGTCGAGCGGTTGCCCCGCCGATGCCGCCGGTGGCGCCGGTGATGAGTGCGATCTTCCCAGTGAGTTCCACGGACGGACCCTTCCTCGAAAGCGATTGGATCACGTGCTCCACAATCACGGGCAAAAAATGGATCGTCCAATCCAAAACGGGGTAGTGTGTCCCGCGTGACAGGGAAACGGCTCACCGCCAAGGGCGAAGCAACCCGCCGCCGGATCGTCGCGGCGGCCGCCCAACTCATGTACGAGCAAGGCATCACCGCCACGACCATGGAGGACGTCCGGGTCGCGACCGGCGCCAGCAGCTCGCAGATCTACCACTACTTCGCCGACAAGCAGGCCCTCCTGCTGGCCGTGATCGACTATCAGACCGAGGCGGTCCTCGATCTGCAGGCACCACACCTCGACCACCTCGACACGATCACCGGCCTCCGCGCCTGGCGCGACCTGCTGGTGGAAAACCAGAAACGACTGCAATGCCGCGGCGGCTGCCCGATCGGAACGCTCGGCAGCCAAACCGCCGAAACCAACCCCGAAGCCCGGCTCGCCGTCGCCTCCGGCTACCTGCGCTGGGAAAACGCGATCCGCGCCGGCCTCACCACCATGCACAGCCGCGGAAATTTGACCGGGAACCCCGACGACCTGGCCTTGGCGTTACTCACCGCGCTGCAGGGCGGGCTGCTCATGACCCAGATCCACCGCAACGTACGACCACTGGAAGTCGCCCTGGATACCGTTCTGGATCACATCGCGTCACTGTCCGGTGGATCGCGTGAGTAGATGGCGCAGCCCCGCTCTTCGCTGCCAGGATCGAGCGCATGGACGAGAAGATCACGCCGATCCTTCGGGTGGACGACGCTCATGTCTCGGCGGGCTGGTACGCCCGACTGGGTTTTGTCAGGCAGTGGGAGCACCGTTTCGAGCCGGGCTTTCCGTTGTTCCTCAGCATCGCGCGGGGACCGATGCAGATCTTCCTGTCGGAGCATCGCGACGACGCCCGGCCCGACACACTCCTGTACCTCAACGTCAGTGATCTCGAGGCAGTGGCCACCGAGTTCGGGGTCGCCCTGCGGGAGGCCCCTTGGGGACCCGAGATCCACTTGCTGGATCCGGACGGAAATCGTCTCCGGATAGGGCGCACCTGAGCACCCGGCTTGCACTCAGGCTGTGGTGGGGGTGCGGACGGTCGCTCGCTGGGGCCAGACGCAGCAGACGACGATCGCGAGGATCGGGAGCAGCGACAGGATGGCGAGCGGCTCGGCTCCGAAGAACACGAAACCGCCCCAGTACACCGACGGGCCGTGGCCGTTGCGGTTGGTGTTGGCCAGCAGGGAGCCGGTGGAGGTGGGGATGTTGCCCAGGCAGGCCGGCGCCAGCATCAGCAGGGTGGCAAGGCAGAGTCTTGCGTACGCCCGCTGCCGGCCGGGACCGTAGCGGCGCATCCGCTTCGAGGTGTACAGCCCGAACAGGGCGCCGAGCAGAGCGCCGGCCAGGCCGCCGAGGACGGTGTCGCGCAGTTGGCCGGACGGCTCGGCCCACATCAGGTCGAAATTCAGGGCGGACGGGGTGGATTCGGCCACGGTGATCTGCACTGCGGCGAGATAGCCGGTGCGCGTGCCGGTCACCTCGGCGAACTCGCCGGGCGCGGTCGACGGACCGATGTGGCGGACCACGGTGCGCACGTCCTGCCAGCCGTGTGCGCGCATCTGCCGGGTGACGGCGGCGGCGACCTGCTCCACGCCGGTCTGCGGGGGCATCATGCCGGTCACACTCGTACGGCCGGCACGTACGCCGGTTCCGCCCTGCAAAGTGTTCTCGCTGTACGGGTTCCAGAAGGTGTGCCGCCCGTACTGGTAGGCCTGGTTGTCGAAGGGGACCGGCAGCACCGTGGGGGCAAGGCTGATCGCTGTGCTCCGGTCCGGCGTCATCGGGTCCACGTCCCGCCAGGACAGCCACGAGCCGAGCGCGATCCCGCTCAGCCCACCGAGCACGGCCGCGACGGCCGCGATGACGAACGCTCTGCGCCCGAACTCGGCGAGACGTCGGCCGAGACCATGCCCCAGCAGCAGCGCGGCCTCCCGCGGGGCCGGCCGCGAGCGGCCGGGATCAGCGGCGTCGAGCAGGGTCGCGAGAATCTCCGGACCACGCTCCCGCCGGTACGGTCGGGGGTAGGCCAACAGCCACCGCCGGTACCTGCGGGCCAGCCGCGCGGTACGGATGTCGTCGGGCATGTTGATCCCTTCCGGGGTCGGCGACGGCACCGTGGGCCGATTCACGCGGTGCGGGGAGCGCGGGCGGGCCGGGCTCCGCTCAACCGTCGGGTGACCATCCGCGCGTCGCGGCGCATCTGCTCGGCCTCGGCGGCCAGTGCGGCGATGCCCGGCTCGGTCAGCCGGTAGTAGCGGCGGAGCCGGCCGTCGACGGTCTCCTCCCGGTCGACCTCGACGAGGCCTTCGTCGTCGAGCCGGTCGAGTGCCGCGTACAACGTGCCGGCGGCGAGGCGTGTCCGGTCCGCCGACAGCCGCGCTACTTCCTTGATCACCGCGTACCCGTGCAGGGGGGCCGGAGCGAGCGCCGACAGGATCAGAAAGCTCGGTCGCCGCATGCTCGCCATGGCCGCGAATATACAGTTGATCGTCCTATCAGTGAACCCGGGCGTCGATGAAGTCGGCGTGGTGATCGCGGGCCCACTGGCGCAGGGTGCGGCCGGCTCGCCCGGTCAGCTCGCGCACGCCGGACCTGACCCGGTCGGGCTCGGCCACTGTGTCCGACCAGTAGTCGAGCAGCATGGCGAGGATGTCCTCGGGGATGAACCGGCCGACGTCCGTGCGGAACTCGTCCGGGCTGATCTCGACGAGCGAGATGTCGCGGCCGACGGCGGCGACCTGCTCGGTCCGGGTGAGGGCCCGCGGGCCGGTCAGCGGGTAGATCCGGGCTCGGTGCCCGTCCTGCAACAGCGCGGCGGCAGCAGCGTCGGCTACGTCGGCCTCGTGGATCGGGGCCTGGGCGGATCTGAGGTACGGGGCCCGGACGGGCAGGCCGGCTTTGATCGGCCGGGCCCACGAGAGCAGGTTGTTGGCGAAGGTGCCGGGGCGCAGGATCGTCCAGTCGGTGGCCCGGGTGGTCACGGCCCGCTCGACAGCTGCATGGTGGCGGTTGCTGACCGACCCGAGGTCGCGGGGGAATTCGCCGGCGGCGGCGAGGGAGGACAGCACGACGAAGGTACGGACCCCGCCGGCGATCGCGGCCGTGACGAGTTCGTCGACACCCTGCTCGACCGGGAAGACGAACATCCGTTCCACGCCGTCGAACAGGTCCGCGGTGATCGTCGAAGGATCAGCGAGGTCGGCACCGACCACCTCGACGCCGTCGGGCAGCCTCGCGTCCGCCGGCTTGCGACTGACCGCGCGCACTCGTGCGTCGCCGTCGAGCAGAGCGTCGACCAGGTGACGCCCAACCGCGCCGGTGGCTCCGGTGACCAGAATCGGCATGGTGATCCACTTCTCTTCGCAGCCATGGCCGATGTCCCCGGCCCGCCGCGACGCTATGGCCCGGGTGGAGCTGCGCGGTCGGCGCCGCGCAGCTCCCTCCGGCCACGGGCTACAACGCTCGGAAGCCGTCGCCCTCCCACACGTAGGCGGCCGAGTCGGTGGGTAGCGTGAGGACGGCGGCGCCCACGGCGTCCGGGTCCGGGCCGCCTCGCCGGCCGTACGCGGCCATCGCGATCTCCCCGACCCCCGTGCCCGGGGTGATCGTCGGCAGCACCGTGGTCATCGTGATGCCGAGATTCCTGGCCTCGGCCGCCGCGTAACCCGTGATCATGCGAATGGTGGCCTTCGCGCCGGCGTAGCCGCCGCTGAGCGGTGAAGCACCCAGCAGTTCGGCGGCGCTGCCGAACACGATCACCCGGGAGCCGGGCGCCAGGGGCAGGCGCATCGCGGCGCGCAGCCAGCCGAAGGCGATCCGTACGTCGGTGTTCCAGTTGGTGGCGAACGTCTCCCAGGTGTGCTCGGTCAGCGGCCGCATCACCGGCACCGCCCCGGCCGTGACCACCAGCAGGTCGGGTCGGTGTTCGGCCAGGACCTTGTCGGCGAACGCCTCGTCGGTGGCGTCGCCCGCGACCGGACCGGAGCGGGCCACGGCGGTCACTCGCGCGCCGGCCGTGCGGGCCGCGTCGGCCACGGCCCGGCCCAGGCCGCGGCTGCCGCCGACCACCATGACGTTTTTCTGTTCCATCGGTTCCTCCACTGCATCGGTTTCAGTGGTGGAGATCCGGCTCGGCGGCGAGACTCACCGGCTGCCCGAAAATCGGGAAGAGTTCCGGCTGCAGGAAGATGTGGATGTGCCGGATTCCGTCCGGGTCCACGTCGAGCACCTGGATCGCGTGGGCGTGCGTCCCGGCGTAGAGCGCGAGGGTCGGCTGTCCGTTCGCCGGCGGGGTCACCGGGTGCACCGTGAACCAGCCACTGCGCCGCAGCACGCGGGTGTCCAGGAAGCCGAGCACCGCGTCCCGCCCGGCGAACCAGGTGGCGTGCGGCGGCATCTCCAAGGTCACGTCGGCCCGCAGGACAGCGGCCAGGGCGCGTACATCAGCCTGCTCGAACGCTGTCACGTAGCGAAGCAATCGGGTTTTGATCTCGGGGTTCTCGGGGTCGCTCAGGGCGGCCGGGTCGGGCGCCTCCCGCGCCATGCGTTCCCGGGCCCGCAGCAGAGCGCTGTTGACCGCGACCGTCGTCGTGCCCAGCGCCGCCGCCACCTCGTCGGCCGGCAGTTCGGCGACGTCCCGCAGGATCAGCGCTGCCCGCTGCCGCGCGGGCAGGTGCTGCAACGCCGCGACGAAGGCCAGCCGGACGCTCTCCCGCTCGCCGGACACCGCCGCCGGGTCCACCGGCAGCGGACCCACCCAGCGCGTCCCCGCGCTTGCGGACCGCGCCGGCCGGTGCCACTCCAGCTCCGGTTCGCCCAGACCGGCGGGCAGCACCCGGCGTGCCCGCTGCTCGACGAAACGCAGGCAGACGTTGGTGGCGATGCGGTACAGCCAGGTCCGCACCGACGAGCGGCCCTCGAACTGGTCGAACCCGCGCCACGCCCGCAGGAACGTCTCCTGCACGGCGTCCTCCGCGTCCGCCGCCGAGCCGAGCATCCGGTAGCAGTGCACCAGGATCTCCGGTCGCAGCGGCCCGGCGGCCTCGGTGAAATCCATGTCCATGCGCAGACCTCCTTCACCCGTACCGATCCGGCCGCGCCCCGGAAATCACCGGCCCGCCACCCGGTGGATGCGATTAGCCTCCTCGGGTGGACTACTTCTTCTACGGCCGGGACCGGGACGGTGCCGGGGAACTGCGTTGGCAACTCGTCGAGGAACACTGGTCGTTCATGGACCGTTTCGCGGACGGGATGATCGCGCGCGGCCCGACACTGACCGACGACCTCGACCGGGCCACCGGCAGCGTGCACATCGTGGACCTGCCCGACGCCGAGAGCGCGCGCGTCTTCGCCTTCGAGGAGCCCAACTATCTTGCCGGGATCTACCGCCACGTCCTGGTCCGGCGCTTCGTCGACCTGCTGGGCCGCACCATGTGGGACTTCCCGGGCGGCCGGGACGACGACGGTCGCCGCCACCTGATCCTGGCCCACGCGAAGCCGCTGACGGACTGGCCCGGAGCCGAGCGGACGGAGCCGATCCTGGAGCGCGACCAGCTCATCGCCTTCGGGCGGCTGCTCTCCGAGAACGGCGAGGACTGGGAAGGCATCGCCGCGATCGGCGAGTTCCCCGACCCGGAGGCTGTTCGCGCCCGGTTCGCCGCGACCGGCGCCTACGAGAAGATCGAGGTGCTTCCCTGGACCTTCGGCGGCCGCCGTCCGGTAGCGGCGGCGGTAGATTCAAGTCTGTGACTTTGCCTGCGGGTGGCGCGAGGCACTGCGCCGTTTTCATGCCGATGCTTGCCGGCTTCGAGGAGGCTCGGGCCGGCGTGCGGCGCGGAGTTCGAGCCGGCGGTGCCGTCATGCTCCGCCTCGAGGAGCTGCTGCCCGACGTCGAGTGGCAATTGTGGCTGATCAGCACTCTTCGGCAGGCCACCGCCGCTGTCGTCGACATCACGGACCACAATGCCTTCGTCATGTACGAGCTTGGGCTCGCTCACGCTCATCGGCTTCCCACGCTGTTGATCGTCGACTCCCGCAACGAGCGGGTGACGCCCACCGTCCTCGGCACGCCCTTCCTGCCGTACGACGTCGACGATCTCGGGTGGTTCGAGAAGCAGCTCGCCTCGGCCGTCTCGCGGCTGTCGACCGGGTCGGTCTTCTCGCCCTCCTACGAACAGGCGCTGTCACTCGCGACGAAGTTCTCGGCCACCACCGGTCAGGCGGTGGACACCGTCTCGCGGCGGGAGTTCGCAACCCGGCTCGACGTCGCCACCGGGCGGGGTGACCTTCCTCGCCGGCCGGTCGGGGTCGGTGACGCGGGACCCACCGGTGCGGGTGCGGCGCTCCATCTTCTCGCCCGGGTCGTCAAGAACGCCGACGACGTCCGCCTCATGCGGTCGCTGTGGGACTGGTCGACCCGCGTCGACATCCAGCGTGCGTGAGCATGTCGAGCTCACCGCAGGTGTATGACCTGCTCGTCGACCACGCGTCGACCGACGGCGTGGTTGCCGCCGCGTTCGCGGACCGGCTGCGCCACGCGGGGATGCGCCTCTGGCTGCCGGGGCTCAGCACCGCCGACGCGACCCTTCCCGGCACGGAAGTCGAGTCGGCCCTGCCTTCCTCGCGCGCGGCCGTTCACCTGGTCGGCGCCTCGGTGCCGGCATCGGAAGTGCTCGCACCTCGGCCGATCGTGGTGCTGGCGCCGGGGTCGCCGGTCTCACCCCGAGTGGTCGGTCGGTCCGTCCCGGACGGGATCGTGGTTGATTTCCGCGACGGCTTCGACGTTGCCCGACGCTGGTCGGAGCTGGCGGCGGCGATGCCTGCTCGATCCGGCCCGCCGCTGCACCATGCCGCGTTGAAGGACCGGACCGCGGCCTCCTACGACCGGATCGCCGAGAAATTCGCCGCTCGCTGGTTCGACCATCCACCCGTGCGTCCCCTGGAGATGTTCGCCGGTCATCTGCCGCGGTCCGCGCGTGTCCTGGATGCCGGGTGCGGACCCGGACATCATGCGAAGTGGTTCGCCGAACGGGGCCACGACGTCGTCGGAGTGGACATTTCCCAGGGCATGCTGCGCATCGCGCGCGCCCGAGTGCCCACCGCCGCCTTTCTCCGGATGGACATCCAGAACCTGCGGTTTCCCGCCGCCACCTTCGACGGGATCTGGTGCGCCGGTGCGGCCATGCATGTTCCGCGCGAGGAGATCGTGGCTGTCTTCCGCGGCTTCCGGCGGCTGATCCGGCCCGGCGGGGTCGTCGGCATCAACATGCAGATCGACCGGCGGAGCGAGATCGTGAAGTACGACGGCGACGTCCGGTTCTTCGAGTACTACCGCAGCCATGCCGAGCTCACCCGGCTCGCCGCCCGGGCCGGGCTCGACGTGGTGGCCGTCGATGTGGGCGTGACGAACCGCAATACGCATGGCTTGGACATGCTGCTGACCTGGGCCACTTTGGTCGCCGTTCGTGCGCTTCCGCGACCACCTGGCCTGTAGTAGATTGACGGAATTCGCCCATCGAGGCCCCACTCCTCCACCATGTGAGCACATGATGAATCAGGAACAGCTCGATGATCGCCTCGGCGAGTCCGCTGCTCTGATCGCTGCCGGTGACTTCACCCGAGCGCGGACTCTGCTGGTTGAAATCACTTCGATCTTCCCGGGCTCGGCCGAAGCGTGGAAGAGCCTGGGAGTGGCGGCGGAAAAGCTTGGTGATCCGCTGGTGGCCGAACGGCACCTGAAGCATTCGCTGGAGCTCGATGAGGCGGACGGCGACGCCTGGTCGGTGCTCGGTGGTTTGTATTTTTACGATTTGGGCCGGCACGAAGATGCGCTCAGGTGTTTCCGGGCAGGTCTCGCCATCGACCCGGCCGACACCTACCCGCTGATGAACTATCTCACCGTCGAGGCCGTCCGCAGCGGGGGTGACTCACTGTTGCGAGATCACGGTGTCGCGCTGAAGGAAAGCGAAACGCGCTGCATCGACCAGATCGAACAGGGCGTCAACCTGCCGTGGTGCCATTTCGATCTCGGTCAGGCGCTGTTCTTCCAGGGGCGACATGAAGAATGCCGGTCGGTTCTGCAGGCGGCTTTCGGGCACGCCGGCAGCTGGCAGGTCACGTCCGCGAGCTTGCCCTACGAGCGACTGAGCGGAACCGCCGAGTTCGCGGCTCCGGCGCGCGCGGTTCTCGCCCTGTTCGCGGCAGCTCGGCCTGCCGAGACGACGACCTGATGCCGTCGGCCGACAGTCGGGCCTGTTTCGTCATAATGCCTTTCGGACAGAAGACCGACGTCGGTGGCCACCGCGTCGACTTCGACCACATCTACGACGATTTCATCGTTCCGACGATCACCGCCGCCGGGCTGACCAGCGAGCGCTGCGATCGCATCGACGAGGCCGGCAACATCCACCGGAGGATGTTCCAGTTGATCTGGGCGGCGGAGGTCGCTCTGGTCGACATCAGCCTGCTCAATCCGAACGTCTTCTACGAACTGGGGATCCGCCACGCACTGCACCGCTCGGTCACGATCCTGATCAGGCGCAAAGGCACCGGCGTTCCGTTCAATGTGTCGAACTTGGACGTGATCGAGTACGACGAGACCGATCCGAGCAGCCTCGCCGCCGCGCGCCAGAAGATCGTCAACTCGATCAAAGCCGGTTACGAGCGGGGGCACGTCGACAACTATGTCAGTGAAGTCCTCGACCTCAGCATCGCTGACATCCCGAAGCGCATCTCGGAGCGCCGGAAGTTCTGGTACAGCATCGACGGACTGGACACGAAGCGGCTCTGCGTCATCACCGGGGACCTGCGCAACATCCAGGGCATCGACATCTGGGTGAACTCCGAGAACACCAATATGCAGATGGCCCGCTACTACGATTTCTCGGTGTCCAGTGTGATCAGGTACGAAGGGGCCGAGCGGACAATCACCGGGCAGGTGAAGCAGGACCTGATAAACAACGAGCTGCAGGATCTGATGAACGGGGAGTACAGCGTTCCGCCGACGCACGTGATAGCCACGTCGCCCGGAATGCTCGAGTCGAAGAACGGTGTCAAGAAGGTTTTTCACGTGGCCGCCGTGGAAGGTGGGATCGGCCAGGGATACCGGGTTGTCGAATCGGTTGAGCGATGTGTGGTGAACGCCCTCAGGATGGCTGACTCCGCGGCCGGCGACGAGGAATGGCGGAGCATTCTCTTTCCGCTGCTCGGGATCGGCACTCGGCTCGCCTCGCCCCGCGAAACGGTGCGGTCGCTGATCGCCGCCGCCCACAGTTATTTGCGGGACTATCCACAGTCCCGCATCGAGGAAGTCTATTTTCTCGCCTGGAGTGAGGCGGAGCTCGAGCTCTGTCGCTCGGTCCTGGCCGGCGACCGCCGCGTCACGGCGGCGGCGGGCCGGTGAGCGGGCCGGACAAGCCGCCGGGCCGGCCTGGCGGCCGACCCGGCGGGGTGGAGCGATGTTGTCAGCTGCAGGCCGCCCCGTTGAGGGTGAAGCCGGTGGGGGCGGCGCTGTTTCCGCTGTGATTGGCCTGGAAGCCGATCGTGGTCGAGCCGCCGGGTGGGATGGCTCCGTTGTAGCCGGCGTTGGTCGCGGTCACCTGGCCGGAACTGGGGGAGAACGAGGCGTTCCAGCCGGACGTGATGGTCTGGCCGGAGCCCAGGTTGAACTTCAGGGACCAGCCGTTGATCGCCGTCGAGCCGGTGTTGGTGATCGTGATGTTGTCGGTCAGCCCGGAGTTCCAGGCGCTCACCGAGTTCGTCACCTTGCAGGCGCCCGCGGTGCCGCCGGGAGTCGTCGGCGGGGTCGACGGCGAGGTGGGCGGGGTCGACGGCGAGGTGGGCGGGGACGACGGCGAGGTGGGCGGTGAGGTGGGCGTGGTGGGCGACGTGCCCTCGCTCACGGTGATGTTGGAGCTTCCGCTGCTCTGGTAACCCTCGGTGGCGAGGATCTGGTAGTCGTGCTGGCCCAGGGTGAGACCCAGCCGCGACCACGCGTTGAAGTGGTTGGCGGTGGTGATCGTGCCGCCCGTACGGTGTTGCTGGCGCACGCTCCAGTACTGGTAGAACGTGGCGTTCCCGATGATCGACGGCTGGTTGACCCGCTGCGTGCGGTAGATGTCGTAGGTGCTGCCGTCGGTGGTCACCGAGCCCAGCCGGGTGGTTCCGGAGCTCGGGTTGTAGTTGCCGAAATTCTCGACGATGTAGTACTCGATGAGCGGGTTCGTCGTCCAGCCGTACAGCGCGAGGTAGCCGTTTCCGTTCGGGCTGAAGGAGCCCGAGTAGTTGACGGTGTGGCTCGAGCCCGGCTTCCAGCCCTTGCCGACGACGGTGTTGTTGATGCCGCTCCACTGGACGGAGTACGAGCCGCCGGCACCCAACTTCATGGTGACGTTGCCGTTGTCCTTCCAGTACGAGAAGAAGTAGCCGTTGTGCGTGCCGGTGAGGTTCGACGTGATCGTGCGGTCGGCCTCGGCGTGGGCGACGCCGGCCAGGTTGATCGAAGCGACAGCCAGCAGGACGACGCCGGCGGCGCAAATAAGGAGCCGGCGGAGCGAGGGGACGGTGGAGTCGTTCACGCGCGTGCACCTTCCTCTGAGAAGAATAGATGGAGGTGGATGCAAGCAGTATTGGGTGACGGTCAAAACGAGTCAACAAGTTACGGCCAAAACCCGTAACTTTCAGACCCGGAACTGACCGACCAGCGTACGCAAGCCGTTGCTCAGCGCGGCGAGCTCCTGGGTCGCCGCCTGGATGTCGATCACGCCGCTCGTGGTGTGCTGGGCGCCCGACGAGATGGTGGCGATGCTTGTCGCGATGTCCGCCGAACTCGTCGTCGACTCCCTGATCGTGCGGCTCATCTCGGTCGTGGTGGCGGTCTGCTCGGCCACCGCCTCGGTGATCTCCGACTGGAACGCCCCGAGCCGTGCCGTGATCTCCACGATCTCGCCTATCGACCCGGTGGCCGTCGCGGTGTCCTGCTGGATGCTCTGCACCTTCGCCACGATCGCGTCGGTGGCGCTCTCGGTCTCCTGGGCCAGCTCCTTGACCTCGCCGGCGACCACCGCGAAGCCCTTGCCCGACTCGCCCGCCCGGGCCGCCTCGATGGTCGCGTTGAGGGCCAGCAGGTTGGTCTGCTGGGCGATCGCGGTGATGGCCTTGACGATCTCGCCGATCTCCTGGCTGGAGCCGGCGAGTCGGCTGATCAACTCCTGGGTGGCCCGCGCCGCGGTCACGCTCTGCTCGCAGACCTGGCCGGCTTCGGCGGCGCTCCCGGCGATCCGGGCCAGCGAACCGCCCATCGCCGAGGTGCCGGCCGCGACCTTGCGTACGTTCGCGGCCACCTCGTCGGCGGCCAGCACCACTTCGCCGGACTGCCGGGACGTGGCCTTGGCGTCGACCATGATGTGGATCGCGGTGGCGGTCAGCCGCTCGCCGGCGTGCGCGACCGTCCCGGCGCCGGCGCCGATCTCGCGTACCGTCGCGGCGATCTTGTCGACGAACTTGTTGAACGAGCGGCTGAGATCGGTGAACTGGTCGTGCCCGGTGATCTCGAGTCGCCGGGTCAGGTCCCCCTCGCCCTCGGCGATGTCGGCCAGGCGCTCCTGCAACGCGCCGAGCGGCCGGATGATCGACAAAGCCATCACCACCGCGAGTACGGCCGAGGTGAGGACGGTCAGCAGACCCACCAGGGTGGCGACGTGGCCGGCCCGGTCGGCGGTGCGGTCGGCTCGGCTGTGCGCGACCTGCTCGTGCTTGCGCGCGCTGGTGAGCAGTCGGTCGACGCCACCGGCGATCACCGCGTACAGGTCGAGGCCGGGCCCGGCGACCAGGTCGTTGGCCCGGTCGACCTGGTCGGCGGTGCCGGCCCGGTAGGCGGCGATCACGACCGTGTCCATGTCCTTGAACTTCTCGAACGCCGTGCGGATCGTCACCACGTCGGCCTGCTCGGCCGGGGTCAGCGGCAGTGCCGCCGTCTCGGCCAGTTCCCGGTCGAACGCGGCGGTCGAGCTGAGGAAGGCGGACCGTTCCGGCGCCGAGTCGCGGGTGGCGCCGGTGGCCCCGCGCACGATGTTGAACGCATAGCCGGCCTGCCATCCGCTCACGTCGGTGACGCGGTACTTGAGCTGTTGGACAGCGTTCAGCTGGGCCTGGGACCGGGCCAGGGCCTCGGCCGTGGTCCGGGTGGTGTGCGCCGACCAGACGGCCGCGACCCACATCACGACCACGCACATCGCCAGGATCAGCGATCCTGCCACCAGTCGGGTGGTGACCCGCATTCGCCGGAGCATGCTCACGTCAGGTCACGCTATCGGTATGGATGCGGCTGAAACCGACTAATCGCCTAGAGGGCGGGTGCTGGAGCCAGAGAGCGGGTGCTGGAGCCAGAGAGCGGGTGCTGGAGCCAGAGAGCGGGTGTTGGAGGAGATGGCGCGAAGGCAAACACACTCCCCGCCACTTCTAACGTATATCGCACATGGGGGCTTGCGGCAAGACCCCGGTGGTGACGGAGAATCGTCGGCCTAGGTCTGAAATCTGCCTAAAACGGGAGCTGATGACGTGAGTCCGGTTACTGCCAGTGTTTTTGATCTTCAGCAGCACCCGGCCAAGGCTGACCCGGCGCTGGTCGCCGACGACGAGCGGCACTTCGCGGACATCGCGCAGAGTCTGGCGGGGCTGGTGGCCGAGCTGACCGACCGGCTCGACGCCGTCCGGAGAAGTGCCGCCGGCAAGGGGCGTCAGGCGGTGGATCGCGACCAGGAGGTGCGGCGGCTCAGCGCCCGGCTGCGCACCCTGCGCCGCTTCAGCCTCGACCTGTGCCTCGGCCGGATGGTCGGGGCGGACGGCCCGATCTACATCGGCCGGCTCGGACTGACCGACGGTGCCGGCCGCCGGCTGCTCGTCGACTGGCGCTCGCCGGCCGCCGAGCCGTTCTTCGCGGCCACCCACGCCCACCCGATGGACCTGATCACCCGTCGGCGCTACCGCTGGAACCGCGGGCGCGTCACCGATTACTGGGACGAGGCGTTCAGCGCCGACGCGCCGGAGAGTGCCGCCCTCGACTACGAGTCGGCGTTCATCACCAGCCTGGGCAACAGCCGCGAGCCCCGGATGCGTGACGTGCTCGGCACCATCCAGGCCGACCAGGACGCGATCATCCGGGCGAGCTCCAGCGGCGCGCTGATCGTCGACGGCGGTCCGGGCACCGGAAAGACCGTCGTGGCCCTGCACCGCACGGCCTACCTCCTCTACACCGATCCGCGTCTGCACCAGCGGCGGGGCGGGGTGCTGGTGGTCGGCCCGCACCAGCCCTACCTCAACTACATCGCCGACGTGCTGCCCAGCCTCGGCGAACAGGACGTGCAGACGTGCACGCTGCGGGATCTGGTCGCCGAGGGCGCCGCGGCCGGGCCGGAGAGCGATCCGGCGGTGAGCCGCCTGAAATCCTCGGCCGCGATGGTCGGGGCGATCGAGGCGGCGGTCCGGTTCTACGAGGAGCCGCCGACCACGACGATGACGGTCGGCGGCGAGGAGGCGGACATCCGGGTGACGGCCCGCGAGTGGGCCGCGGCGTTCGAGGCGGCCGAGCCGGGCACCCCGCACAACGAGGCGCGCGAGCAGGTCTGGGCCGAGCTGATCGAGATCCTGGGCGACCCCTCGTTGAGGCAGAACCAAGATTTGCGTACGGCGTTCAACCGCGCCTGGCCCCTGCTCGAACCCACCGATCTGGTCGCCGACCTGTGGACGGTCCCGGCGTACCTCCGCAAATGCGCGCCCTGGCTGAGCCCGGCCGAGGTGCGGCGGTTGCAGCGGCCGGACGCCCGGGCGTGGACGATCGAAGATCTCCCGCTGCTCGACGCGGCCCGGCAGCGCCTCGGCGACGCCGAGGCGGCCCGGCGCGGCCGCCGCGACGCCGCCACCCTGGCCGCCCAGCGGGAACGGATGGACCATGTCGTCGACGATCTGCTCGCGGCCAACGCCCACGACGACGGCGAGGGGCTGTGGTCGATGCTGCGCGGTGCCGACATGCGCACCTCGCTGGTCGACGAGGCGGAGATCAGCCGGGTCGACCCCGACCGGCTGGCCGGCCCGTTCGCGCACGTCGTCGTCGACGAGGCGCAGGAACTGACCGACGCGCAGTGGCAGATGTTGCTGCTGCGCTGTCCGTCCCGCAGCTTCACGATCGTCGGCGACCGCGCCCAGGCCCGGCGCGGCTTCCCCGAGAGCTGGCCGCAACGCCTGGCGCGGATCGGCCTCGACCGCACCACCCTGGCGTCGCTGACGATCAACTACCGCACCCCGGCCGAGGTGATGGCCGAGGCCGAGCCGGTGATCCGGGCCGTCCTGCCCGACGCCAACGTGCCGACGTCGATCCGCGGCAGCGGCATCCCGGTCCGGCACGGTTCCACGGCCGAGCTGGACAAGATCCTCGAGGAGTGGCTGGCCACCCACGACGAGGGCACCGCCTGCGTGATCGGCACGGTCGAGCGCCCGGGACCCGGCCGGGTCCGCCGGCTCACCCCGGAGCTGGCCAAGGGCCTGGAGTTCGACCTGGTCATCCTGGTCGACCCGGAGAGTTTCGGCGACGGCGTCGAGGGCGCGGTCGACCGTTACGTCGCGATGACCCGGGCCACCCGCCAACTGGTGGTGCTGCGCGGCTGAGCCGGTGGCGGCCGCCCGGGAACGCCGGAGGCGCCGCTCAGCGGAAGCTCACGGCGGTCAGGTCCTCCGCCGCTGCCCACAACCGGCGGCCGATGGCCGGGTCGGCGGCCTCGCGGCTCAACCGGGCCTCGGTCACCCGGCCGCGCGTCTCCCGCAAGCCGGCCGGTCCGAAAAACTGTCCACTGTGTACGTCCGGGCCGAGCGCGGCGCGCAAGGTCGGCTGCGCGCCCCGCTCCACCGGCTGGGTCACCAGCAGGCCGGCCGACGCGAAGATCCGGCCGAGGCGGCCGCGGTGCGCCCAGGCGCGCGGGGTCAGGTTGGTGCGGGTCAGACCGGGGTGGGCCAGCAGGCTCAGGATCGGGGAGCCGGTGGCGCGGAGCCGGCGGTCGAGTTCGACGCCGAAGAGCGTGGTGGCCAGCTTCGACCGGCCGTACGCCGCCGCGGCCCGGTAGTCGCGCTCGAACATCAGGTCGTCGAAGTCGAGGCGGGCCCGCTTGTGGGTGATCGAGCTGAGGCTCACCACCCGCGCCGCCGGGGCCTTGGCCAGCCGGTCGAGCAGCCGGCCGGTGAGTGCGAAATGGCCGAGCATGTTGGTGCCGAGGTGCAGTTCGAAGCCATCGGCGGTGGTGCGGCGTGGACCGAGGAGCACCACGCCGGCGTTGTTGATCAGCAGGTCGATCGCCGGGTGCGGCAGGTCGGCGGCGAACGCGCGTACCGAATCGAGCGAGGCCAGGTCGAGCTCGCGCACCTCGACGCTCCCGCCGATCCGGCGAGCGGCCTGGCGGCCGGCGGGGACGTTGCGGACGGCCAGCACGACGTGGGCGCCCTGCCGGGCCAGTTGCGTGGCGGTGACGAAGCCGATGCCCGAGTTGGCGCCGGTGACGATGGCGTTCAAGGTGGTCATGGGGCGACGTTAAGGCTGATCACGATCGGTCCGGTCGTACCGGCCAGCCTAGGAATGGCAGACCTACCCACCCGGTCCGGCCAGGCGGCACACTTGCGGCATGACCCATCCGTACGCCCGTGAGCTCGGCGATTTCCTGCGGGCCCGCCGTGCTCGGTTGCATCCGGCCGACGTCGGGCTCGAACCGGGTGGCCGGCGCAAGGTGGCCGGGCTGCGGCGCGAGGAGCTGGCCCTGCTGGCCGGGCTGAGCACCGACTACTACCAGCGGATGGAGCAGGGCCGCGAGGTCCGCCCGTCCGACGACGTGCTCGAGGCCCTCGCCGGCGCGCTCGGCCTCGACGACGCCGAGCGCCGGCACCTGTTCACCCTGGCCCGCGCCGCCCGCCGGCCGATGCCCGCGCCCGTCGACCGCACCCCCGAGCGGGTGCCGCCCGGCACCCGGCGGCTGCTGCGGGTGATGGACACCCCGGCCGTGGTGCTCGGCCGGCATCTCGACCTGCTCGACTGGAACCCGATGGCCGAGGCGCTGCTCGGCGATCCGGCGGGCCACCCGCCCGACCGGCTCAACATGCTGCTGCTGATGTTCGACGACACCATGACCGCCCAGCGGAGCTGCCCCGACTGGGAGCAGCAGGCCCTCGACTACATCGGCATGATGCGGGCCGCCGTCGCCACCGACCCCACCCACCCGCGCGCCACCGCGATCGTCGGCGAGCTGAGCATCCGGAGCGCCGAGTTCCGGCGGCTGTGGGCAAGGCATGACGTACGGGCGTCGGTCAGCGGCTCCAAGACCTTCCGCATCCCCGAGGTGGGCGAGCTGGTGCTCGACTGGGACACCTACCCGCTGCCCGGCGATCCCGGCCCGGTGATGCTGGTCTGGACAGCCGAGCCCGGCGGCCCGCACGCCGACCGGCTGCGCCTGCTGGCGAGCCTGCGGGCGGTCAGTGCGGATAGGCGCGCGGGACCCGGGTCGAAGTCATCTCCGCGCGAAACGCCTCGAGCCGAGTGATCACCTGCCGTCGCCCGACGGTGTTCTCGATGCGGTCCAGATAGAGGCACCGGGCGGCCAGTTTGTCGAGGTCGACAGTGAAATAGACGGCCATCAGCGGGTTGACGAACAGCGTGCTGCCGCTGGTGCGCCGGGTGAACTGCACGTTCCCGAACGCCCCGCTGGTCGCCGCCGCGATCTGCCCGTTGACGATGCTCGGCCGGTCGGGCGTGGCCGCCGCGGCATGCGCCACCGCGTCCCGGTAGAGCACCGCCTCCCGGCCCGCGCCCGGGATCGACAGCGCCCCGAGATAGCCGCCGTCCCGGTCGAGCGCCGCGAGGTTCTCCAACACCTGCACGTGGTTGACCCCGTCGTTGGCGTCGATTCCGAAGCCGAGACTGGTCACGAGTTTGACCGGCACGTCGAGCGCGGTCACCGCGGCCACGCTGGTGAGGTCCTCGACGGGCGTGCCGAGCGAGTTCTCGTCACCGCGGAGCAGAATGTCGGTCCCGCCGTCGACCAGCACCACCGCGTCAAGATTCAACTGCTCGATCAGATACCGGTACGCCGCCCGTAACGGCTGCACGCCCGACGGCGGGAACGCGTAGACGGTCGACGGCAGGTCATGCTCGGCGAGCCAGCGGGACAGCGCCCCCTCCGGGAAATACCAGTCCGGACTGGTCGTCCCGGGGGTGATCGCCACGACGTTGTCGGACGGCCACGACTCCCGGCCGACGAGTTCGAGTTCGGAGAACGACAGGCTGGCCAGGTGCACCTCGACACCCTGGTCCCAGAGCGCGATGGCGAGCGGCAGCCCGGCGTAGACGTCGAAGCCCCCGCCGGCCCCGGCGATCAGCACCCGGCGGGCCGGCGCGAGGGCGGCGAACAGTGGGGGAGTGGCCAACGAGAACACCGGTCAATGATGAGTCACCTCGGCCGATCTCGCGGACCTGCGCGCCGGCTCGGCCGGAAATGCGTTTCGGCGATTCCGCGCGTTCCCTAAGATCTGCCCTGATCAAGGGGGATGACAGGGTGAGCGGTTTCCAGCAGTTCGTGACGGACGTGACCACACGTCTGTCCGCGATGTCCAAGGGCGAGTTGTTCGTCGTCGGCGACGGCCTCGACCGGGACTCGCTCTGGCTCACCTTTCTCGATTCCTTTCCGGCCGGCTCCAATCTGCGCTTCCGTGAGCGGTCCGAGTACGACTGCTCGACCTGCCGCGTTTTCGTCAAGCACTTCGGCAACGTCGTCGAGATCCACGACGGGCAGGTCCGTACCCTCTGGTCCGGCGTGTCCACATCGGACCCGGTCTTCTCCGTCGTCGCCACCGCGATGGACGAGTTCGTCGGCACGCTGCCGCTGTCCGGCATCTTCCGGTCCACCGAGGCGCAGTACGGAGCGAAGACGACCCGGACGCTGCGCGACGGGCAGGTCGAGGTGTGGCACCACCTGCACGGCCGGGTGGAGAAGCGGCACCGCACCGGCGACGTCGGTGCGGCCCGGGGCGACTTCGACGCCGCGGTGCAGGTGTTCCAGCGTGGCCTGGCCGAACTGAGCCGGCCCGCGCTGGACACCGTCGTCGACCTGATCGACGACAACGCCCTCTACCGCGGCACGGAGCATCGCCGGGCGGTGACCGAGTTCCGGTCTCTGCAGAACCGGTGGACGCAGGCAACCGACCGGGAAGCCTTCGTGTTCGCCAACGCCCTGAACCCGGTGGCCCGGTTCCGTAACACGGTGCTCGGCACCCTCGTCCAGGATCTGTCCGCGGGTGTCGACCTGGAGCAGGCGGTCCGGTCGTTCGAGACGAAGGTGGCACCGCAGAACTACCAGCGCCCCACGGCGCTGATCACCCCGGCCATGGTGAAGGCCGCCATGAAGACCATCGACGAGCTGGGCATCGAGGAGTCGTTGCAGCGCCGGTTCGCCCGGCTGTCCGACGTGTCGGTCAACAACGTGCTGTGGGTCGACAACGACACCCAGTCGCGGATGAAGGACGGCATCGAAGGGCTGCTGATGCGGGCGGCCACCACCGGATCGGCCGGTTCGCGCCGGGACGCGAAGCCGGAGCAGGTTCCGGTGGTCACCTTCATGAAGGACGTCCTGCCCGGCGCCGCGGCCATCGACCTGTGGGTCGCCACCAGCCACGAGCCGAACTTCGTCAGTCTCACCACCGGCCGGAACCCGACCGCCCCGCGGCTGTTCACCTGGGACAACGATTTCGCCTGGTCGTACGGCGGAAACGTGACCGACTCGATCAAGGAGAAGGTCAAGCGGGCCGGTGGCAACGTCACCGGCAAGCTGCGGGTGAGCCTGTCCTGGTTCAATCACGACGACCTCGACCTGCACGTGTTCGAACCCGACGGCACCCACATCTGGTACCAGGAGAAGCGCGACAAGCTGGACGTCGACATGAACGCGCACGGGCCGTTCTCCCGGGAGCCGGTGGAGAACGTCACCTGGGCCCACCAGGTCGCCGACGGCGAGTACCGGATCGAGGTGAACCAGTACCGCAAGCGGGACAGCTCCCCGATCGGCTTCATGATCGAGACCGAGAGCGACGGGAAGGTCGAGCATTACCGCTACGAGCGGGCGGTCGGCCACAAGCAGACCGTCGAGGTGGGCCGGATGACGGTGGCCGGCGGGGTGATCACCGCATTCCGGCCGGGTAAGGACATTCAGCCGGGAAACGCGAGCAAGGACCTGTGGGGCATCACCACCGAACAGTTCGTGCCGGTCTCCACCCTCATGTACTCACCGAACCACTTCGACGACAACGAGATCGGCAACCGCCACTACTTCTTCATGCTGAAGGGGTGCGTGAACGACCAGCCGACCCGGGGGATCTACAACGAGTTCCTCCGCCGCGACCTGCAGCCGCACCGCAAGGTGTTCGAGGTTCTCGGGGACCGCAGCAAATGCGAGCCGTCCCCGGACCAGCTGTCCGGCCTCGGCTTCAGCTCCACCGTCCGCAACTCGGTGGTGGCCAAGGTGACCACGACCGGTGGCCGGCGCCGCCTGCTGAGCATCCAGTTCTGATCCGTCACCCCGACCACCGAGGAAGGCGACCGTGACCATTTTCGAGAAGGCCACCCGGGAGAAGTTCCGGTACCCGTCGACCAAGGGACTGCTGACCACCGAACAGCTGTGGGAGCTTCCGCTGACCGCCAAGTCCGGCTTCAGCCTCGACGACGTGGCCAAGGCCGTCAACGCCGAGCTCAAGACCGTCGACACCGAGTCGTTCGTGGCCACCGAGGCCAATCCGGCCAAGGCGACCCTGGAGGCCAAGCTGGCGGTCGTCAAGCACGTCATCGCCATCCGTCTGGCGGAGGACCAGGCGGCGAAGGCGGCGGCGGCCAAGAAGCTGGAGAAGGAGAAGCTGCTGACGGTCCTGGGCCGCAAGCAGGACGCGGTCCTGGAGAACCTGACCGAGGCCGAGCTGCTGGCCCGGATCAACAACCTGTAGCCCGACGACGCGGATCAGCGCCGCGAAGCGCTGATCCGCGTCGCCCTGATCAGGCGGTTCCGCCGTAGACGCCGACCTCGACGGTGTCGACGAAGCCGCAGCCGGAGAGCTGGCTCGGGCAGGTGCCGCCCTCGTCGGCCACCTGGGTGCCGAGCATCGTGTAGCGCACGAACCGCACGGCGGCGGTGCCGGCGGTCAGCGGGACGGCGTTCATCCGGTCGCGGTCGGCCGGGCCGAAGTGGCCGGTGGCCGCGGTCGTCCAGGTGGTGCCGTCGGTGGACGTCTCGACCCGGTAGTCGCCGGCCGACGAGCTCGGGTCGTCGCCGCAGTTGCCCGTCGGGTTCACCGCGATCGACGTCACGTCGACCGCGGTCGGCAGCTGGATGGTGACGAACCGGGGGTCGATCGCGGTTCCGCCGGTCAGCACCGCGTCCGAACTCCACCCGGTGCCCTGGGACATGTCGATCGTCTGGGCGGGGCCGCAACCGTAGTCGCTGTAGTCGTCGCCGTTGAAGTCGGTCAGCTGGGCACCGCCCCGAGAGGCCGCCCAGTCGCGCCGGACGGTCCAGTCGACGGTGGCCGGTGCCTTGCCGACGGTGACCGTCTTGACCTGGCGTTCGAAGCCGTTGCCGCTGGCCGCGACCTTCGGGTAGGTGCCGACGTAGACGTTCTTGATCTGGTAGTGGCCGTTGGCGTCGGTGACCGCCGCGTAGGAGCCGGCGAAGCCCGAGCTGTGGCCGCCGAAAGTGACCGCCACACCGGCCGCCGGCTGGCCGGTGCCGTCGTTGGTGACGGTGCCGGAGACCGAGCTCTTCGGCGAGCGCGGCGCCGGCGGGAGCGAGAAGTCCTCGGCCGGCGCGGTGTCGGAGCCGTCGACACTGGCCGCGAAGAAGCCCATGCCGCGGTTGGCGAAGACCTTCCAGATCGCCTTCTGGTGCCGGCCGGACGCGACCACCAGGTCGGCCATCAGGATCGAGTTGCGCATGTCCAGGTAGGACGGATCGGCCGGGCTGAGCTCCATGGCCCGGGTGACCAGCGACTCGCTGAGCCGGCTGCCGAGCGCGGTGCGCAGGTCCCACAGGGTCTGGGCCCAGATCTCGCCGTCGGCGTGCACTTCGGCGCCGCGGCGCGAGATCTTCCCTAAGTCACCGTACGTGTAACCGCCGGGTCCCGCCGTCGCGGTGCCGGCGCAGACCGTCGCGGGTGCACCGACCGGGCAGTCGAGCGGCTCGGTACGGATCGTGTTGGCCCCGCCCGTGGAGTACTCGAAGACGACCAGCTCGCCGGGCTTGGCGGTGTCCTTCTCCAGCCCCTTGCTCTGCAGGTAGTCGTAGGCGTACCAGTCGCTCCAGGCCTCGCCCATCGCCCCGGACTGCGGGCCGTTGAGGGTGGACACCCCGGCCGCGTCCACGACGAGCCGGTTGGACAGGCCGTGGGTGTATTCGTGGTAGACCGACGACGCCTCGTTGCCGGTGTCGGACGCCACCCACGGGTCGGTCGGGTCGTTGGCGGCCGGCTGCAGGTACATCTGCATGGTCGGCGGGGTGCCGTCGGGCGGGGTGGCCATGTTGGCGTTGTCGACGTGGTTGCCGTCCGGGAAGCCGTTGTCGGTGTCGGCCCCGTCGAGATCGTTGACCTCGACCTGGTCGCCGTCGCGGGTCTCGAAGTTGCCGGCCGCCCGGGTGAACCCGATCGGCGCCGCCTGCAGGTGGTCGTGGAACACCGAGGTGAAGTAGAGCAGCTGGGTGGCGGCCATGGCCCGGTTGTCCTGCCACGAGTAGGCCACGAACGGGTCCCACGTGCAGCGGTACTGGGCCGAGCAGAGGCCGCCGGCCTGCGCGGTGAAGTCCTTCATCGGGTAGCGGAAGTGGCCGGGCGAGCTCGGTCCGACCTCTTCCCCGGCGCCGGCGACGTTGTCGTCGTCGACGTCGGAGAACACGTGCGAGGAGTTGCCGGTGAGGGTGGTCGCGGTCGGCGACAGCCACTTGCGCAACGAGACCGGCCGCTGCTTGCCGCCGGCCGGCGCGCCCGGGTAGTTGTCCCAGACCAGCGCGTCGGGGCCGGCCTCGTGGTCGGTCAGACTCTGCCGGTAGAGGATGCGGCCGGTCTGTGCGTCGACGACGTGCAGGTAGCCGGTCTGCATGGTCAGGGTCTGGTAGCCGAGCCGCAGCCCGGCCGTGGTCGGGAAGGCGACCAGGTGGGCCTTGTCGCTGGGGGTGGTACGGGTTTCGCGGGCGTCGCGGCGGGCCGTGTCGAGCGCCTGGCTCCCGGTGAGCCGGGCGCCGGCGAGGGCGGCCGGCATCTGCCGGACGGGTGAGCCGGTCATCTGGATCAGCGCGCCGTTGCGGGCGACGTCGGCCCGGATGCCGTTGCCGAACACCGGCACGTCCCCGACCCGCTGCAGGAAGCTGAGGTGATGGGTGCCCTCGACGTCGACGTAGTCGCGGCGCGGTTCGAGGGTGGCCGGGTCGACCCCGAACAGGTCGGCGTGGGCCTTGAGGTAGTCCTGGGCGACCCGCACGGCCGGCTTGCGCGACGGGCCGGTCAGGAAGCCGTCGAGCTTGGCCACCTGCCGGGGCGTGCTGGTGAGCGGGTCCAGGTCGACGATGCCCTGGTCGCCGAGTTCGGTGCGGAGGTCGCTGAGCGCGGGCGACGGCTCGGCCACCAGGCGGGCGGCCTTGGCGGCGAGGGCGCCGGTGACGGCCGGGTCGCGCCGCGCGTCGTAGTCGGCCGGCGCCGACGGGGCGGCCGCCCGCTGGGGGGCTGCCCGGTGCGGGGCCGCCAAGGCCGGCACGGCGGGGGTGATGCCGACGGCCAGCACCACACTGCCGGCGACGGCGAGGGTGCGTCTGATGTGTGTCTTCACCCGGCCAGACTGGCAAAGCCATTGATCAACATCAACTGTTGTGATTACTTCGATCGATTTGCCGGGGGCCGGTCGCGCACCACGTCCCACACCGCCTTGCCGCTGGCGAGGTAGTCGCGGATCCACTTGTTGGTGGCGAGGACCCAGCCGCAATGGCACGGGGCGACCACGCCGTCGGCGTCGATGCCCAGGTGGCGGCACAGCGTGACGGCCCGCCGCACGTGGTACGACTGGGTGACCACGAGCGCCCGTCGCACGCCGTACACATCCCGGGCGCGGATGCACGTGTCGTACGTGTCCAGGCCGTACGGGTCCGGCACGATCTTCTCGGCCGGGACCCCGAGGGAGACCAGATAGTCGGTCATGGCCGCCGGTTCGTTGCCGGAGGCGCCGTTGCCGTCACCGGAGACCAGCAGCGTGCGGGCCCGGCCGGTGGACACGAGCAGGGCCGCGGTCTCGAGCCGGCCGGCCAGCCGCGGGGACGGTGCACCGTCGACGACCTCGGTGCCGAGCACGATCGCCACGTCGGCGACGGGGGCGTCACTTTCCGCGTACACATGGCCTTGGGCGGACAGCGAGGTCCATGCCCAGGGGGAGCTGACGGCAAGCAGCGCGGCGGCAGCCGCGACAATGACGCGGCGACGGATGATCATCATGACGGGGTTCAGGGTAAGACCCACGGGCGACCGAATGGTGCTATACATCGATCTCATGGGGGAGCGATGACCGACATCAATGTTCTGGCCGTACAGCAGTGGGTTAACGCCACCTACCAGGCCGCACCCGGCTATATTCGCTGCCCGGAGGACGGGCTGACGGGTTGGGCGACCGTGCTGTCGCTGACCCAGGCCCTGCAGTACGAGCTGGGCATCCGGCCGACCGTGCAGAATTTCGGGCCCGGCACGTTCACCGCGGTCAAGAAGCGCAACCTGCTGCCGCTGGCCGAGACCAACACCAACCTGATCCGCGTCTACAACGCCGGCCTGTGGTGCAAGGGTTACTGGGCGTCGACCGACCTCGGCGTGTGGAGCACCCAGTCGCAGTCGTCGCTGGCGCAGCTGTTCACCGACGCCGGCATCGCCTACGGCAACCAGGGCTGGCCGCACATCTGCAAGGCACTGATGCGGATGGACCAGTTCCGCCTGGGCGGCAGCGGCGATCTGACCGTCCAGAAGCTGCAGCAGCGACTCAACTCGCGCTACACGGTGGGGCTGGGCATCCCGGCGATGAGCCTGGCCCCGTGCGACGGCGTCCCGTCCCGTGACCTGCAGAACGCCCTGATCATGGCGGTGCAGTACGAGATCGGCGTCGACATCAACTCGATCAACGGCTACTTCGGACCGGGCACCCAGGCCGGCCTGAAGACCAAGGGCTCGGTCTCGCCGCTGCCGTCCGATCTGCGCTACCTGTTCCGGTCGGCCTGCTACCTCAACTCCCCGGTGCCGCCCGGTGTCGCCTACCAGCCGATCGACATCGAGACCGGCGACCCGACCCCGAGCCACCTGGCCTGGCTGCGGGCCTTCCAGCAGTTCACCCAGATCCCGCAGACCGCCACCAACGACTTCGCCACCTGGGCCGAACTGCTCATCTCGACGGGCGACTCGACCCGGCCGGGCGCGGCCTGCGACGGCATCGCCGAGATCACCGCGGAGCGCGGCCAGGCCCTCTACGCGGCCGGTTACCGCATCGTCGGGCGTTATCTCGACGAGCACCTGCCGCCGACCGACCCCTATTACCTGGGCAAGGCGCTCAAGCCGGGCGAGCCGCAGACGATCCTGAACGCCGGGCTCCGGCTGTTCCCGATCTTCCAGTACAACGGCACCGTCCTCGCCAACTTCACCTACGACAAGGGGTACGACCAGGGCGCCGTCGCCCACAACAAGGCGGTCGAGCACAAACTCCCGGCCGGCACGTGCATCTACTTCGCGGTCGACTACGACGCCCTCGACGCCGATGTGGACAGCAACGTCAAGCCGTACTTCCAGGGGGTGCAGGCGGCGCTGGCCGCGGCCGGCAACCGCTACACGTTCGGCGTCTACGGCGCCCGTAACGTCTGCACCCGCATCTCCCGCGAGGTCGGTGCGAAGTGGTCCCTGGTCGCGGCGATGTCCTGGCAATACTCCGGGAACCTGGGCGTGCGCATGCCGGAGAACTGGGCGTTCGACCAGATCCGCGAGTACGAGCTCCAGCCGGGCTGGGGTCTCGACCACGATGTGTGGCGCGCCGACGGCGATCCCGGTGTGTCCAGTCTCGACGAAGGGATCTGATCTTGGTTACCCGACGTACTCTCTTCGGTGCCGCCGCGGCCGCCGCGACCGGTGCCGCCGTCCTGGGTCCGGTGACCACCGCGGACGCCGCCGGGCGCACCACGTTCAACGGCTGGCGGATCGACCCGGCCACGGTCGCCGAGCATCGGATCGAGGGCTCGACCGCCACGGTCACGGTGCGCACGGGCGCGGTCGCCGCCGTACTCCTGCATGTGGCCCGCCGTTGGCACTACGAGATCGCCCCGCTCGACACCGGCGAGGGTGGCGGCGTCGCCGCCTTCACCCACGAGACGATCGTCGGCGCCAACTTCGAGACGGCCTATCTTTCCGGTACGGCCATCGCCCTGCACCCGCACGCCTATCCGCTCGGTGGCAGTGAGCAGCTGTGGCCGCACCAGGAGGCGATCGTCCGCGACATCCTCGAGGACCTGGCCGGCACGGTGGCTTGGGGCGGCGACCTGAAACCGGCCAAGGTCGGCCACTTCCACCTCGCCGTCGGTCCGGAGAGCGAAGCCCTGGCGGAGGTCGCCGCGCGACTCACCCGGGCCCGCACGGCCGGCGCGGCTAGCCGTCTCTGAGCCGGCCCTTGTGGTCGCCCAGCAGCGCCGCGCCGAGCGGGGTGATGGTGTGCAGCACCGCCTTGCCGACCCGGCTGGTGTGAATCAGCCGGGCCGCACGCAGCACCGCCGTGTGCTGGCTGACCGAGGCGGCGCTGACCCCGACCCGGCGGGCCAGCTCGGAGGTGGTGCTGCCGTCACCGATCGACTCGAGCACCGACGAGCGGGTCGGCCCGATGAGCGCGGCCACGGCGCTCGCCGTCATCTTCCGGTCGGCGACGAGCTCGGGGTCGCGCGGCACCGGATAGACGAGCACCGGCGGCAGCGAGGGGTCCCGGAGCACGTCGGGCTGGCCCCACGAGAAGTACGACGGGACGAGCCACAGCCCGCGCCCGTCGAGCGACAGGGTCTGGTCGAACGGGGTCTCCACCTCGAGCACCGGCGAGTTCCACCGCATCATCGGCTTGAAGCCGGCGAGCAGGCCCTCGTAACCGTCGTCGAGCAGCGCCCGCGCCCGCCGCGACCGGTCGGCTTCGACGTGCGCCTGCGCCTCGGCCCAGAACGGCTCGACCACGGCGCGGTAGTGCGAGTGCATCGCGCCGGCCAGCCGCTCGAGCATCGGCACGTCACCCTCGGCGAGCTCGCGCATCCACGACGGGGTCGGCTCGCCGAGCCGGCTGAGCTCGATCATGTCCTGCTTGAGCCGGGCCTTCGGGGTGCGCAGCAGCGCCTCGAGGCCGTCGGACAGGCCGCTCCGGCCCTCGGCGGGGGTGAGGAAATCGGGGTAGTAGCGCCCCCGGATCAGCGGGACCAGCAGATCGAGGTCGGCCCGCCGGCTGGCGCGCACCGCGTGCTCACGCCACCGACCATAGATCGGCGCCGGGCCGGGCCGCTGGAGGCGGAAGACGCTGAACACCGTCTCCCACATCGGATCGGGCGCAGCGGCGATCCGGACGCGGCCGATGTCCTCCGACGTGAAGAAAATGCGCAACACAGCAGGATTTTACTCGCCGCCCTCGGCAAGGCCGAGCCGCCGCCGCGCGTGCCCCGGCCCTGACGGTCCCCCGTACCTAACAACCGCCGTGGCAGTCAGCTCGCCCGGTGGCCGGCTCGACCGGAAAACCATCGCCGGGCCGAGGTGCCGGTAACAAGTCCTTTAACGTGTCGCTGAATAGTTAAGAGTGCAAACTGTGGTAGTTCGTGCACTTCAGGAGCCGGATGTCCGATCTCACGGAGGCAGCGATGTCGACCGCCCGGAGCTACGCGGAGTTCGCCGCCCGGGAGGCACACCGCAGCTCCCCGGCCTATGCCGAACTGTCCGTCGCCGTCGCCCGCGACCCGGGTGTGCTCACCCTGCTCGACTCGCTGCCGCCGGCCAAACGCCAACCCAATCTGCTGTACGCGGTGGTCACCTACCTCGGCGGCCCGGTCACGTCGGCGCCGCCGTTCCTCGACTTCGTGCGTTCGAACTGGCCGCGGATCGAGCCCGAGATGCGCACCCGGGCGACCCAGACCAACGAGGTGGGCCGGTGTGCGCTGTTGTTGCCGGTGCTCGCCGCGCTGCCCCAGCCACTGGCGCTGCTGGAGATCGGCGCGTCGGCCGGCCTCAACCTCTACCCCGACCGGTACGCGTACCGATATGGAAGTTTTGATCTCGGGGAGAGCACCGTGGTGCTGGACTGCGAGCTGACCGGCGCGCCGCCGCCGACGACGCTGCCGCGGGTCGGGTGGCGGGCCGGACTCGATCTCAACCCGCTCGACATCACCGACCCGGACGACGCGCGCTGGCTGGAATCGCTCATCTGGCCCGAACATCACCACCGGCGCGACCGCCTGCGGGCGGCGGCCCGGATCGCCGCCTCGGCGCCGCCCGCGCTGCACCGAGGCGACCTGGCCGAGGACCTGCCGGCGCTGGCCGCGCAGGCGCCCGCGGACGCCACACTCGTCGTTTTCCACACCTCGGTGCTCTATCAGGTGCCTTCCGACCGGCTGAGTGCTTTTTCCGATTGCGTACGCGATCTGCCGGGCCACTGGATCTCCGTCGAAGGCCCGGCCACCGTCGCGTTCGATGGTCTCCCGGACCCGCCCGACGAGACGCTCTTCAACGTTCTCGCGCTGGACGGGCGCCCGCTGGCGTGGGCGCACCCGCACGGCCAGGGCCTGCACTGGTTCGCCTGACGCCGCCTTCGCCGGTCTACTTGATGCCGCTTTCGCTGGTCTGCGTGGTGCCGGCTTCGCTGGTCTGCTTGATGCCGGCGATGATCAGGTCGATGCCGGCCAGGAACTGCTCGCGGTCGTCGTGGTCGCGCAGCTGGCCGGCGATGGCTCGCGCGAACGGGAACTCGGCCGGGTCGAGGCTCGCCCACAGTTCCGACTCGGCGCCGATCACCTCCGACCGAGTGGTGCCCCAGGTCTGCGCGCGGGCGTTCGCGGCGTTCTGCCCGGCCACCCCGAGGATGTAGTTGAGCAGCGCGGAAGCGGCGTAGAACAGGGCCTCCGCCGGCACCCCCAACGCCTGCACCTGTTGCCCGAGCCGCTCGAGGATGCGCAGCGTCGTGCGTTGTGAGGTGAGACGGGCGAGCTGTCCGCCGATCCACGGGTGCGCGTCGATCGCGTCGAACACGTCGATCGCGACCGCCCGGATCGCCTCCTCGGGTGTGCGGCCGGCGGCGGTCACCCCGGCGAGGGCGCCGTCGGTGGCCGCCGCGAGCAGTTCGTCCTTGTTCGCCACGTGCCAGTAGATCGCTCCGGCCCCGGTCTTCAACCGCGCACTGAGCGCACGGAAGGTCAAACCGCTCTCGCCGGCCGAGTCGAGCAGCTCGACCGCCGTCTCGACGATCCGTTCTCGGGACAGTCCGTCCGTGTTCCGCGCCATGCACCATCTTGACATGCCTGGAACGGCGTTCCACACTGGGTTCTGGAACGCCGTTCCAGGGATTTGAGGAGGTTTTCATGAGTGTTGATGTGATGCCGGCGCGAGCTACCTCGCTGCGTGCCGTCTGGCCGGCCATTCTCGGGTTGTCGGTGGTCTTCCTGGTGGAGATGCTCGACAACTCGGTCCTCAACGTCGCGCTGCCGACCATCGCCCGCGACCTCCACGCCACCGCGGCCGACCTGCAGTGGATCACCAGCGGTTACTCGCTGCTCTTCGGCGGCCTGATGATCGCCTTCGGGGCCATCGCCGACCGGTTCGGCACCCGCCGCATGATGCTCGTCGGCCTGGTCCTGTTCGCGCTGGCCAACCTGGCCGTGCTTGTCGTGCGCACCCCCGGCGAGCTGATCGCCGTGCGGGCCGCGATCGGCGTCACCGCCGCCATGACCGCCCCCGGCACCATGGCCCTGTGCTTCCGCCTGTTCGACGCGGAGAACCTGCTGATGCGCGCCACCGGGGTGATCTCCTCGGTCGGCCTGATCGGCCTGGCCGCCGGCCCGACCCTCGGTGGCCTGCTCCTGCAGGTCTCGTCCTGGCAGACTCTGCTGGTCATCAACGTGCCGATCGCCGTGCTCGCGATCGGGTGCATCGGCTTCGGCATCCCCGCCGACGACGCGACGAACCGCAACCGCACCCCGCTCGACCTGCTCGGCGCCCTGCTCGGCACGGCCACGATCATCCTCGCCCTCTGGTCCGCCACCCTGGTCGTCGAGAACGGCTGGCTCACCGCCGCGCCGGCGTTGATCGGGGCCGTGCTCAGCGCCATCGGGTTCGTCGTCCGGGAACGCACCACCGCCCACCCGCTCATCGACATCGCTCTGATCAAGCGCCCCACCGTCTCGGCCGGCCTCGCCTACCAGGCCGCGCTCGGCCTCGGCATGGCCGCCCTCGCCTACAGCGTCACGCTCCAGCTGCAGCTCGTCTGGGGCTGGTCGCCGGCCGAGGCCGCCCTCGGCAACCTCCCGCAGATCGTCGTGATGCTCGCGATCGGCCCGTTCGTGGAGAAGATCGTCGACCGGCTCGGCGCCGGCGTGGCCGGTCCGCTCGGCGCCGCCGCGGTCGTCGCCGGCCTGCTCATCTACGCCCTCCTCGGCCGCGACAGCTACGCGTGGATCGCCCTCGCGCTGGCTGTGGCCGCCGCCGGCATGCGGGTAGTCATGATCATCGCGACCGTCACCGTCATGCGTGGCCTGCCCGAGGACCAGACCTCGACCGGCGCCGCCCTCAACGACACCGGCCAGGAGGTCGCCAGCAGCGTCGGCCTGGCGGTGACCGGCACGATCGTCGCCGCCGTCCTGGTCGGCTCGCTCACCGACGTCGGCACCAGCGCCGCCGCCACCCACTCGTTCGAGAACGCGATCACCGCCGCGACGCTGTCCCTGACCGCCGTCTGCGCCGCGCTGTCCGTCTGGGCCGCCCGTCGCGCCGCCTCATGAGGTCGCGATGAACCCGGACCGAGCGGCGAGCATGGCGCAGAACAGGGCGCCCTGCTCAACCGCGTCGTCCAGGGCCACATGGCGGTGCGGCAGATCGTCGAACCACGCCCGCGGCATGCTCCGCTTGGTGGTGGCCCGGAACTCGGTGCCGAGCAGAGCCATCGCGTACGTCTTGAGGTCGAGCGCCGAATGCGAGAACGGGCTGGCCCCGGTGAACCGGATGAGATACCAGTAGACGAACATGAAGTCGAACGCCGCCGGATAGCCCACGAACACCGGCTTGCCCGGCAGTCCGCCGAGCCACTTCGCATAGCGGACCATCGCCTCGGCCGGCTCCTCGGGATTCTCCCGGCAGGCCCGCCACGCGTCCGGTTGCGTGGCCCACCAGGCCATCGTGTCGGGATGTCCGGCCGCCCCCGGCAGCGTCACCAGGTTGGCGCTGAAAGTGCCAACCAGTTCCTTCCCCGCCGTGTACGCCGCCGACGCGAAGCTGAGCATCGAATGCGGCCCGGGAATCGGCCCATCGGTCTCGACATCGGTGCTGACATAGATCTCCGGTCGTGCCACGCGTCAATCATCCTGTCCGGCGAGAGCGACCCCCGCGGCGGCAAAGCCGACGCCGAGGACGACCGTGAGAAGAACGTTCCGCGCTGATGGCCGCGCGAGTCCGCTGTAGGCCGCGGCGGGCGCATCCTCCGTGAAAAGGGGCCTTGGCGTGCTTCGGACAGCCCTTCCGCACACGAAAAAGGGCCACTCGGAGGGGTGGGCGGTGCCGGGAAGCTGGGTCAGGCGCTGGCGCGGACTCGCTCGGACAGGGCGGGCCAGAGGGCCGGAGCGGCGCCGATGGTCAGTTCGGTGGTGAAGTCGTGGGTGGGGCCGCCCAGGGTGACGCCGGCTTCGCGGGCGATCAGGGCGCCGGCGGCGATGTCCCAGAGGTTGGTGTCCAGGCAGACGCCGCCGTCCAGGCGGCCGGCGGCCTGGTAAGCCAGGTTGAGGGCGGCGGGGAGGCGGCGGATGTCGCCGCTGTGGGGGAGCAGGTCGTTGAGGACGCGGCCGGCTCGGGCCTTGGTCCGGGGGTTGGGCTGGAAGCTCACCCCGATCAGGGCCTCGGCCAGGGGGCGCTCGCTGGTGGCGAGCGTCGGCTCGCCGTTCAGGGTGGCGCCGGTGCCGGTGATCGCGCTGAAGGTCTCGTCGGCGACCGGTTCGTGGACCACCGCGACCAGCGGGCGGTCGCCGTCGTAGAGGGCGATGCAGACGGACCACGGGCCGGTGCGGCTGATGTAGTTGCGGGTGCCGTCGAGCGGGTCGATCACCCATTTTCGGCCGCTGGTGCCGGGGTGGCCGTGGCCCTCCTCGGCCTGGATCGCGTCGTCCGGCCAGGCCGCGGTGATCGCGTCGACGATCAGGCGTTCGCTGGCGATGTCCACGTCGGAGACGACGTCGTTCGCGTGTGCTTTGGGCGCGCCCACTCGCAGTGTGTCGCGTCGCTCCAGCTGCAGCCGGCCCGCTTGAACTGCCAGGGTGACTGCCAGGTCATGTGCTGCTTGGAGATCCATCCCGAGCACGCTAGCCGATTCGGCCGGCCGGGACCGGCTTGGCGAAGAAGACCCGGCGATATCCGTGCTGGGTGCCGCGTCCCGTCTCGGTGAATCCCCGGCGCGCGTAGTAGGTGAGGTTCTCGGTCATCGCCTCGTTGGTGCAGAGCCGCACTTCGGGGCGGCCCAGTTCGCGGGCGCGGTCCTCGGCGTACTCGAGGAGCTTTGATCCGACGCCGCGCCCCTGCGCCTCGGTGGCCACCGCCAGGGTTTCCACCTCGAGAAAGCCGGGGTGGGTGGCGCACTGCAGCACACCGACGATCCGTCCGTGGTCCTCGACGACCCGACAACGACCTTCCGCGACCGGTACGGCGTAGTCCGCTCCCATCGGCGCCGGTTCCTGCCCGATGCGCGGCACGTAGTGCAGGAAGGCACCGCGGACGAGGGCCTGGATGAGCGCCACGTCCGCGGTCCCGGCCGGCCGCGTGGTCACGCCGGCGGGTAGCCCTGCGCGGCCGGGTAGCCCTGGGCCCAGTGCGGCACCGCGGGGGCCGGTTTCCGAGTGAACCAGTCGCGGGTCGCGCGCGGCACGCTCAGGGTGAGCAGGGCCGTCACGGCGGCCGCGAGGATCGCCACCCCGGCGAACGGGATCTGCCCGCTCAGCGCGGTGACGAGGGTCATCAGGCTGCCGACGAGCATTGTGCTGATCAGGATCGGGAAGCTGGTGATCCACGCCCACATCCGGCCCCGGCGGACCTGGTCGGCGAGCACCAGGATGAAGATCGAGAAGATCAGCACCACCGAGTTGAGGACCAGGAAGACGGTACGGGCGCCGGCGGTCCAGTTCTCCTGGCCGAGGTTGACCACCACGCCGTAGAGCACCCGGCCGGCGCTCAGCACGCCGACGATCGCGAGCACGCTCGCGCCGATCTCCACTATCTGCGGTCGCGGTTCTGGCATCTTTCGTAACTCCCCCGTGTATCGAGCCTTGTCGTTGCGGGCCCATCTTAGGGGTGGCGCCCCCACCGGGTCAGTAAGCTCGGCTGCGGATCCGGATGAAGGGAAGCGGCACATGCGCGTCGACCATGCGGTGGTCTCCGGCACGTTCAGCCTCGACGGCCAGACGTTCGACGTCGACAACAACATCTGGGTGGTGGGCGACGACACCGAGTGCGTGGTGATCGACGCCCCGCACGACGTCGACGCGATCATGGCGGTGGTCGGCGACCGCGCCGTCCGGGCGATCGTCTGCACGCACGCCCATGACGACCACGTACGCGTCGCCCCCGCCCTGCGGGCGCGCACCGGCGCGCCGATCCTGCTGCACCCGGCCGACCGTCCGCTCTGGGAGCTGACCCACCCGTCGGTGGCCTGGGACACCGACCTGTTCGACGGCGACAAGGTCGAGGTGGCCGGCGGCACCCTGACCGTTCTGCACACCCCGGGCCACGCCCCCGGCGCCGTCTGCCTCTACGCCCCCGAGCTGGCCTGCGTGTTCACCGGCGACACCCTGTTCCAGGGCGGCCCCGGCGCGACCGGCCGGTCGTACTCCGACGCCGATCTGATCGTCGCCTCGATCCGGTCCAAGCTGTTCGCCCTGCCCGGCGACACCGTCGTGCACACCGGCCACGGCGACGACACCACCATCGCCGCCGAGCGGTGATCACGCTGCGGCTGACCGACTAGATCACTTCGCGGCCAAGGTCGAGCTCGCTCGCCGCTCTCAGGTGCCGCTGGTGAGCTTCACGTTCGGCGTACCGGATCGGGCTGTCGTCTCCGCGCCGCGGGCCGCGGGCCGTGCCGTACTCATCACGGTGACCTCGGCCGACGAGGCCCGCGCCGCCCTGCTGGCCGGCATCGGCTTCACGGCCGCCCGCCCGGCGCCGGTCGGCGAGATCGTCGAAGAACTTCTGCGCCGGTGACAACCGGAAGCTGAGCCGTCCCCGTCCAAGAGGTGACGAACCTACGGAAGGCAACGGAATGCGGGACGGGGCACACGAGGACTACGTCGATTATGTCACCGTGCGAATACCCGCGCTGCGGCGACTGGCGTACGTCCTGGCCGGTGACCCCCATCGCGCCGACGACCTGGTTCAGCAGACCATCACCACGCTGTACGTGAAATGGCGGCGTGCGCAGGCCGCCGACAACCTCGACGCGTACGTGCGAACCATGCTGGTGCGCACGTTCGTGGACGAGAAAAGGCGGGCTTGGGCGAAGGTCCGGCTGTTCCGGGAGATGCCCGAGCCACCCCCGTACACCGAGGGTGGTGCCGAGGATCGTCAGGTTGTCCGCGCCGCACTGGGCCAGGTGCCCAAGCGGCAGCGGGCCGTGCTGGTGCTGCGGTTCTTCTACGACCTGCCGGTCGAGGAGGTGGCCGGCGCGCTCGGCTGCTCCACCGGCACGGTCAAGAGCCAGACGGCGCGTGGTCTGGCCACCTTGCGGCGCCTGCTCGCTGAGCGGGAACCCGCCTTGAAGAACTGAGGAGCGTCCATGTCATCCGAAATCGAGCTACTGCGCTCCCTCGACGACGAGCCACCCATTCCCTCCACCGTTGATGTCGGCGGTGCGGTCGAGTCCGGGCGCCGCCGCAACCGGCGCCGGGGCTTGGGGTACGCCGGGGTCGCGGTCCTGACCACCGCCGCCCTGACCGGGGTGGCGGTGTCCGGGGTGTCGAGTCCGAAGACCCCGGCGAAGCTCGCGGCGAAGCCCTCGGTCTCGCCCAGTTTCCGGCCCACGTTCACGATCCCGGGCACGCCCGGCTGGACGGCCCCCGCCGCCCCCGCCCCGACCAGCTGCACAGTCGCCAAGCTGCCGATGCCGGCCGGGGTGCCGATGGCGATCGCCGGGGCCGCCGACCCGTCCGGGCAGTACGTCGTCGGCCGCACCTACCCGAAGGGCGGCGGCTATGTGGCCGCCCTCTGGCACGGCGACAAGATCACCAAGGTGGACCTGCCCGGCGATCTCGAGGAGAACCTGAGCGACGTCAACTCGGCCGGCACCGCCGTCGGCTGGAGCTTCAACGCCAAGGGCGAGGTGCCGTTCGTCTACGTCGCCGGCAAGGCCCGGAAGCTCGCCGGGCCGGCCAACGGCAGCGCCCAGGCGATCAACAACGCCGGCGCGATCGTCGGCAGCGACAGCGTGGGCGGACCGCGGGCCGCCTCGAACGCGCTGCTCTGGCCGTCGGCGACGGCGAAACCGATCAAACTGCCGGTGCCGGCCGGGGTGCGGGACGCCACGGCCAGCGACATCGACGAGGACGGCACCACGGTGGGCCACCTCGACCTCAAGACGCCGTACGTCTGGTTTCCCGACGGCACGCACCGCAAGCTCCCGTTGCCGACCTATCAGGGCAAGACCGCGGTGGCCGCGCGGGCGTTCTCGATCCGCAACGGGATCGCGATCGGGGTGGCCGACGAGATCGACGGGGCGAAGGGCCCCGGCAAGGGCCAGATGTGGGCGGTCAAGTGGAACGTGCGTACCGGTGAGGCCACCGTGCTCGACGGTTTCGACATGCGGCCGGACGCCATCAACGCGCAGGGCTGGATGGTCGGCATCGACAAGTCGGGCTACGCGATCCTGTCCGCCGGCGGTGCGCCGATCCGGCTGCCGATGATCGCCGACCACAAGCCGGGTGACCTGACCAACATCCCGAACGCGATCAGTGACGACGGCCGCACCATCGTGGGCCAGTCGGACAACGCGAACGGGGTCATCCAGGCAGTGAAGTGGACATGTCACTAGGAAGGTGGTTGTAGGACACAGGGACTGCTCAGTGACCTCACAGAAAACCGACGCACAGTAGTGGCAGCTACCCCGCTCGGTAACTGGAGGACACATGCTCGCCCTGGTCAGCTTCCTGCTTCTGCTGTTCCAGCTGCTCCTGGTGGTGCGCGCGATCCTGGACTGGTCCGTCGCGCTGGCCGGCCCGATGACGGTCGGTTCGGTCCGCTACCAACTCACCCGCGGCGTGACGGCGGTGACCGAGCCGGTGCTCGCCCCGGTGCGCCGCCTGATCCCCCCGCTGCGCGTCGGCGGCGTCGGGATCGACCTGGCCTTCATCATCGTCTTCTTCGCCGTGGTGATCCTGCGTTCGTTCATCTAGAAGCGGGGTATCCGGGCCGGCTGTGCCTCATCCTCTACGGGGGATGTGCCGGGCACGATCGGCCCGGATTTCTGTACGTCAGCGCCCGTTGTCCGCTTCGAGGGACCCCTACCACGCGGTCGCGCCCCTGATGCGTCCCGGCGGCCGGTACGGCATCTCCGACTCCACCTGGGCGATGCACCTGATCGGCCTCCAGTAGGCGCTGCCCGGCACCGGCTACCACGCGTCGTCGGTGTGCCAGCCGATGCTGCGGGCCAGCAAGGACCAGCGCGAACTCGACCGGCTGGCGGCGGCCGGGGCGGCCGCCGACTCCGCATACGGCGAGATCCTGGGCGTACGCTTCGCCGGTCGCCGCGAGACCGAGGTCGCCGCCGACCTGGCCGCCCTCCTGCGCCGGTTCGGCCACGAGCAGGTCGACTTCACGGTCGTCGGTTCCGGTCCCGACGGCCCCAGCAGGCCGCCTTCGAGGCGGTCAAGCCGGGCGTGCCCAGCGAGGAGATCGACTGGGTGGCCCGCCAGGTGATCCGCGACGCCGGCTACGGCGAATACTTCATCCACCGCACCGGCCACGGCATCGGCGTCACCACCCACGAACCGCCGTACCTGGTCGCGGGGGAGAAGCAGCCACTCGTACCCGGCATGTGCTTCTCCATCGAACCGGGCATCTACCTGCCCGGCCGCTTCGGCGTACGCCTCGAGGACATCGTCACCGGCACCGAGGACGGCGGCCGGCGCCTCAACCACACCGAACACGCCCTGGCCGTCGTCGCTCAGGCGGTTTTCGGCCGGGTCAGGTCGTAGACGGTGCTGCCGCCGACCGTGGTCGAGGTGTAGTTGTCCGCCACCCACTGACTGATCGACTGCCCGTCGCCGCTGCCACGACCGCGACCGCCGAAGCCACCGCCGATGTAGTAGCGGACCTCGCCCGCCTTCACGTAGGCCTGGAACTGGGCGAGCGTCGGTGACGGGTCGCTGCCGGTGAAGCCGCCGATCGCCATGACCGGCTTGCCGCTTCCCAGTTGGAGCGGGGCTGCTTGCATGGAGCCGTTCGTGGCCGCCGCCCACCTGTTGTTCGTCGCCTTGAGCAGCGCCACCACTTCGGAGCTGACCTGGCCGCCGCCGAAGCCGCCAGTGCGCCTGCCGCGGCTACCGCTACTCCGCCCATCGTCCGGCGCACCATCGTCCGGCGCGCCGAGGTCAGGCGCGCCAAGGTCAGGGCCACCGGCGTCGCCGCCGGGGAAGCCGCCGCCCGGGACGGCTCCACCGCCGGGGAAGCCACCGCCGGGGAAGCCGCCGCCCGGGACGTCGCCACCAGGAAAACCGCCGCGGGGGAAGCCGCCGCGGCCGAAGCCGCCGCCACCCGACGAGCCGGCCGGGCCGGAGGTGGGGATCGAGCCGCTGTGTGCGACCGAAGCGGTGCCGACTCCCCAGGCGGCGGTCGCCGCGCCGGTGGCGGCCACGGCAACTGCCGTCACCAGCACTACGCCGGCGCGGCGGAGCAGCTTGGCGGGGAGCAGGAACGCCGCGCCGGCCACGAGGCCGGCGATCAGGATGAACCAGCGCAGGCCGGGGGCCCAGGACAGCCGGCCCAGCAGGACGAAGTCCCAGACGGCGGTGGCCACGACCATCGTGGCCAGGCCGGCTCGGGCGAGGACCTGGTCCCGGCGGCCCCACAGCACTCGGGCGCCGATCGCTACCAGGGCGGCGATGCCGGGCGCCAGGGCCACTGTGTAATACGGGTGCACGGTGCCGCTCATGAAGCTGAACACCAAACCGGTGACCAGCGTCCATCCGCCCCAGAGGACGGCGGCGGCGCGGGTGCGGTCGGTGCGCGGTGCTCTGGCCGTGAAGAGCAGGAGCGCGACCAGCGCGATCAGCGCGGCCGGCAGGAGCCAGGATATTTCCGGGCCGAAGCTGGCGCCGAACATCCGGCCGATCCCGGTCTGCCCGCCGAAACCACCGAAGCCGCCCCCGAAACCACGAGCGCCGGCCCCGCCGAGATCGCCGGCCCCACCGGAGCCGAGGCCGCCGGGGCCGCGACCGCCGCCGCCACCGCCGTTGCCGTCGCCGCCGAAGATGCGGCCGAGGCCGTTGTAGCCGATCGCCAGCTGCCAGAGAGTGTTGTTGGTGGATCCGGCGATGTAGGGCCGGGAGCCGGCCGGCCACAGGGAGACCAGGAGCACGAACCAGCCGCCGGAGATGATCAGGGCCAAGCCGCCGAGGAGCAGGTCGCGCAGTCTCTTCCCGAGGCTGGTCGGGGCGGCGATCAGATAGACCAGCGCGAACCCGGGCAACACCAGGAAAGCCTGGAGCATTTTGGTGAGGAAGCCGAAGCCGAGGAGTACGCCCACCAGGGTGAGCCACTTCCACGATGCGGTCTCGACAGCCCGGACCGTGGCGTAGGCGGCGGCGACCATCAGCAGCACGAGCAGGGCGTCGGGGTTGTCGAAGCGGAACATCAGCACGGCGACCGGGGTCAGGGCGAGGGTGGTTCCGGCGATCAGCCCGGCCACCGGACCGAACCAGCGGCGTACCGCGTTGTGCAACAGCCACACGCCGGCGACACCCATCAGGGCCTGCGGGACGAGCAGGGCCGAGCTGTTCACTCCGAAGAGGCGCATCGACAGGCCCATCACCCACATGGCCGCGGGTGGTTTGTCGACGGTGATGGCGTTGCCCGCGTCGAGGGAGGCGAACAGCCAGGCCTTCCATGATTGTGAGCCGGCTTGGGCGGAGGCCGCGTAGAACTCGTTCGCCCAGCCGGAGGCGGACAGGTTCCACAGGTAGAGCACCGCGGTGCCGGCGAGCAGCACCCACAGTGCGGGCCGGGCCCAGGCGCGATCGCCGAGCGGGGAGCGGCGGGACGGCTCCGGGTTCTCGACGACCGGGTCAGGGTCGAGGGTCAACGTCATGGTGCCCACTTTTGCCCGTTGTGCTAGCCGCTCTCTAGGAAGAACCTGTGAGCAGCCTGTAGATCTTGCTTGAGGTTACGCGGTGATTACGCCCGCTTTGAGCACCCGCAGGGCCGACGACACTGTTTCGGCCATGGCGGAGCGTGCCGACGACAGGTAACGGCGTGGATCGACCAGGTCGGGCTGCTCGCCAAGCGTCGCCCGGACAGTCCCGGTGAACGCGGTGTTGAGCGCGGTTCCGATATTGATCTTCGCCATTCCGCCGCGCACCGCCGCGGTCAGCTCGTCGTCCGGCACGCCCGAGGAGCCGTGCAGCACCAGCGGCACCGGCACGGCGGCGGCCAGCCGGGCGATCAGCTCGTGGTCGAGGCGGGCGCTGCGGGTGGTCATCGCATGCGACGATCCGACCGCGACAGCGAGCGCGTCGACGCCGGTCGTGGCGACATAGGCGGCCGCCTCGGCCGGGTCGGTGCGTGCCCCCTTGGCATGGGCGCCCCCCTTGCCACCGATCTCGCCGAGCTCGCTCTCGACCCAGAGCCCGGCGGCGTGGCAGCGGCGTACGGCCGAGGCGGTGGCCGCGACGTTGTCGGCATAGGCCAGCCGGGACGCGTCGTACATGACCGATCCGAAGCCGTTGGCGGCCGCCTGGCCGAGCAGCTCATCGGACTCGACGTGGTCGAGATGCAGTCCCACCGGCACGCCGGCGGACGCCGCGATGGCCCGGGCGGCGGCCGCGATGGGCGCGAGGCGGTCGTGGTGGAAACGGACCGCGTTCTCGCTGATCTGCAGGATCACCGGCAGCCCGGCCGCTTCGGCGCCGGCCACGATGGCCTCGGCGTGCTCGATGGTGATGACGTTGAAGGCGCCGACCGCGCCGCCGCCGGCGTGCGCGGCGGCGACCAGCTCACCGGTGGGTGCGAGCACGAGGACCTCCAGGTGCGGTTTCGGGGATGACAGCGCGGGCGGTGGTGCGCGTCTGCCGGTAGACGTCGGGATCGAAGGCGCCGGCGACCGGCGCGGCGACGGCCGCCGCGCTGAGTGCGACGGCGTCGGCGAGAAGTTCCGGCCAGGGCGTGCGGTCGCGCAGACCGCGGCTGAGCGCGGCGACGCAGGCATCGCCGGCCCCGGTCGGGTTTCCGTCGAGGGGCACGGGCGGAGCGCACTCCCACACCTCGTCGGGGGTGACGGCGAGGAGCCCGCCGGCCCCGCGCGACACGACGACCGGCCCCGCCGCCAGCCCGCGCACGGCCGCGACGATCGACCCGGTGGCGGGCCCGCCCGGTGGTGCCGGGGCGGGCCGGGAAGCGGGTGCGAGGGCCGCCAGTTCGTCGGCGTTCGGTTTGGCCAGGGCCGGGGCGGCCAGCAGGCCGTGGCGCAACGCCGGGCCGCTCGTGTCGAGCACGGCGGGGACGCCGGCCTGCTTGGCGAGAGCGACAAGCGTCGCGTACGCGTCGAGCGGCACACCCGGCGGGAGTGAGCCGCTGAGCGTGACCACAGTGGCCGGACCCAGCAGTTCGTGGAACTCGTCGAGGAACAGCGCCCACTCGGCCGGCGTGACCGTCGGGCCGGGCTCCCAGAAGCCGGTGGCGTCGCGGCCGTCGACCACCGCTACCGTACGGCGGGTCTCGCCGCCGATCCGCACGAAGCCGGCCGGTACGCCTTCGTCGTACAGCAGCGCGGCGACCCGGGTGCCGGTCGCGCCGCCGAGCAGACCGGTGGCCAGGACCGGCTCACCGAGGGTGTGCAGCACGCGGGCCACGTTGAGGCCTTTGCCGCCGGGGCGCTCGGCGACTGTGGCGACGCGGTGGGTGCCGTGCGGGACGAGGGCGTCGACCGCGTAGGTCAGGTCGAGGGCCGGATTCAGGGTGACAGTAACGATCATGATGATTGCCCCGTCTCATGCCGGAAAATGACCGAACGTGCCGGTGCCAAGCGGCAGCCGTACGCGTACCGTGCTGCGGGATCGGAGAGACTGGAGGCGGTCATGGCCGAGTTCGATGTCCTGGTGGTCGGCGACGCCAACCCCGACCTGCTGCTGCGCGGTGACGTGCGCCCCCGGTTCGGCCAGGCCGAGCAGTTGCTCACGGCGGCCGACCTGGTGCTCGGCGGTTCGGCGGCGATCACCGCGGCCGGCTGTGCCCGGCTCGGGTTGCGCACCGGGCTGCTCGCCGCGGTGGGCGACGACGTGTTCGGCGGGCTGGTGCGCGCGCAGCTGTCCGCGCTCGGGGTGACACTGCTGGCGGTCGACGGCCGGGGCGCCCCGACCGGCCTGACCGTGGTGCTGTCCGAACCGGACGATCGCGGCATGCTCACACTGCCGGGCACGATCGCGGCGCTGCGTCCGTCCGATGTGAGCGACGACCTGCTGGCGTCGGCCCGGCACCTGCACGTGGCCTCGCTGTACCTGCAGCCGGGCCTGGCGTCGGGCCTGGCCGAGGTGTTCGCCCGGGCACGGCGGGCCGGACTGAGCACGTCGCTCGACACGAACTGGGACCCGGCCGAGCGCTGGGAGTCGATCGCGTCGATCCTCGAGCACACCGACGTCTTCCTGCCCAACGCCAACGAGCTGCGCGCGATCGCCGGCCTCGACGACGTCGACGAGGCCGCCTCCAAACTGGTCGCCGGCGGCCCGACCGTGGTGATGAAGAACGGCGCGGCCGGCGCCAGGGCCTGGTGGCCGGGCGGCACCTGCGACGCCCCGGGCCGGGCGGTCGAGGTGGTCGACACGACCGGGGCCGGGGACAGCTTCAACGCCGGTTTCCTGGCGGCGCGGCTCGGCGGCCTGGCCATCGCCGAGGCGATCGGCTGGGCCGCGGTGGCGGGTTCGCTGAGCACCCGGGCGGCCGGTGGCACGGCCGCCCAGGCGACGCGGGCGGACATCGTCAGCCCTTGATGCCGGTGAAGGTCATCGTCGCGATGAACTTCCGTTGGGCGAACAGGAACGCCAGGATCAGCGGCATGGTGGCGAGCACGTTGCCGGCCATCAGCTGCGACCATTCGGTGCGGCGCATGCCCTGGAAGTTGGCCAGCCCGACCTGCAGCGTGAACGTGTGGTCGTCGGAGATCGCGACGAGTGGCCACAGCAGGTCGTTCCAGCTCCACAGCAGCGTGATGATCGCCAGGGTGGTCAGGGCCGGTTTGGCGAGCGGCAGCACGATGCTCCGGAACGTCCGCCACGGCCCGGCACCGTCGATGAGCGCGGCCTCCTCCAGTTCGGCCGGCAGACCGAGGAAGAACTGCCGCATCAGGAAGATGCCGAACGCCGAGGCGAGCCACGGGACGTAGGCGGCGGCCAGGGTGTCGACGATGCCGATCCGGGCGAACATCAGGTAGGTCGGGATCATCAGCAGCTGGATCGGGATCATCACGGTCGCCAGGATCAGCACGAACGCGAGTCCGCGACCGGCGAACTTGAGCCGGGCGAAGCCGTAGCCGGCCATCGAGCACAGGGCCAGATGGCTGATCACTGCGATGCCGGACACAAGCACCGTGTTGGCGAACCAGCGCAGCGCCGGCGTCTCGGCGAACAGGTGACGGTAGCCCTCGAGATGCAGGCTCGTCGGGATCAGTTTGGGCGGGAACTGGTTGATCTCGGCACTGCTCATGAAGCTGGTGAGCAGCATCTGCACGAGCGGCAGCACGAAGATCAGCGCGAGTGGCATGAGCAGGAGATGCCAGGGGCTGAACGGGAGTTTCCAGCGCATCAGAACACCTCCGACCCGCGGCGCCGCGAATACCAGATGACGAGCAGGGACAACAGCAAGGTCACCAGGAACAGCAGGTACGCGGCGGCCGCCCCGTATCCCAAGCGCTGGGTCTGGAAGGCCAGCTCGTAGATGTAGTAGACGATCGTCTGGGTGCTGTTCAGCGGCCCGCCGCGGGTGGTCGTGTAGATCAGGTCGAACAGCTGCATCGCGGTGATCGTCTGCCAGATCGCCGCGAACACCGTCACCGGCCGCAGCTCCGGCAGCGTCACGTGCCGGAAGACGCGCCACTTCGAAGCACCGTCCATCCGCGCCGCCTCGATCAGATCGCGCGGGATGTCCTGCAACGCCGCCAGGTAGATGACGGTGGTGAAACCGACCTCGCCCCAGAGCGCGATCAGGCAGATGATGTAGATCGCCTGGTGCGGGTTCTCCAGGAACTGCTGCTGCGGCAACCCGAGGTTGCGGAGCAGGTCGTTGGCCACGCCGAACTGCGGGTTGAAGACGAAGCCGGCCAGGATGCCGGTGGCCGCCGCCGACGCCACGTAGGGCACGAAGATGCAGGTGCGGTAGAAGCCGATCAGCCGGATCTTCTGGTTGAGCGCGATCGCGATCACCATGCCGAGCCCGATCGAGCCCGGCACGAACAGCGCCGTGAGCAGCAGGGTGTGCTTCGTCGCCGCGATCATGTCGGGGTCCTGCAACAGCAACCGGTAGTTGCGCCAGCCGACCTCGGTGGCCGGCGCGATGCCGTTCCACTTGGCCCGCGAGATGAAGAACGCCCACACCGCCGGGAAGATCGACAGACCGATGACGATCAGGGTGGCCGGGCCGGCGAAGGCCCAGCCGGTGAGATTACGACGGACGGCGCGGCCACGCGGCTTCTTGACGGCGGCCGAGGAGCGGGGAACCGCGAAGGTGAGCGCCATCAGTTGGTGATCGCGTCGACGGACTTCTTGGCCGCGGTGTCCAGCGCCGCCTTGGGCTGGGCCTGGCCCTGGAGCACGGCGGCGATCGCGTCGCCGACGTTGCGGGACAACACCTCGTAACCGGGCGCGGTCGGCCGGGCCTGCTTGGCGTTCTCGAGGTTGGCGAAGAACTTGTCGCCGCCCGGATAGTCCTTGACGTAGGCGGCGAACTCCGGCGAGTCCTTCTCCGACTGGCGCAGCGGCAGGTTGCCGACCGCGAGGTTCCATCTCGGATCGACCGAGGCGCTGGTCAGCCATTTCACGAAGTCGCGGGTGGCGCCGGCCCGGTTCACGTCGCCGTGGTCGAACAGCACCCACAGGTCGGGGCCGGAAACGGTCTGGTGGTCGCCGTGGTAGCCGGGCAGGTTCACCACCCCGTACGCCAGCTTGGCCTCCTTGATCTCCAGGAGGGACCAGGGGCCGGACATCATCATGGCGACGTGTCCGCTGTTGAACAGGGGTGCGTATTTCTCGTCGGTCTGGTCGAGGTACATCGACTTGTCGTCGACCGCCATCTGGCGCAGCGTCTCGAGCGCGGCCACCCCGGCGTCGGAGTTGAAGGCCGGCTTGTCGCCGTCGAGGATCTTGCCGCCGTGCTGCCACAGGATCGGCCACAGATGCCAGGTGGTGTCCTCGCTGCCGGAGACGGAATAGGCCGTCCCGTAGGTGTTCGTCGACTTGTCGGTGAGCTTCTTGGCGGCCGCCCGGAAGTCGTCCCACGACCAGTCGTCGGTCGGATAGGCCACGCCCTTGGCGTCGAACAGCTTCTTGTTGTAGACCAGCGCGAGGTTGTCCACCAGCGCCGGGACGCCGATGACCTTGCCACCCGAGGTGGCCACGGCACGAGCCGCGGGCGGGAAGTCGGTCCAACCGAAGGACGGATCATTGACGTACGAGGTGAGGTCCTGCGCCTTGCCGCTCGCGCCCAGATCGCCCGCCCAGTTCCCGTAGGCGTACGAGATGTCGGGGTAGCTGTCGCTCGTGAATCCGGCGGAGAGCTTGGTGAGCAGGTCGTCGGTCGTGGGCGCGCCGGGCGACACCTTGATCGTGACGTTCGGATGGGCGGTGTGATATTCGGCCGCGAGCTGTTCGGCGACCTTCTCCTGCTCCTCGGGCTGGCCCGTCCACCAGGTGATCGTGACCGCCGCCTTCGGGTCGTAGCCGGCCGCGGCGTCCTTGCCGGAGTCGGTCGTTCCGCCCATGCAGGCGGAGAGGGTCATCGCGGCACCGAGGCCGCCTGCCAGCAGCCGGAAAGCCCGGCCGCGCCGAAGGTTGGTCATCTCAAAGCACCTCGTCAGGGGGTTAGGACGACGGATCGGGTGAGCAGTCGGGGGTGATCGGGATCGAGGCCGCGGTGCGCGGCCATCGTCAGCGCGAAGCGCTGCGCGAGCACCAGCTGGGCGAGGGGGTCCTGTTTGCTGCGGTACGTGGTGGCCCCGGCCGCGCGAGCCACCTCGTCGAGGGCGGGGTCGGTGTCGCCGAACGACCAGACCAGCGAGTTGCGGCCGGCCACCGCGACCGGACCGTGCCGGAAATCCTTTGCCGGGTAGGACTCCGAGTAGGCCTGGGCCGCCTCGCGGACCTTGAGCGCGGCCTCGTTGGCCAGCCCGACGGTCCAGCCGGTGCCCAGGAAGACCAGGTGTTCGATGTCCGCGGGGTCGGCCGGCAGCGACGCTTCGAGCGCGTCCCGGGCCTGCTCGATCGCTTCGGTGAGGTCCTCGCCGAACGCGTGCCGGGCGAGCGCCAGCACGGTCGTCGGGAACCGGGTCTGCACGACGCTGCGCTCGTCGGCGAAGTCGAGCACCAGCTGGGTGTCGGTGAGGTTGTCGACCGGCTCGCCGCGGACCGCGGTGATCGCGACGGTGCGGGTCGACGCCGGGACCAGCCGCAGTGCTTCGAGCACCTCGGTGGAGGTGCCGGAGCGGGTCACCGCCACGATCCGGTCGTAGCGGCGGTGCGGGCGGAACTCCGACGCGCAGACCGCGTCGGTCTCCCCGAAGCCGGCCCGCTCGCGCAGCTCGGCGAGGCTCTGCGCGACGAACCACGAGGTGCCGCAGCCGAGCAGGAGCATGCGTTCGCCGGGGGCGATCAGCTCGTTGGCCTGGTCGGTCAGGGCCAGGCTTCGCTGCCAGGTGTCGGGCTGGCTGGCGATCTCGGCCGCGGTGTCATTCATGTCCGAGGATTATGCTCGTTTGTTTTCGCTTCACAAGATGTGCGCATCAAACGAGCATTCTCAGATGAGCGCTTCCGGCATCAGGCTTCCGTGCGCCGCGGTCAGTTCGTCGCACAGCTCCCAGATCTGGTCGACGGTGAGCGTCGCGGCCGTGTTCGGGTCGAGCATCGCGGCCTGCCGGACCATCCGCTTGTCGCCGGTGATCGCCGCCCGCACGGTCAGCTGCCCGACGTTGACGAAGCCCCGGTTGACCGCGGCGCACTGCGCGGGCAGAGCACCGACCCGCTCCGGGCGTACGCCGAGCCGGTCGACCACGCACGGCACCTCGACCGCGTAGTCCTCGGGCAGATTGCTGATCAGGCCGCGGTTGGCGACGTTGCCGTGGATGCGGCGCATGGTGCCGGTGACCATGCTGTGGATAACCTGCGGGGCATATTCGGTGGCGTCCCGGGTGAGATCGAGCTTCTCCTTGTTGATCATCGCCTGCCGGACCGCCCGGTACTCGGCCACGTTGTCGGCGCTGATGCGCAGGTAGTCGCCGACCGGGAGGCGCAGCCGCTCGATCTCCGCGTCGTGGTGCAGATACCACGGGACGTACTCGGCGGAGTGCTCGCTGGTCTCGGTCGGGAAGTAGCCGAGCCGTCGGTACATGTCCATGCGTACTCGTCGGCGCAGTTCCGGGTCCTTCGCCAACAGCGCGTCCAGCTTCGGATAGAGCGACTCGCCACGGTGTTCGAAGCGCAGCAACCAGGCCTGATGGTTGACGCCGGCGCCGGTGTAGTCGATCTCCTCGAGCGGTACGTGGAGCAGCTCGGCCAGGTCGTGCACGGTCCAGAACACCGAGTGGCAGAGCCCGACCGCCTTGACCCGCGGTGCTTTGGCGGCGAGGTAGGCGATGTTCATGGCCATCGGGTTGGTGTAGTTGAGGAACCAGGCGTCTGGGCAGATGTCCTCGATGTCCCGCGCGATCGCGTCGAGAACCGGGAAGGTCCGAAGTGCTCGGAAGATGCCGCCGATCCCGAGGGTGTCGGCGATCGTCTGCCGCAGGCCGTACTTCGCCGGGATCTCGAAGTCGCGCACGGTCGCCTCGTGCATGCCGACCTGGATCGAGTTGATCACGAAGTCGGCATCCTCCAGCGCCCGCCGCCGATCCCGCGTCGCTTTGATCATCGGGTGGCAGCCGAGCTGGTCAGCGGTCTGCCGGGCGATCGCCTCGGCGGTCTCCAGACGTTCCGGATCGATGTCGTGCAGGGCCAGGGTCACGTCGCGCAGCTCGGGGAAGGACAGGATGTCGGCCAGCAGTTCGCGGGTGAAGACCACGCTGCCGGCGCCTAGGAAGGCGATCACAGTCATGGGCGGATTCTTGGCGTAGACGCCATAAACGCGCAAGACGATCTGGTGTATCGCTTGGAAACGGACTATGTTGACTGCTCGTTTGATCAGCACCGATACGAGGAATTCATGAGTTCGCTCCGCCGGGCCGACCGCGTTTCGGCCATCCTCGAACGCGTCGCCAACCACGGGTCGGTCGACGCCGGCCACCTGGCCGACGAGTTCGCGGTCTCGCCCGCCACCATCCGCCGTGACCTGCAGGTCCTCGAGGACCAGCGGTTGCTGTCGCGCACCCACGGCGGCGCGATCGCCGTCGACGTCGCCTACGAGCTGCCGGTCCGCTACCGGGTCGGCCAGCACCGCGAGGAGAAGGCCCTGGTGGCCAAGACGGTCGCCGCGCTGCTGCCGAAGGGCCCGCTGACCCTCGGCATGACCGGCGGCACCACCACCCACCTGCTCGCCCGGCTGCTGGCCGAGCGGGTCGACCTGACCGTGGTGACCAACGCCCTCAACATCGCCGCCGAACTGGCCCTGCGGCCCCGCCTGAAACTGATCATGACCGGGGGCGTCTCCCGCACCCAGTCCTACGAGCTTGTCGGCCCGATCGCGGACCAGGCCCTGAAAGGCCTGAACATGGCGGTCGCGGTGGTCGGTGTCGACGGCATCAGCGCCCGCGGCGGCCTGACCACCCACGACGAGATCGAGGCCAACACCAACGCCACCATGATCCGCCGGGCCGACCGGGTGATCGTGGTGGCCGACGGTTCCAAGGTGGGAAAGATCTGCCTGGCCGGCATCTGCCCGATAACCGACGTATCGATGCTGGTCACCGACTCGTCCGCGGACGCCGCGGGCGTGGAGGCGATCCGCCGGGCGGGCACCGAGGTGGTCGTGGCCGGCGCCTAGTCGGCGCGCTTGTCGTCGCGGTTGCCCACGGAGACCCGCCGTTGATCGGGCCGGTTTTCGCCGGGCTGGATGTCGTCGGGCTGGATGTCGTCGGCCGGTGGGGCGGTCATGCTGTCCTCGGGGCGGTGCCGGGGGCTTGGGACACGCGCCCGTTTCTCGCTCGGCAGCAGCCGGCCCAGTCGTTGCCCGGGGATCTCGATGTAGCGGTGGGTCAGCCACGACGCCCCGAGCAGAGCCGCCATGAAGGCCGCCGCCGCCGGGATCTCGGCGAGCCCGTGGATGTGGTCGCGCAACCACGGGCCGGTGAGCTGGATGACCGGCACGTGCAGCAGGTACAGCGAATAGCTGACCAGTCCGATCCAGGCCAGCGACCGGGGCACGCGCCGGTGGCGGCAGGCGAAGCCGAGCGCGAACGAGCCCCCGATGATCACCAGGGTGAGCACCGCACGGGTCAGGTAGATCGGCGTGAGCGCGTCGAGCGAACGCAGCTCGGCGGCCCAGTTGACGAGGCAGGCGACGCTGACGGCGACGATGGCGACGACCGCGTGGCGCCGGCGGATCTGACCCTTCTCGGCGCGGTAGATGGCGGTACCGGTGAACATGGTCGCCGGGATCAGCAGGCCGTCCCACACGTGCGACGGGTGTTGGTTGCTCAGCAGCAGGGTCAGCACCAGGGCGATCAGCGTGAGAGCCCCGGCCACGACGGCCACCCGGCGTCTGCTGAGCAGCGCGGCCAGCCCGGCGATCAGGACGCCGGCGATCACCACCGGCAGTGCCGGCGTGATCATCTGACGCGGGGTGAGCGGCACCGTGGCCACCGCGGCGACCGCGAAGATCACCGCGATCAGGGCGCTGGCCCGGTGCAGGCCGAGCGCGAACAGGGCGGCCACCAGCAGGTAGAACGCCATCTCGAAGGTGAGCGTCCACATCACCGGGGTGACCAGGTCGAAGCCGGTGAACTGGGGGAGCATGGTGAGGTGGGCGACGGTGCCGGCGACGGGATGCCGCTCGAGGTACGGCGCGACCGGCAGCACCACGACCACGGCCAGCCCGACCGCGAGGTAGAGCGGGTAGAGCCGGGTGAGGCGGGAGATCCAGAAGCGCCGCAGGTCGCCGTGGCGCTCCAGGGAGGCGGGCACGATGTAGCCGCTGACCAGGAAGAAGAGCATCACGCCGGCGACGCCCGCGTTGAGCCAGTCGGTCGTCGCGGCCCGGACGTCACGCAGCAGGTAATGGGTGAAGTGCGCGTAGACCACGAGCAGGGCGGCCACCGCGCGCAGCGCATCGAGCCAGGCCATTCGGTGATGCGCTGCGGCGGGCATCCGCGAAGGATACTCAGTAACCCACTCGGAAGGTCGCGTCCTGTTTTTCGGTGGCGGTGCTGATCGGGTCGATGCGCAGCACGTAGTTGTAGTGCCGCAGGTAGCGGTCCGGGTAGTTGTACGACCGGAACGACGTCCACGAGCTGTCGGCGAGGCCGGCCACCTTGTAGAACGTGGCGTCACGGGTGAAGGCGGTCGTCCCGTCGCTGGTGGCGAGCTGCACGGCATAGTCGTAGTGCCGCAGGTACCTCGTCGGGTAGTTCACCGACTGGAACGACACGCCGGCGCTGTCGGCCAGGCCCGGCACGATCTTCCACTGCTGGTCCGGCCACTGGTCGAACGGGTATTCGTCGATCCGGGCGACGTTGTCGTAATGCCGTAGATAGCGGCCCGGGTAGTTGTACGACTTCACCCGGTTCCAGGCCGGCGAACCCCACTTGGTGGTCAGGTTCGACATCTCGGTGGCGGTGAGCGGCGTGATGCCCAAGTGCTTGGAGTTGAGCGGCTGGGTGTAGGCGCGGTCGTTGAGCAGCGACCAGCTGCCGGTCGACAGCGCGCTCGTCGACCAGGCGAAGAACCGACCGTTCGGGCTGTACGTGTCGCCCCACAGCGTGTAGCCGTTGCCGGACAGCGCCGGTACCAGTTGTGGCGCCTCCACGCCGCGGCCCGGGTTGATCACACCGGTGTACGTGGTGAAGCTCTTCGGGTTGAGCGTCGACGACCGGGCGCCGAACAGCCCGCCCGTACCGCGGTAGTAGAAGTAGTTCACCCCGCCCTGGCTGACCAGGTTGCCGTCGATGACGTCGGTGCCGTTGTCGAAGAACACCTGGCCCTCGGTGGCGGTCCGGAAGTCGGTCGTGTAGCTCACCATGATCACGTTGTGGCCGCCGACCACCGCGGAGTAGATCACCCCGTACTGGTTGCGGCTCGCGTCCCAGTACGCCTCGGGCGCCCACGAGTGGGTGGCGAGCGAGTGCACCTTCATCCGCCGGTAGTTGGTGAAGGTGCGCAGGTCGGTCGAGTCCCAGACGTGGACGTACTGGCTGTTGACGCTCCAGTCGGTGCCGTTGAGATCGGTGGCCAGCACCTCGAACGTGCCGTCGGTCTTGCGCAGGATGTACGGGTCGCGCAGCCCGAGCGTGCCGGCCGTCGGGGTGGCGACCGGGTTGTTCTGGTTGAGCGGGGTCCAGTTGAGGCCGTCACCGCTGACCGCGATGTGCAGTCCGTAGTTGGCGGCGGACATGTTGGGGGACTCGGTGAAATACGCCATGGCATAGCCGGCGTAGGTGGCCGCGGCGGCGGGGGAGGCGGCGCCGAAGACCACCGCGAGCAGGGCGACGAGGACGAGGCCGCCGAACTTTCGCGAGGTCGACATGGATGTTTACGTTAACAACGATCATTATCAATGGAAAGAGGCGACCGATTCCATCCCGGTGTCGTACCTCTTCCACGTGCCCTTGCCCGCCGACTTGGCGGCGTACATGGCCACGTCGGCCCGCCGGATCAGCGCCGAGACCCCCTCGCCGGGCTCGGCGGCGGCGGCACCGATGCTCGCGTTCGCCGTGATCGGGGCACCGGCCACATCGACCGGTTCGGCCAGGGCGTCGAGCAGGCGCTGAGCCGTCTCCTCCGCCTCCGGGCCGGTGCAGCCGCGCAGCAGGATGCCGAACTCGTCACCACCGAACCGGGCCGGCAGGTCGCCGTCGCGTACCGCGGTCCGCATCTTGTCGGCCACCGAGATCAGCAGTTCGTCCCCGGCCGCGTGCCCGAACGTGTCGTTCACCTGCTTGAACCCGTCCAGGTCGAGGAGCAGCACCGAGGTCTGCACCGGGTCGGCCGCCAGCGCCGCCTCCACCTGCTCGTGGAAGTGCGTGCGGTTGGCCAGCCCGGTCAGCCCGTCGGTGAGCGCCTGGCGGCGCAGCCGCGTCTCGTGTTCCCGCAGCTGCTCGATCAGCTCGGTGTTGTCGTGGAACGCGACCAGCTGCCGCCCGGCGACCAGGGCGCAGATCAACCCGAGTCCGACCACCACGCCCCACAACCGGAAGTCCACACCCTGTGGCATCACCACGACCAGGGCCACGAAGGCGAGCGCGATCGCGCCGTACGGCAGCAGGCTGTAGGGCTTGCGCCGGCGATCGGCGAACGGGGCCGGGTCGAAACGGGCGATCGTGACCTGGATGCGGGGGCCGAGCGCGATCAGCATCGACGGCATGAGCCGCACCAGGTAGACGTACGGCGGCAGCTCCGCGCCCGCGGCCGGCTCCATGAACACGCCGATCGCGGTGACGGCGCCGGCGAGCATCATCGAGATGGCGGCGGACCGGCGCATCGGCGCGTTCCCGCTCAGGATCAGCTTGACCGCCGCGAAACAGGCGGTGATCGCGGCGGCCGCCAGTCCCAGCGTGGTGAACAACGCCTGTCCGGGCCGCACCGCGAAGCACCAGGCCATCACCGCGCCGGCGACCAGCACCGAGGCCGAGTCCAGCCAGAACGCCAGCCGGGCCCGCCCGCTCCGGCCGGGATGCGGGTGGAGGAGCATCGCCACCACGACGACCACGAGCCCACCCGCGAAGAAGGTCGACTGCACAGCGCCGCCGGCCGTCGACCAAGTGCCCGGTTCGTCGACGAACGTAAGGACCGTCTGGAAGGTGTCGCCGATCAGGAACGAAGAGCTCACGCCGGTCAGGATCAGCCAGAACCGGCGGACCGGCCCGGTCGCGATCCGCGACACCCGCCACGAGCAGTACGCGAACAGAGCGTCCAGCGGCAGTTGAAACGCCCAGAACGTGCGTACCTGCCAGACCGTCCAACTCTGCAGGGCGAAGAAGAGGATGGCCGCGATCACCATCCACGCCACGGCGGCGCCGATGAGCGGATCGCTCCGCAATCGCTTCGCACCCCCCACGGCGTCCCCATCGACAGTTGGGCGCCCGGCTTGAGGACGAACTCGATAAATCCGATCTTTGCCGGGCTTTCCGGCGGCCGGCCCGGCGGCTGCCGTAGCCGCTCGTGGCCCTCCCGGGGTGTGACCGGCGTGGCCGGCGCGGCAAAATTAACGAAGGGTTATTGTGACCGCATGCGTGCACGTCTCTCGGATATCGCCCGACAGGCGGGCGTCAGCGAGGCGACGGTGTCGCGGGTCCTCAATGATCGCCCCGGTGTCTCGGCCGACACCCGCCAGGCAGTTCTGACCGCCCTTGACGTTCTCGGCTACGAACGTCCCGAGCGCCTGCACAAACGCAGTGCGGGCCTGGTCGGCCTGATCGTTCCCGAGCTGGAGAACCCGATCTTCCCCGCGTTCGCCCAGATCGTCGAGTCGGCCCTCGCGCAGACCGGCTTCACCCCGGTGCTCTGTACCCAGACGCCGGGCGGCGTGACCGAGGATGAATACCTCGAGATGCTCCTCGACCGCCAGGTGAGCGGCATCGTCTTCGTGGCCGGGCTGCACGCCGACACCACCGCCGACCATGATCGTTACCAGCGCCTGATCGACCGCCCGTTGCCGGTCGTCTTCGTCAACGGCTTCGCCGACGGCATCTCCGCCCCGTTCATCTCCTGCGACGACAAGCAGGCGGCCGAGACGGCGGTCGCGCACCTGGCCGCGCTGGGTCACGAGCGCATCGGTTTCGTCTCCGGCCCCCAGCGGTTCCGGGCGGTGCAGCGAAAGCTGGACGGCTACCACAGCGCCATGCGCCGCCATGTCCCGTCGTACGGACACCGCCCGCCCGACGAGCTGGTGGCGCTGACGCTCTTCGGCGTCGAGGGTGGCGAGGTGGCCGCCGGTCAACTGCTCGACCGCGACGTCACCGCCCTGGTCTGCGGTTCCGACCTGATGGCCCTGGGGGCGATCCGGGCCGCCCATCGCCGTGGCCTGCAGGTGCCGCGCGATCTGTCGGTGGTCGGCTTCGACGATTCCCCGCTCATCGCCTTCACCGACCCGCCCCTGACCACCCTCCGGCAGCCGGTCGCCGCGATGGGCAACGCCGCGGTTCGGGCCCTGGTCGACGAGATCCACGGCCACGCGGCCCCCCGCTCGGAATACGTCTTCCCGGCCGAGCTGGTGGTCCGCGGTTCGACCGCTGCCGCCCCGCCGCGCCGCCTGCCGAAGCAGACACACATCCCAGCGGCCTGACCGTTCGCCCGGCCGCCGCCGAGGACGTGGGAGTGGGCTGGGATTTCGCATGATCGAGCTTGGGTAAAGAGGGAGTGAGGACGGCACCCGGTGGCGGCCGAGTGCCGTCCTCCCGTCGGTCAGGTGAAGCGGGCGGCGATCCACGTCGCCACCGCGTCCGCCGACTGGATCACGGATGAGTCGTGGGTGGCGCCGGCCAGTTCGGTGTAAGTCACCGGCTGGGCGTAGGCCTGCAACTGCGGCAACAGCAGATCATGCGTGATGAAAACCGGCACCGCCTCGTCGTCGGTGCCCTGCACGATCAGGATCGGTGCACTCGGGGAGGTCTGAGCCGGGTTGTCGTAGTGCGCGAGCTTGGTGACCACCGCGTCCGGCAGCGCCCCACCGACCAGGAGCTGCTCGGCCGTCAGGTTCTGATAGGCGGCGAGGATCTGCTCGAGGCACCCGGTGTTGAGGCTCGACGTCTTGGTCTTCGCCTGGGGTGCCAGCACCGAGTTGGGGCTGAACGTCGGGTCGACGGCGGCCAGCCCGTACAGGCCCATCACCAGGTAACCCTGTCCGGGAGTGCCCGGGATCAGCGGGGCCAGGGCATCCACGTTGGAGGCCGGCGCGATCGAGGCGGTGCCCTTGAGCACCAGGTTGCCGTCATAGGACGGGGCGATCTGGCTGGCGAACAGCGCGGCCTGCCCACCCTGCGAATGCCCGTCCACCACGTACTGCGTCGACAGCGCGGAGTCGAGGTTACGCGCGGCCTTCACACTGTCGATCACCGAGCGGGCCTCGCTGCCACCGACCAGGTAGGGGTGGGCCAGCGGCGTGCCGAGCCCGGGGAAGTCGGCCGCGGCGACCGTCCAGCCCTTGCCGAGCAGGGCGGCGACCGCGACGCGCGCCTCGGGCCAGAAGACGCCCTGGTTGTTCGACGGCGCGCACTGGTCGGCCAGGCCGGTCGAGCCGTGCGCCCAGGCCACCGTGCGGTTCTTCTTGTTGCTCTTGGGCGTGAGGATCAGTCCGGTGGCGGGGATGAGCAGGCCGTTGAGGTCGGTCGTGAGGTATTGGATCCGCTTGCCGGTCGCCAGCGGGCTCAGCTCGGCCGGCAGGGTCGCGGTCGCCGAGGTGAGCACCGTGCCGGGGAGCGAGCCGGCTGCGGCCGGCCCGGTCGGGGCGACGGCGATGCCGCAAACCGCCAACAATGCGACCAGTAGTAAGCGCGAGCGTGTTTTCACGCGCACTCCATTCCCGTGAGTAGGGTTGATGATCAGAGCCGGGGCAAAGCGTATGGGGATTACCGACGCCGGTTGAAGTACGCAGATGCGTAGTCCTTCTGGTACTGGTCTCGAAGTACTGATCGGTGCGACGACCGAAAAGCGAAAGAGCCGCCCTCGATAACCCATACCATTCCGAGTTATTCGAGCCACCCGAATTCAAGATCAGGCACCCGTCCGGGTACGCCGTGAGCACCACGATTCCGCAGGCCGGGACCCTGTCGGTGGGGCCGGGAAGGGCGCCGTACAGCCCGCACGCAGAGCCACCAAAAGTGGCCGTTTCCTCGACTGGTGACCGCCGAGTACGACCGTTTCCGATCAGTGACACGTGGATACCTGCGGGGTGGCAGAGATGGCCCGCTAGCTGCTCGGACCCGGCTTTTCGCAGGCTGGGAACCCTCCTGCGGTTGCCAAGGATGCATTTTGATCGACCGCCGGTGACCGCGCTCGAAGTCACGGTGCGTACTTGCACCGGTTTTCGGTCACCTTACGGGAGGATTTGCGAGCCTTCACGCCTGGCGGAAACCGCCGCCACGGCTGCCGAATGCTCCTTTTCGCAGGTGGTGGCGGTGCCGTCGGCGACGACCGTCGGGTTAGGACGACGGCCGGTTCGGCAAGCGCTCCGTCCCCGCCCAGCAGGCCCGTGCGAGGGGTGCGCCGGGCCGGCCGGAGCCCTCGATCCGGGGCCGGAAAGCCCAGGTGAAAAGCACCGCCGGCCGCCATGGGGGCGGCCGGCGGCGGGGGCGGTCAGCGACTCTGCCGGAAGATCTGTGCGACAATTGATCACCGGAGTTCGATCTTCTCGGAGCTGCCCGGAATCGTCGCGTAAGGGCATTGGCGGATGCCCGCGGTAATTGACTCCCGGCCCGCAACTTGCACGGTTCAGGGCACAGTGGAGCGTCTCCCCGGCGATTGGCACACCCAATCAGCGAACACTCATTGTGTTTGCGGCGTCACTGTTCGTACTCTGTGGGTCAATAGATCATTGATCGGTATGAGTGCGAGCAAGCGGGCCGCGTCCCGCGGGGGAGCAAAGCATGCTAATCAAAGTTGTCGACCAGATCATCGATGGTGATCTGCACAGCGCTGCATGGCGCCTCTACCAAGACGCGTTCGACGAGCTGAACACGCTGGCGGTCCAGCGGCACATGATGTTCCCGTCGGAGTTCGACGAGGTCATGCGCGACAGCCGAGTCAGCAAGTATCTTGCTCTCACCGACGAGGGCCAACTGTGCGGGATCGCTACGTATACCAACGACCTCGATGCGGTTCCTCTGATCGCACCTCAGTACTTCGAACGCCACTGGCCGGAGCACTACGCGTCACGGAAGATCTGGTACATCGGCTTCGTCGCCGTCAGCCCGGAGCACCAGGGACGCGAGGCGTTCGCGCAGCTGGTGGAGCAGATGTACCTTGTCGCCGCCACTCAGAACGGCCTGGTGGGGCTGGACATCTGCAGCTACAACGACGATGTCCGGCACATGTCCCGCATCTTCCGGCTGATGATCAGCCGGGTCACGGCGAACATGCGCTTCAGCCGGATCGACCAGCAGTCCTTCTGGCTCTACGAGTTCCCGTCCGCTGCGTGATCTGGTCGTTCTCAGTCCAGGGGCGGCCTCCACATCGTCCAGATGGGTGGTCCGTCGGGTAGCTCGATCACGGACCGGACCTGATATCCGTGTCGCCGGTAGAGGTCGCGGTTACGCGGGTCGTTCGCCTCGAGATAGGCCGACAACCCGGCCGCGTCGAGCCGGCGATGGTGCCGGCGGAGAAGCGTGCTGCCCAGTCCCCGATTTTGCTGGTCGGGGTGGACGGCCAGGAAAGCAAGATAGTGATGCGGTCCGACGGGGTGTTCGTTCTCCAGTGCCGTGTCCAGCAGGCACATGCGGTCGTGCGCCTCGCCGGCGATCTCCTTGAGCCTGCGCTCGTAGTCGATCGGTGACGGCAGTGCGACCGTCAGCGGGAACCACAGGGCGGCACCGGTCAACCGGCCGGTGCCGTCCTTCGTCGCGTACACCTCGCCCCACCGCAGGGTGTGCTCCACGAAGATCGCGAAGTAGTCGGGGCCGGCCGCATGCCGCACGCCGTCGTCGGGTTGCAGCCATCGGGCGACCGGCCCGTCGTGCATGGCTGCGGCGACGAGATCGGTGAGCTCGTCCGCGTCGACCGGCGCGACGCTGCGAGTCACCAGATCATGGACGGCGTGCGTCATTGCTCGCGTCTCCTTGCTGCAGGTGCTAGTAGGGATAGCCACGGGCCCCGACCGGGTCGCCATGGAGTTGCTTGGTCGGCCACTGGATGTCGGACAGGATGCTCGTCCGGCCGTCGGCGCCGCGGCCGATCTGGGCGTAGACCTCCGGGCGCGCGGCCCGCATGATCAAGGCCCAGATGAAACCGAGCAGGGCCACACCCAGGTAGAGCACGGGGATCAGCCATTGGAACGGCGAGTCACCGTCGACTTGGAGCAGTTCGCCGAAGCCGATCACCGTGGCGGTCAGCACGATGGACAGCAGAAGGAAGGAGAGGAACGGCGCGATGTAGGCGCGCCACGCGTTCTCCGTCCGGCGTCCACGAGCGAAGAAGCCGATCACGGCGGCCGAGGTCGCCCACATCAGAATCAGCACGCCGAGGCCGCCGATCGTGGTGAGCCAGGCGAACACGTAACGCACCGGCTCGAGACCGGAAACCGCGTAGGCACTCAGGACCAGGATGGCCAGCACGCTCTGGGTGATCGAACCGGCCAGTGGAGCGCCGGTGCGCGGGTGAGTGCGACCGAATACCGCGGGCAGCACACCCTCGCGACCGAGGGCGAACTGATAGCGGGCGACCGCCGCGTGGAACGCGAGCAGGGCCGCGAACACGCTCGTCAGGAACAGCAGGTAACCCATGTTGACCAGGGGTGCCGGCAGGTGCTTGCCGACCAGGAAGAAGACCAGGTCGGTCTGGTGCTCGGCGGCCGTCCCGGCGATGTTCGACGGTCCGGTGCTCACCGCCATCGCCCAGGCGGAGACCGCGCACAGCGCGCCGGCCAGCAGCACGGCCCAGTGGGTGGCCCGGCCGATGGTCTTCTTCGGGTCCTTGGTCTCCTCGGAGAGGACGACGGTGGCCTCGAAGCCGACGAAGCCGGCGACGGCGAGTACCAGCAGTGATCCGACGACCGGGGTCAGCAGCGGGGCCGGGTTGAAGGGGGTGAAGTCGACGTGCCCGCCGGCCGGGTTGGCGACCATCACGACGTCGTAGAGCAGCACGATCGAGATCTCGGCGACCAGCAGCACGGCCAGCACCTTGCCCGAGAGGTCGACCCAGAGCATGCCGAGCACCGTGACCACCAGCCAGGCGGCGATGGCGCACACGTACCAGGGGGTGACGAGGCCGAACTCGGCGAGGATGCCGGACGCGGCCGAGCCGAAGAGACCGAACAGCCCGATCTGCATCAGCGAGTAGGCCGGGAGGGCCACGAACGCCGCGCCGACACCGATCACCCGGCCGAGTCCGTGACTGATGTACGAGTAGAAGGCGCCGGAGTTGACGATATGCCGGCTCATCGCCACGAACCCGACCGTGAACAGCGAGAGAATGCCCGCCACCGCCACGTACGCGATCGGCACCGCGGTGCTTCCGATGATCGCGTAGATGGTCGAGATCGCACCGATGATCACGGTCAGCGGTGCGGCCCCCGCCACTCCGAAGAACACCACGGACGGTACGCCCAAACGGTTCTTGGCGAGCGCACGGGCCACGATGTCCGGCTCGGCGGGTTCCTTCTGATGCATCAACATCCTCCCGGCCCATTGATCAGAGTTGTTGCGCCGGAGGTGGTGCCGCCCGATGGCGCTCACCGCCGACCGACGGTCAGGACCGAGCCCACGGAGGCCTCGGTGAATTCGATCAGGTCCCGCAGGTCACCGGAGAGTGCGCTCATGGCGCTCGGCAACGAGTGGAACGCCTGCCGGTGCATCTCGAAGTCGTAGAGCACGTGCCGGGTCAGCCCGGTCGCGGCCACGAGTCCGACGAGGACCCGGTCGGTCAGGCTCAGCTCGATGCCCCGGACCAGCAGGTTGGCCAGCCGGGCGGGTGCCCACGCGGCCGCGTTGCGCTGTTCGGCGCTGTTCGGTAGATAGACGGTCTCGGTCGAGAGCATGCGCCGGCGGGTGACCAGATCGACCGCGCCCAGACGGACGAGCCGCTCGCCGACCCGGACTTCGGCGTCCTGCGAGAGGAACGCGAGCCAGGTGCGGACATCGCGGTGTTGCGGCTGGGCGATGAGCAGGTCGAGAATGTCGTGCGCCAGCGCGTCCGCCGGGGGATGCCGATCCAGGATGATGAGGTCGCCTTCGGCGATCCCGATCCGTCCTTCGAGGATCAGCTCACCCAGCAACGCTGCGGCGAGCCCCAGGCCCGTCGCGCGCGGGTGAAGTCGGGACCGGCCTGTCCGGTCCTGATGTGCGATCAAGAAGTACTGGTCAGCCAACACGCTGCCACGCCCCTTAGACCCGTATAGACCCAAGTTTTGAAGGATCACTGTGAGTACAGGAAGTCAATACTCGATGTCTGGCGCATCATGTACCCAACATCAAGGTCAATACAAGGAGTACTAGACTTCTTGTTCAGGGCTTGAGTCCACGTTGGATCATGACAGGCCTGGCCGTAGGATCGATTACCTGAGGAAACCTGAAGGCCAAGGGGAGTCCAGGTGTCCGTAGATGAGGGCCCCACGCTGCGACGGCGACGACTGGGTGCTGAGCTGAAACGATGCCGCGAGTCGGCCGGATTGACGCAGGAGAATGTCTCGCGTCATTTCGAGTGGCACGCTGCCAAGGTCACCCGAATCGAGACCGCGCGTGTCGCGGTGACCGCCCGCGACGTGCGGGACCTTCTCGATCTCTACCACGTCCGCGACGAGGCATACCGCGAGGCGCTCATCGAGCTCGCCCGCATGTCGCGCGAGCGCACCTGGTGGAGCGACTACCGCGATGTGATCCGGCCGGGCAATTTCGTCGGCCTGGAGGCCGGTGCCTCGTCGATGCTGACCTGGGAGCCGACGATCGTGCCCGGTCTGCTGCAGACCGAGGCGTACATCCGGGCGCTGATGCGCACCGGCCGCTCGTTCGACCCACCGCACGAGATCGACCGCCGAGTGGCGTTGCGCCTGACCCGGCAGGGCCGGCTCACCGAGCGCCGCCCGCTGGAGCTGACCGGGTTCATCGACGAATCGGTCGTGCGGCGCGTCATCGGCGGTTCCGAAGTGATGGCGGAACAGCTTCGGCACCTTATTGAAATGGCTCAATTACCGAATGTGATGTTGCGCATCCTACCGTTCGGAACGGGCGAGCACGCGTTCCTCGGTGGACCGGTGGCGCTATTAGAGTTCCATGGTGTAGACGCGCAGATGAACCATGGGATATCCAGGGCGGAAACCACCCATCTGGATGTTGTCTATCTTGAAGGTCTTGCGGGAGACTCTTACGAAGAGCAACCTGCCGAGGTTGCCCGTTACCGAAAAGAGTTCGAGCGATTGAGCGCGAAGGCGCTCGACCATCGCCAGACAATCAAGATGATCGAGAGCCTGCTGGTCGCTTAGGGCTCCGAGACAACCGCATATTCGAAGGGGGGTGCTTGGGGTTGCTCACGCACCATCTCAATGGTGCTGTCTGGAAAAAAGGCAGCCGCAGCAACGGCAGTGGCGGCAACAACTGTGTAGAGGTCGCAATCCTCGACGCAGGCGTGGCCGTCCGTGACAGCAAGGACCGGTCTGGACCGGCTCTCATGTTCACGCAGGCGGAGTGGTCCGCCTTCGTGGACTCGGCCAAGGATGGCGAGTTCGACATCGTTTCCTGACTTGGGAGCCTACCGATAGCCACGCACCGATGGGAAGTGCTCACGCAAAGTCAACTTCTCCCGGTGTCGACTATCGGGGATTGCCGCAGCGCCCCTCACGGGGCGTTGCGGCGCCGCCACTTCCCGTATTCGTGGCATGCATTTGCCGAGGTCCGGACACTCGGCGGGATGAGCTTGTCGCGAATGGACAGCCTCAGATGGCCGAAATTAACGTGCAAGTGCTTTCGGAGAAGCCGGGACGACTCTAGGTTCGCTGTGTGGAGCTGGAGTTGCGCCATCTTCGAATGGTGCTGGCCATCGCCGAGGCCGGCAGTGTCACCAAGGCCGCCGCGGCGCTCGGCCTCGCCCAGCCCGCACTGACCACCCAGCTGCAGCGCATCGAGCGAATTCTCGGCGGGGTGCTGTTCATTCGCGACCGGCGCGGAGTTCTGCCGACGCCGCTGGGCGATCTCGTGCTGGCCCGCGCCCGCGTGCTCATCCCGGCCGTCACCGGCCTGCACGACGAGGCCAGCGAGCTCATCACGGCCGGTGGCACGGCCCGATATCGCCTCGGCGCGACCAACGGCCCGATCGTGGGCGGCCTGGTCCGGCGGCTCAACGACGCTCATCCCGGCGGTCCGGTCTCGATCCACTCGACCTGGTCGGAGAACGAGATCGCCCAGATGGTGGTCGATGGGCGGCTCGACTATGCCCTGCTCGGGGCGTGTTCGGCGCTTGCCGGTCTGCCGCCCGGGCTGGTCTGGCAGGCCATCTCGGTCGACGCGGTCTGGGTGCTGCTCAACGATCGGCATCCGCTCGCCGGCGAGGACGAGATCAGCCTCGGTGAACTGGCCGACGAGGCGTGGATCACCTCACCCGGCGACAGCTGTTTCCACGAGTGCTTCGCCGCCGCCTGCGCCCGCGAGGGCTTCGCACCCAGGACTCCCACCGAGATCGACGCGAGCAGCGCGTTCGACCTGGTCGCGGCGGGTGGGGCGGTAGCCCTGGCGCAGGGCAGCGTGCGTCAGGTGCAGGGCACCATCGCGATTCCGTTGCGCGGCGTGCCGCTGCGCTGGCGTCATCTGCTGGGCTGGGACCCGGAGACGCCGGCGGCCGATCAGGCGGCCGAGCTCTATGGGTACGCCGTGGAGTCGTACCTCGAAGTGTTGCTACAGCGGCCGCGCTATGCGCGATGGCTGGCCGCGCACCCGGAGCTCGGGGTGCAGAAGGCGGTGTCGCTCCTGCCCGGCCGCGGCCTGTCGGGCCGCCCCGGCCGCAGTGGCCGGCGCGACCCGAAGATCGCCTGACGTTTCCTCAGCAGGTGCCGAGCATGCTGGTCAGGCTGGTTTTCTCGGCGCTGGTGACGGTGAGCGCCCAGACATATTTCACCCGGACCCACGCCTTGGCATAGGTGCAGTAGAAGCTGGACAGCGGCGGCTTCCACGAGTCCGGCGACTGGTCGCTCTTGGACTGGTTGACGTTGTCGGTGACCGCCCACAGCTGCGGGTTGGTCACGTCGTTGGCGAACGACTCGCGCTTCGACGTGGTCCACGCCCAGGCGCCGGAGATCCAGGCGTTCTTCAGCGGAACCATGTGGTCGATGTCGACATCCGAGGCGGCGGTCCAGGTCCCGCCGTCGTACGGGCTTTTCCAGGTGCCGGAGGTGGCGGTGCAGGCCGAGTTGACGACGACACCGGTGCCGTCCCGCTTGAGCACGGTCTCCCGGGTGTTGCACGTGCCGGAGATCGTGTCCCAGGTCGGGAACAGGTCCCGGTCATAGGTGGTGGTGTGCGTCGAGGCCGTCACGGTCAGGGCGGCGAGCTGGGTTTTCGCCGCCGACGTGGCCGGGATCCCGGGCGGGGTGGCCCAGGCCGGGGTGCCGAGACCGAACTGCAGCAGGGTGGCGAGCAGGAGCGAGGCGAGCGCTGAACGAAGGAGTGTCTTCAACGGGGGCCCTCCGGTTGGTCGCGAAGCGCGGCTGTTGCAGAGGAGTCTCCGGTCGGAGATCGACAAGCGTCCAATGCCAAAGAATATATTCAAGGACAACTATGGAACGATCGCGTTTCCGCTGATCAGTGGCGCATCCACCCATCGGCTTCGGTCAATTGGGGGAGCCGGGGGCATGGTCCGGCGCGGAAGGCCGAAGTTTTTGTCAGATATATGTCTCCGCGAACCCGCGGTTCGGTCAGATCCGGCCGAAGTCCTGGGTCCAGTACGGCGCGCCGCCACCGGTGTAGGCGACACCCACCCCGACCGCGACGCTGCCGCAGTTCAGGATGTTGGCCCGGTGCCCCGGGCTCTTCATCCACCCGCTCACGACCTGGGCCGGGGTGCGGTAGCCCCACGCGATGTTCTCGGCCGAGGCGCCCTTCCTCGGGTAGCCGGCCGCGGCCTCGCGGGCCACGAACGTGCTGCCGTCGGAGCCGGTGTGGTCGAAGAACCGCGCCGCCACCATGTCGGCGCTGTGCGCCCGAGCCGCCCTGCTCAGCCGGTCGTCGATCCGCAGGGCGGCGCAGCCCTTCGCGGTGCGCTGGACGTTTGTCAGGCGTACCACCTCGGTCTCGAACCGCGCCGTCGTCCCCGCGGCGGTCTTGGCCGGCGTGCTCGGCGCGGCGAAGGCCGGGGTGCCGGCCGGCGTCGGCACGGCGAGCAGGGCGGCGATGACGGCGGCTCGGCGAACGAAGCGCTTCAAGTGGTGACTCCCTCTGCGATCGGCGGCTTGCACCGGTCCGATCGGGCTCGGGCGCCAAGCGGTGAGCCGGTGAACCAACACGCACCCCGGGCGCACCGGACCGCAACCCCGGTCAGCTCTCCTCGGCGAACCACCCGTCGGCCGGCCGGGCCGGAGCCGGGGGTTCGAGGTGCTCCTCGGGTGGCTGCGGCGCCCAGAGCTCCCGGGCCTGCCCGGCGGCGGCGCGGATGGCCGCGCCGTCGACCCCGGTGCGTGTTTCCGGCAGGCCGGCCGAAGGCCAGGCCAGCACGAACGTCACCGGCCCCGGCGGCGGAAGCGGGGACACCCAGTAGGACTGGTCGTGGCTGCGGTCGTCGCCGCTTCCGCTCTGCTGCCGGAACACCAGCTCCGCACCGTCGTCGGGCCGGCCCATCGGCTCGTCCCGCAGGGTCGAGGCCCGCCGCCCGTCCGGGTATTCCAGGCCGAGCAGAAGGCGGTCCTGCACCGGGATCTCGAGCCCCAGGTGGGCGCGCCGGCTCAACAGCATGTGCAGGTGCGGGCCGGGCCGGGGGCGGCGCAACCGGACGGCGAGCGTGAACCGCCACCCGGTGGAGAAGCCCTCGACCTGGGTGACCGCCACCGCCGCGTCGTCGGTGTGCCCGAGCAGGAGCAGGACGCCGGCCGCCCCGGGCAGTTCGTTGTCCGGCGCCGACGTCCGCCGCTGCCACCGCTCGATCTCCTCCGGCGTCGGCCCGGCACCGCCGCGACGGTCAGCCCACATGTCGAACTCCTCCGCTCAGCCCTGGTAAGGGGGTGCGACTCCCCAGCCCCATTGTGGGACCGGAGCCTCCCGCGGTGGGGTCGCGCCGGGCTGCGAATTGGCCAGTGCCAGCCGGGTGCCCCACTCGATGTAGCCCATGAACGCGGCCCGGAACTCGGGGTCGTCCGGCAGCTCCACCTCGTCGGCGGCGTCGACCAGCAGACTCACCCAGCGCCGCCGTTGCGGTTCGGTGATCGCCTTGCCGAGATGGTGGGCGAGCATGTGGGCGTAACCGCCGCGCTCGCTGGTGTAGTGGGCCGGCCCGCCGAACACCTCGGCCAGCCACATCGCGACGTGCCGGGGGTGGGCCGGGTCCATGTGCGCGAAGAGGGGGCCGATCAGGTCGTCGGCGAGCACCTTGCGATAGAAGTTCTCGGTCAGCCGCTCGAACGCCTCGCCGCCGCCGGCCCAGTCGTAGAGGGTGGGAACTTGCTCGTCTGTCATCTTGTAATTATGTAATCATTCGGCTCGACGCGGGGGGCGCCCCGTCGGCTCACGGCTCGATCTCGGCGATCGCGACGCCTGTCGTGCCGGTCGGCACCTCGGCCACCACCCGGCCGGCCGGGTCGAGCACACAGGTCGGGCCGAGGCCGATCCGGTCGTCGCGCACGCCGGTGACGTCGGCCGAGACCAGCCACATGCCGGTCTCCTCGATCCGAAGCCGGCGGATCTCGTTGTGCCGGGGCTGCCAGTGCGGCGCCCGGTCGCGGGGCATCATGTTCTGCGCCGGCAGCAGCAACACCTTCGCCCCGGCGGCGGCCACCGCGGCGGCCGCGGCCGGGAACTGGGCGTCGTAGCAGATGTTGATCCCGAACCGGACGCCCGCGCACTCGAACACCGGGGCGGTGTCGCCGGGGGTGAAGACCGACTCGCCGGCGGTCAGGAACCGTTTGCGATAGGCGCCCAGGACACGGCCGCGGTCGAGGACCACGGCGGTGTTGAAATAGCGCGCGCCGGACCGCTCGATCAGGCCGAGCACGAGCGTGTGCGGCACCTCGGCGAGCCGGACCGGCAGCTCGTCGAGGGCGAGCGCGTGGTCGCGTACGAAAGAAGGGGTGGGCAGGTAGCCCTGCAGAAAGCACTCCGGGAAGAGCAGCAGGTCGACGTCCGCCTGCTCGGCGCAGGCCAGGATGACGTCGACGGCGGCGTCGATGTCGCCGAGGATCTCCGCGGTCTGGCAGGCGCCGACTCTCACTCGAGGTGGCCGGTGTCGTTGAAGGCGACCAGGGCCGGCGGGCGGGTGGAGTCCCAGCGAAGGATGGTGATGCCGCAGTTGGCCTGGTCGAGGCCGAGCCAGCGCCAGTCGGGGGCGTCCAGCACGTGGCGGACGAACCAGCCGATCACGAAGTTGTGGGTGATCAGCAGTTCGGTGCGGTCGTCGTCGCCGGTGCCGCCGAAGTGGTCGACGGCCTTGCGCAGCGCCGCCGCGTCCTCGTCGCGTTCGTCGTCGGGGACGTCGTCGAACCAGGAGTGCCACCGCGCCGGGTAGTCGTCGAGGTGGCCGGCGGACGGGACCGGGGTGCGGTCGGCGACCAGGTCGCAGCCGTGCCGGGGCACCTGCGGGAGGTGTTCGCCGACGATGAACGCGGTCTGCTCGGCCCGGGGCAGGGGGCTGTGGTGGATCGCCGCGAACGGCACCCGGCTCAGTCGCCGGCCGAGCCGGGCGGCTTGCGCGCGGCCGAGCGGTGACAGGCCGGCGTGATCGAGAGCTTCACCATGGCGTACGAGGTAGAGCTGTGTCTGAGCCATCGATGAAGACCTTACCGATTTAAGGTTGTTTAAAGTTCTCCGCCGGGTTTGGGGATTACCGTTAGCCAACTTGCCAATTCCCCCGAGATGGCTGAAGAGGTATCCCCATGCACAGACGGAAGCTGTTCGCCGTGGCCCTGTCCACGGCTGTGGTCGGAACGCTCGGCGTCCTCGGCATCACCAACGCGAACGCCGCCACCCTGGACCCCGCGCTGCCCCCCGGTGGCAACTTCGACCTGGCCATCTGGCAGCTCCAACTGCCGACCGGCTCGCCCGGAAAACCCGACACGATCTCCCCGGCCCAGCTCAAAGGCACGAGCGGCTACAGCAACCCGGCCTTCTTCTGGACCGACAAGAACGACGGCTCGATGACGTTCTGGGCCCCGGAGAAGGGCGTGACCACGCCGAACTCCAACTACGCCCGCTCCGAGCTGCGCGAGATGAACCGCAACGGCAGCGCCGCCGACTGGCCGCTGTCCGGCACCCACACGCTCAGCGCCCAACTGCGCATCCCGCAGGTCACCAAGAACGTCTGCGTCGGCCAGGTGCACCTCGGGTCGGGCGGCTCGTCGACGAAGCCGTTGCTGGAGCTCTACTACCGGCCGAACGGCGACATCTACCTCGGCACCGAGAACTCGCCGGCCGGCGGTCAGACGCTGCACAAGGTCGGCAACGTGGCACTCGGGGTGAAGTGGACCTACGTCATCAACGTGACCGGCAACAAGATCAACCTGACCGTGAACGGGTCGAAGACCTCCTACTCGATCCCGAGCTCGTTCAACCCGTACAAGCAGTACTTCAAGGCCGGCTCCTACAACCAGTCCTCCTCGGACAGCACGTCGAACGGCGCGAAGGTGAAGTTCTACAGCCTCACCGTCTCGCACAGTTAGAGGCCGCGGATCAGCTTGATCACCGGGGCGAACTCTGCCATGAACATGGAGCTCACCCCGATGTAGGACACGTCGAACTCCGCTCGGCGCCGGCAGAGCAGGTCAGCGATCCGCTCTGCCGAGCCGACGAGGAAGGCGATGCCGCCGTTCCAGGCCATGTCGCGCGGGTCGCCGCCGACCATCCGCGACAGCCACGACGGGATGTCTTCGACGGTCGCGGCCACGGCCGCGACATTCAGGTGCAACTCGAGCTCACCGAATCGCTCGCCGGCGGCGTCGCGCAATTGCGAGACGGTACGGGCGAGAAGAGGCTCGGTGGTCTCCGGGGCAAGACCCAGCGCCACGATGTCGGCCTGTTCCGCGGCCAGCCGCAGCATCCGGGGCCGGCTGGCGGCGACCAGGACCGGCGGAGCGTTCTCCACCTTGCGGACGGCCTCGATCGTCGCGGCGACCCGGTCGATCCGTTCGGCGGGCGTACCGAAATCGGCCCCCAGTGCCGCCGCGTCGTCCGCCGCGTCCGGTCGCCCGCCCCCGATGCCCAGCTCGAACCGGCCGTCGCTGAGCTCCTGCAGCGACGCCGCCTCCCAGGCGACCAGCCCGGGGGAGCGGTTGGGGGCGCTCAGCACATAGGTGCCGACGTGCAGCGTCGTGGTGACCGCGGCCGCCGCGGCCAGCGCCGGGAACGGCGCGAAGGTGTGCCGGGTGTCGGGGATGAGAAGGGTGTCGTACCCCAGTTCCTCGGCCCGCCGGGCGGTGGCGGCCCACTCCGCGCCGGATGGCGCCCGGCCGGCCACGACGCCGAATCGGAATTCACGCTCAGTCATGACGGCATCGTTTCGCCTATCCCGCGCGCAGTCGTCCTACCAGGGACTTGTCCAGTAGTACGACCTAGGGAGTATGGCCTGGAAAGCGCTCCCACGCCGGGCGCAAGGGTTTTCCCTGTTTCGGAGATACCCATCGATGCCTAGCGTCTCACTTCAAGTCGTCTCGGTGTGACTCATCGTCAGCCGGACCTTGAGCCTGCCCAAACCCCCGGGCAGAAAAAGGAGTACCCGCGTGAAACGTCGAACCCCCCTGATCATCGCGCTGGCGGCCGGTACCGTGGCCGCCTCGGCGATGGTCGCGGTTGCCGGGCCGGCCACCGCAGAACCGATCGATCCAGCGGCCTCTGCCAAACTCGCCGCCCAGAAGGCCGACGCCCTCGTCGCCGGCAAGCCTGCGGTCCTCCAGGCCGGCGCGAACGACACGTTCCAGCGGCACACCGTGCAGTCCTCGCACGGCCTCAACTACACCCCCTTCACCCGGACCTACAAGGGCCTGCCCGTCAAGGGTGGCGACTTCGTCGTCATGTCCGACGCGAGCGGCGCGACCAAGTACACCTCGGTCGCGCAGAGCAGCCCGATCGGCGAGCTGTCCACCACCCCGAAGATCACCGACTCGGCGGCCCAGGCCACGGCCAAGGCTCAGCTCAAGTCGGTGTCCAAAGTGGAGGGCACCAACCTCTCCGTGGTGGCCGACGAGGGCAAGGCCGCGCGCCTGGCCTGGGCGACCACGGTCAACGGCATCGGCGCCGACGGCGTCAGCCGGCTGACGGTCTACGTGGACGCGCTCACCGGCAAGGTGATCAGCACCCAGGAGCACGTCATCGACGTGACCGGTACGGGAACGGGATGGATCAACGGCTCGGTGTCGATCGACACCACGCTGTCCGGCTCGACGTACTCGATGAAGTCCTCCACCCAGGCCACGATGCAGTGCCAGGACGCGTCGAACAACACGACGTTCAGCGGCACCGACAACGTCTGGGGCAACGGCACCGGCACCAACAAGGAGACCGGTTGCGTCGACGCTCTCTATGTCGGCGAGGGCCAGACCAAGATGCTGTCGTCGTGGCTCGGCCGTAACGGCCAGAACGGCTCCGGCGGCGCGTGGCCGATCCGGGTCGGCCTGAACGACCAGAACGCGTACTACGACGGCAGCCAGGTCCAGATCGGCAAGAACACCGCCGGTCAGTGGATCGCGTCGGCCGACGTGCTGGGTCACGAGCTCGGCCACGGCATCGACGACACCACCCCCGGTGGCATCTCGGGCAGCGGCACCCAGGAGTTCGTCGCCGACACGTTCGGCGCGGCGACCGAGTGGTACCTGAACAACCCGAACGACCCGCCGGACTACCTGGTCGGCGAAGAGGTCAACCTGGTCGGCTCCGGCGAGATCCGCAACATGTACAACCCGTCCGCCGAGGGTGACGCGAACTGCTACTCCAGCAGCACCCCGGGCAGCGAGGTGCACTCCGCCGCCGGTCCCGGTAACCACTGGTTCTACCTGCTCGCGCAGGGCACCAGCGGCAACGGCCAGCCCGCGTCGACCACCTGCAACAGCACCACGGTCACCGGCCTGGGCATCCAGAAGGCGATCACCATCATGTACAACGCGATGCTGCTGAAGACCTCGTCGTCTTCGTACCTGAAGTACCGAACCTGGACGCTCACCGCGGCCAAGAACCTGTACCCGGGCGACTGCACCGCGTTCAACACGGTCAAGGCGGCGTGGACCGCGGTAAGCGTGCCGGCCCAGTCGGCCGACCCGACGTGCACCGGCGGAACCACCTCGCCGACGGTGTCCCCGACCATCACCACCTCGCCGACCAGTGGCCCGACCGGTGGCACCTGCACCTCGGCGCAGCTGCTCGGCAACAGTGGCTTCGAGAGCGGCGCCACCACCTGGGCGCAGACCTCGGGCGTCATCTCGACCGCGTCGGGCACCAACACGCCGTACGCGGGCAGCTACTTCGCCTGGCTCAACGGTTACGGGGCCACCCACACCGATACGTTGTCGCAATCGGTGACGATTCCCGCGAGCTGCACGAACGCGACGCTGAGCTTCTACCTGAAGATCACGTCGTCGGAGACGAGCACGACAACCGCGTACGACAAGCTGACGGTCAAGGTGGGTTCGACGACCCTGGCGACGTACTCCAACCTGAACAAGGCAACCTGGGCGCAGAAGTCCTTCAACCTGGCCGCCTACAAGGGTCAGACCGTTTCGATCTCGTTCAGCGGCGTCGAGGACACCTCCCTCGCCACCTCGTTCCAGGTCGACAACACCGCCCTCAATGTGAGCTGAGCTGACCGGGGCGGGTCCGCGCTGGTGGTCGGCGCGGGCCCGCCCTATTTCTCGATCTCTTTCGCCCGCAGCGTCGCGCCGGCGACCACCGGGCTCACGCCCGCGCTCGTCAGGAACTTGCGGCCCTCGGCCAGCTCGAAGTGCATCGGATCGGAACCGCCGCGCCAGGCCATGCCGGGCTCGAAACCGTGCTCCACCATCGACTTGATGAACGCCAGCCCGTAGCCGTGCTCGCCGCTGAACTTGCCGGCCTTGGCCTCCTTCTCGCCGCCCTCCTCGTCGGGGGTGAAGAAGCCGCCGCGCGGCATCTCCGGCATCAGCCCGAGCAGCTGATCGACGGCCGGGTCGTTGACGTCCAGCTTGGACCGGAAGACGAAGCCGCCGGTGTTGTGCTCCAGGCCGTCCTTGAGGCCCTTGAGCGTCATCAGCTCGAACTTGTCGTCGATCAGCGTGTCGATCTTCTTCTTGCCCTCGGCGCCACCACCCAGCTCGACAGTCTTGTCGGCGCGGTACTTACGGCGCTTCGCGAGGTCGTCCTTCAACTCCTGCACCTCGGCGCGCAGCCGGGTCGCCTCGTCACCGGTCGCCTTGCCGGCCTTGCGGTTCTTGGCCTGGATCTTCTTGTTCCGCTCCGCGAAGCCGTAATCGCTGGTCAACAACTCGACATCGACGCCCGCCTCGGTGAACTTGCGGTCCACGACGGCGATCTTCTCGTCGACCTTCGCGATCCACGGTTCGAACAACTCGGGCAGCTCGGCCTCGACCGCGGCCTGCAACTTCGCGTGGCGCTCCTTGGCATCGGTGACCGCCTTCGTCGCGGCTTCGATCTCGTCCTTGGTCGCCTTCGGCCGGCGGGCACTCAGCTTGGTCAGCCGGAGCTGGGCGGTGCGGGCCGCGACCCGGGCCTGTTCCAGCTCGCGCAATCGGTCCAGAGTCTTGACGGGCAGGTCGGTCTTGAACTTCTCCGACCCGTCGGCCAGTCGCTTGTACTCCGACTCCACCGAGTCGAGCAGCTTCTTCGACTCGACCGCGTCCGCCGTACCCTGTCCGATCTTGATCTCGAGGTCGATCCGCTTGTCGCTCTCGACGCTTGTCCGCATGTCCGGCCGCCCGCCGGTGACCACCTCGAACAACGTGATCAGCTTCTGGTCGGCGATCTTCGGCGTCGAATAGGCCCGCCAGTCGACGGCGAACCCGACCGCGTGGGTGAACCAGCCGCGCCCCTTGTCGCCCCGGTCGAGGTGGTCGCCGCGCATGCCAAGCCCGACGGTGGTCTGCGGCATCGGTATGCCCTGGGCCTCCAGGTCGGCTTTCACCTCGAGCAGCCGCTCCCGGGTCGACACGTGTCCCCACAACTCGCCGCCGCCCACGTTTATCGGCTGGATCTCCTCGAAGTGCTTCCGGATCACCGCTTCGTCGTTGCCCATCGCCCACCGCATGGTCTGCATGAACGTGACCCGATTGCGCTTCCGCGCGTCGATCAGCCCCTGGTTGCCGGCGTCGGCCAGCTTCTCCTGCCCCGGGCTGAAGTTGTCGATCTGCTGCTTGACGTGCCCGGGAAGACTCTCGATCCAGTCGATCGGTGGCAGCGGCGGCGGGGCTGCCGCGGGCGTACTCGCCTCGGGTTTCAGCCAATGCGTCACCTGGCGGTTTCCCGCCAAGCCGGAGAGATCTCGCACCTCCTGGGGCCCCTGCGGCCCGCTGCGCAGTTTGTCGGCCGTCGCCCGATTGCTATGAATCGTGGGCCTGATGATCGGCGCCGCGGGCGCCTGGTCCGCTGCTGCCTCCTCCGCCGCGCGGAGCCGGTCTCCCATGCGGGCACGGTAGGCCGCCGCGGCCGGAGATGGTGTCGGCTACCCGTCGATCAACCGGGCGAGCGGAATGTCGCACCCCAGGAGCACAATCCAGAGGTGGCGAGTCAGGCGCTGGTCGGCAAGGTGGGCACGGTGATCACCGCGATCCGGGGCGGCGAGCGCGCGGGGGAGGTGCGCCTGATGCTGGGAGGGATGGCGCACTACTACCTGGCCTACGCCGCGACGGCCATCGCCGCGGGCGCCCAGATCCTCGTCATAAACAACCGTGGCGCACGCCAGATCGACGTCGAGCCATGGCCCGTCGAAGAAGGGTCGTAACAGTGTTCGGTTATCGGGTGCCCGCCCCCAACGAGGCGTTGCTTATCAGTGGTCGCAAGCAGCGGGGTGCGGACGCGTTGCCGTTCAAGATCGTCACCGGGCACGGCGTTTTCGTCGCGCCCATCTTCTCCAAGGCGTCCCGCCTCACCCTGGCGATGCAGGAAGCCGAAGTAGTCGAGGACTGCTACACCAAGCAGGGCATCATCCTGGCGGTGCAGGCGGTCATCGCGTTCAAGGTCGCCGACGACCACGAGTCGATCGCCGCCGCGGCCCGTCGCTTCCAGGGCGACCAACGGCAGATGCCCACCCTGGTCGGGCGGATCTTCTCCGGTCACCTGCGCAGCATCATCGGCAGCATGACGGTCGAGGCCATCATCCGCGAACAGCAGACCCTCGCCGACGCGATCGTCGACGCCAGCAAGACCGAGATGGCCCGCATCGGCCTGGCCGTCGACTCGCTGCAGATCAGCAGCATCGACGACAAGGGCGCCGGCTACATCAAGGCGCTCGCCGCGGTGCACGAGGCCCGGGTCAACCAGGAAGCCAAGATCGCCTACGCCGAGGCCGACCGGGCCAGCGCCGAAGCCCAGCAGCAGAGCGTCCGCCACCAGGCCGAGTACAGCCGGCAGACGGCCATCGCCAAGGCGCGGTACCAAGCCGAGATCGACCAGGCCCAGCAGACCGCCTCCCAGGCCGGCCCGCTCGCCGCCGCCCGGGCCGCCCAGGACGTCCTGGCCGAACAGGCAGTCGTCGCCCAGCGAAACGCCGAGTTGCGCCAGGCCCAGCTGATCGCCGAAGTGGTCCGCCCCGCCGAGGCCGAGGCCGAACGCATCCGCGCCCTCGCCCGAGCCGAGGCCGACGCCACCAAACTGTCCGCCGAAGCCGCCGCCGCCCAGGACCGCATCGCCCTCGACCAGGCCATCATCGAAAAGCTGCCGGAGATGCTCCGCGCCGCCGCCGAAGGCCTGCAGGGCGCCAACGTGACCGTCCTCGACGGCGCCGAAGGCCTGAACAGCGTGGTCGCTTCCCTGGCCGCCCAGGGCATGACCATGCTGGAAACCCTGCGCTCCGGCCTGCACGCCCCGTCCCAGTCCACCGCGCTGACCCCGGTCGCCCCGAAGTCAGTCGCCTGACCCGGTTGCCGGCGCGACCTTTGCCTTTGATCGGTCGCGCCGGCCCCGCCCGCCAGTCGCCTGCGTTCCGGTCGCCTTGCGTTGCGGTCGCCTTGCGCGTTGCGGTCGCCTTGCGTCCCCGGTGGTTGCGCGGCTTCCTGCCTGCTGCGTGGCGCCTTCCCGCCTGACCTTCCGCAGCTGAGCTCGGGTCCGCCCGTCGCGCTCCAGTCAGCTTTGTCGACGCACTGTCCAGGGGGCCGGCGGGGTTGGGCGCGGTCTCCTTGGGCTTGCTCCAAGATCACGAAGCCGTGCCGAGGCTGCGATCCGTCGGAACAGCACGCGGCCGACGATCCGCGCGTTTCCATCGACGGCCCCGGGTTCCTTGACGAGGGGGCGGGCGGCGGAGGCCGCATCTTCAGTGAAGATGCGCCTCGGAGGGCCGCGTGCAGACTCTGTCGCCCTTAGCGAAGGGTCCGACATGGGGCGAGACCTGCGTGCGGTTCGGAGCGAGGGGGCTTCGTGCTGGTTGGGGGAGGCCCCGGTGTCAGCGAGGAAGGCGTGTCGGAGTGCTGTTGAGGGCCCTTCTTTCTGGAAGAAGGGCGGGCTGGCAGGGCGGGCGAGGGCCATGAGCCGGCCCCCCCCGTTCGGGGAAGGCAGGGGTTGGGCGGGACTGGTTATATTGGGCCGTTCGGATGCCGAGCAGGAAGATGTTGTTTTGCACCCCTTTATGCGGAGATTTGCCCTCGGAGGTCTGGCTGTCGGCCTAGGCCTCACCGCCGTTGCCGGCTGTGCTGGCAAGCCTGAGGCCAAGCCGGTCTGGGCCGGTTCGACGCAGGGGCTGGCGACGTCCGCCGCGCCCGCGTCCGCCGCGTCCGGCGCGCCCGCGCCCGGCGGCACGTCGACTGCGAGCGGGGCGCCTAACGCGGCCAAGGCGGCGCCGTCGAGTTCGGCGTCGACTGCGAAGATCACCTATACGTTTCCGGTGGTCGGTAAGAGCAGCTACGCCCGTACCCACCATGACTATCCGGCGTCGGACGTGATGACCGCGTGCGGGCACCGGTTCGTGGCGGTGACCGGTGGGGTGGTTCTGGCAGTGGCCAAGAAGGACACCTGGACCGCCAAGAAGAACGACGGGGCCACCCGCGGTGGGCTGTCGGTGTCGATTCTCGGCGACGACGGCGTGCGCTACTACGGCTCTCATCTTTCCGCGGTGGCCGACGGCATCGAGCCGGGCGTCCGCGTGCGGACCGGGCAGGATCTCGGCACGACCGGGGAGACGGGCGATGCGAGTGCCTGTCACCTGCACTTCGGCATCTCGCCGCCGTGCGCCAAGCAGGGTGACTGGTGGAATCAGCGCGGCACGCTCTACCCCTGGCCCTACCTCGACTCGTGGCGTAAGGACGGCCAGAAGTCGCCGGTGGCCGCGGTCAAGGCGTGGCAGGAGAAGAACGGCTGCCCCAAGAAGGCAACCGTCGACGGCTGACGGTCACCAGCGCAGGTCCGGCCCGTCGAGCGAGACGAAGCGGGGCGAGGCCGGGTCGGGGCTGTTCAGCAAGTCGACCAGACGAAGGGCGGCCTCGCCGGCCGGGGTTGTGGCGTCGGTGGCGCCCATCGCGGTGGTCAGGCTGCCGGGGTGGACGGCCCAGCAGTGGACCCGGCCGGCCGACTCCTGGGCCAAAGTGATGGTCAGCATGTTCTGGGCGGCCTTGGAGATGCGGTAGGCGTAGCTGGTCCGCCTGGTGGCGAACTCGCCCTCGGCCTGCGCGGTCAGTGAGCCCAGCCGCGACGACACGTTGACGATCACCGGGTCGGGCGCGGCGGTCAGCGCCGGCAGCAGAGCCTGGGTCAGGCGGAGCGTCCCGGCCATGTTGACGTCCAGCGCGTCGAGGATCTGCCGCGGGTCGACGCCGGCCGGCGGGGTCGCTTTCGCGCCGACGCCGGCGTTGTTGATGAGCGCGTCGACCGGGCGGTCGCCGATGGCGGCGAGGAGTTCCGTCCCGACCGGGTCGCGGACGTCCTGCACCACCACCTGGAGGCCGGCTTTCCCGGTCGCCGGTCGGGTGCGCACGCACGCCACGACCCGCCGGCCCTGGTCGGTGAGAGCCTCGGCGACGGCTCGGCCGAAGCCCCGGCCGGCCCCGGTGACCACGGCCAGCCGGTCAGCGGCGGCCACGGATCGCCCAGGCGGTCGCGGTCAGGGCGATGCTGCCGTCCGGCGGCCGGGGCAGCCGGTCCGCCAGCCGACCGCGGATCTCTTGCTGCTGATCGGCGGACAGACGAGCGAGGTACGCCGGAGCCGCGCCCTGCCCACCCAGGAACGGCTGCCAGTAGTCGGCGAAGTCGGTGAACACGGTCGGCACCGTGATCGGCCGGGTCTCGACGGAGCGCAGGCCGGCCGCGGTCCACGCCGCCGCCAGGCCCTCGGCGCTGCAGATCGGGAAGCGGACCGCCCCGTCGGGTGCGTGCGGGTCGACGGAGCGGGCCGCGTCCCAGAACCAGCGCATCATCTGCATGCCGGCCGCGTAGTCCCAGACGTAGCAGGCCACCACCGCGCCGAGCCAGCTCACGAAAGCAGCCGCCACCGGCCGGCTCCATCGGCCCACACGTCACCGGCCATAACCCGCAGGATATGTGGGCCGACCACACTGCGCCGCCCCCGCCCGCGGTGGGAGGCTTCGGCGATGGAAGAGGTCACCGTCGCCGTCCGCGGCATCTCCCTCAACGTTCTGGTCGACGGGCCGGTCGACGGCACCCCGGTGCTGCTCGTGCACGGCAACTGTTCGGCCGCCGCCTTCTGGCGGCCACTGCTCCGGCATCTGCCGCCCCACCTCCGGATCGTTGCCCCCGACCTGCGTGGTTACGGCAACTCCGAGGCCGCCCCGGTCGACGCCACGAGAGGTCTGCGCGACTTCTCCGACGACATCGCCGCGCTGCTCGACCACCCGGAGATCTTCGGTTCCGGCGGTCGGCGGATCACCCTCGCCGCCCACTCGATGGGCTGCGGCGTCGCGATGCAGTTGCTGGTCGACCAGCCGGCGAGGTGGCACGCCCTGCTTCTGGAGGCGCCGCTCAGCCCGTACGGCTTCGGGGGCACGCACGGCTTGGACGGGATCCCGCTGAAGGATTTCGCCGGCACCGGCGGCGGCGCCGCCAACCCGGACTTCGTGCGCCGCATCGCCGCCGGGGACCGCTCCGGCGACGAGCCGACCAGCCCGCTCGCGGTGCTGCGGACGGCCTACGTGGCCGACCCGGCCAGCCTCGGCGACGATGAGCAGCTGCTTCTCGACACGGTGCTGAGCACGGCGATCGGCGACGACAACTACCCGGGCGACAGCAAGCCCACCGACACCTGGCCGGGCATCGCGCCGGGCGATCGAGGCGTGCTCAACACCATGGCGCCGAACCACTTCAACGTCGCCGAGGCCCTGGTAGCGGTCGAGCCCAAGCCGCCGATCACCTGGGTGCGCGGCGACCGGGACGCGATCGTCTCGGACACCTCGTTCTTCGATCTCGCCTACCTCGGCAAGATCGGCGCGGTCCCGGGCTGGCCGGGCGAGGAGGCGGCGCCGCCGCAGCCGATGGTGAGCCAGACGCGGGCGGTGTTCGAACGCTACGGCCCCTACGCCGAGGTGGTCCTTGCGAACTGTGGTCACTCGCCGCACGTCGAGCGCCCCACCGAGGTGGCGGCGGAGCTGCTGAGACTGCTCTAGATCCGGCGGTCCCGGCCGGCGTACACACCGGCGATCAGCTGCGGGATCATCAGGAAGATCATCAGGGCGAGGGGCACCCGCCAGCCGTCGGTGTGGTCGTGCAGCACACCGACCAGGATCGGTCCGGGAATAGCCAGCAGGTAACCCACGCCCTGAGCGAACGCGGACAGCTTCACCACCGTCGCGGGGGAGCTGCCGCGCAGCCCGATCATGGTCAGGACCAACGGGAACGCCGTGTTGACGACGCCCAGCAGCACCACCCACAGCCACGGCGCGGCGGCCGGGTCCCACCACAGGCCGGCATATCCGGCGATGCCGAAGACGCCGAGTCCGGCCGCGACGGCGCTCTGGCTGGGCATGCGCTGGGCCAGCGCGGAGAGGAGCAGGCCGAGCGGCACGCCGAGCAGTGAGGTGGTGGCGAACAGCAAGCCCGCCTCGTCGGCGGACAGACCGGCGTCGCGGAAGATCTGTGGGAGCCACCCGATCAGCACGTACGCCGAGGTGGACTGCATGCCGAAGTACACGGCCAGGGCCCAGGCCACCGGGTGCCGGCTCACGCGTACCAAAGCATCCTGGGGTTGAAAAGAAGCGGTCGGGGCCGCCGAGCGGGCCAGCGGGAGCCACGACGGCAGCGCCACCGCGGCGAGCACCGCCCAGCAGGCGAGACCCAGCTGCCAGCTGCCGAAGGCGTGGGTGAGCGGCACGGTGGCGGCGGCCGCGGCCGTGGCACCGAGGTTGAGCGCGACCGAGTAGAGGCCGGTCATGGTGCCGACCTGGGTCGGGAAGTACTCCTTGACGATCACCGGCAGCAGCACGTTGACGACCGCGATGCCGGCCAGCGAAACCACGCTGAACAGCAGGAACAGCGGAACGCCGGGCAGGTAGGGGCGCACCGCGAGACCGGCCGCGAGCACCAGCAGGCCGACCAGGATCACGCGGGCGGCGCCGAACCGCCGGGCCAGGTGCGGCGCGGCGAGGCCGACGGTGGCGAAACAGAAGACCGGTACGGACGTGAGCAGCCCGGCGACCGTCGAGCTCATGCCGAGGCCGGCGCGGATCTCGCTGAGCACCGGGCCGACGCTGGTGACCGCCAGCCGGAGGTTGAGCGCCGCCAGCAGAATGGCCGCCACCGCCACCAGGGTGCGCCGGCGGGGGGAAGCGGATGTCAGCTGCTGCTCGGCGGTCACCACTTACACATCATCGGCGTTACCTGCGGGAAACGCCCGGGGTAGTGCGGGCGGTCACAAGCCCTGTTCGCGTTCGACCTGCTGGTTCCAGTCGCGCTTGGAGGTCTGCCAGCCGTCCTCGTTGAGGCCGCGCCGCCAGTAGCCGGAGATCGACAACTGCTCGAGCGGGATGCCGCACTCCTTACGCAGGAACGCGCGCACGTCCTTGACGAAGTTGGCCTCGCCGTGGACGAAAGCATGCACCCGGCCGGCCGGGAACTCGCCACCGCGGATGGTCTCGGCCAGCAGCTCGCCGACCGGGCGCGACCCGCGGTGCAGCCAGGTGATCTTCGCGTCGGTCTCGATCTTCTGTTCCTCGTCGGGCCCCTCGACCTCGATGAACGCCTTCACGAGCGCACCCGACGGCAGCCGCTCCAGGGACGCGGCGATGGCCGGCAGAGCGGCCTCGTCGCCGGCCAGCAGGTGCCAGTCGGCCTCCGGGTCGGGCTGGTAGGCGCCGCCCGGGCCCATGAACCGCACCCGGTCGCCGGGCTGGGCGCCGGCTGCCCACGGCCCGGCTATGCCCTCGTCGCCGTGCACCACGAAGTCGACCCACATCTCCGGGATCTCGGGGAGCCAGCGGCGGATCGTATAGGTGCGGACGACCGGCCACGCCTCGCGCGGCATGGTCTCCCGGATCGCCCCCATGTCGAACGGCTCCGGGTAGTCGAAGCCGGCCGGCGGGAAAATAATCTTCACGTAGTGGTCGGTGAATTCGCCCGCCTCGATCGTGCGCAGCCCCTCGCCGCCGACGACCACGCGAACCATGTGCGGGGTGAGCTGCTCCACGCGGATGACTTCCGCCTGGTGGGCGGGTCGCGCCGGCCTGTTCGGCATGCTTGTCCTCTTCCGCTTGAAATCCCCGGTAAGGCTACCCTCAGCCGACAAGATCCCGCAGACACGGCGAGGGCGGTCCGCGTACGCACGCGAACCGCCCTCGACCGGGTGTTGTCTACTGCCAGGGCGTTCCCGGGCGACGACGCCGGGTCAGCGCCATCAGGGAGAGGCCGGCGAGCATCATCACGACCGCGCCGCCGAGGAAGGCGACGGTGTTGCTGCCGGTCAGCGCCAGCACCCCGCCCTTCTTCTCGGTGGTGGTCTGCGCCGCGACCTGGTCGATCGTCGGCGGCTTCTCGCCCGAGTTGGGCTGGCCGTCGTCGTTCGAGTAGGTGTAGTCCTCGGCCGCCGCCGAACTCTTGCTCGCCTTCGGCTTCGCGGTCTCCTCGTCGGTGACGGCTTCGTCGTCGGCGGTGTCGCTTTCGGTGGTACGGGTGGAAGCAGGCTTACCGGTGCTCTTGGTGGTCGGCTCGTTCGCCGGCTTGGTGGTGGTGATCGTGGCCTTCGGCGTGAAGTCGCTCTTGGTGTTCGGCTGAGCGGCGGTGCCGGCCGGCGTCGGCGCGGTCGTGGCGTTGTTCCCGCCGTTGTTGCCCTGGCCGCCGCCGTTGTTCCCGCCGCCTTGCTGGCCACCGTTGTTGCCTTGCTGGCCGCCTTGCTGGCCACCGTTGTTGCCTTGCTGGCC
>NZ_BOMM01000070.1 GCF_016862195.1 Paractinoplanes ferrugineus | reverse complement strand
CTGCGCTCAAACGCAACGGCGACCTCGTCGTGCTCGGCAGCGTGTGCGTAGTCCGTCGGACCGAGAGTCGCTTCGGAGGCGCGGTGTCACGACGCCTAAAGCGTCCTAGGAATGTTCCCCGCGCTCACCGACACCGTCGTGGCTGACCGCCATCGGAAGATCCGTATGGCAGGGCAGGGTAGGCGGGCGGACCTGAAGGACGGCTGAAGCACACCGGCGGTCACATCTTCGGCGATTTGCGGCTTTGAGTCTTCAGCGTCGTCTCAGCGATCCGTGGTCATCGTGCTGATCACACCCGGCCGCACCCCGGCGGCCGACCGAGCGCTGACAGGGGAACCACGGTGTACTCCACTCTTGCGGCACCACGTACGGGTAACTGGCTGACCAAAGTCCCGGCGATCACCGCCACCTTCTGGGTGATCAAAGTGCTCTCGACGACCATCGGTGAAACCTTCGCCGACTACCTGGCCGTGAACGTGGGCCTCGGCCCCCTGGTCACCGACGCCCTGATGATCACGGTTCTCGCCGTCGCGCTCGTCATCCAGCTACGGACCCGTAAGTACACGCCGTGGATCTACTGGCTGTGCGTGGTGCTGGTCAGCATCGTCGGCACCCAGATCACCGACTTCTTCACCGACACCCTCGGCGTCAGCCTCTACCTGAGCACCGGGGTCTTCGCCGTGGTCCTGGCGGTCGTCTTCTTCCTCTGGCACCGCCAGGAGGGCACCCTGGCAATCACCTCGATCGACACCCCGCGCCGCGAGGGCTTCTACTGGGGCGCGATCCTGACGACGTTCGCGCTCGGCACCGCCGCCGGTGACCTGGCCACCGAGGCGCTCAGCCTCGGCTTCCGCAACGGCACCCTGATCTTCGGCGGGCTGATCCTGCTGACCTGGCTTGCCTTCCGGGCCGGCGCCGGGCAGGTGCTGACCTTCTGGATCGCCTACGTCCTCACCCGGCCGCTCGGTGCCTCGCTCGGCGACCTACTCACCCAGTCGAAGGACTTCGGCGGCCTGAACCTCGGCGCCAGCACCACCAGCCTGTTGTTCTTCGCCGTCATCCTTATCCTGGTCGCCCGCGAGCAGATCCTGGCCAACCGGTACGGGGTGGCGGCCAAGGGCGACGGGCCGCTCGGCGGGCGCCGGGCCGACTTCACCTGGGCCGCCGCCGGCGCCGTCCTGATCGCCGCCGTCGGCCTCGGCCTGAGCAGCACCCACGCCGCCACGACGAGCACGGACACTGTCGCCGCCGAGCCGGCCGCCACGACCGGCGCCTCGGGCGGCCCCGGTGCTCCGGCCGCGCCGGTCGCGAAGCAGCCGAAGCCCACAACCCGGCTCGGCAACCTCAGCGCCTTCGCCACCATCACCGCCGATCTGCAGGCGATGGTGGCCAAGAACGACCTGGCCGGCGGCAAGAAGCGGGCCAAGGACCTCGAGGTGAGCTGGGACGACGCCGAGGCCGGCCTCAAGCCCCGCGACTCCGGCAAATGGCACCAGCTCGACGACCAGATCGACGGCGTGCTGACCTCGCTGAGGGCCGGCAACCCGACCCAGGCCGACTGCGCGGCCAACCTCAGTACGCTCAAGGCAACGCTCGACCAGTTCGACGGCGTCTGAGCCAACGCGGTCACTCGGTGTGCAGCACCTCGCCGATCGTGAGCCGGGCCGCCGACCGGGCCGGGGCCAGCGCGCCGAGAACGGCGATGACAACCCCGGCCACGGCCAGCCCGGCGAGCTGCGGCAGGCGCCAGACGTCCTTTATCGACTCCGGGAACGCCACCACGCCGACGTTGTCGACGATCAGCCAGTGGGCGACGACGCCGACAGGGATGCCCAGCAGCCCGCCGGCCGCCCCGATGGCGGTCACGGATGCCGCCGCCAGCACGGTGATCTGTCGCGGGGTCATCCCGATGGTCTTGAGCATCCCGAGGTCCCAGCGGCGTTCCCGGGTGGTGAGCAGCACCGTGTTGAAGACGCCGAGCGCCGCGACCACGGCCAGCAGGTCGGTGAACATCGCCGACAAGGTCACGATGGTCGTGGTGGCGGCGTTCCCGGGCCCGCGCACCTCGACCTTGAGGCCGGGGACGGCGGCCGCGGCCCGGGCGTATGCCTGGGCGTCGGCGCCCGGGCCAGGGTGACGGTGAAGTCAGACACCGGGGTGCCCGGGGCCAGAACGGGCAGTATCGCCCAGGGGGCGTCGATCCACTTGCGGGCGATCCGCGCGGTCACCCGCCAGCCGGCCAGCTCCAGCGTGATCCGGTCGCCGACCGCCAGACCCCGCTGGGTCACGAACGACGGGCCGGCCACCACCTGATCCGGCCCGGCCGCCGGGTGCCGGGCGACGATCTGCCCATCGGCGGCCGAGGTCACCATCGCCAACAGACTGAGTCGGAGCCGCGCCAGGGGCGGTTGCTCGGCGGCCGCCGGTCGAGATAGGCGCCCAACCGGCAGACCTGGACGGCGCCGGCCACCAGGACCGCCTACCAGACCGCGAGCACGAGGTGACGGGTGAGCGGAGCCCCCGGAATCCGGGATGGCCCAGGCCGTGACAACCGGTGCCGGCCACCGCTGGCACTTGATGACCCGAGGAGCCGGCTGATCGTTAGTCGCGGTGCAGCACGCCCGCCGCAACCAGTTCCACGGTCACCGTGACAGCGATCGCCTCCACCGCCAACAGGGCGATCAGTACGAGCAGCTGAGTCGCGCCGGCCTGAACCGGGGTGCCGCCGCCGAGCAGCACCCCGACGAACGCCCCGGGCAGCGTCACCAGGCCGACGGTACGGGTCTGGTCCAGCGCCGGGACGAGCGCCTGTCCGGCAGTGGGCCGGCATACCTCGAGGGCCGCGTCGCGGGGCAGGAAGCCCAGGGCGAGGGCGGCCTCGTACTCGCCGTGGCGGTCGCGCAGCTCGTCGAGCGCGCGGCGGCCGGCCAGCGAGGTGGCGGTCATCGCGCCGCCGATCAGGATGCCCGCGATCGGCAGTACTGCGACGGTGGTCCACGGCATGGTGTGCGCCGCGACGATCCCCGCGCCGACCGGCAGCGCGCCGACCGCGATCGGTGCCGCCACCGGCCAGCCCCGGCGCCAGGTGGTAACCCGGCGCGCGGACGTGGCGGTAGCGACGGCGAGCATCACCGCGACGAATCCCGCGGTGGCCCACCGGCTGCGTAGGACCGCGGCGATCAGCAGCGAGACGATGCCGAGCTGCACGACCGCCCGGACCGCCGCGGTGACCACGGCCCGGCTCACTCTCAGCCGGCCGAGCAGGGTGACCGCCGCCGTGAGCACGACCAGGACGGCCAGCACCACGGCGAAGCTCGGCCCCACCGCGATGACGTTCTGCCCCACATCGCCTCCCTTGACATCTCCCACAACCTGTAGGAGCTTAGGCGAAGTTAGGCAAGCCTAAACTTCAAGGGGTCCGTGTGAGCACCGCCTTCTTCGCCAGCTATCTGATCGGGCTCCGCGACGGCCTCGAGGCCGCCTTGGTGGTCACGATCCTGCTCACCGTGGTGAGCCGATCGCAGCGCCGCGACGCCCTGGGCCCACTGTGGACCGGCGTCGGCCTGGCCGTGGTGGCCGCGGCCGGCCTGGGCGCGATCCTTACCTGGGTTGCCACGTCCCTGCTCTCCGGTGTGCGCCTGGAATGGTTCGAGGCGATCACCTCGCTGATCGCCGTCGGGCTGGTCACCTGGATGATCTTCTGGATGCGGCGCAGCGCGCGCACCATCAAGGCCGACCTGACCGGGCGGCTCGCCGACGCGCTCAGAATGGGCCCGGCCGCCATTGCTGCCCTCGCGTTCATCGCCGTGATCCGCGAAGGCGTTGAGATGGTTCTGCTGGTCTTCGCCTCCGCCCAGGCCGTCGCGCAGACCGCCGCGCCGCTGGTCGGCGTGATCTCCGGGGTGGCCTCGGCGGTCCTGCTCGGCTGGCTGATGTACGCCGCGGTGGCCAAGGTGAACCTGGGCCGGCTGTTCACCTGGACCGCCGTGCTGCTGATCCTGGTCGCCGCCGGCATCGCCAAATACGCGGTGCACGGCTTCCAGACCGCCGGAGCGCTGCCCGGTGGCACGAACATCGCGTACGACATGTCCACCACCGTCGAGCCGACTTCCTGGTACGGCACGCTGCTGGCCGCCACGGTCAACCTCACCCCCAGCGCCACGGTTCTCGAGGTCGCCGTCTGGGTGACGTACGCGGCAGGGGTGTTGGTTGTGTTCTTCCTCCCCGCCCGGCGCTCGACAGTCGTAGCGGCACCCAGCGCGGGCGACCGCCCGGAGCCGGCCTGACCGGGCTCATTTGGCCGGGCCTGAGAGCACACCACAGCCGGCGGCGACGACCGGGACGATCACCGCGACGAGAAGCCAGGCTCCGAGTACGTCGGTGGGCCAGTGCACCGTCAGCGCCACCCGGCTGACCCCGACGGCGACCGCCCAGGCACCGGCGATGCCGGCCAGGATCAAGCGGTCCCGGCGCCGGCGCAGCAGCGGCCACCCGACCAGGACCGCGATCAGCGCCGCGGCGGCCGCAGCCGTGCTGTGCCCCGACGGGAAGGACCAACCCGCGGCCGAGGTAAGCCATTCGACCGGCCGCGGACGGGCCACTGCTTTCATGATCAGTACCCGGACTCCGACGGTCACCAGGAGGGCCACGGCGACGAACGCGGCCTGCCGCCAGCGCCGCCATCGCAGCAGCACCAGGCACGCCACTGCGACCACCGGCCCGATGTACGTCGTGCTGCCCGTCCGGGTGATCGCGGACATCGCCGACCGCCAGAGCGGGTGCGCCAGCGCGAATCGGTGCGCCGAACCGCTGATCGCCGCGTCGGCACGTTCCAGCGCACCGAGGTGGTCCAGCACCGCCACGGTCAGCAGAAGGAGCACCAGGGCGGCCAGGGCGGCGACCGAGAGCGCGGTCCGGGCGGTGCGATGCTGTTCGAGCGGGCGGAGAGTCACTCACCGACGTTATCTCCTACAACCTGTAGGTTCGCTGAACGGTTACCATGGCGGCGGAGGTCTCGAGATGGGGAACGCACCGGCGGGCCGACGGGCCCGGGGCTCTTTGGAGTCCGAGGTCATGGGACTGCTCTGGGGCCGCAGCGAGCCGCTGACGGCAGCCGACGTGCAGAGCGCGATCGGCGGGGATCTCGCCTACAACACGGTGCAGACCATCCTGATCCGCCTGCACGAGAAGAACCTCGTGCACCGGCGCAAGGCCGGCCGCGGGCACGTGTACTGGCCGGTCGAGGATGCCGCCACCGCGGCTGCGAAACGCATGCGGGCCGCTCTGGCCGATCCGGTGGACCGGCACGCCGTGTTGCAGCAGTTCGCCGCTTCACTGGACGAGGACGACGCCGCAACGCTCCGCGGGCTGCTACAGCCGTGAACGTCGCGATCTACCTACCGCTGCTGCTGGCGTTGCCGCTGACGCTGACCGCCGCCCGGCTCGCGGCCCGCGGCACGCCCGGACTGATCGCCCGCGGGCTCACCGGGTCCGCTTTCGTCGCGGCGGTTTCCTCGACCTGGTCGCTGGTCCTGCTGGCACTGACCTTGCTCGACGACCTGCCGCCGCTCTCCGCCCTGGACGACCATCCGACGCTGGAGTTGCCCGAGCCGGTGCCGGGACCGGTCGCGCTGCTGGCCGCCCTGCTGCTGGCCTGGGGCGCCGTCCGGCTGGTCCGCGACATCCACCTGCGCATTACTACCCATCGCCGGCTGCGGGCCGCCGGCACCCCACAGGACGGCTTGGTGGTGGCCGACTGGTCGGCGCCGCTCGCGGTCGCGGTGCCCGGCCGCCCGGGGCACCTGCTGGTGACCAGCGGCATCCTGCGGCTGCTCGACACCGACGAACGCCGGGTGCTGTTCGCCCACGAGCACGCCCACCTGGCCCATCGCCACCACCGCCTGGTCGCCCTGACCGGGGCCGCGGCCGCGGTGAATCCGCTGCTCATCCCGGTCCGCACGACAGTCGCCTATCTGGTCGAGCGTTGGGCCGACGAGGACGCCGCCGCGGTCGTCGGCGACCGTGGGCTGACCGCGAAGGCAGTGGCCCGGGCCGCCCTGGCGACGGTCGGCCCAGGCCCGAAGGCCGCACTCGGCATGCACGGCGGCGCCGTCGTGAACCGGGTACGCGCGCTGATCGCACCGTCGCCCGCACCGAGACGCGGCCGCCTGCTCGGGCCGACCCTGCTCGCCGCCGGATGCCTGAGCGCCACCGCCGTGGCGACGGCCGAGTTCGTCGCGCTGGCCCGCGCCTGGCTCTGACCGGCGGTCACCGGCCCATCCCGACGCCTCGCATCGGGGCCGCCCCGGCGGACAGCCCGGTCGGACGCAGCCCGTACATGTCTTGCAGGGTGCGCAGCAGGCCGTAGTGGTTGGCACGGGCCACGTACCGGCTCGGCTTGATCCCGGCGCCGGCCACCACCGTCGGGATGTGGTTGCCGTCGGTCTGATTGTCCTCGTCGAAGGTGAGGACGAACAGGCTGTTGTGAGTCTTCGCCCAGGCCACGTAACGGGCGAACTCTTTGCGCAGCCAGGCGTCAGCCTCAGCTTTGGGGCAGTCGTGCATGTCGTGGCAGAGGTTCGGGATGACGAACGCCACCGTCGGCAGCTTGCGGTAGTCGCGCGGAAATGCCGTGTACGGCTGGTGTGCGCTCGCCGGGACGTTGCTGAAGTTGACCCACGGCACATGGCGGCGCACGTATCCACTGTGTGAGCAGCCGCGCCAGCCGACACGGGGCAGATCCTCGGAGTAGCCGGTGAAGCTGTACCCGGCGTCGATCAACTGCCGGCCCAGGTTAGGGCGAGCGCCGAGGTTGTGCGGGCACTTGTTGTCCCGCACGCCGTGCGTCGAGCCGGAGAACAGCGCCAGGTAGTTGGGCTGACTGGGATGCGTCTCGGCGTAGAAGCGGGTGAGGTTAGCTCCGCCTTCAGCCAGTTCGTTGACCCACGGCGCCTTGCGATGCCCGATCACCGCGTCGTACCGCTTGTTCTCCAGCACCACGATCACCACGTGGTCCGGCTTGTTCACAGCACCGAGGGCCGCCGTCGGGCGAGCTCGCATCGGATGTGCGGCCGCTGTCACGCTGCCGAGCAGCATCACCGCAGCGACAGCCGCACCCGTTCGTCCAAGCCGAGTCATGGCGCCCCCTCCGTCTGATCCGAATCTTTCCTAACTCCTACAGTTTGTAGGTTTTAGTCCGATTCGAGGACGGACACGCCGGAGCGGTCAGTGCTGGTCGACCTGCGTGCCGTGGGAGCGGCGCCGGGCCCGCAGCAGTTCGACGGCCACCGGAACGACCGAGACGACAACGATGCCGATCAGGATGAGTTCGATGTTCGAGCGGACGAAGGCCACCTGGCCCAGGAAGTATCCGAGGGTGGTGACGCCGCAGGCCCACAGCGAGCCGCCGATGATGTTGTAGATCAGGAAGGTCCGGTAGTGCATGTGGCTGGCTCCGGCCACGATCGGGGTGAAGGTCCGCACGATCGGCACGAACCGGGCAAGGACGATCGACCGGGCGCCGTAACGCTCGAAGAAGCCCCGGGCGCGGGTCAGGTTTTCCTGCTTGAACAGTTTCGAGTCCGGCCGGCGGAACAGCGCCGGGCCGAACCGGCGACCGAACAGGTAGCCGAACTGGTCGCCGAGCACGGCCGCGATCGAGATCAGCAGGCAGATCAGCCACAACGGCTGGTGCAGGTAGGTGCCGTCGGCGACCAGCAGCCCGGTGGTGAACAGCAGCGAGTCGCCGGGCAGGAAGAACCCGATCAGCAGCCCGGACTCGGCGAAGACGATCGCGAGGATACCGATCAGCCCGAACGTGGAGATCAGATGCTGCGGGTCGAGGAATGACGGCATGAAGGCATGCCTCTCAGACGGAGGGAACCCGAGGTTTGCCCGCCTCGGCGGCAACGAAACCTACAACTAGTAGGACTCGTGGTGCTGCCGTGACGGTAGTCCGGCGATCCTGAGAAATCGGTGAAAGCCGTCCGCTCTTGCGCCTCCGGCGATCCGTCAGGTCAGGCCCGCAGCCGCCGATTCTGACGTTCGACCAAGACGGGGAACGACGAGAACGGGGACGGGCCATGCGAACCAGATCGGCAACGGCGGTGACCGGCGCGCTGAGCGCGGTCCTGATGCTCGCCGGCGGGTGCGCCACCTCCTCGGCCACGGTCTCGGCCGGCGGCCCGGCAGCCCCGGCATCGCCGGTGTCCGCGACCCCGGCCCGGGTCATCACCCTCGCGCCCCCGAAAGCGAAGACTGTGGCACCGGTCTTGAGAAACACCGGTACCGCGTGGCCGGCGATCCTTGCTTCCCTCGCGGCCTACGGCCAGTGGTCGCTGGCGAACCCTAACCCCGCCACCATCGCGGCAGTGGCCGTGCCCGGCTGCAGCACCGCGAGCCAGCTTGGCGAGCAGATGTCCGGTCTACTCGGCAGCCAGGCCACGGTGACGCCGAGCCCGGTGGTCTTCGGCGCATTCACCAGTCCCTCACCGGTCGCCGCCGGCGTCAGCAAGATGGTCCTGTACGTCAGCGCGAGCCGGCCGGCCGAACCCGTCATGAGCCGTCACGGCCAGCAGATCAACACTTTTCCGGCGCTTCCTCCGACCAACCTGGAGATCACCCTGAACCGCGGCACCGATCAGAGATGGCGATTCTGTTCCATCGAGTCGATCGGTGACGGCGCCTCGGAAGACCCGACGGTGGCCCTGTTGTAACCGTCATGACCGGGCAAGTTCCTGCGGCGCTCGCGGACCTGCGCGAACACCATCAGGGCGAACAGCACGGTGAGTAGCACCACCGAGGATCCGAGCGTGCCCAGATCGAGGCCGCCCTTGGCCACCGGCTTGGTCAGAAGGTCGCCGGCCGTCGCACCCAGCGGGCGGGTCAGCACGAACGCGAGCCAGAAGAGCACCACATTCGGTACCGCCGGCACGTACTTGAGACCGAGCAGCACCGCGAGCACGGCGGTGACCAGCAGCGCTCCCCCGGCGTAGCCGAGCCCCGAACTGTCGGACAGGAAATCACCCACCGACGTGCCGAGGGTGTTGGACACCAGGATTGCCGCCCAGAACAAGGCCTCGCCACGGAACGTGTCGATGTCGGTGATCGCGAAGGTCAAACCCGAGACCCGCCACACCACGAAGATCACGATCAGCAGGGAGACCAGGATGGCCGCGCCGACGGGATAGCCCAGACCCAATCCCTGCGGTCCCCAGCCGAGGGCGTCCGTGCCGGCCGCCAGGTAGCTGGTGTCGCGGTTCATGAAGTCCGACATCGTGGTACCGGCCATGCTGGTCGACAGGATCACCGTCCAGTAGAAGAACGGGTTGTAGCGCCGCGACCGCAACTGCACCACCAGGGTCACCACGAACACGGCGAACAGCGCCATGGTCGTCAGGAAGTAGCCCAGCTTCAGGGTCTGCGCGAACAGGTCGCCGGCGGTTTCGCCGAGCGTGGTCGCGGCGATCTTCATGACCCAGAAGGCCAGGGTCACCTCGGGCAGCTTCTTCATCACGACGCGGCCCGCGCCGGCCACGTCGGCTTCGGTGAAGACTTCCGGCTGGTACCTCAAGACACTCTCCGATCGACGACGGCAAACGCCACCAACGTACGGAATGTCCGATAAGAGACGGCTGAATGGCCCGTCGTGACCTCGGCGGCGCTCAGTCGTTGCCGCCGGGCAGCGGCAGATTGATCCGCATGGCCGCGCCCACATCGAGGTCGTCGACGGTGAGCTCACCGCCGTGGGCGGTGACGATGTCACGGGCGATCGGCAGGCCCAGCCCGGTGCCGCCGGCTGCCCGCGATCGGCTGTCGTCCAGCCGCACGAACCGGTCGAAGATCCGCTCCCGATCGTCCGCCGGGATGGGCGGGCCGTCGTTGCCCACGCGCACCTCGGCCGCACCGTCCACCACGCGTACGGTCAGGGTGACCGTGCCGGCGGCGTGCCGGGCCGCGTTGTCGACCAGGTTGCGCAGGACCCGCTGCAAGGCGTCGGCGTCGCCGGTCACCCGCACCGGCTCAATGTCCGCGCGGACGGTCAGCCGAGGATGTTGCACAGCGATCCGTTCGCGTTCGGCGTAGGCCAGGTCGTCCAGGTCGACGTCCTCGCGGCGTACCCGCAGCCCGTCATCGTCCACGCGGGCCAGCAGCAGCAGGTCCTCGACCAGGCGGGCCATCCGGGCGCTCTCGCGGCGGATCCGGGCCACCGACCGGGCCGGCGCCTCGTCGAGTCCGGCGCCGTCGAGGAGGTCGGCGTTGGCCTGCACGGTTGCTAGGGGGCTGCGCAGTTCGTGGCTGGCGTCGGCGACGAAACGGCGCTGCGCCGCCGACGCGGCCTCGATCCGGTCCAACATCGTGTTCATCGTGGAGGCCAGCGCGGCGACCTCGTCATCGGCGGCCGGGACGGGCAGCCGCGTGTGCAGGTTGCGGGACGTGATTGACGCCGCCTGGGCGCGCATGTCCTCGACCGGGTGCAGGGTGCGTCCGACGAAGAAGAACGTCGCCGCGCCGACGACGACTGCGAGCAGCGGCAACCCGACCAGCATCGCCGCGATGACCGCCTCGGTGCCATCGTCGAAGGTGTCCAGCGACGATCCCACCAGCACCGTCTGCAACCCGGCAGCCGTGTTCACCCCGACCGCGACGACCTCGAACAGTTCGTCGTGTGCGAACGTCAACCGCTGTTGCTCGGTCAGCCGCCGGCCGGCGGCCGGCCGCAGCGCGGAGATCGGCGCCTGGCCGGCGAGCGCTTCCGAGGCGGCCGCGACCCCGCCGGCGGCGTCGACGACCTGGACCACCGTGCGTTCGCGGGCCGACGGTCGTAACAGCGAGGTCAGGTCGTCACCGCCGCGCAGGGCGGTGACGACCTGGGTGGCCCGGTCCGTGGCGGCGGCGGTGATGGTGTTCAGCAGGACTCTGCGCGCCGTGACCAGGAGCACGCCACCGCACAGCAGCGACGCCACGACCACCACGACCGCGGCGGCCAGGGCTGAGCGCAGCCGTACGCCCAGCCGGCGCTTGAAGCGCCGCACCACCGCCAGTTCCCGCATGCCGTCACCGTAACGACCGCCGCACTGAAAGACCGCTGAAAGATCGGCGTTCAGCCGCTCTTCAGCACCTGGCGTGCAGGCTCGCCAGCAGTCGAAGAGGAGGCCGATCGTCGTGAGCACCCGTCCCCTGACCATCGTCGAGCCGCCGCGCGCGCTGCGGCCCGCTGCCCCCGAGCCTCCTGGACGACGACAGCACCAAGCAGTCGTCGTGTGGAACCTCGACGGCACCCTCACCCGCCGCGACACCCTGCTGCCGTTTCTGCGCCAGGTCTGCGGGCCGATACAGGTGGGCCGGGCGGTCGCCGCTGCCACCGGCCGCGACGGCCCGAGGGCACTGCTGCTTCAACAGTTGCTCGGGGGGCGAGTGACCGCAGAGGTGGACGTGGTCGCCCGCCGGTATGCCCAGCACCTGTTCAATCACCTCCTGCGGGCGGATTGCCGGCGCCGGTGGCAGTGGCACCACCACCACGGCCACCATCTGGTCATCGCCTCGTCGTCGCCGGAGGTCTACGTGGGTCACCTCGGCACACTGCTGGGCGCCGACACCGTGATCGCCTCGCGCATAGCCTCGGTGAACGGCCGGCTCACCGGGCGGATCAGCGGCGGCGACTGCCGCGGCGCCGAACGGGCTCGGCGAGTGCTGGCCCACCTGACCGAGCGGCCGGCCGGCCTGCTCTGGGCGTACGGCAATCTGCCCGCCGACCGTGACCTGCTCGACCTTGCCGACATCGCCATCCGGGTGCGCCCGCTGCGGCATCTCTACGCGATGACCGACGCGTGAGCGGCGAGTCCAGCGCATCCTCAGCCGCGATGGTTCAGGCTGGCAGGGAACAGGGGGTCGCCATGCGGGTGCTCGTCGTCGAGGACGAGGTGGAGTTGGCCGAGACGATCCGCGACGGGTTGGCGGTGGAAGGCTTCACCGTCGACCTGGCCCACAACGGCATCGACGGACTGTGGAGTGCCACCGAACAACCGCATGGCGCCTACGACGTGCTGATGCTCGACATCATGCTGCCCGGCCGCAACGGCTACGAGATCTGCCGCGAACTGCGCGGGCGCGGCATCTGGACCCCGGTGCTCATGCTTACCGCCAAGGACGGCGAGTACGACCAGGCCGACGCGTTCGACCTCGGCGCCGACGACTACCTGATCAAACCGTTCTCGTTCGTGGTGCTGATCGCCCGGCTGCGCGCACTGGTGCGGCGAGGCGCACCGGAGCGGCCGGCGGTGCTGCGGGCCGGTGACCTGTCGCTCGACCCGGCGGCGCGGCGGGTCGCCCGCGGGGACACGCCGATCGCGGTCACCCCGCGCGAGTTCGCGATGCTGGAGTTCCTGCTGCGCCACCCCGGGCAGGCGATGACCAAGACGGCAATCCTGGAGAACGTCTGGGACGCGCACTTCGCCGGCGACCCGAACATCGTCGAGGTCTACATCGGCTACCTGCGCAAGAAGATCGACCACCCGTACGGCCGCGCGGCCATCGAGACCGTGCGCGGCTCTGGCTACCGCCTCGCCCCGGAAGGCGGCTGACCGGTTCAGCGCTCTCTTACCAAGATCTTGTCAGTTTTCGTCCATGAACTCAGACAAGATCGTTGTGGTGTCGGCGAGCGTCGGCGCCGGCCACGACGGCGTCGCCCGCGAGCTGGGCCGCCGATTCACGGCAGACGGCTTCACCGTCACCCACCACGACTTCCTCGATCTTGCCTGACCTGAAGGACGCCTGAAGAGCAGGTAGCGGCGAATCCCTGGTAGCCGGGCAGTCCGGGGCAACACTGCGACCAATAGCACCTCCAGGGTCGGGAGCCTCCATGCACACCACGGTCACGCGACGCCTCCTCGGAGCCGCCGTTGCCATCGCCGGCCTCGTCACCGCCGTTCCCTCCGCGGTGCCCGGTGCGGCCACGGCCTTCGCACCTGGCCGAGCCACTGCGGCCGGCCACCACGGCTACTCCAAGGTCATGGTCATCGTCGAGGAGAACCGCACCTACCAGCAGATCATCGGCAACCCGGACGCCGGCTATCTCACCCGGCTGTCCCAGCACTACGGCTCGGCCACCCGCATGGTCGCCAACTACCCGGTCGGCTGCCCGTCACTGGCCGCCTACCTCCTGATGACCAGCGGCAGCACCGCCGGCATCTGCGACGACCAGGGACCACGGCACCACCCGATCAACGGCCCGAACATCTTCGCGCAACTCGACGCCGCCCACCGGTCGTGGCGCAACTACGCCGAGGACCTGCCGGCACCCTGCGCGCGCAAGAACGGCTCGCACGGCATGTTCCTGGTCCGGCACACGGCCGTGCCCTACTACACCAGCGAGGCCCGGGCCTGTTCGATCGGGCAGGTCGAGCTCGGTGCCACCCTGCCGGGCGACCTCGCGACCGGCCGGCTGCCGGACTACTCGTTCGTCACCCCGAACTCCTGCCACGACATGCACGGTGCGCCGAGCTGCCCGAGCCTGCAGGTCGCCCACGGCGACGAGTGGCTGGCCCGATGGATCCCCCGCGTGCTGGCCGGGGCCGACTACCGGTCCGGGCGCCTCGTCGTGATCATCACCTTCGACGAGGGCTCCGACACCGACAACCACATCCCCACGGTGGTCCTCTCCCCCACCACCAATCAGGTCACGGACACCCGGGCATACGACCACTGCTCGACCCTGCGCACCAGCGAAGACCTGCTGGGCCTGCCCCCACTGGGCTGCGCGGCCACGGCCGTACCGATGACCGCCGGCCTTCACCTCTGACCTACAAGTTGTAGGAGTATTGGGGTGGGCGTTACCGGGCTGTAGCCGGCCGGCCATGGGTGGTACCGAAGGTCCTGGGCAGCGTCCACCACTCGAGGAGACTCATGCGCCCGCACCCTGTCGTCAGCCTTGCCGCCGGGATCACCGTGACCCTCGGCGCCGTCGTCGCCCTCACCGCACCGACGGCGGCCAGCGCCGACCGCGACGACCGCCACCGGTCCTCCTACACCGTCGGGCTGTTCGGTGACATGCCCTACGGCGACTACGGCCGAGCCCACTACCCCGCCGTGATCGCCGACATGAACGCCGCGCACCTGGCGTTTTCACTGTTCGACGGCGACACCAAGAACGGCAGTGAACCCTGCTACGCCGACCCGCACCCCGAGGACCCGGCGAACCCGACCCCGGACAAGGCCGTCGCCGACGCCACCCACCCCGACGTCTACAAGTCCACGCTGAGCCTGTTCGCCCAGCTCGACGCCCCGGTGATCTACACCCCCGGCGACAACGAATGGACCGACTGCGACCGGCCCAGCACCGTCGGCGGCGCCGTTTCCGACTCCAGCGACCGCCTCGCCTACCTGCGCAAACTGTCCTACCCCGACAACCGCAGCCTGGGCCGGCACAAGATGACCGTGATGCGGCAGAGCGCCGCCTACCCCGAGAACGTCCGCTTCACCAAGGGCCCGGTCACCTACCTCGCCCTCAACATCCCCGGCAGCGACAACAACTTCGCCGACGGCACCAAGAACGGCCCGGCCGCCGAGGGCCAGGCCGAGTACGCGGCCCGCAACGCCGCCAACCTCGCCTGGCTGCGGACCGGATTCGCCGCCGCCAAGGCCGCCCACTCCAAGGGCGTCCTGATCGTCACGCAGGCCGACATGTGGGACCCCAGCGCCGTGCTCACCCACTACGCCGACACCAAGGCCGAACTGTTCCGCCAGACCACCGCCTTCGCCGGCCCGGTCGTGCTGGTCAACGGCGACTCGCACAGCTTCGAGACGACCAAACCCCTTACCGACTACGCGACGGTCAACGCCGCCGGCCTGGCCGGGCCCAACGTGGTGGAGAACTTCACCCGCGTCACCACCTTCGGCGAAGCCCAGAACCACTGGGTCAGCCTGGCTGTGGACGCCCAAGACCCAAACGTGTTCACCTTCGAGCAGCACCTGATCGCGGCGAACATCCCGGCCTACACCCCGCCGTCAGCACCCTGACGCCCCAGGGCGGGCGGCCGGGCTGCTGCCGTTCGCCCGGCCGCTGGTCAACGCGTCGGGTGCCGCCGCCCTTAGCCGTCGGACGAGTTCAGCTCCGGCAGGCTAAGGCCGGTCAACGCGGGGCCGGCCAGGGGCCGCCCGGGCGGATCAGGGTCGGCCGTCCCGGATTGCCTCGGTCCGGTCCTTGCGGGTCACCGTGAGGTAGACCACCACCGCCAGGATGGCCGCCAAGAAGATCAGGCTGGTGGTAGCAGTGCCCAGGCCGAGACCACCCTCATCACTGGACAGGCCGAGGAAGTCGCCCAGGTTCGCACCCAGTGGACGGGTCAGAATGTAAGCGAGCCAGAAGCACAGCACCGGACCGGCACCGAACCGCCACGCGATGACCACGGCCAGGATCAGCCCGGCCGGCAGCAGGATCGCCGGGCCGGGCGACCAGCCGGTCAGATCCAGGGTCCAGTCGCCGGCGGCCGTGCCCAGCGCGAAAGTCACCAGCACTGTCAGCCAGTAGAAGGCCTCCCGCGGTGTGGTCACAATCGAGTGGATGGACAGGGTGCGTTCCCGGGCGTACCAGATGCCGAAGACCACGGCGAGCAGAACGGCGAACACGGTAGTGCTCAGCCACAGGGCGACACCCTGGTTGTCGGTGAGCTGGTCGGTCAGCAGGGTGCCGACGACGCTGATCAGCACGACGGCGAGCCAGTACACGCCCGGCAGGTAACGGCGCAGCCTGAACTGCACGAACAGCACGATCGCCAGGGCCACGACGAAAACGACGGTGGTATTGGTCAGGCCGAACCCGAGCGTCTCGTTGATGTAGTCCGCCAGGCTCTCGCCCACCGTCGTACACAAGATCTTGATAATCCAGAAGTAGATGGTGACTTCGGGAACCTTGTTGAGCATCTGGGTCGCGGCTGGGCTAGCGCTGACTTCGCTGACTCCCGGCATGACCTCAGAATGGGCCACAGTCTCCTCAAGAGTGCTGTAACCGAACATTTGCTTGGCCCGGCTGGACTCCCATGGCGGTGAAGCGTGCGGGCATGGCTGCGGCGGGAGTTGTGGCGACCGGAGCGGTCGTGTCGCACAACGAGCGGACGACCGCCAAGCCGCCAATCGATGAGATATGGCGCGATTTTCGCTAAGTGTTCCGCAAGAGAGCGGACCTCTCCTGGACGATTAGGTGAGGCATGCCTTACCGTCACCTACAACTTGTAGAACTTCATTCGAGGACGGAAGATCATGCGCGCTACCTACCGGGTGCTCGCTCTTGTGGCGGCCGGCTCGCTCGGCGTGCCCCTCGCGGGGTGCGGCTCCGACGACTCCGCCGGCACCACTGCGGCCGGCGAGACCATCACGGTCACGGCGACCGACACGCTCTGCGAGATCGCCACAAGCACCCTGGATGCCGGCACCAGCATCTTCTCGATCACCAACAGCGGCACGAAGGTCAACGAGTTCTACATCTACGGGCCTGGTGACCGGGTGCTGGGCGAGATCGAGAACATCACCCCCGGGCTGTCGCGCGAGTTACACGTCGAGCTGCCCGCCGGGTCCTACGAGATCGCCTGCAAGCCCGGCATGATCGGCCAAGGTATACGGAACCCGATCACCGTGTCCGGCTCCGCCGCTCCGCTCGCCGACGACGCCGCGCTCAAGGACGCCACCACCGACTACACCCGGTACGTCAAGAGCCAGACCGCTGCCCTGCAGACAAAGACCAGCGAGTTCGTCGCCGCCGTCAAAGCCGGCGACATCGCCCGAGCCAAACAGCTGTACCCGATCGCGCGCACCTACTGGGAGCGCATCGAACCGGTGGCCTCCGTCTTCGGTGACCTCGACCCACGCATCGACGGACGCGAGGACGCCGCACCGGACGGCCAACCCTTCGGCGGCTTCCACCGCCTCGAGAAAGACTTGTGGGCCCCGAAGCCGGACATCAGAAAGGACGGCCCGATCGCTGACCAACTACTCACCGACGTCAAGGAAATCGTGCGGAAGTCGAACGCCGAGCAGCTCACCGCGCTGCAACTGGCCAACGGTGCGAAGGGGCTGCTGGACGAGGTCGCCAGCGGCAAGATCACCGGCGAGGAGGACCGCTACTCGCACACCGACCTGTGGGACTTCAACGCCAACATCGAAGGCTGCCAGGCCGCGATAGCCGCGCTTCGCCCGGTGCTGGAGAAGCGCAACCCGACCTTAGTCAAGACTCTCGACGCCGAGTTCGCCAACGTCGACGCGGCCCTAACGAAGTACCGCTCCGGCAACGGCTGGAAACTACATAGCGAGCTGAGCCCCACCGACCTCAAGGGTCTGTCGGACGCGGTCAACGCGCTCGCCGAGCCGGTCAGCAAGGTCGCCGCCGCCCTGGTAACGAGGTAGCCGGCACAGGCTGAGGGACGCTGACCGCGGTGTTCGCTTCACCATGCCGTCGACAGGCATCGGCATCGGCATCGATCACCGGCGCCTTTCCCGCTGCACGTCCATCGCTCGCTCGACCTCTCCCAAGGGCCCCCACAACCTGCCGACGCGATGAGACTTCGTGGGGTATCCGGCCAAGCGTTGCGTCAAAACGGCGACGCGGTCGTTCAGCCGTTCTTCAGGCGCCGGCGGCGAACATTCCCGGATGACAACTGATGTACGTGCCGGGCATCTGCGTGCCACCGGACTGGTGAAGGTGCCGCAGGTGACGGCCCTTTTCTGGATCATCAAGGTGCTCACCACCGGGATGGGCGAGACCGCCTCGGACTTCCTGGCGCACGCCCTCGCACCACCGGTGGCGGTCGGCATCGGCGCAGTCGGGCTCGCCGCCGCGTTGGTCGCACAGCTCTGGGCGCCCCGCTACCGGGCGGGCATCTACTGGTTCGCGGTGGTGATGGTCAGCATCTTCGGCACGATGGCCGCTGACGTGCTGCACGTCGCGCTCGGCATCCCGTACGCGGTCTCCACAGCTGCCTTCGCGGTTGCGCTCGCCGCGATTCTCTGGCTCTGGTACCGCACCGAGGGCACCCTGTCGATCCACACGGTGATCGCGGGACGCCGGGAACTGTTCTACTGGTCCACGGTTCTGGCCACCTTCGCGCTGGGCACCGCCGCCGGCGACCTCACCGCAGCCACGTTCGGCTGGGGCTACCTCGGCTCCGGGCTGATCTTCGCCGCCGCGATCGCGGTGCCCGCCGTCGCGTTCCGGGCCCGACGACTCGGCCCGGTCGCCGCGTTCTGGACCGCCTACGTGATCACCCGCCCGCTGGGCGCGTCCTTCGCCGACTGGATGGGCGTCTCCACCGCCCGCGGCGGCCTCGGGCTCGGCACCGGCCCGGTCACCGCGGCCTGGGCCGCTGTGATCGTCGCGCTGGTCGGCTATCTGGCCTACTCCCGGGCTGACCGTGCGCAGGTGCCCATCGGCTGAAATCCGACACTTACGAACCGCTGGTGGTGCCGGCCGGCATCCTCGGCCTCGTCTGCGCGCTCAGGCTCGCTCCCGAGGCGGGCGTTCCGAACCACCTTTCGTGCGCCACCACCCGTGGTCGGCACAGGACCGGTGCCGGTACGGCGCACCCACCCGGCCTCGTACGGGTTCTGTCGTGCGTGGGCCTGGTACGCGGCTGAAACCGGCAAGCCGACGTCGGACGCAACGCGCTGTCGCCTCGGTCGCGGACACCTGCACCGTTGAAGCCCGCTACGCGCCCGGCCGGGCGCACCCTGCCCCGCCGATCAGTTGAATACGGTCCAGACCAGGGCGCCCACTCCGGCCACGACGCAGTAGATCGCGAACGGGTTCAGAGTGCGGGTCTCGAAGTAGCGGGTCAGAAAACGCAGAGACACGTACGCGGCGACGCCCGCGACCAGGCTGCCGGCCAGCACCGGGCCAAGGATGCCGCGACCCGAGGGCCCGGCGAGTTCCGGCAGCTTCAACACCCCGGCCGCGAGGATCACCGGGGTGGCCAGCAGGAACGCGAACCGGGCCGCGTCCTCGTGCGACAACCCCCGAAGCAGTCCGGCGCCGATGGTGGCGCCCGAACGGCTGACGCCGGGCAGCAGCGCCAGGATCTGCGCGCTGCCGATCAGCAGCGCCTGACCCCAACTCTGCCCGCCGAGGCGGTTGTCGGCGACCACGTCACCACCGTGGGCGGCCGAGACACCGCCCCGACGCGCAGCAGCGCTCACATAGACGTGATCGGATCCCATCGCCACCGGCTCTGCGACCGGAGACCTCCCGCGGATCCGCTCGACGCCGGCCAGGATCAGCCCGTTGAGGATCAGGAAAAGGGCTGCGGGCACCGGCTTGCCGAGCGTGGTGCGCACCGTGTGCTCGAGCACCAGGCCGGCCAGCCCGACGGGGACGGTCGCGACCACCAGCAGCCAGCCGAGCCGCTGATCCGGCGTACTGATGGTGCGGTCCCGGACCGAGGTGGCCAGCCCCCGCACGATCCGCACCCAGTCGGCTCGGAAGAACCAGATCAGCGCGACCGCCGTCGCGACGTGCACAGCCACCACAAAGGCCAGGTACGGCGACTGGTCCGCGCTCAGGCTCAGGTCGCGCGCCCACCGGCCGCCGATGATCGCCGGCAGCAAGACGCTGTGGCCCAGGCTGGATACCGGGAAAAGCTCGGTGACGCCCTGCAGCAGGCCGATGACGATCGCCTCGGGGTAGGTCAGGGTGGGGTCGGCCATGTGAGATCTTCCGGTCGAGGGGCGCGAGGACAGCATGCGGATCCTGCTGCGCAGCCGCTGAGAAACCGCTGAAGAAGGTCACCGTTGTATGCCGCTACCGTTGGTCCTCGAGCAAGACAGCCTTCATGGTCAACGGCAGCCACAGCGCCCAAGCCCTGACCTGAAGCACAACCCAACCGGCAGCCCCGACGGCGATGAAAACGAGAAGCATCCGGCGAATATCGCGGAGTGCCCCTAAGAGAACGCTGAAACCGCAGGCTGGAGCCGGGCCGTGAACGGCTCTTTCATCAAGTTCTCAGCAGTCGGCTGGTGGTAGGTAGCGTTCGGTCTGCACAGTGGGGCAACCGTGCCATCACCGCCGACGACTCCGCGGGTGGCGCGCTGGCCACCGAGTGCGGGGCCAGGGCTGCTGATGTGCGCGATTGCCCAGATCGCCGCCGGACGGCCGGTGCTGAGCTTTGGCTAGATCACCACCGCGGACGCCGCCCGGCGTACCCCCGCGAAGATCTGGCACCCGATCCGGCACATCGACGACCAACAAACTCGCGCTGCGCTTCCCGTCGATCCGGGCCATTGGCCACCGCGGCCGCCCTCACCGGCGCACCGTCTCGGCCAGCTCATGCGGTTCGTCGCCGGCGAAAGTGGAGGCTGCCGGATGACTTTGGAGACGGGCGACAGCACGGATCGAGATCCGGTCAAACCCCACCCCGCCGGATGCCACAGGTACCCGACTCGAGATCGGATTGCTTCAGCATGCCGTTCAGCAGCCGCAGCTTCCGCTGCCGCACCCAGTGGTCGAGCCGCGGGCAGTCGAAGCTCGGTGGACGCTGCGACGCCGGTGCAGCCACCACAGGCCCAGGGCGGTTACGGCCAGGCCGGCTGCGATGGCGAGCAGGGTTTGCTCGAGCAGGGCTGCGCCTGCGCCGGTCAGTACGCCGGCGGTGATCAGCAGTGGGATGGCGCAGCATGCCGCGCAGGCGAGTGCGGCGAGTCCGCCGGTGATCTTGCTGCGTGTCGGCGGGGTGTTGTCCGCGGCCGGGGCGACGTCGTGAGTGGGTGTGGCCGGTGGCGAGGTGGGGGCTGGCGTGGGCAGGTTCATGCGGGTTCCCCCTGGGAGCGGTCGGCGGCGCCGATGGTCAGGAACGGGATAGGGCAATCGGCGCAGGTGCAGTTGGTGAGGCTGTCGCAGCGGGCATCGACGACGTCGGTGAGTGCGGCGCGGATGGCCGTCAGATCGGCGATCCGCGTGTCGATCTCGGTGATTTTGTCCATGGCGCGTTGCCGGAGATCAGCGGTGGGGTGCCGGCGGCGCCCGGTGTCGAGCAGTTCGGCGACTTCGTCGAGGGTGAAACCGAGCCGCTGTGCTGCCTTGATGACGTTGAGCAGGGCGACGGTGGCCGGCGGGTACAGGCGGTGCCCGCCCAGGCTTCGTTCCGGTTCGGCGAGCAGGCCGCGGCGTTCGTAGTAGCGCAGCGTCTGCAGGTTGACCCCGGCCGCGGCGGCGACCTGGCTGCTGCGAAGCCCGCTCATACTGCCGCTGTCTGGGCCGCACGGGCGGCGAGTGCGTCCAGGACCTTGACGTGCGCGGCCGGGACCTCGACATCCAGCTGCAGGACTGGGTCCGCTGTGGTGAAGGAGAAGGAGAAGAAGGAGCAGCAGGAGCTTTCCCGGTTGGTCAGGTCCCGGGCGGTCGCTTCAGCCGCTGGGTCGAGGGACCACCGCAGTGCCGTGGCAGACAGCCGCTGCTGGCCGCGCAAGGCGGTGGCGAACAGATCATCGAACTCGGCGAGCCGCAGTGGCCGCTCCACGGTGGGCAGGGTGCACGCCTCAGGCACCCATGCCCGGTCATCGCTGGTCATGCCATGACGGTAAGCCTGTACCCGGGTACAGGATGCAAGTCCTTCCGGTGCACCGTCTTGGCGTCCGGGCCGGTTCACCGGCGATGTGCCGCGAGAGATCCGACCGTAGCCTCCCGTGGTGGACGGGGCTATGCGGGTGATGGTGCTACGAGATGGGAACTGTCGGGTTCGCGGGTGATCAGCGGGACGAGGCGGACGAGGACGACCATCGCGATCAGTTCGACCAACGTTTGGGTCACTACGGCCAGGGGTGCGATGTGCAGCGCTTGAGGTAGGGCGAGGGCGAGCGGGAGCACGACCAGGGAGTTGCGGGTGGCGACGGAGAACATGATCGCCCGGGTGGCGGGCACATCGAGCCGGGCGATCCGGCCGGCCAGCCTGCCGATGAGCACGGCGATCACGACGAAGGCCGCGTACAGGGGCACCACCTGCAGCAGTGCGACGGCTTCGGCGCCGACCGCGGCGATCTGGGAGCCGATGACCACGGCGAGGGTGGCCATCATCAGCGGCACCATCGCCGCGGCCATGGCCTCCTCGACGGCACGTCCGGCCCGGTGCCGGGGTGCGGCTGCCTGCACGAGCGCCGCGGCGGCCAGTGGCACGGCGATCAGGACGAGGAACGCTTCCAGGAACGGTTCGATGTCGACGACAGCGAGGACGTCGGATCCGGCGAACAGGTACAGGTAAACCGGGAGCAGCAGCATCTGGGCGGCCATGAGCAGAGGTGCGGCCGCGAGCAGCCGGGCGCGAGCGCCGCCGGCCAGACCGGTGAACACGATGACGTAGTCGACGCAGGGGGTGAGCAGGACCAGCAGTACGCCGAGCAGCAGCCCACGGTCGCCGGCGACGAAGCGCGACAGCCCGAAGGTGACGGTGGGCATGACGAGGAAGTTCACTGCCAGGACGGTGCCCAGGAAGCGGATGTCGCGTAACGCGCGGCCGACCTCGACCAGTGGGACACCGAGGAACGTGGCGAACAGCAGCAGCGCCAGGACCGGGTTGATCGCGTGGGTGAGCCCCGGGGCCCATTGCGGTGCGGCCAGTCCGGCGATCGCGCCGACGGCGATCGCGGCGAGGTAGAGCGGGATCTGCTGGGCGTCCCACCATTCGACGGTGCGGCGCATGGTCATCGCGTCCGGGTTCCCTCGTGTGCGGGGCTGGTGGTGGTGCAGTTCAGCCGCTGGTCGGTGAGCAGGGCGCATTCGCTGCGGCAGGAGTCGCCGCTGTCGGGGCACGCCGCCACTCGTCGGGTGGCGGCGGCGAGCCGGTCGCGGAGCCGTTGCAGACTCGCCAGCCGTTCGTCGACATCGCGTAGTCGCTGCTGAAGGGTCGGATGCATTACCTCGTGGACCTGGGTGCAGCTGTCGCTGTCGACCACGAGTAGCAGCTCCGCGGTCTCCGGCAGTGACAGATTGAGTTGTTTGGCCGCCTCGATCATCGCCAACCGGTCCAAGACGCTCTCGTCGTAGGTGCGGTAGCCGTTTGGGCTACGCCGAGCCGTGATGAGTCCGAGGTCCTCGTAGTAGCGCAGGGTGGTGGCAGGGATACTCGCCCTGGCCACGACGTCGGAGATGAGCACCCGAGAACCGTAAACCTTTGAGTTGACTTGAAGGTTTGGTGCGTGAGCGGTGATGTCGCCGATATCTCAGCGCGACGATGATGCGCTGATCGCGGTACACGCTGAGCACGACGACAAAGAGGTGGGCCTCGGAGGCTCGCCGACGGCGGCTCTGGCCGATCGGAGTCGCCGGACGATGCTCGGAGCCGATGTGACAGCCGCACAGGCTTTCTGGACTGGATTGTTCAACGACGTCGTGGACGGCGGCCGGGATGAGCCCGTTCCGGCGCCACGCATGGCAGAATTTGGGCGCCGTGAGTGCGTGATCAAGGCTCGGCCGGTGCGCGACGCATAACCGCGACTCAATCCATGCCGTTGGAGACTGAGCCGTCGGACCTTAGTCGGTGGTCATGCCGTTGAAGCGGCTGGCCTTCGGATCAGCAGCACCGTCCTGCCGCGGAGGGCGTGAGTGTGATCAGTCCTGCGACGCTGGGCAGGGCGCCGGGTTCGTCGGAGTCGGTGGCGATCTGCAGGGCGATGTGGGGGTCCAGGCCGATCTGCGCGGCGGCGGCGCGTACGGCGTCGGTGGTGCTGGTTGTGGTGGGTAGCAGGGCGATGATGGCGGCGGCCAGGGCGCCGGGCAGCTCGGGGTCGATGCCGAGGCGGGCGGCGATGTGGGGTCCGGCTTGCTCGGCGCTGATGCCGGTGCCGCAGAACCCGGTCGACTGGAACAGCGTCGTCGAGGAGATCCTCGGTGACGACGGCAAGGTGGTCGGCGCCCGGCTGCGCAACGTGCAGACCGGCGAGACCAAGGTGCTCGACGTGACCGGCGTCTTCGTCGCGATCGGCCACGACCCCCGCAGCGAGCTGTTCAAGGGTCAGGTCGAGATGGACGACGAGGGCTACGTCAAGGTCGACGCCCCCAGCACGCGTACCAACGTTCCGGGCGTGGTCGCCGCAGGCGTCGACCACACCTACCGCCAGGCCATCACGGCCTCTGGCACCGGTTGCGCCGCCGCGCTGGACGCGGAACGCTTCATCGCGTCATGCCTCGAGCTCTGACCGCTCCCGGGCCCGGAATGCGCGGCACGGCAACAGCCGAGGGCGCCGGCCGGCGACGCACCTGAGCCGGCGTCGGCCGTGCCGTCTTACCGGGCTCGGCGCGGTGATCGCTCATCCGGTCGTGGCGTGACGCCAGACTTTCAGCGACGAAAGCACAAGCAGCACAGCCAGACCGGGCACCAGGACCACTTCGGGAACCACCCCGAGCAACAGCCCGCCCAGGACGGTCCCGGTGACGGAGCCCGCCGCCAGGATGAGGCCCAAGCGGGCGTGGCGGCGCAGGACGGTGAAGCTGCCGTCCCGGCTGTAACGGGCGAACGCGACCAGCATGGTCGGCAGGGAGACCGCCAGTGACAGGCTCCCCGCGATCTTGATGTCAGTGCCGAACAGCAGCACGATCGTAGGAATGAGCAGTTCGCCGCCGGCGACACCCATGATCGCGGCGACCACGCCGATGAAGAACCCGGCGACCACGCCCACCGTGACCGTCGCAGCGGTCGGCATGTCGACGTGGTGCAGAGTCCCGACGTGATTGGCGATCAGCGCACCGGTGATGAGGATCAGCAGGACGGCCAGCACCCGGTACAGCGTGGATGAGCGCATCCGGGTGGCCCAGGACGCGCCGATCCAGGCGCCGGCGAGGCTGCCGAGGAGCAGGTTGACCACCACAGCCCAGTGCGGCGTCAGCGCCGATAGAGGAACAGCCGCGAGTCTGGCGGGCAGGGCGGTCAGGACCACGACAAGGCTCAGGGCCTTGTTCAGGATGACCGCCTGCAGGGCGGCGAACCCGAACAGCATGATCAGCAGGGGAAGCCGGAACTCGGCCCCGCCGAGGCCGATCATTCCGCCGAGCACACCCACCGCGGCGCCGGCGGCGAATGCCACCGGTGCCCACCGGACGACACGCTGATCGCCGGCCTGCGGTGTCTGCACGGCCTCGACCCTACGGTCACATCCCGCAGTCTCCGCCATCGGCCAGCGACGGTCACCGCGCCGCCGAGGCAAGGTCGGGAGGAGGATCCTCCGACCGTCCGCTGGCTCCTACCGACAGCCCGCATCCGCTCCCCCAGCACGCGATACAGCGTCAGCCGTCACAGTCTTCGACCTCGTCGCCGCCGGCACCGGCCTGCGCGACGCCGCCGCCCGCCAGGCAGGCTTCGACCCGGTCACCGTGGCAACCACCGCCGACGACCACAAGGCCTACTACCCCGGCGCCACACCCGTGCACCTGCGCATCACCGGCGACCGCCGCACCGGGCGGCTGCTCGGCGCCCAACTTCTCGGAGCCCGCGACGCGGAGATCGCCAAACGGGTCGACACGTACGCCACCGCCATCAGCTACGGCGCCACCGTCGACGGCATCGCCGACCTCGACCTCTCCTACACCCCACCGCTCGGCAGCCCCTGGGACGCCGTCCAGGTCGCCACCACCGCGTGGCGTCGCGTGCTGCGAACTTCGTCCACCGATGTCGAGGTAGGCATCACGAACCTGCATCGCGGACACCGATGACGGGTGCAGCCCGTTCGACCATCGCATGTCCAGCGCGATGGCGGACCCACCCGATCAGTGCCCGACGACAGTCAAGAGGCCCCGCGCCGACCCTGAGCTCCCTAACCGCCGAGCCAACCGGCGATCTGCTGGCCCAGCAGCATCAGGTTCAGGCCACTGAGCACGGCCACCACCAGAAGCATGCCCGCCGTCATGGCCGGGGTGTTGACGTGGTCGCCCATGATGCGGCGCCGACTGGTGAGCCACAGCAGAGCGCCGAGCGCGAACGGGATGCCGAACGACAACGCCACCTGGCTGAGGACGAGCGCCTTGGTCGGGTCGATGCCGGAGGTCAGCAGGATGACAGCGGGTGCCATGGTGATCGCGCGGCGCAGCCAGATCGGAATGCGCAGGTTCAGGAAGCCGTCCATGATGATCTGTCCCGCGGCCGTGCCGACGCTGGAGGACGAGATGCCGGAGGCCAGCAGCGCGGCGGCGAAGGCCAGAGCCACGCTGCCGCCCACGGTCTCGGCCAGCCGGCTGTGCACCTCGTCGAGGCCGATCGGGGCGGAATCGCCACCCTGGTAGAACAGCTTGGCCGCGACCACCAGCATGCTGAGGTTGACGAGCCCGGCGATGCCCATCGCGATGCCGATGTCGATGCGGGCGAAGTGCAGCAGCCGTTTCGGGGGTTCGACTCCGGAACTCGGCATCCGGCTGCTCATCAGCCCGGAGTGCAGGTAGATGGCGTGTGGCATGACGGTGGCGCCGATGATGCCGACGGCGAGCAGCAGGGTCTGTGACCCGGCGAAGCTCGGCACCAGGCCGTTGAGGACCTCGGTGGCCGAGGGCGGGATGCGCAGGGTCAGATAGAGGAACCCGATGCAGATCAGCGCGAGCATCGATCCGACGGCCAGTTCGAACGGGCGGTGGCCACGACGCTGGAAGGCCAGCACGGCGTAGGCCAGCACCACGGTGACGCCGGCGGCGACCGGCAGCGGCATGTCGAACAGCAGGTTGAGCCCGATCGCGGCGCCGACGAACTCGGCCAGGTCGGTGGCCATGGCGACGATCTCCGCCTGCCCCCACATGAACCACCTGGTGCGGCGGGGCATCGTCTCGCGGCACAGTTGCGGCAGGCTACGGCCGGTGACGATGCCGAGCTTGGCCGCCAGGTACTGGATGGGCATGGCCACGACGTTGGCCAGCACCACGACCCAGACGAGCCGGTAGCCGGTGCTGGAGCCACCGGCGAAGTTGGTGGCGAAATTGCCGGGGTCGAGGTAGGCGATGGCCGCGACGAACGCCGGTCCCAGCGCCGCGGCGACTCTCAGTCTGCTCGGCGCCGCCGGCAGTCGGTCAAGGTGTGCCTGCTGCGAAGTCTGTGTCACGAACGGATTCCATCCTCGGGGCTGCGAGGTCCGCCCCGCAGCACGGGGCGGACCTCGACCGATCGGTCAGCCGGAGACGCGGACGTCGCCGTTGAGGCCCTTGGGGTAGAAGCCGCCCCTGCTGACCTTGCCGGGGTTCAGGTACACGATGTTGAGGACCTGTCCCGGGGTGCGGCTGTAGGCGATGCCGCTCTTGTTCGTCGGGTTGATGTTGGCCCGCCCGTAGGCGGTGAGACCCTGGTCGATGTCGGTCTTGCCGTCCAGCGAGTCCCGCGCGGCGGACAGCTTCGCTACAACCGGGGCCAGGTCCTTCTCGAACAGCGACGTACGGATGGTCGCGGCGTGGTAGGCCTCGACGGCGAGGATCCCGGCGGCGGCTTCCAGGTAGGTCTTGTTGGTGATCAGCGGGGCCGCACCCTTGTACGCGGTGACGCCGACGTCCTCGAACAGGTACGCCGCGAGCAGGAAGTTGTTCTCGTTGGCGTACGGGTCGAAGGTCTCGGTCGCACCGACGACGCCGGCGGCGCGGGCGGCGGCGGTGAAGCTGTCGCGGATGTCGATGGCCGGCCGGGACACCGCGGACTTGCCCAGCGCGCCGCGCAGGAAGTTGACGTGGGCGCGTTCGTCGTTGGCGATCTCCTGGGCGTACTGGCGGATCGCGGGGGTGTCGAACTTGACCGCCCGACCGCCGGTGACTCCGCCCCGGGTGCCTTTGCCGGTGGTGAAGGTGTCGGCCAGCCCTTCGCCGTTGACGGCGTGCAGGTAGAACTCTGCTTCGAGGTATTCGAGGTTCAGCGCGAAGTTGAGAACTGCCCCGTCGCTCGGGGCGGCTGCGGCACCGGCCTCGTCGGTGGTGCCGTCCGCGGTGTCCGGAGCGGCGAAGGCGGGGGCGGCGAGCACGCTGCCGCCCAGGACCCCGAGACCCATGGCACCGGCGCTCTGCAGGAAGCGGCGCCGGTCGGCACCGTTCTCGGCGCTGCGGCTGATCATTTCTTTGACGAGCTTGGTTCCGAACACGTGTGCTCCCTGACGTGATGACGATGCGGGAATGTCCGCGGGCAGCGGGCGCAGGGAGTCGGCCTCGGCATCCTCAATCAGGCAGGCGAGAGCGGCGAAGGAGACTCCGGGAGCAGACTTCGCTTATGGGCTGCGGCCGATGGCCGCGTCTGCTCTTGCAACTATGATGCAGTTGCGATCATCAGGCAGTTGTTTCGGATATTCCGGCCGGCGGCCGTGGTCATCCGAGGTGTCGGAGGACCGGTGCGGAGTTTCTTTCGAGCCTCCACCGCACCCAGTGCGTGCTGTGACCGACCGCTGCAGCGAGCCGGACCAGGGACCACCCCGCGGTGTGCCGATCCGCCAGCCAAGTGGGTAGATCATCGGTGCCGACGCGCTCAGCGGCGGCGCGGTCGGCGGACAGGGCGCGGGACCGGCGCCCTTCCGGGGTGTTGGTACCGACGGGGCGCACCGCGACACCGGCGTCGTCGAGGGCGGCGCGCAGGCGGACACGGCCCAGGCCGGTCACGGCGGCAAGGGTTTCCATACTGGCCCCGTCGGCGTACGCCGAGCGGAGGTATTCGGCGAGTGTCATGTCGCCCAGACGGGCGGCAAGCTCCTGCGCACGCCGTGTGGCGACAGTCCTGCGGCCCGCCTCCAACGCGGCGCGGCGCCGGTTGACACGCTGGGCGGGCTCGGGCCGGGACCGGACGTCACGGGCACGGCCGCGCAGCCTGGCCGCTCCCGCGGCGAAAACCTCACGCAGTTCCTCGGAGCGGTGGTAGCGGCCGGCCTGCCGGTCCCGGATCGACGCGGACAGGGTACGAGCGATCAGGGGCTCTCCGGCGTACAGATCCATGGCGGCGCGGTAGCTCTCCGCGGTGTAGCCGTGCGCGCGGACGTGCGAGCCCAGCGACGTGTACCAGCGGCCGCACAAATGGCAGCACAGCCGGCCGGTCGCGTCCTCGACGGTCAACTCGCCCGGCCTGGCGTGCAGGCCGGTGCCGTCCGGAAGTTCCCAGAGGTGGCCGTGCCTGAAGCCCGCCGCAGCACCCACCCGGACAGCGTGCCCTTATTGCCATGAAGTTGCAACAAGCCGCGCAGCGGCCGGGCGACCGACCGCCGGGATGGTACTTTCCTGCTTGATACAGCTACCTCATCTGGAAGCAGGCCCGGCATGGTCGACACCCGATTGTCGCGGTTCCGGCAAAGCCTCACCCCGGGCGACCGGCGTTCGCTCGCCGGCATGGCCGGATTCATCGTTCTCCTGCACGTCACCGGTTTCGGCATCCTGTTCGGGCTGGTCGTGCCCCGGCATTTCCACCTCGGCGGGGACCATCCGGTCTTCACCGTCGGCGTCGGTGTGCTGGCCTACACCTTCGGGCTGCGGCACGCGTTCGACGCCGACCACATCGCGGCGGTCGACAACACCACCCGCAAACTCATGCAGGACACCGACCGCAAACCCCTGTCCGTCGGCTTCTGGTTCTCCCTCGGCCACTCCACGATCGTCTTCGCGCTGGCGTTCCTGCTCGCGGCCGGAGTGAAAGCCCTGGCCGGGCCGGTCGAGGACGACGGGTCCGGACTGCACTCGATCACCGGTGTGATCGGCGCGTCGGTGTCCGGGGTGTTCCTGTGGATCCTCGGCATCCTCAATCTGGTGGTGCTGCTCGGCATCATCCGGGTCTTCCGCGCGATGCGACGCGGCCGCTTCGACGAACAGCGGTTGGAGGACCAACTCAACAAGCGCGGGTTCATGAACCGGTTCCTCGGCGGTCTCACCAAGTCGGTCCGCAGACCATGGCACATCTACCCGATCGGGGTGCTGTTCGGCCTGGGCTTCGACACCGCCACCGAGGTCGGCCTGCTCGTCCTGGCCGGCGGCGCGGCAGCGTTCAACCTGCCGTTCTACTCGATCCTGGTGCTGCCGATCCTGTTCGCCGCCGGGATGTGCCTGATGGACACGATCGACGGTGTGTTCATGAACGCCGCCTACGGGTGGGCGTTCGCCAAGCCTGTCCGCAAGGTCTTCTACAACATCACCATCACGTCGATCTCGGTCGCAGTCGCGTTGATCATCGGTACGGTCGAGCTGATCGGGGTGCTCGACGAGCAGGCGCACATCACCTCCGGGCCGCTGGCCGCGATCGGTGCCATCCCCCTCGACTACGCCGGCTACGGCATCGTGGCGCTGTTCGTGATCGCCTGGGTCGTGGCGATCGCGGTCTGGCGGTTCGGGCGCATCGAGCAGCGCTGGTCGGCCGATCTGGCACCGGGCGACTGAGGCGGCGGCGCTGCCGGGCCGCGACGATCCCGGCGGCGCGCTGCATGATCGCCGGCAGCGCCGCCGCCTCGGGACTCAGGATCCGCTGGTCAGGTCCCGCAGCCGGGTGAGCAGCTCGGCCGGGTCTCCGGTGGCCTTGCCCTGGGCGAGCGCGGCGCTGCCGCCGCCGCGACCGGCCAGCAGGTGTTTGATCAGATCGGCGGCAGACAGACCGCGCTCGAGCCCGGCGGGTGTGACGGTGACGACGATGCCGGCCCCGGCGATGACACCGACGACGCCGGGCCGGTTGCCGAGACGGTCGCGGACCTTCTCGGCCAGGCGCCTGCCGTCGCCGGTGGTGGTGACGCCGACGTAGGCGGTGCCGCCGAGGTCGACGGCGTGGGTGGCGAAGTCGGTCGCGTCGAGGTCGACGATCCGGTCCCGCAGGTCGTGGGCTTCCCGTTCGACCTGCTTCATCCGGGCCATCATCGCGGTCACCCGGTCGGGCAGGTCCGCCGGGCGGGCCTTGAGCTGGGCGGCGAGCCGGCCGACGAGGTCGCGTTCGCGGGCCAGGTAGCGGAACGCCTCGATGCCGGTGACGGCCTCGACGCGGCGCTGGCCGGCGCCGACCGACGACTCGCTGGTGAGGGCCAGGGAGCCGATCTGGGCGGACCGGTCGACGTGGGTGCCGCCGCACAGCTCGCGGGACCAGTCGCCGCCGATCTCGACGACCCGGACGGTCTCGTCGTAGGTCTCGCCGAACAGGGCCAGGGCGCCTTCGACGCGGGCCTGCTCGAGCGGCAGGTGACGCACGCCGACCGGCAGGTCGCGGCGGATCGCCAGATTGGCGGCCTCCTCGACCTCGCTGCGGGTGGCATCGGACAGCCCGCCACGCCAGGCGAAGTCCAGGCGCAGATAGCCGGGCCGGTTGTACGAGCCGGACTGCAAAGCGGTCGGGCCGAGCACCTGACGCAGGGCGGCGTGCACGACGTGCGTACCGGAATGGGCCTGCCGGGCCCCGGTGCGCCAGTCGGGGTCGACGGCGGCGTGCACGGTGTCACCGACGGCGAGACCGCCGTCGAGGATCCGGACGGTGTGCGCGACCAGACCCTCGACCGGGCGTTGCACGTCGACCACCTCGGCGTGCAGGCTGGAGCCGGTGAGCATGCCCGCATCGGAGTCCTGGCCGCCGCTTTCGGCATAGAACGGGGTGCGGTCCAGCGCGACCGTGACGATGTCACCGGCGCCGGCATGTCCGGCGGGCACGCCGCCGGCCCAGATCGCGAGCACCTTCGACGCGGTTTCCAGGGTCTCGTGGGCCAGCCAGTCGGTGGGCCCGTGGCCGTCGAGCACCGCCCGGTAGGCCGACAGATCCGCGTGACCGGTCTTGCGGGCCTTCGCGTCGGCCTTGGCCCGGGCGCGCTGCTCGGCCATCAGCGCCCGGAAGCCGTCGGCGTCCACGTCCAGACCCTGCTCGTCGGCGATCTCCAGGGTCAGGTCGATCGGGAAGCCGTACGTGTCGTGCAGCTGGAACGCCTGGGCTCCGGACAGCGCGGAGCGGCCGGCCTGCTTGGTCTCGGCGATAGCGGTGTCCAGGATGGTCGTGCCGGCACGTAGCGTGCCGAGGAACGTCTCTTCCTCGCCGTACGCGGAGGAGGCGATCCGGTCGAAGTCGGTGGCGAGTTCCGGGTACGACGGGGCCATGCAGTCGCGGGCGACGGGTAGCAGCTCCGGCAGGGCCGTGTCGTGCCAGCCGAGCAGCCGCATCGAGCGGATGGCGCGGCGCACGATCCGGCGCAGCACGTAGCCGCGGCCCTCGTTGGACGGCGTGACGCCGTCGCCGATCAGCATCAGCGCGGTCCGCACGTGGTCGGCGACGACCCGCAGCCGCACGTCGTCGGGGTGGCTCTGCGAGGCGGCGGGCCCGGAACGCGCGCCGTACTGCTTGCCGGTCAGCTCGGCCGCCCGGGCCAGGATCGGGCGGACCTCGTCGATCTCGTAGAGATTGTCGACGCCCTGCAGGATCGAGGCCATCCGTTCCAGGCCCATGCCGGTGTCGATGTTCTTGGCCGGCAGTTCCCCGACGATCCGGAAGTCCTCTTTCGACGCGACGTCGGCGATCTCGTTCTGCATGAAGACGAGATTCCAGAACTCCAGGTAGCGGTCCTCGTCCACCTCCGGCCCGCCGGGCGCGCCGTAGCCGGGACCGCGGTCGTAGTAGAGCTCCGAGCACGGCCCGGCCGGGCCGGGAATGCCCATCGACCAGAAGTTGTCGCTGCGGCCGCGCCGCACGATCCGTTCCACCGGCACGCCGGTCCTGAGCCACAGGTCGTACGCCTCGTCATCGTCGAGGTAGACCGTCGCCCAGATCCGCTCCGGGTCCAGCCCGTAGCCGCCCTCGGCCGGCGACGTGGTCGACAGCTCCCAGGCGAGCTTGATCGCGCCTTCTTTGAAGTAGTCGCCGAACGAGAAGTTGCCGTTCATCTGGAAGAACGTGCCGTGCCGCGAGGTCTTGCCGACCTCGTCGATGTCCGGTGTGCGGATGCACTTCTGCACCGAGGTGGCCGTCCGGTAGGGCGGCGTGCGGTGGCCGAGGAAGTACGGGACGAACTGCACCATCCCGGCCGCGACGAACAACAGGTTGGGGTCGTCGACGGCCGGCAACGGGGCACTCGGCACGACGGTGTGCCCGTGGGTCTCGAAGTGCGCCAGGAATCGCCGCTTGATCTCTGCCGTCCGCATAAACGCACCCCTTATTGCCGCCTGATTGCAGTTACATAGTATTGGCGACTGTGCAGACGCATTCCGGTACCCCACGACCGATCACCCGCTACGGCAACCCGGTGCTGCACCGGCGCTGCACGACGGTGACCTCGTTCGACGACGACCTGGCCCAGCTGGTGGCCGACATGTTCGCCAGCATGGCGGCGGCTCACGGGGTCGGCCTGGCCGCGAACCAGATCGGCGTGGACGCGCGCGTGTTCGTCGTCGACTGCCCTGACGCCACCGGCACCCCGGTGGTCGCCCACGTCGTCAACCCCGTGCTGCACCTGCCGGGGAGCCGGGACCTGGACGACGACACCGAGGGCTGCCTTTCGGTCCCCGGCCCGCACGCGTCCGTTCCGAGACCCGCGGCGGCGTACGTCACCGGTCTCGACCTGGGCGGCCGGCCGGTCCGTATCGACGGCACCGGACTGCTCGCCCGGTGCCTGCAGCACGAGAGCGACCACCTCGACGGACTGCTCTACGTCGACCGGCTGCCGGTCAAGCAGCGCAGGAAGCTGCTCGCCGAGAGCGCCGGGCACCCGGGCGTCGGCGCCGGGGTGTGTTAGCCGGCGCAGGCGACGCAGCGACCGGCGAGAGTCAGACTCTGGGCGGAGAAGCTGTAGCCGGTGCGGGACTCGGCCGCCGCCACCAGGTCACCGAGGTCGCCGGCGGGGATCTCGGCGACGCTGCCGCAGACGCCACAGACGACGTGATGGTGCGGCTCGTCGGCCAGGCCGAAGAGAGTGTGGCCCGGGCCGCCCAGAGAGTGCACGATGCCGTCCTCGGCCAGGATGTGCAGCGCCCGGTAGACCGTGGAGTGATCCATCTGCGGGTGCTGAGCAGTCATGGCTTCGTGCAGCTCGCGGGCCGACAGGTGCCCGGAGGCGCCGAGCAGTTCCTCGACGAGGGCGGCCTTGGCCACCGTCCAGCGCCGCCCCCGGCGGCGAACCCGGTCGCGTATCCGATGCAGCCGGCGTTGACGTTCCTGGCCGGTCATGACATCCGCCGATTTCACCCCGCCAGCCTAGCTGCCATTGATGTGCAACAGCTACTACCATGCAACAATGCCCATGACCCGAGCCGGGCGACACCGGCTGAGACGCTGACCATGGCCTTGGTACTCGGAATCGAGACCTCGTGCGACGAGACCGGCGTCGGCCTGGTCCGCGACGGAGTACTGCTGGGTGACGCGCTGGCGTCCAGCATGGACGAACACGCCCGGTTCGGAGGGGTCGTGCCGGAGATCGCCGCCCGTGCCCATCTGGAGGCGCTCCCGTCGATGGTGCGCCACGCCGTCGACCACGCCGGGGTTCGGCTGGCGGACGTCGACGTGGTGGCGGTCACGGCCGGGCCCGGCCTGGCCTCGGCGGTGCAGGTCGGCTTGGCCGCCGGCAAGGCCTACGCATTGTCTCTCGGGGTGCCGCTCTACGGGGTGCACCACCTCGCGGGTCATGCCGCGGTCGACACCCTGGAACACGGCCCCCTGCCCGAGCGCTGCGTAGCCTTGATCGTCTCGGGCGGGCACACCTCGCTGCTACTGCTCGGCGACCTCGCCCGCGACCCCGTCGTGCACCTCGGTGACACGCTCGACGACGCGGCCGGCGAGGCCTTCGACAAGGTCGCCCGGCTGCTCGGCCTGCCCTACCCCGGCGGCCCGGCGATCGACCGCGCCGCCCTCGACGGCGACCCCGAAGCGATCGCGTTCCCGCGGCCGCTGACCGGTGCCCGCGACGACCCGTACGCGTTCTCGTTCTCCGGCCTGAAAACCGCCGTCGCCCGCTGGGTCGAACGGCACACCGGGCCGCTGCCGGTCGCCGACGTCGCCGCCTCGTTCCAGGAAGCCGTGGCCGACACGCTGTCGCGCAAGGCTGTCGCCGCCGGCCGGCAATACGCCTGCGACACGCTTCTGATGGTCGGTGGCGTCGCCGCGAACAGCCGCGTCCGCTCGCTCACCGCCCAGCGATGCGCCGCCGCCGACATCCGGCTGCGCGTTCCCACACCGCGACTGTGCACCGACAACGGCGCCATGATCGCCGCGGTCGGCGATTTGCTCGCCCGAGCCGGCCGGCCACCGAGTCCGCTCGACCTGGCCATGCATCCCACACTGACCCTGACCAGCGCCCTGATTCCACCGGCCGGACCAGAGAGAAGCCCATGACCACCGAGATCCACGGACACGAGCCCGGCGAGGTCCCGCACTCGCACCCGCATCCCGACTCCGACCCGCACGAGCCCCTCGGCGCGGGCCGGCGGGCGCTCCGCGTGGGGATCGGCGGCCCGGTCGGTTCCGGAAAAACCGCCCTGGTCGCGGCGCTCTGCCGCACGCTCGCCGCCGAGGTGCGGCTCGCCGTCGTGACCAACGACATCTACACCACCGAGGACGCCGACTTCCTGCTGCGCAACGGCGTGCTGCCCGCCGACCGGGTCCGTGCGGTCGAGACCGGCTGCTGCCCGCACACCGCGATCCGCGACGACATCTCGGCCAACCTGGACGCCATCGAGGAACTCGAGACCACCCTCGGCCCGCTCGACCTGATCCTGGTGGAGAGCGGCGGGGACAACCTCACCGCCACCTTCAGCAAAGGCCTGATCGACCGGCAGATCTTCGTGGTGGACGTGGCCGGCGGGGACAAGGTGCCCCGCAAGGGCGGCCCGGGTGTCACCACCGCCGACCTGCTCGTCATCAACAAGACCGACCTGGCTCCGCACGTCGGCGCCGACCTGACGGTCATGGATCGCGATGCCCGCACCCGCCGCGGAGACCTCCCGACGATCTTCCAGTCCCTGACGGACGACCCCGGCGCCACCGCCGCCGCCGGGTGGATCCGCACCCACCTGCGCTCCGGCCCGCGTGATCCCACTGCCACGGTGTGAGACAGGGCAGCCTTACCCACATGCCATTCGGTTGGTGTTGCAAGATGAGGGCAACAGCTAAGGACCGGCAAGTGGAAGGTTGAGAATGGCTATCTACACGCTTCCCGACATGCCCTACGACTACGGCGCACTCGAGCCCGCCATGAGTGGCCAGATCCTCGAACTGCACCACTCCAAGCACCACGCCGCGTACGTCAAGGGCAGCAACGACACCCTCGACCAGCTCGCCGAGGCCCGCGACAAGGGCGACTTCACCACCCTGGTCGGCCTGGAGAAGACGCTCGCGTTCAACCTGTCCGGCCACGTCCTGCACTCGATCTTCTGGAACAACCTGTCGCCGGACGGCGGTGACCGCCCCGACGGTGACCTGTCCGCGGCCATCGAGGAACACTTCGGATCCTTCGAGGCGTTCGCCGGGCAGCTGTCCACCGCCACCAAGGGCGTGCAGGGCTCGGGCTGGGGCATCCTGGCCTGGGAGCCCCTGTCGCAGCGCCTGATCGTGGAGCAGGTCTACGACCACCACGGCAACGTCGGTCAGGGCTCGACCCCGATCCTGGCCTTCGACGCCTGGGAGCACGCCTACTACCTGCAGTACAAGAACGTGCGCCCGGACTACGTCGACCGCCTGTGGGACCTGGTCAACTGGGCTGATGTCACCAAGCGGTTCGACGCCGCCCGCGCGGCCGGCAACCCGCTCATCGTCGCACCGTAACGGCGATGAGCGACGCCGACGCGGCATCTGTCTTCGCCGGCGCCCAGCGCGCCGCCGGGGTCATCGCGGCCAAACACCGCGGTGACCTCGCCGGCGCCCAGGAACTGCTGGCCGCCTTCCCCGACGAACAGGCCCGCACCCGCGCCTTCGAACTGCTGGCCCAGCTGGCCCTGAGCATTCTGCGCGCGCAGACCGATCAGAGCATGGACGAGCTGGTGCAAGAGCTGAGTCTGCACATCGCCGCCGCGGCGCTCAGCGGCCCGCCCGCACCGGCTGAGTGAATCGCCACAGAATCGAGCCCTGTACCCCTGACCGATCACCCTGTTACGTTCTTGCCATGTCTTGGCAATAGCCATGACGAGGTGTTTGGGGGTCATGGGTGTCCACCGTCCTCTCGGAGGTTCGGGAGCACGACGTGCTGGGAGTCGGCGCACAGCGCCGGCGAACCGCGTTCTGGTTGTCCGTGCTGACCCTGGGCCTGGTGGTCACCGGCGTGGTCGCGGTCGGCACGGGGGCGATCGCGATCGCCCCGGCCACCGTCGCCCGGATCATCGTCCACCAGCTCTTCGGCCTGGGTGAGACCACCTGGACGCCGCCCCAGGAAGCGATCGTCTGGCAGGTCCGGCTGCCCCGGGTACTGCTCGGCGTCCTGGTCGGCGCGGGTCTGGCCGTCAGCGGCGTCGCCCTGCAGGCCATGGTGCGTAACGTGCTCGCCGATCCCTACCTGCTGGGCATCAACTCGGGCGCCTCCAGCGGCGCCGCCGCCGCCATCCTGTTCGGAGCGGGCGCCGGGTTCGGCCAGTACGCCCTGTCGACCAGCGCCTTCCTCGGCGCGCTGGCCGCCTCCCTGCTGGTCTTCCTGATCGCCCGCAGCGGCGGACGGGTCACCTCGATCCGGCTGCTGCTGTCCGGAGTCGCCGTCGGCTATGCGCTGTATGCGACGACCAGCTTCCTCATCTTCGCGTCCGGCTCGGCCGAAGGCGCCCGGTCGGTGATGTTCTGGCTGCTCGGCTCTCTGGGCCTCGCCCGGTGGGACGCGTTGCTGACCGTGGCCACCCTGGTGATCGGCGGCACCACGCTCTACCTGACGGTCGTCGGCCGCAAGCTGGACGCCCTGGCCATCGGCGACGAGACCGCCCACACCCTCGGCCTGTCCCCCGACCGGTTCCGGATGCGGCTGCTGGTCATCGTGTCGCTCTGCGTCGGCGTGCTCGTCTCCGCGTCCGGCAGCATCGGCTTCGTGGGGCTCGTCGTGCCGCACCTGGCCCGCCGGCTGGTCGGCGCGACCCATGTCCGCGTCGTGCCGGTTGCCGCCCTGCTCGGCGCGATCCTGCTGATCTGGGCCGACGTCATCGCCCGCGTCCTGCTGGCCCCGCAGGAGATCCCGATCGGCATCATCACCGCGCTGCTCGGTGCCCCCTTCCTGCTGATCCTGATCCGCCGCCTGCACGCCACCGGTTCCTGAGAGGTTCGCCCATGAAGAAGGCTTTCTGGTTCGCCACCCTGCTGCTGGTCGCCGGCTGCGGCGCGGCGGCAGACGACAGTGAGGCCGCGGCCGGTGCCGGCTATCCGGTGACGGTCACCAACTGCGGCGTCGACGTCACCTTCGACAAAGCCCCCGAGCGGACCGTGCTGCTCAAGAGCGCCGCCGTCCCCTACTTGCACGACCTCGGCGTGCTGGACCGGGTCACCGCCCGCGCCGGGCAGTACCCGAAGGCGTACTACGACGCGGCGACGCTGGCCGAGCTCGACAAGATCCCGCTGCTGACCGACAAGACCGACACCAGCGGCCACCTGCAGATCTCCAAAGAGGTCGTCATCAGCCAGCAGCCCGACCTGGTGTTCGGCGAGGTCGACAACCTGTCCCGTGACACGCTCTCCGCGGTGGACATCCCGCTCCTGGAGGAGCCCGCGTTGTGTGAGAACAACACCGCGGTGCCGAGCTTCGACGACATCTACCGGCAGATGCAGACGTACGGAAAGGTGTTCGGCCGCACCGCTGAGGCGGCCACCGCGGTCACCGCTCTCAAGGACCGCATGACCAAGATCAAGAGCGACGGGAACGGACGTACGGCGGCGGTGCTGTACCCGACCGTCGGCGGCGGCGTCACCTACGCGTACGGGTCGACGAGCATGGCGCACCCGCAGTTGGAGGCGGCCGGCTTCAAGAACGTGTTCGGCGACAGCAAGGAACGCGTCTTCGAGGTCACCCTGGAGGAACTGCTCGGCCGCAACCCCGACGTGCTGATCCTGCTCTACAGCGACGGCGACCCGGCCAAGGTGGAACAGGCTCTGACCGGGCTGCCCGGCGCCGAGAAACTCAAAGCTGTCCAGAACAAGAACGTGATGCCGCAGCTGTTCAACTTCACCGAGCCACCCTCACCGCTGTCGATCGACGGCTTGGAGAAGATCGTCGAGCGGTTCAAGGCGGGCGCGTGATCAAGGCCCACGGGGTGTCCTGGCGCTACGGCGCCAACCCCGTGATCGACGGGGTCAGCGTCACCGCCCAACCGGGCCGGGTCCTGGGTCTGATCGGCCCGAACGGCAGCGGTAAGACCACCCTGTTGCGGTTGCTGTACGGCGCCCTGCGCAGTCCCACCGGCTCGGTCACGGTGGACGGCTCCGCTTTGACCGCGCTCAGCCCGCGCGAGGCCGCGCTGCGGATGGCCGTGGTGGTACAGGAGACCGGCGGCGAAACGGCCCTGACGGTGGCCGAGATGGTCTTGCTCGGCCGGGGCCCGCACCTGTCGACGTTCCAGCGCACCGGCCGCGCCGACCACGAGATCGCCGCCCGGTGCCTGGCCCGGGTCGGCGCCACCCACCTCGGGCCGCGCGCCTTCGGCGGCCTGTCGGGCGGAGAGCGCCAGCGGGTGCTGATCGCCCGGGCGCTGGCCCAGCAGGCCACCCACCTGCTGCTCGACGAACCGACCAACCACCTCGACATCCGCTACCAGCACGAGGTTCTGGCCCTGGTCCGCGGTCTGGGCACCTGTTCAGTGGTCGTGCTGCACGACCTCAACCTGGCCGCCCGCTACTGCGACGACCTCGTCCTGCTCGGCACGGGCGGGGTGGCCGCCGCCGGCCCGGTCGACGAGGTCCTCGACCCGGCCATCCTCGAGCCCGTCTACGGCATCGGCATCAAGCGGCTCGACCTCGACGGACACCTGCACCTGTTGTTCCAGCCCCTGGAGGAGACCGTCGCATGACCGCACAGGAGCGCATCAACACCTACTGGACCGGCCGGGCCCCCACCTACGCGGAGTACCAGCGCCGGCCCGACCGGCTGGCCGACGACACCCGGGCGTGGTCGCAGATCTGGAGTTCCGCCCTACCGGCCGGGCCTGCCGATGTGCTCGACGTCGGCACCGGCAGCGGCCAGGTCGCGGGTGTCCTGGCCGGCCTCGGCCACCGGGTGATCGGCATCGACCTGTCCGAGGGCATGCTGGCCCAGGCCCGATCGGCTTACCCGGCCCCGGAATTCCGGCTCGGTGACGCCGTAAGCCCCGAGTTCCCGGACGACAGCTTCGATGCGGTGACCGGACGCTATGTCATGTGGACCCTGCGCGAGCCGGAGACGGCGGTGGCCGACTGGATCCGGTTGCTGCGCCCCGGCGGCACTGTCGCCGTGGTGGACAGCACCTGGTTCCCAGAGGGCGGCACCGACTTCTACGATGCCGAGGTGTGGGCGGCTCTCCCCCTGGCCACCGCCACCTCGATCAATCAGACCGCCGCCGTGCTGGAGAGGGCCGGTCTCACCGAAGTGACGGTCACCCCGCTCACCTCGATCCTGGAGCTCGATCAGAAGTACGGCGTCGCCCCGAATCACGAGGTGCAGACGCAGTACCTGATCACCGGGCGCGTGTGATGTAGCGCCCGCCCGTCGCGTGACGCCGCGGGCCGATCGACGAGTGGGTGTCCTGGCTCCGCCGACGGCCCGGTCCTAGACGGGCCGGGACGGCGGGCGGCGATTCGGCCGCGTCGCCGAGCGTCGGCGGACGGGCCCGCACGCGGATCCTTGGCCCGGGGCCGGCAGCGCGGGCGTATCCCGCGGCGGCGACGCTTGGTAGGTGTAGAGGACCAGCGGCGTACCGGACGCCACGTAGGCGGCCCGCCGGACCCAGCCTTCGCTCTCGTAGAGGGCGACCGCACCCGCCCCGGGATGGGTGGCCAGCCAGGCCCGGGAACGGCCCGCCACGTACTCCGCCAGCAACGTGCGGCCGATGCCGCGGCGGTGGAACGCGGGAGCGACCATCAGCTCGGCCACCACCACGGCCGGAGCGACCAGCAGCGCCGCGACCGCCGGGGACACCGCGTCGCGGACGGCCAGATCGAACGCGCTCGCCTCGGGAAGACACGCCGGGGCAGGCCAGCCGTAGATCGCCCCGGCGAGCTCCGCGCCCTCCTCAGCCACGAAGCCGTACGACCCGGGGTGGCCGGTGTGGCGGGCCAGCCGGGCGGGGTAGTCCGCGATCTCCTCGTCTGTCTCGTTCCACGGCGGGGCGGAGAAGCACTGCCGGTAGACCGGCTCGAGGCGGTCCTGCAGGTCGCACAGTTGCGCGGCGGAGACCGGGCGGATAGCGATCATGCCGGTGGCACCTGCTTCCTGCGGAGTGGCCGTGAGCCGGCTGCGACGGTCGAGCGCTACCGTTGGGCCCGGCCGGCGAACAGAACGTGAGGTGGATCGTGGTAGGGGCACGGCAACTGGACAGGCTGAGCGCGGTCCGCGACCAGGTGCGCGCGGCCGGGCGTCGCTGGACCGTCGCGAAGGGCGCGGTCGTCGAGGCATTGCTCGCCACCGACGAGCACCTGTCCGTGCAGCAGGCCCATGACCAGGTCAGCGCCCGGTTCCCGCAGATCGACCGGTCGACCGTGCACCGGATCCTGCTCGCGCTGGCCGACGAACACGTCGTGCACATCCTCGGCCGCCAGGGCGAGGCCCGATACGGCATGGCCGACCTCCCGCACCACCACGCCATCTGCTCCCACTGCGGCAACGAGGCCGAGATCCCGGCCGCGGCGATCGCGCCGGCGCTCGCCTCCGCCACGGCCGCCACCGGCTTCACGTTCGACAGCAGTAGCGTCACACTCACCGGCCTGTGCGAGAAGTGCACCGCTGCGTGACCTGAGGGCGCCCCGCATGCTGGATCATCGCAACGGAACGCCCTCAGTCACGGAACGACGGGTCACGGCCACGCAACACCCGTTCCATCTGCCATCTTCTAGCAATTGCCATACTGATGCAACAAGGTGGGGCGATCAAACTTTCTGATCGCGGCGGCGCACCAACCAGAAGGCCCCCGCGCCCACGGCGAAGGTGATCAGCACCCCGGCCGTGCCGGCGAGGGCAGTCGACAGGAAGCTGTTGTCCACGCCGCGGACGCCGTAGTCGGCCAGCGGGCTGTCACCCATCTGGTGCTCGCCCTCCTGCTGCAGCATGCACGTGCCGCCGGTGATCTCGTCATCGGCGTTGAAGGTGCAGCCCTCCCGAGCGGTGGCGTCCAGCCCGTCCGGGCTGCCGGACGCGAAATTACTGACCACACCGGCGAGCAGCAGGGCCACGAGCAGGCCGCCGGCGATGAACCAACCCAGACGCCGGCTCACGCGGTCGCTCCGATCCCGCTGGTCGTGACGGGCTTACGGAAACGGCGCAGGGCGTACACCAGATCGGGCCGGACCCTGGCCACGGTGACGACCGTGGTCGCCGCGATCAGGCCCTCACCGATACCGATCAGCACGTGCGTGCCGGCCATCGTGCCCGAGATCAACGGCAGCGACAGCGCTGTCGTGCCACCCAGCGCGTACTCGAGCACGAAGCCCTGCGAGGCCACCACCACCGACACGACCGAAGCGATGAACGCGACCGCGCCCAGACTTGTGGGCGTCTTCGGCAGGATGCGCAGCAACGCCGCGACCAGCAGATAGCCGGCCGCCGTGCCGAGCAAGGCCATGTTGGTGATGTTCAGGCCGATCGCCGTCAGCCCACCGTCGGCGAACAGCAGGCACTGCACGATCAGCACGGTCGAGACGCAGAGCGCACCCACCCACGGCCCGACCAGGATCACCGCGAGCGTGCCGCCCAGCAGGTGCCCCGAGACACCCGGCAGCACCTGGAAATTCAGCATCTGCACGGCGAAGATGAACGCCGCCACCAGCCCGGCCATCGGCGCCAGCCGGTCGTCCAGGTCGGCGCGCGCCTTCACCACACAGAACGCGAGCGCGGCCACCGCTATCACTATGAAGATCACCGAAACGGGACCACTGATGATCCCGTTGGCGATGTGCATCGCCACTACATCCATCGAAGCCCTCCCCAGGCCTTCCCGGCCCTTGAGGCCCGGTCAGCGGCAGCATATTGACAGCAGTTGGCTCCTGCCAATACTTCGCAACAGAGTCTGGTGCTCGGGACGACAGTCCGGCCGCCCATGACCGGCGACGGTGGCTACCATCGGGGCAGCGCTGGTTCGCCCCCTCTGACCGAGGCGGCGACGCAAGAGGGAACCCGGTGGGAGTCCGGGACTGCCCCGCAACGGTGAGCACGGCCCCTCGGTGAAGGGACCGCACGAGTCCGGATACCTGCCTGCGCCACGCACACGGTCGGCGTGTGCGTTGCCGTCGGCCTCGCGGGTGGGCTCTCCGGCACGGGTTGCGCCGTGCCCGACCACGCCCGCCGGGCCGGCCGACCCGGAACGGACGCCACCTGCATGACCCAGCCTGCGCGACCGCCCGCGGCCTCCGAGATGACGCTGTCGCAGATCATGGATCAGCACCACACCAACCTGATGGGCACAGTGCACGGCGGGCGCATCCTCAACCTCATCGACTCGGTCGCCGGCGTCGTCGCGGCCCGGCACTCCGACGGGCCCGCGGTCACCGCGGCCATCGACGAGACCGCCTTCCTGCAGGCCGTACGCGTCGGGGACGTCGTCCACGTGCACGCCCGGATCACCTGGGCCGGACGCAGCTCGATGGAAGTCGCGGTCAGGGTCACCGCCGATCGCTGGGACCGGGCCGTCCCGGCCACCACCGTCGTCACCTCGCACCTGGTGATGGTCGCTGTCGACGACGACGGCAAGCCCCGTACGGTGCCCCTGCTCGCGCCCGAGACCGAGGACGACCACCGGGCGTTCCGGCAGGCGGAGATCCGCCGCCGGCACCGGCTGGCCCTGCGCGACGCCCTGGCCGGCGAGGCGGCCGCCTGATGGGCGCAGTCACTATCGGGTGGAATGTATGTGACGGAGAGACGCGACACGCCCGACACACCATCTGGTGTTGCCTGCGTCGACCCTTGCCCACATATGGTGTTGATCGCAGCTGGTTCGATCATCGCTCCACGGTGGTCGAGGCAACAGGGAACCCGGTGTGAATCCGGGACTGCCCCGCAGCGGTAAGTGGGAACGACCGCCGTCATGAAGCACTGGACCCCACCCGGGTCTGGGAAGCGACGGCCAGTAGGAGCGTGTCCGACGCCCACGAGTCCGAAGACCTGCCAGCGCGCCGCACCCCGGCCGGGTGTGCGGTCGAAGGCCGCGTGGGACGGCTGACGCCATCGAGCTGGGGGCATTCTGCGCCCGGTGGCGTCTCCCTGCGCGCCCGACGACCTTGGGGTCTCGGCGTGAAAGAGGGGGACATGACGGTCACGCAGGACAAGACTTCCGTGCCGGATCAGCGCCGGCACGGTATGCAGGTGCGCAAGCGCAACGGCGACCTGGAGACGGTCGACGTCAACAAGATCGTCAAGGCGGTCGAGCGGTGGGTCGCCGATCTCGACGAGGTGGACCCGCTGCGGGTCGCGACCAAGACGATCAGCGGGCTCTATGACGGCGCGACCACCGCCGAGCTCGACAAGCTCTCGATCCAGACGGCGGCCGAGCTGATCGGCGAGGAGCCGCAGTACTCCCGGCTCGCCGCGCGCCTGCTGGCCGCGTACGTCGACAAGGAGGTTCGCCTGCAGGGGGTGGCGAGCTTCAGCCAGTCGATCCGCTACGCCTACCAGCAGGGCCTGATCAGCGATGCGACCGCCGAGTTCGTGGCCCGCAACGCCCGCAAGCTCGACGACGCGGTGGACGAGGACCAGAACCTGCGGTTCGAGTACTTCGGGCTGCGGACCGTGGCTGACCGTTATCTGCTGCGCCACCCGCAGGAGCGCACGGTGCTCGAGACCCCGCAGTACTGGCTGTTGCGGGTCGCGTGTGGTTTGTCGGAGACACCGACCGAGGCGATCGGCTTCTACCGGCTGATGTCGAGCCTGGCCTATCTGCCCAGCTCGCCGACCCTGTTCAACTCGGGTACGAGCCACACGCAGATGTCGTCGTGCTTCCTCGTGGACTCGCCGAAGGACGAGCTGGACTCGATCTACGAGCGGTACCACCAGGTCGCCAAGCTGTCGAAGTTCTCCGGCGGCATCGGCATCTCGTGGTCGCGGGTCCGGGGCCGGGGCGCGCTGATCCGGGGCACCAACGGCAGGTCCAACGGCATCGTCCCGTTCCTCAAGACTCTCGACGCGGGGGTGGCGGCGGTCAACCAGGGCGGCCGGCGCAAGGGTGCGGCGTGTGTCTACCTGGAGCCGTGGCACCCCGACATCGAGGAATTCCTTGAGCTGCGCGACAACACCGGCGAGGACTCCCGGCGTACCCATAATCTGAATCTGGCCAACTGGATCCCGGACGAGTTCATGCGCCGGGTCGAGGCCGACGGCGACTGGTCGCTGATCGACCCGTCCGAGGTGCCCGAGCTGCCCGACCTGTTCGGCGACGCGTTCGACCAGGCCTACCGGGCGGCCGAGAAGAAGGCCGTCAAGACGGTCAAGGCCCGCGACCTGTACGGCCGGATGATGCGCACCCTGGCCCAGACCGGCAACGGCTGGATGACGTTCAAGGACCAGTCGAACAAGCTGTCCAACCAGACCGGCGAGCCGGGCAACACGATCCACCTGTCGAACCTGTGCACCGAGATCCTCGAGGTCAACTCCGACGACGAGACGGCGGTGTGCAACCTCGGCTCGATCAACCTGGGCGCGCACCTGGCCGACGGCGGCGTCGACTGGGAAAAGCTGCGCACCACGGTCCGCACCGCGGTGGTGTTCCTCGACCGGGTCATCGACATCAACTTCTACCCGTCGGAGCAGGCCGCCGCGTCGAATCCGCGCTGGCGGCCGGTGGGCCTGGGGCTGATGGGGCTGCAGGACGCGTTCTTCGTGCTGGGGCTGCCGTTCGACTCCGACCAGGCGAAGGAGCTGTCGACCCGCGTCCAGGAGGAGATCTTCCTGACCGCGCTCGAAGCCTCAGCCGCGTTGGCCGAGCAATTCGGCCCGCACCCGGCCTACGCCGAGACCCGCGCGGCCAAGGGCGACCTGCACCACGAGCTGTGGGGGGCCACGCCCTCGCAGACCGGGCGGTGGAGTGCCCTGAAGGAGCGCGTCGCGGCGACCGGCCTGCGGAACTCGCTGCTGATCGCGATCGCCCCGACCGCCACGATTGCCTCGATCGCCGGCTGCTACGAGTGCATCGAGCCGCAGGTGTCCAACCTGTTCAAGCGCGAGACCATGTCCGGCGAGTTCCTGCAGATCAACACCTATCTCGTCCGGGAGCTCAAGGCCCGTGGTCTGTGGACCGCCGCGATCCGCGAGCAGATCAAGCGGGCCGAGGGCTCGGTGCAGGGCATCGCCGAACTGCCGGCCGACGTGCGCGAGGTGTTCCGCACGGCGTGGGAGCTGCCGCAGAAGGCGCTGATCGAGCTCGCGGCGGCCCGCGCCCCGTACATCGACCAGTCGCAGTCGCTGAACCTGTTCATGAGCGCACCGACCATCGGCAAGGTCTCCTCGATGTATCTGTACGCGTGGAAGGCCGGCCTGAAAACCTCGTACTACCTGCGCTCGCGCCCGGCGACGCGCATCCAGCAGGCCACGGTCGCGGTGACTTCGACTGCCAGGACCCCGGTCGTCACCGCTCCGGTCGTCGTCGCGCCGGTCGCGGCGATCTCCGATGAGGAAGCGCTGGCCTGCTCCCTGGAAAACCCCGAATCCTGTGAGGCCTGCCAGTGACCACCATTCCCGAACCCCGCACCGCGCCCGCTGCGACCAGGCAGCAGATGCTGCTCGACCCCGGCATGGACCTGACGTTGCGGCCGATGCGCTACCCGCACTTCTTCGACCGGTTCAAGGACGCCATCAAGAACACCTGGACCGTCGAGGAGGTCGACCTGCACGGCGACCTCGCTGACCTGCAGCGCTTGTCACCGGCCGAGCAGCACCTCGTGTCGCGGCTGGTGGCGTTCTTCGCCACCGGTGACACGATCGTGGCCAACAACCTGGTGCTCAACCTCTATCAGCACGTCAACTCGCCCGAAGGGCGGCTCTACCTCTCGCGTCAGCTGTTCGAGGAGGCCGTGCACGTCCAGTTCTACCTGAACCTGCTCGACACCTACGTTCCCGATCTCGACGAGCGCACGGAGGCCTTCTCCGCCGTCGAGAACATCCCGTCGATCGCCCGTAAGGCCGAGTTCTGCTTCAAGTGGATCGACTCGATCTACGAACTGCGCGAACTGAGGACCCGCGAGGACCGGCGGGCGTTCCTGCTCAACGTCATCTGCTTCGCCGCCTGCATCGAGGGCCTGTTCTTCTACGGCGCCTTCGCCTACGTCTACTTCCTGCGCTCACGGGGCTTGCTCAACGGGCTCGCGTCCGGGACCAACTGGGTGTTCCGCGACGAGAGCATGCACATGGCGTTCGCGTTCGACGTGGTCGACCAGGTGCGTCAGGAGGAGCCGGACCTGTTCGACGCCGAGATGGAGCAGCAGGTCCGCGACATGCTGGCCGAGGCCGTCGAGTGCGAGGTGCAGTTCGCCGCCGACATCCTCGAACAGGGCGTCTCCGGCATGTCGCTCGGTGACATGCGCGAATATCTCCAGCACGTGGCCGACCGGCGGCTGGGCGTGCTGGGTATCGAGCCGATGTACGGCAGCAAGAACCCGTTCGCCTTCATGGAGCTGCAGGACGTTCAGGAGCTGTCGAACTTCTTCGAGCGCCGCGTCTCGGCCTACCAGGTCGGCGTGACCGGAAGCGTCAGCTTTGACGACGACTTCTGATTATCGGCGGCGGCGTGAGCAGGCAGCTCGCTGATCGCGTCGCCGCGCTGATGCGCGCGGGTGGCTGGCGAAAGGTGACGGTCACCGCCTCCATGGGTCTGCTCGGCACGGATGTGGTCGGGGTCGGCGCGGACGGGCGGCGGTGGCTGATGCGCTGCCACCACGACCCGTCCCGGCTGGAGCCGGCCGACGTGCACCGTTTCGCCGACATGGTGCGCCAGGCACGCCGGGGTGAGGTGAGCATGATGGTGGTCCCGGGAACCGTCCCGGATCCGGTGCTGCACACCGCGGCCCAGGCCGGCGTCACCCTCGTCGACGCCGGCAGCCTGCGATGGTGGGCGGCACTGCAGAGCGAGAACGGCAGCGCCTGAGCCGGAGATGTCAGCAGGTGCGGCCGCTGTCCTGGGTGACTCTGTCATCCAGGACAGCGGTGACCTGACCGCAGACGCACTGCGCAGCATCACCGGCCGCGAGGATCACCCGGATCCGGGCCAGCCTGGCGTTCGCATCACGCAGTTGCTGACAGACCCAGTGCGTCCGCCGTTCGGGACGGCGGGATGAGGTCTGCCCGTCCGACTTCGATCGCCTGGACGCCTCCCGCCGGCAGGTGGGCCCCGGGTTCCGGTCGCGAGCCCGTACGATGGCCGACGGTGTTGGTTCGCCCGGTCGGCCAGAGTGGGCGTCGTAAGAGGGAACCCGGTGCAAGACCGGGACTGCCCCGCAGCGGTGAGTGGGAACGACCGCCGTCATGAAGCACTGGACCTGTGTACGGGTCTGGGAAGCGACGGCCAGTAGGAGACCGGGATTCCGGTCGTGCCCGCGAGTCCGAAGACCTGCCCGCACTGCGCACACCGTCCGGTGTGCGCCGCCGGCGACCCCTCGGGAGGGTCAGGGCGGAAGCGGGTGCTTCGCCGTACCCGTCCTTCCTCCTTTCCTCCTTCGGTGTCGTCGGGCACTTCGAGGGAAGGACCCCTGCAGGTGAACACCGCATTCGGGCAGAGCACCGTGCTCGGCTACCCGCGCATCGGCGCGAACCGGGAACTGAAGAAGGCCGTCGAGGCCTACTGGGCCGGCACGATCGACGCCGCCGCCCTCGAGCAGACCGCCGCCGGGCTGCGGGCCGAGGTGTGGCAGACGCTGCGCAACGCCCGCCTCGACGCCATCCCGTCGAACACGTTCTCGTTCTACGACCACGTCCTGGACACCGCTGTCGCCGTCGGTGCGATCCCGGACCGGTTCGACCGGCTGGGTCTGTCGGACCTGGACACCTACTTCGCCATGGCCCGGGGCGTTGACGCCGAGCCCGCGCTCGAGCTGACCAAGTGGTTCGACACCAACTACCACTACCTGGTCCCCGAGATCGCCGACGACACCACCTTCCAGGCCCGGCCCGGCAAACCCCTCCGGGAGTACGCCGAGGCCGCCGCGCTCGGCATCACCACTCGCCCGGTGCTGGTCGGGCCGGCCACGTTCCTGTTGCTGGCCAAGACGTCGGAGTCGAGCGGGCGGCCGTTCGACCGCCTCGGCGAACTGACCGACACGTACGCGGAGATCCTGGGCCGGCTCGCTGACGCCGGCGTGCCCTGGGTGCAGCTGGACGAACCGGCCTACGTCACCGACCGCACACCGCAGGAGATCGAGGCCCTGCGCGCGGTCTACCACCGCCTCGGCGGCCTCGAACGGCGGCCGCAGATCTTCGTGGCCACCTACTTCGGCGAACTCGGCGACGCCCTGCCCGCCCTGCTCGACACCCCGATCGAGGCCCTCGGCCTCGACCTGGTCGCCGGCCAGGGCAACCTGGTCCGGCTCGCCGCGGCCGGGCCGCTGCGCGGCAAGACGATCGTGGCCGGGCTGGTCGACGGGCACAACATCTGGCGTACGGATCTGCACGCCGCGGCGACGACCGGTGCGACCGTCACCGGGCTGGCCGACCACGTCGCCGTCTCCACCTCATGTTCGCTGCTGCACGTTCCGGTCGACCTGTCGGCCGAGACCCGTCTCGACGCGGATCTGGTCGCCCGGCTCGCGTTCGCCCGGCAGAAGGTCGACGAGGTGGTCCTGCTCGGCCAGGCGCTGCGCGACGGCACCGCCCACCTGCCCGATCCGCTGCCCGCGACCCCGGCAGCGTGGCGGCACGACGAGGTCCGGGCCCGGCTCGCCGGGCTGAGCCCGGCGGACCGGCAGCGCGGCGCCTACCCGGAGCGGGCCGCCGCCCAGCAGGCCCGGCTCGGCCTGCCGGACCTGCCCACCACCACCATCGGCTCGTTCCCGCAGACCGCCGAGCTGCGCCAGGCCCGCGCCGCACTACGGGCAGGCACCCTCGACGACGCCGGATACGCCGCCCTCATGCGCAAGGAGGTCGAGCACGTCATCCGGCTGCAGGAGGCGTTGGGCCTGGACGTCCTGGTGCACGGCGAGCCCGAGCGCAACGACATGGTGCAGTACTTCGGCGAGCAACTCGACGGTTTCGCCGCCACCGACCTGGGCTGGGTGCAGTCGTACGGGTCCCGGTGCGTGCGCCCGCCGATCATCTACGGCGACGTGGCCCGGCGTCGGCCGATGACGGTCGAGTGGTCGACGTTCGCGCAGTCGCTGACCGCCAAGCCGGTCAAGGGCATGCTCACCGGCCCGGTCACCATCCTGGCCTGGTCGTTCGTCCGCACCGACCAGCCGCTCGCGGACACCGCCGACCAGGTCGCCCTGGCCCTGCGCGACGAGTGCCACGACCTGGAGACGGCCGGCATCACGGTGATCCAGGTCGACGAGCCGGCCCTGCGGGAAACCTTGCCACTGCGCAAGGCCGACCAGAAGGCCTACCTGGACTGGGCGGTCGGCGCGTTCCGGCTGGCCACCAGCGGTGTCGCCGACGACACCCAGGTACACACCCACCTGTGCTACTCCGAGTTCGGCGAAGTCATCACCGCCATCGACGCGCTCGACGCCGACGTCACCAGCATCGAGGCGTCCCGCTCCAAGATGGAGGTCCTCGACGACCTCGCCGCCATCGGCTACCGCCGCGGTGTCGGCCCGGGCGTGTGGGACATCCACTCACCGCGGGTGCCGTCACACGACGAGGTGATCGGCTCGCTACGCCGGGCCGTCGCGGCTGTTCCCGCCCAGCGGCTGTGGGTCAACCCTGACTGCGGCCTGAAGACCCGCGGCTACGCCGAAGTCGAGGCCTCCCTCAAACGCCTGGTCGCGGCGGCGGCAGTGGTCCGCGGCGGCTGATCCCCCTTCCCCGGTGCCGGGCGGGCCGTTGCCGCGGCCCGTCCGGCCCTCACTCCTGGAGTGACCGGCTGATCCGGTGAGCCTGGTGTCTGACGCAGTCGTTCGGCGGGCGTCGCCGCTCGTTCGGCGGGCGTCGCCGCTCGCTCGCCAGGCGAGCCGGGCGCGTTGTCGGCGATCATCCAGCGTCGTTGCCGCACTTCCGCGGGATCCGCGAGGACAAGGCAAGCGGCTCCCGACAGACCCCGGGATCGGCGTGATCAACCCGGGCAGCGCCGTCCGGGTCCGCGCCTGCGCTGCGTCCTGACCGGAGATTCTACGGCGGCACGGTCATCGAAGCGGCCTCCTCTCCATCGGCGGCGTCCACCCTACGGACCATCGATCAGCCCGGCGACCGCCGCGACGGTGTCCGCGAGGGTCGGGCAGAGCACGCCGTGGCCGACCGGCCACGCGCCGCCCGCGGTCACGATGACCGGCTGCCATTGCGGCACGGTACTCAGCGCGGCGATCAGCTGTGAGATGTCCTCCCGCCAGGAGTGGCTCCACACGACGACAACGGTTGGTCGGATCTGCCCGGCGACGTCGGTGAGAGCGCCGGGCGGCAGATCCGCGCCCAGGTGCACCGAGCCCACGCCGCGCTCGGCCAGGGCTGCCGCCAGGGCGTCGAGCGCGGCGACGTCGCGGCGGGTGTCCACGGCGACGAGCATCACCGGCGCCGCTGACCCGGCCGGCGGACGGGGCACCGCGGCGAAGACCTCGCTGAGGCAACGGCCGAGGACCCTTCGGGCGACAGCCTTGTGCGGCTCGCCGTATCCGGCCTGGCTGATGTGGACGAAGGCCGGCCCGGCAAGGGCGTGCCAGGTGTGCACCACCCCCTGCGACGCGACGGCGGCGGTGAGGGTCTCACGTAAGGTCAGCACGTCCAGGCGGCGGGCGGCACGAGCGATCCTCCGGGCCGCGGCCTCGGTGCCCCGGTCGAGAGCCGGATGGTCGGCGGGCCACGGAGTCGTCTGTCGGCGAGCCTGCCGGGCGGCCTCGGCGGCCGGGACGCCGCGGGTGGTCAACCGGGCCATCTCGGTCAGGGCGGCGACGTCATGCGGCGTGTAACGACGATGTCGACCGGCCTGGTGACCGGACGGCCCCAGCCCGTACCGCTGATGCCAGGTCCGCAGGGTCGTCGTTGCGACTCCCAGCCGGCGGGCGAGCGCTCCGGCCGCCAGACCAGGGTCGGCCCGCTCACCGGACGTGTTCGGGGCATGCTGAGGAAAGATGCTGTCTGTCACCGCCGACCCGCCCTCGAGGTCACCGAAAAGACCACGCACCGACCGATGCGTAGGCAGTGGCAGGTCTTCGGACTCGTGGGCGCTCGTTCTTGCCTACTGGCCGTCGCTTCCCAGACCCGTGCGCAGGTCCAGTGCGTTTCTGACGGCGGTCGTTCCCACTCACCGCTGCGGGGCAGTCCCGGATTTACACCGGGTTCCCTCTTACGACGCCCGGCCTGGCTGAGCGGGCGAACCGACTGCGCCTGCAGTCTACCGACGGGCCGCCTTCAGCGGCTCGGGCCATCCCGCCCGCGAACGTCATCGGATGCCGCAGGCATGCGCTCGACCGCCGGTACCGAGGTGGACGCACCACCCCGCCTCAACCCGTAGCCTGTGAGTGCCATGGTGCCAGGAACACCACGATGTCGTTGACGGCCTGCGGAAGCGGGTCGACCTCATGCCATCCCATGCCCCGGTAGAACGCCACGGTTTCGCCGGCGTGCCGTGCGGTCAGCAGCCAGGCCCGGCGCTGCGGCGCGGTCTGAGTGATCAGGTGGAGCAAGCGCCGCCCCAGTCCCCGTCCGCGAGCCGTCGGCATTACGGCGAGTTCGTCGACCTCGAAGGCCCCGTCGAGCAGCTCGCTGGTGCGGATCTCACCGAGCTGGCTGGTCACCCTGGGGTAGGCCCGCTCGGCCGGAAGCGGGGTGTGGGTGAGCCGGCCGGTTGCGAACCCATCGACCCGGGTGCCGGTGCGGGCGACGACCGCCCGGAATCCGTCGCTGCTGGCGTCGGTGGTCAGCCGTTGCCGGAATGCCTGTGCTGCTGCGGCGTCTTCGTGCCACGGTGGAGCGCTGAACACCTGTGTGTAGACGCCGGTGAGGTCGTCGAGCAGAGTCGGCGGCAGGAGCGGGCCGGTGTAGGTCTCGAGCATCAGCGGGCGACGGCCGGCAGATCGGCCAGGTCGAGTGTGCGGTCGGCCCAGCGGGTCATCAGCGCGGGGTCGTGGCTGACGATCAGGACGCCGGCGTTGTGGCGTTGCTGGTAGGCGGTGATGACGGTAGCGATCAGCGCTTGGGTGGCCGCGTCGAGCATGGTGGTGGCTTCGTCGCAGAGCAGGTAGTCCGGGGTGTGGGCGAAGGTCCGGGCCAGGCAGGCGCGTTGCAGTTGGCCGTCGCTGACGGCGTGCGGTCGGCGGGTCAGCAGGTCGGTGGTCAGTCCGACGGTGTCGGCGAGTTCGGCGACCCGTCTGGTGACGGTTTCCCGTGGGTGCCGGGCGACGCGTAGGGGTTCGGCGATGAGGTCGGCCAGGGATAGTCGTGGGTCGGCGGCGGCGCGGGGGCTCTGGAAGAGCACGCCGATGCGGGTGCGGACGGCGGCCGGGACCGCGTACCGGGTGCCGGCGATTGCCGTGTCGTCGATGCTGATCGTGCCGGCGGCTGGGCGGTGCAGCAGGGCGAGGACCCGCAGCAGGGTGGACTTGCCCGCGCCGGACGGGCCACGCAGCCCGACCGTCTCACCCCGCATGATGCTCAGCGACACGCCGTCGAGGACGCGGCGGCGGCCGTAGGTGACGGTGATGCCCTCGGCGGTGATCACAGCCGGGCTCCCATCGGGTGGTGGCAAGCCACGCCGCGGTCGCGGCTCGGCTGAGTGCCGCAGTCGATCGAGGCGTACGGGCAGCGCGGCGCGAAGGCGCAGCCGGCCGGCAGGTCGGTCAGCATCGGCGGGTGGCCGGGGATCGGCGCGAAGGAACGGTCGGGCAGCGCGTCGAGCAGGGCGTGGGCGTACGGGTGCCGGGGCCCGGCGAAGAACTCCAGGGCAGGCCGGTGTTCGACGATGCGACTGGCGTACATGACCGCGACGGTGTCGGCGACCCGTTCCGCCGCGGCCAGGTCATGGGTGATCAGGATGACCGCGGCGCCGTCATCGCAGCGGGCCCGCAACAGGTCCAGGGTCGCGTCGACCAGCGGCCGGTCGAGTCCCGAGGTGGGTTCGTCGGCCAGCAGCAGCGGCGGATCCGGCGCCAGCGCCAGCGCTGTCGCGAGGCGCTGGGCCATCCCTCCGGACAGTTCGTGTGGATACAGGTCGAGGTCGGCCGGGGCGAGTCCGACTCCGGCGGCTACCGTCTCGGCGTCGGTGCGGGCTCGGCTGTGGGCGCGCAGGGTTTCTTGCAGGAGGTGCCGGCCGGTGCGGACCGGCGTCAGCGCGGTGGCCGGGCTCTGCGGGACCAGGCCGACGCGGCGTCCCCGTACCGTGCGGGCCATGGTTTTTTCGTCGGCGGCGAGCAGGTCGACCGGTGCGCCATCGCCGTGCAGCAGTGCGGTCCCGCTGACGGTGGCGTTGGCGGGCAGCAGACCGAGCAGGGCGTGGGCGAGGACGGACTTGCCGCAGCCGGACTCCCCTACCACAGCCAGCAGTTCGCCCGGGGCAACGGTGAGACTGATGGCGGTGACGGCGTGCACGATGGCGCCGGGCAGCCGGAACCGTACGGTCAGGTCGCTGATGGCCAGCATCGTCGAGGTACACACGGTGGTGGTCACAGCTGCAGCTCCGCTCGGACGCGGGGGTCGAGGCGGTCGCGCCAGCGGGCGACGACCGCCGCGAGGGCGAGGGTGACGATGACGATGACCAGGCCGGGCATGAGGCTGGCCCACCAGGCGCCGGTGAGCAGCGAGCCCTGCCCGTCGTTGATCATGTTGCCGAGGGAGGCCAGGTGCGGTGGCAGGCCGAGGCCGAGGAACGACAGGGCGGTCTCGTGCCAGACCGCGTGCGGCACCATCAGGGTGGTGGCCAGGGCCAGTTTCGGCAGGACGTGCGGCAGCAGGTGCCGGGTCAGCACGCGCAGTCGGCCGGCGCCGCCGCTGATGGCGGCGTCGATGAACGGCCGGGTGCGCAGGCTGAGCAGTTCGGAACGCACGATCCGGGCGGTGGACAGCCAGTGGGTCAGTCCGACGGACAGGATGACTGCGCCGAGGCTGGGCCGCAGCATCGCCACGATGAAGATGCCCAGCAGCAGGTGCGGCAGCGCGGCGACGGTGTCAACGATCCGCATCAGCAACCGGTCCACCCGGCCGCCGAGGGTGCCCGCGATGCCGCCGACGATCCCGCCGATCACGGTGGCGACCAGTGCGGCGACGGCACCGACGAGCAGGGAGACCCGCAGGCCGTAGAGGGTGCGGTGGGCGACGTCACGGCCGAGGTCATCGGTGCCGGCCGGATGGGCCCACGACGGCGCCAGCCGGATGCGGGCGAGGTTGACGGCGCTCTGGTCCAGCGGCCACAGCAGCGGGGCAAACAGGCAAGCGGCCACGGCCAGCACCAGCACAGTCGTGGCGATGGTGACACCGAGGCGGCCGGGCCGCAGGCGCAGGCGGGGCAACCGGGTGCGGCGCAGGGTCAGCTCAGCCATCGAGGCGCACCCTCGGGTCGGCGGCGGTGTAGGCCAGGTCTGTGAGCAGGTTCGCGGTCAGCACGACGGCGGTGGTGACCAGAGTGATCGCGGCCAGCAGGGGGAAGTCGCTGCCCAATGCGGCCTGCACGGTGACCGCACCCAACCCGGGCAGCGAGAACACCGTCTCCACCAGCACCGCGCCACCGACCAGCTCGGGCAGGTGGGTGCCGATCAGGGTCAGGAACGGCAGCAGCGCGGTCCGCAGCGCATGTCCAAACAGCACGGTCCGCCCGGGCAGGCCCCGGGCTTTCGCAGCGAGGACGTGGTCGTCGCGCAGACTCTCGGCGACCGAGTCCCGCACGAACAGCAGGAACCACGGCGCCTGCGACACCGCCAGGACCCCGACCGGCAGGATCAGATGCCGGGCCACGTCCGCGGCCGACGTGGTGGTGGCGGTGACCTCGGTCAGGCCGCCGGCGGGCAGCCAGCCCAGGCTCAGGGCGAACACCGCGATCGCGGCCAGGCCGAGCCAGAACACCGGCATGGCCTCGACCGCATAGGCCGCGGCCCGCAGGCCACGATCGAACAGACCACCCCTGCGGTACGCGGCCAGCGTGCCGAGCACGAGGCTGGACACCAGCACGACGGCCAGGGCGGTGCTCACCAGCAGCAGGGTCCAGCCGGCCCGGGCGCCGAGGACCGCGGTGACCGGCTCGTGCCGGCTCGTGGACCAGCCCAGATCACCCTGAAGCAGGTTGCCGACCCAGCGGGCGTACTGCACCGGCAGCGGGTCGTCGACACCCCAGTTCGCGCGGATCTGGTCGAGGTTCTCACTCGTGGCGGTGAACGCGGCTGCGCCGGCGTACTGCTTGGCCGGGTCGATGGGCGAGGCTGCGCCCAGCAGGAACATCCCGATGCTGGTCGCGATCAGCACCGGCACGGCGACCAGCAGCCGGCGGCGGACCACCGCGCCCGCTCCGGCGAGCCCGCGCCGTCGGCGTGCCGGCGGTGCCTGGGTCACGAACGGGTCCAAGTGTTGATGTTCCACCACAGACTGTTGGCCACGTCGTGCTCGTGCGCCTCGACCCGCGGGCTGACCCCGGTGATACCGGCCTTCACCACGTAGGTGTGCTTGAGGTAGGTGAGGAACACCCACGGGGCGTCGGCGGCCAGTTGCTGCTGGAACGTGGCGTAGGCGGCTTTGCGCTCGGCCGGGTCGGCCTGGTCACGGCCGTCCTGCAGGGCTTTGTCAGCGATCGGGGACTTGTAGCTGCCGGGGTTGAAGTAGCCCTGCGCGGCGAACACCGACCCGAACAGCTTGTAGGACACGAAGTCCGGGTCATACGGGGTGCCGAACCCCATCAGCAGCGCGTCCCGGGTGATCCGGGTGTCGATGGCGTCCCAGGTCAGGCCCTCCGGATTGACCTTGATGCCGACCTTCTTCGCGTCCGCGGTGACGGCCAGGGCGAGTTCCTTGCGCAGGCTGTCGCTGGCCGGGTACATGAGCGTGAAAGCCGCCTGCCGCCCGGCCTTGGCCCGGATCCCGTCCGGGCCGGGCGTCCAGCCGGCCGCGTCGAGCAGCGCGGTCGCCGCCGCCGGGTCGGCCGAAGGGTTGCCGGCCGCCGACCCGTCGGCGTACTCGGAGGTCGGCGGGATCGGCCCGAAGGCCGGTTCACCCGCCCCGGCGAGGATGCCGGTCACCATGGCGGCGCGGTCGACCCCGACGGCGAGGGCCTTACGGACGGCAGGGTCCGCGGTGACCGGGTTGGTCAGCGGCAGCATCACACCGCGGTAGTCGGCGGTCGGTACCCGCTGCACGGTGTAGCCGGTGGCGTTGTCGAAGCCGGCGGCGAGCTTCGGTGCCAGCTCGGCGGCGTCGAACTCCCCCGCGCGCATCCGCTGGGCCCGGACGTTGTCGTCGGCGACGAAGGCGACGATCAGCTTGCGGTTGGCGGGCTTGCCACCCCAGTAGGTGTCGTTGGCGGCGAGCACGAGGCGGTCCCCGGCGGTCCAGGATTCCACCTTGTACGGGCCGGTGCCGATCGGTTGCCGGTTGAAGCCGGCCTTGTTGATGTCCTGGCCGGTCAGCGCCTTGGCCGGAACGATACCCAGGGTCAGCCGCTGCAAGAACGGCGCATACGAGTACTTCAAGGTGAACACGACGGTGGCCGGATCCGGTGCGGTGACCGTGGTCAGCATGTCCAGGTCGGAACGCAGGGTCGAGTCGACCTTCGGGTCCAGCACCGCCTGATAGGTGAAGACGACGTCCGCGGCGGTCAGCGGGGACCCGTCGTGGAAACTCACCCCGGAACGCAGTTTCGCCGTCACCGTCTTGCCGTCCGCGGAGACGGCGGGTAGTTCGGCCGCCAGGGCCGGAACCAAAGTGTTCGTGGCGTCCCGGGCGACCAGGCCGTCGAAGATCAGCGACGCGCCGTCGACACCGAAGTTCAGCACCGGGTTCAACGTGTCCGGCTCCCCCGCGGTCGCCACCACGAAGGTGGAACTCGCGGCTGAAGGTCCTGACGTGGCCGAGGTGGACGAGCAGGCGGCCAGCAGCAGAGCGCCGGTGACGGCAGCTAAGACACGGCTCGCGCGGGGATGCGATCGGACCATCACAGGGGTGACTCCCAGGTCTGGGCAGGCCGGGGTCACCGGCCGGCGAAGGCTTCTGGTGCGATCGGAGACTTCCTGACGTCAGCCTGACGCAGTTGCACAAGATTGGCAACAAGTCGATCGTGAATGAGTACGGGTCCACCGCCATGGCGTTGATCACCGTGGCCAGCACCGCCCTCGGCGGTTAGGGTGGCGCTGCCGTGGTGTTCGGGAAGCCGGTGTGAAACCGGTGCGGCCCTCGCCACTGTGATCGGGAAAGTCTGCGGCCCTCGTCGTTTTTGCGAGGTCACTGGGCGCGAGCCTGGGAAGGCCGGCCGCAGACGCACGTCCCGTCAGCCAGGAGACCGGCCACGGCACCGAACGACCCGTCCACGAGGTGCTGGAAGGTGGTCCCGCGATGCGGTCCCCCATGTCTTGGCGCGCTATTGCGCCGCTGTCCGTTCTGCTCATGCTGCTCGCGGGTTGCTCCGCCACCGCGGACGAGCCCGGAACTGCCCCGTCAGGATCGGCCGGCCCGGTCGCGCTGACCAACTGCGGTGTCCCGGTCACCGTCACCAAGCCGCCGGCCCGCGCGGTGACGATGAACCAGCCCGCCACCGAGATCATGCTGGCCCTCGGATTGCAGGACCGGATGATCGGCACCGCTTACCTCGACGATCAGGTCCTGCCCGAGTACGCCACCGCCTATGCGACGGTGCCGGTGCTGGCCAAGGAGTACCCGTCGAAGGAGAAACTCCTCGAAGCCGAGCCGGACTTCGTCTACGCCTCCTTCGCCAGCGCCTTCAGCGACGAAGGCGTCGGCGACCGGGCCGGCTGGAACAAACTCGGGGTCGGCACCTACAACTCCCCGGCCGGCTGCGCCAAGGAGACCCGCCCGGCGAAGCTGAGCGTCAACGACGTGTTCGCCGAGATCCGCGACATCGCCGCGATCTTCGGCGTCCGTGACCGTGCCGAGACGCTGATCGCCGACCAGCAAGCGAAGATCACCGCAGCCGCCGCCACGATCAAGGACGCGGAGAACACCACCGTGCTGTGGTGGGACGGCGGCAGCGACGCCCCCAGCGTGGGAGCGTGCTGCGGCTCCCCCGGCATGATCATGCAAGCGGTCGGCGTCACCAACGCCTTCGCCGATCTGACCGGCAGCTGGGCCGACTCGAGCTGGGAAACCGTCGCCGACCGCGACCCGGACGCGATCGTGCTGATCGACGCGAGCTGGGATCCCGCCGCCACCAAGCAGGCTTTCCTGCAGAAACACCCCACGTTGAAGGACCTGCCCGCCGTCCGCGCGAAGCGGTTCATCGTCATCCCGTTCTCGGCAACTGCGGCCGGCGTCCGCAACGTGCTCGGCATCGAAGCCCTGGCCAAGGGCATCGCCGCGCTGCCGGCCAAGGTGGGCAGCTGACCGCCGTGGCGACCCGCCCGCTCCCGGCCCTCGGCGGGCCGGGACGGGCGGGCCGCACGACGGTAGTGCTGATCGTCGCCCTGGCCGGGCTCCTGCTGTCCATCGGTGCGGCGATCACCGTCGGTCCGGCCGACCTGTCCCTGGGCATCGTGTGGAAGGTCATCGCCGACCACCTCGGCCTCACCCACGCCGACGTACCCCTGCTGCGTGACCACATCGTCTGGGAGCTGCGCCTGCCCCGGGTCCTCGGCGCGGCCGTCGTCGGTGCCGGTCTCGCCGCGGCCGGGGCGGTCATGCAGACCGTCACCCGTAACCCTCTTGCGGACCCGTACCTGCTCGGCGTCTCCTCCGGCGCCTCCCTGGGTGCTGTCGCGGTGATCGTGCTCGGCCTCGGTGCCGGCACCGCCGCCCTGGCCGGTGGCGCTTTCACCGGCGCCCTGCTGGCGTTCGCCCTGGTCATCACCATCGCCGGCCGCCGGGCCGCCCGCGCACCGACCCGCATCATCCTGGCCGGCGTCGCCATCGGGCAGCTCTGCGCCGCGCTGACCTCGTTCGTCATCATCTGGGTGGCCGACCCGCACGCCACCCAGAGCATCACCTTCTGGCTCTCCGGCTCCCTGGCCCGCGCCGACTGGACCGCCCTGGCCTGGGCGGGACCCACTCTTGGCGTGATTCTCACGCTGATCCTGCGGTACGCCCGCAGCCTCAACGCCTTCGCGTTCGGTGAAGAGGCCGCGGCGACCCTCGGCGTCGACGTCACCCGGACCCGTTGGATCCTGCTGATCGCCACCGCCTTGCTCACCGCAGTGCTGGTCGCAGTCAGCGGGGCGATCGGCTTCGTCGGGCTGATCCTGCCGCACGCCGCACGCCTGCTGACCGGCCCGGACCACCGCCGGCTGCTCCCGGTCGTGGTCCTGACCGGGGCGATCTTCATGATCTGGGTCGACACCGCCGCCCGCACCCTGTTCGAACCCCGCGAACTGCCCGTCGGCGTGCTGACCGCACTGCTGGGTGTGCCGGCGTTCCTCCTACTGATGCGCCGCCGGGAAGTGCGCGGCTGATGCTCGAGATCACCGACGTCTCCTGGACGGTGCCGGCCGCCCGCATCCTCGACAACATCACCTTCACCGTGCCGGCCAACAGCCTCGTCGGGCTGCTCGGCCCGAACGGCTCCGGCAAGACCACCCTGCTGCGTGTCGTCGCCGGACTGCTCCGGCCGCGGACCGGGCAGGTGGCCCTCGGCGACGCCACCGTCGCGGACCTGCCCCGCCGCGTCGCCGCACGCCGGATGGCTCTACTCGCCCAGTACGCGGAAACCGATCTGGACCTCACCGCGCTCGACGTGGTCCTGCTCGGACGCACCCCGCACCAGCGGTCCCGCTGGTCGGACACCGACACCGACCACGCCCTGGCTCTGGCCGCTCTCGATCGGGTCGACCTGGGCGGCTTCGCCCACCGCAAATGGCAGACCCTGTCCGGCGGGGAACGCCAACGTGTCCAGCTCGCCCGCGCCTTCACCCAGGAACCCGAATTGCTGCTGCTCGACGAACCCACCAACCACCTCGACATCGGCCATCAGCTACAGCTGCTGCACCTGGTCCGCCGCTCCCAGGTCACCACCCTGGCCGCCCTGCACGACCTCAACCTCGCCGCGATGTTCTGCGACACCGTCGTGGTCCTGCACCACGGACAGGTCGTCGCCGCAGGCCCGCCGTTCACCGTGCTGACCACCGACCTGCTCGAAGACGTCTACGGAGTCGACGCCGACATCACCAACCATGACGGGCGACCGGTCATCACCTACCGGCCACCGTCATGACCGTGCTACTGGTCGCCCGCGCGGTGACCCACCACGGCGGCCACGACGCCATCCACCGCCTCGCCGCACAGGTCAGCGCCACCACCGGCGTGCCTACCCAGGCGTGCTTCCTCGACGGCGCCGAGCCGTCCCTGCACACCGCCCTCGACGAGACCGCCGACCACGCCGAGGTCCTACTCGTCCCCGCGCACCTGCCACCGGACCGCTACCTCGACACCTGGATACGGCGCGCCGTCGCCCACTGGCGCGCCACCCGCGACCGCCACCCGACCATCTCGGTCAGCCAACCACTGGCGACACAGCCGTCCCTGGTGACAGCGGTCGCCGAAGCCACCACCGGTGGGCACACCCTGCTCGACGGCAACCCCGGACCGTTCCGCAGCCCGGCCTGGTCACAGATCACCCGGCACCGCCGGCAGGTGCTAATCTGCCGCGGGCCACGCTGCACCGCCTACGGCGCGAACCAGGTCGCCACCGCCCTCAACGAACGGCTGGCCAAGAACGGCCTGGGCGACGATGACGTCCTCGTCACCGCCACCGGCTGCCTGTTCCCCTGCAACCTCGGCCCGCTGGTCGTCGTGCACCCCGACGACACCTGGTACGAGAACGTGGACCCGAACCTGGCCATCCGGATAGTCGACGAGCACCTGCGCGACGGCTCCCCCGTAGACGGCCATCGACCGAGAAACGCTGACAGTTCCGGAGTACGCAGCGACTGACCGCGCCACGCCGACGACTGCACTCCGACACCGCCGCGCGCTTATTCATCTGCGGCTCTGCTCGCCGCAGTAACCTGCACCATCGTCCATAGAGCGTCCTAGGAACCTGGTTCGTCAGCATCGATAACTCCAGCAGGCAATGACGTTTTTAGATCAGCCTGGCTTTCGGCTTTGTTGGATCCGCCGCAAAACCCTGGCGACATGCGGCTGGGTTGGCCTATCTTCGAAAGGCTCCACCGCGTGCTTCTCGAGCATCCGGGCGATCTGATCAAACGTGAAGAAGCGATGCCGCGCGAGACACACATGCTCCACCCGTTCAGCACGACATTCGTCAGCGAGCCATCTCGGCGACACACCAAGCAGGTCGGCGACCTCCTCAACCGTGTACCTGATCTTCCGCACGTGACGATCCGGCTCGGTTGCTCCTGTCATCATTGCGGCATTAGCGATACAAGCCTTGAGAAACTTTTCGAGGTCACCAATACCCAGCTGGGCGGCAAGCTCAAAAACCGTCGCACCGGACACGGGACCGCCACTTCCTCAACGACTACGCTGCGAAGACCGAAGGACGACCCCCACACGCTAACGATCGACACATAGAAATAGTTGCTGGTCGACGGCTTGCTGGACCCCCACACTGCCAGTTCGAACTTATACAGCCTGTGACCTGCACGTTTGCAAGGATGCCCTGGTCAGAAGGTTCTCAGGGTGCTGGTTCTTACGCTCAGTAGGAACCGACATGCCCCGTTGGTGTTCGCATGCGTACACCTGTTCGGCCTACTTTCCTGGGCATGGCATCTATGAAACCGCGTGGGCGGTCTTACGAGGTTCGGTGGCGTTCGGGTCGTCAGGGCGACTGGCAGACGTGCACGTTCGCGACCGAGAAGCTGGCGCAGGCGGCCAAGGATCTGGCCGAGGCGCGTCACCACAAGATCAGCGACACAGACGTGTACGCCGCACTGCTAGGCATCGACCAGGTCGACGACGAGCCGGAGGACGAGCAGAGGGAGGAGGTGGAGCGCAGCCCGACGCTGGCCGCCTGGGTGGATGAGTGGCTGACGCTGAAGGTCGACGTCGCGGAAAGCACTCATAAGGAGTACGCCCGCATGTTGCGGGGGCGGGTGGTGCCGGTCCTGGGCGATCTGCGGGTGGATGAGATCAGCCGGGACAAGGACATCGACCCATGGAAGGTGAACCTGTCGGCGGATCTGATGCCAGCCGGCGTGCAGAAGCACTGGGCGGTGCTGAGCATGGTCATGCGGGATGCGGTCCCGCGGTTCCGGCCTGACAACCCCCTCGACCGGCAGCCGGGGCATCGGAGTAACGGGCTGCCGAAGGTCTACAAGTACAACGCGTGCTTCCTGTCGACCGAGGAGGCGCGTCTGCTTGTCGCTGCGTGCCCGGACGCGATTCGTGATCTCGTTCGGGTGGCGTTGGGGACGGGAATGCGGATGGGCGAGATTTTCGGCTTGCGGGTGGGGTCTTTGGAACTGCGTGGCGAGCGGCCGGCGCTTTACGTCGAGCAGACGTTGCGCCGTGGTGGCACGTTCGCTGAGCCGAAGTCGGAACGGTCGAGGCGGTCCATCTTGCTGCCGAAGACGGTCGCCGCGTTGCTGGCCGATCGGATCAAGAACAAGCGCCGCGGTGATCTGGTTTTTACTGCTCCCGGCGGTAAGCCGTGGGACGCGAACAATTTTCGTTCGAGGTACTGGGATAAAGCGGTTGCGGCGGCTCAGCGGTGCGCAGCTCATCCGCCGACGCCGGCGAAGGTCGGCAATGTCAAGAAGGTGCGGCGTGTCAGCGACTTGGCGGTGTCGTCGTGCGAATGCACCACACGGCTGCAGCAGCGGCCCCGTTTCCACGACCTGCGTCATTCGCATGTTGCGTATCTAATTGACGCAGGATGGGATTTCTTCGTTATTCAGCACCACATCGGACACGCCTCGATCAAGACGACTTTTGATGTCTATGGTCACCGGCTGACGCGCGGCGACAAGGCCCGCCTTAAGGCGCTTGACGAGCGGCTCACCGATGGGACCGTCACGGATATGCAGGGTGCGAAGAAGGGCCGTAAGAAGGCGGCGAAGAAGTCAAAGGGCAATATCTCGCCCTTTATCGAAGGGTTGGGCGAGGCGGCCTGACGCGATCTCTCATGCGAGAGGGTGTCGAGGCTCCTGGTGCTGCGCGTGAGTTGGTCAAGGTCAGTGATCTTCTAGGGCCGGCTCGCGCGCAGCGGGCTCGATACCCCGTTGGTATTGCGCGTGTCAGAAGGAGCTTTAGGTTCCATAATGGAGGTATGGGCATGAGCGATAGGAAGCTCCCGCGGCAGCGGTCATACGACTCGGTGTGCTTGCGGTGCCGTCGCCTTGATCAGTTGGTGAGCGTGCCGGCCGCGGTACGCGCCGGGCATTCCACCGGTGTGGTGCGTGGCAGCGTGACTGGTCGGTTCGGCTATGACGTTCCTGTCAGCGGTCGGGTGGTCCAGGTCAGCGGGTTGGCGCGTGCATTGGCTGCGCCGAGGCGACCACGTGCCGCCACCGGGCCTGCCATCGTCTTCGGCGGCTCCGTCCTGCTCGCGATGTGGAACCTGCTGCTGGCGGTGTCGGATCCGGCTGACGGTACGGCGTGGTTCGGGACGGTGTTCTTTCTCGCTGTGGCGGCCGGCAGTGGATGGGTACTTCGAGCGCGGCAGCGCCGCCTCCAGGTGATGGGTCCGCTTGCTGACGAGGCGGTCGGGCTTTGGCGGCGGTCGTGGTACTGCCGCCGGTGCGGCGTCGTCAGCGTCTACGGCGCGGGTATGCCGGTGACCGTGCCGGCGGGCAGTCTCGCTTCTGCGCTGATCTCGGTGGCGCAACAGCGCCGTCAGCAACCGGCGCAGTCTGTGCGGTCCCCGTCTGCGGGTGTTTCGCAGTAGCCCGCATTTGGCGGTGTTTGCCGGCGGTTACAGGATCTTAGGCAGCGAGGACTTTTGCTTCGCTGCCTCACCGCGTTCGGGCACTCTTTCCTGGTCAGTGCCGGTGGCGGCCGGCTGAATGTCGGCACGTCACGACTATGGTGGACGTTGATATTGCAACGACCGAACAGGTCGTGAGAACAGGAGTGTTGATTCATGGCGAAGCAAGTCATTACCGTCCTGACGGACGATCTCGACGGCGGCGACGCCGATCGCACCGTGGAGTTTGGGCTCGACGGGGTGAACTACACCATCGATCTGTCGGAGAAGAACGCCGGCAAGCTCCGCAAGGTTCTCGACCCCTACCTCGAGAAGGCAACCAGGATCGGCCGGGGGACGGCAGCGGGCCGTATCACGTCTCGCACCGCCGCAGCCCAGCCCAGCAGGTCCAGCCGTGATCAGAACCAGGCGATCCGGGAGTGGGCAAAGAAGAACGGCCACGAGGTCTCCGACCGGGGCCGGATCCCGACTGGTGTCGTCGAGGCGTTTCACGCCAAGCGCTGAGCCTTCCGCAGGACGATCCGTCCGGGGAGGGGCGAACGAGACGCCGTTGCGAATTCCACGGGGGAAGAACTCGCAACGGCGTCTCCACGAGAGTAGTCGATGCCATGGACTTCAGCTCGATCGTGCTGAAGAGCCGGCAGCAGGTGGCGGCTTCTCCAGCACGTCGCGTTGCGGATAGCAGCTCCGGCCTCGTTGAGCAGGCTGAGCTGTTCGACGGTGTACTCCTCGTTCACGTGCCCGAGGTCGGTGGCGAACGCGTTGCCGTACCGGTCCAAGCCGGCGTAGTAGAGCGCGGCCATGGAGAAGCGGCCAGTAACGAAGGCCGGCTGCGGGGCCACGCCGATTCCTTCCGGCAGGATGATGAAAGGGGCGTTGACGAGCGGGTTAAAGTCGTGTTGCCGCAGCTCCGGACGTTGGTGACGACCAGCCTCGGCCAGCTTTCGGAGCGAGGCAACCGGTGCACTGAGCCGGGTGTCGTACACCCGCAGGATTTGCTCCTTGGGCACGGTCTCACGGATCGGCGCGAAGTGAGGCTGGTCCAGCCAGGTCGGATCGAAGGCGCCGGCGTTGGTCATCACCGCGGCCAGGAAGAAGGGGGCCAGATCGGTGTACGTGTCAATGTCGGCACCGAGAAGTTCGGCGATCACTGTGTCGCTCAAGACCTGATACTTCGGGCGCGGGAACGCTCGTTTCAACATGGGGCGCATCCGGGCCGTGTCCCCGAAGATCGGCTGTTGGTAGGGAAATTGCTGGTAGCTGGTGCGCAGCATGAAGCCCGTGATCGTTTCCTCCCCGACGCTCACGTCGCCGTTGAGCGAGAGCGGGTCCTCCAGGTCGATGACCATGGCGTCCAAGGCCCGCAGGGCCTGAAGGGTGGGCTGCTCTCGTCGGGTGACGTGGGCGCCACCCGCGAGGGCTTCGCGGGCTACGAGACTGACCGCCCATGGCTTGATCGGATCGCGGACGTCGACGGTCTCGAAGGGGTGACTTTTTAACTGCGCGGTCGACGTGCGAGCGAGCAGGCGCAGCAGTGCGAATGGCCGGTATCGGCGTACCGCCCGCACGAACTCGTCGTACCGCACGCCGGTGATCCGCTGCGGTACGTGCGGCACGGCGGAAACCCGGGACCTGTTCGGGTGACCCGGCCGTTTCCGCGATGAAGCCATAGCGGACATTGTGCCTGGAGCCCTCGGAGAGAGCGATCTACTTACCCTGCGTTCGGAGGGGCGAGACATCGCTCTTTCGGTGCGCTCGCGCCCGTGCCGAGGCGTCATACCCGCTTTCAGCTTTCAGGGACCGAGTTGATCATCGGGGTCGGACCGGTGAACCCGGCACCGACGCCACGAACGAACAGCCACCTACGCGACCCGGTGTCGAAACTCGTAGACACGAAATCCGCCGACGATCAAGCAGTGCCGAAAGTGACGTTCACACGGTGTCCAAAACCGCCGAGATAATCACTGCCGAGCGTTCAAAGCGCCGACCGGCACGGCCGCTCGGCCGGGCGGGATGCCGGTGGCGGCGGTACAACATCCCCGCCGCCACCGGGCGTCGCGCTTTAGCGAGTCGGTGGTCTCGGCAGCAGGTCCTTCGGGCCCCGATAGCGCAAACGGATGCCGGTACCTGCGCGGTGCCGGCGGGCGCGGAGGATGCCTTGCCGTTCCTGATCGAGGAGAATAGACGCCTCGCCGAGCGGGTCGAAGCCTGTAGACCAGATGTTGATCTTTCCCGGGGTCGCGTCGGTAATCCGCAGCCACGTGTCCGGTTCGGGAGGCGTCCCGTACCAGGTGACCTCCTGCACGTCCTGGGTTTGCTGGCTCCATTGGCGGGCACGTCGTGTCCGTAATGGATTGACGAATACCTCCCATGCCGACCGTGACTCGGGTGTCGGCCATTCTGGGTCGAGGCCGTACGCAGGATCAAGGTCGTCGATCCACTGGCGCATGCCGTCCGTCGAATCGAATGTGGCTCCGGTGCTCGTGACCGCCGAGATGGCGGCGAGACGATGGTCGAAGCCCGTGCGAATGAGGATCGATACCGCTCGGTTGAAGGTTCCCGTCTCTATGGCGGCGACCGCGGAGCCCGACAAGGTGTCGGCGTCGGCGTTGCTCTGGGCCGCTTCGTACACCTTCGCGGCTTCCATTCCCCAGACCAGCCGGTAGATGACGTCGTCTTCGATGAACTGGGCCACCTGGACGCGATCGCCAGGCACCTCGCTGAGAGCCAAGCCGCCTACCCAGTGGCGTAGTACGTCGTTCCAGTTGGCGAGGTTCGTTTTCGGCTCGAAGACCTCGATTGCGAATACCGTTTCGGCGATCGACACGATCAGGTCGGCGGCTGCCGCATGGTCCTCTTCGAGGATCGCGGCTTCGGCCTGGCCCGCGAGGGCGATGATGCGACCGGATACCTGGGAGAGTTCCGAGCCGCCCTCCGCCCCGAGCCCCGCCAAGAACCATCCGCGGCGCTGGGATGGTGTGGCTGTCTGCCACAGGTATCTGGTCCGGCTGTAGACGAGTGCACGAACGGCTGCTGTGTTGATGTCTTCGTCGCGGCGCAGTTGCCGGTCCCACAGCGAGTCCCGGAGGGCGTCGGCGACGATCTGGGTCGCGGCGTCGGCGACCACGTCTTGGTCGCCGTCTCCGACGATGCTGAGGATGCCGATGTCGAGAAGTTTGAGGTTCTCTCGCCAGCTCGCGGCTGCGGCCTCTTGCACGTCAGCGGTCTCGTGTACCACGACGGGCAGAGACCACTCGGGGGCGCCGGTGAGGTACTCGAGCAAGGGCTCAACCGTCGTGAGCCCTTGGGAGCGGTACATCCTGCGCAGCAGGTCAATACCGATTTCAATCAGCCCCGATTGGAGATCCTTGCCGCCGTCTCCTTCCGTCAGTTGGAACCACTCACGGCGGCGGCCTGGTGTGGGGGCGAAGATCGGGTAAAGGACGAGTCCTTCCGTATCGACGAACGCGCGGCCGGCGCGGCCGATCACGTTCATGAACTCGGAGGTTTTGATCAGTTCCTTGCCGCGGTGCAGGCTGTGAAAGAGCACTGCGGAGGCGGACAGGTTGAGTCCTTGGGCGAGCGTGGGCGAGGCGATGGTGACCTTCAGGATGCCGCGCTGCAAGAGTCGTTCGATCTCGCGCCTAAAGGGTCCGGGCAACGCGCCGTGGTGGATGGCCACGCCGAGCTGGAGGCACTTGAGGATGGGATGGTCGGCACCGAACCACTCCGCACCGACCGTTAGCGCATCGCTCAGGTCGACGTCGGGCGGCAACAGTGAGGTCACGAGGCCCCGAGCGTGAAGGTCGACGATCGTACTGGCGAACGGCTCAACCGACTTGCGTAGTGGGCAGAAGACCAGGACGGTTTGCCCTTCCTCGACCAGCCGCCATCCGGTCGCGATGACGTGCTCGCGCTGGTCTTTCGGAAACATCTTCTTGCGCCGTCCGCTCGGCTCCTTCTCCTCGAAGTAGTGCTCGATGAACGGCTGCTCCGAGCCGAGAGTGATGGACAGCCGAGCATGGTCTCTGCGCCACTCGACCAGGCCGAAGCGCTGCTGAGTCGGGCGCCACGACTCTCGGTGCAGCCCGTCGGCCTCGTCGTCGGTGATCCACGCGACGAAGTCCTGCAGCTCAGGCCCAGAGGGGAAGACGGCCGACAGGCAGAGAATGCGACGTTCCGAGGCGTCCGAGCGGCGCAGCAGCCGCTGGATCTGGGCTTCGTAGCGCACCTCGCGTTCGGAGGCCCCGATCATGTGTCCTTCGTCCAGAACGACCAGGCCGACGTCGTCGAGCAACGACGGGTCCGATCGCAGGGCGAAGTCCAGCTTCTCGGGGGTCGCCACGACGATCTCGCTGGAGCGCAGGGTGTCCTCATCGACGTCGCTGGTTCCCATGCTCCCGTAGAGCGACGACACCCGGATGCCTAGCGGCGTGAACGTGCGGGCGAGGATGTGCTCGGTCTGCGCGGAGAGCGCTCGCAGCGGGGTGACGTAGACCGTCCGCCGCTGTTGCGCAAGACAAGCCAAGATCGACAACTCCGCGATGCGGGTCTTACCCGCGCTGGTCGGCAACGCCACGACGAGGTCCCGCATGTCCTGGAAGAGCCGGTCGACGACATGCAGTTGCGAGGGCCACAAGTCGATCTCGGAGCGCTCCCGTGCCAGCAACGACGCGACGAAGGTCCGTCGCAGATACCGCCACCGCTCGACTCGGTCGCCAGCACCGGACGGCGGATCGCTCGGAATGTTGGTCTCCAGGCTGGTGTCGAACAGGCCACCCAGCAGATGCCGGGTGAGCCGGTAGATCCACCACGGCCCGGGGGCACGCACGTCCGAGGACGCCTGTTCGCCCTCGCGCAGCTCGGCGAGAGCAGTGTCCAGCAAGGCGCGGTTGCCGATCTCGATCGCGAAGAGCCCGGCGGCGACCGCCGACAGGTAGTTCTCGCTCAGAAGCAGGACAACGGGGCCGACCTCCTCGGGCACCGGCTCCTCGGGCACCGGCTCCTCGTCCACCTCGCTATCCGCTGGGTTGAGGGCGACCAGCAATACGGCGTCGGAGATCTGATCCGACGTCCGCAGCGACAGGGTCCGCCGCTCTATAGATCCCAGATTGCGCATAAGCAGATCGGCCAGCGTCTCCTCCATCGGAGTCAGCCGTCCCGACTGCCGGCTGCCCTGAACCAGCGAGAACGCTCGCGCGGAGAAGCCGCCGAGGTGACTGGCCGCGCCGGCAACGAGGCCGTGAAACACCAGGTCCGCCGCGGAGGCGGCGTTCCGGGTGGCCGCTTCCAGCGCATACGAACTCTGGATGAAGCCCTGCTGAGCGAGGGCAGCCTGCTCGGGCGAGTCGTTCTGCGTGATCTCCAACAGCTCGAGGCTGGTCGATAGCAGCGCGTACCCGTAGTTGAGCAGATCGGCATCCAGGAAGGAACTGAAGTTCGGCGCGTCCGGGGGCAGGGTGCCATCACGGCGAATCATCGACTGGGCCTGACCCCGGGCCAAGAGCCGGTTACGGAAGCCGGCGTCGGTGGCGGAAGTCAGAATGTCCACCAACTCCGGCACCTCACGCGCCACTGGTGGTCACCTTCTCGTAGGCCCCCTGGACGAACTGCCGGTGACCCTGGACCCGGAGCGTGATCGTCAACTGCGACACGGAACCCTGGTAGGACTCCAAGTCCGCCGTCACATGCTTGCCCGGGTTGTTGCCCGTGAACAGGAACATCAAATGATCGACGTCCTCGGGCCGGACGCCCTCACCCAACTGCAAGGCGAGCACAGCGTCCCCCACATCCTCGCTGTCGGGCGTCGACAGCAGCCGCTCGGCGAACTGGGCGAGAGACTGCGGTGACGGTAACTCGTCGTTGCGCGACAACCCGTCGCGCGCCTCCGCGACCGTGTCGCCATACAGCCTGGCACGGCTCTTGGCCTCCGCCTTGACGATACGCAGCTTCCCGTCAGGACCGAACTTCGCCCCGAGCGCGTCGTCGCCTCGCATGGCCCATTCCTGGTGGTCGCGATCGATCAGCCTGCTCGGCCCGACCACGCAACCCTGCTCCTCGTGAAGATAGGCCGTCGCGAGGATCTCACCCACGTCACCGGATCGGGCGCTAGCCGAGGTAGGAAGTTTGTTGCGGAGGAAATCCGCGACGGCGGCCTTCCCTAAGCGCTCGGCGATGCGCGCGAGCGAGCCAGAGTTGGCGTACTTGGTGGGTAGACCGGCTGCGATTGTGTTGACACCCGTGGCGTCGTCGTTGGACTCGATGAGGCCGGCAAGGTGGCCGCCGGTGGAGACCGGCGTGCCAACCGTGCACCATTGCCTAAAATCCGACATGTCGTAACGTCCGCGCATCCCATGTTCGTGACCAAACCCCAGCGGACAAACTGTATCGAGCCGACGCGATGGTCGGTCCCCTTCTGGCGGTACACATTGCGCCGGCCTCCGCGCGAACGTCGATGGCCGAGGCGCCCGCGGGCGCCACGCATCACCGACAAAATGTCACTTCCGCTGAGAAAATCTGGCCCCCAGGAAATCTCTTTGATACTGATCCGATGCAGCTCAAGGCCACGAGCGCTGATCAGTTCGGTTGAGAACGGACATCGGCGGGCGCTCGGTCACACGGAAGCAATGAGTCCCTGAAAGTCACACTCACCCGTGTGGTCTGAGGTCCGCCGCTTCTGCCCCCGGCCTCCCGGCGGAGCGGGGTCAGGCGGGGTACCGCTCCGCGAGCCGGTCGAAGAAGGCGTTGAGCCGACGTGCTGTATCGGGGCCGTTGACTAGTTCGGCGCCGCCGAAGCGGTAGACCTCGTAGCCGGTCAGCTGCAGTCGCCCGCGTGCCGGTCTGCGAGTCGCCAGTTCGGCAATCCCAAGCCGAGGCCTCTACGGCTCTGCGAAGTCCGGCTGATGCTGCCGGTGCGTCTTGATCCAAGCTTCGACGTCCTCCCGGGACCACACTTTTCCCTGCGCCAAGTCGGCGATTGGTCGGGGGAAGTCCTGACGACAGGTGATCTGATATGCCCGCTGCCGACTCACTCCGCCGAGTCGGATGCGGATTTCATGGGCGCCCATCAGTCGCACACGCGGGCTCGACATAAGACTAGTCTAGGCGCTGCGCCAGTGGTCGTAAAGCATGTTGCTGTGCGTCTACTCGACCGACATGCGGGCGTATGAAGGGCTCGGTCAGCAGCATTGCCTGCTGGTAGACAACGACTGCGGCGGCGACGCCGATGCCCCCCAGGGCGGCGCGGGGAGATTCGCCTAAAGCGCAAGGAGGGGCTTCACAGCTCGACTGATGTGGCCAAGCGGTGCGTCTTCGTCGAGATTGAGTAGTTCGTCGGCGAATGCTCGTGCCAGTTCGGGTGTGAGGTGGGCCATCGCGGTAAGGCAGGCGTCCCAGCCGCCGGCGATCAACGCTCTGGACAGGAGCCGTCGACCCGTATCGACGTCGGCGGCGATGGCGGTCGCGGCAAGCGCAGCAGATTGCAGGTCAGGATCTTCGATCGATAATGAGACGTTCTCGGCAACGGTGAAGTTTCCGACCATGGCGGCGGCCGCAGCGAACCGTTTCTGGATGTGCCCGCGCCATGATCCGATGATGCCGTCCAGCGTGCGGGTGGCCCGTTGGATATCCCCCTGCTGGATCATCATTTCAAGGACCTCGGCGATGTTCGAGGCGTGCGAGCTCCAGGAGGGGCCCGCTGTCGCGTCGTCTTCGGTGAGAAGCGTTTCGGCCATGTCGAGCCGGCCAGCCTTTGCTGCTGCGACGGCCAGGAGCGCTGCGAGTTGGTCGTGCATGAGCGGGTCGACGCGTGCTGCGGCGGCAGCTCGCTGCAGGAGCTGGTCAGTCCGTTCGGTGAGGCCTGCTGCCGCGGCTGCCGCGGCAAGCTTGGCGAAGGGGTTCAGTTGGGCGTGACCGGCCTCAAGCGAGACGGTCAGGTTTTCGGCCTCGGTGATAACCGTTTCGGCGATTTCGATCTTGCTGGCCGCTGCGGCTGTCTCTGCCAGCTGTACGAGCGCCGCGACCCGAGGTTCAGTTGATTCGATCAGATCGGCGATCGTGCGAGCGCCTTCGACGTCGTCCAGCCGGCACAGCACGGCCGGGAGCCAGTGCAGCGCATAGTCGCGGTCGCGGGGTTCAGTGATCTCATCTGCGGTCGTGCGGGCGGTGACGGTCAGCTCACGTGCCTGTTCCGGCTGGCCGGCAGCGATGTGTTCGTGGGCGAGCTGGGCCAGCGCGTGGGTCTTGCTAGCGGAGGCGGGCAGCGAGAACACGATGTCGCGGGCTCGGGTGGACAGGCCCTTACGGGCGGCCGCAAGCGCCACAGCCGGGATCAACGATGGATCTCCGTACGGGTGTTCGTGGGTGTGGGCAAGCCGCAGTGCTGCGGTCACGTTGCCCACGGCGACGAGGGCTTCGCAGGCGGCGGTGCGCAGCATAGACCCGGCTCCGACTGGGCCAAGCAGAGCAACAGTCGGTTCTAGATGTGCGGCCAGCGCTGCCGCACGCGCGTGATCGCCCACATGCAGCATCGCGTTGGTGGCCACGACCAGCGAGGCGGTCTTGGCCTCGGCAGTGTCGATCGACTGAGCGATCTGTTCTGCTTCATCGGCACACCTGCCAGCGTCGGGAAACACGCCGTTGCCGACGAGCCTTACCGCCACACCGGCAAGGGCCTGCGCTCGTCGGAACGGATCCTGGATCATGTTGGCCAGCTCGCGCAAACGGTCCGGACTGGCCGGGACGGGGCCGAGGAGGACGTTCTCAAGCAACCGATCGCGCTCATCGGGCGCATCGATCTCCTGCAACAGCTGTCCGAACCACTCCGCGTCGAAGCTGGCAGTCAGCGAGGCGACCAACGCGAGCGCCGATGACCGCTCAGAAGGATCGGCAATCGACCGCGCTCCCTGTTCCACTTCACCGGCCAGCGCGGCCGCGCGGTCGAGGTCCCCGACCGTTATCGCTGTGTCACCGCACCAGCCGAGCATCCGGGCCAGTTCGACGGGTGCGAGCTGGCGGGCGGCGGTGACGGCATGCTCGATCATCTCGACGGCGCGTTGTGCGTCGCCCAGCTCGGCGAATGCTGTCGCGATCAGTGCGCACCTGTTGGCGCGCTCTTGGGCGGCATCGACCGTCAGGCACAGTTCGGCTGCTTGCTCTGCCCAAGCGACGGCTCGTTCCCGGTCGCCGTGCCAGGCTGCGGTTTCCGCCAGGTGATGCAGCTGCTGTATCTGGCCGAATCGCGTCGGTGACACGTTGAGCAGCCGCACCGCACGTTCGATGTCGCCGGCTTCCAGAGCGGCGATCCCGGTGGCGTCGAGCTCCTGCTGGCGCATGCCGGGAAACTTCAGGGCCGACGCGCACGCCTCGGCCTGATCGGCGAACCGAGCTGATGCAGGCTGATCACCAAGGCTGGCCGCCGCGACCGCGAGCTGCCCGAACACGCGGGCCTGACGCAAGGCGGGATCGGCGTTTACGAGACCGGCCGCCATGTCGAACAGCCGGCGCGCCCGGGGTAACTCGCTGGTGGCCACCGCCTGACGGGCAACGGCAAGAAGGGCACCCACACGCCGAATTCCAGCAGGGATCGAGGCGGCAAGGCGTTCCGCTTCGTCAAGCTGGCCTCGGCCGGCAGCGATGTCGGCCAGCGACGCGAACACCGCGGCCCGGTCGTCCGCGCTCGTCACGGAGTTGGCCAGTGCTTCAGCCCGGGCCGTCTGGCCCAGGCGAGCGCGTACCTCGACCAGTGACCAGGGAATATGGGTGTTGCGCCGGCGGATCCGTTCCCGCAGCCAGGCCAACCGCGCGATGTTAGACAGGTGGGTACCGCCGGCGTGGTGCAGGGCTTGCTGAGTGACGCTGATCTCGACGAGGGCAGCGTCGTCGCCTCCGGTAAGGGTCCGAAGCCACTGATGCCGGTCCGTGTCGGTCGCGAGAGCGAGCATGCGGTGGAGGTCATCGGTGCTCTGCAGCATGCGGAAGTACCCGCGGACCAGGTACCCGGGCGTGTCGCCGGGCCAGTGCTGCTGCCGGTAGCTGTCTGCCCAGCTGTGCAGGCGTTCTCGGAATGCCGCGAGCGTGTGCGGTCCGAGCCGTTCGAGAGCCTGAACTCGAAGGGTCTCGTGGGTGAAGAGGAAAACCCGGCTCTCGACGCGCTGCTCCATGCGTCCAGCGATGGTGCGGCCGAATACCCCGCGGACCAGCTGATCGATCTGGTAGGTCGGTCTCCCGGTCAACATGTGCAGGTCATTGAGGTCGAGCCCGCCGCCGCTGGCCGCGACCAGCCCCAGGACCTCAAGAACGAGTCCGTCATGACGCCGGGGGTCGACGGCCAGAAGCTCGTCGAGTTCGCGTTCGGCCAGCTCAGTCACGTGGCGGGCGTGCGGCGAGGCTTCCAAATCGCGTATCCGGGCGGTACGCAGGGGGTGATCCGGGTCGACGTCGGCCGGGATCGGCGGATCGGAGCGGCCTGCAACGACAACCTTGAGGCCCTCGAGGCGCTTCGGCAGTAGAGCCGCGATGCTGCCCAGACCCGAGCCTGGAGCAGACCCGCAGTCCTCGTCGAGTCCGTCGACCAGCAGCACCAGCCTGCATCCCGCAGCCGCAGCCTTCGCCACGGCTGCGGCGAGTAGCCGACGACGGAGCCTGTCCCGTCCGCCTGACGACGTGACCTGCGGGAGTTGTTCGCCGGTGATCGCCGCGAGCTGATCGAGCAAGCCATCGGTGAATGCTTCGCTGTCCGCCTGGCTCGCCAGTCGTGCCGTGACGAAGAACGACACTACCCACACGGCCGGTGGCGGGTGCAGGGCGAACCAGGCCATCAATGCCGTCTTGCCTGCCTGGGCCGGCGCCTGCCACCACACGTACGCCTCGCCGCCGTCGCTGGTGCACCAGGCGGCGAGCTCGTCGAGCTCGCCGGCGCGATCGAGAAGATCGAGCGGCGCGATGTCGACGAGCCCTTCGACGTAGCCCGACCGCCTCCACCAGTCTGGATGCTCCCGCCGGGCGGCCGCGGTGTCGCGCTCCAAGAGGGCCTTCGTGAAGATCCGCCGCCCGCGCGAGATCTCCGCGTCGATCGCGCCGAGCGCGCGCAGCAGGCTCTCGGCCTGGGTGTCGTCGGCAGGCCAGGCGAGGCCACGCAGGATCTCGCCGACCCGGCTGGGCGAAGAAAGCTTCATGTGGGCCGCAAGCGTGCGCAGGCTGGGCAGCCCGTTGTCTTGATGGATCCGCGCGCACAGGTCGAGCCAGTCGCGCCGCGGTCCGCCGGCGGGCCACTGTGACTGGTCGATCGGTTTGCCGCGCCTGCTGATGATCGCCGCCCTCCTGTCGCATCTGCTGTGCGCTCAGCGTACGGCGGGTGTGCTGCGGACAGTCGTTTCAGTCCTGGTCAGAGACGTGTGACCAGGGAGAGGACGACAGCGTACAGCCGGCGGTCCGCCGATGGGGACAACCTGGATCTCGAACCGAGTTCATCGAGTCGAAGGACGTACAGCCATGCAAACCTGGACCACCGTGACGACCATTCTCGGCGACCTTCTCTCGCTTGCCGGCGGCATCGTCACCCTGGGAGCGGCCATAAGAGCGCACCATCGCCCTCGTGGACGGCGGCGCGTTCTGCACACCCGTCGAGGCGGCGAAGGCAGTTGACCTGACCATGGTGGAGCCTGTTGCTCCAGCAGACCGAGTGTCCGGTCTAGCCGTGCAGGAGATCTAGGACTGCCAGACGTAGCGGCCCTTCCCATTCGGTGAATGGATTGTCCACGACGATGTCCGCTGAGTTGGACGTCAGAGTCTGCGTCACGGCGGCTGCCTCGTTTCGGGGCAACGCTCCTGCTTGCCGTAGGACCAGCGCGAAGAGGTAGGTCCGTTGTGCCGGCACCATGGCCGGCCACTGCCCAGCAATCGGATCCGCCTCGATCTCGAACAGTGGAGTTTGCCGCGTGATACCCATCGGTTCACGGACGGCGTTCTTGAAGGCGTCGACTGCAGTCGCGTCCCGACGCAGGCGCCGGAGGAGGGGGTTGAGCAAGGCGGGGAGGAAATGCGTCATTCTGGGGTGACGGAAGCGTTCATGAACGCGGAGGAAGATCACAGGAAGGTCCTGCGAGGCAGCTAGCGCGAGCACCAACGCCAACGTGTCGTCCCATTCTCGAGGCGCGCGGTGGGCTCGGTCGCCGCGGAACCATGCTTCGAGGTTGCGGAATGCGGTAACGGATACGGCGTCGTCCGGGAAAAGCTCTACGTAGGCGGCGAGCTTGTCCTCGTTGTACCACCGTGCGCCGGAGGGGTCGGTGTGGGCGTCGTCGGTGAGCACCGCTTTGAAGGTGTCGTCGAGCACGGTCCAGCTATCTCTTTCGAGCACCGCTTCGAGCACCTGGTTCGCCCAGCTCTGCCTGGTGGCACCAAGCTTGCCGGCCAGGGCGCGTAGAACGGTTTCGTCGCCGCGATTTTCCTGCTTGGCCCAGAGCAGGAAGTTCGGGTCTTCGCGGAGTTTCAGATCGGTGTCGGCCTCGTGTCGCAGGATCTCGGCGATTGCCGGGTACCGGGTAGCCGTCGTCGCCAAGGCCGCCATGACGTCGTGCCGGTAGTCGGCGACGCTCCTGGTGCGGTCGCCGGAACTTCGGTCTAGGCGCTGGTACAGGTCGGCGCCGAAGTGCTCCTGCAGACGATCCCAGTGCTCGGCGACGAGGTCGACCAGGATCTGGTCGACGGCGCCCTCCGGGAGTCTGGTGAGCTTGACGGCGACCGGGCGGGGTTCGCCGATCCACTCGGTGATGCCGTCGATGAGTGTGATATCGCCGAGCATCAGCATGCCGGTCCATGCCAGCTGCCGCATGTCATCAAGGTCGGGGCCGTAGGCGCAGAGGTTGGCTTTGATCTTCTCCACCAGCCACTGCATGTGGTGGGTCAAAACCTCAGTGCCGGCCGTCTGGTCGTGGGCCTGTTGGTGGCGCTTGATCGCTTGGACCAGACCGATGAAGGCGATGCGGCGGACTTCGGAGTCGGGCTCCTTTTCCCACTCAGATAGCACCTCGACGAGCTCGTCAAGGGTGAGGGCGCTGCGGGTCAGCTCGAACGTCAGCACTTCGCGTAGTTCTGGCTCGATGTGCCCGAGCTGGGCCCACACCTTGGCGCATAGCTCCCGTGAGCGTGTGTCGTCTCGGGTGCAGTAGCTGCGGAGGATGGCGACCGGGATGGTGTCCGAGATGCCGGAGGTGAGCGTTCGGGTATCGGCGATGAGCTGTTCGGCGAAGTTCTGTACGGCGGGTTGGGACGGCCAGGCGTTGATGACAGCGGCAATATGCCAGGTCAGCAAGTGGGCTTCGCCAGATGTGCACAAGGCGGCCAGTTCGGCCGGGTCGTAGTCGGCGAGGATGGACGGTGCTGCTCCAGCGCCGGGCTCATCGGCGTTCGCCGTCAGACGAGTCCATGCCTCAGCGACAGCTTCGGCGACCACGACGCGTTCCTCGCGGCGTCCATCCTCGGCCGAATGGCGCAGCAGCGAGACGAGGACGGCGAATCCTTCTTCGTGCCCGAGCACATCAAGGGCTACGCCGGCCAGGGGGGCGGCCTGCTTGTAAGGGCCGCGCAGCCTACCGGTCAGCGCCTCGCGGACGGTCGCGTCGTCACCGTACTTGTCGGCCAGGACTCGGGCCGCCCCGTACGGGCGTAAGCCGTCCAGGCCGCGCAGCAGCACCGTCGAGGCCTGCTCGGGTGGCAGTGCGGTAGCCAGACGAGCGCCTCCGAAGGTAGGTAGCTCCGCCAGATCTTTCTGGACGTACGGGCGTAGGGCCTGGGCGAAGACCGGGTCGTCACGCCATTGCTCGGGGATCGCGCCGAGGTGATACAGGATCAGGCTGTGCTCGTCCGTGCTGGCCAGCTGCTCGGCCACCCAGTCTTTGAAGCGAACGTCATCGGCGAAGACTGTGCAGGCCAGATGCCACGCCAGAGACCGATCGCCGCCGGCGCGGCCGTTCGTTTTGAGGGTTTCGAGCGCGAAGTCGGCGGCCTCGGTGTTCCCAGCAGCGCAGGCGGCGACCAGGTCAGCTGCGGGCCATGGGCCCGACCGATAGTCCTCGTGGTACAGCATGGAGAGCAGCCAGGCACGCTCCTCGGTCCGGAATGCGGAGCTGTCTTGTTGCTCAGTGGCCTTGAAGACCAGGTTCAGCGCCGCCAGCCGCAAAGCGGTGGACGGTTGGTGGCGGCCCCATTCGATCAGGTTCTCGGTGTCCGGAGCATCGGGCCATCCTTCGCCGAGTGCGAATATCGCGGCGGCCTGGGTAGCCGCGCTCGGCCCGGTCTCGGTGAGTGCTACCAGCGTCGGGACGAGATGTGGTTGTCCGCCGAGCCTGCGGGCGAGAGCACCGGCTGCGTTGATCTTCACTTGGTCATTGGGATGCCGTAAGCCCCAGAGCAGATACTTGGCGGCGTCCTCGTCGGCGATGGGCAGGTCGCGTAGCGCCCACATGGTCGCCCACGGCTCGGGGCGGGGCGCGGTGAGCCACCGTTTCATGATGTGCAACAGCTGGGTGCTGGCCGCGGGGCTCGCGAGCGTCGCGACCAGCGCGGTGATCAGGTTGGCGCGGTGCCTAGCGTATGGGTGGTTCTCCACCCGCTCCACAAGGTCCTTGATGTAGGCGACCTGAACACGGGGGGTGAGTTTGACGCCGGCGGCCAGCGCGTCGGCCAGCAGCTCGTGTCCGTCGATGTCCGCCCAGACATGGTCACCGGTGTTCAGGGCTGCCTCGATCAGAGGCTCGGTGGAGTGGGGGCTGATCTGGGCGCTGAGCAGGGCGAGCAACACGTCACGCCAGGCGGGATCGGGAACGAGCCGCCGGACAGCGTCGAGCTGCACGTCGGGCGCCAGCATCGCCAGGTGCTGGCCGGCCAGGTGGTCGAGCACAACGCGGTGCAGGAATCCGTAGGAGCCGGCACCGTGCGAGACAATCAGGCCGAACTCGTTCTCGGCCATCGTGAGGACCGCATCGGCCAGCCGCCGGGCGTCGGGCTGCTGGTAACCGAGGACTTCGTCGTCGGTCATCGACTCAACGATGATCTTTCGCATGTCCTGTTTGGTGGCAACGCCGGCCGCGTCCTTGAGGCGCAGCCGGTAGGCGACCGCGGCGAACAGCGTGCTGGCGTCGTCGGCGAGGAGCGGGCCGCCACGAGCATGGGAAGCTCGCTGCCGCATCTGCGGGTGCTTCTCGATCAGCAGTTCGACGAGTCGCGCATAGATCTTGAATCGCTGCCGCGGCAACGGCTCGCCCTGCCAGGTCGTTGCGAGCAGCGTGAGGAACAGCGGCGACCGGGACAGCTGGGCAAGGTCGGCGGAAATCTCGAGCTGAGCGAGGAACGCGTCTACGCCGGCGCCCCAGTGCAGCCGTGGTTCTTGGTCGACTTCCAATGCCGTGCCTGGCTGCAGGACCCCTGAGGCGATGCTGCGTCGCTGCCCGTCGGTCAGCGGCGTGATCTGCGCGTGGGTCCAGGGGCGCTGCCAGTTGAGGCGGTCGACGGCGTAGGGGCGGGTGGAGAGGACCGCGGTGGCGTTCGAGCGGCCCAGGAACGCCTCGAGGATGCCGAGGGCGTGTTCGGCTGAGCTGATGTCGCTCCACTCGTCGATGCCGTCGACGAAGAGCATCAGCCGGTCGTCGTGCAGCGCCCGCTTGGCCAGGGGCCAGAGATCGGCGGCGCTTTGCGACGACAGCCATGCTTCAAGGGCGGAGACCAGCGAATTCTCCGTCGAGGCGTCGAGGTGCCGGCACAGGAATCCGAAGGGTAGCCAGATAGGAAGGTTGCCGCCGTGCTCGCGCTGCAGCGTGATCGACTGCGGCCGTTCGGCGAGCAGATCGGCCGCCGCGAACCGCAGCAGGCTGGACTTGCCCACGCCTGGGCCACCGATGACGAGCCGGTACTTTCCTGCAGCCAGCCACTCGTCGGCCGGCACGGCACCCTGTGCACTCGGCGCTTCCGCCGTAGCCGAACCGATGAGGTCCTGGGCAGAACGGAACGACTGGCGGCGAGCGCCCAGCCGGGAGGCGACGTAGGTGAAGCCTTCCTCCGGCCGCTCCGACATGATCGAGCCTTCGGTGGTCGGCCGCTCAATGTCTACGACCCCGCGTTGCTGGGGCCGCGGGTCAACATTCACAATCACGAACTGCGGCTCGGAGGCAGGGTCCTCCCCCTGTTGGATGCCACCCTGAGCTGAGAAGACCGCCTGGTAGAGCTGCCGCAAACGCGTGCGTAGTTCCCTGCTCTCCAGAGCGGGCAGGTTGTTCGCCAACGCCTGGGCTGCCTCATGGCCGCAGAAAGCCTCGACCCAACTCCTGCCGAAGAAGTCGTCGACGATGCTCGGCTGGTCCTTCAACAGTGTGGAGACCTCTTGCACCCCCCAAGGGACAAAAGTCACCCCGCGAGCGGACAGACGATCACCTTGCGTCCGAAGCGCCCCGTCGAGCTTGGTGTCTTGCAGGTCATATGACGTTGCGTAGTAAAAGGTGCGGGTCTTGTCCGCCCAGTCGCCCTTCAGGAAGTCGTCCACCGCCTTTTTGATCTTGGTGGCGGTCAACGCCTTCACCCGGCGTGACTGAAGTGTGATGTAGTCGCGGCCGGCGGCATCGGTAGCTGTCAGATCGAGCGGCAGGCGTGCGTACCCATCGATGCCCTCCTGCCCCTGGCCGGGCGTACCGAACAACTTCGCATACGTGACCGGCCGAACAGTCTGCAGAAGCCGCAGAAAGAGCTTTTCAGCGTCAGGCCAGGTCAGCTGATCGAGAGGTAGCACCTGGAGGTTGGTCTTGGCCGGCGGCGGGGGAAGCGGTCCGGCCGGTGCAGCCCACAGGACGGCTTCGGCCGGGTCATGGCCCTCGGACTCACTTGCGATCCCCACCGTCATGCTCCCCCCGACCGCCCGGACGCACCTACTCTATGCAACCGAACGACGCTGGCAGACACGACACCATTGGAGTGGGGGGGTGACGGCCCCAGCTCATGCAGAGACGCTACCGATCTGGGTTCAGCGAACCTGCCGTCGCTGGGTGGACCCGTGGCCAGTTGTGGCGGATCAAACTCCGGAATCGGTGGTCACCTGGTGCCGGCGATCTGCTCGGCTGGTGGTGCTTGCACGGTGACGGGTGTGCCGAAGTCGGAGTAGGCGAGGTCCAGTGGGTAGGTGCCGCCCTTGGTACGCGGGACGTCGAGGTGGTAGCGGGTGAGGCGGCCTTGGTCGTCGAGGTCGGCGGTGAAGGCCACGGTCGGTGCGGTGGTGGCACCGGAGCTGGTGCTGGGGGTCGGCAGGCTGAGGGCTGTGGCGACGGCGGCGGTGCTGAAGGTGCCGGTGAAGTGGCGGGCGCTGGTGCGCTGCACGCTGACAGCTTGGGTGAGCGGGTTGGCCATCTTGGCGCCATCGAAGCCTTCAGCCAGGCTTCCGGCCTCTGCTGGGCTGACGCGCCGCCAGGGCTTGTCCTTATTGCTCGCCAGGCTGGGGGTGCTGCTCTTGAGGTAGACGACGGTGTCCAGGATGCGCCATTCGATGGTCGAGGTGCCGCCGTTGCGTTGGGTCGTGGCGGTGAAGGCGCCGATCTTCTGGGTCGGGTCCATGGCGCCGTCGAGCCGGGCGTCGGTGGTGTCAATCTTGATCGTCATGGTCATTTTGAACGTGTCGTTCTTGAGGCGGCTGGCAGCGTCGGCGAGCTCGGCGGTGGGTGTCTTCGTCGGTGTGGTGCTGGTGCTGGGTCCGCCCGTGCTGGGGTCGGTGCAGCCGGCCATGGTCAGGGCCAGCGCGGCGGTGATGGCGAAAATACCGCTGGAAAGTATGGGTCGTCGCATGGTGGCGGATTCCTCCGTGGGGTTGGTTCTGCCGGTGGAAGGCAAGTGAGCGGCGGATCGTGTCGCCGGTGCCGTCGTAGGGATGTGCTTGGCGCGCGGCGAGCTGGTCGGCTGCGAGCCGGTGGGCGCACCATCCGGGCGGCGGCGATCAGCAGCACGGCCAAGGCGGGCAGGATGAGTAGGGCGTTACCGAGCGCATGCGGTGCTGCGGCGGCGCCGATGACGAGGCCTGCGCGGCCGCCGGCGATAACGTGGCGCCCGGGGCGGGTCGAGTCGAGATTGCCGATCAGGCAGCTACTGCCCGGGCCACCCAGCCCGACATCGGCCTCGGCGGGACGACAGGGCGCCGTCGCGAACCGCAACGGCACCCTATCGTCGGTCTGAGGACCTCTCAGGCATCCCGGGGACTCAGAAGTCGGCCACTCCGGTGGCGCCGCCTGCGTAGCCGGGGGTGTTGACCAGGATCCCGAGCCGCATCCGGAAGTAGGTGTTGTCCTTGACGTTCGTGGCCGCGTTCGCCCAGGCGCCGGCCACGATGGTGGTTTGGTAGTTGCAGGTCCGACTGGTCTTGCCGAACATCACGCAGACGCGGATCTTGCCCTTGGTCGTGTTCTTGACGTTGATGTCCCGGCACTCCGTGGTGGTCTTCAGTACCGGTGTGGTCGTGGCATTCCACTGGCCGGTCGGGTCTTCCGGAAAGGCGATACTGCCGTAGCCCTCGAAGTGGAACCTGTACGGGGCCGCCCTGCACCCGGACGCGGCCAGCGTCGAGATCGTGCCGGCGCCGGGGGTCGGGTCGCGGTAGGTGGCGGCCTGCGCCGGGGTGGCACCCATCAGCGGTAGGGCCGCGGCGATGGCGGCGGCGATGATCAGCAGCAGCGGAGTGCGGCGCCGGGTTCGAGCGACGACCCGGGTCGCGCTGATCGCCTTGTTGTGACGGGGGCTTGCCGCAGCGGCGTCGGCGATCGTGGCGGTGCTGGTGCGGGTGAGGGTGGTGTTCACCGGAGGGCTCCTTCGAGCTCGAGGACCTGGTGGTCGCTGTGATCGGTGGTGACTTCGGGCGTACGGATCGGATGGTCGGGCGTTGTCATGTCGTCGCCGTCAACGGGCACGGGCGTGTGGTGGCTGCGGGGGTTTGTCCTCCTGCGGTGGTGCCGGCCACGGCTGCTCTGCACGACCGGGGCGGCGATGACCAGCAGCGTTGCGAGGGCGGGGAGGATGAGCAGGGCGTTGCCGAGGCCGATGTGCATGGCGGCGCCGCCGATGATGGCCGGTCCGGTGACGTAGCCGAGGTAGCCCAGCGCTGCCACTTGCGACAGCGCCGCACCCGGTCGTGCCGGGTCGAGCCCGCCTGCGGTGGAGTAGAGCAGCGGGACGACGCAGGACAGGCCGGCGCCGAGGCAGGCGAATCCGGCGATCGCGGTGGCTGGGGTGCCGCCGATCAGGCCGAGGGCGAGGCCGCCACCGCCGATCAGGCCGCAGCCACGCAGCAGCGCGGCGGGTGCGATGGCAGCGGTGAGGCGGTCGCCGACGAGCCGGCCGATGGTCATGCTCGCGGCGAAGGCGGCGTACGCGGTGGCGGCCATGGCGGGTGTCGCGCCGAGGCGGGCGAGGTAGGTGCTGGCCCAGTCGGCGGCGGCGCCTTCGCTGATCAGTGCACTGAAGGCGAGCACTCCGAGCAGCAGGATCCGGGTTCGCGGCCGGCGTTGCGCCGGTGCGGCCGTGGCTGTCGACTCCTGGGTGTCGGGGCTCGAAACGGGTGCGGGGATGAGACGGTGGATCGCCCATCCCGCTGCTGCGGTGGATACGACTCCGACGGCAGCGAAGGCATCGGCGACGCTGAGGCCGATGTGGGCGCAGGCGGCCGACACCAGGGCCCCGGCAACGCCGCCGATGCTGAACAGTGCGTGGAACGAGGTCATGATCGGCCGTCCGTACGCGGTCTGGCACGAGACCGCGGCCGCGTTCATCGCCACGTTGAGCGTGCCGTGCAGGACGCCGAAGGTGAGCAAGGCGGCGGCCAGCGTCGTCCACGTCGGGGCGTGGCCGGCGAGCAGGAGCGCCCCGCCGAGGGCCAGTGACGGGAGGACCATGACGGTGGTGCTGCCGTGCCGGTCGATGAGCCGGCCGGCGGCGCGCATGCCGAGCAGGCCGCCGGCGGCGAGCAGGAGCAGGCAGATGCTCAGCTTGGCGTCGGCCATCTTGATGTTGTGCTGGATGGTGGGGATTCGCGCGGTCCAGGTGCCGATGGTCATGCCGGCGATGGCGAACATCAGGCTGATCGCGAGTCGGTAGCGGCGCAGCACCTCGGGGACGACGCCGGTGATCGTGCTGGACTCCGGGCTTAGGGCGATGGTCATGGAAGATCTCCACGGAGGGGATAGTGGGCGTCACGGCAGCAGCGGAAAGGGCCACGCGTGCGGTGCCGGCTCGGGGGCCGGTGATGCCGGCGGCATCACCGGCCGGTCCGGTCAGCCGTGCGGTTCAGCCGATGGTGGCGCAGGCGGTGCCGTAGCTGGAGTAGCCGTTGGACGTGCCGGGCCCGGTAGCGCCGGTGTACCGCCAGAACTTGGAGCAGATCTTGGTGCCCTTGGCGTAGTTGCGGTTGACGTTCCAGGTGCCGGTGGTGACCTCGGCGCCGAAGACGGACTTGGAGCAGTACTCCTTGTCGTCGCCGCCGTTGGAGTCGGCGTAGTGCTTGCCGTTGATCAACACCTGGCTATGGCCCCACCGGCACGTCTTGGCGTACAGCGCGACGCGGCTCTTGATCGAGTTGACGTGCAGCTTGGTGCCATTGACCGCCACGCAGCTGGCGTAGGCGTCGCCCTTGCACTTGTCCGCGCTGGCCAGCGCCGGCGTGGCCACGGTGAACGTCAGGCCCAGCGCGGCGGTGACAACGGCGCCGGTTCGAGCGAAGGTCTTGTTCATGGGTGTCCCTTTCAGGCAGGTGTGGTGTGACCTGGCCCAAGGTGCGATCGGTGATCGGCGACGTCATCGAGCGGCCAGGCGGTGAGCTCACCGGCACAGGCCCTCCGACCTCACCCAGCGGCACCGCTCGGATGTCGGGCCGTATCGCTGGATCCGGTCGTGGGTGGAGACATCTGCTGGTCACGGAGGGCGGGTACCGGTCGCTTCTTTGACGACCTTGCCTGCTCAGACGGCGACGAAATAGCTGTCCGTAGCTGTCTTAGGCTGTCCGGAGAGCCGGTGAACCTGGCTCGCTCAGGCGCAGCTGACCTGCGGCGCCTGGGGCTGTGGACGGTGACGGTCGGGGTTACCGAGGCGCTGGTTCGACACGGACGGTGTAACGGCCTGCGGATCAATTGACATGGATCGGCGTGGTTGGTGGCATCGGCGGATGCAGGCGATTGCCGAGTACGCCGACGAGGTAGCCGGCGGTGATACCGGCGGCTGGCGGGCAGCCGCACCCCGAGCGGTTCAGCTGATCGAGCACCGCCATCCCACGGTCGATCTGAGTCACCGGCTTCCGCTCACGCAGATCTTGCTGCAGACCGGCGCGTTGATCACCTACGGCCTGGCTGCCCGCGACGGTGTGGATCCGGGGGCACTGTCCCCGCTCGCGGTGTCCGCGTAGGCTGCCACCCGCGTGCTTCCGCTGCCGTAGCATCCCGACAGCGCTCTGAGCAACGACCAGGGATGCACGCCGACCGTCGGTGGCGTCAGCAGCGCGATCAGGCCGTCGAGCGCATCCGCCACGACATGGCGCAGCTGTTACGCGACGCCGGCCATGACGTCCAGGACGCGGACGTTGGCAGGCTCAGCCGGTACTCCGACGACCCGGTCGTGGCGACGTGGATCGACCTCGCCGACACCGACCCGCCCGAGACCGCAGCGCGGTACGGCGTTTCGAGCAGTACCCCGTCCCGCGGATCGCGTTGGTAGTGAACGCATTTCACGATCTTCACGACGACTGAGAGGTAGTGCCGCCATCAGCCAAACTGCGAGACCATACCGGCATGCGGCAGCGGCTCAGCGACGTCCTCAGAGCACTCTGGTTGAAAGTAGCGACGGGAGGACCGCGACGGTACGACAGCTCCTACAGGCCGGATCCGTTTCGCTCCGCATCCGCGCTGGTCATGGTGGACGGGCGGCTCGTCACCCGCATCAGAGACGATGATTTAGAAGCGCTCGCCGCTTTGGTGGCTACTGCCGATCCCACGGTGGCCACGGACGCCGAGAGCGGAATCACCGAGCTACGCGCCACCATTCCTGGACCCCGTATGGCTGAACGCCTCGACCTACTCGGCGTCAACGAGCGGGTAGGTCGCGAGGCGTTTGACCGCCGCGTGCATGAAGCGATCGCCAACGTTGACGACCGGCTCGCCGATGATGAGCTGGCCGTCGACCCGGCGATTTTCATGCAGGAGCGAGCCTTCTACGAGCGCTTCACGTTCCAGGTGTGGATTACTCGTCTCCGCGAGGCGGCCCCGACTGCACCGGTGACCGAGATACGCCGATTGTTTGTTTACCCCGAGCCCGACGACTTCTGGTGGCTTCACCACTGGCTGCGGTCGCTGGAGAGTCGCGCCGCGATACGGCTTGCTCTGCTGGCGTTTCCGCAGGCCGATGTGGTGGTCCGGCTTCGCGTCGGTGGAGATGATCGGACTGATCAACTGGCGGCGATCTCCGCTGACGCACGCAACAGTCTGCGTACTCGAGGCGCCTCGTTCCTCCCCTTGATCGTCCTCACCGAAGGTGCCAGCGACGCAGAATTGCTGCGCGACGCGCTCCACGTGCTCTTCCCGCACCTCGTCGACCTGGTCCGGTTCCTCGACTTCGACGCCCTACCGTCGTCGGCGAAAAGGACCTCGGGCGGCGCGAAGGACATCGCACCGAAGATCCGCACCCTGCTGGGCAGCGGCATCCAGCAACGCATCGTCGCCGTTTACGACAACGACTTGCAGGGCCGCCAGGCTCTCGCGGAATTGCAGCAACATGTCCTGCCCGCCGGTGTGGTCGCCGCCTGCTACCCAGACCTCGACCTCGCCCGCAGCTACCCTGCCTACGGCCTACCTGGAACGGGCGACGAAAACCGCATCGCCGCGACCAACGTCAACGGCACCGCAGCTAGCCTGGAGCTTTACCTCGGCCGTGACTCGCTCACCGCGCCCGACGGATCGCTATACCCGGTGAAATGGAAACTCAAGTCCCAAGACGGCGTCTATCAAGGCGTGGTTGACCATAAGGGAACGGTGCAAGATCACTTCAAACGCAAGGTAACAGCCGCTCGGGCCGGCGGCGGCTGCCTACCGGACCAGGACTGGTCAGGCGTGCACTTACTGCTGCAACACGTACTTCACGCCCATGAGTCGGTTACGCAGTCGCAGTATTGAGCGAAGAACCGCTCTCTTGGAACCTTCGCCGCGGCGTCAACATCGAGCCGAAGGACCACTGCGGACTTGGCAAACATTGACCTTCAGGCGATAAGGAATCCGTTCTCGAGGTAAAAGGTATTGCCGTCGGCGCGAGCCCGCCTGGCCGCGGCCACCCGTCGAGCCAGCAGGCCCGACAGCCGCTCACCGGCATCGTGCTCGGTACACCACGCCCAGCTACGCAGCTCCTCGGCCGGTAGCCGGATCAGCTCGGTCTGCACCGCAGTGAGCAGCCCGCCGTCGAAAACCATCATCAGGCCCTCGGTACGCCCGGGCTGCGGCGGCACCCAATCAGTCACCAGCAGCCGGCCCGGCTGCACCCGCAGGCCCAGTTCCTCCGTCAGTTCCCGGACCGCCGCGGTAAACGGCGACTCGTCCGCTTCGACGGCGCCGCCCGGGATTTCCCAGTCGTCATTGTACGCCGGCTCGACCAGCAGAGTCCGCTCTTGATCGTCCGACAACAGCACCCCAGCGCCCATCCGCTTACGGGGCAAGCTGGCAGTGAAGTCGACGGTCACTGCGACAGGCTAACCGCCAAGCCGCCTGGCAGCCCTCGGTGAACGGTCCCTTCCGGGTGACACGAGTTCGCCCACACCGACATGTTGCGTACCGCCACCACGCCGGGGAGAGCAGCCAACCTTCGAGTTCTCGACGTTGGCGTCATCGGCCAGCAGGATGGTCGTGTGCAGGTAACGCAGAGCATGCCGGGCGAGGTCCCCGCCGGTAACGACGCCGTTCTTCACCTTGCAGATCTGCAGCGTGGCGAAGAGTTGCGGCGAACCGACAAGGCCGTCACCGTAGCCGGCCACTGGCAGGGCCACGACGTGGTTGCCAAACAGCTGACCAGCTCCGAGCGGCATTGGGTGAGACGCTTCGCGCACGAGGTGGCCGCATATCAGGCGTTCGCTGCCACACCACCACCGTGGCGTACACCACGGCTGCACTACGCCGGGCGCACCATGCTGATCATCGAACGGCTGCCCGGGGCGCCACCGCACACCGACCGGTATCCCCCGCGGCTGCCCGAGACGACCGTGACCGGCATGATCGACGCCCTCACCACCTTCGCGTCATGGCAACCGCCGCCCGGACCGCTGCGAGCGCCGGCCACCGACTGGCCGGCCCGTATCCGCCGCTACGTCGCCGCCGGGGACCTGCCCGCCGACCACCAGCAGGCGCTGCTGGAGGCGGTTGCGGGTGCGCCCGTGCTCTTCGGCCACGGTGACCCCCTGACCAGCAACGCCCTTGCCATCAAGCACGGGCCCTTGACCTACATCGACTACGAGTTCGCGGGGCTGTACCCGGGCGGCGCCGACCTCGCACTGCTCGGGCTGTGGCTCAGCCGCCACGACCCCGACACCGAACAGCGATGCGCCCATACCGCAGAGGTCGCTGGCTATCTCCGCGGCTACCAGGCAATGCGAGTGCTGTGGATCGCCCGCGAACAGCGGCTGTATCAGACCCTGTTCGACACGGTCGACGACCAAGACCACCGGCACTGGCTCGACGACCAAGCCGCCACCGCCATCACTGCGTTGCGCAAGGCCGCGCGCCGTGCCTGAATCCCCGTCGACGCCAACCCCGGCTCTGAGTGATCCGGTCGCGGCGCGCATCGCCACCGCATTCGGTTTGGGGCGCGTGCTCTCCTGCCGGCGGATCACCCAAGGGCTGATGAACCCGAATTGGCAGCTGACGACCGAGGCCGGCAGCTACGCGATCAAGCAACTGCAGGACCGGCCGCCCGAAACCGTCCGCGACAACCACCGCGTCCTGCCGAAGCTCGCCGCGCAAGGCCTCCCTGTCCCCCTGCCCTACACCACCGACCACGGCGACACCCTGCTGCGCGTCGGCGACGACTGGTACACCGCCAGCGCCTGGCTCCCCGGCACCCACCTCAATGGCCACGACCTGACGCCGAACGCCTGCGAAGCCCTGGGCGACCTGACAGGCCGGCTCCACAACGCCCTCGCTGCCGCATTGCCGGGGGCACCGAACCGGCTGCTCGACAACCCCACCACAGTCCATGAGGCCCAGGCCCGGCTCGAGCGTTTCGCGCGCGCCACCGGCGGCGGGGCCGGCGACGACTTCGACGAGCTCGCCGGAGCCGAGATCCGTCAGCGGCAAGCCCTGCTGCACCGCATCGCCTGCCAGCAGCCGCCGCCCCTGAAGGTCGAACCGGCCGGCTGGACCCACGGGGACCTCCAACCGCTGAACCTGCTTATCGAACCGGTCACCGGTCACGTCACCGCGATCCTCGATTGGGACCGCCTCGACGTGCGCGGCTACGGCACTGAGGTGGTACGGACCGCGACCATCTGGTTCACCCATCCCAGCACCGGCGCACTCGACCTTGACCGTGTCGCCGCCTTCATCCGCGGCTACCGCACACAACGGCTGATCACCGACACGCAGCTGCTCGACGCCGCCCACCGACGCTGGTGGCAACTGGCCACCGGCACGTGGCAGCTGCGCCTGCACTACGACCAGCACGACCACGGCTGCGACCACCTGCTCTTCTCCGACGCCCGCCTGCTGCGCTGGTGGCTCGTCCACACCGAAGCCGTCAACACGGCACTCACCACCGCGAGCACGTCTGCACGCTGAGTACGCCTTCTGACCCGGGCTCCCGGGTGCCCCCGTCGGGTCGGCGTGGAGGACGAATCCGCGAGCGGCGCTGCTCTACTGAAGCATCTATTGCTGACTGACTCCAAGTGGGTCATTGGAGTCCACGCCGAGCAGCGCACCGAGGATGCGGTGGTCTTCCTGGTAGATTGGAGAATCGTTAGCCGAGTCACTATCGGGTGAGGACCCGACGATTAGTGGGTCTGCGCCGTAGCGGTTATAGACGGTCCGGGTGATTCCTCTGCCAGTGGGGTCGTCGTCGCCGCTGTAGACGATGGGGACTCTGTCGTCGACCAATTTTTGGAGAAAGCAGTGGTCGACAGCGGACAGCGTGCCGGAGGTGCAGGCCAGCGGTCCGCGGTAGCGGCGGATTAGCGCTTCTTCTAGAACCGATGGGTTTTCGACCACGTGAACCGTTTCGGCGTTGGAGAATATCGGCGGGTTCATCGTCAGATCGTAAAGGCTGAGATGCAGTGGTCGAGGTGCTGCTCGTGCCTGGCGCACAACATCGTCGATCGGGCTCTGCCCGACAGCATCGATGCCGAGCACAATCACGGTGCTGCTGATGCGGTCAGGGACGATGCCGCAGCGTGTCAGCAAGTGGAAGCGTTCGAGCGGGGTTCTAGCGACTATTGCATTCTCGCCGAGAAGTTCGGCGGCAAGGAGGACGAGCTTGGAGCCGTTGCCCGGGCTTTTGAAGTCGAAGTAGTGGGGGTCCGTCGCGCAGTAATAGGCGAGTCTCGGCAACGGGACGGGCCGTTGTAGGGGAAGCAGGTCGTGGGCTCGCGCGAGCGCGTTGATTAAGCGTCCGCGCTGTTCGAGGGTAGTGTCAGTCAGCCCGCCGATTCTCAGGTAATGAACCAAGGCGGGAGTCTTGGGCAGACGAATTTCAGCAGAGTTCCAAAAATCAGCCTTCATTGTTTGCAGTCGAAGTCTCGGTTGGACTTCGTCGGGCAGTCCGACAGTTTCTTGCAGGATGGTGTGGAGGTCGGTCTCGGGACCCAGAGCTGCTGCAATTTTGTCGAGAGGCACTCTCACCCAACCATTGATGGCGGACAGCCTGGCGGCTCGGCTCTGGGCGAACCAGCCGTTCAGCCGGGCAAGACCAGCGGTGCTCAGCTCGACTCTGACAGTGCGTACCTTGGCGAGTTCACCGGTATCGATCAGTCTGCTTTTGATCGCGCGCCACAGGGGCAAGAGATGAGGGTCGTTCAGGTCGCTCATGCGGTAGGGCCGCCTTCGTCACTGGCGTTGGCTCCTGGCACAGCGATGCGTACAGCTTGGGGCAACCCGGTCCCGTCCCAGATGTACGGGATGCTGAACCGGTTGCCGCCCGAGCTCTTGATGATCTTGTGGATGGCGGTCGAGCGCACCTCAGGCACCAACAGCTTGTTCATGCTGGGAAGTGTGGAGATAACATCGAAGTCCCAGTCGCGAAGAAGGTGAAGGAGCATGCGTAGATTGGTTTTGTCCAACGCTGCGTCGAGTTCGTCGATATAGGCGAGCCGAGGGCCGTTGTGGCCGGGGGTTGCGTAGAAGGAGCGGATGGCGGCGAGCAGCGGCAGCATGCTGGCGAGGCGTTTCTCGCCGGTGGACAAGGTGTCGAGCGGGTTTTTGCGGCTGGTGATCTCTTTGAAGACTTCTCCGGGGTGGGCGTCGTCGGAGAAGGCCTTGTGCGTGACTTCGATTTTCCAGGCGAACCAGTTGCGGTAGTCGAAGACGCGGGCGATCCGCTCGGCGGTCGTCTCATTGCCGGACTCGGTTCTCAGCCGGGCCGTGAAGAAGGTGTACATGTCGTCGTAGTTGCCGTCGGCGTTGGGTTTTTCGATGTGGTAAAGCGCTTCCACAGCTTCGGGATCGTCGGTCCGGCGGTCCCATGCGATGCGGACGCCGACGTTCTCGACGCCGGTCCTCACACCTTTGAGCGTTTTAGAGATACCTTTAACGATGTCGTCAGCGAGCTGGATCCGGGTAAGGATCTGACCGCGGAGCTGCTCGAGCAGAGATCCCTTGATCTCTTTGCGCAACTGCTCGTCGTAGTCGTTCTGTAGACGTTCGAGCCGGTCGCTGATCTCGTCGACAGCCTGCTTGAGCGACTTGCCGTTACCGGTGTCCGCGGCGGTAGCGCTCTCAGCGAGCACGATTCGCCGCAGGCCGGCGGTGCCGAATTCTTGGTCGATGATGTGACGGCCCATACGGAGGAACACCTCGGCTACCCGGCGCAGTTCGGTGTTGAGCAGGTGGCCCTCACGCTTGAGTTGGTCGCGGGCGTGCTCCATATTGGTGTGCCGTGTCAACCGTTGTGCGAGCTCACTGCCCTGTTGTGAATCCGCTGGGCGTTGGTAGCTGTCGCCGTCGGTGATGTCAGCGATCATGTTGTGGTCGAACAGCTCTTTAAGTTGTTCGTCGGCGATGCGCCGGTTCTCGTGGGCTGCGTTGAGTGCGGTCGCGGTCGTCGTCGCTCGTTCTTCGAGACGGCCTAGTTGAACTTCGGCGGCACGCCTCAATTCATGGTGACGGTCGGACTGCCGTCCGAGTTCCTCTTGGGCTTCGCCGTTAATGCGGAGCTCTTCGAGCATGTCTCGATACGGCTTCTCGTGGAGCCTGGTTTCCTCATCGAGCTGGTACTGCTTAGCCTCGGCGGCTTCTTGTGTGTTCTGGGCTTCAACTTCGGCACGCTTGGCTTGGCGGAGGGCCTCGGTTGCCGCGAGTACAGCCTTCTGGGCTTGGCCGCGTTCCAGCTGCAGCCGCTCACTGCTCTGAACCCACGCAGCACACGAGGCGGCCAGTCGCCGGACATCTGCCCTGAAGTGGTCCAGGGCATCACGTTCTACCGGTAGCTGGCGACCGTCCTGGGTGGTAGCCACCCGTCGGCGCTCGGTGCGGGAAAGGTCGGTCGCCGTGCGGGCAAGTTCATAGTCGCCACGGGTTCGCCGTTCGGCTGCTTCAGCTTGCTCCTTGCCCACTTCCGAGGCGGCGAGCGCCTTGAGACCGGCTTCCAGCTCGGTGAAATGGGGCAGTGCTGCTCGACTGGAACGGACCTGCCGGTCGCGCTGCCCTGCCTCCGTCAGGGCGAGCTGTGCGGCGTCAAGTTCGGAATCGAGTGCCGCCTTTTCGCCGATTTGAGCAGTGCGGCTGGTCATCGCGGCGACGAGAAGTTGGACCACGGTCCGGCTCTCGTGCAGCTGCCGGATCACCGTCGCGCATGTCCGAGCGTCGGCTTCGATGGCGGTGGCGTCGACCGGAACGCGGGCGGTTTCACACGAGGCGGCTGCCGTCTTCCAAGCGTCCTCGGCTTTCTGGGTGCTGACGCCGGCCCGCGTCGTGGCGTCGCGGTTGGCCGACTGGGCGGCGACGAGAAGTTGGACCACGGTCCGGCTCTCGTGCAGCTGCCGGATCGCCGTCGCGCACGCTCGGGTGGCCGCTTCAATGGCGGCGGCGTCGACCGGAACGCGGGCAGTTGCACACGAGGCGGCTGCCGTCTGCCAAGCGTCCTTGCCCTTCTTGGCGCTGATGCCGGCCCGCGTCGTGGCGTCGCGGTTGGCCGACTGCGCGGCGACCACCGCGGCGTTGGTCGCGACTAGTTGGTCGCGCTCGCGTACGAGGCTGTCGAAGTTCGGCAGATGCGCCTCCTGGCCAAGAACGGCAAGGAGCTCTCGCAGCTCGACGACCTTGTCCGATGCTGCCATAACTCGCGGCTCCAGCTCAGCAAGCTGCGCGCGTAGCTGTTCCAGTTCCTGGCGTTGCCGTTCGGCGCGTGCGGCTGCGCCGATGTATTGGGGTTGCCATCCTGCCGGCGCCGCTGCTGTGAGCCAGGGTGTGTGCCACTGGTCTGCGGCTAGAACGGTTCCGTCGATTTTTGGAGCGCTCAGCGAGATGCCGCGCAGGATTTGCTCGATGTGTTCACCGTTGATCTCGGCGTTCGGGTGCGCCACGAGAACATCAGCGAGGCTGGGCCCACTCACTGCCGGAGCTGGCCGAAGCAAGGTGTCGCCCGGGTCAGCGTTTACGCAGCGGGGGTCGACCCAGGCATCTAGGAGTCCGCCGACCAGCAAGGCACCTTCGACTGCGGCTTGGCGGTCCTCGGTGATTGATGGCGCGAAGTCGACGAGATCCCAGAATGGCGCGCCTTGTCGGCTAGATCGGTCGGGCCTCCAGCTCGGCGCAGGCGGCGTCGCTTGGCCGGTTTCCCGTTCAGCGATCTTGGCGAGCAGTTGGTCACGTTCGACGCCGAGCTGCTCGGCGGCGCGCTCGGCGCGCATGATGCGGTCCCGCAGCGGAGGTTCTGCGCGTCTCTGGGCGTCGGCCACGCGCAGCGCGTGGGAGGAGAGGTCACCATCGCGGGCGGCTAAAAGGTCCGGTATCTCATCAGGTTCCAGCACGAGGACGCGCAGGCCGGACGTCCACTGCTGAACCTGACCCAGGAATGCTGCGACCTCGTCGTCGCGCCGGGTCAGCTGCTGCCGATGGATCTCACTGGCCTGCGAAAGGTTCTCTGCCATAGCACCGGCATGGGCTGCGTCCTCGTCCGCGCGGTGTTGATGGCCC
>NZ_BOMM01000069.1 GCF_016862195.1 Paractinoplanes ferrugineus | reverse complement strand
TGGCTAGAGGGCGAGGATGCGGTCGAGGAACTCGCGGTAGCCGCGCATCGCCATCCGCATGCTCTCGGTGTCGGGCGACGAGTTGCCGCGCAGCGGGTCGAGTTCGTCGCGTTCGGCCAGCAACGATTCGGTCAGCTCGTTGACCGCGTCGGTGAGCAGGTCGTGGGCGCGGGTCAGGGCGCGGACCGGGTCGTCGACGAACTCCGCCTTCACCTCGTGCCAGGCCGCCCGGAAGTGCCGGGTCGCGTCGTCGTCCCAGAACGCGATGTGGCCCGCCTCGACGTCGCCGGGGCGCAGTTCCGGCTCCTGCTCCAGCTCGTCGTCGGGCTCGGCGGCCCGCCGGCCACGGCGGACCGGCGCGGCGTCCTCGAGGCTTGCCGAGCGGTGCGGGGCCGGCTGCCGTGGGGCCGCGTCGTCCTCGTCCCAGGAGCGCCGGGCGGCCTCCTCGGCGGCACTGCGGACGGCCGCGATCGCCTCGGCCGCGGACGGCCCGAACAGCGACGGCTCGTGCTGGCCGGCCGGTGTCCCGCCCAGGCGCTGGCTGTCGGCCGCACCCTGGCTGTCGGCCGCACGCTGGCTGTCGGTCGTGCGCTGGTTGTCGGTCGTGCGCTGACTGTCGGCCACCCGCTGGCTGTCGGCTGCGTGCTGGCTGCCGGCCGAACGGTCGGCGTCGGCCGGGTGTGGGATTCCGGCCGGGCGCTGGGCGTCCGCCGGGCTCCGCGTCGCGGTCATGCGCTGGGCGTCGGCCGGGTGCTGGGTTCCGGCCGGGAGATAGGCCTCGGCCGGGCGCTGGTTCTCGGTGGAGCGTGCGGTCTCGGTGGAGCGTGCGGTCTCGGCGGAGCGCTGGGTCTCGGCGGAGCGCTGGGGCAGGGCTGTGCGCGGGGTCTCGGTGGCCGGCTCCGGGGCGTCGGCCGCGGCACCCGAGGTGGGCGCGGCCGGGAAGCGGGCGGCGCTGCCCCGCGGCGTCGGCACGCCGGACAGCGGGCCGGTGGTCGGGTCGGGCAGGGCGGGCACGTAGGACGGTGGCTGGCCGTACGCCGAAGGAGCGAACCCGGACGGACCCGCCGGACCGGGCGAACCCGGGAAGGCCGAGGACGCCTGACCGGGTGCGGCGGGCGACCCTGGCGAACCGTGCCCGGGTGCGGCGGGTGACACCGGCGAACCGTGCCCGGATGCGGCGGGTGAACCGGGCGCACTCGGCGAGGTGGGCGGCTGGTAACCGAGCGAGCCGAGCGAACCGGGCGACGCGTAACCGGAGGCGGCCGGGGAGACCGGCGGGGTGAAGCCGCGGGAGGCGGACGGGGTGAAGCCCGACGAGGCCGGCGGGGTGAAGCCCGAGGCGGTGAACCCGGGGGCGGCCGGGGCGCCCGGGGCGGTGAAGCCCGGGGAGACCGGGGTCGCGGAGATCGGGGCCGCGGAGATCGGGGCGCCGGAGGTCGGGTTCACCACCGGGTGGGTCGAGGTGGGCACGGAGGCCCAGCCGGTCGCCTGCCGGCGGCCGTCGGGGGCGGCCTGGTCGGGGGCGGGACCGTCCTCGGAGGGTACGGAGTCGCCCGGTGCCGTGAAACCGGGAACGCCGGCCCGTCCGTTCATGTGATCACGCCTGTTCTCGTCGGAAGCTTGCGCCGGGACCGTGTCGTCGGCGGGCTTGCCCGGTGCCGGGTCGTCCAGATTAGACGGCTCATCGGCCGTTTGCCGTTTCCGTCCGTTGAGTTCCGGGACACTGTGGCCGTTCGTGCCGGTCGGCGGCTCGTCGGTGGTGTCCCGGCCGCCGAACAGGAAACGCCCGTTGCGACCGTTCAGACCGAAGCCGCCGAACGTCCCGCTGTCCCGGTCCCACGGGTTGGCCCGCCGGGCCTCTCCGTCCTGAGCTGCCCGTTCGCCGTGGTCGGGCGTGCCGGAGTGATCGGCGTCGCCGGCCGCCGACTCGGTGACCGGCGGGTGCGGTGTGGTACCGGCGGGGGCGCTCACACCCGTGCCGTTGCCGGGTTCTGCTCCCGGGCCACCGCCGAGCGGCAGCGGTCCGGGGCCCGGCTCGGGGGCCGGGCCACCGATCGGCGGGCGCGCCTGGGCCGGGCCGGACGCGTGGGGGCCGGACGCGTGCGGGCCGGGGGCGTGGGGACCGGACACGTGGGGGCCGGGGGCGTGGGGACCGGACACGTGCGGGCCGGGGGCGAGCGGGACGGGGCCGCCGCCGTGCACGGGGGGCGTCGGCGGGGCGCCGGCGCCGGGCTCGGTCGGGTCGGTGTGGCGGGAACCGGGGGCGGTTCCCGGTTCACCCGGTCGGGCTACCGGGACCTCGGGCTGTTCGGCGGTGTCGGCCGGGTCGCCGGTTTCCCGATGAACCGGCCAGAAACGCGAGAGCCCGCGCGGTGGCCGGTTGTTGTCGGGACTTGACTGCGGCTCCATCGGTGTAAAGACTCCCGTCGAGAGGCGGTCCCACCGCGCCCGTGAGCTGCGCTGACCCTTGTCAGGTGGGCGGACGCCGGCGCCCTGGGCCGGGCGCGGCGCACGACGACGGTACCCTTCCCCGCCGTCCGGCACATCCCCCGTGCCCGGATCGTGGGCCCGCGCGTGGGGCGGATCGGAGTGTCACCCGCACGCGGTGGACAATCGTTGACGTGGCAGTGAAGACCGATCTGGATCCGGCCGTCGCGGCGCGCCTCAAGCGCGGTTCCGACGGCCTCGTCGCGGCGATCGTGCGCGAGCACGACTCCGGTGCCGTGCTGATGCTCGCGTGGATGGACGACGAGGCGCTGCATCGCACGCTGACCACGGGGCGGGCCACCTACTGGTCGCGCAGCCGCCGGGAATACTGGGTGAAGGGCGCGACGTCCGGCCACCACCAGTACGTGAGGTCGGTCGCGCTCGACTGCGACGGGGACGCGTTGCTGGTCACCGTCGAGCAGGTCGGCGCGGCCTGTCACACCGGCGCGCCCACCTGCTTCTTCGACGAGCTCCCCGTGTCCGGGGGCGAGTCGTGACCAGCGGTGCGGTGCAGCCCGGCGAGGCCGAGTTCCTGGCCCAGCGGCGCCGGGTCGTCCCGGTCATCCGCCGGCTGCTCGCCGACGGCGAGACACCGGTCGGCGTCTACACGAAGCTGGCCGGCGGGCCGGGCACCTTTCTGCTGGAGTCGGCCGAGCAGGGCGCCGGTCCGTCCGGTGCGGCCTGGTCGCGTTACTCGTTCATCGGCGTGCGCAGCGCCGCCACCCTGGTCGAGCGGGACGGGACGGCGGCCTGGCTCGGCACGCCCCCGCCCGGCGTGCCCACCGGCGGGGACCCGGTCACGGTGCTGCGCGAGACGGTCGCGGCGCTCGCCGACGGGCCGGCCGGCGACCACCTGCCGCCGCTGAGCGGGGGCATGGTCGGCTATCTCGGCTACGACCTGGTGCGGCGTTTCGAGCGGTTGCCCGCCACCGCCACCGACGACCTGGAGCTGCCCGAGCTGGGCATGATGCTCGCGACCGACCTGGTGGTCCTCGACCACTACGACGGCTCGGCGATCCTGGTCGCGAACGCCCTGACGGCCGAGGACGCCACCGACGCCGAGCGGCTGGCGGCCTACCACAACGCCGTCGGCCGGCTCGACGCGATGACCACGGCACTGTCCCGGCCCACCCCGCCGATGATCTCCACGGTGGAGCGCCGGCCGGCCGGCGAGCCGGTCAGCCGTACCGTCCCCGGGGAATACCAGAAGGCGGTCGAGGAGGCCAAGGAGGCGATCCGGGCCGGCGAGTGCTTCCAGATCGTGGTGGCGCAACGGTTCGAGCGGCCGACCGATGCCGCTCCGCTCGACGTCTACCGGGTGCTGCGGGCGACCAACCCCAGCCCGTACATGTATCTGTTGCGGTTCGACGATTTCGACATCGTCGGCTCGTCGCCGGAGGCGCACCTGAAGGTCAGCGCCGACGAGCGGGGCACCCGGCACGCGCTGCTGCACCCGATCGCCGGCACCCGCTGGCGGGGCGCCACCCCGGAGCAGGACAACGCCCTCGCCACCGAGCTGCTGGCCGACCCGAAGGAGCGTTCCGAGCACGTCATGCTCGTCGACCTCGGCCGCAACGATCTCGGCCGGGTCTGCAAGCCGGGCACGGTCGAGGTGCCGGAGTTCGCCCGGATCGAGCGGTACAGCCACGTCATGCACATCGTCTCGACCGTCACCGGCGAGCTGCGCGACGACCGGAGCGCGTTCGACGCCCTCGCCGCCACGTTCCCGGCCGGCACCCTCTCCGGCGCCCCCAAGGTTCGGGCCATGGAGATCATCGAGGAGCTGGAACCGACCCGCCGCGGCCTGTACGGCGGCACGGTCGGCTATTTCGGCTTCGCCGGCGACATGGACATGGCGATCGCGATCCGCACCGCCCTGCTGAAGGACGGCGTCGCCTACGTGGGGGCCGGGGCGGGCGTCGTGGCCGACTCGGATCCGGCCGCCGAGGAGACCGAGACCAGGAACAAGGCCGCCGCCGTCCTGGCCGCCATCGCCTCGGCGGAGACGCTGCGCGCGGCGCGATGAGGCGCCGTCTCTATCCGCTCACCGTGCTGGCGTCGCTGGCCGGCTCGGCGCTGGCGCTCTACGCGATCACCCGGACGTGGTCGGTGCACGTGATCCCGCGCCCCGGTATGTCCGGCCTGCGGGAGTCCCGCACCGGCACCGACGTGCAGCCGTGGGTGACCGGCCTGGCCGTGGTGGCCCTGGCCGGTACGGGCGCGCTGCTGGCCACGTCGGGCTGGGCGAGGCGGGCCCTCGGCGTCCTGCTGTCCCTGGCCGGGCTGGGGGTGACGATCGGCGCGATCGCCGGCCGGGTCGGCCTCGACCCCGGTTCGGCCGGTGCCGGCGGCACGCTGTGGCCGGTCGGCTGCGCGGCCGGCGGCCTGATCGTCCTGGCCGGCGGGCTGAGCACGCTGGCTCGGGGGCACGAGTGGCCGGGCATGTCGGCCCGTTACGAGCGCAAGCCGGTCGCGACGGCCCCGGCCCCCGCCGACCACCGGGCCGCCTGGGACGCCCTCGACCGGGGCGACGACCCCACCGGCTGACCCCGTTCGGCGTACGCCGTTCGGCGTACCCCGGGGGATTTGTCGGCCGGGGGTCAGCGGGCTTCGACCAGCTTGCGGGGGCGGCTGCGCAGGCGCGACGCCACCTCGCGGGTCAGGTCGGCACGGGCCTGGTTGCGGGCCTGGTCGGCGAGCATCGCGAAGTAGGCGTTGTCCCGGGCCGTGGGGACCTTGGCCGGGCCCACCACCGCGCGCTGGACGTTCGTCACCAGGTGGGCCGCCACCGAGACGAGAGCCCGGGACACCTCGGCGAGGGCCGGCGCCGGGAGGGCGGCCGGGGAGTGCTGGCTGTCGGACACGGTCAACTCCACGTCGATGTCAACTCCACGTCGTCGTTTCCGCCGGGGACGGCTCCAGTCTGCCGGGTGATCAGCTTGACCGACTCGTATTTCCGCTGCATGACGTAGCCGTGGACGGGAGTCGCCATCCCCCGATCAGATGAGGTCGCCCAGCATGTGGACCGGCGCGCCCGGCGCGGCTGTGACCGAAGTGACAGGTGGGCGCGAGGCCGGCGGCATTATGCCCCAGCCCAACTGGTGAGGCTCGCCATACCCCGGGCGGGCGGGGAGGACCGCGACCTCCTAGCATCGGTCGGAGGACACCCGGAGAGGGGAGTCATTACGTGACATCCGATCAGCAGGCGGAAGCGGGCACTGGCGGGCCGCAGAACGTGCTGGAGGAGATCCTCGCCGGAGTGCGCGAGGACGTGGCGGCACGGCAGGAGAAGGTGCCGCTGGAGCAGGTTCGGGAACTTGCCGCGGCGGCGCCACCGGCGATCGACGGCTACGCGGCGCTGCGTAAGCCCGGGGTGGCGGTGATCGCTGAGGTCAAGCGGTCGTCGCCGTCGAAGGGCGCGCTCGCCGACATCCCCGACCCGGCCGACCTGGCCGGGGAGTACGCGGCGGGCGGCGCCCGCTGCATCAGCGTGCTCACCGAGGGCCGATGGTTCGGCGGCTCGCTCGCCGACCTGGCCGCGGTCCGGCAGTCGGTGCGCATCCCGGTGCTCCGCAAGGACTTCGTGATCTCCAGTTATCAAGTGCACGAGGCCCGGGCCCACGGCGCCGACCTCGTGCTGCTCATCGTGGCCGCACTGGAGCAGAACGTGCTGGTCGGCCTGCTCGAGCGCATCGAGTCGCTCGGCATGACCGCCCTCGTCGAAGTGCACAACGAGGAGGAGGCCGACCGGGCACTGGAGGCGAACGCCAAGGTGATCGGGGTGAACGCCCGGGACCTGCGCACGCTCGAGGTCGACCGGTCGGTGTTCGAGCGCATCGCGCCCGGGCTGCCGAACAACGTCGTCAAGATCGCCGAGTCGGGGGTGCGGGGTCCGCACGACCTGATCCGGTACGCGTCCGCCGGTGCCGACGCGGTGCTGGTGGGCGAGGGCCTGGTGACCCAGAAGTCGCCGCGCGACGCGGTCGCCGAGCTGGTCAACGCCGGCAACCACCCTGCGACCCCGAGGCCGGTGCGATGACGTCGGTTCTGCCCGACCTGGCCGGGCACTTCGGCCGCTACGGCGGCCGGTTCGTGCCGGAGGCCCTGGTCCGTGCCCTGGACGAGCTCGAGACGGCCTACCGCGAGGCGAAGACCGATCCGGAGTTCCAGGCGGAGTTCCAGGATCTGCTCCTCAACTACGCGGGCACGCCCTCGCTGCTCTACCCGGCCAAGCGGCTCAGCGCCAAGGCCGGCGCGGAGATCCTGCTCAAGCGGGAGGATCTCAACCACACCGGCGCGCACAAGGTGCGCAACGTCCTCGGCCAGGCTCTGCTGGCCAAGCGGATGGGCAAGCCGCGGGTGATCGCCGAGACCGGTGCCGGCCAGCACGGCGTGGCCAGCGCGACCGCGGCCGCCCTGCTCGACCTCGAGTGCGTGGTCTACATGGGGGAGACCGACACCGAGCGGCAGGCGCTGAACGTGGCCCGGATGCGGATGCTCGGCGCCACCGTCGTCCCGGTGACGAACGGCTCGCGCACCCTCAAGGACGCGCTCAACGAGGCCCTGCGGGACTGGGTCGCCTCCGTCGACACCACGCACTACCTGCTCGGCACGGCGGCCGGCCCGCACCCGTTCCCGGAGATCGTCCGCGACTTCGTGGGCGGCATCGGGGTGGAGGCGCGGCAGCAGTGCCTCGACCAGATCGGGCGGCTGCCCGACGTGGTCGCGGCCTGCGTCGGCGGCGGCTCCAACGCGATCGGGATCTTCCACGCGTTCGTGCCCGACGAGGGGGTCGCCCTCTACGGCTTCGAGGCGGGCGGCGACGGCGTCCGGACCGGCCGGCACGCGGCGTCGATCACCGGCGGCTCGGTCGGGGTGCTGCACGGCGCCCGGACGTACGTGCTGCAGGACGACGACGGCCAGACGGTCGAGTCGCACTCGATCTCGGCGGGTCTCGACTACCCCGGCGTCGGCCCGGAGCACGCCTGGCTGCACGACACCGGCCGGGCGGAGTACGAGCCGGTGACCGACGCCGAGGCGATGTCCGCGTTCCAGCTGCTGTGCCGCACCGAGGGGATCATCCCGGCGATCGAGAGCGCGCACGCGGTGGCCGGGGCGATCCGGATCATCCCGGCGCTGACCGCGGAGCTCGGCCGCGAGCCGACCATCCTGATCAACCTCTCCGGCCGGGGTGACAAGGACGTGCACACCGCAGGCGCCTACTTCGGCATCCTCGACGAGGTCGAGACGCTGGTCCCGGGGGAGCAGGAGTGAGCATCTCGGAGATCTTCCACAAGGCGCGGGCGGAGGACCGGTCGGTCCTGATCGGCTGCATGCCGGCCGGCTTCCCGACCGTCGACGACAGCATCGCCTCGATGATCGCGATGCACGAGGCCGGCTGCGACGTCGTCGAGGTCGAGCTGCCCTACTCCGACCCGGTGATGGACGGCCCGGTCATCCAGAAGGCCAGTGACATCGCGCTCGCCGCCGGCGTGCGCACCCGCGACACGCTGCGGATCATCGAGGCCGTCGCGAACGCCGGCGTGCCGGTCGTGCTGATGACCTACTGGAACCCCGTCGAGAAGTACGGGGTGAACGCGTTCGCCCGCGACCTCGCCGCGGCGGGTGCCACCGGCATGATCACGCCCGACCTGATCCCGGACGAGGCCGAGGAGTGGCTGGCCGCGTCCGACGAGCAGGGCATCGACCGGACGTTCCTGGTCTCGCCCTCCTCGACCGACGAGCGGATCGCCATGACCGTGGCGAACTGCCGGGGCTTCGTCTACGCCACCGCGCTGATGGGCGTCACCGGCGCCCGTACCTCGGTGTCGCGGCAGGCCCCCGACCTGGTCGAGCGGATCCGGCAGGCCGACCGTGACCTGCCGGTCGGCGTCGGCCTGGGGGTCGGCAACGGCAAGCAGGCGGCCGAGGTGGCCGGCTTCGCCGACGGCGTGATCGTCGGCAGCGCCCTGATCCGGTGTGTCCTGGACGCGCCCGACCGCGAGACCGGGCTGTCCCGGTTGCGCGCGCTCAGCGCGGAACTGTCCGAGGGCGTGCGTAACCCGGAAAAGTAGGCCTGCCCTGAGCGACCACGGCGAGCGGCACGACGGTAGCGTGTGCACCCGTGAACCTCGCCGCGATCCCGAGTCCGACAACGTCCGTCTGGCACGTGCTCGGCCTGCCCGTCCGGGCTTATGCGCTCTGCATCGTCCTGGGCATCGTCGTCGCCGTGCTGCTCATGGAGCAGCGACTGCGGCACCGTGGAGTGGCGCCGTGGGCGTCGCTCGACATGGCGGTGTGGGCGGTGCCGTTCGGCATCCTCGGAGCCCGGGTCTACCACCTGATCACCTCGCCGCAGGACTACTTCGGGGCCGGCGGTGACCCGATCCGGGCCTTCTACATCTGGGAGGGCGGCCTCGGCATCTGGGGAGCGGTGGCCGGTGGGGCGGTCGGCGCCTGGATCGCCGCGCGTCAGCTCGGCCTGCCGTTCGCGATCTTCGCCGACTCGCTCGCCCCGGCGCTGCCGGTCGCGCAGGCCCTCGGCCGGTTCGGCAACTGGTTCAACAACGAGCTCTACGGCAAGGCCACCACGCTGCCGTGGGGCCTGCGGGTGCACGACATGGACACGTCCAACCCGGGGCACGCCACGGTGATCGACGGTGAGGCGGTCACCAAGGCCGGGCTCTACCACCCGACGTTCCTCTACGAGGCGGTCTGGGACCTCGGCGTCGGCGGGCTGGTCTGGTGGCTGGACCGCAAGTACAAGTTCGGCCGGGGCCGCGCCTTCGCGCTCTACGTGATGGCCTACACCGCCGGGCGCTGCTGGATCGAGGCGTTGCGGATCGACGAGGCCAACCACATCTTCGGCATCCGGCTCAACGTGTTCACCGCGATCGTGGTGTTCCTCCTGGCGCTCGCCTACTTCCTGGTCGTCCGCGGCCCCCGCGCCTACGTGGTGCCGGAGGACGCGCCCGACGCCCCGCTCACGCCGGCCGCCGACGGGGCCGGGCCGGGCGAGGACGGCGAGCCGCAGCGGGCCCCGAAGAGCTACCAGGTGGTCAGCGAGTCCCGGTTCGAGGCCTATCAGCGCACCGGTGTGCTCCCCCCGGACACCGAGCAGGACGTGGCGCTGGAGGTCGCGGCGGGGGCCCACCCGCACGACGCCGCCGACCCGGCCGGGCCCGCCGGGGTGGGCGAGGCCGTGCTGGCCACCGGTGCCGCCGCCGGCACCGGGCCGGAGGGCAAGTCCGGCGGGGACGCCGGACCCGCCGGCAAGAACGACGAGAACTGACCCGCGGGCCGGTCGGCGTGCGCACAGCGGTCGTGGTGGGCGCGGGGATGGCCGGACTGGCCACCGCCGGCGCCCTGGCGCGGGCCGGCTGGCGGGTGGTCCTGCTCGAACGGGGTGAGCGGGTCGCCGCGCCGCCCACCGCTCTGGTGCTGTGGTCGAACGGCCGGCGCGCCCTCGAGGCCCTCGACCCCGACGGCGGCTGGTCGGCGATCGCGTCCCCGCTGCCGGACGGCGGGGTGCGCCGCCCCGACGGCCAGTGGCTGGTGGCCCCGCGGACCCGCGCCGGCGCCGGCGGTCCCGCGCCCGCCGTCGTGCACCTGGAGGATCTGTACGACGCGCTGGTCGCCGGGCTCGGCGAGGGCGTGGAGATCCGTACCGGCTTCGCCGTGACCGCGGTGCGCACCGGCCGCCGGCAGCGTCCCGCCGTGGGCGACGGCCGCACCTGGGTCGAGGCCGACCTGGTGGTCGCGGCCGACGGCATCGACAGCCCGATCCGGCGGGCCCTGGCGCCCGAGTCGGCGGCCGTCGGTTCCGGGTTCGCCGACTGGCAGGCGGTCATCCCCGGCTACCGGGTGCCGCGTCTGACGCCGGAGCAGGCGGCCGGTGGTGAGACCCTGGGCGCCGGTTACCGGTTCGTCGCCATGCCGCTCGGCGAGCGGGCGGCCGGCAGGGGCGGCGTCTACTGGGTGGCGACCGCCGCCGGGGCGCCCCGGCCCGAGTCACCCGCCACCCAGCTGGCCCTGCTGCGGCGGTGGTTCGCCGACTGGCCCGCGCCGGTGGGTGAGCTGCTGGCCGCGACCCACGCCGAGGACCTGGTCCAGCACGAGGTGCGCGAGCTGCGTCCGCTGCCGCGGGCGTACGGGTTCGCCTCCGGGCCGGGCGGTGTCGTGCTGCTCGGCGACGCCGCCCACGCCATGCCCCATCACCTGGGTCAGGGCGCGTGCCTGGCGTTCGAGGACGCGGCCACGCTGCGCGCGCTGGTCGCCGACACCGAGCCGGGCCCCGGCCTGGTCGCGGCGATCGAGGCGTACAGCCGCACCCGGCGGCCCCGCACCACCACCGTCGTGCGCCAGACCCGCCGCATGTCGGCCGTCGTGCAGGCCCGGGGGCGGCTCGCCCTGCGGGCCCGCGACGCCGCGCTCAACCACATGCGGCCGCGGATTCTCGGCAACCACACCCGGCTCGAGGCGGACTGGCTCCCGCCGGAATAGCGTCAGAGCCGGGCGGTGGCCGGTTCGGCGATGCAGGCCGTCCCGATCCGGCGGAAGCCGACCTTGGTGTAGAGCCGGGCCACGTCGTCGTCGCCGGCGGACAGGAAGACCAGCTGGACGCCGTCGCGCAGGGCCTGGTGAGCCAGCCTCGCGGTGAGCTGGGAGGCGTAGCCGCGGCCGCGGACGGCCGGCAGGGTGGCCACGCCGGCGATCTCGGCGACCTCGCCCGCCCGCATCAGCGCCCCGGTGGCCAGGATGCCGTCGGTCTCGCTGGTGGCCACGGCGGTCCGGTAGTCGCCCGCGCCGGCCCGGCGCCGGTAGCCCTCGACCAGGGCGGGGCTCAGCTCCTCGATCGCGGCGTCCCGTTCGGCCGGGCCGGCCGCGCCGGTGAGCAGCGTCGCGGCGGCGGACTCGGCGGCCACCGCGACCTCCTCCAGCGGGGTGACGTGCGGCGGGCTGCCGAACGCCAGCTGGGCGACCGCGCGGGTGGCGGCCAGGTCGGCCGGGTAGCTCGGGGCGGCCGGGTCGAGCAGGCCGATCGTCGCGCCGGGCACCGGCAGGTCGGGGACCAGGGCGACGGGGTCGAGGGTCAGCAGCGGCGCCAGCAGCACATCGAGATCCGCCGATCTAGCCACCGCGAGCAGGTCGGGAGCCGTCTCGTGCACCCATTCGAAAGCCTCGGGCACGCCCAGCTCTCGTTGCCGGCGGCGGACCGCAGTAATATCGGCGGCGGAAGGCGTCTCCGCTCCTATCCGGGGCCGGGCGTAATAGGGCCACCCCTCGCCCTCGCGGACGAAGAGCACCAGCCCCCCGAAGTCCTCCACACGTGCGTAGGGTCGGGGGAGAGCGTCATAGAAACGCTCGAGCCTGACGAAGACGTCGGTATCCGGAAGCGCCACCGCGCGAGACTACCCAATTCGGCGCAGCGTCGCGCCGGACAATCGTTGGGGCAGTCGAGAAATCCGTTTTGTCCTGATCGCGGTGTGATCTATCCGAACTGGCGGAGATCGGTACCCGTTGCCGTAGACTCTAGAGACTTTGCAGGGCCGACGTCGTCCCGACCTTGAGATGAAACACAGACGACAGGAGGCCCGGTGGCATATCCGCACCCCCAGGGACCGGACCGACCCGCGGCGGAGAACACGAAGCAGGACCGTGGGTTGTACGACCCGTCTACCGAGCGCGACGCCTGCGGTGTGGCTTTCGTGGCCGATCTGCACGGGCGCCGTTCGCACGACGTGGTCGCCAAGGGCCTGTCGGCGCTGATCCGCCTCGACCACCGGGGCGCCCGCGGCGCCGAGTACAACACCGGCGACGGCGCCGGGATCATGATCCAGGTCCCGGACGCGTTCTACCGTGCGGCTTCCGGCTTCGACCTGCCCGAGTCCGGCTACTACGCCACCGGCCTGGTCTTTCTGCCGAACGACGCCGGCGCGCAGGCGCGGGCGATCAAGATCTTCGAGAAGTACGCGCTGGTCGAGGGCGGCGAGGTGCTCGGCTGGCGGGACGTCCCGGTGCGGCCGGCCGGGCTCGGTGCCACGGCTGACGAGGCCCGCCCGTACATCAAGCAGGTCTTTCTTGCCGCTCACCGGCTCACCGGCAACGCCGCCGGACCGAAGGACGCGCCGCTGGCCGGCATCGAGCTGGACCGGGTCGCCTTCACCATCCGCAAGCAGGCCGAGCGTGAGTCGTCGCAGCGGGGTGTCGGTGCCTACTTCCCGTCGCTGTCGTCGCGCACCATCACCTACAAGGGCATGCTCACCCCCGACCAGCTCCCGGAGTTCTTCCCGGACCTGACCGACCCGCGGGTGGCCAGCGCGATCGCCCTCGTGCACTCGCGGTTCTCGACCAACACGTTCCCGTCGTGGCCGCTCGCCCACCCGTACCGGTTCATCGCGCACAACGGCGAGATCAACACCATCCGCGGCAACAAGAACTGGATGGCCGCCCGCGAGGCGCTGCTCCAGTCGCCGGTGCTGCCCGGCAACATCAAGCGGCTGTTCCCGATCAACACGCCGGAGGCGTCCGACTCGGCCGGTTTCGACGAGGTGCTCGAACTGCTGCACCTGGCCGGGCGCTCGCTGCCGCACGCGATGCTGATGATGATCCCCGAGGCCTGGGAGAACGACCCGGCCATGGAGGCGAAGCGGCGCGCGTTCTACAGGTTCCACGCGTCGCTGATGGAGCCGTGGGACGGACCGGCGGCGGTCGCGTTCACCGACGGCTCGTCGATCGGCGCCGTGCTCGACCGCAACGGCCTGCGTCCCGGACGCTGGTGGCACACCAGCGACGGCCTCGTCGTGCTCGGCTCCGAGGCGGGCGTGCTCGACCTCGACCCGGCCGGCGTCATCGCCAAGGGCCGGCTCCAGCCGGGCAAGATGTTCCTGGTCGACACCGAGGCCGGCCGCATCGTGCACGACGACGAGATCAAGGCCGGGCTGGCCGCCGCCGAGCCGTACGACGAGTGGCTGCACGCCGGGCTGATCGACCTGGCCGACCTGCCGCCGCGCGAGCACGTCATCTACACGCACGACTCGGTGATCCGCCGGCAGCAGGTGTTCGGCTACTCCGAGGAGGAGCTGAAGATCCTGGTGGCGCCGATGGCGCGGACCGGGGCCGAGCCGCTCGGCTCGATGGGCACCGACACCCCGATCTCGCCGCTGTCCTCCCGGCCGCGGTTGCTGTTCGACTACTTCCACCAGATGTTCGCGCAGGTCACCAACCCGCCGCTGGACGCCATCCGGGAAGAGCTGGTGACCAGCCTGCAGGCCACGATCGGGCCGGAGGGCAACCTGCTCGACCCCGGCCCGGCCTCCTGCCGGCAGATCGTCCTGCCCTACCCGGTGATCGACAACGACGAGCTGGCCAAACTGCTCTCCATCGACGAGGACGGCGACCTGCCCGGCTTCAAGGCCGTCCGGGTCTCCGGTCTCTACCCGCTGCGCGACGGCGCGGAGGGCATCAAGGCCCGGCTCACCCAGATCTGCCGGCACGTGTCGGAGGCCATCGAGGACGGCGTACGCATCCTGGTCCTCTCCGACCGCGACTCCAACGCCGACCTGGCGCCGATCCCGTCGCTGCTGCTCACCGCGGCCGTGCACCAGCACCTCGTGCGCGAGCAGACCCGCACCCAGGTGGCACTCGTGGTCGAGGCCGGTGACTGCCGCGAGGTCCACCACGCCGCCGTGCTGATCGGCTACGGCGCCGCCGCGGTCAACCCCTACCTGGCGTTCGAGACGGTCGACGACCTGATCGCGACCGGCTCACTGGCCGGCCTGGACCCGCGGGTGGCGGTGCGCAACTACGTGAAGGCGCTCGGCAAGGGCGTCCTCAAGATCATGTCCAAGATGGGCATCTCGACCGTCTCGTCGTACTGCGGCGCCCAGGTGTTCGAGGCCGTCGGGCTCGACAACAAGCTGCTCCAGCGCTACTTCGCCGGCACCAGCGGGCGGATCGGCGGCTCCGGGCTCGCCGAGATCCACGACGAGGTCAGGACCCGGCACGAGAAGGCCTACCCGGCCAACCCGGCCGAGCGCACCCACCGCCGGCTCGAGGTCGGCGGCGAATACCAGTGGCGGCGCGAGGGCGAGGTGCACCTGTTCAACCCGGAGACGGTGTTCCTGCTGCAGCACGCCACCCGGTCCAAGCAGTACGACGTCTTCCGCAGGTACACGGCCAAGGTCGACGAGCTGGCCGCGCAGGCCGGTTCGCTGCGCGGGCTGTTCTCGTTCAAGGACCGCACCCCGGTTCCGCTGGACGAGGTGGAGCCGGCCACCGAGATCGTCAAGCGGTTCGCCACCGGCGCCATGTCGTACGGCTCCATCTCGGCCGAGTCGCACGAGACCCTGGCCATCGCCATGAACCGGCTCGGCGGCAAGTCCAACACCGGCGAGGGCGGCGAGGACGTCGAGCGCCTCTACGACCCGGCCCGGCGCTCCGCGGTCAAGCAGATCGCCTCCGGCCGCTTCGGCGTGACCAGCGAATACCTGGTCAACGCGGACGACCTGCAGATCAAGATGGCGCAGGGGGCGAAGCCCGGCGAGGGCGGCCAGCTGCCCGGCAACAAGGTGTGGCCCTGGATCGCCAAGACCCGGCACGCCACCCCGGGCGTCGGCCTCATCTCGCCGCCGCCGCACCACGACATCTACTCCATCGAGGACCTGGCACAGCTGGTCCACGACCTGAAGAACGTCAACCCGGCCGCCCGGGTGCACGTCAAGCTGGTGAGCGAGATCGGGGTCGGCACGGTCGCGGCCGGTGTCGCGAAGCTCAAGGCCGACGTCATCCTGATCTCCGGCCACGACGGCGGTACCGGTGCGTCCCCGCTGAACTCGCTCAAGCACGCCGGCTCCCCGTGGGAGCTGGGCCTGGCCGAGGCGCAGCAGACGCTGCTGCTCAACAAGCTGCGCGACCGGGTCACGGTGCAGGTCGACGGGCAGCTCAAGACCGGCCGTGACGTGGTCGTGGCGGCGCTGCTCGGCGCCGAGGAGTTCGGCTTCGCCACCGCGCCGCTGATCGTCTCCGGCTGCATCATGATGCGGGTCTGTCACCTCGACACCTGCCCGGTCGGCATCGCCACGCAGAACCCGGTGCTGCGGGAACGCTTCACCGGCAAGCCCGAGTTCGTCGAGAACTTCTTCATGTTCCTCGCCGAGGAGACCCGGGAGATCCTGGCGTCGCTGGGCTTCCGCTCGGTCGACGAGGCCATCGGTCACGCCGAGGTCCTCGACGTCCGGCCGGCGCTCGACCACTGGAAGGCGCACGGCCTCGACCTCGCCCCCGTGCTGCACGTGCCGGAGCTGCCCGAGGGGGCCGCCCGCCGCGGGATCGTGGCCCAGGACCACGGCCTCGACAAGGCGCTCGACAACAAGCTGATCGAGCTGGCCCAGCCGGCCCTGACCGGGGACGCCAAGGTGGCCGAGGAGCTCACCGTCCGCAACGAGAACCGCAGCGTCGGCGCGATGCTCGGCGGCGAGGTGACCCGCCGCTTCGGGGGCGCCGGCCTGCCCGACGACACCATCTCGTTCACCCTGCGCGGGACCGGCGGGCAGTCGTTCGGCGCGTTCCTGCCGCGGGGTGTCACCCTGCGGCTGATCGGCGACACCAACGACTACGTCGCCAAGGGCCTGTCCGGCGGCCGGGTGATCGTGCGGCCCGCCGAGAACGCCCCGTTCGTGGCCGAGGACAACATCATCGCGGGCAACACCATCCTCTACGGCGCCACCGGCGGCGAGGTCTACCTGCGGGGCCGGGCCGGCGAACGGTTCGCGGTGCGCAACTCCGGCGCGGCGACCGTCGTCGAAGGCGTCGGCGACCACGGCTGCGAGTACATGACCGGCGGAACGGTCGTGGTGCTCGGCCCGACCGGGCGCAACTTCGCCGCCGGCATGAGCGGTGGCACGGCGTTCGTGCTCGACCTCTCGCCCACCCGGGTCAACCCGGAGCTGGTCGAGCTGACCCCGCTCACCGAGGACGAGCAGGTCGTGCTCCGCGGCCTGGTCGAGCGGCACCGCACCGAGACCGGCTCGGCGGTGGCCGACCGGCTGCTCGCCGACTGGCCGGCCGCGGTCGAGCGGTTCACCGCCGTGGTGCCGCGCGACTACAAGCGCGTGATGGAACTGATCAGGACCGCCGAAGCCGCCGGTCGCAATGTCGACGAGGCGGTAATGGGGGTCAAGAGTGCCTGATCCGAACGGTTTTCTCCGCTACGAGCGGCAGCTGCCCAAGCGGCGGCCGGTGCCGGTGCGCATCCGCGACTGGCGGGAGGTCTACCCGCCCGCCGGTGAGGAGCTCATCCGCGACCAGGCCACCCGCTGCATGGACTGCGGCATCCCGTTCTGTCACGAGGGCTGCCCGCTGGGCAACCGCATCCCCGACTGGAACGACCTGGTGCGTACCGGGGCGTGGCAGGCGGCGGCCGAGGCGCTGCACGCCACCAACAATTTCCCGGAGTTCACCGGCCGGCTCTGCCCGGCGCCGTGCGAGGCCGCGTGCGTGCTGGGCATCGCCGACGATCCGGTGACGATCAAGCAGGTCGAGGTGGAGATCGCCAACCACGCGTTCGACCTCGGCTACGTCAAGCCGCAGCCGGCGCCGGCCGCGTCCGGCTACAAGGTCGCGGTGGTCGGCTCCGGCCCGGCCGGTCTCGCCGCCGCCCAGCAACTGGCGCGAGCCGGGCACGCGGTCACGGTCTTCGAGCGCGACGACCGCATCGGCGGCCTGCTGCGGTACGGGATCCCCGACTTCAAGATAGAGAAGTCGGTGATCGACGCCCGGCTGGCCCAGCTCGAGGCCGAGGGTGTGGTGTTCCAGACCGGCGTCCACGTCGGCGTCGACATCACCGCCGACGACCTGCGTGAACGCTTCGACGCGGTGCTCCTCGCCACCGGCGCCCTGGCCGGCCGGGACACCCCGGCGACGCCCGGCCGCTCGCTCAACGGCGTCCACCTCGCCATGGACCACCTCGTCCCGGCCAACCGGATGGTCGCCGGCCTGCAGGACACCACCCCGATCGACGCCGCCGGCAAGCACGTCGTCATCATCGGCGGCGGCGACACCGGGGCCGACTGCCTGGGCGTGGCCCACCGGCAGGGCGCGGCCGACGTGGTCCAGCTCGACCAGTACCCGGTGCCGCCCGACGCCCGTGCCGCCGACCGGCACCCGTGGCCGACCTGGCCGGTCATCCTGCGCAACTACCCGGCCCACGAGGAGGGCGGCGACCGCGTCTTCGGCGTCGCCGTCCAGGAGTTCGTCGACGACGGCAACGGCAACGTCGCCGCCATCCGCATCGCCGAGGTCATGGTCGAGCGGGTCGACGGCGTACGCACCGTGTCCGTCGTGCCCGGCAGCGAGCGCGACGTCAAGGCCGACCTGGTGCTGCTGGCCATCGGCTTCGAGGGCACCGAGCAGCAGCCGTTGCTCGAGCAGTTCGGCATCGACCGCAACCGCCGTGGCGTCCTCGACGCCGACGCCGGCTGGCAGACCGCGGCCCCGGGCGTGTTCGTGGCCGGCGACGCCCACAAGGGCGCCTCCCTGATCGTCTGGGCCATCGCCGAGGGCCGGTCCGCCGCCGCCGCCATCCACTCCTACCTGGGTGCGAAGGGCGAACTGCCGGCCCCGGTGCGGTCCGATGCCCAGCCCCTGAGCGCCTGACGAGCGAGCCGGCCCGTCCGCGGGCCGGCCCCTCGGCGTCCGACCCCGGTCGGACCGCGGCCGCCCGGCCGGATCGCTCCGATGACCCCGTCTTCCGGCAATTCCCGGCGATCGTGGCGCTGAGCAGCAGGAAACCCTCCAAACTCCGCATGTCGGGCGCTATTTCCTCGACCTGATGCGTTCCGGGCGCCGCCGGTCCGTTTTGTCCGGTCGGCGGAAGCGTTCGCCTGCTCGGCGGCGGCGGGGGCCGCACGCGAGAGGCGCGTGGCGGCGTCTCGCCGCTCGGCGGTCGCGTGGCTCGGCGGGGCGGGGACGATCGGCGCGAGGAGCAAGACCGTACTGCTGGAATGTGGGGCCGTTGGTCCTGAAACCCGCAGCTGAAGGCCCTGAGGAGGGGTTGTCGGCGCGCTCGCCCAGCGGGGACCGATAAGCTGTCGCACGCGGTCGTTGAAGCCCGCCACATGACGGCGTTGCGCGCCCTCCAGGCACCAGGAGAGTCTGTCCCGAGGACCCACGCCGCCCGCAGAGTTCATCCTGTTGACGAGGGTCGGCCAACGGGCCGATCCGAAAGAGAGACTAGCCTGATGGCTGTGACACGTCGCGTAAAAATCGTCTGCACCATGGGTCCGGCCACCGCCTCGCCCGAGCGCATGCTCGGGCTGGTCGAGGCGGGCATGGACGTGGCCCGAATGAACTTCAGCCACGGCAGCCACGAGGATCACCAGAAGGTCTACGACCTGGTCCGCGAGGCCGCCGCGCAGACCGGCCGGGCGGTGGCTGTGCTCGCCGACCTGCAGGGCCCCAAGATCCGGCTCGGCAAGTTCGCGAACGGGCCGCACGTGTGGTCCACCGGTGACCTGGTCACCATCACCAGCGACGACGTGCTCGGCACGCCGGACCGGGTGTCCTGCACCTACAAGAAGCTTCCGCAGGAGGTCAAGGTCGGTGACCGCCTCCTGATCGACGACGGCAAGGTCGCCGTCGAGGTCGCCGCGGTCGAGGGCAACGACATCCGCTGCCTGGTCATCGAGGGTGGCCCGGTCAGCAACAACAAGGGTGTCTCGCTGCCCAACGTGGCGGTCAGCGTGCCGGCGATGAGCGACAAGGACGAGGCCGACCTGCGCTTCGCGCTGTCGCTCGGGGTCGACCTGGTGGCGCTGTCGTTCGTGCGCTCGCCCGAGGACATCAAGCTGGTGCACAGCATCATGGCCGAGGAGGGCAAGACCGTCCCGGTGATCGCCAAGGTGGAGAAGCCCGAGGCGGTCGACCACCTCGAGCAGATCGTGCTCGCCTTCGACGGCGTCATGGTCGCCCGCGGGGACCTGGGTGTGGAGCTGCCGCTCGACCAGGTGCCGCTGGTGCAGAAGCGCGCCGTGCAGCTGTGCCGGGAGAACGCCAAGCCGGTGATCGTGGCGACCCAGATGCTCGACTCGATGATCGAGAACTCGCGGCCGACCCGCGCCGAGGCCTCGGACGTCGCCAACGCGGTGCTCGACGGCACCGACGCGGTGATGCTCTCGGGGGAGACCTCGGTCGGTAAGTACCCGGTGCTCACGGTGAGCACGATGGCCAAGATCGTGTCGACCACCGAGGGCGGTTCGATCCCGGTGCCGCGTCTGCAGCACGACCCGCGCACGCACGGTGGCGCGCTCAGCGTCGCCGCCTCGCAGATCGCCCGCAACATCGGCGCCAAGGCGCTCGTCGCGTTCTCGCAGACCGGTGACACCGTGCGCCGGCTCGCCCGGCTGCACTGCGAGCTCCCGCTGTTCGCCTTCACCCCGATCCCCGAGGTGCGCGACCAGCTGGCGCTGAGCTGGGGTGTGGAGACGTTCCTGACCGACTTCGTGCAGCACACCGACGAGATGTTCCGGCAGGTCGACGAGAAGATGCTCGGGCTCGGCCTGGCCAAGCCCGGCGACTACGTGGTCGTCGTGGCCGGCTCCCCGCCGAACGCGCCGGGTTCCACCAACACCCTGCGGGTGCACCAGCTCGGGTCGCTGGTCGACCCCGCCCTGGTGAACGCGTGACGTTGCCTCTGCACGGACAGGCTGCCGTCGACCAGCTTCTCGAGATCCTCGATCTCAAGCAGGTCGACGCGGCCACGTTCGTCGGGGAGAGCCCGCAGACCGGCGCCCAGCGGGTCTTCGGCGGCCAGGTCGCCGGTCAGGCTCTGGTGGCGGCGGGCCGCACGGTCGACCCGGCCCGGTTCGTCCACTCGTTGCACGGCTATTTCGTGCGCCCGGGTGACCCGACCGAGCCGATCCGGTTCACCGTCGAGACGATCCGGGACGGGCGCTCGTTCTCGGTGCGCCGGTCCACCGCGCAGCAGCACGGCCGGACGATCTTCTTCATGTCGGCGTCGTTCCAGGTGCTCGAGGAGGGTCTCGATCACTTCCTGCCGGCGCCGGTCGGGGTGCCCGGCCCCGGCGAGGTGCCGACGATGGCCGACTGGGTCCGCAAGTACCCGTCCCGGGCCGGCATCTTCGCGTCGTCGCCGCAGGCCATCGACGTGCGTTACGTGGGCTGGCCGGGCTGGGTGCCGCCGGGTGACCGGGTGGCCAGCGACGAGCAGCGGGTCTGGATGCGGATCGACGGCAAGCTGCCGGACGACCCGCTGATCCACGCGTGCGCCCTCACCTACGCCTCCGACCTCTCGCTGCTCGACTCGGTGCTGTCGGTGCACGGCGAGGTGTGGGGGCCGGGCGGGGTCATCGGGGCGTCGCTCGACCACGCGCTGTGGCTGCACCGGCCGTTCCGCGCCGACGAGTGGTTCCTCTACGACTGCACCAGCCCGTCCGCCTCCGGCAGCCGGGGCCTCGCCACCGGCCGGATGTTCACCGAGGACGGCCGGCACATCGCCAGCGCGGTCCAGGAGGGCCTGCTGCGCCGGGTCGGCGAGCGCAAGTAGGCAGCCCGGGGGCTAGTGCTTCTCGTCCCCGATGACAGCCTCGTGCGCCCCCTCGGCGGTCTCCGGGACCGCCGGGAGGTCCACGTCGTCACTCGGCCGGGCCGGTCCGGCCGGCGGCACCCCGGCCTGCGCGAGCATGAAGTCGAGGTCGGCGGTGGTCCGCAGCACCTCGTCGTGGAACGTCTTGTCGGCGGCCCGGTGCTTCGCCCGGCCGGCCGGCGGGGCGGCGGCCTCGTAATCGGCCAGACCGGCCGAGAAACCGGCCACTCCCGCTTCGCGTTCGGGCGACAACCGCAGGACATCATGGTGTACGGCGGAGGTCTCCCGTAACCGCAGCGCCGTCACCAGATCGGCGACCGCGCGCAGCACCCCGGCCCCGCCGAGCAGCAGGATCAGCGGGTCGGCCGAGCGCGCCAGCGGCCCGGCGGCGTAGAAGCCCAACCCGGCCTGCGCCACCCCGACCGCCAGCATCAGCCCCCAGGTGCGGTCGGTGCCCCGGTTCATGGTCGACACCGCGATGTCCACCGCGCCCCGCACCATCAGGAACCAGCCCACCAGGGACGCCGGGGTCGCGTAGTCGGAGCCCGGGTCGGCCAGCATGATCGCCCCGGTCACCGTGAAGAGCCCGGCCATGCCCGCGTTCAGCCACCAGGTGCGGGTGCCGGCGAGCGCGCGGACGCCCTCGCACAGGGCCCCGAACAGCACCACCGGCCCGGCCACGTCGGCCACCCCGACCGGTTCCAGCCGCAGCACGCTCCAGCTGATCGCCAGCCACGCCACCCCGGCGAACAGCAGGAAGCCCCACATGCTCGCGCGCACGACCGACCGGGGCGAGGAACCGGACCACAACATGAGCCCTCCAGCGAAGGTGTCCCTGCCATGACAACATCCGGGCCGAGTGCCGGACCGGGGTTCGGGCAGATTCGGGCGGGGTATGCCTGCGGGCAGCCCCAGCCCCCAGGAGACTGTCCTTGCGCCGTCACGCCCCCGCGCGACCGCCCGCCGACATCGACCTGACGGACGCCCTCGGCGCCGCTCAGGACGGTGACCCGCGGGGGTTCGCCGCGCTTTGGCGCGACCTGCAGCCGGCCGTGCTGCGCTATCTGCGGGTGGTCGTGGGGGACCAGGCCGAGGACGTCGCCAGCGAGACCTGGTTGCAGGTGATCCGCGATCTCGACCGGTTCCACGGCGACGTCGGGTCGTTCCGCGGCTGGCTGTTCCGGATCGCCCGGCACCGGGCCCTCGACGAGAAGCGCCGCCAGGCCCGGCGGCCCCGGCCAGATTCGACAGCCGATCCGGTCGGCCCGGACGCCGCGGCGGTCGCCGCCGACCAGGCGGGTACGGCCTGGGCGGTGGGCCTGATCGCGACGCTGCCGGCCGACCAGGCGGAGGCCGTGATGCTGCGCGTCGTGGCCGGGCTGGACGTCGCCACCGCCGCCCAGGTGCTGGGCAAACGGCCCGGCGCGGTGCGCATCGCCACGATGCGCGGGCTGCGCCGGCTCGCCACCGCGATGACGGGTGTAACAGGATGAGGCTCCCGCGCGCTCTTCTTCATGCGATGCGTACGAGAAGAACCCACCGCATCGGCCCAGCCGAGGCCGACCGACTGGTCGCCGGCGACCTGCCCGGACCCCATCTCGCCGCACTGAGAACGCTCCTGGACGCCGCACGTGCCCCCGCCGCGGAACCGGAGCTCACCGGCGAACGGGCCGCGGTCGCCGCCTTCCGTGCGCATCGCGCCCGTGCTGACCGGGCCGCGCGTCGGCCGGCGAGGGTGCGGACCGCGGTCGTCACGGCGACTGCCGGTCTGGCTCTCCTCGTCCTCGGCGGTACCGCCGTCGCGGCCCGGTCAGGCAGTCTTCCCATGGCTGCCCAGCAGCACGCGCACCGCCTGTTCTCGGCGCTGGGCGTACCGGCGCCGAGAACAGGTCCACCGGGGCCCGCGCCGGCCCCGTCCGGGTCCGCCACGCCGGTCCCGGCTCCGTCCACCACCCGCTCACCCTCGCCCGGACTCTCGCCCGACGTGGTCGTGCTGGGCTGGTGCGAGGCGTGGCACGGCCGGCCGGGGCGGGCCCCGCTGGACCGGGAGAGCCGGCGGCGGCTGGTGACGGTGGCCGGGGGAGAGAACGGGATCGCCGGCTTCTGCTCCCGCCTGTCGCCGTCGGCGTCGCGATCCGGCCGCAGCGAGCCGGCCTCGCCGCTGCCGGGTTCCGCGTCGCCGGCGGGTCCGACGTCACCGGGCGCGTCGGCGCCGGTCGGATCCGGAACGGGCGGCTCGGGATCGGGTGGTTCGGGATCGGGCGGCTCGGGATCGGGCCCGTCGGAACCGGGTGGATCGGGGCCGCGGGGATCGGGGCCGGGCGCTCGTCCGGACATTCCGTCGATGCGGGATCGGGCATCACCGGGAGCCGGGCGACCCGCTGTCCCGACGAGTGCCGATTCCTTTACCGGGCCGTAACGAGATAGGCGTGAATGAACGCGAGCATTTAACCGGCGGCCGGTGAAGAAATCTTTCGCCGGCCGGGCCGGGAATGCAAAGTTTCCTGTTCTCGGCGGCGGCGACGGGAGGATTCCGCGGGATGCGCGTATTCGAAATGGATCATGCGACAGCGCCGGTGGTGGGTCGGCGCGGGCAGGTTTGCCGGCAGGCGCGGGACGAGCGGGGCGCCGAATGGCGCGGTAATGCGAATGACCCGGCGATCAGTGCGCGGGATTATCGCGATTGTTGTGCCCCCGGTGGGATTCGAACCCACACTGTATGGTGTTTGAGACCATCTTCTCTGCCGGTTGGAATACAGGGGCCGGCCGGCCGCACCGCCGGCACGATCGGCCACCGGAAGTGGCCACGCCAGGATGAGCTTCCGACAGCCTACCCACTACGCTTAGGGAGGCGACACCCACATACCGGGGTGTCGCGACTTCGGGAGTGTTGGGGGTAGGGGTTCCGTGGCCGACACGCAGGCTGGGGCCGATCGCAAACGGGTGCTGATCGCCGAGGACGAGGCTCTCATCCGGCTGGACCTGGCCGAGATGCTGGTCGAGGAGGGCTACGACGTGGTCGGCGAGGCCGGCGACGGCGAGACCGCCGTCCGGCTGGCCGAAGACCTCCGTCCCGACCTCGTCATCCTCGACATCAAGATGCCGATCATGGACGGCCTCGCAGCCGCCGAACGCATCGCCGGCGGGCGCATCGCTCCCGTCGTGATCCTGACCGCCTTCAGTCAGCGCGACCTGGTCGAGCGCGCCCGAGCCGCGGGTGCGATGGCCTACCTGGTCAAACCGTTCCAGAAATCCGACCTCGTGCCGGCGGTGGAGATCGCCCTCTCGCGTTACTCGGAGATCGCCGCGCTGGAGTCCGAGGTGGCCGGCCTGACCGACCGTCTCGAGACGCGCAAGTCGGTCGAGCGGGCCAAGGGCGAGCTGATGACGAAATTCCAGATGACCGAACCGCAGGCGTTCAAGTGGATCCAGCGCACCGCGATGGACCATCGGATGACGATGCGGGAGGTCGCGGACCGGATCCTGGCGGAGGGCCAGGAGGCGGGCGGGGCCCAGACCGCCACAAGTTGATCTCGTTTAGGTGATCTTGACGAAACACGACTGATGTAACACCTCCTCGCGCCGGGGCGGCGCTGCACGTAACGGTTCGGTGAAAGCCAGAACGAGGGCTTTTGCAGGCTCGCATCGTGGGATAGCGTCCCGGCCCATGACGGGCGCCACGTGGTCGGACGTGCACGCAAGTGCCAATCGGCCCACGGTGGCTCGGTGGGTTCGTTTGGAGGAGGGGTTCCAACCTTGAGGCAGGTTCTCGCACGCGCTATCGGTGGCGTAGCCATGGTCGGCCTGCTGGTCGGCGCGGCCGCTTGTGCCAAGGACGACGACGGCGGCGACACGACGTCCGCGTCCAGCTGCGACAGCAAGATCGCGTTCTTCGGCGCACTCACGGGCGGCAACGCTCAGCTGGGAATCAACATCCGCGACGGCGCGAAGCTCGCGGTCGATGAATACAACAAGGCCAACGCGAACTGCAAGGTCACGCTGGTCGAGAAGGACTCGGCCGGGGACCCGGCGCAGGCGTCCGGTCTGGCCACCTCGGTGGTCCAGGACGCGAAGATCCTCGGCACCGTGGGTCCGGCGTTCTCCGGTGAGTCGAAGGTGGCGAACCCGATCCTCAGCAAGGAGGGCGTCGTCATCATCACCCCGTCGGCGACCAACCCGGCGCTGTCGAAGCAGGGCGACAAGACCTTCCACCGGGCGCTCGGCAACGACGCGTCGCAGGGTCCGGGCGCGGCGCTCTACATGAAGAACGTCATGAAGGTCCAGAAGACCTACGTCATCGACGACGCGTCGGAGTACGGCAAGGGTCTGGCCGACCAGGTCAAGACGACCCTCGCCGCCGGCGTGATCGGCTCGGGCGTGGTCAAGGAGCAGCAGACCGACTTCGGCACGCTGGTCCAGGAGATCAACAAGTCGGGTGCCGACTCCATCTTCTGGGGTGGCTACCTGCGCGAGGCGGCGCCGTTCCTCAAGCAGTTCCGCGAGGCCGGCGGCAAGGCCAAGTTCGTCGCCGGTGACGGCGTGAAGGACCCGAAGTTCGTCGAGGGTGCCGGTGCGACGGCCGCTGAGGGCGCGATCCTGACCTGCCCGTGTGTTCCGCCGGAGAAGGCCGGTGGCACGTTCGCGGCCGACTACAAGACCGCGACCGGCCACGAGGCCAGCACCTACAGCGCGGAGGCGTTCGACGCCGCCAACATCCTGCTGCAGGGCATCAAGGCGGGCAACACCACCCGCGAGAAGCTGGAGACCTTCGTGGACGGCTACACCGGTGAAGGTGTGACCACGAAGTTCAAGTTCCAGGCGGACGGCGACATCGACCCGTCCGCGGTGGCCGTGTGGGCCTACACCGTCAAGGGCGGCCAGATCGTGGCGCTCGAGCGGACGCCCACGTCCTGATCAGGACCGCTACATAGCAGCAACGTGCGGCCGGGGGTGACCCTCCCGGCCGCACGTCCTGTATGACATTCGCGCTGGAGTCCACTTGAACTTTCAATTTGTGCTCGACAACCTCGCGGCGCTCACCGTCACCGGGCTCACGCAGGGGTCGATCTACGCCCTGGTGGCGCTCGGATACACCCTGGTCTACGGCGTGCTGCGACTGATCAACTTCGCCCACTCCGAAGTGTTCATGATCGGCACCTTCACCACCACGATCATCTGGGCGGCCCTGGGCTTCGGGGTCGGCGCGGCCGCCCCCAGCACCCTGGGCGTGCTCGGGCTCATCCTCGCCGCGGTGCTCGCCGCGGGCGCGGCGTCCGGCGCGACGGCCCTGGTCGTCGAGCGGGTCGCGTACCGTCCGCTGCGCAAGCGCAACGCACCGCCGCTGATCTTCCTGATCAGCGCGATCGGCGCCTCGGTGGCGCTGATGGAGGCGGCCGGCGCGATCACCAACCGGCAGCCGCGGGGAATGCCGAGCCTGGTCTTCCCGAAGGTCCAGTTCTCGATCTTCGGCGCCGACGTCACCAACCTCCAGCTCGGCATCATCTTCAGCGCACTGCTCATGTGGGTCGGTCTGGACACCTTCATCAACCGTTCCCGACTGGGCCGGGGAGTCCGCGCGGTGGCGCAGAACCCCGAGGTCGCGGCACTGATGGGGGTCAACAAGGACCGTGTCATCATGCTGATCTTCATCCTGGGCGGCGCGATGGCCGGGGCCGCCTCGGTGCTCTACGACGTCAAGGTCGGTCTCACCACCTACTCGGTGGGCTTCCTGATCGGTATCAAAGCGTTCACGGCGGCCGTGCTCGGTGGCATCGGCAACCTGCGTGGCGCCCTGCTCGGCGGCCTGCTGCTGGGCGTGGTGGAGAACTACGGTGCCGGCGTCTTCGGCAACCAGTGGATGGACGTGGTCGCGTTCCTGGTCCTGGTGGTCGTCCTGCTGTTCCGGCCCAACGGCCTGCTAGGTGAGTCACTCGGAAGGGCTCGAGCATGAATGCGCTTCTCGAATCCGCGCGGCGGGCCGACGAGCGGCGGGCGAAGGCCGCGATCGGCATCCGCGATCGCTGGTCCAGCCTGCCCCGCCCCTGGCGGATCGCGGTCCTGATCGCGTTCATCGCCCTGCTCTACTCGTTGCCGGGGCTGGACATCCCGCTGATCACCACCCCGGACACCGACTTCACCTCGGTGCTGTTCCTCTGCGCGGTGTACGTGCTGGTGGCGGTCGGCCTGAACGTGGTGATCGGCCTCGCCGGCCTGCTCGACCTCGGCTACATCGGCTTCTACGCGGTCGGCGCCTACACGGTGGCCATCCTCGGCTCGCCGAACTCGCCGGTCGTGGTGAAGTACCCCTGGATCGTCTGCGTGCCGATCGCGATCGCGGTGGCCATGCTGTCCGGCGTGATCCTGGGCTGGCCGACCCTGCGGCTGCGGGGCGACTACCTGGCGATCGTGACGCTGGGCTTCGGTGAGATCATCCGGGTCTTCGCGCTGAACTCCGACATCACCAACGGCAACCGGGGCATCAACGCGGTCCCCACCCCGTCCGAGGCCGACTGGCCGTCGTGGATGACGTGGTTCCCGACCATCCACGAGGGACGCCCGGTCTTCAGCGTCTCCAGCGTGATCGGCTTCTACTGGCTGGCACTGACCGTGGTGATCATCTGCATGCTCGGCGTCCGGCGGCTCGAGCGCAGCCGCGTCGGCCGCTCCTGGCTCGCGATCCGCGAGGACGAGGAGGCCGCCGAGCTGATGGGCGTGCCCACGTTCAAGTACAAGCTGTGGGCGTTCGCCATCGGCGCGGCGCTGGGCGGCCTGTCCGGCGCGCTGTTCTTCAGCAAGCAGACGTTCATCAACGCGCAGGGCTTCGACCTGTTCACGTCGATCCTCTGGGTGGCGGCGGTGGTCATCGGCGGCGCCGGCAACCAGCTCGGGGTGGCGGTCGGGGCGATCCTGCTGGCCTACCTGCCGGAGCGGTTCCGCGAGTTCACCGACTACCGTCTGCTGATCTTCGGAGTGGCTCTGATCGTCATGACGATCTTCCGGCCGCAGGGTCTGCTGCCGAGCCGGCGGCGCACCGTCGAACTCGAGGATCGAGCGAAGGAGGCCCCCGTTGCCTGAGCAGACGCCACCTCGCGCCATGCTCGAGGTCGACAACGTGACGATCCGTTTCGGCGGTGTCGTGGCGCTCGACGGAGTCGACTTCGTCGTGCGCGAGGGCGAGATCCTCGGGCTCATCGGCCCGAACGGCGCCGGCAAGACGACGTGCTTCAACGCGATCACCGGCGTGGCCAAGCCGACCAAGGGCGCGATCCGCTTCAACGGCGAGTCGGTGGCCGGCCGCAAGCGCTACAAGATCACCCGACTGGGCATCGCCCGGACGTTCCAGAACATCCGGCTCTTCCCGGAGATGACCGCGCTGGAGAACGTCCTGGTCGGCGCGGACGCCCGGCACAAGACGAGCGTGGTGGGCGCGCTGCTGCGGGTCTACCGGGTGCCGGTCAAGCGGCACGAGCTGGCCGAGGTCACCGCGACCGGGGGCCTGGCCCGGCTGGCGCAGCAGGCCCGGCGTACCGGTCAGCGGTTCTTCGGTCTGTCCCGGCACACCCTCGAGGAGCGGGCCGCGCGGGCCAAGGCGACGGAGTTGCTGCGGCTGGTCGGCATCGACGTACGCGCGGGCGAGCTGGCCCGCAACCTCTCGTACGGCGAGCAGCGCCGCCTGGAGATCGCCCGGGCGCTGGCCACCGAGCCCGGCCTGCTCTGCCTGGACGAGCCGGCCGCCGGCTTCAACCCGGCCGAGAAGGAGGAGCTCCTCGCGCTGATCCGCAAGATCCGGGACACCGGCGTGACGGTGCTGCTGATCGAGCACGACATGCGGCTCGTCATGGGCGTCACCGACCGGATCGTGGTGATGGAGTTCGGGAAGAAGATCGCCGAGGGGACCCCCGCCGAGGTGCGGGAGAACCCCAAGGTCATCGCCGCATACCTGGGAGTGCCCGCCGATGCTGCTTGAGCTCAAGGACGTCTCCCTGGCGTACGGGCGGATCGTCGCCCTGCACGGGATCAGCCTGACCGTGGACGAGGGCGAGATCGTCGCGCTGATCGGGGCCAACGGCGCCGGCAAGTCGACGACCATGCGGGCCGTCTCCGGTCTGCGCCCGGTGCTGAAGGGCTCGATCAGCTTCGACGGCCAGGACATCACCAAGATGCGGGCCGACCTGCGGGTCATCCGGGGCGTCTCGCAGTCGCCGGAGGGCCGGGGCATCTTCCCCGGCATGTCGGTGCGGGAGAACCTCGAGATGGGTGCCTACACCCGGCGTAACCGGCCGGAGATCGACAAGGACCTGGAGCGGGTGTTCGGCCTGTTCCCGCGGCTCAAGGAGCGGGAGAAGCAGTCCGGCGGCACGATGTCCGGCGGCGAGCAGCAGATGCTCGCGGTCGGTCGCGCGCTGATGAGCCGGCCCAAGCTGCTGCTGCTCGACGAGCCGTCGATGGGGCTCGCCCCGATGCTGATCCAGCAGATCTTCGACATCATCGTGGAGATCAACCAGCAGGGCACCACCGTGCTGCTCGTGGAACAGAACGCCCAACAGGCCCTTTCCCGGGCCCATCGGGCGTACGTTCTCGAGACCGGCCGGATCGTGAAAGAAGGCACCGGCGCCGAGCTGTTGCACGACCCCGCGGTCAAGGACGCCTACCTAGGCGTCGCCTAACCGATTCATGAGGAGACATCCATGTTCCGCACCACCCCTGGCCGTCGGGCGATCCTCGGTCTGGCCCTCGCGGCAGCGCTGACCACCTCGCTCGCCGCCTGCGGTTCGGAGTCCGGCGACGACACCGGCAGCGGCACCACGCCCGGTGCCGGCACGTCGGCGAGCACCTCGGTCGACGCCGCACTGGCCGCGAAGGTTCCGGCCGACATCAAGTCGGCGGGCAAGCTGCTGATCGGCACCGACTCCACCTACGCCCCCAGCGAGTTCCTCGACTCCGACGGCAAGACCGTGATCGGCTTCGACGTCGACCTGTTCAACGCGGTGGCGGCCAAGCTCGGCCTGACCGCCGAGTGGCAGCCGGCCTCGTTCGACAGCATCATCCCGGGCGTCGCGAGCAAGAAGTACAACGTCGGCGTCTCCTCGTTCACGGTGAACGCGGACCGCCTGAAGGAGGCCACCATGGTCTCCTACTTCTCGGCCGGCACCCAGTGGGCGGCCAAGGCCGGCGCCACCGTCAACGCCGACGACGCCTGCGGCAAGAAGATCGCCGTGCAGACCGCGACCGTGCAGGTCGACGACATCACGGCCCGGTCGAAGAAGTGCACCGAGGCGGGCAAGGCCAAGATCACGATCGACCAGTACCAGGCCCAGTCGGACGCCACCAACGCCGTGGTCACCGGCAAGGACGACGCCATGCTGGCCGACTCCCCGGTGTGCGCGTACGCGGTGAAGCAGACCAACGGCCAGCTGGCCCTGGTCGGCGAGATCTACGACTCGGCCCCGTACGGCTACGTGCTGCCGAAGGACCAGGCCGACACCATGGGCGCCGCCATCCAGGGTGCGCTCAAGGCGCTGATCACCGACGGCACCTACAAGACGGTCCTCGGCAAGTGGGGCGTCGACGCGGGCGGCATCACCGACCCCGCGGTGAACCCGACCGTCTGAGATGTCGGTCCCCTCGCAAACCGAACGGGTACGGCCTGAAGCGATCAAGGCCGTGCCCGTGCGGCGCCCCGGACGCTGGCTCGCGATCGCCGTCATCGCGATCCTGGTCGCGATGTTCCTGCACCTCATCTTCACCAACGACCAGTTCCGCTGGTCGTTCATCTTCAGCTCGTACGAGCCCGGCAAGCGTGGCGTCATGTTCACCGAGCCGGTCCTCGAGGGCCTGCGCGGCACCCTGCTGCTGACGGTGACGTCGATGGTGATCGGCGTCGTGCTGGGCGTGCTGATCGCGATCATGCGGTTGTCCGACAACTGGATCCTGCGCACGGTCGCGTTCGGCTACACCTGGTTCTTCCGGGCGGTGCCGCGGCTCGTGCTGTGTGTGCTGTTCGGCAACCTGAACATCCTGTGGACCCGGATCGGCTTCGGACTGCCGTTCGACCAGCAGATCGGCAAGCTGTTCGGGATCAACGACCTGAACGCGCAGTTCTACAGCATCAAGGCGACCGACCTGCTGGCCGGGTTCGTGGCCGGCATGCTGGCGCTGGGCCTGTCCGAGGCCGCCTACATGGCCGAGATCGTGCGGGCCGGCATCCAGTCGATCGACCCCGGCCAGGCCGAGGCGGCGACGGCGCTGGGTCTCTCCCGCGGCCAGGTGCTGCGCCGGGTGGTGCTGCCGCAGGCGATGCGGGTGATCGTGCCGCCGACCGGCAACGAGGTCATCGCGATGGTGAAGGACACGTCGCTGGTCGCCTTCGTACCGGTCACCTACGAGCTGTTCTTCCAGCTCAACGCGATCAAGGCACGCACTTTCGTGGTGCTGCCGGTGCTCATCGCCGCGGTGATCTGGTATCTGCTCATCTGTACCGTCCTGATGGTGGCGCAATACTTCGTGGAGCGGCACTTCGGCCGGGGCTACGGCACGGCCGGCCGGGCGCGCCAGCGGTTGCGGGCGATCCAGGCCGAACAGGGCTCCTCTGCGGTGGAAGGCGGGGCGACATGACCGAGGAGATGGTCCGCGCCGACAACGTGCACAAGTCGTTCGGCTCGCTCGAGGTGCTCAAGGGCATCGACCTCGTGGTGCGCTCGGGCGAGGTGTGCTGCGTGCTCGGGCCCTCGGGCTCCGGCAAGTCGACGTTCCTGCGCTGCGTCAACCACCTGGAGAAGATCAACGCCGGCAAGATCTTCGTGGACGGCGACCTGATCGGCTACCACGAGCGCGGTGGCAAGCTGCACGAGATGAAGGACTCCGACGTCGCCAAGCAGCGGCGGGCGATCGGCATGGTCTTCCAGCGGTTCAACCTCTTCCCGCACATGACGACCCTGCAGAACGTGATGGAGGCGCCGTGCCGGGTGAAACGGGAGAACAAGTCGGAGGTACGCGACCGGGCGGCGGCCCTGCTCGAGCGGGTCGGCCTGGGTAGCAAGATCGACGCGTACCCGGGCATGCTCTCCGGCGGCGAGCAGCAGCGGGTGGCGATCGCCCGGGCGCTCGCCATGCGCCCGAAGCTGATGCTCTTCGACGAGCCGACGAGCGCGCTCGACCCGGAGCTGGTGGGCGAGGTCCTGGACGTGATGAAGGACCTGGCCCGGGACGGCATGACGATGCTGGTGGTGACCCACGAGATCGGCTTCGCCCGGGAGGTCGGCGACAACGTCGTGTTCATGGACGGTGGCGTGGTCGTCGAGCAGGGCGCGCCGGCGGAGATCATCGGTAATCCGAAGCACGAACGAACAAAGGCATTCCTCAGCAAAGTGCTGTAAAGGCGACGGGGCGGTCAGCGTTCGTGTCGTACCTCAGGTCTAGAGTTCCCTGACGTGAGCGACGACGCCCTGACCCCCCGTTTGCTGCTGCTGGACGGCCACTCCCTGGCCTATCGCGCGTTCCACGCGCTGCCCAAGGAGAACTTCAGCACGGTCACCGGTCAGCACACGAACGCGGTGTTCGGCTTCACGTCGATGCTGATCAACATGCTGCGCGACGAGAAGCCGACGCACATCGTGGTCGCGTTCGACGTCTCCCGCCGCTCCTTCCGCACCGAGAGATACCCGGAATACAAGGCCGGCCGGTCGGCGACGCCCCCCGAGTTCCCGGGGCAGGTCCCGCTGATCAAAGAGGTCCTCGACGCGCTGCGCATCCCCTACGTCGAGAAAGCCGGCTTCGAGGCCGACGACGTCATCGCCACGCTCGCCACCCAGGCCCGCGCCGCCGGCATGGAGGTGCTCATCTCCTCCGGCGACCGCGACGCGCTGCAGCTGGTCGACGAGCACACCACGGTCCTCTACCCGAGCCGCGGCGTCTCCGAGGTCTGGCGGATGACCCCGGCCCTGGTCGAGGAGAAGCAGCTCGTCCCGCCGCACCTCTACCGCGACAAGGCCGCGCTGGTCGGTGAGACCAGCGACAACCTCATCGGCGTCCCCGGCGTCGGGCCCAAGACGGCGGCCAAGTGGATCACCGAGTTCGGCGGCATCGAGGGCGTCGTCGCCGCCGCCGACAAGATCAAGGGCAAGGCCGGCGACAACCTGCGCGCCCACCTGTCCTCGGTGATGCTCAACTACGAGCTCAACGCGTTGCGCACGGACCTCGAGCTGCCCACCCGCCCCGAGGACGTGCGCTGGCACGGCTGGGACCGCGAGGCCGTCCACCAGGTCTTCGACGCGCTCGAGTTCCGGGTGCTGCGCGAGCGGCTCTACGCCTACCTCGACGCGGTCGAGCCCGAGGCCGAGGCCGGCTTCGACATCGCCGCCTCGGTGCTCGGCGCGGGCCAGGTCGCCCCGTGGCTCGCCGCCCACGCCCAGGCCGCCCCGGTCGGCGTCGCCGTCACCGGCACGTTCGGGCGGGGCACCGGCACCCTGACCGGCGTCGGCGTGGCCACCGGCGACGGGCCGGCCGCCTGGTTCGACCCGGCTGTGCTCGACGAGTCCGACGAGAAGGCCGTCGCCGCCTGGCTCGCCGCCGCCGACCGGCCCAAGGTGCTGCACGACGCCAAGCCCGCCTCGCTGGCCATGCGGGCCCACGGCTGGACCCTGACCGGCGTCCGCGTCGACACCGCGCTCGCGGCCTACCTGGCGAAACCCGACCAGCGCACCTACGACCTGACCGACCTGGCCCTGCGCTATCTCAAGCGTGAGCTGCGGGTCGAGGAGCCGCAGACCGGTCAGCTCACCTTCGAGGGCCTCGGCGACGACCGGGGCGCCGCCGAGGAGACGCTGATGCTGCGCGCCCGGGCCACGCTCGACCTGGCCGACGTGCTGACCGAGGAGCTGTCCCGCGAGGGCGGCGAGTCGCAGAAACTGCTCACCGAGGTCGAGCAGCCGCTGTCCGAGGTCCTCGCCGAGATGGAGCACCTCGGCATCGCCGCCGACACCGACTATCTCTCCGAGCTCGAGTCGCACTTCGCCGCCGAGGTGAAGGCCGCCCAGCAGGCCGCGCACGAGGTGGTCGGCCGCGAGTTCAACCTCGGCTCGCCCAAGCAGCTGCAGCAGATCCTGTTCGAGGAGCGCGGCCTGCCCAAGACCAAGAAGATCAAGTCGGGCTACACCACCGACGCCGACGCGCTGCAGAGCCTGTTCGCCCAGACCGGCGACCCGCTGCTGGCCCACCTGCTGCGCCACCGCGACGTCGCCAAGCTGAAGTCCACGGTCGACGGCCTGCTCAAGTCGGTCTCCGACGACGGCCGCATCCACACCACGTTCAACCAGACGGTGGCCGCCACCGGCCGGCTCTCGTCGACCGACCCCAACCTGCAGAACATCCCGATCCGCACCGAGGAGGGCCGGCGCATCCGCCGCGCGTTCGTCGTCGGCGCGGGCCTCGAGCAGTTGCTGACCGCCGACTACAGCCAGATCGAGATGCGCATCATGGCGCACCTCTCCGGTGACGAGGCGCTGATCGCGGCGTTCAACTCGGCGTTCGACTTCCACGCGGCCACCGCGTCGTCGGTCTTCCACGTGCCCGTCGAGGAGGTCGTCCCCGACCAGCGCCGCAAGATCAAGGCGATGAACTACGGCTTGGCGTACGGTCTGTCGGCGTTCGGCCTGTCCAATCAGCTCACCATCGCGGTCGACGAGGCGCGTGCCCTGATGGACGAATACTTCGAGCGCTTCGGCGGCGTCCGTGACTACCTTCAGGCGGTCGTGAAACGGGCCGTCCAGGACGGCTACACGGCCACCATCCTCGGCCGCCGGCGCTACCTTCCCGACCTGTCCAGCGACAACCGCCAGCGGCGCGAGATGGCCGAGCGGATGGCGCTCAACGCCCCCATCCAGGGGTCGGCCGCCGACATCATCAAGGTCGCCATGCTCCGCGTGGAGAAAGCGATCGAAGACGCCGGGCTGCGGTCACGCATGCTCCTGCAGGTGCACGACGAGCTCGTGTTCGACGTGGCACCGGGCGAGCGCGAGACCCTCGAGGAGCTGGTCCGCCGGGAGATGGGCGGCGCCTACCCGCTGTCCGTCCCGCTCGAGGTCTCGGTCGGCGCGGGCCGCGACTGGAACGGCGCCGACCACTGATCAGCTGAGCAGGCCGCGCAACGCCGCGCGGGCATAGGCGTTGATGGTGAACCCGTCGGTGATCGTCTCGTCGGCGATCAGGCCGGCGAACACCGCCGGGGTCACCAGCTCGACCGCCGCGATGCCCTCGCCGGCGTCCGCGACGACCGGTGGCCCGGCCAGCTCGGCGTGGAAGAGGCGCACCGGCGTGCCGCAGAGGCCGGTGTCGGCGTGCACGGCGCCCAGGTCCCGCAGGGTCGCGGCGTCGGCGCCGATCTCCTCACGTAGTTCGCGGCGGGCGTCGTCGGCCGGATCGGCGCCGGGGGTGCCGTCGCCGCGCGGGAGCTCCAGGTGCCAGTCGCGGGTGCTGTGCCGGAAGTGACGCAGCAGGACCACGTCACCGCCGAACCGGGGGAGGACCACGACGCCGGGCGTGTCGTCCGGCGCGACGTAGCGGCGATAGGTGCCGTAGTCCCCGCCCGCCCGCACGGCGTCGCGCACCACCATGCCGTACTGGTCGGCATAGACCACGCCGGTCGCGGCCTCGGACGCGGGCCGGCCCGCGCGCGCCAGCCGGGCCGCCACGACCGCCTCGGCCTCGGCGATCTCGCCGGGGTCGGTGAGGATCTCGAACGGGGCGCCGGGCGGATTGGTGAACCACTCGGGCCGGGTGTCGAGCAGCTCCGCGTAGCGGCTCCGCCGGAAGTCGTCGTCCACCCATCACTCCTTCGTAGATCGCGTTGCCTACTGTCGAGGCCAAGGCCCGGCCGCGAAGATCGAGGTTGTCCACATTGTCGGTAAATGATGGTCAGTTCATCGAGTCGTTCGACTCCATCCGGACCGGGCGCGACGCCACCGGCCCGTTCGTCCGGCAGGAGGAGTCCCTGCAGGCGTTCGCCGACGTGCTCGTGACCCTGGCGCTCGGCCGCGACATCGTCGTACCCCAGTCGTACGCGTTCGACTCGCTCGCCTTCCTGAAGGTGGCCGACGTCCTCGTCGCCGCCCGCGACGACCTGTTCCGCCGCAAGCCCGGCGTGGTGGCCCTGCCGATCCGGCTGCACCTGTACCGCCAGCCCAGCTACCGGCACGCCACGGCGGCGATGCTGACGCGGATGGACACCCGGGACGGCGGGTTCGTCAGTTCGCTGCTCGACTACGGCGCCGACCGGGCGGGCAGCGGCGCGGCGGCCGGCGCGGCGCGGCGACTGCTGGCCGGCGACAGCGAACCGATGATCGGGCTCGCGCCGCCGGAGATCCGGACGCCGTTCCGCCGGGTCTGGACCGAGCTGGCCGGCAGCCGGAGCGCCGACGCCGCGGCCGACGACTTCCCCTCGCTCGAGACCGCCATGCCCGCACTGGCCGATCCCGCGTCGGCCGTCCGGCGGGTGCTGTCGGCCACCGGCCTCGATCGGCGGGACGGCTTCCCGGACCTCATCGACGCGGTGAGCGCCCTGGTGCGGTCGGGCGCCCCGGACGTCTTCCGGGTGCGCAGCCACGTGCACAGCGGCCATCCGTGGCCGGGTGACCCGGACGGCCGCCCGGCCGAGGTGATCGTGGGCGGCCCGGACACCCTGCGGATGGTGCGGGAGTGCGTCGACACCCTCTACAACGCCCGGCTGGCGGGCTCGGCCGGGGTCGCGTCCAGCGCCTTCTCGACGAGCGTGGCCTCGGCCGGCGGGGCAGACGCGCTGGCCCGGGCCACCCTCGCCCAGGAGGTCGCGCTGGCCTTCTACCGGGTCGGCCGGGGCGAGCCCGGGCCCGGCGCCGAGCCCGGCCTGCCGCCGACCTTCGACCTGGTCGTGCGCAACGGTGCGGACGCGCCCCCGGCCGACGTCCTGGCCACCTTCGGCGCGATGCGCGAGCGGATCGAGGACGCGTTCCGGGTGCTGCTGGAGCTGCGCGGCACGGCCGACTTCCAGCGCGGCTCGGCCGAGTTGCGGGCGGTGCCGGGCGGCCTGGACGGGAATCACCTGCGGCCGCTCGAACGGCACATCCGGCTGGTCGCGTCGGCCCTCGCGGGCGTGGTGACGATCGAGACGGAGGGCGGCTTCCTGCGTACCGGCCTGGTGACCGGGGGAGCCGCGCTGGGTGGCGCGCTGTCCCACGGCTGGCTGGCGGCCGCGCTCGGCGCCGGGGCTCCGGAGCTCTGGGTCGAGCTGCACAGACGCATCCGGGCGGCGAGCCGGCGGGATCGGGTCGCGCGGGCGATCGCCCACGTGGTCCAGGTGACCCGGCAACCGGAGGTGGTCCGGACCGCCACGACCGTGCCGTAGCTCGACGGCGGCTGTACGGCAGCGGACAAAGTCCTGAGTGTTGCCGCCGCACCATTGCCGGATCGCACCGACAAGCCGTAGGACAGGCGGTGACGATCAATGGCGCGGGGCGGTAATGTTCGGCGCGGCGGCTGCTGGCCAGTGGTGGGGTCGTGGACGGGGACAGAGGATGTTGAGCGAATCGATCGACGAGACCGCGATGGCGGCCGAGGGTGCGCCGCTGGCGCACGCTCCGATGAATGCAACGCAGGCGAGCCGGTTCGCTCCGATGTTCAAGGCGCTCGGTGACCCGGTGCGGCTGCGGCTGCTCTCCATGATCGCCTCGGCGGGCGGCGGCGAGGTGTGCGTCTGCGACCTGACCGGCGAGTTCCATCTCACCGGCCCGACGATCTCGCATCACCTGCGGGTGCTGCGCGAGGCCGGGCTGGTCGACAGCGACCGGCGCGGCACCTGGGTCTACTACCGGCTGATCCCGGCCGGCCTGACCGTGCTGGCCGCCCTGCTGGACGCCGGCACGTTCATCTGACCCCGGCCGGCCGGTGCCGCGAGGCGATGGCCTGCCGGTGCCGCGAGGCGATGGCCGGTCAGTGCCGCGTGGCGGCGGGCGGCGGCGCGGGCAGGTCGGCGACGAAGATGGCGGTGCCGGGGAAGAGCCGGCCCCGCAGCGGGCTCCACTGGCCCCAGACCTGGTCGTGGTCCGCCGGCCACTCGGGCTCGACCAGGTCGCGCAGCACGAAACCGGCCGCCACCAGCTCGCGGATCCGATCGCCGAGGGTGCGGTGCTGCTCGACGTAGGTGGGCACGCCGTCGTCGCCGATCTCCACGTACGGGGTCCGGTCGAAGTACGAGTTCCGGGCGATCAGACCGGTCTCGTCGGGTTCGTCCCAGAAGATCCAGCGCATCGGGTGGGTGATGGAGAAGGCCCAGGTACCCCCCGGACGCAGGACACGGGCCACCTCCCGCATCGCGGCGCCGGAGTCGGCCACGAACGGGATCGCCCCGAAGGCGGTGCACACGATGTCGAATACGCTGTCCGCGAACGGCAGGGCCAGCGCGTCGGCTTGCAGCAGCGGTACCCGTACACCTGATCGCTCGGCCCCGGCCCGCGCGTGCCGCAACATGCCCGCCGAGAGATCCATCGCGACGACGTCCGCGCCCTGCGCGTCGAGCCACCGCGCGCCGGCCGCGGCGCCGGCCCCCAGCTCCAGCACCCGCTTGCCCTTGACCTCGCCCAACAGCCCCGCGTCCGCCTCCCGCAGGCCCTCCGGGCACCACACGAAGTCGAGATCGCCCAGGAAGCGGCCGTGCTCGGACTGGTATTCGTCGGCGTCCAGATCCCACCACGAGCGGCTGGCGACCCGGCTCTCGTCGTCGGTGATCTCGCGGCGGTTCGGGGGTGGGGTCTCGATCACGCCGCAACGGTACGGCAGCGCGTGGCGCCGTCCCGATTCGGCACATAACGGGCATGCTACGAGGTTTCCCCCGAACAATGTGCCGCCGTCGTCAGGAGGGCTTGCAACCTGTGGTAATGCGCACGGTAAGCTAGTCGATGCGCTCGCGGATCGTGTGCCTCGGCAGGGAGCAGGCTCCGTGGTCGTCGGTCGCGACATGATCGACTAATTCGGTTTGTGTCGTGCCCGCCGGCAGTTCCGCGGGACGCGAGAGACACCACGACACCATCCGTTCGGAGCAACTGTCCACATGACGAGCAGCATCGAGGCCACCTCGAGCGCCAACAAGGTCACCGTCGACGATCTCGGGTCCGAGGAAGCGTTCCTCGCCGCCATCGACGAGACCATCAAGTACTTCAACGACGGCGACATTGTCGAAGGCACCGTCGTCAAGGTCGATCGGGACGAGGTCCTGCTCGACATCGGCTACAAAACCGAGGGCGTGATCCCCTCGCGTGAGTTGTCGATCAAGCATGACGTGGACCCCGCGGAAGTGGTGTCGGTCGGTGACCACATCGAGGCTCTTGTTCTCACCAAGGAGGACAAGGAAGGCCGCCTGATCCTGTCCAAGAAGCGCGCGCAGTACGAGCGCGCCTGGGGCACGATCGAGAAGATCAAGGAGGACGACGGCGTCGTTCGCGGCTCCGTCATCGAGGTCGTCAAGGGTGGCCTCATCCTCGATATCGGTCTCCGCGGCTTCCTCCCGGCCTCGCTGGTCGAGATGCGTCGCGTGCGCGACCTCCAGCCCTACGTGGGCCGTGAGCTCGAGGCCAAGATCATCGAGCTGGACAAGAACCGCAACAACGTGGTCCTGTCCCGCCGTGCCTGGCTGGAGCAGACGCAGTCCGAGGTTCGCACCGAGTTCCTCAACAAGCTGCAGAAGGGCCAGGTCCGCAAGGGCGTCGTGTCCTCGATCGTCAACTTCGGCGCGTTCGTCGACCTCGGCGGCGTCGACGGTCTGGTGCACGTCTCCGAGCTCTCCTGGAAGCACATCGACCACCCGTCCGAGGTTGTCGAGGTCGGCCAGGAGGTCGAGGTCGAGGTTCTCGACGTCGACCTGGACCGCGAGCGCGTCTCGCTGTCGCTGAAGGCGACCCAGGAAGACCCGTGGCGTCAGTTCGCCCGCACCCACGCGATCAACCAGATCGTGCCGGGCAAGGTCACCAAGCTGGTCCCGTTCGGTGCGTTCGTCCGCGTCGACGACGGCATCGAGGGCCTGGTGCACATCTCCGAGCTGGCCGAGCGGCACGTCGAGCTGCCCGAGCAGGTCGTCCAGGTGGGTTCCGACGTCCTGGTCAAGGTCATCGACATCGACCTCGAGCGTCGTCGCATCTCGCTGTCGCTCAAGCAGGCCAACGAGAACTTCGTCGAGGGCGAGGAGCACTTCGACCCGACGCTGTACGGCATGGCCGCCACGTACGACAACGAGGGCAACTACATCTACCCGGAGGGCTTCGACCCGGAGACGGGCGAGTGGCTCGAGGGCTTCGACAAGCAGCGCGAGACGTGGGAGAAGCAGTACGCCGACGCCCGCGAGCGCTGGGAGGCCCACACCAAGCAGGTGCAGCTGTCCCGCGAGGCCGACGCCGAGGCCGCGCTCAACCCGGCCCCGCCCGCGGCGGCCGGTGCGCCCACCGGCACCACCTCCTCGTCGAGCTCGCCGGCCCCGGCGCGCGCCGCCGAGGAGCCGGCCGGCACCCTGGCCACCGACGAGGCCCTCGCCGCTCTGCGCGAGAAGCTCGCCGGCGGCAAGAACTGAGGCACTAGCCTTTCCGCGAAAGGGCCGTCCCGACTTCGGTCGGGGCGGCCCTTTCGCCATATCCTGATCCCGTGCTGAGGGTGGGACTTACCGGCGGGATCGGCGCGGGCAAGAGCGCGGTCGCGAAACGCCTCGTGGACAACGGCGCCGTGCTCATCGACTCCGACGTGCTGGCCCGCGAGGTGGTGGAACCGGGCACGGCCGGGCTCGCGGCCGTCGTCGACGCCTTCGGCCCCGGGGTGCTCACCGCCGAGGGCGCGCTCGACCGGCCGGCGCTGGGGGCGAAGATCTTCGGCGACGACGAGGCCCGCCGCCGGCTCGAGAAGATCATTCATCCCCGGGTACGCACCCGGGCCGTGGAGCTGGCCCACGCCGCCCCGCTCGACGCCGTCGTCGTCAACGACATCCCCCTGCTCGTGGAGACCGGTCAGGCGTCGTCGTTCCACCTCGTCATCGTCGTCGAGACCGACCGTGACGTGCGCATCCGCCGCCTGGTCGAGACCCGGGGGATGACCGCCGAGCAGGCCGTCGCGCGCATCTCCGCCCAGGCCGGCGACGAGCAGCGCCGGGCCGCCGCCGACGTGCTACTGGTCAACGACGGGACCCTCGACGACCTGCACGTGCGGGTCGACGCGCTGGTCCGCGACCGGCTGCGCCCGTTCGAGGAGCATCTGCGGCACGGCACCGCCGCCCGCCTCGGCCCCGAGCTGCGCGTCGTCGAGCCCGACCCGGCCTGGCCGGCCCAGGCCGCCCGGCTGATCGCCCGCATCCGGCACGCGCTCGGCGACGGAGCACCGGTGACGCACATCGGCTCGACCGCGGTCCCCGGGCTGCCGGCCAAGGACATCATCGATCTCATGCTGGCGGTACCCACCCTCGACGAGGCCGACGCGCTCGCCGACCGGCTCACCCAGGCCGGTTTCCCCCGCCGCCCCGGCGACTGGACCGACAACGCCCGCGGCCTGCCCGGCCGCACCTGGCCCAAACGGATGCACGGCACCGCCGACCCCGGCCGGCCGGTCCACCTGCACGTACGGGTGGCGGGGTCGCCGGGCTGGCGGTTCGCCCTGCTGATGCGCGACCACCTGCGCGCCGTGCCGGCGGCCCGCGAGGCCTACGCGGCGGCCAAGGCGTGCTGGGCGGCGTCGCACAGTGACCGCATCGCTTACGGCGAAGCCAAGGAGCCGTGGTTCGACGAGGAGGCGCAAGCCGCCGACGACTGGGCCGAGGCCACCGGGTGGCGGCCCACCCCGTAGCTCCGTGCTCGTTCTGCCGGTCCTGCCGCCGTTGGAAGGGCGCTCGCGGCGGCTGGTCAGCGCAATGCGCGACCACCACGGGTGCGCGCGCCGGAATGCCGGGGCGCATCGACCGTGGGCCGGCCGGACAAGCCGTTTTGGTGGCCTGTCATCGAGCCGGTCGGCCGCCGCGAGCGGCCTACCCGAACAGGCTAGGCGAGGCGTGCAAGCGCTGCCAATGGCGTTCGTCGCAGCCGAATGTGCACCCTGCGCACGGCGTCGGCCAGAACTTGTCATACCCCCGACGTACGGTTGTCCCCATGGCGTTCGACATCCCCCTGCTGGAGAACCGTTTCGAGGTCATCAGCGAGTTTCAGCCCGCCGGTGACCAGCCCGCGGCCATCGATCAGCTGGAGCGCCGGGTGCGCCAGGGCGACCGCCACACGGTGCTGCTCGGCGCGACCGGCACCGGCAAGAGTGCGACCACCGCGTGGCTGATCGAGCGGCTGCAGCGGCCCGCGCTCGTGCTCGCCCCCAACAAGACCCTGTGCGCGCAGCTCGCCAAGGAGTTCCGTGAGCTGCTGCCCAACAACGCGGTCGAATACTTCGTCAGCTACTACGACTATTACCAGCCAGAGGCCTACATCGCGCAGTCCGACACCTACATCGAGAAGGACTCGTCGGTCAACGAGGAGGTCGAGCGGCTGCGGCACTCGGCGACCATGTCGCTGCTGACCCGCCGTGACGTGGTCGTGGTGGCCACGGTGAGCGCGATCTACGGCCTGGGCACCCCGCAGGAATACGTGGAGACCGCGGTCAAGCTCAAGGTCGGCGAGGAGACCGACCGCGACAAGCTGCTGCGCCGCCTGGTCGACATCCAGTACGCCCGCAACGACATGGCCTTCCAGCGCGGCACGTTCCGGGTCCGGGGAGACACCCTGGAGATCATCCCGGCGTACGAGGAGCTGGCCATCCGGGTCGAGCTGTTCGGCGACGAGATCGAGAAGCTCTACTACCTCCACCCGCTCACCGGTGACGTGGTCCGCGAGGTCGACGAGCTGATCATCTTCCCGGCGACGCACTACGTGGCCGGCGCCGAGCGCATGGAACGGGCGATCCGGGGCATCGAGGCCGAGCTGGAGGAGCGGCTCGCCGAACTCGACCGGCAGGGCAAGCTGCTCGAGGCGCAGCGGCTGCGCATGCGCACGACCTATGACATCGAGATGATGCGTCAGGTCGGCTTCTGCAACGGCATCGAGAACTATTCGATGCACATGGACGGCCGCTCGCCCGGCGAACCGTCGTACACCCTGCTCGACTATTTCCCCGACGACTTCATCACCGTCATCGACGAGTCGCACGTGACGATCCCGCAGATCGGCGGGATGTACGAGGGGGATGCCTCCCGCAAGCGCATCCTCATCGAGCACGGCTTCCGGCTGCCCAGCGCCGCCGACAACCGGCCGCTGCGCTTCGACGAGTTCCTCGAGCGGGTCGGCCAGATGGTGTTCCTGTCGGCGACCCCCGGCCCGTGGGAGATGCAGCAGGCCCAGGGCGAGTTCGTCGAGCAGGTGATCCGGCCCACCGGTCTGATCGACCCCGAGGTGGTGGTCAAGCCGACCAAGGGCCAGATCGACGACCTCATGCACGAGATCCGGTTGCGCACCGAGCGCGACGAGCGGGTGCTGGTCACGACGCTCACCAAGAAGATGTCCGAGGACCTCACCGACTACCTCCTGGAGAACGGCATCCGGGTGCGCTATCTGCACTCCGAGGTGGACACCCTGCGCCGGGTCGAGTTGTTGAAGGAACTGCGCAAGGGCGATTACGACGTACTGGTCGGCATCAACCTGTTGCGGGAGGGCCTCGACCTGCCCGAGGTGTCGCTGGTCGCCATCCTCGACGCCGACAAGGAGGGCTTCCTGCGCAGCGGCCGGTCGCTCATCCAGACCATCGGCCGCGCGGCGCGAAACGTGTCCGGCGAGGTCCACATGTACGCCGACAAGATCACCCCGTCGATGCGCGACGCGATCGACGAGACCGACCGGCGCCGGGCCAAGCAGGTCGCCCACAACGAGGCCAACGGCATCACCCCGCAGGCCCTGCGCAAGAAGATCCACGACATCCTCGACGACATCTACCGTGAGGCCGAGGACACCGAGGCCACCGTCGGCCCGATGGTCGGCGGCGGCGGCCGGCAGATCTCCCGCGGCAAGGCCCCCGTGCCCGAGACCAGGTCGAAGGCCCGCGCCTCCAACGCCCCGGCCCGCGAAGGCATGGCCCGCGCCGAACTGGCCCAGCTCATCCAGGACCTCAGCGACCAGATGCTGGCCGCCGCCCGCGAGCTGCAGTTCGAGCTGGCCGCCCGCATCCGCGACGAGATGTCCGAGCTCAAGAAGGAACTGCGCGGCATGGACATGGCCGGAGTGAAATAACGGTCCGCAACCTCGCGCGCCGGCCCCACCCGGCCGCCGGGTGGACTCCGCCGGGGCTCCCGTCGGGCGGGCTCCCGCCGGCCCGACAGGGGCTCGCCCCTACCCGGCTCGCCCCTACCCGGCTCGCCCCTACCCGGCTTGGCCCCCCACCCGGCTTGGCCCCCAATCAGCCCTTGCCCCTCCACCCAGCCGGCCGGCCGGTCCAGCTACGGCCCGGGTGAGGGGGTGGGGGTCGAGCTGGGCAGCTTTTGACGGTGCCGAGCGGCTGGGCGGCGGCCTGCGGTAGTGATCGGTTAGGGCCGGCCGGGTCAACGCCCGCGCCAACGCCGCGCTCGGTTGTTTTCCGACAATCGGCTCGGCGGCTCGGCGGCTCGGCGGCTCGGCGGCTCGGCGGCTCGGCGGCGTTGATCGGCTTGGGTCGGCCCGGGTCGGCCCGGATGAGACGGGTGGCCGCTTCGGTCATGGGGTGAGCCGCGGCTCGGCGTTGCTGGGCAGCTTGATCGGGCTGGTCTGGTCGGATGGCAGGGCGGTGGCGGCATTCCCGGGCGGTCGAGTTGCTTCTTCGGTGTCGCATAGCGGACCCGCTGGGGCCCACTTTGCTGGCCCTGGGTGGGCGGAGAACGGCTCGCCGCGGCAGGAGGGGAGCGTCGTCAGCGACGAGGACGACTCGAAGCCGAGAGCGCTCAACGTGTCCGCAGGCTCGCTGTTTGTAAGGTCATGCCCCGGACCAGAGCCGGCGCGCCGGAGGCTGAGGGGGCTGGGCTAGCCTCCTAGGAAGCCGTGGAAGTGGCACGTCTGGTCACAGGCTGATCAGGCTTAACAACCCTTGCTGTATAGCCATGTGTCGACCGGCAGGCGTTACGCTTGGCCCATGGACGTGTCCGGTACGGGCGGTTCGGGGGAGAGACCGAACACGGTTTGCCGGGGCGCCCTGCCGTTCGGTCCCGTCATGAGACAGAATGGCTGCCGTAGGAGGGGAGTATTCCCTCGCATCGGTCTCGTCAGCACGGAAGGCCCCGCCTCGGCGGGTTCGGCCCGGGGCCGGTGGTCGCCACAAGCGGCGGAAGAGACCTCCGACAGTGCACGTCGCTGCGCTCACTCGATCCCGGGTGGCCGCAGCGCCTGATCGTGTCTGCCGGAGGTCCGCGTTGTCTGTGTCTGCTTGGGTGTGGATTGCCACACTCGTCGCCCTCGTCGCCGTTCTCGCCGTCGATCTTCTGATCATCGGCCGGCGACCGCACGAGCCCTCGGTGAAGGAATCCAGCCGGTGGGTCGCCCTGTACGTCGGGCTCGCGGTCGCGTTCGGTGTGGGTGTCTGGATCACCGCGGGCGGACGGTACGCCGGCGAGTTCTACACCGGCTGGCTGACCGAATACTCGTTGAGCGTCGACAACCTCTTCGTCTTCGTCATCATCATGGGGCGGTTCGCCGTGCCCCGGCAGTTCCAGCAGAAGGTGCTGCTCATCGGCATCGTGCTGGCGCTGCTCATGCGCGGCCTGTTCATCGCCGCCGGTGCCGCCCTGATCTCCCAGTTCTCGTGGGTCTTCTACATCTTCGGCGCGTTCCTCGTCTACACGGCGATCAACCTGCTGAAGGAGGGCCAGAACGACGAGGACGACTTCAAGGAGAACATCCTCATCCGGTGGTCGAAGAAGCTGCTGCCGGTGTCTTCGTCGTTCGGTGACGGGCGCATGACGGTGCTGACGCAGACCGGGAAGCGGCTGTTCACGCCCCTGCTGATCGTCACGATCGCGATCGGCACCACGGACCTGCTGTTCGCGCTGGACTCCATCCCGGCGATCTTCGGCATCACCAAGGAGCCCTACCTGGTCTTCACGGCGAACATCTTCGCCCTGATGGGCCTGCGGCAGCTCTACTTCCTGCTGGGCGGCCTGCTGGAACGCCTCGTCTACCTCAACTACGGACTGGCCGCCGTGCTCGCGTTCATCGGCGTGAAGCTGTTCCTCGAGGCGCTGCACACCAACAGCCTGTCGTTCATCAACGGCGGCGACGGCGTCCACTGGGCGCCGGAGATCCCGATCTGGCTGTCCCTGCTCGTGATCATCGGCACGCTGGGCATCGCCACGGTCGCCAGCCTGGCCAAGTCGGCTCGCGACAAGAAGCGGGACCCGCAGCCGGCCCAGCATCCGTAGCGTCGCAAACCACGCGAAAGCCGCAAGCCGAACGAGAGCCGCGAACCACACCGGGCCGGGATGCCAGCCGGATGGGGCGCGCAAGGCCGGCGGAGACCCCGAACGCGGTCGGGGAAAGGTCTTGAGAAACGCACAGCCCGATGGGCGCGGCAGAAGCCGGGCCCATCGGGCTGATTGCGGGCGGCAGCCGCCGGAGGCGGGGTTCCGCGCTGGTGCGGTCGGGAACCCCGCCGGGCGTATCTGTCCGGTTCTTACTGCTGGTGTTTGCGACGTGCCGCCTGGCGGCCGCGGGTCTGCTGGTCGAGGATGACCTTGCGGATGCGGACGGCGGCCGGGGTGACCTCGACGCACTCGTCCTCGCGGCAGAATTCGAGGGCCTGCTCCAGGGACAGCTTGCGCGGCGGGATCACCTTCTCGGTGTTGTCGGCGCTCGCCGCGCGCATGTTGGTGAGCTTCTTCTCCTTGGTGATGTTGACGTCCATGTCGTCCTCGCGAGAGTTCTCGCCGACGATCATGCCTTCGTAGACCTCGGTGGTCGCCTCGACGAACAGCTGACCGCGTTCCTGGATGTTGATCATCGCGAACGGGGTGACCACCCCGGCTCGGTCGGCCACGAGAGAGCCGTTGTTACGGGTGCGTAGCTCGCCGAACCACGGCTCGTAGTCCTCGAACAGGTGGTGCATGATGCCGGTGCCGCGGGTCTCGGTGAGGAACTCGGTGCGGAAGCCGATCAGGCCGCGCGCCGGGACCAGCCATTCCATCCGCAGCCAGCCGGTGCCGTGGTTGATCAGCTCCTCCATCCGGCCCTTGCGGGTGGACAGCAGGGTGGTGATGGCGCCCATGTATTCGTCGGGGGCGTCGATGGTCAGTCGCTCGACCGGCTCGTGGACCTTGCCGTCGATGGTCTTGGTGACCACCTGGGGCTTGCCGACGGTGAGCTCGTAGGACTCGCGGCGCATCTGCTCGACCAGGATGGCCAGGGCGAGTTCACCTCGGCCCTGCACCTCCCAGGCGTCGGGGCGCTCGGTCGGCAGGACCCGCAGCGAGACGTTACCGATGAGCTCGCGGTCGAGACGGTCCTTGACCATCCGGGCCGTGACCTTGGCCCCCTTGACCTTGCCGACCAGCGGCGAGGTGTTGGTGCCGAGGACCATCGAGATGGCCGGCTCGTCGACGGTGATCAGCGGCAGCGGGATCGGGTTCTCCGCGTCGGCGAGGGTCTCGCCGATCATGATGTCGGCGATTCCCGCGATGGCCATGATGTCGCCGGGGCCGGCGCTCTCGGCCGGCTTGCGGTCGAGGCCCTCGGTGATCAGCAGTTCGGAGATCCGGACGTTGCTGATCGTGCCGTCGGTCTTGCACCAGGCCACGGTCTGGCCCTTGCGGATGGTGCCCTCGTGGACCCGGCACAGCGCGAGCCGGCCGAGGAAGTTCGACGAGTCGAGGTTGACGACGTGCGCCTGCAACGGCGCGCCCTCGGTGTAGGTCGGCGCCGGGATGGTCTCGAGGATGGTGTTGAACAGCACCTCGAGGTCGGTGCTGTCCTCGGGGACGGTGCCGTCCTTGGGCTGGGTCAGGGAGGCGATGCCGTCGCGGGCACAGGCGTAGACGATCGGGAACTCGATCTGGTGCTCGTCGGCGTCGAGGTCGAGGAAGAGCTCGTAGGTCTCGTCGACGACCTCCTTGATCCGGGCGTCCGGCCGGTCGACCTTGTTGATGATCAGGATGATCGGGAGTTTGGCGGCGAGCGCCTTGCGGAGCACGAACCGGGTCTGCGGCAGCGGGCCCTCGGAGGCGTCGACCAGCAGGGCGACGCCGTCGACCATGGTGAGGCCGCGCTCGACCTCACCACCGAAGTCGGCGTGGCCGGGCGTGTCGATGATGTTGATGGTGACCGGGTCGCCTTCGGCGGGCTGGTAGCTGATCGCCGTGTTCTTGGCGAGAATGGTGATGCCCTTTTCCCGCTCCAGGTCCATGGAGTCCATGGCGCGGTCGGCCATCTCGCCCCGCGCGTGGGACTGGCTCCCCTGGCGCAGCATGGCGTCGACCAGTGTGGTTTTGCCATGGTCGACGTGAGCGATGATGGCGACGTTGCGTAGGTCGGTGCGGGTCTGCATACACCTATTGTCACCGGTCTTGGTTGCTGGACCGGGTCCGGGGTGTGACCGGGGATCTCGTCTTTTTTGTCCGCTTGCCGGGGCAGCGGCTGCCGGGCGTCAACTGTTAGCGTTCCCGCTCGACAGCTCAGGGGGAGGGGTTTCGTCGATGGCTCATCGGTTGAAGGTTCTGGCGGCGGTCGTGGCGCTGATCGTGGCCGGTGGCTGCGGGCTGACCGGTCGTGACAACTCCGACAAACCGGTCGCGGTCGCCGCGCCGCCCTCGGCGGAGCCGACGTTCGACCTGGTCACCGAGTCGCCGTCGGCCGAGCCCACGACGTCCGCGCCCGCTCCGCCGGCCAAGAAGCCGAAGAGTGCCGAGCCGACCCAGCCCGCTTTCTGGAGCCAGCTACCGGAGTGCGCGCACTACGACAAGACCAAAGCGGTGTCGAAGAGCAAGGTGAAGGCGGCGCTGAAGGCGGCCTCGGGGCGGGTCTACTGGCGCACCGAGGCGCCCCAGCTCAAGCTCAACTACCCCCTCGTCAAGGCGGTGGCGTGGCAGGAGAGCGGCTGGCAGTCGAACATCCACAACTGTGACGGCGGCGCCGGGGTCATGCAGGTCATGCCGAACACGGTCGACATGATCAACGGGCGTTTCGGGCTCACCTACGACGCGTCGAGATACCAGGACAACGCGGACGCGGGGGCCAACTACCTGGCGTGGATGACGAAGTGGGTGGGGGACCGCTACTTCGGCGGGAGCTACAACCTGAGTGCGGCCAAGTGCAAGACCCACTCGTCGTGGTGCCTGCTCAACGTCGTGATCTCCGGCTACAACGCGGGCCAGGGCGGGATCGAGGCGGCGGCGTCGGGCAAGGAACTTCCCAATCCGGAATACGTCGCGGCGGTCCGGTCGCTGATGACGCGGTGCCAGTGCGATAAGTACTGAGCCCGGGCGTTACACTTTTGGCGTGCTCCCGGGGGCTGTATTAGAATCCCCGGGTTAGTCGTGTGTTGATGATGCTGGCGAGCTGCGATCGGCTTGTGCAGCTCACCCTAAGGAGCCCTACGCAATGCCGCCCAAGAAAAAGACCCATGAGGTAACCCTCGCGCTTGAGGCGGGTAACGCCGCGATGGTCGACCTCGGCAAGATGCTCGGTCCGACCGGGGCCAACATGCGTGCCGTGAAGGTGGAGTACGACGAGGCCACCTCGAAGAACCGGGGCGAGATCATCCCGGTCGTCGTGTCCGTCTACGAGGACCGCAGCCACACGCTGGCCTACAAGACGCCGCCGACCAGCTTCCTGATCCGCAAGGCTCTGGGCATCCAGTCGGGCGCTTCCAACCCGCTGACCCAGACGGTCGGCACGCTGAGCGCCACCCAGATCAAGGAGATCGCCGAGCGCAAGCTCCCCGACCTCAACGCGAACGACGTCGACGCGGCGATGCAGATCGTCGCCGGCACCGCCCGTTCGATGGGTGTCAAGGTCGCGCAGTAACACCTGGCTTGTCGAACGGCTCCCGGGGTCAGCCCCGGGAGCCGTTTTTCATGATCTCGTCGAGCAGGCCGTAGGCGACCGCCTCCTCGGCGCTGAGCACGCGTCCCGCCGACAGGTCGTCCTCGATCCGGCTGCGGGACTGGCCGGTCACCTCGGCCAGGCGCAGCACGATCTCCTCGAGCTCGCGCAGGTGCTGGCCGGCGGCCCGGGTCACCTCGTCGGCGGTGCCGGTCACGCCGGCCGCGCGCGGCTCGGACAGCTTGAACCGGGCGTGCCGGTAGGCGGAGCGCCGGCCGGCCGCCGCGAGCACCGCCACCACGGCGCCCGACGCCTGCGACGTGACGAGGGCGTGCACCGGCGCGTTCATGGTGTCGAGCACGTCGATCACGGTGAGGGCAGCGCTCAGCTCGCCGCCGTCGCTGGCCACGTGCAGCTGCACCGGGGCGGGCCCGGCCGCGTCCAGGGTGAGCAGGGCGGCCGAGATGCTGGTGGCGGCCTCGGGGGTGAGCTGGCCGCGAATCATGACGATCCGCTGGTCGAAGAGGCGTTCCTCGAGCCATCCGGGCATGCCGGCCGTGCCGGGCGGGACCGGTGGCGTGGGCTGGCCCCAGTGCGGATCGTGTCGCATGTTCACCACGCCGAGCCTAGTCGGATCGGGGAGTGATGCGGGACACACAGTCAGGTGGTCGTCGTAGCGGCCCTGTAACGCGGGGGTTCTAGGGTCTCGGCATGCAGGGTCCGCGCCGCCGGTCGATATTGATCTCGCGGCTGGGCGGGAGGCCGCTCGGCGGGGTCCTCGGCGAGTTGCGCGGCATCATCCTCGACGGGGAGGTGCCGCCGGGGTCGGCGATCCCGGTCGACGCGGTCGCGGCCGCGTTCGGGGTGAGTCGCATCCCGGTGCGCGAGGCGTTGATGACGCTCATCGGGGAGGGGCTGGTCGACCACAGGCCGAACGGCGGCTACCGGGTGGCGACCATGACCGCCGGCGAGTTCACCGAGATCTACCTGGTGCGGGAGGCTCTGGAGACGGCGGCGTTGCGGGCCGCGGTCGAGCTGGCCACCGAGGACGACGACCGGCAGGCGCTGGCCGCGCACGGGGCGCTCGACGCGGCCGTGGTCGCCTTCGACGGGCGGCTCTACCACCGGGAGAGCCGCCGCTTCCACCTGGCGCTGTTGCGCCCGTGCCGGATGCGGCGGCTCCTGCACATGCTCGACACGGCCTGGAACATGACCGAGCCGCTGCAGCCGATGACCCATCTGGACAGCGCCGACCGGGCGCTGCTGCACGCCGATCACGCCGGCATGCTGGCCGCGTTCCGGGCGCGCGACGCGGCGGCGCTGACCGCCGTCTTCGCCGAGCATCATCATCGGCTGCAGGCGGCGATCGGCGCCCTGCCGCACGACACGGGCCTGTTCGACGAGGATTAGGCCGGTTCGGGGACGCCACCCGGGTCGGGGATGACGGCCGGTTGCGGCTGCGTCGGCGGGGCCGGTTCGACCGGGGCGGGCGGCAGCGTGTCGGGTGTGTCCGGGGAGAGTTCACCCGGGTCGTCCGGAATCGGCGCTCCGGGGTCGAGCGGCGGGTAGCGGTCGGGCTCGGGCATCTCGCGTCCTTCCCGTGGTGGTTGCTGTCCCCGCCGACTTACCCCCGGTCGGCGGATCTCGAACACCGATTGCCTACAAGAAGGGCAAAAGGCGCGACGAGCGGGGCGGCGAGCGTGCCGCCTCCGGCGTTGAATAGGACGATGAGCTATCCACCACCGCTTTACCACGGGGACGACGGGGAGAGCAGCGCGCGCTACCGGCCGGACGGCACGGTGCCGGAGCTGGTCTACCCCACCAACGGGACACGCGTGCACTACCTGGCCACCGGCGAGTCCACCGGCGGGCTGTTCGGCCTCTACCGCTGGGAGTGCGAAGCCGGCGTCACCGGACCCGACCCGCATTTCCACCGCAGCATCACCGAGTCGTTCTACATCCTCACCGGGGTCATGAGCATCTACAACGGCGAGCGGTGGATCGAGGCCGCCCCCGGTGACTGGGTGCACGTGCCCGCGGGCGGGGTGCACGGCTTCAAGAACCGGTCAGGTGAGCCGGCGTCGATGCTGCTGCACTTCTCGCCGGGGGCGCCCCGGGAGGGCTACTTCGAAGGGCTGGCCCGGCTCGGCGAGATGAGCGAGCAGGAGCGCACGGAGTTCTACCTGGAGCACGACAACCACTGGCTCTAGGTGTCGAACTCGCCGTCCTTCACCCCGGCCACGAACGCCCGCACCTCGGCCGGGGTGAAGAACAGGACGGGGCCGCCGGGCTCCCGGGAGTCGCGCACCGCCCAGCCGCCGTCGGGCAGCAGGGCCACCTCGACCCGGCTGCCGTCGCCGTCGCCGTGGTCGGCCGTGCGCCACTCGGCGGTGTCGCGGTTGAAGACTTCCTGGTATCCCTTGGCGGTCACGGCCCCATCCTGACGCCTCGCCCGGATCGTGTCGTCACTTTGTCCGGTTGAAGACCTCGAGTAACCCGATGTAGGGCTTCGGCGGCGGCGGGGCGTACTCGCCGTGGCCGGACGTGCCGACCTTCAAGGTCAGGAGCGCCTGCACGAGTACGGTCGCGGCCGCGACCCCGTCGATGACCGGCACCCCCAGTTCGGCGGTGGCCGCCGCGCACAGCCCGGCCATCCCGGCGCAGCCCAGCACGATCACGTCGGAGCCGTCGGTGGCCAGAGCCCGGCGGGCCAGGTCGACGACCCGCCGCCGGACGGTCGGGTCGTTCTCCAGGGCCAGCACCGGGATGTCGCAGGCGTGCACCCCGCGGCAGGCTCCCGCCGGCGTGTAGCGGGCGGCGAGGTCCCAGGCCCGGCCCCGGGTGCGGGCCAGGGTGGTGACCACGCTGAACCCGCGCCCGACCAGGGTGGCCGCGTGCATGGCGGCCTCGGCGATGCCGATCACCGGGGCGTCGGTGAGCTCGCGGGCGGCGTCGAGCCCGGGATCGCCGAAGCAGGCGACCACGTAACCGTCGGCGCCGTCCCGTTCGCCCGCGGTGATCGCCGCGAGCAGCCCGGGAACGGCCAGGGCCTCGTCGTAGTGGCTCTCGATCGACGCCGGGCCCATCGTGGACGTGACCGCGTCGAGGGTGACGCCCGGACCGGTCACGGCCCGGGCGTTCGCCTCGATCAGCGCGGTCATCGACTCCGTCGTGTTGGGGTTGACGACCCGGATGCGCATCAGACCCGGCTCCTCGCCGCCACTTCGAAACGGGTGGCCAGCGTGAGATAGACCAGGAAGCCCAGGCCCATCCCGATGAACCAGCTGTACTGGGCGGTGGTGTGCATGCCGGGAGCGTTCGTGGCCAGCACCGGGATCACCGCGATGACGGCGCCGGTCGCGGTCGCGATGATCGCCGCCGGGTTGTAGCCCTTGCTGTACCAGTACCGCCCCTCGGGTGCCATCGTGAACATGTCGTCCACGTCCACCCGCTGCTTGCGCACCAGGTAGTAGTCGGCGATCAGCACCCCGAACAGCGGGCCGATCGCCGCGCCCAGCGTCTCCAGCGTGTAGTGGATGACGTCCGGGTTGTTGTAGAGGTTCCACGGGGTGATCAGCACCGAGCCGACCGCCGCGATCATGCCGCCGGCCCGCCAGCTGATCCGCTGCGGGGAGACGTTGGAGAAGTCGAACGCCGGCGAGATGAAGTTGGCGACGATGTTGATGCCGATCGTGGCGATGGTGAAGGTGAGCGCGCCCAGCACGATCGCGAAGGTGCTGTCGATGCGCGCCACCGTCGAGACCGGGTCGGTGATCAGCTCACCGAAGACCGGGATCGTCAGCGAGGCGGTCACCACGACCAGGATCGAGAACATCAGGAAGTTCAGCGGCAGCCCGAGCAGGTTGCCGGTCTTGACGGCCTTGAACGACCGCCCGTATCTGGAGAAGTCGCCGAAGTTGAGCATCGGCCCGGAGAAGTAGGACACCACCAGGGCGATCGCGCCCAGCATGACCGGGACGGCGTCCCAGCCGTGATACTTCACGTCACCCAGCGACAGGTTGATCGAACCCCAGCCGGCCTTGTAGATCAGGTAACCGGCGAGCACGAACATCACGACGTAGACGGCCGGGCCGCAGAAGTCGATGAACTTGCGGATGGTCTCCATGCCGGTCCAGAACACCGCCGCCTGCAGCACCCACAGAATCGCGTAGGTGCACCAGCCGAGCAGCGGCAACCCCAGAAACCCATGAAGATCCACATCTGCGTACGGGCTGAGCCCCGGCCAGATCTTCAGGACCACCACATCGAGGGCCGCCGAGGCGAGGTACGTCTGGATGCCGTACCACGCGACCGCGATCGCCCCCCGGATGATCGCCGGCACGTTCGCCCCGAGCACCCCGAACGCCGCCCGGTTGATCACCGGGTAGGGCACTCCGGTGGCCTGCGACGGTTTCGCCACCAGGTTGCAGAAGAAGTAGACGATGGTGATGCCCGCTACCAGCGAGACGAGCACCTGCCAGCTGGACAGCCCGAGGGCGAACAGACTGCCCGCCGTCACGTAGCCGCCCACGCTGTGCACGTCGGACATCCAGAACGCGAAGATGTTGTAGGACCCCCAGTGCTGGTTCTCCAGCGGGGCGAGATCCTCGTTGGTGAGCCGGGGGTCGTACCCCGCTCTGATGACGCCGCTGCCGACCGGCATGCCGGCGGCTTCGACCAGGTCCTTTGGCGTGCTCGAGGTGATGTCGGCCATGCAAGCACGCTAAGTAGCCGCTGTTTCACCCGGATTTGCGGAACTGTATATCTTCGCTCGTGCAACCCTTCCCGACCGCGGATCGTCAAGTGGCTGTGAGAGCGAAGGAGGGCCCGTGAATGACGCAGCGTGACGAGCAGTTCCACAGCTTCGTGCTCGAGAAGCGCGCCGGGTTGGTGCGTACGGCGACCTTGCTGACCGCGGGTGACGGACATCTGGCCGAGGATCTGGTCCAAGCCACCCTGACGAAGCTGTATGTCGCCTGGCCGGCGTTCCGGCGCGCGGACAACCCGGAGGGCTATCTGCGCCGCACCCTGGTGAACGCCCTGACCGACGAGAAACGCCGGTGGTGGCGCCGCCACGAGCGGCCGGTGGCCGAGCTGCCGGACCGCGCGCACGCCCCGTCGCCGGACCCGGACGACCGCACCGAGGGGCTACGCACCGCGTTGCGCGGGCTGCCGCCGAGGATGCGGGCCGCGCTGGTGTTCCGGTACTTCTACGACCTGGACGTCGCCGACACCGCCGACGCCCTCGGATGCTCCGAGGGAACGGTGAAGAGCCAGACCGCCCGAGCCCTCGACCGGCTCCGGGAGGTCATGCAACTTCCGCTGACAGGAGTGATCCGATGAAGGATCTGCAAGACCGTCTGTCCATGATCGCCGGTTCGGCCGGCGCAACCTCGGCCCAGCAGGCGGACACCGATCTCACCCGCGCCAAGCGGGCCCTGCGCCGCCGCCGTGCGGTGCGGGGGGCCGGCGCGTCGGTCTTCGCCGTGGCCGCGCTGGCCGCCGTGGTCTCCTACGGAACCAACGACCAGGCCACCACGTCCCCGGCCCAGCAGGCCGCCCCGGCCACCGCCCCGGCCCGCAAGCCGGTGGTCACCACCAAGCTCGTCGCCTACCAGGGCGAGCAGCCGAAGGGCTTCACGATCGACAAGGTGCCGGCCGGCTGGGAGCTGCAGGGCGCCAGCGACACGGTGCTGACCTTCGCCCCGATCGGGACGAAGGACAAGGAGATCAACAACTTCGTCGGCAAGATCGCGGTGATGCTCCAGTCGAAGGACGACAAGCAGACCCCGGCGGGTACGAACATCACAGTCGCCGGCAAGCCGGGTGTGATCAACACTCCGGAGGGCGGCGGTGACTCCCGCAACCTGTGGGTGAAGCAGCCGAACGGGATCTGGCTCCAGGCCCAGATCTGGGACGCCAGCGGGTGGAGCACCGACGAGATCGTCGAGTTCGGGGCCGGCCTGCACGTCCTGGAGGACGCGGTCCAGGGCGTCGGTTAAGGGGCGATCCCGCGCGCGACCGACTCGACCTCGGTCGCGGTGAACGCGCCGTTCGCCTCGACGGTGATCACCACCCCGCCCGGGGTGGTGATCACCGCTCCGCGCCCGGTGCCGTCGGCCATCAGGCAGGCGGTGCCGGCCGGCACCGCGAAGGTCTTCTCCTTCTGCTTGCCGTCGGCGGCCCAGCCGGCCACGTCGGCGTCGTCCACGCCGGGATCGGGACGCAGCACGCTCACCCACATCCCGATCCCGACCCCCCGGTCGAAGCGACGGCTGGTGACGGTGAACGCGTCCGGTCCGGTGTCGGTGAGCCCGCGCCGCAAGTAGCTGTCGGTGCCGGTGCGGACGGTGCCGGTGGGCAGCCAGCTGATCGCGAAACCGTCGAGCAGCGGACCGATCGCGGGGGCCGCCGCCGGTGGCGGTGGCGTCCGGTCCGTCGTGCGGTCCACCGTGATGAGCGCCGCCCCACCGGTCACGCCCAGCACGGCGACTCCGGCCGCGACCGCCGCACGTCGGGCCCGCCGGCGCCGGCGTACGCCCTCATGGACTTTCCTGATAAAGCCTTCGGTGACCGGAATATCCCAGCTCATCTCGGCTCCTCCTGGGCGCGCAAGGCCGCCAGCCCGCGCGACACCTGCGAGCGGACCGTCTGCGGACTGCACCCGAGCAGTTCGGCGATCTGCTCATCGGGCAGATCCAGGACATAACGCATGGCAACCGCGGCCCGTTGCTTCACCGGCAGGGAGGCCAGCAGATCGCGTACGCCATCGGCCGCGTCCACCGCCGCCAGCCGGCCGTCCTGCGCCCCGCGCTCCGGCACCGCCGCCACCGGGATGTCGGCCCGCCGGCGCCGGTTGTTGAGGAAGAGGTTGAGCAGCGTGCGCTGGGCGTAGCCGACCGGATTGCCGTCCCGCCGCACCCGCGACCAGGCCAGTCCCACCCGGATGAGCGTCTCCTGGGCAAGGTCCTCGGCCTCGGCCCGCTGCAGCGTCAGCACGTGGGCGAACCGCAGCAGCCCAGGACCGACCGCACGCACATAGGCCTCGAAGTCGGCCCCCGGAAATCCCCGCACACCCTGATTACACCGGCCGACCCCGGTTCTGTTGCATAGTCAGTTCGGGAGCGTTCGCCGTTCTGCTCTCCACTGTGGCGGCCGTCGTGGTGGCGCCCGGGACGGCGTCGGCCGCTCCGCTCGAGCCCGGCCACCTGTGCGGCGCGATCACCAGCCGCGTTCGCGCCACTCCGCCAGGTGCGGGCGCTCGGCGCCGAGTGTCGAGTCCTTGCCGTGGCCCGGGTAGAACCAGGTGTCGTCGGGCAGGCGGTCGAACAGTTTGTGCTCGACGTCGTCGATCAGGGACCGGAAGCGGGTCTCGTCCTTCTGGGTGTTGCCGACACCGCCGGGGAACAGGGAATCCCCGGTCCACAGGTGGCCGTGGCCGCTCGGGTCGCGGTAGAGCAGGGCGATCGAGCCCGGCGTGTGGCCGACCAGGTGGATCACCTCGAGCTCGCAGTCGCCGACCGGCACCTTGTCGCGGTCGTCGAGGGTGCCGGTGACCACCGGGATCTCCGCCGCGTCGGCGGTGTGGGCCAGGGAGCGGGCGCCGGTCGCCTCGACCACCGCGGCCAGGGCCTGCCAGTGGTCGCCGTGCCGGTGGGTGGTGAGCACCGCGCTCAGGCCGGCGGCGCCGATCACCTCGAGCAGCGCGGGCGCGTCGTTGGCGGCGTCGATGAGCACCTGGTCGTCGCCGCAGCGCAGCAGGTAGGCGTTGTTGTCCATGGGGCCGACCGACAGCTTGGTGATGCTCAGGTGCTCGAGGGCGCGGGTCGCGGCGGGGCCGCCGCGGGTGACGTCTCCGGTGTAGGGCATGGTCACGTCCATCTCGTGGGAGTCGGGAGCTCGCCCTCGGGCGAGACGGTCAGGTCGGCGCCGTCGCCCCGGCCGGCCAGCCACGCGGCGATCGACTTGGTCGGGCCGGAGACGACCGGCGCGCCGGCGGCGTCGCCGATGGTCAGGGCGTGTTCGATGCCGAACGGCCGCAGCACCATGGCCGGGCCTCGCGAGCCCGTGACCAGTTCCTTGAGCAGGCGCAGCGCGAACGCGTCGGACCAGTCCGCCGGGGTGTGGCCCAGGGCCAGGTCGACGTGGTGCACCTCGACCTCACGCAGCCGGATCCACGGGATGCCGGCCGCCGACATGCCGATGAACTCCAGGCGGAACGGCCAGGCCTCGGCCGGCATGGCCGCGCACGCGTCGGCGAACCGGTCGTGCGACGACCGGATGTCGGCGATCTGCTCGCGCAGCGGCCGGTCGGCGCCGGCCTCGATCTCCTCGGCGCGCTGGCCCGGCGCGTACGCCCCGGCGGCGGTGCCGGTGCGGGCGCCGGTGAGCAGCCGGGTCAGGGCGTCGGCGTTGCGGGCGACGTGGGTGAGCACGTGCCCGACCGTCCAGCCGGGCAGCAGCGAGGGTGTCGACACCACCGTCGGGTCGAGGTCCGACGCCGTCCGGATCAGTGCCTCGGTGGCTTGGTCGACGTCGGTGAGCAGCACCAGCGGATCCATGGTCACGGCGCTCAGCCTATCGGCACGGAATTCGGTTTCGCCGCGCAGCGGGCAGTCGTACCGTCTGTGTGCAGACGCGCCGATCGACTCGCGGGGAGGTGAGGAACGTGCTCTACGACCGTGTTGCGTCCCTTCACCCGGAGGCTTGCGCCTAGCGCCCTCCCTTGCCGTAAAGGGCTTTTGTCATGTCGCACGATCTGTCCCGCCTCGGGTGGGATGACCTTTTCGCATCCTCGTACCGTCCGTTCGACCGATCCGACGCCGCGCCCGCCCGGGTGCTGCGGGCCGACCGCGGGGTCTGCACCGTGTTCGGCGAGAGCGGCGTGAGCCGGGCCACCCTGGCCGGCGCCGTGCTGCTGGCCGCCGCGAACGACCCGGTCGACCTGCCGTGTGCCGGTGACTGGGTGGTCACCCGCCGATGGCCGGACCGCCGGGTCACCATCGAGTCGGTGCTGCCCCGGCGCACCGCGCTGATCCGCCGCACCTCCGACAAGGACGCCACCGGCCAGCTGCTGGCCGCCAACATGGACACGGTCGCGGTGGTCGAGCCGATCCACCCCGAACCCGACTCCGCCCGGGTCGAACGGCTGCTCGCCCTGGCCTGGGAGTCGGGCGCGAAACCCCTGCTCGTGCTGAGCAAGTGCGACACCTCGAGGGATCCGGACGCGGTGGTCCGGCAGCTCGCCGAGCTCGCGCCGGGCCTGCCGGTGGTCGCGGTGAGCACCCGGCGGTCGGCCGGGATCGACCATCTGCGTACGTACGTGACCGGCGGCCGCACCCTCGCGCTGCTGGGCCGTTCCGGGGCCGGCAAGTCGACCCTGGTCAACGCCCTGACCGGCACCGCCGTGATGCCGGTGCAGGCGATCCGGGACGCCGACGGCAAGGGCCGGCACACCACCGCCTACCGCAACCTGGTGCCGCTGCCCGGCGGCGGGGCGGTCCTGGACACCCCCGGCATCCGCGGCGTCGGCCTGCTCGACACGGCGGGCGGGCTCGACCGGGCCTTCGCCGACGTCGCCGAGCTGGCCGCGCACTGCCGGTTCGGGGACTGCGGGCACGGCGCCGAGCCGGGATGCGCGGTCACCGCCGCCGTCGAGAACGGCTCGCTGGCCCCCCGCCGGCTGGCCAGCTGGCGCAAGCTGCACCACGAGGTGGAGGTGGAGAGCGCGCGCAAGCAGTCCCGGGCGGTCGCGGCCGCCGGTCAACGCCGACGCCGTACGTGAAGCGCCCTTCTGCAAGAATGCTGCGATGCGCGCGGTGGACGAGGTCGTCGAGGAAACGGCGGCCCCCGAGCCGCAGGAGAAGGTAACGGCGCCCCGCCGGCGTGCGGACCTGTGGTCGCTGTTGAGCTACGTGAGCCTGTCGCTGGTCGTCATGGTCCAGCTCTGGCGCGACCCGAACGGCCGGGTGCTCGCCAGCAACGACGACGACCACGGCATCTTCCTGTTCTTCCTCGGGCACGCCGAGCGGGTCGTCTTCAACGGCGACAACCCGTTCTACACCTACCGGCTGAACGTGCCGGACGGCGTCAACATGATGGCCAACACGGCGCTGCTGGCCCTGAGTCTGCCGATGGCGCCGGTCACCCACTTCCTCGGCGGCGGCGTCTCGGTCGCGTTCCTGATCACCGCCGGACTCGCCGGCACCGCCTGGGCCTGGTACTGGGTGCTGTCCCGGCATCTGGTGAGCAGCCGGGTCGCGGCCTGGATCGGCGGCCTGTGGTGCGGTTTCTCGCCGGCCATGGTGTCGCACGCCAACGGGCACGTGAACTTCGTCAGCAACTTCGTGATCCCGTTCATCGTGCTGCAGGTGCTGCGGCTGCGGGAGCCCGGCCGGGCCGTCCGCGGCGGCCTGATCCTGGCCGCGCTGATCGTCGTGCAGGTGTTCATCAACGAGGAGGCGCTGCTGTTCGCCGCCCTCGCGCTGGCCGTCTTCGTCGTCGCGTACGCGGCCATGCGACCGCGTCCCGCCCTGCGTGACGCGCGGCATCTGCTGCCCGGTCTCGGCGTCGCGGCGGTGGTCTCCGGGGCCCTGCTGGCCTACCCGCTGTACTTCCAGTTCTTCCACCGCGGCCACTACCACGGCCAGCCGTTCGCGCCGGACATGTTCGTCACCGACCTCTACTCGGTGGTCGGGTTCGCCCGTCAGTCGCTTGCCGGGAACGCGGCGCTGACCCGGCACATGAGTGTCAGCGCGACCGAGGACAACACGTTCTACGGCCCGTTCGGGCTGGTCATGATCATCGTGGCGGTGATCGTGCTGCGGCGGTCGGTGGCGGCCCGCGCGGCGGCGATCTCGGCGTTGGTGCTGCTGCTCATCTCGTTCGGCCCGCGACTGCGCGTCTACGGCGAGGACACCTCGATCAAGCTGCCGTTCGGCCTGGTCAGCCACGTGCCGATCATCGACCTGGTGAGCGTGACCCGGTTCGCGATGGTGCCCACCTTCATCGCCGGGGTGCTGCTGGCGCTGGCCGCCGACCGGATGCCGCGGATGTCGGTCACCGGGCGGCGCCTGTTCGTCGCCGGCCTGGTGCTCGCGATGGTGCCGCTCGCCCCGAAACCGCTGCCGATCGTCGGCGCCGAGCCGTTGCCGGAGTTCATCACCGCCGGCACCTACAAGCAGTACGTGCCGGACGACCGCACCCTGGTCACGGTGCCGTTGCCGGACGTCACCACCGGCCGCACCGGCCAGCGCTGGGCCGCGCTCAACAACTTCGGCTACGCCACCCCGCGGGGCTACTTCATGGGCCCGGCCAACCCGCCCACCGATGACACCGGCTCGTGGAACGCGCCGCCGCGGTGGACGTCGCGGCTGCTGTGGCAGGTGCGGGAGAGCGGCAAGCTGCCCACGGTGACCGAGGGCATGAAGATCCGCTTCAAGCAGGACCTGACCTACTGGCGGGCGGCCGTGGTCGTGCTCGTGCCGCACGACAAGAACGTCGACGTGCTCCGGGCCCTGCTCGTCGAGACGCTGGGTCAGCCGCAACTGGTCGGCGGCGTCGAGATCTGGGACGTACGGTATCTGCCCGTTCACTCAGAGGGGTGAGCTTAGGCCGCCTGAAGTGCGGGAATGTGCGGCATGTGAGAGGCGCTGCACCTACGAGGGCCGGTTCCGGCGAAAACTTGTCATACCCCATGGCTAGAGTTGCCGCGGCTCGTTTCAAACACCTGTACGGAGAGGCTGGCTGGTGGCCGACCGTTTGATTATTCGAGGCGCGCGCGAGCACAACCTGCGCGACGTCAACCTCGACCTGCCTCGCGACGCGATGATCGTCTTCACCGGGCTCTCCGGCTCGGGCAAGTCCAGCCTCGCGTTCGACACGATCTTCGCGGAGGGTCAGCGGCGATACGTCGAGTCGCTGTCGTCGTACGCGCGGCAGTTCCTCGGGCAGATGGACAAGCCCGACGTCGACTTCATCGAGGGTCTGTCCCCGGCCGTCTCGATCGACCAGAAGTCGACCTCCCGCAACCCGCGGTCGACCGTCGGCACCATCACCGAGGTCTACGACTACCTCCGCCTGCTGTTCGCCCGCACCGGCATCCCGCACTGCCCGGTCTGCGGCGAGCGGATCAGCAAGCAGACCCCGCAGCAGATCGTCGACCGGGTCCTCGCCATGGACGAGGGCACCCGGTTCATGGTGCTCGCCCCGGTGATCCGCGGTCGCAAGGGCGAATACGTCGACCTGTTCGCCGAGCTGCAGGCCAAGGGCTATGCGCGGGCCCGGGTCGACGGCGTGGTGCACCCGCTCACCGAGCCGCCGAAGCTCAAGAAGCAGGAGAAGCACACCATCGAGGTGGTGATCGACCGGCTCAGCGTCAAGTCGTCGAGCAAGCAGCGCCTGACCGACTCGGTCGAGGCCGCGCTCGGCCTGGCCGGTGGCATCGTCCTGCTCGACTTCGTCGACCTGGCCGAGGACGACCCGGCCCGGGAGCGGCGCTTCTCCGAGCACCTCGCCTGCCCCAACGACCACCCGCTGGCGATCGAGGACCTCGAGCCCCGGGTGTTCTCGTTCAACGCACCCTACGGCGCCTGCCCCGAGTGCACCGGCCTCGGCACCAAGAAGGAGGTCGACCCCGAGCTGCTGATCCCCGACGAGGAGCGGAGCATCCGCGACGGGGCCATCCAGCCGTGGTCGGGCGGGCAGACCCAGGAATACTTCCTGCGCATCCTGGAGGCCCTCGCCAAGAGCGAGAAGTTCTCCATCGACACCCCGTGGCGGTCGCTGCCGTCGCGCGCGCAGAAGACGATCATGTACGGCTCGGAGGACCAGGTCCACGTCCGTTACCGCAACAAGTACGGCCGTGAGCGCTCCTACTACACCGGGTTCGAGGGTGTGGTGCAGTGGATCGAGCGCCGGCACAACGACACCGAGAGCGACTGGTCCCGCGACAAGTACGAGGGCTACATGCGCGACGTGCCGTGCCCGGTCTGCTCCGGCACCCGCCTCAAGCCCGAGGTGCTGGCGGTCACGATCGCCGGCAAGAGCATCGCCGAGGTCTGCAACCTCTCGATCGGCGACTGCGCCGAGCTGCTGGCCACCATCGAGCTCGACGACCGGCAGAAGATGATCGCCGAGCGGGTGCTCAAGGAGATCAACGCCCGGCTGCGGTTCCTCGTCGACGTCGGCCTGGAATACCTGTCGCTCGACCGCGGCGCCGGCACCCTGTCCGGCGGCGAGGCGCAGCGCATCCGGCTCGCCACCCAGATCGGCTCCGGCCTGGTCGGGGTGCTCTACGTCCTCGACGAGCCGTCGATCGGCCTGCACCAGCGCGACAACCACCGGCTCATCGAGACCCTGGTGCGGTTGAAGAAGCTGGGCAACACGCTGATCGTGGTGGAGCACGACGAGGACACCATCCGCACCGCCGACTGGATCGTCGACATCGGCCCGGGCGCCGGCGAGCACGGCGGCGAGATCGTGCACAGCGGCTCGGTCGAGGGCCTGCTGAAGAACCAGAAGTCGCCGACCGGCGCCTATCTGTCCGGCCGCAAGTCGATCCCGACCCCGGCCACCCGCCGCCCCCAGACCAAGGGCCGCGAGCTGGTGGTGCAGGGCGCCCGCGAGCACAACCTGCGGGGCCTCGACGTGGCCTTCCCGCTCGGGCAGTTCATCGCCGTCACCGGGGTCAGCGGCTCCGGCAAGTCGACCCTGGTCAACGACATCCTCTACACGGTGCTGGCCAACCAGATCAACGGTGCCCGGATGGTGCCGGGCCGGCACACCCGGATCAGCGGCCTGGAGAACGTCGACAAGGTGGTCGGTGTCGACCAGTCGCCGATCGGCCGCACCCCGCGCTCCAACCCGGCCACCTACACCGGGGTGTTCGACAACATCCGCAAGCTGTTCGCCGAGACCGTCGAGGCGAAGGTGCGCGGCTACGGTCCGGGCCGGTTCTCGTTCAACGTCAAGGGCGGCCGCTGCGAGAACTGCGCCGGCGACGGCACCATCAAGATCGAGATGAACTTCCTGCCGGACGTCTACGTCCCGTGCGAGGTGTGCAAGGGGGCCCGCTACAACCGGGAGACCCTGGAAGTGCACTACAAGGGCAAGACGATCTCCGAGGTGCTGCAGATGCCGATCGAGGAGGGCGCGGCCTTCTTCGAGCCGATCACGTCCATCCACCGGCACCTCAAGACCCTCGTCGACGTCGGCCTCGGCTACGTCCGGCTGGGCCAGCCCGCGCCGACCCTGTCCGGCGGCGAGGCGCAGCGCGTCAAGCTCGCCTCCGAGCTGCAGAAGCGGTCCACCGGCCGCACCGTCTACGTCCTCGACGAGCCGACCACCGGCCTGCACTTCGAGGACATCCGCAAGCTGCTGATCGTGCTCAACGGCCTGGTCGACAAGGGCAACACGGTGATCACCATCGAGCACAACCTCGACGTGATCAAGACCGCCGACTGGTTGATCGACATGGGTCCCGAGGGCGGCAGCAAGGGCGGTCTCGTGCTGGCCACCGGCACGCCGGAGGAGCTGGCCGAGGTGCCGGAGAGCCACACCGGGCAATACCTGCGGAACATGCTCGGCCTCGACGGCGAGCCGGCCGGCGCGACCGCGGCGACGGCCCGGGCGGCCAAGGCCAACGGTCAGCCGGCGGCCGCGAAAGCACCGGCCAAGCCCCGGGCGACCCGGGCGAAGGCGAAGGCCGCGGTGTGAGAGCTGGTTGAAGCGTAAAGTTCCAGCAAGATCACAGGTGACTCATAGCAACGGCGCCGGTCGGGCCCCATAGGCTCGATCGGCGTCCGGGTCATAGGTGTAGACATCCGGCAAAGGCGCCGGGCGAAGGCGTCCAAAACCGGAGAAAGCGCCGCCGCACGGGCGGACAATTTCCCGGAAAGCCTGAACCGGCTCGGCCGCGACCGCGTACATACCTGGGACGCCGCGTGACCACTCTCGCGGACATGCACTGGAGGGCTAACCGATGACAGACGTGCAGACGAGGACCGACAACGTGCTTCCCGCCGAGGAGCCGCCCGGCCGTCCGGCCACGGCCTCGACCCGCCGGCTCGTCCTGCTCGGTGCCGGCGCACTCGGCACCACGGCTGTGCTTGCCGCCTGCGGCACCAGCACCACCAACACGAACGGCTCCGGTTTCTCCAACCAGCCGGCCCCGGCCGGCAGTGCCGAGGGAGCCGGCAGCACGGCGGGGGCGGGCAGCACCGCGGGCGCGACCGGTGGCAGCGCCCTCGCGTCCACGGCCGACATCCCCGAGGGCGGCGGCATCATCTCCGGCGACCTCGTGATCACCCAGCCGAAGGCCGGTACGTTCAAGGCGTTCAGCAAGGTCTGCACGCACGCCGGCTGCGACGTCAGCAAGGTGGACGGCGGCGTGATCACCTGCCCGTGCCACGGCAGCAAATTCTCCATCGACACCGGCGAACCGACCACCGGCCCGGCCACCAAGGCCCTCGCCGAGACCAAGGTCAAGGTGGACGGCGACAACATCGTCAAGGCCTGAGAAAACGAAGCGGCCGGAGGTCCGACGCCGTGGCGGCGGCAACGGACCTCCGGTCGGGTAATCATGTCAGACCCCAGCATTACTGTTGACCCGTGCCAGACCCGTCGACATACCGCCCGGCGCCCGGAACGATCCCCGAATCGCCCGGCGTCTACCGCTTCCGCGACCAGACCGGCCGTGTGGTCTACGTCGGCAAGGCGAAGAATCTGCGGAACCGCCTGAACTCCTATTTCGCGGACACCTGGTCGCTGCACGCTCGCACGCAGCAGATGGTGACGACCGCCGCCGCCGTCGATTGGGTAACGGTCGGCACGGAGGTTGAAGCCTTACAGCTGGAGTTCAGCTGGATCAAGGAGTTCGACCCCCGGTTCAATGTCAAATACCGCGACGACAAGTCCTATCCGTTCCTCGCCGTCACGCTCAACGAGGAATACCCCCGCCTGCAGGTGATGCGCGGCGCCAAGCGCAAGGGCGTGCGCTATTTCGGGCCCTACTCGCATGCCTGGGCCATCCGCGAGACCCTCGACCTGCTGCTGCGGGTCTTCCCGGCCCGCACCTGCTCGGCCGGTGTCTTCAAGCGCTCCGGCCAGATCGGCCGCCCGTGCCTGCTCGGCTACATCGGCAAGTGCTCCGCCCCCTGCACCGGCCAGGTCAGCGCCGAGGAGCACCGGGCCATCGTCGACGACTTCTGCGACTTCATGGCCGGGCGCACCGACTCCTTCGTCAAGCGGCTCGAGCGCGACATGATGCGGGCCTCCGAGTCCCTCGACTTCGAACGGGCCGCCCGGCTGCGCGACGACATCGCCGCCCTGCGCCGCGCCATGGAGAAGCAGACCGTGGTGCTCGGCGACGGCACCGACGCCGACGTGGTCGCGTTCGCCGAGGACCCCCTCGAGGCCGCCGTCCAGGTGTTCCACGTGCGCGACGGCCGGGTCCGCGGCCAGCGCGGCTGGGTGGTGGAAAAGGTGGAGGACCTCAGCACCGCCGACCTGGTCCACCACTTCTGCTCGCAGATGTACGGCGGGGAGCAGGGCGAGGGCGACGTGCCCCGCGAACTGCTCGTGCCGGCCCTGCCCGAGGACGCCGACGCCCTCGCCGACTGGCTCTCCGACCACCGCGGCAGCCGGGTGCAACTGCGTGTGCCCCAGCGCGGCGACAAGAAGTCCTTGATGGAGACGGTGGCCCGCAACGCCGGCGAGTCACTGCAGCGCCACAAGCTGCGCCGGGCCGGCGACCTCACCACCCGCAGCAAGGCCCTCGACGAGATCGCCGACGCGCTCGGCCTCGACACCGCCCCGCTGCGCATCGAGTGCTTCGACGTCTCGCAGATCCAGGGCACCGACGTGGTCGCGTCCATGGTGGTCTTCGAGGACGGCCTGCCCCGCAAGAGCGAATACCGTCGTTTCGCGGTGCGCGGCAACGCCGACGGCAGCGGCACCGACGACCTGTCCGCGATGAGCGAGGTGATGCGGCGCCGCTTCGCCCGCTACCGCGCCCAGCCCGGCGCCGACGCCCCCCGCGACCACCCCGGGTCCGCCGCGGCCGACGACGAGGTCCTGGCCGCCGCCGGCGATCCGGCCCACCCCGGCGATCCGGCCCACCCCGGCGACGGCGACGGCGAGCCCGCCCCGCACGAGCTGCCCGGCGTGGATCCGCTGACCGGCAAGCCGCGCCGCTTCGCCTATCCGCCCCAGCTCGTCGTCGTCGACGGTGGACAGCCGCAGGTCAACGCCGTGGCCGAGGTCTTCGCCGAGCTCGGCATCACCGACGTCGCGCTGTGCGGGCTGGCCAAGCGGCTGGAGGAGGTGTGGGTGCCGGGCGAGGACTTCCCGGTGATCCTCCCGCGCACCTCCGAGGCCCTCTATCTGCTGCAGCGGGCCCGGGACGAGGCGCACCGGTTCGCCATCACGTTCCACCGGCAGCGCCGGTCCAAGCGGATGACCGGCTCGCAGCTCGACGACATCCCGGGGCTGGGGGAGACCCGGCGCAAGGCGTTGCTGCGGCATTTCGGGTCGCTGAAGCGTCTCGCCGCCGCCACTGTGGAGGAGATCACCGAGGTGCCGGGCGTCGGCAAGCGCACCGCCGAGACGCTGCTCGCCACCCTCAACCCCCAGCCCGGCAACCCCCAGCCCGGCGTGGAATCGCCGGCCGGCGGAGACACCCGGTCCGGCGCGGAGTCCCCGGCCGGCGGAGACATGCCGCCCGGCGCGGGCGGGCAACCCACCCGGGACCCGGCGTCGAGCGGGCCGGCCGAGGTCGGGACCGAGGCCGAACCGGAGGGGTCCGTTCCCGCCGGCGGGGCGGGGCGCACCCGGCCGGGGGCGACGCGCAGGCGGGCCGGGAGCAGCGTGCCGCCGCCGGCGCCGGTCAAGACGTCGGCGGTGCGAGCGGCCATGTCCGACGACAAAACGGATTAACTGCTCCGGCTGACCTGTTGACCCGAATAGTGGACGGGGTCCGGATCGGGGCAACCGGTTCGGCCTAGGATGTTGTGTCGCTCGCGAGGGCGAGCGAAGCGACGCGGGAGGCGTGCGTGACGGAGTCGTTGCCGGAGTTCACGGCTGGCGCTGTGGACCCGGACGAGGTGACCACCGACCTGGTGGTCGTGACCGGCGTTTCCGGCGGCGGGCGCAGCACGGTGGCCCGGGCCCTGGAAAATGTGGGTTTCTACGTGGTGGACAACCTGCCGCAGGCGCTGATGCTGGACATGGCTCAGCTCGCGTTCCAGGCCGGCGGGGCGGCGCGGCGTACAGCGATGGTGCTCGACGTGCGCAGCCGAGCCTTCTCCACCGACCTGGCCGGCGCGGTGCGCGCGCTCAAGGAACGCGGCTTCTCGCCGCGGGTGGTGTTCGTCGACGCCGACGACGAGGTGCTGATCCGCCGGTTCGAGTCGGTGCGCCGGTCGCACCCGCTGCAGGGCGACGGCCGGCTCGCCGACGGCATCGCGGCCGAGCGCCAGCTGCTCGCCGAGGCCCGCGAGCAGGCCGATGTGATCATCGACACCAGCCACCTCAACGTCAACCAGCTGCGCCGCCGGGTCGAGGAGCTGTTCGGCGGCGAGGACGTGCGGCGGCTGCGGATCACGGTGCTGTCGTTCGGCTTCAAGTACGGCCTGCCGCCCGACGCCGACTACGTTCTCGACGCCCGCTTCCTGCCCAACCCGTTCTGGGTGCCCGACCTGCGCGACCACACCGGCCTGGAGGACGCGGTCAGCAAGTACGTGCTCGACCAGGAGGGCGCCAACGCGTTCGTCAGCAACTACGCGTCGCTGATCGCCTCGACCGCGCCCGGCTTCGAGCGGGAGGGCAAGCGCTATCTGACGGTGGCCGTCGGCTGCACCGGCGGCAAGCACCGCAGCGTCGCGATCACCGAGGAACTGACCGCGCAGCTGCGTGACATGCGCCTGTCCGCCCACCCCTCGCACCGCGACCTGGGGCGGGAGTGACGCCCGTCCGGGTCGTCGCGTTCGGCGGCGGGCACGGTCTGGGCGCTTCGCTGCGTGCTCTGCGGCGCGCGTCCCGGGAACTGGAACTCGACATCACCGCGGTCGTCACGGTCGGCGACGACGGCGGCTCCAGCGGCCGGCTGCGGGCCGAACGGGACGCCCTGCTGCCGCCGGGCGACCTGCGCCAGGCCCTCGCCGCGCTGGCCGACGACGATCCCGCCCGGCAGCTGACCGCGCACGTGCTGCAATACCGGTTCGCCGGCAGCGACTCGCTCGCCGGCCACGCCGTCGGCAACCTGCTGCTGCTCGGGCTGATGGAGATGCTGGCCGACCCGGTGGCCGCCCTCGACCACGCCGCGTCCCTGGTCGGGGCGCACGGCCGGGTGCTGCCGATGGCCCGGCACGCGGTCGGCATCGAGGCCGACGTGCTCGGCGCCGATCCGGCCCGGCCCGGCGAGATGGTCACGGTGCGGGGCCAGCACGCGGTCGCGGTGGCGCTCGGGCACGTCGAGGCGGTCCGCATCGAACCGGCCGACCCGCCGGTCTGCGAGCAGGCCCTCGACGCGATCCGCGACGCCGACTGGCTGATCTTCGGTCCCGGCAGCTGGTACACCAGTGTGCTGCCGCATCTGCTCACGCCCCGGCTGGCCGAGGCGATCGTCACCAGCGCCGCCCGCAAGCTGGTGACGCTCAACCTGTCCGCCGACAACGAGACGCTGGGCCTGTCGGTGGCCGACCACCTGGCCGCCCTGACCTGGTATCTCCCCGCTTTCCGGGCCGACACGGTGCTCGCCGACACGAAGTGGGTGGGTGAACCTGAGCCGGTTCGGCGCGCGGCCGAAACCCTCGGTGCCCATCTGGTGTTGGCACCCTTGGCCGTTGCGGACGGCAGCCCGAGGCATGATCCTGAGTCGTTGGGCGTTGCACTGGTGCCAGTATTGGGCGCCGCTCGTTAAGTACAGGCGTACCGCGGCACACACTGATCACGAACGGCGCATGAGGTGACGACACGATGGCGATGACGGCAGCGGTCAAGGACGAGCTGAGCCGGGTCGACGTGCCCAAGCCGTGCTGCCGTCGGGCGGAGATGGCGGCCCTGCTGCGGTTCGCGGGCGGCCTGCACATCGTCTCCGGCCGGGTGGTGGTCGAGGCCGAGCTCGACACCGGTGCCGTCGCGCGCCGGCTGCGCCGCGAGATCGCCGACGTCTACGGCTACCCCAGCGAGGTGCACGTGCTCGCCTCCGGCGGCCTGCGCAAGGGCAGCCACTACATCGTGCGCATCGTCAAGGACGGCGAGGCCCTGGCCCGCCAGACCGGCCTGCTCGACGTGCGCGGCCGCCCGGTGCGCGGCCTGCCGCCGCACGTCGTGTCGGCGAACGTGTGCTGCGCGGTGGCGGCCTGGCGCGGCGCGTTCATGGCGCACGGCTCGCTCACCGAGCCCGGCCGGTCCAGCGCCCTGGAGATCACCTGCCCCGGCCCGGAGGCCGCCCTGGCGCTGCGCGGCGCCGCCCGGCGCATCGGCATCACCGCCAAGGAACGCGAGGTCCGCGGTGTCGACCGGGTCGTCATCAAGGACGGCGACGCGATCGCCGCGCTGCTCACCCGCATCGGCGCCCACTCCAGCGTGCTGGCCTGGGAGGAACGCCGGGTCCGCCGCGAGGTCCGGGCCACCGCCAACCGCCTGGCCAACTTCGACGACGCCAACCTGCGCCGCTCGGCCCGCGCCGCGGTCGCCGCCGCCGCCCGCGTCACCCGCGCCCTGGAAATCCTCGCCGACGAGGCCCCCAACCACCTGACGAGCGCCGGCCGGCTGCGCCTCGAACACCGCCAGGCCTCCCTCGAGGAACTGGGCGCCCTCGCCGACCCCCCACTGACGAAGGACGCGATCGCCGGACGCATAAGGCGTCTGCTCGCCCTGGCCGACAAACGCGCCCGCGACCTGGGCATCCCCGACACCGAAGCCGCCGTCACCCCCGAGATGATGGCCTGCTGAGCGAACCCCCGGGCCAAGGCCGGGCGTCCCCCTCACCCTCTTTCGGAGATACGGGCTGCCCCGGCCCCGCCGAGCACCGCGACCTCCCCGCTTCCCCGGCCGCAGCGCGCCTCTCGCGCGATGCGCCCCCGCGGCCCCCACCCCCGCCGTCGTCCTTCTCCGCCCGCTCCTCCGCCCGCCCGCTCCTCCGCCCGCCCGCTCCTCCGCCCCCACCCTTCCCGCTCGCGGTACGTGCCGTCTCCGCCCATAGTCCGTGCTGTCTCAGCCCATGAGCCGTGCCGTCTCCGCCCGCGGTCCGTGCTGTCTCCGCCCGCGGTCCGTGCCGGTTCCGCCCGCGGTCCGTGCCGGTTCCTCCTGCAGGGCGCACGCCTGCTCCGCCCGTAGACCGTGTCGCCTCTGCCCGTGATCCCATGCCGATCCATCTTGCAGACGCGGCCGGTTCCACCCGTGGGCCGTGTCGCCTACGCCCGTGAGCGGTGCCGGTTCCTCCTGCAGGCCGTGCGCGGCTTCGCCCGTGGGTCGTGTCGCCTGCGCCTGCGGGCCTGTCGGTTCCCCCTGCGGGCGCGGCAGTCTCCGCCCGTGAGCCGTGCCGTTTCCGCCCGCGAGCCGTGCCGG
>NZ_BOMM01000068.1 GCF_016862195.1 Paractinoplanes ferrugineus | reverse complement strand
ACGCCGGTTCCTCCTGTGGGCGCGCGGTTGCTTCCACTCGTGGGCCGTGCCGTCTCCGTCCTCTATCCCGGGGCCTGGTCCGCCTGTGGGTCGTGCCGCGTCTGGTCCCCGGGCCGTGCCGCGTCGGCCTGTTGACCGTGCTGGGTCCTTCCCGTGGGGCGTGCGGCCTTGGTCTGGGGGCGTGCGGCCTCGGTCTGCGGGGCGTAGGGCCTCGGTCTGCGGGGCGCGCCGGTTCCGCCTGCAGGACAGGCTGGTTCCGCCTGCGGGACAGGCTGGTTCCGCCTGCGGGACAACTCGGCTGGCCGGTCAGGCGTGGCCGATCCGGTTCTCCCGAGGCGCATCCACGTCGGTTTCCGCGCGTGGGGCGGGGCTGCGGCTTAGGGGTGCGGCGCTCGGCGAGCGGGGGAGTCGGCCGGGTGGCGGGGTGTCGCCGGCGGGGGAGCCGCGGCAGCGGGCAGCGGGTGGTGGCATGGGGCGACGGCAGGAGGTGGACGGGGTGGGGCGGGGTGGGTCTCGGGGTGATCGCGCTGCGTTACGCCGCGCGCGAGAGGCGCGCTGGGGGCTGGAGGGGCGCGGAGGTCGCGGGGGTGACACGGGACCTGCCATAACTCGTACTTTTATGGGGGTTCTGATGAAGTTTGGGCTCGGGACCTTAGTCACGGTTAGGTAACCCACCCGGCCTCTCCTGCGTCGGACGGCTCGGATAGGGTCGATGTTGACGGCGACGGTGCCGGCAGCTCGGCCGACCGCGCTGTGACGCCGCCAGTTCGCTGCGGCGCTCCTCACAGGGGCCGCCTTTTTGGGGGAGCGCGGCGGCTGGACGCCCTACGCCATGTGCCCAAGCATTTCGGCGTGCAGAAACCCTCCGCCGGTCGACGAAACCCGGCGGACCGAAACGAGGAGATCCACCTGTGACCATCCGGGTTGGCATCAACGGCTTCGGCCGTATCGGACGTAACTTCTTCCGGGCCGTTCAGGCTTCCGGCGCGGACATCGAGATCGTCGGCGTCAACGACCTCACCGACAACGCGACGCTGGCTCACCTGCTCAAGTACGACAGCATCCTGGGCCGCCTGCCGCACGAGGTGAAGGCCACCGCCGACGAGATCACCGTCGCGGGCAAGACCTTCAAGGCGTTCGCCGAGCGTGACCCGGCCAACCTGCACTGGGGTGACCTGGGCGCCGACGTCGTCATCGAGTCGACCGGCTTCTTCACCGACGCGACCAAGGCCAAGGCCCACGTCGACAACGGGGCCAAGAAGGTCATCATCTCGGCGCCGGCCAAGAACGAGGACATCACGATCGTGATGGGCGTGAACGACGGTCTGTACGACGCCGCCAAGCACACGATCATCTCGAACGCGTCCTGCACCACCAACTGCCTGGCGCCGATGGCCAAGGTGCTCAACGACACGATCGGCATCGAGCGTGGCCTGATGACCACGATCCACGCCTACACGCAGGACCAGAACCTGCAGGACGGCCCGCACAAGGACCTGCGTCGCGCCCGCGCCGCCGCCCTGAACATCGTGCCGACCTCGACCGGCGCCGCCAAGGCCGTCAGCCTGGTGCTGCCGGAGCTCAAGGGCAAGCTGGACGGCTTCGCGCTGCGGGTGCCGATCCCGACCGGTTCGGCCACCGACCTGACCTTCACCGCGAGCAAGGACACCTCGGTCGACGAGGTCAACGCCGCGATCAAGGCGGCCGCGGACGGCCCGCTCAAGGGCATCCTGGTCTACACCGAGGACCCGATCGTGTCCTCGGACATCGTCACCGACCCGGCCTCCTGCATCTTCGACGCCGGCCTCACCAAGGTGATCGGCAACCAGGTCAAGGTCGTCGGCTGGTACGACAACGAGTGGGGCTACTCGAACCGCCTCGTCGACCTGGTCAAGCTGGTCGGCTGACGTTTCATGAAGACTCTCGACGACCTGCTCGGCGAGGGTGTCTCGGGTCGGCGCGTGCTCGTGCGCGCCGACCTGAACGTCCCGTTCGACAAGGCCCACCCCGGTGTCATCAGTGACGACGGCCGCGCCCGCGCGGTGCTGCCGACCCTGGTGGCGCTCCGTGACGCGGGTGCCCGCGTCATCGTGATGTCGCACCTCGGCCGGCCGAAGGGCGCGCCGGACCCGAAGTACACGCTCGCCCCCGTGGCCACCCGCCTGTCGGAGCTCCTGGGCTCGGACGTCGTCTTCGCCTCGGACACGGTCGGGCCCGCCGCGACCGCCGCCGTCGAAGCTCTCCAGGACGGCCAGGTGCTCCTGCTGGAGAACCTGCGTTTCAACGAGGGCGAGACGGCCAAGGACGACGCGGCGCGGGCGGCTTTCGCCGCCGAGTTGGCGGCCTACGCCGACTTCTACGTGGATGACGCGTTCGGTGCCGTGCACCGCAAGCACGCCTCGGTCTACGACGTGCCGGCGATCCTCCCGCACTACGCGGGCGGGCTCGTCCTGCGCGAGGTCGAGGTGCTGCGGAAGGTGTCCGAGAGCCCGGAGCAGCCCTACGTGGTCGTGCTCGGCGGCTCGAAGGTCTCCGACAAGCTCGCCGTGATCAAGGCGCTGCTGCCGAAGGTCGACAAGCTGCTCGTCGGCGGCGGCATGTGCTTCACGTTCCTGAAGGCTCAGGGCCACGAGGTCGGCAAGTCTCTTCTCGAGGAAGAGATGATCTCCACCTGCGCCGACCTGCTCGCCGCGGCCGACGGCCGGATCGTGCTGCCGGTCGACGTCGTGGCCGCCGCCGAGTTCTCGGCCGACGCCGCGCACGACGTCGTCGACATCTCGGACATCCCGGCCGACCGGCTCGGTCTGGACATCGGGCCGAAGTCGGTCGCGCTGTTCGCCGACGCCGTCTCGTCCGCGCGGACCGTCTTCTGGAACGGCCCGATGGGCGTCTTCGAGCTCGCGCCGTTCGCGGCCGGCACCCGGGGCGTCGCCGAGGCCATCACCAAGATCGACGGGTTCTCCGTGGTCGGCGGGGGCGACTCGGCCGCGGCCGTGCGTACCCTCGGCCTCGACGAAACCGCGTTCGGGCACATCTCCACCGGTGGTGGCGCCTCGCTGGAATACCTCGAGGGCAAGAAGCTGCCCGGCGTCGAAGCCCTGGAGAAGTGACATGACCGAGCCGACCCCCCGGCGCCCGATCGTGGCCGGTAACTGGAAGATGAACCTCAACCACTTCGAGGCGATTCTCCTGGTGCAGAAACTGGCCGCGGGCCTCAACGAGAAGCAGCTGACCGAGGTCGAGGTCGTCGTGCTGCCGCCGTTCACCGACCTGCGCAGTGTGCAGACGGCGATCGAGGGCGACAAGCTGCAGCTCGGCTACGGCGCGCAGGACATCTCCCAGCACGTCAAGGGCGCCTACACCGGGGAGATCTCCGGTTCGATGCTGTCGAAGCTGGGCGTCTCCTACGTGCTGGCCGGTCACTCCGAGCGCCGCGAATACCATGACGAGGACGACACGCTGGTCAACGCGAAGGTGAAGGCGGCCTTCGCGAACGAGATCACGCCGATCCTCTGCGTCGGTGAGGGCCTGGTGACCCGCGAGGAGGGCACCCACGTCCAGCACTGCACCAACCAGGTGCTGGCCGGCCTGACCGGGCTCAAGCCCGAGCAGGTCAAGCAGGTCGTCGTGGCGTACGAGCCGGTCTGGGCGATCGGCACCGGCAAGACCGCCACCCCGGACGACGCGCAGGAGGTCTGCAAGGCCCTGCGTGCCGCGATCAGCGAGAAGTACGGCGCCGAGATCGGCGAGGCCGTGCGCATCCAGTACGGCGGTTCGGTCAAGGCCGCCAACATCGCCTCGATCATGGCGCAGCCGGACGTCGACGGTGTGCTGGTGGGCGGCGCTTCGCTGGAGGCGGAGGAATTCACCTCCATCGTGCGCTTCAAGGAGCACGTGGCCCGCTGAGGGTCCGGAACTGACGGTGCCCGGTCGCGATCGGCGGCCGGGCACCGGCTATTGTTTGGGGCGCTGTCTGTCCTTCGAGAGGAATGACCCGATCATGCCGATGTGGTTCGCGTACACGATGATCGTGTTGCTGGTGCTCACCAGCCTTGTGCTGACCCTGCTGATCCTGCTGCACCGCGGCAAGGGCGGCGGCATGTCGAGCATGTTCGGCGGTGGCGTCAGCTCCAGCCTCGCCGGTTCCTCGGTGGCGGAGAAGAACCTCGACCGCTACACCGTTCTCGTGGGTATCGTCTGGTTCGCCTGCATCGTCGGTCTCGGGCTGTGGCTGCGCCTGGCCCTGCCTGCTAGCTGACCGTCACCTTTAGTCGTAGAATCCGTCGCGCGTCCGGTGCTCCCGGGCGCGCGGTGTTTTTACCGCCATATTTCAGACTTTTCACAACGCCCTCGAGAACGGAGTGACGTCCGTGTCCAGTGGCAGTGCGATCCGCGGAAGTCGTGTCGGGTCCAGCCCCATGCGACCCGACGAACGCAGCGAGCCCGCCCCGCGCCGGGAGGTTACCTACTTCTGCGCGGCCGGCCACGCCAGCCAGATCAAGTTCTCCGCCGAGGCCCCCGCCCCCGACACGTGGGACTGCCCGCGGTGCGGCCAGCCGGCGGGCCTCGACGGGGAGAACCCGCCGGGGCGGCTCCGCGCCGAGCCCTACAAGTCGCATCTCGCGTACGTCAAGGAACGCCGCAGCGACGAGGACGGCGCCAAGATTCTCGCCGAGGCGCTGGCCAAGGTGCGCCAGCGCCGCGGCGAGTAACTATCGGCGGGTCGTCACGTCCGCCGCGGCGGCCCGGTCGAGCAGCCAGTAGGTGCGGCTGACACCGGTCGCGTGGGCGGCGGGCCTGCTCTTGTCGCCGTTCAGGGCGGCACCCACCGACGTGGTCTTGTCGGGACCGGCGGCGATCAGCCACACCTCGTCGGCGGTCCGGATCGTCGACATGGTCAGCGTGACCCGGTTCGGCGGCGGCTTCGGGCTGTTGTGCACGGCCGCCGTCGTACCGGTCTCGTTCAGCACCGGGTGGTCCGGGAAGAGCGACGCCACGTGGCCGTCCTCGCCGACGCCCAGCATCAGCACGTCGAACGGGGGCAGCGGGTCGCCGAGCTCGGCGGCGTACGCCGCCGCCGCGGCCTCCGGCGTCTGGCCCCCGTCGGCCGGCATGGCGTGCACCTTGGCCGGGTCGAGCGGTAGCGCGTCGAGCAGCGCCGCGCGGGCCTGGGTCTCGTTGCGTTCGGCGTCACCGGCCGGCAGGAACCGCTCGTCCCCCCACCACAGGTCGACCTGCGACCAGTCGATCGCGGCCGCCTCCGGTGCGTCCTTGACGGTCTCCAGGACCTTCTTGGCGATCCGGCCGCCGGTCAGGACGACGCTCGCCGTGCCGCGGTCGGCCTGCGCGTCGACGATCTTCGCGATCAGCCGGGACGCGACGGTCGCGGCCAGCACGTCGGCGTCGGGTACCACCACGACCAGGGACTTGCTCACTTACGCCTCCTAAGGCGGAAGGGCCGCCCACCGGCGACGGCGGGCGGCCCTGCTTCGATTTACCGGGGGTGTCAGGCGGCGGTGCCGCCGGGACCGGCCATGGCGCCGGCCTCCTCGCCCGCGCGGGCGGCGAGCGCCGGGTCCTTCCACACGTGCACCCGCATGGGCGGCTTGTGGTCGAGCCCGGTGGCCCCGGCCATGGCGCCCAGGGCCTCCGAGTAGATCTGGTCGGCGTCGAGCCGGCGCAGCTCCTCAGCCAGTTCGTCACCGACCGGCCGCTTCGGCAACGGCATGTAGCGGTCCTCCTGGCCGGTGCGGCTGAACAGCGCGGTGTTCTCCTCGCGGGTCACCCGCACGCAGTCGCCGTTGGCGCACTGCAGCTCCACCGAGTGCATCCGCGGGGAGCGGTCGGAGGCCTCCAGCTTCGGCTCGATGCCGAGGCGGGACTGCAGCCAGCCCTTCATCAGCCAGGCCGTCGGGTCCTTCTCCGGCGCGACGATGGTGGCGCCGATGACCCGCTCGTCGGTGGTGTCGAAGGCGCCGGCCACCAGGGTGCGCCACAGCGTGATGCGGGTCCAGGTGAGGTCGGTGTCGCCGGGGGCGTAGTCGGCCGCCCGCTGGCGCAGCGCCGCCACCGGGTCGGGTGCCTGCGCGCAGTCGGTGATGCGCCGGTCGGCCACGACGCCCAGGAAGTCGTTGGCGATCATGTCCGGCGGCTCCTGGTGCCACCAGGTGACCACCGGGACGTCCGGGGCGAGCAGCGGCATGACGACCGACTCGGCGTGCAGCGCGAGACGACCGTACATCCGCATGACGACCGCCTCGGCCGGGCCGAGCCGGCCACCCACGACGATCTCGGCGTCGAGGCGGCTGCGGCCCTCCATGTCGGAGCGGACCACGATGAGAAGCCGGCAGGGGTGCGCGGCGGCGGCGATCGTCGCGGCCGCCTCGGCCTCCCGGACCTTCTTCTCCTCCACCACGGCGACCAGGGTCAGGGCGAGGCCGGAGGCCACGCCGCCGGCACTGCGCCGCTCGGCCGCGAGGGCCTTGATGACCTCGTTGCCGTTGGTGTCCCACAAGCCGATCATTTCGTTCCCCTATCCATCAGGCCCGCCGCCAGGCGCGACCCTCGCGGGCCAGCATCTCGTCGGACGCGCGCGGGCCCCACTCGCCGGCGCGGTACGGCTCCGGCTTGGTGCCCGCCCAGGCCGCCTCCAGCGGGTCGACGACCCGCCAGGACTGCTCGATCTCGGCGGCGTCCGGGAACAGGGTGCGGTCGCCGACCAGCACATCGAGGATGAGCCGCTCGTACGCCTCCGGGCTGGACTCGGTGAAGGCCTCGCCGTACTGGAAGTCCATCGCGATGTCGCGGACCTCCATGGCCGTGCCCGGCACCTTGGAGCCGAACTTGAGCACCACGCCCTCGTCCGGCTGGACCCGGATGACCAGCTGGTTGTTGCCCAGCATCTCCACGTCGGCGGGGTCGAACGGCAGGTGCGGCGCCCGCTTGAACAGGATCGCGATCTCGGTCACCCGGCGCGGCATCCGTTTGCCGACCCGCACGTAGAACGGCACCTCGGCCCAGCGCCGGTTCTGGATGCCCAGCCGGACCGCCGCGTACGTCTCCGTGGTGGAGTCGGCCGGGATGTTCTTCTCCTCCAGGTAGCCGACGGCACGTTCGCCCGCCACCCAGCCGGGAAGGTACTGCCCGCGGGTCGTGCCGGTGGCGATGTCCCGCGGCAGCGAGATCGCCTTGAGCACCTTGAGCTTCTCGGCCCGGATGTCGTTCGGGTCGAAGCTCGTCGGCTCCTCCATCGCCACCAGCGCCAGCAGCTGCAACAGATGGTTCTGCATCACGTCGCGGGCCGCACCGGACGCGTCGTAGAACGCCGCCCGGGTGCCGATGCCGACGTCCTCGGCCATGGTGATCTGGACACTGTCGACGTATTTCGAGTTCCACACCGGCTCGAACAGGCTGTTCGCGAAGCGCAGGGCCAGGATGTTCTGGACCGTCTCCTTGCCGAGGTAGTGGTCGATGCGGTAGACGTCCTCCGGGGTGAAGACCTCGTCGACCAGCTGGTTGAGCGCGATCGCCGTCTGCAGGTCGTTGCCGAACGGTTTCTCGACCACGACCCGGCGCCAGCCACCGGACTTGGCGTTGTCGGCCATCCCGGTGCGGGCCAGCTGGTTGAGCACCAGCGGGAACGCGGCCGGCGGGATCGAGAAGTAGAAGGCGGCGTTGCCCGGGATGCCGTTGCGTTCGCGCAGGTCGTCGAGGGTCTCGGCGAGGTTGTCGAACGCTTCGTCGTCGTCGAACGAGCCGGGCACGAACTGGAACTGGCTGGCGAGTCGCTGCCAGACGTCCTCACGCCACGGGGTCCGGGCACCCTTCTTCGCCGATTCCAGGGCCAGGGACTCGAAGTCGCCGTCCCCCCAGTCGCGGCGGGCGAAGCCCAGAACCACGAAACCGGGTGGCAGGAGACCGCGGTTGGCCAGATCGTAGACGGCCGGGATGAGCTTCTTTCGAGACAGGTCACCGGTGACTCCGAAGATCACCAGAGCACAGGGCTCCGGGATGCGCGGGAGCCTGCGGTCCTGTGCGGTACGCAGCGGATTGCCCACGTGATCCATCCTGCCAGTTCTCGGGTGAAGATGCCGGGGCCCGCGGGTTTTCGCCCGCGGGCCGCAGCGGGGAATCAGGCCGCGTCGCTCGGGCTGCCGGAGCCGGCAGCGGCCGCCTTCAGCGACTTGTCGACGCCCTCGAGCAGTTCCTTCCAGCTGACCTCGAACTTGTCGACGCCCTCGTCCTCGAGGACCTTGACGACGTCGTTGAAGTCGATGCCCACACCGGCCAGGTCGGTCATGACCTTCTTGGCGGCGTCGAACGAGCCGGACACGGTGTCGCCACGGGTGTCACCGTGGTCCTCGTACGCGAAGATCACGGACTCGGGCATGGTGTTGACCGTCCCGGGAGCGATCAGTTCCTCGACGTAGATCGTGTCCTTGAACTCGGGGCTCTTCGTCGACGTGGACGCCCACAGCGGACGCTGTGCCTGGGCGCCGGCCGACTCGAGGGCCTTCCACCGGTCGGTGCCGAAGACCTCCTTGTACGCCTCGTACGCCAGCTGGGCGTTGGCGATGGCGGCCTTGCCCTTGAGCGACTTCGCCTCGTCCGAGCCGATCTTGTCGAGCCGCTTGTCGACCTCGGAGTCCACCCGGGAGACGAAGAACGACGCCACCGAACCGATCTTGGACAGGTCGTGGCCGTTGGCCTTGGCCTGCTCGAGACCGGCCAGGAACGCCTCCATGACCGCCCGGTAGCGCTCCAGCGAGAAGATCAGCGTCACGTTCACGCTGATGCCTTCGGCCAGGGTGGCGGTGATCGCCGGCAGACCCGCCAGGGTCGCCGGGATCTTGATGTAGAGGTTCTCCCGGTCGACGAGCCACCACAGGGTCTTGGCCTCGGCCACGGTGCTCGCGGTCTCGTGCGCCTTGCGCGGGTCGACCTCGATCGAGACCCGGCCGTCGACGCCGTTCGACCGGTCGTACTCGGGGCGCATCACGTCGCACGCGGCCCGGACGTCCCTGGCCGTCATCAGGCGCACGGCCTCCTCGACCGTGACCTTCTGCGCCGCCAGGTCACGCAGCTGCGAGTCGTAGGCGTCCGCGTCGGACAGGGCCTTCTGGAAGATGCTCGGGTTGGTGGTCACCCCGACGACGTGCTGCTCACGGCGCAGCTTGTCGAGGGAACCGGTGGTAAGGCGGACGCGGGAGAGATCGTCGAGCCAGACCGCCACACCTTGGGCGGAAAGCTCGGCCAGCCTGTCGGTCATGCGTACTCCTCTTTCTTGTGGCGTCGCTTTGCGCGAAGCCGCCTTGGTCAGCTCAGTTGCCGGTCTTGTGACCGGTGATCGCGCCGACCTTGGCCAGGGCGGCGTTGGCCTTCGCCACCACGTTGTCCGCGGTGAACCCGAACTGCTCGAAAAGGATCTTGGCGGGCGCGCTGGCGCCGTAGTGCTCGATGCTCACCGGCTCGCCCGCGTCACCGAGGATGCGGTCCCAGCTCATCCGGATCCCCGCTTCCACGGTCACCCGCGCCTTGACCCCACGCGGCAGAACCTCCTGCTGGTAGGCGGTGTCCTGCTCGTAGAACCACTCCTGGCACGGCATCGACACGACCCGGGTCGGGGTGCCCTGGGCCTCCAGGCGCTCCTGGGCGGCGAGGCAGAGCTGCACCTCGGAGCCGGTGCCGATGAGGATCACCGACGGCTGGCCGCCGGTCGCCTCGGACAGGATGTAGCCGCCCTTGAGGGTGCCCTCCGCCGACGCGTACTTCTCGCGGTCGATCGTCGGGAGGTTCTGCCGGGACAGCGCGAGCGCGGTCGGCCGGTCGATGTGCTCGAGCGCACCGCGCCAGGCCCAGGCGGTCTCGTTGGCGTCGGCCGGGCGGACCACGTCGAGGCCGACGATGGCGCGCAGCGCGGAGACGGTCTCGATCGGCTGGTGCGTCGGGCCGTCCTCGCCGAGACCGATCGAGTCGTGCGTCCACACGTAGACGACCGGCAGCTTCATCAGCGCGGAGAGCCGGACGGCACCCCGCATGTAGTCGCTGAACACCAGGAAGGTGCCACCGTACGGGCGGGTGCCGCCGTGCACGGTGATGCCGTTGAGGATCGAGCCCATGCCGTGCTCGCGGATGCCGAAGTGCAGCGTGCGGCCGAACTCGTTGCCCGGGAACGCCTTGGTGGCGTACTCCGCCGGGATGAACGACGGCTCGCCCTTCATCGTGGTGTTGTTGCTCTCGGCCAGGTCGGCCGAACCGCCCCACAGCTCCGGCAGCACCGGCGCGAGCGCGTCGAGCACCTTGCCGCTCGCGGCCCGGGTGGCGAGACCCTTCTCGTCGGCCGGGAACACCGGGACGGCGTCGAACCAGCCCTCCGGCAGCTTCTTCGCCTCGAGCCGGTCGAACAGCTTCTTGGCCTCGGCGTTGGCGCCGGCCCACGCGTCGAACGACTTCTGCCACTCGGCGTGCGCCGCCCGGCCCCGCTCGGACACCGCGCGGGTGTGCGCCAGCACGTCCTCGGCGACCGCGAACGTCTCGTTCGGGTCCCAGCCGAGAACCTTCTTGGTGGCGGCGACCTCGTCGGCACCCAGCGCCGAGCCGTGGATCTTGCCGGTGTTCTGCTTGTTCGGCGACGGGTAGCCGATGATCGTCTTGAGGACGATGAACGTCGGCCGGTCGGTCACCTTGTGCCCGGCGAGGATCTCCTTGTAGAGCGCCTCGACGTCCTCGTTGTACTCGCCCTCGGCCGGGTCGCCCTTGCGCCAGTCGACGTGCCGCACGTCCCAGCCGTAGGCCGCGTACCGGGCGCCGACGTCCTCGTTCTTGGCGATCCGGGTGTCGTCCTCGATGGAGATCTCGTTGTCGTCGTAGATCACCGTGAGGTTGCCGAGCTTCTGCACCCCGGCGATGGCGCTCGACTCGTGGCTGACGCCCTCCTCGATGTCGCCGTCCGAGCACAGGGCGTAGACCTGGTGGTCGAACACCGAGTTGCCGGCGTCGGTGTCCGGGTCGAACAGGCCGCGCTCGCGGCGGGCCGCCATCGCCATGCCGACCGCGTTGCCGATGCCCTGGCCCAGCGGGCCGGTGGTGATCTCGACGCCGGGGGTGTGGCCGTACTCCGGGTGCCCGGGGGTCAGCGAGTCCCACTGGCGCAGCGACTTCAGATCGTCCAGCGCCAGGCCGTAGCCGGAGAGGTAGAGCTGAACGTAGAGGGTGAGGCTGGAGTGCCCACAGGAGAGCACGAAGCGGTCGCGTCCGGCCCAGTGCGGGTCGGTCGGGTCGTGCCGCATGACCCGGTTGAACAGCAGGTAGGCGGCAGGCGCGAGGCTCATGGCCGTACCGGGGTGACCGTTGCCGGATTTCTCGACGGCGTCCATCGCCAGGACCCGGACGGTGTCCACCGCTTTACGGTCTAGGTCGGACCAATGGAGAGCAGGATCTGTGGCAGCCACGTCGGTTTTGCTCCTCGGGCATGAATTAGGAAGCCTTTTCTAGGTTGACCCTATCCACTTGCGGTAAACCCGCGCCGGGGGAACGCCTCAGGCCCATACGCTGAGAGCGGACACGCCACGTGCGCCGACCGCCCTCGGCCCCGGGTCGCCGGAGCAGCGCATTCGACTGCGCGTAGGCTGTCCGAGCGTGCCGCCGGCTACAGCCGGCAATGGTCGTGAGTTGGCTAGTGCCGATGCCGGAGGGTGGCAGTCCGTGAGCATGATCACCGAGCGTCCCGTCCCCGGACGGGCGCCCGGCGCCGCTTCGGCGGCCCGCACCGAGACCCGCCGCGCTCCGTTCGCCGTGTTCCGCGCCTATCTGGCGCTCACCAAACCGCAGATCGTCGAGCTTCTCCTGGTCACCGCGGTGCCCACGCTGATGCTCGCGTCCGGTGGGTGGCCCGACCTGTCCACCCTCGCCGTGGTGCTGGTGGGCGGCGGTCTCGCGGGTGGCGCGGCGAGCGCGCTCAACTGCTACATCGACCGGGACATCGACCAGCTGATGCGGCGCACCAAGCGGCGCCCGCTCCCGGCACACAGCGTGACCCCGCGGGCGGTGCTGATCTTCGGCCTGACCCTCGCGGTGATCTCCGTGGCGCTGATGGCGGTCTTCAGCAACTGGCTCGCCACGGCGCTGACCGCGGCCGCCATCTTCTACTACGACATCGTCTACACGATGTGGCTCAAGCGCCGCACGCCCGCCAACACCTTCTGGGGCGGCATCTGCGGAGCGGCCCCGGTGATCATCGGCTGGGCCGCGGTCACCGGCACGGTGGCCCCGCTGGGATGGGCGCTTTTCGCCGTTGTCTTCTTTTGGCAGATGCCGCACTTCTACGCACTCGCCATCAAGTACAAGGACGACTACGCCCGCGCCAACGTCCCGATGCTGCCGGTCGTGCGCTCCGTGGGCCGGGTCAACTTCGAGATCGTGCTCTACACGGTCCTCACCGTGGTCGCCTCGCTGGCGGCCTGGCCGCTGGGGCTCGGCCCGATCTACGGCGGCACCGCGATCGTCACCGGGGCGCTCTTCCTCGGCGAGGCGCTCCTGCTCGTCAACCGCACCCGCAAGGGCGGGCCGGCCAAGCCGATGCGGCTGTTCCACTGGTCCATCACGTACCTGACGATCCTCTTCATCGCGGTCGCGGTCGACGCCCTGATTTGACCGTTTTGTCGGTTATAAAGGTAACGGCTTATCACTCTGTCGATGGAAACCTGTTGATGCGGACAATTCGGGCGTAATCCGCCCATAGCAATGAGTCCAGCAGGTAAACCCCCTGGTTATTGTCGTCACAAAAGGCAACCAGCCATGCCGGCTCCGCCAGCAAACGTGCTTACTCTTCCCGTCATGGCTCAAGGTTCCGATACGACACTGACCGCGGGGATCAAATCCTTCGCCGCCGGCCACGGGGGCGCGAAAGCGGTTATTGAGTACGTCGGCAAGCGTGGCGCCCGCATCGTCCTCGTCGGCCAGGACGGCGAGTGGTCCGACCAGTTCGCCGACGGCACCGACATCGCTCGCAAGGCGTGTGACGACGCCGGCGTCGAAGTGGAGAACGAGTGGGAGCGCGAACTCATGGATCAGATGCGCCCCAGCAACGACCTGTGGCGCTCGATGTCGCGCCGGAGCATGGCCCGCTGATCTTGTCCCCGTCCCTTCCTGCCCCAGCGACCCGGGATCAATCCCGGGTCGCTCTCGTCACCTGTGCTCTTTTTCCGGCCCTCTACGACGACGACCTCCCGCTGCGCGACGCCCTGCAGGCCCGCGGCGCCATCGTGGACGCCGTCCGCTGGGACGACCCGGCCGCCGACTGGCCCGCCTACCACCTCGTCGTCCTGCGCTCCCCCTGGGACTACGTGCCCCGCCGCGACGAGTTCGTCGCCTGGGCCCACACGGTGCCGCGGCTGCACAACCCGGCGGCGGTGGTCGAATGGAACACCGACAAGCGCTACCTGGACGACCTCGCCGGCGCCCCGGTCACCCCGACCGCCTACGTCGCCCCCGGCGAGACCTGGACCCCACCGTCCGCCGGCGAATGGGTGGTCAAACCCACCATCAGCGCCGGCAGCCAGGACACCGGCCGCTACGCGCTGCCGGCCCAGGCCGACCTGGCCACCGCGCACGTCACCAGACTGACCGCGGCCGGGCGCACCGCGATGATCCAGCCCTACCTCTCCGCCGTGGACACCGCCGGCGAGACCGCCCTGCTCTACTTCGCCGGCCCCGACGGCACCCTGCGCTTCAGCCACGCCGCCCGCAAAGGCCCCATGCTCACCGGCCCCGACGACGGCACGATCAACCCCGGCAGCGAAACCATCAGTGCCCGCACCCCCACCCCGGCCCAACTGGACACCGCCGCCAAGGTCCTCGCCGCCGTCCCACCCCACCTGGGCCCCCTGCTCTACGCCCGGGTCGACCTCATCCCCGGCCCCGACGGCACCCCGCTCCTGCTCGAACTCGAACTGACCGAACCCTCCTTCTTCCTCCGCTCGGCCCCCGGCGCCGCCGACCGCCTGGCCGAGACGATCCTCAAGAGCCTTTAGAAGTACGCGGCGAGCACCGCCCCGCCGACCGAGGGCCGCCCCGCCGCCACAGCGCGACCTCCCCGCGACCCCCGGGCCGCAGCGCGCCTCTCGCGCAACTGCCGCGCGGAGCCCATCCGGCGGCCGCCCCGGCCCCGTCTCGCGCGCTGGTGGCTCAGGCCTCGCCCGCGCCGCCGCCCCGGCCTCCTTCTCGGGCCCGGACTCGGCGGCCCTGTCGTGGCCCTCGCCCGCCTCGGCCCGGCCGCCCGCCTCGCTTGCATCTGTCGTGCCCCTGCCACTCGCTCATGCGCCCCGCCGTCCTCTTTTCCGGGGCCGAACCGTCCTACGCCGACACGCTCCCTCGTCCGCATGCGCTGTAGTCCCTGTTCGGCCGGTCGGGTCCCTGTCAACGAGATCACGAATCCCCCTGACCAGCACCTCCCTCATCCGCCTCTGTGGATAACCGGCGTGTCGTCCACAGGCGCCGAATTTTCTCTTCCTTGATCGCCCCCGCCCGGCAGGCTGAGCCCAGTTCGTCACCGGGTGGCCGGCCGTCCGACGACGAGCCGAGTGCCATGGCATCGACCGTTCATCCGCAGCAGCGCCCGCCGTCGTAGCGCGCGCCGGCGGGCGTAGTAGAAAGGAGTGAGGCCTCACGACAGCCGCGGAATAGAGCGTGGCGGCCGCCGGCGAAGTCTCCCTCGGCGGCCGCCTTCTCGACCGGCCCGGCTCCGGGAATCACCGGTGGCCCCACCCTGACCAGGTGGCGCTCCCGATGGGTCCGCACTCCCGGACAGTGCTGTCAGCCGGGTCGGTCGAGGCTCTCCGGCACCATCCTGTTGGCGTTTAGACGTATACGCCTATAGGGTCGACCGCATGCCTTTGGACGCGACGCGGAACGCACTTGTTCTGCCGATGCTGGGCCTGCTGGTCGAGCAGCCGGCGCACGCCTACGACGTGGCGGCCCGGCTGGCGGGTCGCTACCCGCTGCTGGCCGGGACCCGCAGCAGTGTCACGACTCTGCTGAAGTCGCTGGCCGGCGCCGACCTGGTGCGGGCCCGAGACCCGGAACGGGCAGGGCGTCGCCCTGCCCGGACGGTCTACGAGCTGACCGCCGCCGGGCTGGAGCTGTTCCGGAACCGGGTGGGGGAGGGGTTGGGGGAGGGGCCCCCTGCTTCGGCGGCGTTTCTGACGGCCCTCGCCTACCTCGGCATCCTGCCCCGGGCGACCGCCGCGGCGGTGCTCGCCGAACGGGTCGAGCGACTGAGTCGGGAGCTGACCCGACTGCCGCCGGATCCACCCGAGCTCGCGGAGATCCAGATGATCGAGGTCGCGTACTGGCGGACGGTCCTGCACAACGAGATCACCTGGCTCTCCACCCTGGTGCCGCGGGTCGAAAGCGGAGACCTCGCCTGGCCGGGACAGGCCCGTCAGTGATCTGCGGCGGCCTCAGGAAGACCGGACGGTGCCGGTGCGATCAGGGGAGAGTGACATGAAGTACGGGGTCTACGCGGGGGGCCGGGCCGGTCTCGTGTGCTCGCGGGAGCTGGATCCGCGCCAGGTCGGCAAGCTGGTCGACGAGCTCGGCGCGGGCCGGCCGTTCGTGGTCCGGGAATATGTGCATTTCCTCGGTGCCGACCCCGACCCGGCCGTGGTGATGTCGCTCGGCGTGGCGGGGGAGCTGCAGCGGCTGCCCATGCCCGACGACTGGTACGTCAGTGGCGGCCGCGAGCTCGACCTGGTGGTCAGCTATCTGCCGGCGGAGGCGGATCTGGCGGGCTGGCTCGCCTTTCTCGACCGGGTGGTGGAGCGGTACGCCGGGATCACGCGATACCTGCAGGTCACGCTCGAGGGGAACGTCCCGATCCCGTACCTCGACGGCAGCTCGCCGGGAGTCGTGGAGGCCCTGACCGAGGGGATCCCCCATGCCCGCCGCGCGCTGGACGCCGCCGGGCACGCGCCGGTCCGGGTCGGGTTCTCGGTGGCGGAGCCGGCCGAGTGGCTCGGCGGGGACGACGCGTTCTGGGAAAGGCTGGCCGAGGCCGACCTGTCGGCGGTCGACTACGTGGGGCTGGGCCTCTATCCCGACGCGTTCGGAACGCCGGTGCCGGTCGAGATGCTGCGCGCGATGACCGAGCACGCGCTGCGGCACCTGCGCGAGCACAGCCTGGCAACGGCGGGGATCCCGGCCGGCGTGCCGATCCATGTCTGCGAGACCGGCTCACCCAGCCTGCCCGGCCGGGACCAGGTGGCTTCGCTCGCGACGATGCTGTCCGTCGTGCGGGAACAGGCGGCCGCGTTGAACGTCACGGTCTACGAACTCTTCGGCCTCCGCGACGCGGACACCGCGAGCGGGGAGGCGCTGGGTGCGTTCGGTCTGGTCACTGACGAGTACGCCCGGAAGCCGTCGTTCGAGTTCTACCGGCGGGCCGTTCGGGACGCGTGAGGACTGCGACCCACCCGGACGCGGGTGGGGTCAGGGGAGGTCAGGAGGCGGGGACCGGCTGCTGGACGACCGCGGCGGGTTCCGGCACGGCCGGCTGCGGGTGCGCCGGGCGCTCGCGGATCGACCACAGGACGCTCAGGGTCGCGGTCCAGACCAGGGCGGAGCCGAGCATGTGGGCGGCGACCAGGGCCACCGGCAGGTGGGTGAAGTACTGGACGAAGCCGATCAGGCCCTGCGCCATCTCGACGACGAACAGGGTGCGGGCGGCTCGGGCCGGGGTGCGGGCGCCGACGGCGCGCAAGGCGAACCACAGGGCGATCGTCAAGCCGATGAGCAGGAACACGGCGTCGGCGTGGGCCTGCGAGATGGACGCGGGGTCGAGGCCGTTGCGTTTGGCGCCGTTGTCGCCGGAGTGCGGGCCGCTGCCGGTGACGACCACGCCGAGGACGATGACGGCCGCACTGGCGAGGACGGTCAGGGCGGTCAAGTGGCGCAGCGGGGGCGCCACCAGGGGGATGGGGGTGCCATCCCCCTCGTACGTCGATCGCCACAGGAAGTAGGCGGCGACTATCAGGGCCATCGAGAGCAGGAAGTGCAGGCCGACCACCCACGGGTTGAGGTGGGTGAGCACGGTGATGCCACCGACCACGCCCTGACCGGGGATGCCGAGCAGGACCGCCGCGCTCAGCCGGACCTGGCGGCGCCGGCGGGGTCGGTCGAGCAGGGCGACGACGAGGCAGGCGAGCGCGATCGCGCCGAGCACGAAGGTCAGCAGCCGGTTGCCGAATTCGATGACGCCGTGCACGCCCATCGCGCTCGTGGTCGTGTAGGAGCCGTCGGTGCAGCGGGGCCAGGTGGGGCAGCCGAGGCCGGAGTCGGTGAGCCGGACCGCCGCACCGGTGACGATCAGCCCGACGTTGGCGATCAGGGAGGCCAGGGCGATCGGGCGCAGCGCGGGAACCTTCACCTTTGGCATCGTACGCAGCGGCGCGGGGGCGGCCCGCGGGACCCACGGGTGAATCACGGCGGTGTCCTGGATCACCGGGGGGCCGGTTTGCAGGGCCCGGCGGAAATACGTAACGTTGGCGTAGTGAAAAACGAGGTGCTGATCCGGGGCGGTGAGATGCTGACCCAACGCGGTGCGGTGGCGGCAGCCAGCGCGTCCGACGGTCGCACCCGGGACCGGGTCGCCCAATTGTTGCTCGAGCGCGGGGCGGCCACGGCGGCGGAGCTCGGCGGCGAGCTGGGCCTGAGCCCGGCGGCGATCCGCAAGCACCTGGACGCGATGCTCGGCGAGCACCTCGTGGAGACCCGTGAGGTGCGCCACAAGGGCCCGCGCGGGCGGGGTCGGCCGGCCAAGGCGTTCGTGCTCACGGCGGCCGCCCGGGAGTCGTTCCCGCACTTCTACGACGGCATCGCCATGGCGGCGCTGCGCTGGATCGCCCAGCGGCACGGGCCGGGTGCGGTCAGTGAGTTCGCCGCGTCGCAGGTGTCCGCTCTCGAGGAGCGGTGCCGGGCGGCGATCCGGGAGGCCGGCGACGACCCGATCGCCCGGGCGGAGGCGCTCGCCGAGGTGCTGACGGCGGAGGGTTACGCTGCCAATGCTTCCACGATCGCGTCCGGCGGGCAGCTGTGCCAGCACCACTGCCCGGTGGCCCACGTGGCCGCGGAGTTCCCCCAGCTGTGCGACGCCGAGACCGCGGTCATCTCGCGGCTCATCGGCACCCACGTGCAGCGTCTCGCCACCATCGCGCACGGCGACGAGGTGTGCACCACGCACATCCCCGGTCCGCTGCACCGAATCGAAGCTTCACAAGATCGAAACCACGGTTAGGACAGAATATGACCGACCAGATCGTCACTCAGGAAGAGCACCTCGCCGCCCTGGGCAAGTACGAGTACGGCTGGGCCGACGCCGACACCGCCGGGGCGATCGCCCAGCGCGGCCTGTCCGAGGCCGTGGTGCGCAACATCTCCGCGTTGAAGAGCGAACCGCAGTGGATGCTCGACCTGCGGCTCAAGGGCCTGCGCCTGTTCGACCGCAAGCCGATGCCGTCGTGGGGTGCCGACCTCACCGGGATCGACTTCCAGAACATCAAGTACTTCGTGCGCTCGACCGAGAAGCAGGCGGCCTCCTGGGACGACCTGCCGGCCGACATCAAGAACACGTACGACAAGCTGGGCATCCCCGAGGCGGAGAAGCAGCGCCTCGTCTCCGGCGTCGCGGCTCAGTACGAGTCCGAGGTCGTCTACCACAAGATCCGTGAGGACCTCGAGGAGCAGGGCGTCCTCTTCCTCGACACCGACACGGCCCTCAAGGAGCACCCGGAGATCTTCCAGGAGTACTTCGGCACCGTGATCCCGGTCGGCGACAACAAGTTCGCCGCGCTCAACACCAGCGTGTGGTCGGGCGGCTCGTTCATCTACGTGCCCAAGAACGTGAAGGTCGACATCCCGCTGCAGGCCTACTTCCGGATCAACACGGAGAACATGGGCCAGTTCGAGCGGACCCTGATCATCGTGGACGAGGGTGCGTACGTGCACTACGTCGAGGGCTGCACCGCGCCGATCTACTCGTCGGACTCGCTGCACTCGGCGGTCGTCGAGATCATCGTGAAGAAGAACGCCCGCTGCCGGTACACGACCATCCAGAACTGGTCGAACAACGTCTACAACCTGGTCACCAAGCGCGCCGTCTGCGAAGAGGGCGCGACCATGGAGTGGATCGACGGCAACATCGGCTCCAAGGTGACGATGAAGTACCCGGCCGTCTACATGACCGGCCCGCACGCCAAGGGCGAGGTCCTGAGTGTGGCGATGGCCGGTGAGGGCCAGCACCAGGACGCCGGCGCCAAGATGGTGCACGCCGCTCCGCACACGTCGTCGACGATCGTGTCCAAGTCGATCGCGCGCGGCGGCGGCCGTACCTCGTACCGGGGTCTCGTCCAGGTCCTGGAGGGTTCTTCGCACTCGAAGAGCACGGTCAAGTGCGACGCGCTTCTGGTCGACACCATCTCCCGGTCCGACACCTACCCTTACGTCGACATTCGCGAGGATGACGTGTCGATGGGGCACGAGGCGACCGTTTCCAAGGTCTCCGAGGACCAGCTCTTCTACCTGATGAGCCGCGGTCTCACCGAGGACGAGGCGATGGCGATGATCGTGCGTGGCTTCATCGAGCCGATCGCCAAGGAACTGCCGATGGAGTACGCCCTGGAACTGAACCGCCTTATCGAGCTGCAGATGGAAGGGGCCGTGGGCTAGCGCCCATCGCGCCGCGCGTCCCATGGTCAGGCCGGAAATACGAAGGAAGAGATGACTACCGAGGCAATTGCTCCTCCGCCCAGCACCAAGTCGCAGGTGCTGCGCTCCTTCGACGTCGCCGACTTCCCGGCCGTGAACGGCCTGGAGGAGGAGTGGCGCTTCACCCCGCTCAAGCGGCTGGGCGACCTGGTGTCGGCCACGAAGCTGACCGGGGTGGCGCCGGCTGTCGAGCACGGTGAACTGCCGGCCGGCGTCACGGTGTCGCACGTGGCCGCGTCCGATGTGGACGGCGCCGGGCCGGTGCTCGTTCCGTTCGACCGGATCAGCGCGCTCGCCTACGGCTCGGCCGACGGCGTCACGCTCGTCGAGGTGGCGCCGGAGACCGAGCTCGCCGAGGCGGTCGTGATCCGCGTGGTGGGTAAGGGCGGCGACGCCGCCGCGGCCCGGACCGTGGTCAAGGTCGGCGCGTTCGCCAAGGTGACCGTCATTCTGGAGCAGACCGGTACGGCGTCGCTCGCCGACAACATCGAGGTCGTCACCGCCGACAGCGCGCAACTGACGTTCGTCACCCTGGCCGAGTGGGACGCCGGCGCGGTGCAGGCCCAGCACATCAAGCTGCAGGTCGGCAAGGACTCCCGGGTGCAGCACGTGCAGGTCGCCCTCGGCGGAGACCTGGTCCGCCAGTTCACCTCGGTGGAATACACCGGCCGGGGCGGCGACGCCGAGCTGTGGGGCCTCTACTTCGCCGACGCCGGTCAGCACTTCGAGCACCGCCAGCTGGTCGACCACAGCGTCCCCGACTGCCGCAGCTACGTCGGTTACCGCGGGGCGCTGCAGGGCGCGTCGGCGAAGTCCGTCTGGGTCGGGGACGTGCTGATCCGGGCGACGGCGACCGGCACCGACACGTACGAGATCAACCGGAACCTGATCCTCACCGACGGCGCCATCGCTCACTCCGTACCCAATCTGGAGATCGAGACCGGCGAGGTCGCCGGCGCCGGGCACGCGAGCGCGACCGGCCGCTTCGACGACGAGCAGTTGTTCTATCTGATGGCCCGCGGCATCCCCGAAGGGGAGGCCCGCAAGCTGGTCGTCCGGGGCTTCTTCGCCGAGCTGGTCAACAAGATCCCGGTCGAGGAGCTGCGCGAGCGGCTGGGCGACGCGATCGAGGCCCGGCTGGCGGAGTACGCGTCGTGAGCTTCACGCTCGTCGGCCCGGTGTCCGACGTCGCCAAGGGCACCGCGATCCAGGTGGAGCTCGACGACGTCGAGATCGCGGTGGTCCATGCCGACGACGGCAACTTCTATGCCGTACGCGATGAGTGCAGTCACGCCGCGGTGGCCCTGAGCGAGGGCGAGGTGGACGGGTGCACGCTCGAGTGCTGGCTGCACGGGTCCCGTTTCGACCTGCGCACCGGCGTGCCGTCCGGCCTTCCCGCCACCGAGCCGGTGGCGACCTTCCCCGTCGAGATCCGCGACGGCGACATCTACGTTTCGACCGAGCCGAGTAATGGAGTAATGCCGTGAGCACCCTGGAGATCCGCGACCTGCAGGTGTCGGTGAAGCTGCCCGAGGGCGACTTGAAGCCGATCCTGGCCGGGGTCGACCTCACCGTGAAGGCGGGCGAGACCCACGCGATCATGGGGCCGAACGGCTCCGGCAAGTCGACCCTCGCCTATTCCATCGCCGGTCACCCGAAGTACGAGATCACCGGCGGTTCGGTGACCCTGGACGGCCAGGACGTCCTCGCCATGACCGTGGACGAGCGCGCCCGCGCCGGCCTGTTCCTGGCCATGCAGTACCCGGTCGAGGTTCCCGGCGTGTCGGTGGCCAACTTCCTGCGCACCGCCAAGACGGCCATCGACGGCGAGGCGCCGAAGCTGCGCACCTGGGCCGGCGAGCTGCGCGGTGCCATGGAGAAGCTGCAGATGGACCCGGCGTTCGCCCAGCGCAACGTCAACGAGGGCTTCTCCGGCGGGGAGAAGAAGCGGCACGAGATCATGCAGCTCGAACTGCTCAAGCCGAAGGTCGCGATCCTCGACGAGACCGACTCCGGCCTCGACATCGACGCGCTGCGGATCGTCAGCGAGGGTGTCAACCGGGTCCGCGAGACCGGCGAGACCGGCCTGCTGCTGATCACCCACTACACCCGCATCCTGCGCTACATCAAGCCGGACTTCGTGCACGTCTTCGTCGCCGGCAAGATCGTCCAGGAGGGCGGCCCGGAGCTGGCCGAGCAGTTGGAAGCCGAGGGCTACGAGCGTTACGTGGCCGCGCGCGCCTGATAGTCGACTGGGAGAAGAACGATGACGTTCGACGTGGCCCGGGTCCGAGCCGACTTCCCGATCTTCGAGCGGGAGGTCAACGGCCACCCGCTGGTCTATCTGGACAGTGCGAACACCTCGCAGAAACCGCGCCGGGTGCTCGACGCCATGCGCGTGCACCACGAGCGGCACAACGGCAACGTGTCCCGCTCCGTGCACACGCTCGGCACCGAGGCCACGACGGCGTACGAGGAGGCCCGCGCCAAGATCGCGGCCTTCGTGAACGCCGGCACCCCCGACGAGATCGTCTTCACCAAGAACTCGACCGAGGCGCTCAACCTGATCGCCCACTCGGCCGGGCAGATGCTGGCGCTCAAGCCCGGCGACGAGATCGTGATCTCCGAGATGGAGCACCACTCCAACATCGTGCCGTGGCAGCTGCTGTGTGAGCGCACCGGCGCGACGTTGCGCTGGTTCGGCATCACCGACGACGGCCGGCTCGACCTGTCCGACCTGCCGGGTCTGGTCAACGAGCGCACCAGGCTGGTGTCGGTCGTGCACATGTCCAACACCCTCGGCACGATCAACGACGTGTCCGGGATCGTCGCGCGGGCCCGCGAGGTCGGCGCGCTCGTCGCCCTCGACTGCTCGCAGTCGGTTCCGCACCTGCCGGTCGACGTGCGCGGGCTCGGCGTGGACTTCATCGCGTTCACCGGGCACAAGATGCTCGGGCCCACCGGCATCGGGGTGCTCTGGGGCCGCTTCGAGCTGCTCGCGAAGATGCCCCCGTTCCTCGGCGGCGGTTCGATGATCGAGACGGTCACGATGGGCGGCACCACCTACGCCGCCCCGCCGGCCCGGTTCGAGGCCGGCACCCCGCCGATCGCCGAGGCGATCGGACTCGGCGCGGCCGTCGACTACCTCAACGAACTGGGCATGGCCGAGATCCACCAGCATGAGCAGGACATCACCGCGTACGCGCTGAAGACCTTGAGTGATGTGCCGGGCGTGCGTGTCTTCGGCCCGGCGACGCCCGAAGGGCGAGGCGGGACGCTGTCCTTCGCGGTCGACGGGGTGCACCCGCACGACGTGGGGCAGGTCCTGGACGCCCTCGGGGTCGAGGTGCGGGTCGGGCACCACTGCGCCAAACCGACCTGTGCGCGCTTCGGCGTGCCGGCCATGACGCGGGCGTCCTTCTACATCTACACGACGACTGACGAGATCGACGCGCTCGCGCGGGGCCTCGACGAGGTCCGGAAGGTGTTCGGCTGATGATGCTCGACGCGCTGTACCAGGAGATCATCCTGGACCACTACAAGCATCCGCACGGGCGTGGCCTGCGCGACCCCTACGACGGCGAAGCCCACCACGTGAACCCGACGTGCGGCGACGAGATCACCGTGCGGGTTCCGGCCGACTTCTCCGACATCTCCTACGACGGACTCGGGTGCTCGATCAGTCAGGCCTCCGCGTCCGTCATGCATGAACTGCTCGTCGGCAAGACCGCCGGCGAGATCGCGGTCGTCCACGAGGCGTTCGTCGCGCTGATGCAGGGACGCGGCCAGGTCGAACCGGACGAGGACGTCCTGCAGGACGCGATCGCGTTCGCCGGCGTGGCCAAGTTCCCGGCTCGCGTGAAATGCGCGCTGCTGCCGTGGATGGCTTTGAAGGACGCAGCGGCACGTGCCGGCGTCGACGTGAGCGCCGAGCAGGTCCCGGAAGGCACAGGAGGGGCACGATGACCGACACCGTGAAAGCCGACGGATTCTCCACCGAGGAACCCGCGTGGAAGTCCGACCTGGCGGTCGACGCCGCGGTGGAGGCCGAACGCCAGGCCGCCGTCGACGCCGGCGTCATCGCCCCTGAGCCCGGCCCGGTGGCCACCGGCCCGGAGGCGCTGCCCACCCCGACCGCCACCAGGCCGAAGCCGAGCGCCGACGACATCGAGGAAGCGATGAAGGACGTCGTCGACCCCGAACTCGGTATCAACGTGGTCGACCTGGGCCTCGTCTACGGCACCCACGTCGACGACGACAACGTGGTCACCCTCGACATGACCCTGACGTCCGCGGCCTGCCCCCTCACCGACGTCATCGAGGAGCAGACCCGAGCCGCCCTGACCACCGGCCCGGGCGGCGGCCTGGTCGACGACTTCCGCATCAACTGGGTGTGGCTCCCCCCGTGGGGCCCCGACAAAATCACCGACGACGGGCGAGAGCAGCTGCGAGCCCTCGGCTTCAACGTCTGATCTGCGTGCGTCACGCCGGGGGTGGTCCGCCACTCCCGGCGTTTCTCATTCCCAGCGCCAGCGTTGCGCACTCGGCGGCGCTTGCGCGATGACCTCACGAAGCATCTGAGCGACCGTACGCAGGAACGCGAGCGCCCCGGCATCCGACTCGTCGTCGAGACCCCAGTTCGCGTCCCAGGCGACGAGGCGCGCCACGGCATTCGGCTCGCTCGGCGGATCGGCGATGACCGCCTCGAGGGCGCGCAGCGCCTCCTGGTGGACGCGGATGTTCGTCTGCGCCAGTCTCTCCAGACCGGCGCGGGCTTCCGGAAGGGTTTCCGCGTCGTTGAAATGGGCACCCAAGAAGCGACTCGCTGTCTCCATGGGCGGCCGGGCCAACCGTTCCTCGACGGCCCGGCGCAGCGGTTCGGGAAGACGCGAGAGGTCCATAGGGTCACCCTAATCCGGTGGGGAACGCCGTCACGATGAACGGTTGCGGGGGATCGGTTCCAAGATCGAGTTGGATGACGATCCGCACCGTGCTGGTGACCGAATACTGCGCTTGTCTGGGGCCGGCACCGAACATCCCCGCATTGACGAAGCCTTCGCCGATCGCGTGGCCGGCGTCGAACACATCTTCGTGCTCGCCGTTGACAGCCAGGTTGCTGCGAATCCGCTCCCAGTTGTTCTGAACGTAGTCGTTCACGGTCCGGTGCAGAGTCGTGTGGTCGTTCCACTTGAAAGATCCGCTGGCCCATTTGTCCCAGCCGTAGTCCTTGTAGATGCGGCCCTCGATCGTCTTCCGGCCGGGATCTCGCCGCAGCGGAATGTCCGGACCGTGCCGTTCCAGCGTGTGAGCCCCGGTATAGGCCGCATCGTTGGCAGTGAACTTGATTGTCGGCGGCTCTTCGCCCGTCCTGGCGTGTATCGCCTCCCAAAGGCTGAGCTCGGCGTCCTCGGGACTCAGCGGTGGCGCAGCGGCGGCGGCTCGAGCCCCCGTTCCTCGGTCACCGCCGAGGTGTCCCTGCTGGATCCGGGCCAGCGTCACCTCTTGCAGCGCGGCGACGCTGTCGGGGCCGCCTCCGTCGCCTGACGAACGAGGGTGTGCCGGGCTGCCACCGTCTTCGGGAGGCTCGCCGTCGCTGTGGTGGGGCCTCGATCGCGGCATCACCCGTCCGTCCCGACGGCGCCTCGGAGTGACCACTGTAGATACCGAGGGCAACTGTCATACCCCGGTGGTAGAACCAGGGCATGACTGACACTGTGCCGTTCGAGCAGCTACTGGGGCAGATCGAGGACCGGTCGGAGGTGCTTCGGGAGGCCGCGGCCGCGGCGCCCGACTTCGGTGTGCGGGTGCCGGGGTGTCCTGACTGGACGCTTCAGGACCTTGTCGCGCACATCAGCGGGGTGCAGCGGTTCTGGGCGGTCACCACCAGGCTCGCCGATCCGTCGGCGCCGCCCGGGGAGGAGCAGCGGGGTGGTTTCGAGCCGCAGGGAGACCTGCTGGAGTGGTTCGGGGAGTCGACCCGTCTGCTGATCGACGCGCTTCGGGTGGCCGGGCCTGATTCGCCGGCCTGGGCCTGGTGGGGTGCGTCCGGGGCGCCGATGACGGCCGGGGCCATCGCGCGGCATCAGGTGCAGGAGGCGGCTGTGCACGCCTACGACGCGCAGGAGTCGGTCGGCAAGCCGCAGCCGCTGCCGGCCGCGATCGCCGTCGACGGGGTGGCCGAGTTCATCGAGGTCGGCCTCGGGGCCAGTGGGCCGTGGCCCAACCGGCCGGCGCGGATCACCTTCGCCGCCACCGAGGGGCCGTCCTGGATTCTCGACCTGTCGCCGTCGGGGGCCCGGCTCGACCCGCCCGCCAGCGGGGAGCCGCTGGCCACCGTGCACAGCTCGGCCAGTGAGCTGGTCCTGGCCCTCTACGGGCGCATCCCGTTCGACGACCTGCGCGTCGACGGTGACCGGGCGGTGCTGGCCGAGCTGCTCGAGTGGCAACCGTCAGAGTGAGGGCAGGTGGTCGACGAAGTTGTAGCGGACCAGCTCGAGGTGGCCGGCGCGCTCCAGGAACTGGGAGATCGAGGCGTTGCGGACGGTGCCTTCGGCCCTCTCCATCTCGATGACCTCGTCCCACCGCAGGTTCTGGATGACGGCCCGCATCATCAGCACGACGGCGTCGTGGGCGACCACGACCACGCGTTCGCCGGCGTGCTTGCGGTTGAGGTCGAGCAGGAACGCGGCGAGGCGGGCCTCGACGTCGGCGAACGACTCGCCGCCGGGCGGGGCGTAACGGTATTCGCCGGCCTCGGCGCGCCGGTCCGCCTCGCCGGGGAAACGCTGCGCCACCGCCGCCCGGGTGAGCATCTCGAGCTCGCCCAGGAGGCGGTCGACGAGGCGGTCGTCGGTGACCGGCTTCGGCAGGTCCAGGCCGGCGGTCTCGGCGGCGATCCGCCAGGTCTCGCGGGCGCGCAGGTAGGGGGAGGTGATCACGATCTGCGGGAGTTGCTCCGGCGCGAGTGCCGCCAGCCAGGAGCCGACCGCGGCGGCCTGCGCCTCGCCGATGTCGGTGAGCGGCACCTCGGCGTCCCGCCCGCTCACCTCGGCCTCGAGGAGCCCCCGCTCGTCCGCTGCCGGAAATGCCACATTAGCCAGGCTCTGCCCGTGTCGTACCAGAATCAGCTCGCCAACCACGCTCATGTCCCGGACCTTATCCAGGCCGGGGTGCCCACCGCAGCGATGCGAGCCACCACGGGGGCTGACGGGAGTGGGGTCGCGCCGCAACAATCGGTGTCGTGGCGAAGACGATCAGTTATGCCGATGCGGTGCGGATATTGGGTGGCGGCCCGGAGTCGGCGGCCTTCCGGCGGCTCGACACGATCACCGGGGGTGTGCTGGCGGGCGCGGCCATCGCCGTACCTCAGTTGCTGGGTCTGCTTGATCTCCGGGCCGAACTGGCCCGGGTCTCCGGCGAGCTGGCCGCCAAGGCCGCGCGCGCCATGGTCGGCTCGGGGCGGCGGGACCGCACCGAGCGACTGGCGGCCGCGCACACGATCGTCGTGGTGGCGGCCTACTTCGACGCGATCTCCGACGTCGACCTCGACTGGGCCCGGCTCACCGGCGAGGATCAGCTGCGGCTCGCCGGCCACGACGTCACCGGCGCGCGCGACCTCACGACGGCGGCGCTGCGGGCCGGGGTCGCGCTGCCCGAGCCGCACATCCCGCACGAGCGGTACCTCGCCGAGCTGGACACCTTCTACGCGAGCCTCTCGGCGAGCCTGTTCCGCTTCCTCAGCGGCCTCGCCCCGTTCGACGACCTCAGCGACGGCGAGCGCAACGTCCTGCACGGCGAGATCACCGCCGGCGGGCGGCGGGCGCGCCAGCGGTACGAACAGATGCTGCTCGACCTCTCCGCGGAGTGCCCGGACATGGCACTGTGGATCGACCGCCGCCACCAGCAGCTCGTCGAGCAGCGTCTCGACATGCTGGAACCGTCGCTGCGCGAACTCGAGCGGCTGCTGAGCGGTGTGGCCCGGGCGACCCGGGCCGACGGCGTGCCGGACGCCCTGCGCCGCGCCCACGCGGCCATGCTCCGGCACCGCATCGTCGAGTCGGTCGACCTGCCCGACGGCCTCGACGTGCCGACGCTGGACCGGGCCTACATCCCGCCCGCCTTCCAGGTCGCCGAGCGGTCCGCCACCCGCTCCCCGGCCGACGAGGCGACGTGGCAGGACGTCGAGGTGCGCCACGACATCGACCGTTTCCTGGCCGGCTTCCTGGGCTCCCCGCGAGCACTGCGCGCCCCGTTGCTGGTGCTCGGCCAGCCCGGCGCGGGCAAGTCGGTGCTGACCCGGATCCTCGCCGCCCGCCTGTCCGAGACCCGCTTCCTGCCGATCCGCGTGCCCCTGCGCGACGTCGACAGCTCGGTGCTCCTGCACCAGCAGATCGAGCAGGCGATCATGGCCGCCACCACCGAGGAGGCGGCGTGGGCGCAGCTGGCCCGCTCCACCGAGGCCCTGCCGGTCGTGCTCTTCGACGGCTTCGACGAGTTGTTGCAGGCCACCGGGGTGAGCCAGACCGACTTCCTGCAGAAGGTGGCCGAGTTCCAGCAGCGGGAGCAGGAGCAGGGCCGAGCCGCCGCGGTCATCGTGACGAGCCGGATCAGCGTGGCCGACCGGGCCGCGCTACCACCCGAGACGCTGCTGATGCGGCTCCAGCCGTTCGACGAACCACGGATCCGCAGCTGGGTCGGGATGTGGAACGAGACAAACGCGACCAACCTGGCCGTACGCGGTTGCACCCCGCTCGATCCGGACGCCGTGCTCGCCCATCCCGACCTGGCCGGGCAGCCGTTGCTGCTGCTCATGCTGGCCCTCTACGACAGCGACGCCAACGCCCTGCGCGGCCGTGGCCGGCTGACCACCGGCGAGCTCTACGAGCAACTGCTCCTCGGCTTCGCCCGGCGGGAGGCCGCGAAGGCGGATCCGAAGCTGTCGCCGGCCGCCCTCGAACCGGATGCCGCCCGGGAACTGACCCGGCTGGCGGTGGTGGCTTTCGCCATGCTGAACCGCTCCGCCCAGTGGGTCGGCGAGAGCGCGGTGACCGGCGACCTCGCCGCCACCCTCGGCGAGCCGCCCGGCGAGTCCGAGCTGATCTTCGGCCGTTTCTTCTTCCTCCACCGGGCGCAGGCGATCCGCGGCGGACAGCCGAGGCGGACCTACGAGTTCCTGCACGCGACCTTCGCGGAATACCTGGTCGCCCGCTTCACCTGGCAGCTGCTGGCCGAGGCGGTCGCCCGCGACGCGGTCACCGTCGCGGTCCGGCCGCCGACCGGCAACGACCTGATGACCGACCTGCTGTCCCAGGTGTCCCTGACCAGCCGGGCACCGATCGTCACCTTCCTGACCGAGATGGCGGCCGGGCTCACCGCCGGCGAGCGGCAGCGGTGGACCGACGTGCTGGTCCGGATCTTCCGGCAGGGCGGACGCGACGGTGCCTGGCCGGTCTCGGCCTATCAGCCGGTGCCGGGGCGCAACGTGGCGGCCCGGTTCGCCGCCTACACCGTCAACCTCACCCTGCTCGCGGTCGTCACGTCGGGTGGTCTGCTCTTCAGCGACCTCGTCGCGCCGGCTGAGCCGACCCCGTTCCGGCAGTGGCACGACCACGCGATGCTCTGGCACGCCCAACTCGACGACGAGGGATGGGGCACTCTCGCCGAGACGTTCGTGGTCGAGCGGTGCGACGGCCCGCGCGGCCGGGACGTGCGACTCACCGTCGGTGACGGGACGTCGGCGGTCCCGTTGCCCGATGCGCGCTGGCTGATCGGCGGGCCGCAGTCGTCCGAGAGGTTCTTCGTCGGCGGCCTCGACTGGCCGACCCAGAGCCGGCGGCTGCACTTCGAGGGCGGCGTGAACAACGAGCTCATGCGCCACAACCTCGAGCCGTGGGCCACCACGAAGCTGAGTCTCACCACCCGGATCTTCTGGTCCGAGCCCGAGGGGACGGTCGAGTCGGCCGCCCACGCGTTGTCGACGATCTGGCTCTTGCCCTCGAGCCACCTTGCCGCCGACCGGATGACTGCCGCCTACCGTCGATGCCTGGTCTTCGCCGACCGGTTCGCCGGGGAGAAGTGGCAGCACGAGTACACCGATCAGCTCCTGCTCGCGTTGACGGCACACCACGACGCCCCGATCGAAGCCGCGCACCTGGTCCTCTACGAGACCGCGGCCAGGGCGATCGGGACCGCCGAGGTGTGGCTGCGCACCGCGGCCACCGTCCTCGACCGCGCCGGGCGCGATGATCCGAGCACCCCGAAGATCGCCGAGCTCGTCCTGGAGTTCGTCCGGGCGGCGCCGGTCACCTCCGATCCCCCCGGGCTGCTGGCCGCGGTTGTCCGGGCGGTCGCCCTGCTTCAACGGCCGCGCCGCGGGCCGGACGTGGTCGGCAAGCTGAACCGCACGCGCAGCCAGGCGTCGCCGGACGAGATCCGGGGCGAGTTGGAGTCCTTCCGGGTGTTGCTGGCCGGGCTGCGGACCGGGACCGACCGATGGCGGGCCGATCTGCACACGGCGTTCGACGAGTTCAGTTGGCTGGCGGCGGGCTCGGAGCAGCTGCGCTCGGCGCTGGTGGCGTTGGCGGCGATGCCGGACACCGTCTCCGCCGTGGAGGCCGCGCTGACGCACGTGGACGAGCGCGTCGACGACTGGCTGAACGACAACCCGTAAATCGCTGGCGCCGGCCGGTGGCGGACCCGATGATGGCGGCGTGACCATGCTGCTGAAGCCCACCGGAGTCTCTGTCGCGGCGGCCGGACGGGCCGGGCGGCAGCAGACTCGCGTCGTCGAAGGGATCGTCGCCCAGCAGCTGTCGTGAGCGCGCCGTTCCTGGCCGGCGTGATCGCCGGCTACGGGGTCGCCGTGCCGGTGGGGGCCATCGGTGTCCTGATCGCGGGACTGTCCGCGCGCACCGGCCTGCGGGTGGGTGCGGCGGCGGGGTTGGGCGCGGCCACCGCCGACGGCATCTACGCGGGCATCGCGGTGCTCGGCGGCGCCGCGGCGGCCTCCCTGATCGCCCCGGTCGCCACGCCGCTCCGGTGGCTGGCGGCGATGGTTCTGCTGGTCATGGCCGCCCGGACAGCCCGCGGTGCGTTCCGGGCGCCGGGGGACGGCCGCGCGGCGAAGCCGGCCACGGCGGCCCGGGCCTATTCCGGTCTGCTGGCCCTGACCCTGCTGAACCCGGCCACGGTGATCTATTTCGCCGCGCTCGTGCTGGGTGGCGCGGGGACGGGCGGCGGTGCCTGGTTCGTGGCCGGCGCCTTCCTGTCGTCGGCGAGCTGGCAGCTGCTGCTGGCCGGCGGCGGCACCCTGATCGGCCGGGTGCTGACCGGTGAACGCGGCCGCCTGAGCACGGCGCTGGTCTCCAGCGCGGTGCTCACCCTCCTCGCGATCAGGCTGCTGACAAGTGCTTAGTCGCCTCCCGCACGGACAGACCCGACAACCGGTCGCGGTGCGCATCGACGAAGGCGAGCACCGCGCCGGGGTCGGTCCGCGCGTACTGCCGCAGGGCCCAGCCGATCGCCTTGCGTACGAAGAAGTCGGGGTGCTCGGCCTGGGCGGCGCAATAGCCGAACAGGCGGGCCGTGTCGGTCGCCGGGCCGTAGTGGAGCTGGTGCAGGATCGCGGTGCGCACCAGCCACTTGTCGTCGTCGGCCGACCACGCGTCCAGCACGCCGGCGAGCAGCGGGTGCAGCCGGACCAGGTCGCCGACCACCCGGGTGGCGAGCGGGTCGACCGTGTCCCACCAGGGCTTCGTGGTGATCAGCTCGCGGGCCACCGGCAGGAAGCCGGAGCCGGCCCGCTTGACATGTTTTCGCAGGTAGCTGACGGCCACATAGTGGAATTCGCGCTCCGGGCGCGCCCAGCACGCCAGGGCGAACTCGCGCAGATCGGCCGGAGTCGGCTCGGGCAGGCGGCCGAACGCCGAGCGCTCGACCGCGCGCAGGGCCGGCGCGGCCAGGCCGGCGAACTCGAACTGGTCGCGCATGTAGGCCGCCATCGCCGCGGCGCGCTGCGGGTCACGCTCGGCGGCGAGGTCGTTGTCGAGCCGCGCCAGCAGCGTCGAAGCCAGGTCCGTCACGCCCCCGATCCTGCCACCGTAGTGTGACAAGAATGAGTGAGCGGGCGGCCGCGGGCGGCGGGAAATGGGTGGATGTCGCGCCCGAGCGGCTGCCCCGGTGGCTCGAGAACTTCGCGACCCGGCACGGGCCGTACACCGAAGAGGGTCTGACCTTGATCGCCGCCGACGGCGCGTCGGCGGCCTGGCAGCCGCCGCCGGGTGCCGGGCCGGCCGCGACGATGACCGAGCTGATCCGCCTGGCTCAGGCACCGCGGCGCCTCGGTCTGCTTCTGGCGCGCAAGGGCGCGGTGGCCGCCGGTATCGCGGACGGCCCGGAGCTGGTGGTGTCCAAGGTGGACACGCACTATGTGCAGGGTCGCACGGCGGCGGGCGGGTGGTCGCAGCAGCGCTTCGCGCGCCGCCGCGACAATCAGGCCAAGGCGGCGGCGGCCGACGGCGCCGGCATCGTCGGGCGCATTCTGCTTCCTGGTGTACGCGACCTGACCGCGCTCGTCACCGGCGGGGACCGGACGGCCGTCGAGGCGGTGCTCGCGCCGCCCCCGCTGCGGCCGCTCGCCGAGATCCGGGCCGAGCGGTTCCTGGACGTGCCGGAGCCCCGGCACGCGGTTCTGCTGTCCGCGATCGCCGGGGCCCGGGCGGTGTCCGTGCTGGTGCGTGAGCCTTAGTCGCCCTGGACGACGGCCCCGTTCGCGAACGTGTCGCAGGCCTTCACCGGGTCACCGGAGTCGAAGCCGGCCTTGAACCACTTCTGCCGGTCGGCGGACGTGCCGTGGGTGAACTCGGCCGGGTTGACCGAGCCGCCGCTCTGCTTCTGCAGGGTGTCGTCACCGATCTGCTTCGCGGTGTCGAGCCCCTCCTGGATGTCCTTGTCGGAGATGCTCTTGAAGATCGGCTGGCCGTTCTTCGACTTGGTCTCGGTGGCGTGGTGCGCCCAGACCCCCGCGTAGCAGTCGGCCTGCAGCTCCAGCTTGACCGACAGCAGGTTCTGGTCGGCGTCGGAGGCGCCCTGCTGGGCCTTGCGCATCTTCGCCTCGGTGCCGACCAGGTCCTGGATGTGGTGGCCGTACTCGTGAGCCAGCACGTACGGCTGGGCGAACTCACCCGGCGCGCCCAGCTGCTTGGCGAGCAGCTGGTAGAAGGTGAGGTCGATGTAGACCCGGTCGTCGGCGGGGCAGTAGAACGGGCCGACACCCGAGTCGGCGGCGCCGCAGCCGGTGCTCACCCGGTTGGAGAAGAGCACCGTCTTGGCCGGCTGGTACTGCTTGCCGAAGTACTGCGGCTCGGCCTCGGTCCAGAACGCCTGGATCGAGTTGACGAACAGCACGTTGCGGCAGTCGAGCTTGGTGCGCGCCGAGGCCTTGTCGGCGCAGTCCTGCTGGATGTTGCTGTTGTCGCCGGACTTGCTGCTGCCGCTGTCACCGCCGAGCTGATTGAGACCGAAGTAACCGCCGGCCAGAGCCAGCACGACGGTGATGATGATGCCGACGAGACCGCCGCCGCCGATCGGGATGGGCAGGCCGCCGAAGCCGCCTCCGCCACCACCCGATCCGCGCTGGTCGTCGACCTGACTGGTGTCGATGTCAGCGTTCTCGTTGAGTTCCATCTCATCCTCACTGACGCGGGGTTGACGCCGGGATACCCGATGATCTTGATAACTAATCGATTGGGAGGCCACATGGGCCGCCCGGTAGTATGGCGTAGTGCTGCTCTGCGAAGGCTGACCCTGCTCCAGGGCGGTCCGACCCGCGCTCACCACGGCCCGGGCCGACGCCTGGGCTGACCACTGAGGTGGCGGCGCCTCCTTTGCCCGGAGCCGGCCTTTTCTCTCGGAAGCGAGCAATCAGATGATCACCGCCACCGGACTCGAGCTGCGTGCCGGCTCCCGGATCCTGCTGTCCCCGGTCACCCTGCGGGTGCAGCCCGGCGACCGGATCGGCCTGGTCGGCCGCAACGGCGCGGGCAAGACGACGACCCTGAAGGTGCTGGCCGGCGAAGGCACCCCGCACGCGGGGACCGTCGAGCGCACCAGTGAGATCGGTTACCTTCCGCAGGACCCGCGCACCGGCGACCTCAACGTGACCGGCCGGGACCGGGTGCTGTCCGCCCGCGGGCTCGACGCCATCCTCGCCGAGATGCAGAAGCTCGAGATCGAGCTGGAGGAGAGCGCCGAGGAGAAACTGATCCAGCGGTACGGTCAGCTCGAGGACCGGTTCTCCGCCCTGGGCGGTTACGGGGCCGAGGCCGAGGCCGCGCGGATCTGCGCGAACCTGGGCCTGCCCGACCGCGCCCTGGCCCAGACGATCGGCACCCTCTCCGGCGGTCAGCGCCGCCGGATCGAGCTGGCCCGCATCCTGTTCGCCAACTCCGGGCAGAACGGCAAGGGCATCCTGCTGCTCGACGAACCGACGAACCACCTCGACCAGGACTCCATCGCCTGGCTGCGCGGCTACATGGCCCAGCACAAGGGTGGCCTCATCGTGATCAGCCACGACGTCGAGCTGCTCGACGCGGCGGTCAACAAGGTCTGGTATCTCGACGCCAACCGCTCGGTCGTCGACATGTACAACATGGGCTGGAAGACCTACCTCGAGGCCCGCGAGACCGACGAGCGCCGCCGCCGCCGCGAGCGGGCGAACGCCGAGAAGAAGGCCGGCGCGTTGATGGCGCAGGCCGACAAGATGCGGGCCAAGGCCACCAAGACGGTCGCCGCGCAGAACATGGCCCGCCGCGCCGAGAAGCTGCTGGGCGGCCTCGAGGAGGTCCGGACCTCGGACAAGGTGGCGAAGGTCCGGTTCCCCAGCCCGGCCCCGTGCGGCAAGACGCCGCTCACCGCGAGCGAGCTGTCGAAGTCGTACGGCTCGCTGGAGATCTTCACCGACGTCAGCGTGGCGGTCGACCGCGGCTCCCGGGTCGCCATCCTCGGCCTGAACGGCGCCGGCAAGACCACCCTGCTGCGCATGCTCGGCGGCCTGCTCAAGCCGGACACCGGTGAGGTACGCGCGGGGCACGGCCTGCGGCTCGGCTACTACGCCCAGGAACACGAGACGCTCGACGTCGACCGGACGATCCTGGAGCACATGCGCAGCGCCGGATCCGAGCAGACCGACACCGAACTGCGTAAGATCCTCGGCGCGTTCCTCTTTTCGGGTGACGACGTCGACAAGCCCGCCGGAGTGCTCTCCGGTGGCGAGAAGACCCGCCTGGCCCTCGCCACTCTGGTCTGCTCGGGCGCCAACGTGCTGCTGCTGGACGAGCCGACGAACAACCTCGACCCGATCAGCCGCGAGCAGGTGCTCGACGCCATCGCCAACTACCCGGGCGCGATCGTGCTGGTCACCCACGATGCGGGCGCCGTGCAGGCGCTCAAGCCGGACCGCGCGATCCTGCTGCCGGACGGCGACGAGGACGCCTGGAGCGACGATCTGCTGGAGCTCGTCGAGCTGGCCTGAGCCCGGTTGCCGTGGATCGTCAGTTGTCAACTGGTGCCCACACAGACAGTGCGACGTTCGGGCGTTTGCGGTCAGGCCGGGCATCGCTCCGGCCGCCGCCAAGTTGGCACAACCGCGGCGACGCCGGTGCGTGTTCGTCGCATCGACGGTGCGTCATATCCCTCCACGGTGCGCCCTCGATCAAGAGTTTCCGCAGGTGATCGATGGTCTTGGGCGGCCAAGACCCACTACCTACCGAGCGGTCGGAATTGCACTCTGCCTAACGTCAGTTAACTGCCCGACATTGATGCCGATGGTCAGGGTCAAGTTCCTGACAGTGATAAATGGGCACGTTGGCTAAGCCAGGATGCCTAGCGCATGATCGTTGGAGGCGGTCTAATAGGTGGGACCGTATCGAACCGCACAGTCTGGGACGTGAGGATTCAACATGGCAGCCACGGGCACAGCCACCAGCACCGAGAAGGGTCGCCGAATCGTCGGCTCCGAGCGACAGTCACTAGCGAAGGATCTGGTCAAGCGTTACACCTCCGGCGAGAGCATTCGCGCACTCGCGGCTTCGACCGGCCGTTCCTACGGATTCGTTCACCGGGTTCTCACGGAGTCGGGCGTCCAGCTGCGCCAGCGCGGCGGCGCTCGTCGCCGCAAGAAGGCGTGACGACGCACAACGCCGAGCCTGGCAGCGTCGGTCCCGCCGACGAGGTGGGAGTTCGCTACGACCTGGACGGGCCGGTCGCAACGGTGACGTTGTGCCGGCCCGAGGTTCTCAATGCGCAGACGCCGGCGATGTGGGCAGAACTCTCGAACATTTCCCGGAAATTACCGGGAGACGTGCGAGTAGTCATTGTCCGAGGCGAGGGACGTGCGTTTTCCGCGGGCCTCGATCTGTCGGCCGCGCGCGGCGGCGGCGATTCTTCTCTAGCCACACTCGCACAGTTGTCGCCGTCGGAGTGCGCGGATCGCATTGCCGGCTTCCAGTCCGCGTTCACCTGGTTGCGTAACCCCTCGATCGTGACGATCGCGGCGGTGAACGGACATGCGATCGGTGCCGGATTCCAGCTCGCACTGAACTGCGACATGCGAATCCTGGCCGACGACGCGAAGTTCTCCATGGCCGAGGTGACCCTGGGCCTCGTACCCGATCTCGGCGGCACCAAGCGGCTCACCGAGCTGGTCGGGCCGTCCCGGGCGCTGGAGATCTGCCTGACCGGCCGGCGCATCCCCGCCGACGAGGCCGACCGGATCGGCCTGGCCACCGCGGTGGTTCCCGCCGGGGAGCTGTCCGGCGCGGTAGCCGACCTGGCCGCCGCGGTCGTCTCGGCCGACGCGGGCGCGACGGCCGAGATCAAGGCACTGCTCGCGGGCGCACCCCTGCGGTCGTACGCGGAGCAGGACCGGGCCGAGCGGGAGGCGCAGACGCGGCGCCTGAGCGAGTTGCTGGGTGCCGGCGAGTAAGGATCGGACCGGAATACATTCCTTACCCCCCGGGTTTCTTGTCGTACCCGCGGTGCAGACTCTGACTGCCCGCCGACGACGACCCGGGAGGTGACGGGATGAGCATGTCGAGTTGGAACATGCTGCGCTCGATTCAGAACTCGGACCGGGTCAGCCAGCACCGCCTGACCCGGGGCACCACACGCCGCATCGTGCGCTTCGCCGGCCCCTACCGGCGCGACATCGTGGTCTTCCTGATCACCGTCGTGTTCGACGCGGCGATCGGGGTCGCCACCCCACTGCTCGCCGGCCACGTCGTCAACGCCATCACCGGCGGCGGCGACGGCGCCGCGTCCCTGATCGTCAAGCTCGCGCTGGCGATCGCCGGGCTGGCCGTCGTCGACGCGTTCCTGTCCCTGGCCCAGCGGTGGTACTCGGCTCGCATCGGCGAGGGGATCATCCTCGACCTGCGCACCAAGGTCTACGACCACGTCCAGCGCATGCCGCTGCAGTTCTTCACCCGCACCCAGACCGGCGCCCTGGTCAGCCGGCTCAACAACGACGTGATGGGCGCCCAGCGGGCCTTCACCTCGACGCTGTCCGGCGTGGTCAGCAACGTCATCCAGCTGGTGCTCACCGCGGCCGTCATGTTCAGCCTGTCCTGGCAGATCACCACGCTGTCGCTGCTGCTGCTCCCGATGTTCATCATCCCGGCCCGGCGGGTCGGCAAGAAGCTCGCCGAGATCACCCGCGAGTCCTACAACCTCGACGCCAAGATGAACGCGACCATGACCGAGCGGTTCAACGTCTCCGGTGCGCTGCTGGTCAAGCTGTTCGGCCGGCCCGACACCGAGGCCGCGCGGTTCGGCGAGCGCGCCGCCCGGGTCCGCGACATCGGCGTGCAGCAGGCGATGTTCTCGCGCACCTTCTTCGTGGCCATGCTGCTCGTCGCGTCCCTGGCCCAGGCCCTGACCTACGGTCTGGGCGGCTGGCTGGCCGTCACCGGCAGCGTCACGGCCGGCACGGTGGTGACCCTGGCCCTGCTGCTGACCCGGCTCTACGGCCCGCTCACGGCGCTCAGCAACGTGCGGGTCGACGTGATGAGCGCGCTCGTCTCGTTCGACCGGGTGTTCGAGGTGCTCGACCTGCGGCCCGCCATCGAGGAGAAGCCCGGCGCGGTCGACATCCCGCCCGGCTCGGGCCGGGTCGAGTTCCGCGACGTGCACTTCCGTTACCCGAGCGCGGCCGAGGTGTCGCTCGCGAGCCTGGAGGACGTGGCGACGCTCGACCGCACCGAGAGCGCCCCGGTGCTCAAGGGCCTCGACTTCGTCGTCGAGCCCGGTCAGCTGGTCGCCCTGGTCGGGCCGTCCGGAGCGGGCAAGTCCACGACGTCGATGCTGGTCTCGCGGGTCTACGACGTCACGGAGGGAGCGGTGCTGGTCGGCGGGGTCGACGTGCGCGACGCCACCCTCGGCTCGCTGCGCGACACCATCGGCGTGGTCACGCAGGACTCGCACCTGTTCCACGAGACCATCGCGGAGAACATGCGCTACGCCAAGCCGGACGCCACCGACGACGACATGTGGGCGGCCCTGCGCGGTGCCCAGGTCGCCGACCTGGTGGCGAGCCTGCCCGACGGCCTCGACACGGTGGTGGGGGAGCGCGGCTACCGCTTCTCCGGCGGCGAGAAACAGCGCATCGCGATCGCCCGGCTGCTGCTCAAGCACCCGTCGATCGTGATCCTCGACGAGGCCACCGCCCACCTCGACAGCGAGAGCGAGGCGGCCGTGCAGCGGGCCCTCAGCACGGCTCTCGAGGGCCGCACGGCGCTGGTCATCGCCCACCGGCTCTCCACCGTCCGCGATGCCGACCTGATCCTGGTGCTCGACGACGGCCGCGTCGTGGAACGCGGCCGCCACGCCGAACTCGTCGCCACCGGCGGCCTCTACGCCGAGCTCTACCGCACCCAGTTCGCCGTCGCCTCCACACCGCCGGCCGCAGACGTCGAAGTCGTGCCGATCCCCACCACCCGCGAGGTAACCCCCTAACCGGAGCCGAACCGCCGTCGGGGTGACGCCAAGCTGCGTCGCCGGCGTCAGGCTGGGCCGCGCCGCCGGACGCTACCGCTGACGAGGGCCGGCTTGGTGGGGCTGGCCGCTGGCGTGGGCCAAGTCCCGGCCGGGCGCGATCAGGTCGAGCAATGAGCC
>NZ_BOMM01000067.1 GCF_016862195.1 Paractinoplanes ferrugineus | reverse complement strand
CCGCGCCGCAAAACGCACCAGCGAAATAAGGGGGCTCGCAGAACGGCGCCGCGGACAACGGCAACCCGATTCTTCGCGGATCCTGATCCACTGCACGGAACTGCCTCGCCGGAGGCCCTCACACCACGGGGGTCTCCGGCGCGTCCGTGTCTGGGCCCTGGGCGCGGTGATCTCCGGCTACTTCGCCACCGTTCTGGGAGGCGCGATCGGGATCAGGGTGCCGGCCAGGATCGCGTACGCCGGCGACTGGATGCCGCATCGCCTCAAGATCGTCGACGGCGGCGCCGAGCAGTGCGATCGACCATTTCACGGGTCCGCTTGTGAGGAACTGCTGTAAAACGTTTTTACCCACGGCGGTACCCGATGGCGTTCCGAGGGCCAGAGGCGTCCAGTCGGTGCATCCATCAGCCGCTCGAACCGTACGCTGCACGAATACACCACGCGATCGTTTCCGGCCCCTCCCCCATCATGAGATGACGCTTCCTCTTGGCCGGGTCGATATCGCCGTCGTTTTGCGACCGAACGGCTGTGTGCACCGCGCTTTGCCGGACGACTGTCGGACCGAAGGAACCGCTGGACAGCAAAGGTCAGCAAGGCGAAGGAGACAGCAAGGAGCGATACCATAACGAAACGCATGACCCCAACGTAATCGGAACCCATATCCCGATCACCGGCCGCGCATGTTGATGAGCGCGATGATCGGTCGGCGGATGATTCCGAGCTGAGCCGCCGCAGCTGCGAACGTACTAATCAGAATGGGCGAGACACTGAGCCGTCCGCATCGTGACGGCGCGGGTCAGGGACGCCCTCACCCACCTACGCAACGGCGACACCTCGCCCGCCCAGCAGCCCTACCACTCCGGCTGTGAGGATCATGGATGTCCGTGGTGGGCCCGGCCTGACCCGTACTCTGACTGCCGCGCCCATCGGGGTGCGGGGTCCGCGATCAGTGCCACGGGATTCTCAACCAGCTTGCCGCCGGATACCACAGCGAGCCGCCTCCAGCGCCGTGCCTGCTGCGACACCGCAGCTGCCGGCGCCCAAGGGGCACGCGTTATCGGTCCGGCCTTGAGAATCCGCGATCAGGTGCTCTGCCGCGTGGTCGACAATTCCCAGTTCAATTGCTTTGAGGAGTGTCTTGGTGGTCAGCCGGCCGACTTCTCGAAGGGATCGCTTGGCGTGTCATAGTAGCTGGCGGTCCGGCCGAGATGCGTCATGCCAACCATTGATTGGCCGTTGTCGGGCTCTCTGGTCGCGATTACCCCGAGGGGGCCGCTTCGGCAGGGTCGGGCCGTAGGCGCTGCCGGCCGAACCGTTCCCGGCCAGGCGGTGATGCCTGGCCGGGAGCCACGGCGCTCAGTCGGTCACGGTTGCGGTGACCACCGGGCCGGCCGGGACGGCGCTGCGCTGGTCCGGCTCGATCATGAGGAGCCGGGCGCGGAGGTGCTCGGCCGGTTCAGTCACGCCGTCGGCCACCGTCGGGACGGTGATTGTCGCGGTGAGTGTTCCCGGCTCGATCGAGGTCCATTCGACGGCGCCGGTCTGAGACAACGGCCGATCCGGCAACACCTCCTCGCCGTAGGCGTTGAACAGGAACCAGTCCGGGTCGACGTCGGCGGTGGTCAACTCGGGACCGGTGGCCGGTGCGATCGGCTCCAGGCCGACGAAGACGGCGTCCTGCAGCGCGGCGGGCAGGCTCACCTCGTACGTGATACCGCCGGCCTCCGGCACCGTCTGGTCCCCCGGGGTCACCGTGAACGCCGGCAGCGGATCGTCGTTCTCCAGGACGACACCGCCGACGTAGTCACCGACCGCTACGCCGGTGATGGCCTTCGCCACGATCGGATACTGCCGGTCGACGTCGTACTTGGTGTCCGGGGTGACCCAGATCGGGATCTTGACCGTCGTGGTCTGCGCGTTGACGACCACCTCGGTCGGCACCACCACGTCGCTCTCCGGGTCGTACGTGAACAGGCGCACCCGGCCGTTGCCGCTCCCGGTGAACGTCACCGGCACCACCAGGGTGCGCCGGGCGCCGTCGCCCTCGGGCTCGGTGATCCGGCCGATGTCCACGCGCGGCAGGGTCGCCGGCTGCGCGGTCTGCGTCTCCGGCCGCCAGCCCCAGGCGTCGATCAGCCAGGCCCGGCCCGATGCCGTACGGGGAATCAGCTCCAGGGTGGCGACCGTGCCCAGACCGCGCAGCGCGACCCGGACCTCCGGGCTCCAGAACGGGCTGTTGTCCGTGGTGGCCGGCATGCTCTCGACCGCGATGTCGTCCAGTACCGTTCGGCGACCGTCGGTGCCGGTCACCGCCACGCCGAAGCGGACCGGGCCGGTGCCCGGCGCGACGACCATGCGCAGCGCCAACGCGTCGTAGCCGGAGACCGTCGCCGCCTGCGCCGGGCGGAACTTGATCGGGGTTCCCGGGGCGTCCCAGGCCATCTTCACGGCGTAGCGGCCCGGTTCGTTCGGCACCCAGTCGAGCGGCGCGAAGTGCGGTGAGACGCCCGCGTCCAGACATGCCTCGGCCGTGGTGTCCACCTGCTTGCACAAGGTCGCGCCGGTCAGTCCCAGGGAGGTCGCCGGTTCGATCACCGGCTGACGGGCGCCGCCGATCGCCTGGTTGTAGACCCGCGCGGGGTCGGCCGACGGTGCCCGCCGGCCGGAGCCGTCGAGCAGTGGCCGCACGCGGTCGTCCCCCTGGATGAACAGCCGGGCGGCGGCGGCCGCGTACGTGGCGCCGACCTGCTGCTGCTGGGCCGCGGTCAACCGCGACGGGGCGGTCTTCTCACACACCGGGTCGGGGCTGTCCGGGCGGCTCGGCCAGTCGTCGCCGATCGGCTTGGCCTCCCAGACCGAGTTCCAGAAGTTGTGGTTGGCACCGACCACGTACAGGGAGCCGTGCAGGGCCCGGCCGTTGCTGACACCGCGGGTGCCGTCCACGTAGGTCTGGCCCTCGAGCCGGTAGACGTCGTAGTCGCAGCCGGGAAGGATCACCGCGGACGGCACGTCCGGCGCCGGGTTCTGCCCGTACGCGGTCGGTGCGATCAGCAGCATGCCCTGGATCTGCCAGCGCGTCGCGATCGGGTCGCCGGGCCCCGGGGCGAGGCTGTCGATCGCGGCGCGGTTGACGCCCTCGCCGCCGCGGGAGTGCCCGACCAGCAGGACCTTGCTGAGGTCGGCCCGCGGGGACTGCCGCACGATCGCGGGGGCGGTGCGGATGTCGGACATCCAGGCCGCCCACTGGGTCAGGTGCCGGCGGATCAGCGCCGACCGGGCCCGGGTGCCGTTGTCGAGGAGCCGGACGTCCTGGGCGCTGATCCCGTTCGCCGAGATCGAGACGGTGACGTAGCCCTGCGAGGCCAGCAGTTCCTGGGACCGCCGGAACCCGCGGTAGCTCGGGATCGGCTCGGTGCCCGCCGGGCACGGCCACTGCTGGACGCCCTTCTGGGCCACGAAACAGGTGTAGTACCGGCCGTGCAGGAACAGGGCGAGCGGCAGCTGACCGCTCGCGCCGGCGGGGGCCACCACGACGGCCTGCATCTCGACCTTGGTCTTGAGGTCGGGCAGCGTGACGTCGTCCAGGTGGTACTCGCCGGTGATGGTCGCGTACGGACCCTTGACGCCCGGGTCGACCGGGTTGGCCGGCAGGGTAGGGGTCACCGGGTCGGCGACCGCCCGCCGAGGCTCCTCGGCGTCGAGACGGCGGCCACCGGCGCGCGCCTGCAGGTCGTTCCGGCGGCTGTCGGCCAGCGCGGCCAGGTCCGCGCGGTCGGTGAGTCGCAGGCGGAACGTCCGCAGGTCCGCCGCGGCGTCGGGCCGGCCGAGCAGCCGGGCACCGGCGTAGAACTCGACCGCGGCGGGGCCGGCACCCGCCGGAGCCGGCGCGTGCCAGGTCAATTCGTTGCCCCGGAGCTGCCAGCCGACGGGCAGGGACCGACTCGAGGCGGGCGCGGGCTGCGGTGTCGCCGGCGCGGCCACGGCCGGAGAGGCCAGGGCACCGGAAAAGAGGACGCCCAGCACAGCGGATGTCAATGCTCTTCGCATGCCGCACTGTCTACCGGAGAATCGACGCGACAACCTATGGTTCAAATCTCATTCCCCGGCAGAAAAGAATTGCCGGTGCATTGACGTTCCTCGCAGCTCGCGCGATATCCGCTGTTACGTCTTTCGGCAAATTGTCAGTACGGGTGGCGGATTGTCAGTGTGGCCAGAACGCGCACTCCCGGCAGAACCGGCACGGCGTACACCGATGTTAGTTAATTGTTTCCACCGTGTTTTTTCGACGTGCTGTCCATCGCGCCTGGCGGGCTTCGGAACTGACCTCCGGCGGTTCCCGCGCACGGACAAGCACCGCGACGGCAACCTACAGAGAGAAGGTTCTAACCTAAAGGGTGTAGGCTGGCGTCATGGCACGTGCGAACCTCACCCCGGCGGCCGTCATCGCCGCGGCGGCCGAGCTGGCCGATCGCGAAGGCTTCGACGCTGTCTCCGTGTCCGCGCTGGCCCGCCGCTTCGGGGTGCAGACCGCCAGCCTCTACTCCCATGTGCGCGACCGCTCAGCCGTACTCGACGGGGTGCACGTGCTCGCCCTCGGCGAGCTCGCCGACCGGATCGCCGTGGCCATCGGCGGCCGCTCGGGGCGGGACGCGCTGGTCGCGCTGGCCGCCGCGCACCGCGCCTACGCCCGCGAGTGTCCCGGCCGGTGGGCGGCCCTGCAACGCCCGGCCGCGGCGTCGACCGTGCGCTCGGCGGCGGCCGCCCGGGTGGTGGCGCTCAACCTGGCGATGCTGCGCGGCTACCGGCTGCCGGAGACCGAACTCGTGCACGCGACCCGGCTGCTCGGCGCCACCGTCAACGGCTTCCTCGCTCTCGAGGCGAACGGCAGCTTCGGTCACCGCGACCCCGCAACCGACGACTCGTGGCACCGCGCGATCGACGCCCTCGACGTCGCGTTCCGCCACTGGCCCGCTGAGAGGAACTCCTGATGTCCGTGCCCGCCGAGCTCATTCACGGCGCCGCTGAGGTCGAGGTCACGCCGCGCGGCATCCGCCCGCACCGGCTGCCCGCCTGGGTGCGCGAACAGTTCCCGGACGGCCAGCTGCTCGCGATGGAGAGCCAGACCTCCGGCGTACGCGTCGTTTTCCACACCACCGCGACCCGCGTCGAAATGGTCACCTGCCCGACCTGGATCGCCTATCCCGGCGCCGATCGGCCGCGCGGGCGAATCGACGTCTACGCCGACGGTGAGCTGGCCGTCCGCGACGAGCTCTCCGGCGGCGACCGGATCGAGGTCGACCTCGCCACCGGCCGCAGCTCGTTGCACCCCGGCCCGCCCCACGCCACGACGATCGAGGGCCTGCCGGCCGGCCGCCACCGGATCGAGATCTGGCTGCCGCACAACGAGAGCGTCGAACTGCTCGATCTGCGCGCCGACGCCCCGATCGAGGTCGACGACGCCGACCAGCCGCTGTGGGTGCACCACGGCAGCTCGATCAGCCAGGGCTCGAACGCGCTCGCCCCCAGCGAGATCTGGCCGGCCGTCGCCGCCCGCCGGGCCGGGGTGCGCCTGCGCAACCTGGGTCTCGGCGGCAGCGCCCTCGTCGACCCGTTCCTGGCCCGGGTGATCCGGGATGTCCCGGCCGACGTCATCAGCGTCAAGCTCGGCATCAACGTGGTCAACCTCGACGGCATGCGGGTGCGGACGTTCGTGCCGGCGGTCCACGGCTTCCTCGACACCATCCGGGACGGCCACCCGGACGTTCCGCTGCTGCTCATCTCCCCGCTGTTCGCCGGCATCCACGAGCACACCCCCGGCCCGGGCGCGATCGACCCCGGCTCGATCGGCACCGGTCAGGTCCGCTTCCTCGCGACCGGCACGCCCGGCGACACCGCGCTGGGCCGCCTGACGCTCGAGGTGATCCGGCGCGAGCTGCGCTCGCTGGCCGAGCGGCGCGCGGCCGACAAGAACCTGCACTACCTGGACGGCACCGGACTGTACGGCCCGGCCGACGCCGCCGGGCTGCCGCTGCCCGACGGCCTGCACCCGAGCCCTGAGGCCCACCAGCTGATCGGCCGGCGGTTCGCCGAGTACGCGTTCACCAGCGACGGCCCGTTCGCCCCCGCCGGAACCGGCCCGCGTGGGGCGGATAACCCAGAAAGCGACCGCCGGGGCCGCACTGTCATTGAGCTGCGAGACATCCCTTAGAAGCTTTGAAGACTCCCACTTGCGCCGACAACGGTGGGGTTCGGTCGGGAAGGTAGGTCGCGAATTCCTCGGCTGTGAGGTCGTGTCCGATCGCTGTGCAGAGGTGGGCTACGGCGTCGCCGATGGTAGGGAGGTCGGTTGCCCACAGGCGGACGGTCTGGTCGCCGCCAACCGTGGCGAGCGTCTTGCCGTCCGGGCTGAATTTCAGCGACCAGACGAAGCTGGTGTGGCCGGTGTAGGTGACCTGGTTGATGCCGGTTTCGACATTCCATAGCCGCGCTGTGTAGTCGTTGGCGGCGGTGGCCAGGGTCTTGCCGTCGGGGCTGAAGGCCACCGTTCGGACCGCTTCGGTATGGCCGGTCAGGATGGTCGTGGTTTTACGGTCCTTCACGTTCCACAGCCGCACGGTTCGATCCTCGCTGGCAGTTGCCAGGATGGCGCCGTCCGGGCTGAACGCCACCGAGGTGATCGCCTCGGCTTGGCCGCGGAGGACGGATTCGATCGCCGCGTTGGCGACGTCCCATAACCGCACAGTGCGGTCTTGGCCGCCGGTGGCGAGTGTCTTGCCGTCCGGACTGAACGTCACCCACCAGACGGCGTCGGTGTGCCCTTTCAAGATCTTGGACGTACCGGTGTGGATGTCCCACAATTGCACCATGTGGTCGGTGTTGCCGGTGGCGAGCATCGTGCCGTCCGGGCTGAAGGCCGCCGAAGTCACGGTAATGCCGGTGCGGCCTGGGAGTACGGCCTTGGTGCGGCCGTCCGCGACGCTCAACAGCCGTACCGTGCCGTTCTCGGCGCCTACCGCGAGCATCGTTCCGTCCGGGCTGAAAACCACGGGCCTCACCCCGACGGATGGCCCCGGGAAACTGGCCTCGGGTTCGCCCGTCGCGGGATTCCACAGCTCTACCGCCCGGTTGGCGCCGTCGGTCCCGGCGGCCAGGGTCTTGCCGTCCGGGCTGAACGCCACCGACCAGGCATTGTGGGTACGGCTGAGAAGAATGGCCCGGGCGGGGCCGTCAGCGGCATTCCACAGTCGTGCCGTGCCGTCTTCGCCGGCGCTCGCGAGGGTCGCGCCCGCGTCGTCCGGACGGTAAGCCAGCGCCCAGACAGGTTTGGTGTGGCCGGTCAAGACAGACCGGGTGGCGCCGGTCGCCACGTCCCACAGGCGTACGGTCCGGTCAAGGGCCGCGCTTGCGAGTGTCTTGCCGTCCGGGCTGAACGCGACTGCCGTCACCGGTTGGGTGTGGCCCTGGAGAACGTTCGTCCTTCGCCTGAGTGCCACCTTCCACACCCATACACTCATGTCGTCGCTGCCGCTGGCCAGCGTCGTGCCGTCTGCGTTGAAGGCCAGCGATCGAATCATCTCGGCCTGGGCGGGCAGCGTCGCCTCGGGAACCCGGCTGGTGACGTTCCACAGCTGAACGATCTGGTCGTCGCCGCCGCTGGCCAGAGTCTTGCCGTCCGGGCTGAACGCCACCGACATCACCGCTCGGGTACGCCCGCGGAGAGTGACCACCTGCTTCCGGGTCGCGACGTCGAGCAAACGGATGGTGTGGTCCGTGCCGCCGGCCGCGAGCGTCGCGCTGTCCGGGCTGAATGCGAGCGAACAGGTGCTCTCCGGCAGCCCCGGGAAGTCGGTCAGCAGCGTCCCGGAAGCCAGGTCCCACAGTCGTACCTTCCAGTCGTCACCGGCGACAGCAAGGAACTTGCCGTTCGGGCTGAACGTCATGGCCGGGTTCGCCCCGACGTCACCGATGTCGAAAACGCTCCGGCTGGTTCCGGAGGCGACGTCCCATAACCGGACTGTGTGGTCCAGGCCTCCGGTGGCGAGCGTCCTTCGATCCGGGCTGAACGCCACCGCCGAGATGGCGCCGGTGTGGCCGATCAGCACCCGGCGCACCGCGCGCGAGGTCGATTCGGCGGCGTAGACGCTGGTCTGTGCCTCGCGGGTGGGGCTCACAAGGTAGGCGTGCAGGGCCAGTAGCGTGCTGCGGTCAAGGTCGGTTCCGGCGAGCAACTGGGACTGGACCGCCAGTCGCCGGGACACAGCGGCGTTTTTCTCGGCGACCGCGGCCCGTTTCTGCGTGAATGCTTGGGCCGTGGCCGCAAGGCTGATGATCGTAAGGAGGGCCATGACCGCGACGGCGGCCCGCGCGCGCCGGGTCCGGCGGGTGGCTGCCCGATGGCTTTTGTTCAGGTAAACGCTGATCGCAGTGGGAAGCCGGCGGCTGCGTGACCATTCGAGCCCGGCGGCGAGGTCGGTGCCACGCAGCAAGTCCGCGGCGTTGCCGTGCGAGATCCAATGCTGTTGCTGGTCCTCCGCGCGGCGCAGCCAGTCGTGAAAGCGGGAATCCTGGTCGACCCAGTTTCGCAGGGTCGACCAGTCCCGGATGAGCGCGTCGTGGATGAGTTCGGCGACCGGTGGCGCGTCAGGCTGGCCGGGTTGAGCGTGGGTGACGATCAGGGGCGTGGTCGTTGTCAGCGCTCTCAGCACGGCGTCGACCATCGGGACCGCCTGCGAAGTGTGGTCGGCCGCGAGGTCGCGTAGCTCGTCGAGAGGAACTTGACGGCGTACCGGCGCAATGTGTCGTGCGACGTCGGCGGGACGCACCAGCGCGGTCAGCATGCGGCGGGCGGTCGGGCGGTGAAGCGGGTCGAGCGCCGCCAGGCTCTGGTCGCATTGGCTGGTTAGGCCGCCGGTGACCCGGCCCATGCGTTGGTAACCGTCCAGGGTCAGCCGGCCGTCCACGCGCCGTTCCCACAGCTGCAGGAGCGCGAGTTCCAGCAACGGCAGCACGGTCACGGGGATCTGACGGGTCGCGGGGTCCGTGTCCACGGTCTCCAGGTCGGCAAGGATCTGCTGAGGGAGCCCGGCTTCGAGGCGAAGCCCGACGGACTCGGCCGGGCGGCAGATGATGGCTTGGGTCTCGGACCGGGTCAGCGTAGCCGGGATATTGATAAGCCCTCGGGTCATGGCTCTGAGCAGGTCCGGCGCGGCGGCCGCCAGCCGGGGGTAGAAGTCGTCGCGCATGACCAGCACGATCCGCAGTGTCGGGGCCGCACCGACCAGCGCGGCCAGGGCCGCCAGTCGCTCCGGCACGTTATCGCCGCCGGCGCCGGCGGCGGCCGGGCCGGTGAACAACTCCTCGAATTGGTCGATCACGAGCAGGAGCCCGCCGCGGGTGTCTTCCTGGGCCAGCCGGGCGTTGATCGCGGCTTCCAGTCCGACGGTGGCGGCGCCGGCGAGTCCGGCGTGGTCGAGCTCCGAGAGCAGATCCTGGCCCGGCCGCGCGGTGATCACCGTCCAGGTGTCCGAGCCGGGCAGGTCCGCCCCGGTGGCGATGGCCGGCAGGACGCCGGCGTGGATCAGCGAGGACTTGCCTGATCCGGAGGGACCCAGCAGCAGCACCGTCCGCCGAGACAGAGCGGCGATCACCTGCCGGACCACTTCGTCGCGGCCGTGGAACCAGGCTGCGTGCCGCTCGTCGAACGGGGCCAGTCCCCGATATGGGCACACCGCCAGCTCCTGCACCCCCGGGATCACCCGCCGCAACGCCTGCGTGGTGGTCGCGTAGGCGACGCCCGAGCCTCGCTGATATCCGTCGGCCTGGTCGATCGAGGTGACCATGCCGATCACCAGCCCGGTCATCTCGTCCATCACCGGCGCACCGCTGAAACCGACGGTGACATCGTTGGCCGCGGTCAGCTGTAGGAGGCCGCCTCGGTCGTGCGGGTCGGGCAGAAGATCACCGGCCTGGGCGTAACCGAACCGGCCGGGCAGCCGTCCGTCGGGCACTCCGAACACCGACACCTGATGCCCGCGGCACCCAGCCGCCGACCCGAGCGAGAGCACCGCGCCGCCGTCGGGGACCCGGTCCAGACGAAGTACCGCAATATCCTCCAGGTCATCCGGACGCCAGCCGGCAGGGTCGACCCGGGCAAGCACCCGCGGCGCCCCGGGCAGATGAGGAAAGGCCAGCTCGAGCTGGCCGCCCGGCGCACCACCGGCCCCGGCCACGACATGGGCGCAAGTGATCACGACGTCCGCAGCGGCCAGGAATCCTGCCCCGCAGGCCGAACCATCCTCGCCCAGCACGACGACCACCCCGGCGGTCCGATTATGGTTCTGATCTCCCGTGAGGGAACGCTCTGCGACGGTCACTGCGTCGGCTCTGCCGACAGCCCGCCTACGGCACCGCGCGACCAGGACAGCACAACCTTCAGGTGACAGGTGCCGTCGCCGCTGGCCAGAATGGCGCCCGCCCTTGCTGTCAGTTTCACCCCGAACTCGACGGTGAGCTCGTCAGGGCGAACCGCCCGCAGCCCGGCCGATATCTCACGGGACGCCTGCACCACCGGGACAAGCGCGGACGAAAGAGTGCCAGCAAACTGCTGGACAGTGGCGTCGATCCTGCCGGCCTTGACCGGACCGGCGAAGGTCGGCTCGGCGGACTCCACCAACAGCAGACCACCATCATCGAGAAGAATCTGCGCGACAGTTGACACAACTTGCCCCCGAGGCGAAGCGCGACATAGGTACGAATCAGATACCGGACTATCGTCGCGTGTCCGTCCGGAGCGAATGCCTCAAGATCAGAGTTGTCGTCCGACCGGGTGCGTCCTCAGTCGTTCGGCCGGCCGCCGAAAGTCGAACTGGGGGTTTCCAAGCGACGCGGCGGATACGGGCGACGAAGGCCGCGAGGTCGGCGGCGCTGTTCGTGCTGACGCGGGCCATGGACCTGCTCCATGGTCGCGCTCGACGGCCGGTCCGACAGCCGCACTCACCTATTCGGGCTACCGCAGGAGCGCAAGATCGAAGCGATGGGGTGACAATCTCGTCGGCACCGATGAGCGGCGCGTCGGACGGACGCAATTCCGCTCGAGACCCCACCAGGCGACGGCGATGGCGTACCCGGCCGAGCGAGCCGTCCGGAACGGTGCCGACCTCGACTTCCGCAACCGCGGTGGACTCGACCGGGACGACCGGTACCGGCGGGAAGGTGCCGGCCAAGTCCGCCGCATGCCGCCCGCAGCTGAAGAGTTCACCGCCGACGACCTGACCGCGCGGCCGATGTCGTCCGCCGCCATGACGGCCGCAAGCAACCTGATCACCGCCGCCGGCGCCGGCCCGTATCCCCTGATCGTATTGCCGGCCCCGCCGGTTCCCCGAAGTGTGCATTTCGCCTGCTCAGGCCGCCCTAGGCTCACCGAGACAACAATTGATCGGTCAGGAGGAACGATGTTCACAACTCGAGTGGCGCGGATCATCGCCGGGGTGGCCGTCGCTAGCGCGGCGTCGGCAGTGATGGTCGCCGGAGGCCCGGCGTCCGCCAGTCCGTCGACCGCTACCGTGGCGGTACGCGACCTCGGCGCACGACCTGACCTCGCCTGCGCCCGCGTGAAGTCGCCGACTCAACCTCAGGTCTACGTCATCGATCCAGAGGGATATCGGCGCTGGATCCCCAACCCGGCCACTTACGAATCCCTCTTCCGGTCATGGGAAGGGATCGTCGTCAGCCTCGAGACGAATCAGATTGCGGAACGGGCGCCGCTCGACGACGGCGCCTTCCTGGGCAAGGCCGAGTCACAACCCCACGTCTACCTGGTCAGCAACGGCATGAAGCGGTGGATCATCAACATGGGCGTCTTCGACAAGGGCTGGTTCACCGGGGCCAGGATGAAGACGCTGCCGGACGCGGCCATGGCGGCGATCCCCACCGGCCCGTACTGGAGCTGCTGATCGAGAGCGACGGCAGAGGGCTTTGCGTTGCCCGGCTCACGACCCGGAGGTGCCGCTCATGCCTGGGCGGCGCTGCCCGTAGCGCCGCCGCCGATATCCTTGCCGCACCGCGCCGCGAACGAGCCCGCGTCCGCAGCGAACGACAACAACGCCGGGGCCGGCCCCGGGCCAAGGCCGCCTGACGGATCAGACCCGGTGAACGTTCATGGACAACGCACTGACGGCGTGGCTTCGCGGCCTCAATCGGCGACGGTCGCGATGTAGACGGTGTTGGCGGAGGTGCCGCCGGTCAGCGGGTTCGCCAACGGCACGACCTCGGCCGTCGCCGCGGCGAAAATCTCCCGCAGAGAGCCCAGGAACGCCTTGTCCGGTGGGTCGTCGGACCAGAGCCCGAACACCCCGCCCGGGCGCAGAAAGCGGCCGAGCCGGCGCAGCCCGGCCGGAGTGTAGAGGTCGGCGTGCGCGGGGTTGAGAACGTTGACCGGGGAGTGGTCGATGTCGACCAGAACGGCGTCGAAGCGACGATCGGGGTCGGCCGGGTCGAACCCGGTGCCCTCGCGCACCAGCGCGAAAAAGTCGCCCTCGAGCAGTGTGGTGCGGGGGTCGCTGGTCAGGGCGTGCGCGCCCGGAACCAGGTCACGGCGATGCCAGTCGATCACCGGGGCCAGCGCCTCGACCACGATCAGCGAAGCGACCCGGTCGTCGGCCAGCGCCGCCCGGGCGGTGTAGCCGAGCCCCAGACCGCCGACCACGACGTCCAGCGGCGCGTCCCGCGCGGCGGCTGCCAGGCCGAGCCGGGCCAGTTCCTCCTCGGCCACGGTGAACAGGCTCGACATCAGATACTCATCACCGAGCTTGACCTCGTACACCTCGATCCGGGTCGTCGGATCGAGGCGCCGGCGCAGGCTGATCTCGCCGATGCGGGTGGGCGCCCAGTCCAATTCGGTGAAGCGTGGATGCATGCGAGCTGCCCTTCCGGCGTGGAGGCGAGAACCCTAGCGCCTGGCTTTGCCGGGGAAGCGCCTACCGAGCGTACGGCGGTGTGGTCCACCCGCCGGTGGTGTCGGGCGGTAGCCGCGGGCAGCCTCGGCCACCGTCTCGTCGGCGTCGTTCGCCAGCGCGTGCCGGATGTGTTCCGGGGTGAGATCGGAGGTGGCCATCGAGTGCCGGACCTCGGCCGACCGGTCGTCCAGCAGGGCTCGAAGGTCGGACTCGGCCAGCGGCAGGGCCCGCACCAGCGCCGCCCGGACGTCGGGCGACGAATCGTGGGCCAGGGTGCTGCGCTGCTCGGCCGTGGTGGCGTCGTTGCCGGCCAGACCCTTACGGACCCGGACGGTGCGGTCGCGCAGCATGGCGGAGATGACCTCGGGGTCGCGGGTCCGGCCGGCCAGCCTTTCCCGGACCTCGGGAGAAACGTCGTCGATGAGGATCGCGCTCAGGTCGGGCTCGAGATCCGGCATCTCGGCCAGCAGGCCGCGGAGCTCCTTGTCCTGCGCCTTCGCCATCAACTCGCGGACCGGGGTGTCGCAGGCCGGGTTGGTCGCGACCGCCCAGCGAACCCACCGGTCGGCGTCCCGTACGAGGCGCTGAAGGTTCCCGGAAGAGGTCGCGGGATTGCTCGCGACCTCCCGGCGAACGGTGCGATCACGATCTCGGGTGAGGCCCCGCAGAGCCTGGGCCGGGGCCCCCGGGTTGGCCGCGACCGCCGCACGAACCCGCTCGGACGGATCCGAAGCCAGCTCGTACAGCGTGTCCGGGCCGGTCGAACGATCTTGCGCCAGGGCGAGTCGTGCGTCGATGTCGCTGTTCAGGCCCTGATTTCCCATCCGCCGATCCTTTCACGACCGGCCGGGCGAGTCAGAAGGGCGGTGCGTCCTCACCCATCAGCGCCAGTACGACGCCGCCTTTCCCGCTCTTGAGACTCTGGACGACGACCTTGCCGGTGCTGCCGTCGGGCAACTCCAGAGTGAAGGTCTGCCCGACCGCGTTCTTGGGACCCCGGCCGGCGCTGTTGGCGGGCCGGAAGTCACCGGCCCACGGCGGAACACCACCCTTACGGGAAGGTTCGGCGAAGAGAGCAGCGGTGCCGGGGGTCCGGGTGCCGTCGGCGGAGAGGAGCACTGAGGCGCTTCGGTAAGTAGCCATATGCGCTCACGATATCCGAGAAAACCCACACCGGCCGGTTTCCGCGCTACCGGCGCCTCCGGCCGGCCGACAGTTTCGGGTGATGGTTGCCGTGACCGACCTACCTGTTCCCCCGGTGGCGCCGCCGGTGGACCTCACCGATCGGGCGGGCGGCTGCGATGGACGCCGGCAGCGCCACCGTACGTGGCGTGGCCGGGTATCGCCCTGGGTGTTGCGGCCGGTCCGCCAGAGGGTCCGGAAGATCTTACGAACCTCTTGCGCCTTCATCCCCGGCTGCGGGTGCCGCGTACCACTGACCGGCAAGACGTGGCGATGGTCCGGTCGGGCTCGTCGCGGCGACACGCGGGATGTCTTGGAGGCCGGCATGCAGGGAATCGGTTCGATCGGGTGGCGCCGGCTGTGCGGCATCGCGGTCTGCTCAGTCAGCTTGCTCCTGGCCAGTCCGGTGCCTGCGCGCGCCGAACCCGACGTCCCGGTGCCTCCCAACGAGCTGATCTCCGACGACGGCGAAGGCCGACTTTCGGCCGCTGACCGAGATCTCGTCGTCAAGGTGCGTCTCGCTGGGCTGTGGGAGATCCCCGCCGGTGAGATGGCGCAACAGAAGTCGCCGGATCCGCGGATCCGGAAGATCGGCCGGGAGATCGCGGCGCAGCATCAGGTCCTTGACGCACTGGATCGCGCTGCCGCGAAGAAGTTGGGGATCGTTGTGCCGAAGACGCCGAACAGCGATCAGCAGGGCTGGCTTGCCGAGATGCGCGACGCCGACGGTGCCAGGTTCGACGAGATCTACATCGACCGGCTCCGCGCGGCGCACGGAAAGATCTTTCCGGCGATCGGGACCGTACGGGCGACCACCCGCAACGACACCGTCCGCAAATTGGCGCAGCAGGCGAACCAGTTCGTGGTGACGCACATGACGCTGCTGGAGAGCAGCGGCATCGTCGACTTCGCCGCGCTGCCGACCGCGCCGAACCCCGCAGCGGCGTCCTGGAGCGCGCCGGCGACTGCCGCACGGCCGTTGGCGGGCGCTGACCGGACCGCGACGTCGACGACGAATCTGCCCGTCGCGCTGCTCGCGCTCGCCGCCGGCCTGGGGATAGGTGTGTTCGCGACGCTGCGTACGGCCGGCAGACGTCGCCGGCCGGATCACGGACGCCGGTGAGTTCGCCGATCGGCGGCCCGGGTCCCTGCGGCGTACGAGCGGCCAGCGGGCGAGCCCCGCCGGTATCCGCAGCGCCTCGGGTGGCAGGACTGGGTCCCGCAACGTCGGCTGGTCGTCGCGCGTCAGCAGGATCCGGTCTGATCGATCGAGTCCTGCCGGATCCCCGCCAGTCGATCCGACTTTTTCAAGTCGTAGTAGCTACGTTACGTGAGTGGGAAAGCTGAACCAGAGCGCCGAACTCATCGGCAGACGTGCGGAGAGGCAGCGGATCGACGATCTGGTGGCCGCCGCCCGCGCCGGTCACGGCGGCGCGTTGGTGATACTCGGCGAGGCCGGGATCGGCAAGAGCGCACTGCTGGCTCACGCCGGCCGCGCCGCAGCCGCCGATCGGATTATCACGGCAACCGGTTCCGAATTCGAGGCCGAGCTGCCGTACGCGGCGTTGCACCAGCTCTGCCTGCCGCTGCTGGATGGGCTGCCCGAACTTCCCGAGCCTCAGCGTGCGGCGATGGAGGTCGCCCTGGGCCTGGTGGAGGGCCGGCCCGATCCGCTGCGGATCGGGCTGGCGACCCTGAACCTGCTCGTCATCGGCGGGCGCGGACAGCCCCTGGTCTGTTTGATCGACGACGCACAATGGCTGGACGACGCGTCGACCAGGGCACTGGTCTTCGTCGCCCGACGCATCGGCGTGGAGCGGGTCGCCGTCGTGTTCGCCGTCCGCTCACCGGCGCCCGTGGGCGGGCTGGATGAACTGCCCTCCTTGACGGTGCTCGGGCTGTCCGATGTGGATGCGCGCGCATTCCTGTCCGCAAGCAGTCATGTGGCTCTCGATCCACAGGTGCGGGACCGGATCGTGGCCGAGGCACGCGGAAACCCGCTGGCACTGCTCGAGTTGCCGAAGGCTGGTGGATTCATCGCTACAGCCACCCTGCCGGTGCAGTCGCGGATCGAACGTGGCTACCAGCATCGGCTGACCGGCCTGGCTGACGAGCCGCTGATGCTGCTGACCATTGCCAGCGCCGACCCCACCGGCAATGCGAGCCTTCTGTGGTCCGCCGCACGACGATTGGGCCTCGACGTCGCCGCCGCGGCCGGAGCGGTCAGCGCAACTGGTCTCGTCGACTTCGCCACCCGTATCCGATTCTGCCATCCACTGGCCCGCTCGGCCGTTTATCGGGCCGCTCCCGCGGACCGGCTTCGGACCGCGCACCGGGCCTTGGCGGACGTGACCGACTCGGTGAACGATCCGGACCGGCGCGCGTGGCACCGGGCGCAAAGCTGCGTCGGCCCGGATGATGACGTCGCCGCAGAGCTGGAGCGGTGCGCCGCGACCGCCACCTCGCGCGGCGGCGTTCCAGCCGCCGCCGCGTTCCTCGAGAAGGCTGCCGCATTGACTCTCGATCGTGGCAGGAGGATCGAACGCACCCTGATTGCGGCTCAGGCCAACCTCGACGCCGGCCACCTTGAGGTCGCCGCAGACCTGATTGCCGTCGTCAACGGCCTCGCTCTCGACGTCAGCCAGCAGGCCCGCGCAGACCGCATCTCCGGCGGGATCGCCTTCGTCCGACACGACGCCCGACTCGCGTCCACGTTCATGCTGCGCGCGGCGCGAAGCCTCGCGGCCGTCGACTCCGGACAGGCTCGCGATTACCTTATCGACACGGCGGAGTTGAGTCTCACAGTCGGCTGTGCCAGCAGCGTCCTACCGGCCGTTCTAGCCGAGGCGGCCCAGGTCGCGCCGACCGGGAGGGAGCCGGATGTGCTGGACGCACTCTCCGCCCAGGCCGAGCGTGGACATCGAGTCGCCGCTCCGCTGATGCGGCGTGTTCTTGACGGCGCCGGCGAACCCCTGTGGGTCCGCCGACCGTCGCTGGCGATCATGATCTCCGCCGAGCTGTGGGACGCGGACGCCTATGCACTGATCGCCACGTCGCTGCTGGCGGCGGGCCGCAGGTCGGGTGCTCCGCTGCGATTGCGAGTGGGTCTCGCCCAGGCCGCGCAGCACGCGATTCTGACAGGTGACATCGACGCCGCGATCACGGCGACCGCCGAGGAGGAAGCGGTGGCCGACGCGACCGGCCAGCCCCCGTTGGCATATCACCGGCTCCAGTTGGCCGCGATACGCGGCCGCCAAGCCGACGCCGTCGAGGTTCGTCGGGCGAGTGCCGCCGCTCCGGTCGCCGGGCAGCTCAGAGCGAACGTCTCATGGGCGGCGGCGGTAATGTACAACGGCTTGGCCGACTACCCCGCCGCGTTGCGAGCAGCCCGCTGCGCCACCTCGTCAGACGACCTCTTCTTGACCGGTATGGCGCTGCCCGAGCTGATCGAGTCGGCCGTACGCTGCGGCGAGGCCGACGAAGCGTCCGACGCTCTGCAACGGCTGGCCGAACGGGCTGAAGGAAGCCGGACACCGACCGGCCTGGGCGTCCACGCGTACGCACGGGCGCTCGTCACCGGGCAGGAAACCGACTTCGCCGAAGCAGTCCAGCAGCTGCGGCAGAGCATTATGTTGACCTACCGAGCCCGCGCCCACCTGCTGTACGGAGAGTGGCTCCGTCGGGAAGGCCGGCGCCGTGACGCCCGCCGCGAGCTGCGTACGGCTCACAACCTGTTCTCCGAACGTGGCATCGAGGGTTTCGCTCGGCGAGCGTCCCACGAGCTTAGGGCGACCGGCGAGAACGCCCGGCGGCGGACCGAGCACAAGTATGACCACCTCACCATGCAAGAGCTCTACATCGCGCGGCATGTCGCCACCGGCGCGACGTCCCAGGAGGTCGCTACCCAGCTGTTCCTCAGCCCTCGTACCGTCGATGCCCATCTCCGCAACATTTATCGCAAGTTGGGTATCTCTTCGCGCCGCCAGCTTCGTGACTTGCGCATCGTCCAAGCCCAGGACGAGAACCCCGGACATGGGTAGGTTTCACCGACGCGAACGCGGATTCGCCGGACATGCTGTTCGATGCAGTTGTTCGTGATGGTGTGGCGTGACGACTTCTGGGCGGTGGTGGCACCGGAGAATGCCCGCATGCTGTCGATAGCGGCGCCATCGGCTGAGATCCGGGATGGGCGCTACAGCTTGTCGTCACGGCAACCCTGATCATGAGGTGGCGATCGCCCCGGACGTCAAGCGTTTACCGATGGCGTTGTCCGCGGACGGCTCGGCTTGACGACCGGACCCGGCCGAGTTCGTGGTCAGACAACTTCCCGGGCCTCTGCCGTAGCCAGCCGATTCAGCTTGCTCCACGCATCGGTGCCGGGCCGCGCCGTCAGCACCACGATCCGCAAATCGCTGTCCTGCGTGGGAAGAATGTTGGCGTCCAGAGCGATCTCGCCAACCTCCGGATGGACGGCGATCTTGTGCGCGCTCTCGTGCGCCGCGACTGTCGGTCCCGACCACAACTCGCGGAACCGCGCAATACGGCTCAGCCGCTCGATCAATACAGCCACGTCGGGATCGTTCGGGTACCGACTGGCAGTGGTCCGTAGGTCAGCAACCAGAGATTGCTCGAACCAGGAACGTTCCGCCGCATTCTGTCGGACCCGCGGGTTACGGTCCTCGAATTGAACAATCATCGCGTTGCGGTCCTCGTCGCCGAACACGCCCGGGTCACCCCAGGTCGCGGTGAACAACGGATTCCAGTAGAGCAACTGCCAGGTGGCGTCGTACACCGACAGCGGGTTGGCACTCAGCTGGTCAATCACCCGGCGCACGCTGACCGGGATCAGCCTGGGCACGCGGTCGGAACTGGCGACATGCCCGGCCAGCCTTAGCAGGTGGCTCTGTTCGTGATCGGAAAGCTGCAACGCACGGGCCAGCGCCATGCACACCTGAGCCGACGGAGTAGCCGCTCGTCCCTGCTCCAATTGCGCGACGTACTCGGCAGAGATGCCGGCCAACGTGGCGAGTTCGCCCCGGCGCAAGCCGGCGACCCGCCGCCGAGACTGCTGAACCAGACCGACAGTCGCAGGGTCCATCCGATCGCGCCAGGCGCGAAGCGCGGCGCCGAAACGATTCATCCCCGCCATGCTCCCCCATCCGGTCGCCCGGATCGTAGTACCACCAGTACGCGCAAGAGCCATGTCTCCCTCCCCGGGTCCGCGGTGTTGCAGCATCGAGGGATGTTCAAGGTGACCCGAATGAACCACATCGGCGTGCCCGTCAGCGACCTCGACCGATCGCTGCGGTGGTACGAAGACGTTCTTGGCATCGCCGCGACCGGAGTGACCATCTCCGCTGACAACGCCGCCCTCGGCGCGGTGCTGGAGCTGGAAAACCCCGCAATGCGGGCGGCATTCTCGCTCGTCGGCGGCAACGTGCTCCTCGAGTTGATTCAATACCACCGTCCGACACCGAAGCCGTTCGAAGGCCGCAACTGTGACATCGGCGTGATGCACCTGTGCTTCGAGGTCGATGACATGGACGCCGCCGTGCGAGACCTCAAAGAACGCGGCGTCCACCTCAACTCCGAACCTGTGGTGCTTGCCAACGGTGAGGGTGTCCACCCGGGAGAGCTCGCCGGCACCAAGATCCTCTATCTGCGTGACCCTGATGGCATTCAGCTGGAACTCTTCGAACTCCCCAAGTAGCGCTCATGCTTGCCGGGTCTGCGACGCATTCGCCTAAACTCGGCAGGCGTCCGTCTCCGCTGTGGTCTTGAGTTCGGTCAGCCAGGCTTCAAGCCCCGCCGCCAGATAGGCGGTGGAGTTGGGCACGTCCGCTTCAACCTGGGCACCGTTCCAGGTTTCCTCCGTGCGTACCAGCACACCCCGTCTCGTCTGCGTGAAATTCCAGACGTGCACGCCCTTGTCGATACTCAACCCGTCGCCGACGGCCGGGCCCGTCCAGCGGATGCACTGCTCGTGCCTCAGCTGCTGGACCGTGGAAGTGATGACCAGAGTCGTGGCGGGCGTCGTGGGAGTTTCGAGTACGGGAGTGGTCCACCGGAACTGCGACCCCGCGCGGAAGCGACCGGAATCGAGCCTCTCACTGGTGGCGACCGCGGTCTGCCATGCCGGCCAGTCGGCGACGTCGGTCTGCAAGTTCCAGATCGTCCGCAGCGGCGCTGGGATCAGGATCTCGGTCCGATAGCGGATTTTCGCCGTCGCATCGACGCCCTGGCCGCCGCAGGTCAGCGGCCTATGAGGGCCGCCGCTGGGGGCTGCGGTCGCCGGCGTGGCCGCACCCAGGACGCCGGCGATCAGCGATGTGGTGAACAGCGCAGCGATTACGCGTCTCCGGAGAGATTGACGTGTCATTTCTTCTTCCCTGTGGCGGCGTGTCGCCGATCCTTTTGCCCGGCGATTCTGGCAACAGCATGGCGAGTCGTCGACCGGCTCGCGTCGGCAAGATCTACGTAGTTGCCGGCTCGGCCTGCGCCATCGGGGTCGAGGTCCGGTGAAGGCGCGGCCCGGGACCGGCACCGGCCGTGCCACCGGACTCATGCCCATCTGCACCCCGGCGGGAGCCGACCGGAGAGCACCTTCCCCGCGCCGCATACCGGCGCGGGGAAGAGCGGCGAACGCGCGCACCCTAGCCGTGGATCAAACCCAGGTAGGCGACTGTGTAACTCGACCCGAATTGCCGTCGGCCAGGTCGTCCTTGACCCAGACGACGTCGCCGACGTACTTCACGCAGACCCTGGTGTGGAAGGAGGTATCCACCTTGCACCGTCGGCGTCAGCGGGCGCCGCTCTGGACGTTCCGGTCTGACAGGAAACGGTGGCACCTCCACATTGGTCCAGGAAGTCGTCGTCGGCACCGCGAGCACGGCGGTTCGGATTCTGTTTCTCAGTGACATTGCGCTCCTCCTCGGTACGGATCAGACAGTTCCGGTCAGACGATCGCGCCGGCTCAGCAGGCCATCGGTGGCGGCGGGATGCTCTCCAGTCGATGACGCCCGCTTCGGCACGACTGATCCGCTGAGCACACCGGCCAGTGACAACGCCGCGCAGGCGACCATCGCCGCGGTGAATCCGTTCACGAAGGCGGGGACGGACAGGTAGCTTCCGGTGGCGGCGAAGACGGCCACGACGACGGCGACGCCGAAGACCCCACCGAGCTGGCGCATGGTGTTGTAGACCCCCGAGGCCTTGCCCACGTACTGCGGCGCGAACGCGCCGAGCGCGGCGCTCTGGGTGGCCGGCAGGGCCGCCGCCACCCCGATGCCGGACACGATGAGCGGTGCGATCAACTGCCGATAGGCGAGGCCCGGCTCGGCGATCAGCCCGATCCAGAGCATCGCCGTGGCATGCAGGCCGAGGCCGGCCACGACGAACGGCCGGATACCCGCCCGGCCGATGAGCGCCCCGGTGATCTGCGGGACGATGAAGGTCATCGCGCCCCACGGCATGAGCGCGAGGCCGGCCCGCAACGGGCTGAACCCGAGCCCGATCTGCAAGAACTGGGCCATGAAGAACAGGGCACCCAGCACCGAGCCCCATTCGAAGAAGATCGCGAGGTTGCCGCCGGTGAATGTCCGCGACCCGAACAGGTGCAGGGGCAGCAGTGGCTCCGCCGCCCGCCGTTGCCACCGAACCAGGCCGAGGCCCAGCAGCACGCCCCCCACCAAGGGCAACAGGACGCCAGGGCGGTCCCAGCCGGCGGTGTTCCCCCGGACCAGCGCCCAGACGACACCGAAGGTGGCCGCGGTGGCCAGCACCAGCGCACCCGGCTGCAGCCGGGTCCTCGGGCCGGTGGACTCCGCGATCCTGGTCAGGGCGAGCGGAATCAGCACCGCCGTGACCGGGATGTTGATCCAGAAGATCCACGGCCAGGAGATACCGGTGACGACCGCACCGCCCAGCAGCGGACCGACCGGTACCGCCAGCCCCGCCACGCCGGCGAAGACCCCCAGCGCCCGGGAGCGCCGGTCGGGCGGCACGGCGGCGCCGAGCAGAGTCAACGCCAGCGGCATCACCAGGGCGGCGCCCGCGCCCTGCACCGCGCGGGCCGCGATCAGGGCACCCGTACCAGGCGCGAGGGCGCAGCCGGCCGACGCCGCCGCGAACACGGCCAGGCCGGCCACGAACATCCGCCTCCGGCCGAACCGGTCACCCAGCGCGGCCGCCGTCATCAGCAGAACCGCAAAGGTCAGCACGTACGCGGTGACCGTCCACTCCAGTTCCTCGATCGTGGCGTGCAACGTGGTGCGGATGGCGTCGAGCGCGGTCGTGACGACAAGCGAGTCCAGGGTCACCATCAGCCCGGCGAGGGCGGTCAGCGCGACCGCCCATCGCTGAGCGGGCGTCATGCTGCGCCCCGGCGGGCAAGCGCACGGAGAATGCCGTCCGGAAACCCGACCAGGCCGTGCGCGAACATCTGCCGATGGGCGATCCGCCAGCCGGCGGGGGTGCGTTCGAGGCGGTCGACATAGCGGGCAAACACCATCGGGTCGACCGGCGCACCCGGCGTCCGGTGCCAGGCGTGCACGTAGGACGTCGTAGTGGCGTGATCGGTGTCGGAGAAGCCGATCTCCACGTTCGAGAGGTGGTGGCTGGTCACCGTACCGTCATCGAGCTGACGGGCGAGCCAGTCGGCGACCGCCGCCGCGGAGTGCAGGGTGTCGCCGTCGCGAAGGCCGTATTCGGCCCGGCAGTCGTCGGTGAACACCGCGGCCGCGGCCACGAAGTCCCGCTCGTCGACGAGCCGGGCGTAGGCGTACAGCACCTCGGTGATGGCGGCACGGTCGGTGAGCTCGCGGACGGTGGCGTCGGTGGGGTGAGACGGGCCGGTCACGTGATCATTCCCCCGCCGGTCGGTAGGTGAGCAGGACCAGACCCTCGCCGACCAGACGCGACGCGACGAGGCGTAGTGGTTTGGCCCCGCCGGTCGTACCGAACAGTTGCTCGCCGGCCCCGAGCACCACCGGGAAGACGACCAGTCGCAGCTCGTCGACCAGGTCGTGGGCCAGCAACGTGCGGACGAGCTGGTAACTGGCGTACACGAGAATGTCGCCGTCGATCTCGTCGCGCAGCTTCGCGACGTCGTCCACCACGTTGCCGTTGAGCACGGTCGCGTCACCCCAGACGGGACGCTCCAGCGTCGACGAGACGACGTACTTCGGCAGGCTGTTGATCCGGTCGGCCAGCACGCCGGCACGCGACGCCCACCGTGTGCCGAACCATGCCTCGCTGCGCCGGCCGAGCAGCAACGCCGCGGCGCGCAGCGCCTCCTCGGTCTCGATCTCGGTCCACGCCTCGAGGTCCTTGCCCCCGAAGCGCCGGAACCAGCCGCCGCGGTCGAAGCCCTCCTCACCGGTCGGGTCCTGAACCACCCCGTCGAGCGTGGTGTTCGTACTGATCACAATTTTTCCCACGTCGGTGGTCTCCTTCGTCGTATTGGTCAGCCACCATCGAGGTAGACACCACGCGGCCGGGAAAGGGGCGCCCGCCGGCCGACCCGTTCACCCCTTCGCCGGTGTCCAACCAGCAGGGACGACGAGGCCGGCTGAGGACGCCGCCCGATGAGACCGAAGGTGGAGCCGTGGCAACCGACTTGATCACCCGGGCGAAGGCCGGCGACGGTCAGGCTTTTCAAGCACTGACCGAACCGCACGTACGCGAATTGCAGGTGCACTGCTACCGGATGCTCGGCTCCTTCCAGGACGCCGAGGACGCCGTGCAGGAGACGCTGCTGGCGGCCTGGCGGGGCCTCGACGGGTTCCAGGAGCGCGCCTCCCTGCGCACCTGGCTCTACCGGATCGCCACCAACCGGTGCCTCAACGCGCGCCGGTCGGCCAGTCGGCGCGTACCCAAGGATTGGGACATGCCGAACATCGCACCGCCCGAACCGACCCGGCTCGGTGACGTCGTGTGGCTCCAGCCCTACCCGGACGACCTTCTCGAGGGCGTCGTGGACGCGCCGCCCGGCCCCGAGAGCCGCTACGAGCAGACCGAAGCCATCTCGCTGGCCTTCGTGACCGCCCTGCAGGCGCTCCCACCTCGCCAGCTAGCCGTGCTGATCCTGCGCGATGTGCTCGGCTTTCACGCCGACGAGGTGGCCGCCATGCTCGACACGAGCGTCGACTCCGTCAAGAGCGCCCTCAAACGGGCCCGCGCCGGCCTGCGGCACCGGCGGCCGACCGGCGATCGCGAGCCCGCCCCACCCGCCGGTTCGCCCGCCGAGGAGGCGATCGTGGCCAAGTTCGTCAGCGCCTACGAGTCCGCCGATCTGGACGCGCTGATCGCCCTGATGACCGACGACATGTTCATGTCGATGCCACCGATCCCGTTCGAATACGTGGGTCGCGAGGTCGCGGCCGGCTTCTACGACGCCATCTTCGCCTCCGGCCGCCGATCCGACCTCGTGCCCACGCGCGCCAACGGCCAGCCGGCGTTCGCGGTCTACCTGCGTGGCGCGAACGGGGTCAGCCACGGCACCGGTTTCTTCGTGCTCACCCTTTCGGGTACGCGGATCTGTGCGGTGACCCGCTTCGAGAACACGGCACTGCCGTGGTTCGGCTTGCCGCGATCACTGCCGAGCCGCACTGTCCCACCGGCCGATCTCCGGTCGGCCGGCTGGCACGGCGCTCGACGATGAGCTGATCTTTCCGACCCGGAGACGCACCGCACGTCCTCCCCCGCACCGCAGCGACGGGTCACGGCCGGCCGCCGGTCGGGCCGGCACCGCGGTGTCTATCGTCGTGATGCCTGGTCCACCGTGTGCAACCCGCCGACGTGCCGGGCGACCGTCTTGAGCCTCGGGGCCCGGAATCAGGCCGGGCCGGAGAGCCGCCGGAAAACCTGACAGGACCGCGTGCCGCTCCACTGTGCGCAACCGAATGAGTAGCGTCTATGCAGGTCAAGGCGGCGTGTGGGGAGCGTAACGCTTTTCCAGGGATGGCTTTTTGACGATCGTGACAATCGAACTAGGAAAACGATTGCCCAGTTCGGGGGATGCTCCTGGCACACTGAGGCCCTGCACCTGGACCAGGGGACAGCCAGGGCATCCGACCTCGGACAGCGTCCCCCGCGCCCTGATCCGCCGCATTCCCTCCCATCCCCAAACACGCCTCGCTTCATGGGCACGTCGACAGCGCTCCGTCGATCCACCGAGTCGGTCCGCGGGGTCGTCCGGCGTTCCGTGCGGCGAGGCCGAACGGAGCAGTTCTGTGACCTCACCTAGTTCTCGACGCCGCTGGTGGATCGCGGCCGGCACCGCCGCCGTCACCCTCGCCGTCGGTGGCCTGGCCGGCACCCAACTGGCGTCGGCTGCCGCCGCCGGTTGCCAGGTCAGCTACACCGTGCCCAGCCAGTGGGAGGGCGGATTCACCGCGAACGTCAACGTCACCAACCTCGGCGACCCGGTCAGCAGTTGGCAGCTCACCTGGGCGTTCACCGCCGGGCAGACCGTCACCCAGCTCTGGAACGGTTCCGTGAGCCAGTCCGGCGGCCAGGTCAGCACGACCAACGCCGCCTACAACGGCAACGTGGCGACCGGCGCGACGGTCAACGTCGGCTTCAACGGTTCCTGGACCGGCAGCAACCCGACGCCGAGCTCGTTCGCGTTCAACGGGGTCACCTGCACCGGCGTCGTGACCAGTTCGGCCAGCCCGACCCTGTCGCCGTCCGCGTCGGTCTCGCCGTCCGCGTCGGTCTCGCCGTCCGCGTCGGTCTCGCCGTCCGCGTCGGTCTCGCCGTCCACGTCGACACCGGGGACCCAGCTGCCCTGTGACCTCTACGCGACCGGCGGGACGCCCTGTATCGGAGCGCATAGCACCACCCGGGCGCTGTTCGGCGCCTACAACGGTCCGCTCTACCAGGTGCAGCGGGCGTCGGACAAGGCTTACAAGGATATCGGTCTGCTCTCGGTCGGGGGTTACGCGAACGCGGCCACCCAGGACTCGTTCTGCGCCAGCTCCGCCTGCACGATCACCAAGATCTACGACCAGAGCACCAACCACAACGACCTCCCCATCTCCTGGGGCGGTTACTGGAAGGGCCCCGGCCCGAACGGTTCCGACATCGGCGCCGACGCCAAGGCCCTCCCGGTCACCATCGCCGGGCACAAGGCGTACGGGGTCAAGGTCAACCAGGGTGTCGGCTACCGCGTCGACCACGCCAAGAACGCACCTACCGGCTCCCAGCCCGAGGGCATCTACATGGTGACCTCGTCCAACTACGTCAACAAGTGGTGCTGCTTCGACTACGGCAGCGGTGAGAACTCGCACACCGACACCGGCAACGCCACCATGAATGCCATCGAGTGGGGCACCGCCTGCTGGTTCGCGGACTGGGGGAACCCGAAGAGCCCGTGCGTCGGCACCGGTCCGTGGGTCGAGGCCGACCTCGAGAACGGCATGTACCACACCACCACCGGCTCCAACAAGGACCCCAACAACCAGGGCGTGCACTTCCCGTTCGTCAGCGCCTGGGAGAAGAACAACGGCACCAGCAACTTCGCCCTCAGGTACGGCAATGCCGCCAGCGGCGGATTGACCACCGCCTTCTCCGGGGCCCTGCCCAGGGGCTACTCCCCGATGAAGCTCGAAAGTTCGCTGCTGCTGGGCACCGGCGGCGACAACAGCACCTCCGGCGTCGGCGAGTTCTTCGAGGGCGCCATCACCGCCGGCTACCCGAGCGACAGCACCGAGAGCTCGGTCCAGTCCACCATCACGGCGGCCGGTTACCGCTGATCGCAGTACGTCGACCCGGCCACGCCGGGTGCCCGGACGCCGGCACCGCCTTCGCGGTGCCGGCGTTTGCGGGTGAGCTCCGGGGCTGTACGCGGAGCGCGAGGGCGTCGGGGAAGAGTGCGGCAACGCACCGAAGCACTACGCCGCGACTCCTCGATCCCCGGCCGGGACATCGTCCCGGTACGCACGGAAGTCCCCGCCAGCGTTCCCGGACCAGCGTTCCCGGACCAGCGTTCTCGGACCAGCGTTCCCGGGGTCTTGCACTGCGCTGGGACGCGCCTCGGTCCTTCTTCGTCACCGACCGAGCAGAGATCGCGACACCGGCCGCCTACATCGCCCGAGCACTGGAAAGGGCACAGCGGCTCGACACGCGGATCGGCGTCGCCGACACCCGGCAGGAGACGATCCAGTCCCGTGCCGCAGTGCTGGTCAGAGCCCGTGGCAATTCTCGACCGGCCTGCGCGTGTTCGCGGCCGGTTACCGGTTCGGGTTCCAGCCGATACAGGCGCTCCAGCGACTCCTCGGCGGCCACTGCGCCGTCTGCGGCACGGAAGGCCTCGGCCGGCGCGACGGATTCGTCAGCCATTTTGGCGGACTGCCGGGTAACCGCTGCACCGGCCACGCTCAAGGCGGTCAAGCCCAATAGGACTGCCGCCAGTGCGAAACCCGGTACACGCCGCCCCCCTGCATTGAACGCTCCACCCTGCGCACCCTGGTACTCCCGCGGCGACATGCCGCCTCTGCAGCGGACCCTACGATGAATCGGTTACCTGGCGCGGGATTTGCCGGCTCCGGTTCTGCGCGATTGAGCCTTTCCGAGTAACGGCCGTTGACGTTGAGTGACGGGTTTATGTCAGGTGGTACGGCCGTGCTCGATGTGCGGGATCACGAGGGCTGCGGCGGTGATCCGGCCGGAGCCAAAGGGCAGAGGCTGGCGTTACGCAGGGCTTTGAAGGTCCGGGCGTGTCCACACCCGCCCACAGGCGACCGCTACCTACAGTGCTCGGACTATTACCCGGAAACCTCGATAGGAGCTGGTAACAAGTATCGAACGTCCGGGCCACCGGACGATCCGTTCAGCGCGATCGATGTCGCGGCCAGGGCAGACGGCGGCGCGGTCTCCTGCTGGCCGATGGTGGCCAGCAGGAGACCGCGCCGCGTCGTCGCGAGAGGCCGGAGCCGGGTCCGCTGGGGCGTTCAGGGTGCGTGTTTCATCTCGATGCCCCTCTTCCGCCGGTCAGGCAACGGTGCACGCCGCGCCGTTGAGCGTGAATGCGGTCGGGGTGGCGGTGTTGCCGGTGTGATTGGCCTGGAATCCGATGACCACCGGCGCATTCGGGGCGAGGGTGGCGTTGTAGTTCACGTTCCGGGCGGTCACCTGACCGGACGCCGGCGAGTACGTGGCGCTCCATCCTGAGGTGATGCTCTGGCCACCGGGCAGGGTGAACGCCAGGGACCAGCCGTTGATCGGGGCGCTTCCGGTGTTGGTGATGGTGATGCTCTCGGTCAGCCCGGTGCTCCACGGGTTGATGGCCGCGCTGACCCGGCAGGGTCCGCTCGCCGGACTCGAAGGGCTCGGGCCGGGCGACGACGGACCGGGTGACGACGGACCGGGCGAGGAAGGGCCGGGCGAGGAAGGGCCGGGCGAGGAAGGGCCGGGCGACGAGGTGCTCGCGAACTGGCTGAAGAACTTCCACACCTCCGGCTTGACCCAGCTCCGCGCGCCACTTTCACAGCTGGCGCACCCGTCCACCGGACCCTGCTGGTGGCCGCCGTCGAACGCCGCCCAGACGACCGGATACCCCGCCCGGCAGCCGGAGTACTGGGTCAGGATGTGAGTGCGGCTGCCGACCGCCGGCTCGGGCGGGTTCTGCCGGGTACAACCGTTGTTGGTGACGAACCGGTCCCGCATCGACCGCCCACCAGAGATCGACAGGGTGCCGTCACTGACCCCGTGGATCCCCATGTACGCGATCGGCTGGGTGCCGCCGTCACAACCGCTGAGCTGACCAACAGCGATCACCGCGACCGCCCGGAACACCGTGGGACGCGCACACGCCAGCGCATAGGTCATCGCCGCGCCATAGCTGAAACCGACCGAGAACAACTGCGTCGTGTCCACACACAACGCGCCCTCGATCTGCTTGATCATGTCGTCGGTGAACCTCACGTCCTCACCGCCGGAGTTGCCCCAACCGTTGTTCAGGCCCTGCGGCGCAACGAAGATCGTGCTGTTGCCGGCCTGCGACTGCATGCCGTAGTAGGCCCACGACGCCCCGTCCGTGCCGCCCCCGGCGACCTGGTCGGCGGTACCGCCCACCCAGTGGTACCCGAAGGCCAACCGGTGCGGGAAGTTCCTGTCGTAGCTGTCCGGGACCTTCAGGATGTAGCTACGGTTCTTGCCGCCGCTCTGGATGGTCTGTTTGCCACTGTTCAGCCCGGGGGCCTTGCCGCATCCGGCGGTGGACGCGAGGGCGTTGGCGGCCAAGGGGGAAGTGCCTGCCGACGCCACGTGGGTGCCGGTCACAGCCAGGCCGACGACCAGAAGTCCGGCGGCGACGGTGGCGAGCAGTCCCTTGCGCCGAGAAGGGGGTTCGGCACGAAACACTAGTTACTCCAGTCCTGAAGAAGTGCGCGAGGGGGGTCGCACCAACCCTAATTGTGCAAAGATCATACGTCTCATGTCAACGAGGATCATCGATGTCTACGGCTGACTGCCGCGGTGGTTGCGTGTCGCCGTCGGGCCCTGCTCACGCATGGCGTCGGCGACCGCTCGCAGCACCGGGACCGACGGCGAGCTCCGGCTCACGCCGGTAACACTGATTGCGGTTAGATTACGAGCCGATGTCGTACTTTCAAGAGTTTCGATGGGTCGGAGGACTCGGACGGGGGTGCCGGCGGCGACTCCGTTAACGCCTTCTTGTAGGCCCGAAACGGGAACTCGCGTAACACTTTTCCCGGCCTCGTGCACATAGTGAGGCTTTCCGGGTAACAGCCCGAACACTGTAGGTGGCGGACACCGCCGGTCGAGTGTGGACACACCCAGATCTGATGCGGTGCAACGAAAAGCGCAGAACCCCGGTATGAAGTGGTCCTTCCACAGATCAACTTCAGTAGGGGCCCTGCGCCGCCATGAGTGTCACATATACCGCCACCCTGCCCGTGCGCGACCACACCGTGTTGTTCCTGTCCGGTCTGTTGCACTGCGAACGGCGACAGCTGGGGACCAGAGCCGGTACGAGGTCGCTGGGATGCTTCAAACAGGCGATCCTGGTGCTGCGCTGGCTGCTGGACGGCACCAAGGTCACCCAGTTGGCCGTCGACAACGCGCTCAGCATCTCGACCGGGTACGCCTACCTGCACGAGGGAATCACCGTGCTCGCCGGCCACGCCCCGAATCTGCACTCGGTGCTGCTGGCGGCGAAGATGGCCGGCTACGCCCACGTCAACATCGACGGAACCTTGATCGAGACTGACCGGTGCCGTACCCCCGGACCGACACCCGGGTGGATTTGTGGTGGTCGGGCAAGCGTGACAACCACGGCGGGAACGTGCAGGTCATCACGGCCCCGCACGGCTGGCCGCTGTGGACCTCGCCGGTGCGCCCCGGCCGCGAGCACGACACCACCGCCCTGCGTGAACAGGGCGAGATCTGCCGCTGCTGGCCGATTGGACCGGCGACGACCTGCGGGTACTCGGCGATCTGGGCTACGAAGGCGAGCAAGCCACGATCACCGTGGCCTTCAAGAAACCGAAGAACGCGACCTGCACCGACGTGCAGCAGCAGTTCAACCGAGCCCACAACGCCGTCCGCGCTCTCGGTGAACGCGGGAACTCGCTGCTCAAGACCACCTTCAAGGCCCTGCGTAACGTCAGTCTCTGCCCCCGGAACATCGGCCGGATCACCGCAGCAGCCCTCGTGATCCTGCACATCGAGCACGGCCGCACCACCTGACGAAAACCGGCTACCCGGCGTCAACGACCGTTACTCGGAAAGGCTCATTGCCCATCTGCATCACTGGGATGATGTTTCCGGAACGCGCGTCTTGCGGCGAAGGGTCTGACAATTGCTGATGGCTTAAACAGGCGTCATCGTCAATCTTTGCTTATTCGCACAAGCAATCAAAATAATTGAAGAAATCAGTTTGCAAGCAGCCCGGATGTATACCAGCCAGGGTTTATCAATCGGCCTCAACCGTAGATCTTCTGACGGCTGACGCGCCGTGCCGTCCTCCGGGTCAGCCGATGTCGTCGGCCAGGGATCGGGCCATGTGGGCCTGCTGTTCCAGCACGGTGTTGATTTCGTTCTGCACCAGGTCGATCTTGCCGATGATCTGACTTGTGGTGGCGATTCCGTCGGCGACGGCTGCGGCGTTCGACTGCAGGCTGAGGACCTGGTCATTGACTCGCATGGTCGCATCCGCGGTTTCCCGGGCCAGTTCCTTGACCTCGCTGGCCACCACCGCGAATCCCCGGCCGACCTCGCCGGCCCGCGCCGCCTCGATGGTGGCGTTGAGAGCGAGGAGATTCGTCTGATCAGCGATCGCTGAAATGATCTTGAGTACATCGCCGATCGACGCCGACGCCTGACCGAGCGCCCCAACGCCGGCGGTCATCGTATCCGCCTGAGCGACAGCCTCGCCCGCCACTTGCATAGCCGTCTCACTCGACGCACGCAGTTGCGCCACGGTCTCGAGCAGAGCCCGGGACTTGCGTGTCACAGCTTCAGCCGCGCGTACCTGGCTGATGCGCTGGGAGACCAACTGACCGACATTTCGCAGGGCAGCTGCCCGTTCCTCGGACAGGATCAGATACTCGGTGGTGAAGAAATCCATCGTGCCGATGACACGACCTGCGACATGGATCGGGAAACAGACCCCCGACCGCACCCCGGCTCGGCCGGCGGCGGGGGCACGTACGCAATCGGTGAGCTCAGCCAGATCACGGACGAAGACCAGGTCGTCGGCGCGCCATGCCCGGCCGGACAGCCCGACACCACGCGCGAAGCGCGCTGACAGAGTCACCTGCCGAAATTCCTCACCAGCCGAACCGGACTCGACGCGGAAGGTGAGAACGTCACCGTCCTCGTCGATCTCCCAATATGATCCGTACGCCCAGCCGAATGCGGTCCGCACCGACTCCAAGGCCGCCCGCAACGCTGATTCCGAATCACTACTCTCACCGATCTTGCGGACCACCTCGTTGACAGCAGCCCGATCGCGAGCGGTCATTGCCAGTTCCGCCACAGCGACAGCGTTGGACCGCGCCAGATCCGCGATCCGGGCGATCGCTGCCCACTTCTCCCGGCGGCCCGCATCCGCCTCCACCGGCCGGCGGCTGAAGTATTCGAACACCGAAACGACAGTGCGGCCTCGCACCACCGGCGTCACGATCACGCCACGCATGCCCGCCTGGGCTGCGGCCTGGCACCGCCGGTCGGGCGCACCGGTGGTACCGCCGCCGATGTTGACGTATTCCGCCCGGCCACTCTGCAGGACCCGGATAACCAGATCCGGGGTGGTCGCCCGTAGATGCTCGATGGCATCTCCCGACTCGTAGACGAGATGCAAACTGCCTCGCTCGTCGGGTGTCCACGCGGCGCCGTAGCCGAGCTCGTACTCCCGGATCATGCAATCGACGGTGATCTGCAACGCCGATCCCTCGTCGGCGGCGGCCGTCAAACTCTCGACAAGCGCCTCCAGCGCCTCGACATCCCGCGGCACCGCCACCGGCGCCGGTTCTGCGGCCCGGATCGCCCTTGCGGATCGGAACATGACCGCCTCCTGTCTCGGCAACTCACCTGCATCAACCAAAGTTCAGACTCGTTTACCTCGCCATGAGTGCCGTGCCGGTGCAGGCGCGGTGCGCTAACCATGGAGAGTCTCTTTCGCAGCATGCATTCTTCGCAGGAAAATTCGGAGCCGCACGCTCCTACCGTGGGACACGGCCCGCGGTAGTGGTGATACGGGGCCTCAGTGCGCAGCTGACTCCAAGAAGGTGGCGAGATCGCTGGTGACGGCATCGGCATGGTGCGCGGCGGCGCTCAGGTCACGGCTGATGCTCTGATTGGTGATTGTCTGTTCCTCGACCGCCGTGGCCACCGCGCTTTGGCTTTCATGAGCGGAGTGCACGATCTCAGCAATTCTGTTCATGTCCTGGGCTGCGGTCTGGCTCAGGTTCTGGATATTCTCAATCATTTCGCCGATCCGTTCGGTCGCCTGCTGCGTGGCACTGGACAAATCCTTGACCTCGCCCGCGACCACGGCGAACCCCTTGCCGGCTTCACCGGCGCGAGCGGCCTCGATCGTCGCGTTGAGCGCGAGAAGATTTGTCTGGCGAGCGATCCGGGAGATGGTGGTCACGACGTCGCTGATCTGTTCTGACGCGACGCCAAGACTGTTCATCGTTGCCCCGGCCGCCTCGACGACGGTAGCCGCGTCGGCAACCACGGCGCCGGCCTGGTTACCGTTGCGGGCTATGTCGTCAATCGTCGCCGACATCTGTTCCATGGCGGTGGCAACCGACCCGATGAGACTGTTCACCTCGCGGTTCTTGTCGACGGCTTCGCTCAGCCTGCGGAGGAGGACATCGGCCTGTTTCTGCGCGGCGACCTTGTCGGAGATGTCCTGCCAGGCGACCACGTAGCCGACCACCTCGCCGTTCGGGTCGGCGATCCGGTTGATGTGTGTGTCAAGGGTGACCCTCCCGAAAGTGAACTGCGCATGGCGGGGAAGAGCCGACGGGTCCTGCAGGATCCGTTCGATCCGGGCCGGGTCGCGGTGAAAGCGGTGGATGCTGCCGCCGAGCAGGTCCGCGGTGGAGACACCGAAAACTCTTTGTATCTCGGCCGCCATGGTGGTGATCGTCTGCAATGCCATCGGGTTCGCGTAGACCAGGTTCAAGCCCCGATCGGCGATGAAAATGTTGGCCTGGACACTGGTCAGGGCTATGGCGGCGGGAACACCCTCGACGACCTCGCCGCCGGTCCACGACCTTGGCGACGTGACCGTCATATCGCCGACCGGCCGGTGCGTCGTGAACATCAAATCGACCACGATACGGGCGGTGCAGCGGGCCGTTGGTACCGCTCACCCCGAAAGTTCTGCCTTATCGCACAGGCGTTACCAACCATTTCGCTCATGTCCTGACTCCTTGAAACCAAAGAACATCTGGCACCGCAGCAGACACTCGTCACAGCTGCCACACTGTCAACGCGTGTCACGAATTTGCAAAAACTTTCAACTCACTATCGGTGCCCGGCCGTGCTGGGCGCAGCCCAAACATCCAAATTATATGTTCGACCTTTTCGATATCGCGGGCTGCCGACTCGCCGCCCGACACAGGCACTGATCGTCCAGGTCGCCCGAATCTCTCTACCTGCGCGCTCCCCTATGGATGGGTGAGACGCCGCTGGGAGCGCGGCTGACCACGCCCGTGAGGATGCCGGTAGAGGCCAAGGTCCCGTCGAGGGGGTCTTTTGAAAAACCCGAAAAAATATGAAAAGCCAGATATTTCGCGTCGCGAAATGTTAGATGATTTCCCGGCGGCGCTCGCCGACCGAAATGCGGTAGTCAATTCTCCGGATCAAGCCTCAAATTTCGGCGCTGGAGCAACAATGCCTTATACCAGGCTGCAGCGGCCCCCGCCACCGCGCCGGACGCCGGCACGGCCGCCGCGCCACCGCCGTGCGGGACATTTGATTGATGGGCAGATCGATGATACCGACGTTGATGATCGTGGACGACGAGCCGGCTAACCGAGACGTCTTACGACTGCTGCTCGAAAGTCACGGGGAGTACCGTATCGTCGCCGCAGCAGACGGCCAGCAGGCACTGGCCGAGATTGATGTCGAACACCCGGATCTAGTTATCACTGATGCACTCATGCCCGGCCTGGACGGGTACCAGCTGACCCAGGAAATACGTCAGAAATCGCAATGCCCTGGAGTTCCCGTGATCATCCTTAGTGCGAACTACAGCGAAGCGGAGATGCTCAGCATTTCGCAGTCCTGCGGTGCGAACGTAGTTATGTCGAAGCCGGCCGAGCCGGAAAAGCTGTTCGCCGCCGTGGATACCTTGTTGTCGTCCTTGCCCGCCGCGGCAGCCGTCCCCGGGGATGCGCATCATTTCCCGGCTGAGCACTTGAAGATGGTGGCCGACAAACTTGTCGCGACCACCCATCGCCTGCGTCTTACCGAGGAACAACTTCAGCGAGTGGCTGATGCTGCGCCCGTCGGGATCGTGCTGACCGACGAATGGGGAAGGACGTTGTACGCCAATCAGGTCATGACCGAGATCACCGGACTGTCGACGGAGGAGCTTCGCGGGGAGGGCTGGACCGCCTGCCTGAACCCGCCGGATCGCGTAGCCGCACTTGAGCGAACACGCACCGGAACCAGTTCGACGCCGTCGACGTCGGCCCCATGGCAACTTTCCGGCTCCGACCGATGGCTGGTCGCCCACTTCCAGACCATCGGTGAGGGAAACGGCAACTATGCGGGAACAATCATTACCGTCAGCGACATCTCCGGGGCCATGGCAGCGGTCGAGAAGGAGCAGGACGAGCAGCGTCGAGATATTCAGAACCGGGCCGAGCGCGACCGGCTGGAAAGTCTGCGACGAATGGCCTCAGGCATTGCTCACGAGTTCAACAACGCCCTTGCCACCGTGTTGTCCTACGCGGAGTTCCTGCAAGAAACCGTCGTCGAGGACACCGTGATCCTGACCGCCCCGACGGGTCCACAACTACTCGACGACCTGAGCCGTTTGACGGCAGCCGCCAAGCGGGCGCGCAACTTGGCCGGCGCCATGTTGAGGTTCGGCAGTCGCATCGTCTCGACGTCGCCCCCCGTCGGCGTCAACGCCATCGTCCGCGACAAAGGACTTTCGCTCGCCGTCGGGCTTCCCGACAGCGTCGCCCTGTGTTGGGACCTCGGCAGCGATCTGCCTGACGCCCAGGCGACCGCCGAAGCGATCGACCAGGTCCTGACCCAAACGGTCGCCAACTCCGTGGACAACATGCCAGGCGGCGGCACGATCTTGGTCGTCAGCGAGGTGGTGACGGTCTCGGACGAGGTGACCGAACGAGGGCTCCGTGTCCCCCTCGACCTCGATGCCGGCCGCTATGTGCGGCTGACCGTCACCGACGATGGTGCAGGTATGCCCGATGACGTACTCGTTCACGCGATAGATCCGTTCTTCACCACCAAAGTCGGCCACTCCGGACTCGGCCTGTTCACCGCTCTGGGGGCGGTAAGGCAGATAGGTGGCGGCATCAGCATCGAGTCCGGGCCGGAGCGGGGGACCTCCGTACACGCCTATTTCCCCGTCGGCGCACCGGAGCCGTCAGCGGGCCCGGCCGCACCCGCACCGACCCCTACGGGCACCCGTACCATCCTCGTCGTCGACGACGATGCCGCCCTGTTGACCGTGATCGTCCGCATGCTCCAACATGACGGCTACTCGGTCCTTTCCGCGAGCAGTGGTCCGGAGGCGCTCGCCGTTGCGGACGCTCACCCGCATCGCATCGACTGTCTGCTGACCGACGTGGTCATGCCGACCATGCTTGGCAATGAACTAGCGGATCGGCTCACCGCCGCCCGGCCACAGATCCGTGTCCTCTACATGTCGGGCTACGCGGACCCCATGGCCGGCGACCGACGAAGCCTGGCTCCGTACCCGATGCTGACCAAGCCGTTCACCCGGGCCGACCTCTACGCCGCGCTCGACCAACTGGTCCCCACCGGCGCTGCGGCGTAGTCGTGAACGATCACGCTGGCGGGCCTCTCGTCGCCATTCACGAGTACCCAACACTCTTCCGGCAGTCGCCGACCCTGATGCTCGTGCTCGATCCCGACCTGAACATCGTCGAGGCCACCAACGCCTACCTCGACGCCACCTTGACCACCCGGGCGCAAGCCATCGGCCGCCTGATTTTCGACGTGTTTCCCGACAATCCCGAAGACCCGCAGGCCACTGGCGTCGCGAACCTGCGCGCGTCGCTGGAACGGGTCCTACGACACCGGAGCCCGGACACCATGGCCGTGCAACGCTACGACGTCCGGCGTCCGAACGACCACGGTCAACCCGAATTCGAGACCCGGTACTGGTCTCCCCGCAACGTGCCGGTGTTCGACCCGTCCGGCCAGATCATCTACATCCTGCACCGCGCCGAGGACGTCACCGACTTCGTCAAAACACCACCTGAGGCTCCGCAATCCCCGGTTGCCGCACCCGGCGCACCCTCGGTGGACCTGCTGCACGCCGAGCTGGTGCGCCGGACGCAAGAGCTGCAAGCCTCCAACCAAGCGCTGCGTGACGCCGACAACGCCAAGACCGAGTTCCTGTCGCGCGCGAGCCACGAACTGCGCACACCGATGAACTCCGTGCTCGGCTTCGCCCACCTTCTCACCATCCAAAATCTGGATCAGCCGTACCACGACTGGGTCGTGATGATCCTCAAAGCAGGCCGGCACCTGCTCGCCCTCCTCGACGACATCCTCGACATCTCCCGCATCGAATCCGGCCACCTCACCGTATCGACGCAGAACGTGCCGGTGGTTTCCATCCTGGGCGACTCAGCCGACCTCGTCCGTACCCTCGCCCAGGACCACGACGTGACCATGCGCCTGCCGCCCGGATCCGACCAGACCCGGGTCACCGCTGATCCCAACCGGTTGCGGCAGGTGTTGACGAACCTGCTGTCCAATGCGGTCAAGTACAACCGGCCCGGCGGTACCGTGACCGTCGACCTGAGCAGCACACCTGGTGGATCGGTCCGACTGACCGTCACCGACACCGGGCGAGGCATCACTCCCGACGGATTGCGGAAGCTGTTCAACCCGTTCGAACGCCTCGACGCTCAGAAGCAGGGCATCGAAGGCACCGGCCTCGGGCTGGCTCTCTCGCGCCATCTCGTCGAAGTCATGAACGGCACCATCATGGCCACCAGTACGCCTGGTACCGGCAGCAGCTTCACGGTTTCCTTGCCCGCCGCCACGGACACGGCCGGAGTCCAGGACCCCGCCGCCGCCGACCCGCGGCCACCGGTGAAACGCGAATACCGGGAAACAAGACAGGTCCTGTACGTCGAGGACGTCACCGACAACGTGATCCTGGTCGAGCAAGCCCTCCGCCAACGGCCGTCGATCACCCTGACCCCCGCCGGCCTCGGTACCACCGCACTCCGGCAGGCCTACGCCGAACTGCCCGACCTGATCCTGCTCGACCTGCACTTACCCGATATCGCCGGCGAAGAGGTGATGCGCCGCCTGCGCACCGAATCGGGGACCCGGCAGATTCCGATAGTCATCCTCACCGCCGACGCGACCCGGAATACGTCTCAGCGTCTACTCGACGCCGGAGCAGATGCCCTCCTCACCAAACCGGTCGACATTCCCCTCCTGCTGACCACGCTTGACCAGTTCCTTGACAACTGATCCAGGCCCGGCGCGGTGGTCCAGCCGGCGCGGCCTTTGACAGCGCGGCGAACAGCGCGGACAGCCCGGGAGCCAGCAGCAGGGCAAGTGCCGGGAACAGGCCGACCGCGACTCCCGAGTGCGGCGCCCAGGTCCTGGTGGTCCGAGAGCGCTCGGGCGGTCGGGGAAGGCGTTACCGATCAGGCCGAGGCGGCGAGCAACGAGCGCCGCGCCGCCCAGCGACCCTGCCGCGAGCAATGGTGAGGGTCAGGAACGTGCGGCGGCGGCCGTAGTCGTCGCCGAGGGCGCCGCGGCCGCGAGCGTGATCGCCCGGCTCGAGCCCTCGCGCACCGGCTGTCGATGACCGAGCGGGTCGGCGCGCTGGGGATCACAGAAGAGTTGGCGTCGCTGCCGGCGCCGGCGCGTCACTTCCCGGGTAGTTTCATTTTGAACAGTTTCTCCGCGTTACGGAACGCAATCTTTTCCTTGTCCTCGCGTGGCAGATCGACTCCGCGGAACCAGTCGGTCTGCTCCTTGATGTCCGCGAACGGGTAGTCGGTTGCGAACATCACTCGATCCACGCTTATGTGCTTCAGCAGGAGAGTGAGTAGATGGGTCTGGGGGAATGCGCTGGTGGTGATCCAGAAGTTGTCCTGGAAGTACTGCGCGAAGGGCTTCTTGAGCGAGCTTTCGGTCGGCTCGCCCATGTCATTGACGATCCGCTCGTAGTAGAAGGGAAGACCTTCGCCCATATGGCCGATGATGATTTTCAGTTTGGGGAATCTGTCGAATACCCCGTACGTGATCATCCGAATGCACTGGGTCAGCACCTCCTGGTGCCAGCCATATCCGGATCCACTGAAGATGTAGGGTTGGAACTCTTTCGCGTACTGCGACCGCGTGGTGTCGTACAGGATCTTGAAGATCTCGCCGGCTGGATAGCCGGGGTGCAGGTAGATCGGCACATCGAGAGCAACGGCACGTGCCAACACCGGCTCGAAATCGGGATGATCGAGATACTTCTTCGTGATGTGTCCGTTGGTCAGTGCGCCCAAGAAGCCATCTTCCTTGACCGAGCGTTCCAGTTCGTCCGCCGCCGCCTCCGGGCTCTGCAAGGGCAGGGTGGCGAAAGCCTTGAAACGGCCCGGATGTTTGGCGATCGGCCCTTCTACAAGTAGCCGGTTGAGACGATAGGCAAAGTCGACGCCCTTCTTCCCAGGAACATTTTGTACGGACGGCGTATGGGCCGAGAGGATTTGAACGTCGAGCCCCCCGGTGTCCATGTCGTCGATGCGGCGTCGTCCTAGATCCGCAAGACCGATCTCCGTAAGGAACGCGATATGGTCCGCATTAATGGAGTTCAGCTTCAACAACTCGGGAGTTGAAAATGTCTCCTCCGCGCCGATGAAGCGCAGGTCCCGGTCTCGCTGGTAGATGTCCGCGTTCCGGTCCGGATCCTTTTCAGGAGTCTTGTCGTCGCTCGCTGCCGAGGCGATGGCATGCGTGGACACGCCGGCGCCGATACCGAGTGCCGTGGCTGCGGCCAGGAAGCTACGGCGTCCCATGGAGTTCATGTCAGTCCCTCTTCCGGTGTGTTCTGTCCGACGCCGAATTCGTACCGAGCGAATCTGAGACGGACGTTAGAAATGCTCAGGGCGGTCGCCCGAGCCAGGCGCCCCGCCGCATGCCTCCGCTACCGCGGCGCGGGCGGCTTGCCCTGGCCGTGGACGTCAGTGCTCGGCCGCCCCTGGATGCCAACGACGAACAGTCACGGCGCTCCTGTCGAGCCTGGTCGACCACGCGGCTGCGCCCTCGTACACCGCACGGGTGAACACCGTCACCACCCGGACGGACCGGTCGAGTCGTCGTATTCCTCATCCGACCCAACCGCTGTCAACCGGTCTGATCAGCACATTAATGCTCGTCTCAGATTCGCTCGGTACGAACTCGGCGTCGGACAAGCGATGTAACGCTGGCGTAGGAGGAAAGATGGCAGTCAATGTAGCGCCGACCAGGGAAACGCCGCCCGGCCGGTTGGCGAGCCGGTGGGTACCGTGGCTGGTGATCGGCTTGTGGGTGGCGCTGGCGGCGGTCATGGTGCCGCTGAGCGGAAAGCTGAGCTCGGTGACCAAAGACAGGGCCGTGGACGCCCTGCCCGCCAGCGCCGACTCCACCAAGGTGGCGGCACTGGCGGACAAGCTTCCCGGTGGTGAGGAAAACACGTTCGTCTTCGTGTATCACCGGGCCGGCGGTGTCACCGCCGACGACCGTGCGGCGGCCGAGCATCACTACAAGACCATGGCCACGCGGTACCCGCCGAAGGTGACACCGCCGGCCATCGAGAACGACGAGGGCCCGCCGACGCAGATCTCCAACGACGGCAAGGCGATGATGTTCACCCTCAACGTGAGCGCGAGCTACGGCGAACCGGCGGTCCTCATCGGCCCGATGCGCGACACCGCGAAGGACCGCCCGGCCGGCCTGGACCTCGACGTGACCGGCCCGGCCGGGATCGACGCCGATATGGACGCTGTCTTCGACGGCATCGACGTGCAGGTCTTCCTGACCACCGTCATCGTCGTCACCATCCTGCTCATCCTCACCTACCGCAGCCCGGTGTTGTGGTTCATCCCGCTGATGGCGGTGGGCGTGGCCGCGCTGACCTCGATGGCGACCGTCTACCTGCTCGTCGAGGGCTTCGGCCTCGTGATCAACAGCCAGAACTCGGCGCTGCTGACGATTCTGGTGTTCGGCGTCGGCACGGACTATGCGCTGTTGCTCATCGCCCGATATCGGGAGGCACTGCACCAGCACCAGAACGTCCGAGTCGCGATGCTCCACGCACTCCGCGGCGCGGCGCCGGCCATCGTCGCATCTGCGGCCACGGTCATCGCCGGCCTGCTTTGCCTGCTCGCCGCGGACCTGAACGAAACCCGTGGGCTGGGCCCGATCGGTGCGGCCGGCATCCTGTGCGCCCTGGTGGCCATGCTGACCCTGTTCCCGGCCGTGCTCGTGGTGCTCGGCCGGCGGATCTTCTGGCCGGCCATCCCACGGTTCGGCACGGCCATGCAGCAGAAGCCAGGGCTGTGGGGACGCCTCGGTGCCGCCATCAGCCGCCGCCGGTGGATGGCGACGCTCGCTTCGCTGGGAATCCTCGGCGTGCTCACCGTCGGGCTGACTGGCAACACCAGCACCCTGCGGGAGCAGGACCAGTTCCTGTCCACGCCGGAATCGGTCGCCGGCTTCACCGTTCTGCGCGAGCACTTCCCGGAGCTCGGGGGTCAGCCGATGACGGTCTTCACCCGGGCGGCGTACCAGAAGCAGGTTCTCGACGTCGTCAAGCACACCCCCGGCGTGGCACAGGTCGAAACGGGTGAGACCAAGGAGGGCTGGGTCGACATCTCGGTGTTCCCGAAGGACGCGCCGGACACCACCGCGGAGTACGACACGATCAGGCGGGTGCGCACCGCCGTGCACACGGTGGACGGGGCGGAAGCGATCGTCGGCGGGCCCAGCGCAGAGCACCTCGACACCGACGTGACCACCAGGCGCGATCAGAAGGTGGTGATCCCGCTGGTACTCGCCGTCGTCCTGATCATCCTCGGGCTGCTGCTGCGCGCAATCGTGGCCCCGCTGATGCTGATGGCCACCGTGATCGTCTCCTTCGGCGCAGCCTTCGGCGGCGGCGTGTTCATCTTCGACACGGTCCTCGGGTTCAAGGGCATCGACTACTCGGTACCTCTGCTGGCCTTCATGTTCCTGGTGGCGCTCGGCGTCGACTACAACATCTTCCTGACCCACCGGGCCCGGGAAGAGACCGTGCGCCTCGGCACCAGAGACGGCATCCTCAAGGCACTCTCCGCCACCGGCGGCGTCATCACCTCGGCCGGCCTGGTCCTGGCGGCCACGTTCGCGGTCCTCGTCTCACTTCCGCTGGTGATGCTGGTCGAGCTCGGATTCCTGGTCGCCTTCGGGGTGCTGCTCGACGCCCTGCTGGTGCGGTCGGTCCTGGTACCCGCCCTCACCCTGCTGATCGGTCGCCGGATCTGGTGGCCCAGCCGGCTGTCCCGGCCGGCTGCGGAGACGCCGCCGCCCGGGCGGCAATCGCTCGCCGCCGACCAGGAGCCCGCACTGCAACGGTGAACGCTGCGGCACGGACTGGATCCAGGACGGGTAGCCGGCCCGTCCCGGATCTTCTCCCGTGCCCGGCGCGGGTCTTCCTCAGTCCGTGACAGACGTAGTAGGCCGGCGCGCAAGCACTCATACGGCGTCAGACGAGCAGCCGGTGCCCACGGCCGGGCCGCGCGCAGATCCAACTACCGGTCGATCAAGCGGCAGTGTCTTTAATACTGACCTCAGGTTGATCAGGGAGGATCAGCGCCGAAGGCATCGGTTAGAGGGGTGGGCCGGCGTGCGGATCATGATTGCGGATGATGAGGCGGCCATCCGTGAGTCGCTGGAGCGCGTGCTCCAGGTCGAGGGGTATGACACCAGCACCGTCGCCAACGGTCTCGCCGTACTCGACGGGGTCGCCGGGGCCGGCGGTGACACGCTGGATCTGCTGATCCTGGACGTGATGATGCCCCGTCTCGGCGGGTTGGAGACCTGCCGGCGGTTGCGGGCGGCGGGCCGGGATCTGCCGGTGTTGATGCTGACCGCCCGAGATCAGGTCGCCGACCGGGTCGCGGGGCTGGACGCTGGCGCGGACGACTATCTGCCCAAGCCGTTCGCCACCGAGGAGTTGCTGGCCCGGGTGCGGGCCCTGCTGCGCCGGCGCGCGCCGGCCGGCGGGGAGTCGCCGGTCCTGTCGTTCGCCGACGTACGGCTCGATCCCGACCGGTTCGAGGCGTGGCGTGGCGGGCGCCCGCTGCGCCTGACCCGGACCGAGTTCTCCCTCCTGGAGGTCCTGGTGCGCAACGCGACCCGGGTGCTGGGTCGCGACGCGCTGTTCGAGGCGATCTGGGGTTTCGACATGAGCACCACCGCCAACAACCTCCAGGTGTACGTGAGCTATCTGCGCCGCAAGATGGAGGCCGAGGATGAACCCCGATTGATCTATACGCTGCGTGGACTGGGATACACGTTGCGGGAGACACCTCCGTGACCAGGTCCGGGGGCCGGAAGCCGCGTCGGTGGATCCGGTGGTGGCGCCGGCAGTCCTTGCGGACCAGAATGACGGTGATCGCGGCGACCGCCATCGCGGTCAGCGTATTCGTGTCCTTCCAGGTCGCCAGCGAGCTGATGGACCGCAAGCTACGGGCCACCGCCGAGGCTCAGCTGCACGCCGACTCCCGCGTCCTGGCAGCCAACGCGGATCGCGCCGGACTGGCGCAGGTTCCGCTGCCGCCGTACCCCGGAACCGGCAGGCTGGTGCGGGTCATCCTGCCCGGCGGTTCGACCCGGACGCCAGTAGGCCAGCCGGCGCTGCCCCCGGTCAGTGAGGACGCCCGGCGCGTGGTGCAAGGCGCCGCTCCCGACCTGCTGGAGTCGACCGACTGGAACGACGGCTACCGCGTCTACACGCTGCGGGTGGGTGACGGCGCGGTTCAGGTGGCCGACCTTGCCGACGACAGCCCGATCAACGAGTTCGGGTTCGGGATGCTGTTGATCGGGCTGTTCTGCGTGGCCGGGGGCGCCCTGGTCGGGCGGACCGTGGCCCGGACCGGGCTGGCACCGATCGACCGGCTGACCGCCGCCGCGGTACATGTCGCGCAGACCCGGAATCTCGACGCCGACATCCCGGACGAGGGCGGCGGGGAGATCCGGCGGCTGACTCAGTCGATCAACGACATGCTCACCGCGCTGCGGGACTCCCGGCAGTCCCAGCGGCTGCTCGCCGAGGACGCAGCGCACGAGCTCAAGACGCCGCTCACCAGCCTGCGCCTCAACGTCGAGCTGCTGATCCGGCTCGATCGGCGCGGCACCCTGGAAAGCGCGCTGCCGGCGGCGAGCCGTAGCCGGCTGCTCCATGATCTCGGCGCCCAGCTGGCCGAGCTGAGCACCCTCGCCACCGAGTTGACCGAGGTGGCCCGCGGCGATGTCAGCGACGAGAGCACCGAGCTTATCGACCTCGCCGACGTGGTGGTGGCCGCCGCGACCCGGGCGCGTTCGCGCATGCCCGACATTGAGGTCATGCTCGACGTGAGCTCCGTGTGGGTGAGTGGGCGGCCCGCCGCGCTGCAGCGGGCTGTGCTCAACCTCATCGACAACGCCGGCAAGTGGTCCCCCGCGGACCAGCCGGTCCAGGTCCGGCTCCTGACCGAGGGCGCGTGGGCGTTGCTCGAGGTCGACGACGCCGGCCCGGGTATCGACGCCGCCGACGTACCGCGGGTGTTCGACCGGTTCTACCGTGCCGACAGCGCCCGGGCGTTGCCGGGATCCGGTCTCGGACTGTCGATCGTGCGGCGGGTCGTCGACGCCCACGGCGGCCGGACCGGCGTCGCCCGCTCCGCCCGCGGTGGCGCGCTGCTTCAGGTCAGTCTTCCGGCCGCCTCCCCGCCCTCCGCGAGCAAGTGGTCGGCCGCCGGGGACGACACCGCGGTGCGCTGATACGCCTCTGGGGGCGCGGTTTGCAGATGGCGAGCTGGACGAGGTCGACATGGATGCCGAGACCATGCCGGCCGGTCGTTCAACCCACCGCATGATCTCTACGATCCTGACCTGGCGCGGTGGGAGACCAGCACGGATAAGTTCGAGCAGCTGTGGCGCAACGCTCGCGGAGAAGGCGAGCACCTCTGACCCACATCGGCACCCGTCGGCCCCATGCACGGCCATGCGCATGCCCGTGAGCCGAACCGGCGAACCGCCCATCACCTTCCGCAACGATCGGTTCGCGGCGATCCTCGAGCGGGTGGTTCGCCAAGCACCTCGGATGGTGGTGCGATTCCTTCGAGCCACGGTGCCGGGCTTCCGATCCGGTCACCGCGTGGACGTCTTTCTCGGCTGGCACGGACGGCATGCGTCTCAGCGATGCAGTGGAGAAAGCTGCCGGATGTCAACGGCCATTTGAACTTCCCCGCTGTGAGTCCCCCGTTCGACGGAGCGGTCCCAGTTCACCGCCGACGCCCCCACCATCGTCAGTGCTGCCTACCAGCAAGATCCTCGCCGTCCTGGGCACAGTGAGATGCGCGACACCATCAACCGCGACAGGCTGCGACAGCCCGTCGACCAGCTCGAACAAGCCATCCGCCCAAGCGATGAAACAGTCATGCACCTCGCCGCGGAACCGCCCCAACTTGATCCTCCTTGAGTAGATTTGAGCGTCTACATCACAGAGTGACCAAGTGGCCGCTTCATACCTATCCCCCCGCTGAGGGACAAAACCGCTACCCGACCTTAAAACGTGAGTCAAATAGAAAAGTCCAGAAATTATCATTACCCATACGGCGGGCACTGCCTCCGACCGACTTGTCGACCGCGATAAAAGGAACTAAGCCACATTTACCGATATAAAATTACGTCTTGTAGTAGCGTGATCGAGATCCACTGTGGTGTCAAGGTAAGGAGTCACGTTGGCGGAAACCGCGAAGCACGGTACCGATTCACGCACGTTCTGGAAGTTCTGGACGGCCTCCGCGATCAGCACGACGGGAACCGGCATCAGCACCGTGGCTCTGCCCCTGGTCGCGCTGAGCACCCTCAACCCGTCGAACTTCGAGATGGGGTTGCTGACCGCCGCCGGCTACGCGGCGATCGTGGTGATCGGACTGCCCGCGGGTGTCATCGTGCAGCGATATCCGCTCCGGGGTCTTCAGGTCGTCACGAACCTGGTGCAGGCGGCGGCCATGCTGACGATCCCCGTCGCCGTCTGGCTTGACCTGCTCAGCCTCGCTCAACTGCTGGTGGTCGCGCTGGTGGTCGGTCTGGCCGGAAGCCTCTTCGACGTGGCGAACTCCACCGCGATGCCGCGCATCGTGCCCCGCGAGCAGCTGGTCGCCCGCAACGGCCTGATCTCCGGCACCTTCGCGACCACTCAGACGGTGGGGCCGGCGTTGGGCGGCCTGCTCGTGCAGACCGCCGGCGCAGCGGCCGGCATCTTGACCGATGCGGTCAGTTACCTCGTTTCCGCTGTGATCCTCGGCCGGACCGATGCGCTGCCCAGCACTCCGCCGCCGGCCGAGCGGGTCTCGCTCTCCCGGCAGATCGGCGAGGGGCTACGTTTCGTGTTCGGCCATCCGGTGATCCGCCCGTCGGTCATCGCCGCCACCGCGGTCAACTTCGCCGCCGGCGCGGTGTTCGCCGTCATGTCCCCGTTTCTCGTTCGTTCGCTCGGCCTGGGGCCGGGACAAGTGGGTCTGATGTTCGCGCTGGACGGCGTGGGCACGGTGGTGGGCGCCGCCGCGGTCGCGCCCCTCAGCCGGCGATTCGGCAGTGGGCGGATGGTGCTCGTCGCCGTCCTCGGCGGAGCATTGCTCTCACTCTTCATGCCGTTGGCCTCCGGCCGGTTCGCGCTGATCTCCTTCGGTATCGGCGTGACCGGCTTCGCGGCGGGGGTCGTGATGCTGTCGGTGCTGACCCGTACGCATCGGCAGACCGTCTCTCCGCCGGAGATACTCCCCCGCGTCATGGCCTCGGTTCGTTTCGTCTCCTGGAGCGCCATCCCGATCGGATCTCTGGTGGCCGGCACCTTGGCGCAGCTGTGGGAGCCCCGCGCCGGTCTGGCCGCGGCGGCGGTGGCCGCGGCGGCGGCGCCCCTGGCCCTGGGGAGCAGCCGGGTGCGGCGGCTTCACCATCTGGAGGACGCCGCGTGAGGTGTGCGGACGAGTCCGGCCACCGGACTCCCGGACTTCCGCCGACGGTTCACCGAAGCGCTCGGCGCCCGAGCGAATAGGAATTCCAGCTACCTTTCGGAGAACACCGAAACAGTGTCCGATATCCGCACGCCGGGTATCGTGCACGGCATGACGATGTCAGCGCATCGCGTGGTTCCCGTTTATCGGAGCGCATTCGAAAGATGGGAAAAGCGCGCCGGCGTACGCGTCAAGCCGCGCCGGGAAATGGCCGCGGACGAGCCGTCGGACACCTATTTCCCGCCGGAGCTCGTGCCGGCGGCCGGGCATCCTCTGGTCGTCGCCCGAGGGCCGGCCGCACCGAAGCGGATTCTCACCTCCCGGTTGTTCCAGTATCTGCACTTCACCACCGAGCTCGAGGCCACCGCGGTGATCCCGGTGACCATCGACATCAGCCTCGGCCGGTCCGGCCTGCACCTACCCGTTCGCATGCTGCGGGACGCGTTCTGCATCACCACCGACGAGGCATGGCACGCACAATTCTCGAACGACCTCATGGAGCAGGTCTCCGAACACACCGGTGTCCCGATAGCATTGCCGGCCCGGCCGCAATTCATCGACCGCTTGGCGAAAGTGCGACACGATCTCGACGGGGAGATTCGCGGAAGCGCGTCCATCGCTTTCAGCGTGGTGAGTGAAACGCTCATTTCGGCCATCCTCTCGGATCTGCCCAAAGACCCGCGCCTGCCCCGCGTCGTGCGAAGCGTGGTCGCCGACCACGCCGAGGACGAGGGCCGTCACCACGCCTACTTCCACTGCCTGCTGGGCGAGTTCTGGACGGCGCTGTCGACCGCACAGCGCCGCGAGCTCGGCCCGGTCTTCCCGGACCTGATCCGGATCTTCCTGGAGCCGGACTACCGGGCGGTGAGCTACGCACTGTTCGAGCTCGGGCTCACCGACGACGAGGTGGCCGAGGTGATGCACGACAGCTACCCGGCCGAGAGCGTCACCCGCGACATCGCCGCCGCCGCCGGCGCGACGGTCCGTTACCTGGGTGACGTCGGCGCACTGGACGACCCGAAGACGCTTGACGCTTTCCACCGCGCAGGTCTGGTCTGAGCACCGGGCCAAGTGCCCGGCGCTTCCGGCCGTGACCGGCTCAGCGTTCGCCGGTCAGCTGCGGCACGCCCTCCCAGGGCGTGTCACCGAGCACGTCGTTCATCCCGACCAGCTCGAAGAGCTCACCGAGGGTGGTCATCGACGACTCCACCTCGGCACTCGAGTCGTGCTTGGCGATGGAGGCCAGCGTCTCGGTCACGGCCTTGGTGGACGCCCGGATCGCCTGGTTCGCATAGATGATGCCGCTGATGCCCATCGCGCTCAGTTCCCGGGCGGTGACGTCGGCGTACGTGGTCGGCACGCAGAACACCGGGGCGCCGCGACCGGTCTGTTGCCAGCGCTCGCAGAACCCCCTGATCTCCCCGGCGTGTGCCGCCCGGCTGTGGATCAGCAGCGCGTCCGCGCCGGCCTCGTGGTAGAGCTCGGCCCGCGACAGCGCGTCGTCCATGCCGGCTCCGGCGATCAGCGACTCCAGCCGCGCGATCACCATGAACTCGGTGCCGCCCTGGGCTGCCTTGGCGACCGCGATCTTGCGCGCGAAGACACCCGGGTCCTCCAGCTCGTTCCCGCCCCGGAAACTGTTGCGCTTCGGGTACTGCTTGTCCTCGATGCAGATCGCATCGATTCCCGCCGCCTCGTAGAGCTGCACCATGCGGCGCACGACATTGACGTCGCCGAAACCGGCGTCGACATCGGCAATGATGGGCAGGTCGCACGCCGCGCGCATCTGAATGGCGGCGTTGAGGAACTCGGTCATGGTGAGCAAACCGGCGTCGGCTACCCGGAAAGACGACGAAATGCCGAGACCACCGGCCCAGATGGCGTCAAATCCCGCATTCTCGGAGAGCGTTGCCGTAAGCCCGTCATGAGCACCCATTACTCGCAGGTATGCCAGAGTTTCGAGCTTGTTACGAAGACGACCGTTCACCATTGCGAACTCCCCCGCGTACTTCGGAATAACGTTCCTACGTGCAGTTTTCCGCACCGTGCGACGGCGGACGTCGCGGAACACAGAATTGATTTTTGCCACTGCAATTCCACCACACGAACCGCGCCCTCACAAGGCCGATTCGCGACCGGAACAGCCGCTCCGGCCATTTGCTGCTGTCGTCACGGTTAATTAGCCGAAATTCTAAGCAAAGTCCGGCGCGGTTTATCCGGGCCGGCGCCGCCCGATTCTCCGGGCGGATCGTCAGCCACGGCCCAGCAAGGCCGGCACCGGGGCCAGAGCCACGGCGGGAGGGCCGCTGAGCACGCGGCACTCGATCGTCAGCCACCCCTCGTAACCGCTTTCCTCGAGCGCCGCCAGGGTTCCGGCCCAGTCGTAGTGACCGGCGCCCGGCTCAAGTCGGTTGGTGTCGGAGACCTGGACATGCGCGAGCACACCCGCGTGCCGGCGCAGCGCCGCCGCGGGATCCACCTCCTCGATGTTCATGTGGAACGTGTCGGCCATCAGCTTCACCGAGGGCAGCCCGACCTCGTCGATGAGCGAGGCCCCCTCCGCCAGCGTGTTGACCATGTAATCCTCGTAGCGGTTGAGCGGCTCGAGAAGAAGGACGGCACCCACCGCCCGGGCGTGCTCGCCCAGCTCCGTCAAGCCCTCCAGGAGCACCTTGCGGTCCTCGGCGGCCGAGCGGGGCGGGTCCGACCGCGACAACCGCTTGGAGAAGATCCCGAACGAGGCCGGCGTGATCGCACCGAAGCCGCCGGCCTCGACGATCACCGAGAGCAGCGTCTTCATGGTCCGGATGGCGATCCTTCGCCGGTCGGCGTCGAAGTCACCGATGAAGTGGTCGTCCGCCAGGCAGACCGTGGGCATCACCACTCCCGCCCGGCGCGCGCGCTCGAGCTCGTCGACGCGGCCGGCGAACTCGGGGCCACCGCGCAGCTCGATGCCGTCGAAGCCGAGCTCGGCCGCGAACTGCCATTTCTCCTGCAACGACCGCCCCTCCAGCGATCGGTCCTGCACACCCAGCCTCATCCCACCGCGCATCGGCCACCGTCCTCGAATTGGAGCACCATCTGCAGGCCACGCTCCGACGGGTCGTCGAGCCGGGCGAACGCCTCCGTGGCCCGTTCCACCGGCAGCACGTCGGTGACCAGAGGCTCGAGCTGGAGCCGGCCGGAGGCCGCGAGGCCCATCACGGTGCGCTGCAGCCGCTCGTCGTTCCACCGGTGACTCAGCCCGGGAGCGACCCCGGAGATCTGTGAGCACCGCAGGTCGACGCGGTTGTGGTGAAACTCCTCCCCGAGCGCGAGTCCGCCGCCTCCGCCCTGGAAGAACCCGGCCGCCACGACCCGGGAGTTGTAGGCGACCGACCGGATCGCCTCGTGCAGGGCCTGGTACGAGCCGGTCACCTCGAGCGCGACATCGGCTCCCCGCCCGCCGGTGAGTTCCCGGACGCGCTCGCTGATCGCACCGTCACCGGCGTTGATCGTGTGCGGGGCGCCGAGCGAGACGGCCGTCTTCAGCCGGTCGTCGTGCGGGTCGACGGCGATGACCTCGGCGCCGTTCAGGCGTGCCAGCTGGGCCACGATCTGACCCGGCACCCCGAGACCGAAGACGGCGGCCGTCTCGCCGACGTGGAGATCGGCGTCGAGCACCACGTTGAGGGCGATGGCGCCGATCTGCGAGAAGACGCCGAGCAGCGGGTTGCTCTGCGCCGGCAGCTTGCGCACCCGCGCGTACGCATCCGGTTTGACCACCGAACTACGGTGTCCCCACTTCCCCCAGACGACATCGCCCGCCGCGACCCCCTGCGCCGCGGGGCCCACCTCGACGATCACGCCGACCTCTTCGTGGCCCTTACCGACGATCGGGTACGTCAGGGTGCTCGCCCTCCCGTCGTCACCCACCGGCCGGAACAGACGCTGGTCAGCATCCCACTGCTTGCCGAGGTACGGGTTGGTGCCTCGGTAGTACGACATCTCCGTACCGGCGGAGATCCCGGAGAACAGCGTCGCGATCCGTACCCCGGACGGGCTCAGTTCCTCGTCCGGCTCCTCGCCGACGGTCACGGTGCGGGGCGCTTCGAACTTCACGACGAGGCCCACGTCTTCCCCTTTCTCCTGCCGTCGCCATCAACTCGCGGAGGACTTCGCGCCGACCATGATGCGCAGCATCTCCCGCCGGCCCGAGTACGACCGGCGCCCGTGGAACCAGAGGTCGTTGCGCAACGCGTACCCCTTGCCCGGCTCCAGCGCGAACGCCAGCTCGGTGTCCGCGAACGCCCGGTCCAGCGCCGGCAGCGCGCGGGCGGCGTTCGGCGCGAAATAGATGTACGGGTCGAAGCGCAGCCGCACCTCCTGCACCACTCCGTCGTGCATCCGGAAGACGGGGCTCACCATCTCCTCGTCGCCGGTCCGGAAGATCGCCGCGTCGTCCTCGCAGAACGCCTGGAACGCCTCGGGGTCGATCTCGTTCAGCCGGGCGGCCACGTCCGCGCCGCGCAGGACGGTCGCCTCGCCGCCCTCGCTGCTCGTGCCGCGGCACCACAGCAGCAACACCCGCGGTGGCTGCTTGGCGGCCGGTCGGTCGGTGTGCGGCAGAAGGGTCTCCCGGGTGAAGCCGACCCCACGCTCCACGCCGAGCCCCGGGGTGTCCCGCAGATAGGTGATGCCGCGGGCGTCGGCGTCGCGGTGCGGCAGCACGACGCCGTACTCCTCGGCCGCGGCGAGCAGGGCCTCCTCGCCGTCGCACTCGAAGGTCGCGAAGCCGTCACCGTTCTCCATCGCGTCGTGCAACAGACTGCCGGAGAGGCGTCCCATGTGCTTGGGCAGGCTCAGGCTTGGCAGTGTCATAGGAGTCTCCTTCACGAGGTGATCCGGGTCGCCCGGGATCGTTCTCCCGGTGCATCGGCGCGACCGGCCGGCACGATCCAATAGCTGACCGTCCGGCGGCTGCGCCGTCGGGACAATGGGTCATGCAGGAGTCGACTCAGCCAGCCGATCGGTGTGGCCAGCAGGAAGTAGACGACTCCCAGAAGCAGGGTTGCCATCGATTCGCGTCCTTCACGGTGACAGGGTCCGGTGGGCGCTCAGTCCAGGGGAATCTCGGATCGCCAGTCACTCTCCTCGGACCAGGGCGGCTGCTCACTCTTGTGGAGCACGAAGTCGCCCATGACGAGCGTGTCGATGTTCGTGCGCATGAAGCAGGTGTAGGCGTCGTGCGGCGAGTTCACGATCGGCTCGCCGCGGACGTTGAACGAGGTGTTGACCAGGACCGGGCAGCCGGTCCGCTCCCGGAACGCGGTCAGCAGCGCGTGAAAGCCCGGATTGCCGTCGGCCGTGACCGTCTGCACCCGGGCCGAACCGTCCACATGGGTGACCGCGGGAATCGTCGAGCGCGGTACCCGCAACAGGTCGATGCCGGTGGCGCCGGTGTCGGTGACCGGCACCTGCCGGGCCGCCGCCACCTGCGCCACCAGCAGCATGTACGGGCTCTCCTGGCCCAGATCGAAGTAGTCCTTGACCTCCGAGGCCAGCACCGCGGGGGCGAACGGGCGGAAGGACTCCCTGAACTTGATCTTCAAGTTCATCGCGGACCGCATCGACGGGTCGCGGGCGTCGCCCAGGATGGACCGGGCGCCCAGGGCCCGCGGACCGAACTCCATCCGGTCCTGGAACCAGCCGACGATCCGGCCCGAGGCCAACTCCGCCGCGACGGCGCCGGGCAGGTCGCCGGGCTCCAGCCGCTGGTGCGGGATCTGCCGGCCGTCCAGGTAGGCGGCGATCTGGGCCGAGGTGAACGACGGGCCCAGCAGCGCTCCGGACATCGCGTCGCGGCCGCGGCCGGTGTGCTCGCGTCTCGCCCCGTTTGTCATCGCCACCGCGAGCGCGGCACCGAGCGCTCCGCCGGCATCACCGGCCGCGGGCTGGACCCAGACCTCGTCGAAGATCCCGCTCTCGACGATCTTCCCGTTGGCGACGCAGTTGAGGGCGACGCCGCCGGCCAGGCACAGGACGGACTCCCCGGTGCGGTCCCGAGCCGTCCGGGCCAGGCGGAGCATGACCTCCTCGGTGACCTTCTGGACCGACGCCGCGAGGTCGAACTCGCGCTGGGTCAGCGGCCCCTCCGCGGTCCGGCGTGGACCGCCGAACAGCTTCTCGAACGCCCGCCCGGTCATGACCTGCCCTCGCAGGTACGCGAAGTAGCCCATGTTCAGCCGGAACGAGCCGTCCGGTTTGACGTCGATCAACCGCTCGAGGATCAGCTCGGCGAACCGCGGCTCGCCGTACGGGGCCAGCCCCATCAGCTTGTACTCACCGGAGTCGACCTTGAACCCGCAGAAGTATGTGAACGCGGAGTAGAGCAGGCCCAGCGAGTGCGGGAACCGGATCTCGGCCAGGGACGTCAGCTCGGTGCCCCGGCCGTGCCACAGCGTGGTGGTCGCCCACTCCCCCACACCGTCCACGCACAGCACCGCGGCCGAGTCGTACGGGCTGGGAAAGAACGCCGAGGCCGCGTGGGACTCGTGGTGCCGGCGGGCGACGATGCCGGGCACCGGGCCGCGACCCAGCGACGCCAGCTCGCGCCGGACGTTGCCGAGCGCGTCGAGTTTGCCGCCGGTGCCCAGCCAGCCCGGGATCGTCTCGCGGAAGGACGCGAACCCGGTCGGCGCGGCGCCGATCAGGGTGGCGAGCACCCGGCGGAACTTGAGCCGGGGATCCTCGTAGTAGGCGATCGCGGAGACGTCGGGCAGCGAGACGCCCAGTTCGTCGAGGCAGTAACCGACCGCGCGGGCCGGGAACGACGAGTCGTGCCGCACCCGGCTGAAGCGTTCCTCCTGCGCTGCCGCGACGGGAACGCCGTCGCGCACGATCGCCGCCGCACTGTCGTGGTAGAAGGCCGAGACGCCGAGGATCAGCTCAGACACCCGCGTCCTCCCGCGTCGGTGCGGCGGCCGGGCCGGCCGGCTGCCACCGGGTCCGGCCCCGGCGAGCGCGGCGTTCGGCCCGGCGGGCCAGCAGACCGCCCGGCGGGTTGAGCGACCGGAACCCGGTCCGCACCCGTTCCCAGGCCTCGGTTCGGCTTCCCGGCCCGGACGAGTCAGGCAGCCCCGCCATCAGCGTGTCGATGGCGTCGGCGGCCCACGCCGAATGCCCCGTGGCGACGTTGTCGATGGTGTTGTGGATGTCGACGAACCGGGTGCTGAAGCCGTACTCGCGCAGGGCCTGACCGGCACGGCGGTAGGCGCCGCCCACGCCGGACAGCTCCATGGCCAGGTTGAGACCGAGTACCTCGGGCAGGAACGTGCGCGGGAAGCGTCCGACGCACAACCAGTAGACGGGCAGTTCGAAGGACTCCGCGCGGAAGCCGGGCCACTGCGCGAACTCCCGCGACGCCGTGGGTGGCAGGTCGACGTCCATCTCCTTGAGGACCGCGCGGTAGATGAGTGGGTGGTTGAGCACCGGCTCGCCGTTGCCGAGCTCGTCCCAGTAGGTGTCGAACAGCGAATGCCCGATCTCGGAGGCGGCCAGCTCGTAGTCGGTGAAGCCCTGCAGCCAGCTGCCGTCGATGAGGGTGAGCAGCGCCGTCTGCACGGCGTCGTCGATCACCGCCGTACGTGCGGGCAGTGGCGTGCCCGCGGTCGACTCGAAATCCCCGCTGTGCCGGTCGTGCTGCACCTGCAGCCAGGGTCGCAGACCCTCCGCCCCCCACTGCCGGGGTAGCGGCATCGCGCTCGCGTCGAGGCGGTGGCGTGACCGGGCCAGCCACCCCTGCGTGTACCGCAGGGACCAGTCGCGCAGTCGCGGGCCGAGCGTGCGTCCCATCAGCAGGTGGTAGGCCTCACGCAGGCTCGCCGGCTCCGGGCCGGGCGGCTCATCGTGGTCCAGCCGAGCCAGCACCTCGCCCGGCCGGCGAGGGTTCGTCGGGTGCGGCCCGGCGATCGGGGTGCGAGCGGCGTTCGCGTCCCCGGCGGGGAGCGTCTCGATCCAGCGGCTGATCACCGCGAGGTCGTCGGGCGAGAAGATCCGGAACATCGGGCCGCGCTCGCTGACCAATCCGCTGACCAGCGGGCTGCTCAGGGGGCGGCCGGGCCTGACCAGCTTGCTCCGCGCGAGGACCTCGAGGAAGGGCCGTGGATCGTCGCGGCACTCGGCCAGCCACCCCGCCAGCGGCCGCCCCTCGACCATGAAGTCGTGGTGATAGACCGAGCCCTCCCGGGACCGGAGCCGGATCAGCTCGGCCATGTCGTACGCCGGGTCGAAGGACGCCCGTAGCTGGTCGAGCAACGTCTCGTGCTGCTCGCGCAGCGCGGCCAGGGTCCAGGCGAAGCCGGCCCGCACACCGGTCGCCGCCGGCGCGCTCTCCCCCGCCAGGGCCTCGGCCACGGCCCGGCACTCCGCGGCCGGCGCGGCGCCCCCGTCCCGGGCGTGCGAGTAGTCGATCGCGGCCCAATCGGCCGGGGTGTGCGGCCGGACCAGCGTGAGCGGGGGCGGCAACCCCACGGTCCGCAGGCACAGGTCCGCGCCGATGAGCTCGGGGCAGAACTCGGCCGGTCGCCGGCTCATCAGCAGCAGCATCGCCGGCAGGCGGAACGCCGTGTCGCCGATGCGCGCGTCGCCGGCCAGGCGCGCCGTCGGCACGGCGTTTTCCGACGCCCGCAGTTGCCGCAGCAGCGCCAGGTAGGCGCTGCCCCGGGCGGCGCCGGGATGACCGGCGCCGACGTCCGAGGCGTAGAGCCGCAGGATGCGCAGGAACAGCGGCTCGTCCGCGGTACCCGGGCTGGTCAGCCACTGCAACCAGGCGCCGGCGGCCAGCCCGAGCGGAGCCCCGTCCAGCACCACCCGCCGGATCAGCCGCCGGTGGCCCTCGTCATCGGCGGGCGGGTCCAGCTCTTGAAATCGTCGTGCCGCCTCGGCCGACCAGCCGGCCGCATCCTCGATCAGTTCGTCGAGAGTCCGATCGAGGCCCTCGGCGCCGCCCCGTACCTCCGCACGGATCGCCGCGGGCAACCCGCCGCCCGGGATGGCGGCTTCCGGATCGGCGGCTCGGGCGTAGATCGTCCGGAACGCGGAGTCGATCCCGGCTCCGGGCGGTCGCGGTGTGTCGGTCACCGCGCCGGCGCTCGTCGCGACATAGTGCATAGTCACTCCCCCGTTCATGGACTCTGCCCACCTGCGCGGTGGCCGCGTGAAGGTCAGAACATCGGATAGATCGATGCGTCCTTCTTCCGGTTGCCGCGGCCCTTGCGCCGGAACAACTTGTCGATGATCTTGCGGATGAGGGACATGTCGCTGACCTCCTCGGGCAGTGCACGGACCGCGCGGTCGTGGCCGCCGGCGCCTGGCTAAGAGAGTCCGAGTGTCTCGGCGGTGACCCGGGCGACGATGTCGTGGCCGGCGTCGCTGTAGTGGACCCGGTCGACGAACATCCAGTCCTGTTCGGTGGCGACCTGCGCCACGACCGGGTTCAGGTCGAAGAACTGGATGCCTTGCTTCGCACAGCCGGCCCGCAGCGCGTCGGCGTAGGCCTGGCCGAACTCGATCGTGGCGAGGTCGGCGTAGACGTCCTCCCACGGCCCCAGCTCGGAGAGCCGGTCATTCTCGGCGAAGAGAACCCGCTCTTGCGGGGCGAGGGCGTACGGCATCCACCTGGTCATCGGCTGCAGGACGTACGAGATGCGGGTCCGCGGCCCGGCGATGCGCCGCCACAGGTCGAGCTGGCGCAGGGTGGTCTCCACCCCGGCGCCGATCACCGTGGGAACGTCATGGCGCGCGTCGTCGAGCGTCGCGATGGTCGGGGTCACGCCGCGGCGGCCGAAGAGCCGGGAGCCCTTGCGGTGGCGTCCGCGCAGTTCCGCCATCTTCTCGTAGTAGTCACCGCAGAAGAAGAAGGCACCGTGGTCGCCCTGCTGCCACTCGGGGAACCGGGCCACCATGACGGCATTGATCCCGGACAGGATGACGACCTCTTCGATCTCGCCGAGCAGGTGCCGGTACAACGCCAGGAGCAGTACCTCCTGCGTGGGGTTGAAGCAGTAGCTGCCGAAGTTGAGCCACGGCCCCGAGGGGGCATACGAGCTCCACAGCAGGGACGCCAGGGTGGCCGAGTCCGCTGAGGCTCCGACGCCGAGCGCGGTGGAGCCGCCCGCGAGGATCCGCACCGGTCCCGGCGGAATGTGGCCGGCGGCCGACGCCCTCGTCCCGTCCGGCCCGGTGCTGATCCGAAATCCGGACCTGTCGGTGTTGACCGCCGGCGAGGCGAAATCGGTCCGGTGGAAGTACATGAGGTACGGGACGTAACGACGCTCGGCCGGATCCTTCATCGCGTCGTAATCCCGCATCTGCGGTGTCAGCTCGTATCGTTTGAGATTCACGAATACTCGTCCGCCATTTCCTCACGTCGTGCGCCGGAATGCAGCGCCACGACACCGGAGGACCGTCGTTTTCACGGTAAAGGTAAGTCCATACGACTTCGCCAGCCTGCCACACCCCGTTACGCATCGGCAAGCCCCTATTCCTCGGCCGCCGGAGACTCCACGTTGGTTAGACAGATGTTGCGCCGATGTTGCCGGTTTTCGCACCACCGGAAGCGCGCGGCGCTCGCCCGCCAGGCCCTGCATTGCCCGGCCCGCCGCGCGGCAGGGTCTCCCGACCACCGAGCCTGATCCAGGGATTTACGCAGGCCAGCGTGGCTGGTACCGGCCCCGGTCAAGACATCATAGTCCACTGTGGCGCTCATCACTCGCCCGCGCGGCAACCCGGGCCGGCTCGGCCCTGATCCTGGATCCAGGTGCCGTACCGCATCCCCGGAAGCACCCGAGGCAAACACTTGGACAAGGGAAATACCACCGGGGAAACGGGGTAGCGGTAGTGATGACCGTCGCTTACAGTGCGAGCATGGAGATCGACCGGGACGAGCCGTTTACTGACACGGCGGACAGCGACGGAGAAACCGGAATAGCATTCTTCAGCACTGCTTCCGACGAGTCGGCGACTCGGCCGCAACAGCGGTAGCGCATATCACCGTGCGCATTCTCATCGCCAACCACACGCCCATTCACGGATCCGGCAGCGGAACCTATGTTCTGGCCCTGGCCACCGGCCTCTCCCGGCGCGGTCATGAAATCGCATTGCTGACGCCGCCCGGCGGGACAAAGGTCGAACTACCGCCGGGGATCCGGCACTTCGAGGCGGACGAACTGGCCGGCGAGTTCCCCTCCTTCACCGGGCACCCGTGCAGTTCCCGCCTCTACAGCCAGATGTCGCCGGACAGCCTGGCCGAGGTCACGAGCATCTGGGAGCGAGCTCTCGACAGGGTGATCGGCGCGTGGGGCCCGGCGCTCGTCCACTCCCAGCATCTGTGGTTGCTGACCAGCGCGGCGTTGAAGCTGGGGCAGACGGTCGTCGCCACCTGCCACGGATCCGAGGTGCCCTATCTCGACGCCGAGCGGTCTCGCCGGCACCGGTTCCAGGACGACCGCTCCCCAGCCGCGGTGATCTCGATCTCGCGGTTCGTGTTGGAGAACACCAGCCGGCACCTGCTCCCGGACACGGCCCACGTGGCGATCCTGAACCCCTACGACGCGCGGCGCTTCGCACACCGCCCGCGGACCGCGGCCGCCCACCGGCCCCGCATCGGCTTCGTGAACCGGCTGGTCTCGTACAAGCGCGGGGACCGGTTCCTGGAGATCACTCGTGACCTCGCCGAAGAGGTGCCCGGCCTCGAAGCCCGGATCGTCGGCGACGGCACCGAGCGACCGAAGCTCGAGCGCCTCGCGGCCTCGCTAGGCGTGCACGAGCGCACCCGGTTCCTCGGCTTCCAGCCCTTGGCGGTGATGCCGGAGGTCTTCCGTGATCTCGACGCGGTCGTCATGTGCAGCCCGTCCGAGCCCTTCGGCCTCGCGGCCATCGAGGCGGCGGCCTGCGGAACCCCGGTGTTCGTGCCGAACTCGGGTGGGCTCGGCGAACTGGCGGTCCCCCCATACATCCGCGCGTACGCCCTGGAGTCGCCGGACGTCGTCACCGAGCTCGCCCGTTTACTGGCCGAGCCGGAGACCGAGGCAAGTCGCGAGGAGCGCAGCCGCCACATCGAGGGGCGCTACTCCCTGGACGCTTACCTCGACCAGCTGGAAGACGTCTACGCCGGAGCAATCGGACACGGCCGGAGGCCACCGTCATGAGCATCGCCGACCAACCCGGTCCGGACCCGGCCTATGCCGCCCGCGCGGCCGCACTGCTGCGCGCGGCCGCGAACGATCTCAAACGCAACGACGTGTCCGCGGAGGCGGACCTCGGACTGCCGGCCGGCAGCTTCGCCGACTACACCTCCGGCCGGCTCCCGATCACCTGGGACCTGGTCGGCCGGGCCACCCGCGCATGGCCGCTCAACGAGCGCGACCTGCTGCCCATCCACGACGACACCGAGCACGGGCTGCGCGTGGTCCGGGCCAAGGAGTCGCTGGCGAGCTCGCGCATCATCGAGCGCGGCGGCGGGCCGTACTACGAGTACCGGGACACCGCGATGTCCCGGCTGGCATCCTATCGGCCGGAGTGGATCAAAATGCTCCGCGTCGTCGGCGACAACGACCCCGACAATCCCTCGGTCAACTGGAACAAGGGGCATCTGCTCTATCAGTTCACCTATTTTGTCGGGCCGGTCAATTACTACTACCGCAGCGGTGACCGGTCGTTCTGCGTTCCGATGAGCACCGGTGACTCGGTGTGGGGGCTCCCCTTCGCACCGCATTCGTTCACCGCGCGCTCAGCGACCGAGCCCGCCTACATTCTGGCCCTCACCTACGGCGGTGAGCTCACCGGAGACGCACAGCGGGAGCTGTCCGCATTCGGCCACGCCATCACCGGCTCGCTCGCGCTGACCCCCGGCGATCACGGGGCGATGCTGCGGGCGCTGATGGCGGCCCGGCTCGTGACCGTGCCGGAACTCGCGCGCCGCTCCGGCCTGACCGGGGAGCGGATCTCACAGCTGGGCGCGACACCGGGCCGGGCCGGCTGGGACGAGCTCGTGGCGCTGGCCGGGGCGCTCGGCGTGTCCGTCCGGGAGCTACTGGTCCCGCACACCACCACCGAGCACGACGTACGGCTGCAGCCCGCCGGCGCCGCACCGACGTGGGAGCATCCCGGACCGGCCGGTCCCGCGTACCGCTTCACGCAACTCGCCGGCGACCCGCTGCACCCGCACACCACCAGCCTGCAGGTCGAGGTGCTGACGTCCCGGGCGGACTCCCCGCTGCCACCGACGTACCAGCATCAGTACCTGTTCGTCCTCGGGGACGAACCGCTGACCGTGCACTGGCACCACCACGACGAGCCGTTCGCGGCCCGCCTCGAACCGGGTGACTCCGCCTACGTCATCCCCGGCATCGAGCTGAGCCTGAGCGCCGAGGCGCGTACCCGCCTGCTGATGCTGCGCATCGCCGGCTCCACCACGCCGGAGGTCCGGTTCGCCCTGGGCGCGATGCCGGCCGGCGGCCTCGGCCGCTACGTCGCCGAGGACCGGCTCTGGTACTGACCCGCACCGCACCGACATCCGCAGGAAGGACATCCATGACCGGCACCGTCCGACCCCTCGCCGCGCCGCTGACCCGAGCCACCACGTGGTGATCGCGTCCCGGAGCATGCTGGACCTGCTTGCCGCCCACGACTACGGACTGGTGACCGGCGTCCCCTGCTCCTACTTCGCGGGGCCCCTGCGACTGCTGGCCCGAGGCGAGGGGCCGCGATACGTCGCCGCGGTCAACGAGGGCAGCGCGATCGCGATTGCCGCCGGCGCGGAACTGGGGGGCCGGCTGTCCCTGGTCCTGGCGCAGAACTCCGGCTTCGGCAACATGATCAATCCGCTCACCTCGCTGGTCCTGCCGTACCGCATCCCGATGACCGTGATGGTCAGCATGCGCGGCTGGCCGGTCGCGGACCCGGGCGAACCGCAGCACCACTGGATGGGCCAGGTGGTCCCGAGCTGGCTGGACTCGCTCGGCGTAGCCCACCGGATGCTCACCGCGGACGGCCCGTCCCTGGGCGACCTGCTCGAGTGGGCACGCTCGGCCCTGGACCACGGCCGGCCGGCCTTCATCCTGGTCGCCAAGGGCGCCATTGCCGACGACGCACGGGCCGACACCCCATCGGCTCCGGCCCGCCCGTCGCCGACCCGCGACGAGGTGGTCTCGGCGGTGCTCGCCGAGGCCGGCGACGCTCGCCTCCTCAGCACGACGGGCTATCTGTCGCGCAGCCTGTTCAACCTCGGCGACAGCGAGCGCAACTTCTACATGCAGGGCTCGATGGGGCACGCCGCCGGCATCGCGGCCGGTGCGGCCCTGGCCCAGCCGGAGCGCCGCTTCATCGTCCTGGACGGCGACGGCGCCGTGCTGATGCACCTGGGCTCACTGGCCACCATCGGCCATCTCGCTCCCGCCAACCTCACGCACGTCATCTTCGACAACGGCGTCTACGACTCGACCGGCGGCCAGCCGACCGGCGGCCGGCGGGTCGACTTCGCCGCGGTGGCGCGGGCCTGCGGCTACCGCAACGCCTGGCGGGCCGACTCGATCGAGCGGCTGCGCACGACCCTGCGCAGCGCACTGGACACCGATGGGCCCTCGGTCGTCGTGGTCACCGGCTCCCCGGGCGGGCCCGCCGGGGACCGGGCCTCGTCCAACGTGAGCGTCGCCGAGATCGGAGACCGCTTCCGCAAGAGCCTGGCGGCGGGCGACCCCCGTGCCGACGGCTGACGCGGCGCTGCCCAGCCGCGTGCGGCTGGCCCCCGGGGCGGTACGCGATCTGCAGCAGGTGCTCGGCGCCGCCCGGCGGGTGCTCGTCGTCCACGGCCGCCGCTCGTTCCGCACGGGCACGGCCGCGGCGGCCGTCGACGACCTCGACGCCGAGGTGCGCGACTACGGCGGCGTCCACCCGAATCCCGAGCTGCGACAGGTACGTGAGGCGGTCGCGCTGGCCCGGGACTACGGCCCCGACGCGGTCGTCGGCATCGGCGGGGGAAGCGCGATGGACGTGGCCAAGTGCGTCGCGGTCCTCGCGCAGTCGCCCGGCGACCCGGGCGCGTACCTGCTCGATCCCGGCGCGATAGCGGCACACCGGGCCGTCGCGCTGGTGCAGATCCCGACGATCTCCGGCTCGGGCAGCGAGCTCACCAGCTTCGCCACCGTCTACGCCGGCCGGCGCAAGCTCTCCCTGGACCATCCGAGCGCGCTCGCCGACCACGTCCTGATCGACCCCGACCTGACCTCGACGGTGCCCGCACCCACCGCCGCGGCCAGTGCCCTGGACGCGCTGGCGCAGGCGATCGAGTCGGCGTGGGCGGTCGCGGCCACGGCCGAGTCGCGCCGCACGGCGATCCTGGCGCTGGAGACGCTGCTGCCGGCGCTGGACAGCGCGACACGGCACGGCAGCTTCGCCGATCCGTGGCTACGGACCGAACTGGCCCACGGGGCCGCGCTGGCCGGCGCCGCCATCAACATCACCCGGACCACGGCGGCGCACGCGTTGTCGTACGCCCTGACGGCCCGGCACGGCATCGCGCACGGCGCCGCCGTGGGGCTGCATCTGCGCTGGCTGATCGGCCACAACGCGGCGGCGACCGACATCGACACCCGTCATCCCGACGGCGCGGAGGCGCTGCGGCTGCTCGTCGCCGATCTGCGGCGGCGGTGCCTGGGCGCGATCGGCGTGCCGGTGGAGGAGTTGATCGATCGCCTGCTCGATCTGCACGGGCTGCGGAACTTCCGGATACCGCTGCGCGACTGGCGCGATGACCTCTCCTCCGGACGGGCCGCCAACAACCCGCGCCTGGTCACCCCGCAGGACGTGCTGACCGGCACGAGCGGGCGCACGACGGGCCTACCGGACGATCACGTCCTCCGGTAACACCGAGACGGGGGTATCGATGCGCCAGCTTCAGCCCGGACAGATCTGCCGGATCTGGACCGCCGGCCCCGGCGAGCCGCCGGTCGCGCGATTCGCGACATCCCGGCTGCGGCTGGAGTCACCGAACTGGCTGTCCGGCGGGGACGACCTGGTCCTCAACGGCGGCGGCCGGCTGTGGCGGCTCTCGCCGGCCACCGGGCGGCTCGACGAGGTCCCGTTCACCGGGCTCCCCCCGGTCAACAACGACCACCTGCCTGACCCCGACGGCAAGCACATCTATCTGTCCGCCTACGACCGGAAGATCTACCGGGCGCCGGTCGAGGGCGGTGCCGCGGAGCTGATCACCGACGATCCCGCGGCCGAGGTGCTGCACTTCCTGCACGGCGTCCATCCGAGCGGCGACCGGCTGGCGTTCATCGGGTTGCCCCCGGGGCAGCGGCCCGGCGAGGGCCACGGCGACGTCTTCACGGTGTCGGCGCGCGGCCGGGACTACCGGCGGCTCACCTGCGGGCCCGGGCACTCCGACGGATGTGAGTACTCACCGGACGGCGAATGGTTGTACTTCAACACCGAGATGTTCGACGGGCACGCCCAGATCGCCCGCATCCGCCCGGACGGTAGCGGGCTCGAACAGCTCACCTTCGACGACGAGGTGAACTGGTTCCCGCACCTATCACCGGACGGGAGATGGGCCACCTACATCGCCTTCCCGGCGGGCACCCGTGGCCATCCGCCGAACGTCCGCATCGACGTGCGCATCGTCGCGCTCGACGACTGGTCCGCGGCCCGGACGGTGGCCACAGTGGCCGGTGGCCAGGGCTCGCTGGACACGAACAGCTGGTCCGCCGACAGCTCCGCGTTCGCCTTCGTGAGCTATCCGGCCGCGCCACCCGAATGACGATCATCACTCAGCAAGCGAGTCTGGAGTGGAAATGACGAGTCGAGCGCAGCGGAAGAGTGCCGGGTCCTACTTCAGTGGAGACGCGGCCCACTACAACGACTCCCGCCCGGCGTACCCGCAAGCTCTGATCCAGCGAATAGCGGAAGCCATCCCCGGAGGGGATGTTCTGAACGCCGGATGCGGCACCGGTATCGAGGCTCGGCAGTTCCAGGCGGCCGGGTGCAGTGTGCTCGGAGTCGATCCGGACACGCAGCTGGCCGAGTTCGCCCGCGGCACCGGTGTGCCGGTCGAGGTCAGTCGGTTCGAGGAGTGGGAACCGGCCGGCCGCACGTTCGACGCGGTCGTCGCCGGGACGGCCTGGCACTGGGTGGACCCGATCGCCGGGGCCGCCAAGGCCGCGACGGTCCTGCGCCAGCGCGGCCTGCTGGCGGTCTTCCACCACGCCTCGCTCACCCCGCCGGAGGTGGCCGACGCGGCCGGCATGTCGCTGCCCCCGTGGACGCTGCGCTCCGCCGACGCCTACCGTCAGGCGGCGTACGCCTCCGCCTTCTCCCCGGACGGACGCCGGCGCTCCCCGTTGGAGCTCTACCAGCCGATGTTCGACACCATCGCCGACGGGATCGGCCGGACCGGAGGCTTCGGCGAGGTGGAACAGTGGCATTTCGGCTGGGAGCGGACCTTCACCCGGGCCGAGTGGCTGAAACTTCTGCCCACCCAGGGCGCCCTGGCCCAACTCACGCCGGAGCGCCTGGCCGAGGTGCTGCGCGCGGTGGGCGACGCGATCGACCGGATGGGCGGCAGCTTCGCCATGCCTTACGCCACCATTGCCGTCGCCGCGGTACGAAAGACCGCAAACTAGGCTTGTCGTGGCACGGTAGTGGTGCCCGCAGCTGTCCGCGACGATCGACGTTTCCCCGAGCGAAGGGTTCACCTGTGCCGACCACCCACGCCAGCGCGGCCGCGACCGATGGTCACGCCACGATCCCCGTGATGTTCCTGACCGGCCCGCCGGGAGCCGGTAAGTCCACCGCCATGAAGGCGTTCCGTCGCCGGTTCCCCGGACTCGTCCACTTCGGGGTCCGGGTCTTCTTCGAACGGCAGGCCGAGCTGGGCACCCAGCTCGGCCTGCGGGCCCTGGAACTGGCCGGCCCCAACCGCTGGTGGCCGGACGAACTCGTCATCGAGGGACTGCCCGGCTGGATCGACGAGAACCTGCCGACCGCCACCTGCCTGATCTTCGAGGGTGGGTATCCCCGCAACCGGTCGCACGCCGCCGACCTCGACCGCGTCCTTGCCGAGCGGGGGCTGCGGGTGAACCGCGTGGTCTACATGGACGTGCCCGACGACGTGGCTACCGACCGCGTGCTCAACCGCCAGGTGTGTGTCGTCTGTGACACCCCGGTGGCCGAGGCGATCCCGGTCCCCGGCTCGGCCTGCGAGCAGTGCGGCCGACCGCTGGTCCACCGCCCGGACGACAACGAGCAGCAGTTCCGCAAGCGTCTGAACCAGCACCGGGAGAACGCCGCACAGTTGCTGGCCCACTACGAGGCTCAGGGCGTGGTCGTCCGGATCGACGGGACCGCCCCGCCGGCCGAGGTGGCCGCGGCCCTGGAAGCGGCCGCGCCGGACACCCTTCCCGACGCACCGGCCGAGCGCCTGCCGGCCTGACCGGAGCCCTCCTCGATCGCGGGTTCCGCCGGGACCAACCCGGGGAACCCGCGACGGGCGCCCGTCGCGCCGCTACGCGCAAGGGCCGCCGGCGTCATCGAGCGTGGTGCTCGGCTCACGGCACCCGTACCGCCCAGTGAGGTCGCTGGACGTCGTCGTTGTACACCACGACATCGGCGTTCTCGGCCGGGCCGGCCTCGGCGAAGTACATCTCCTGCGCCGGGAGATAGCGGATGCGAAATCGCCGCTCGACCTCCGTGACGGTGGCCAGCCGCGCCAGATCGCGGACCCGGGCCCGCTCCATCAGACGCTCGGCCGCGGACATCACGAGGATGCTCAGATCCCATTGGCCGGCAAGCTCCGGGCGCTGCAGGAACACACCGTCGAGCAGCAGCACGGCATCCGCGGGGGCGAGAACCGCGGGCCCGGACAGCGGGGCGTCGTTGTCCCAGTCGTACACCGCGTTCCGATAGTGCCGGTCCCCGCCCGGGCCCAGCGGCTCGAGCAGCACCCGGCGCAGCGCCGGGTAGTCGAAGGAGTCCTGGTAACAGGCCTCCGGCGAGGACTTCCCGCGCCGGTAACGGACCTCCCGCGGGAACATGAAGTAGTCGACGCACGCGCGTATCACCGCACGTCCCCGGGCCCGCAGGATCGCGGCCAGTTCGTCGGCCAGCATGGTCTTGCCCGCGGCGGGCGGGCCGTCGACCGCGACCCGCACCGGGTGCCCGGGGCGGACCGCCTCGATCAACCCGATCAGCCGGTCGAGGAGCTCACCACGATCACCTGCCGCCACGTGCCGTCCCGTTTCGTCGAGTTGTTCCATCACCGCTCCCCCGCCGGACCGTCGGCCGCGTACCGGCTCCGCGGCCGGGACAGGCCGTAGTGCTCGCGCAAGGTCGTGCCGGTGTATTCGGAACGGATCAGCCGGCGGGCCCGCAGAATCGGCACCACATGTTCGACGAACAGCTCGAACCCCGAGGGCAGCGCGGCCGGCATGATGTTGAAGCCGTCCGCCGCGCCCTCGCGCGCCCACTCCTCGATCATGTCCGCGACCTGCTCCGGGCTTCCGGCGAAGGTTCGGTGCCCACGACCGCTGCCGAGCCGTTCGACCAGTTGCCGCACGGTCATCCGCTCGCGCCGGGCCAGCTCGACGATCAGCGTGAACCGGCTCTTGTCCCCCTCGATGTCGTCCACCGTCGGCAGGTGGTCGGGCAGCGGCTCGTCCAGCGGCAACAGAGCCGGGTCCAGGCCCAACTGCCGGGCCACCCGGTTGCGGCCCGACTCCGCCGAGACCAGGCGGTCCAGCTGGCCGCTCAGCTCCCGCGCCTGCGCCTCGGTCGACCCGATCACCGGCACGATCCCGGGGAGGATCTTCACCTCGTCCGGGTCCCGGCCGGCCAGCTTGACGCGGCGCTTGAGGTCCGCGTAGAACGCCTGACCGTCGGCGAGCGTGTGCTGGGCCGTGAAGACCGCCTCGGCGTGCCGGGCCGCGAAGTCGCGGCCGTCCTCCGACGAACCGGCTTGCACCAGCACCGGGTGGCCCTGGGGCGAGCGTGGGGTGTTCGACGGGCCGCGTACCGCGTAGAAGTGATTCTGGTGCTCGATGGGGTGAATTTTCGACTCGTCCGCCCACACGCCGCGCTCGCGGTCGGCGACGACGGCGTCGTCCTCCCAGCTGTCCCACAATTTCTCGACGACCGCGACGAACTCGTCGGCACGCTGGTACCGCTCGAGATGGGAGGCCTGGGAGGCCAGTCCGAAGTTGCGGGCCGAGGCGTCGCCCGCGGTGGTGACGATGTTCCAGCCGGCCCGCCCGCCGCTGATCACGTCCAGCGAGGCGAACCGGCGGGCCAGGTTGAACGGTTCGTTGTAGCTGGTCGAGGCGGTGGCGATCAGCCCGATCCGGCGGGTGGCCCGGGCCACCGCGGTGAGCACCGTGAGCGGGTCCAGCCGGCCGGCCGGGCGGTACCCCGCGCCGTCGAGGGCGACATGGTCGGCCAGGAACACCGAGTCGAACTTCACCGACTCCGCGAGCTGGGCCATCCTCTCGTGGTACTCGATGTCGAGATTGGCCAGCGGGTGGCTGCCGGGCAGACGCCAGGCCCCCTCGTGATGACCGCTGCCGTTGTTGAACAGGTTGAAGTGCAGCGGCTTGCCGTCCGATGAGCCCGCCATCAGCCGGCCACCTTTGCCGTATTCTCCGGATCGCCCTTCAGCTGTGCCGCGTCGGGTGCGGTACGCGCGGCCTCCAGCAGCGCCTGGGCCACCTCGGCCGGGGGCCGGGTCCCGTCGACGCGCACGAGGACTCCGCGGGCCTCGTAATGGGCCAGCAACTCCACCGCACCCTGACGCTGACGGGCCAGGCGCCGCAGGAACGTCGGCCGGTCGTCGTCGGGTCTGCGGACCAACTCCCGGCCGCAGTGCGGGCAGGCGGATCCGGGCACCGGGATGGCGTCGGCCACGATGGTGTCACACTCCACGCACACCTCGCGGCCGGTCACCCGCGCGGCGCAGATCTCGTCGGGCACGTCCAGGGAGACCACGCGGTTCACCCGCAGGCCCCGCTCGGCCAGCAGCCCGTCCACGGCCCGGGCCTGCGACGCGTTGCGGGGAAAACTCTCGAAGACGATGCGGGTCGCGTCCGGCAGTGTCTGGTCCAGCCAGAGCGCGATGCCCTCGAGGATCATCTCGTCCGGGTGCCAGACCCGGCTCTCGTGGAACACCGCGGCGCGCACGCCCAGCGGTGTGCCCAGCTCGATCTGCCGCTGGAAGAAGACCCGGACCCCGAAGTGATCGAGCCCGGGAAAGGAGTGGCGGAAGGTCCGCATCGCGGTCGACTTCCCCGCGCCGGGCGGGCCGGTGAGGATCATGACCGGGAGATCGGACACGGCGACGGGTTCGACTGGCATGAACGGGTCCCTTCGTACGGGTCTGGCCTGGGTCGCAACGGCCCCGGCCGGCCGCGCGGGGTTCCGGTGCCGTGCCCTCGGCCACCGGCGTTCCAGGGCTGAGAGGCTTCCGCGCCATTTCCGAATACGAGCCGGTTCCGATCAAGGCCACTGACCGACGCTTTCCACTCCCCGTGCCCAGCGTCCGCCATGAACAGGAAAGACGATCGGACAGATATCCGCATCGCCGGTATCCGCACTGTTTGTCGCAGAACCACCTGACCGGACTCGTTCTGACCAGGCCGGTTGATCTGAAGGAGATTAACATCTCCACCGCTCGTATCGTCAAGGTCCGATGTGGCCACACATCGCAACTTCCGGTTCGCGAGGCGGGTGCCGCCCGCGGCGCGATCGGGGCGCCCGGACATTTGGCACCGCCTCCCGATAGGGGGAGTGCGGCCACCACCACGGGAAATGCGGCGGCCGACCGATTCACCGCCACCCGGCGAGCCAGGACTGCCTTGTCACGCTATGGCTTCTGTGGTCGTATGACAGTGGCTCCGATCGATTCCGAACGCCGCGTCGTCCGCTGGCACATGGCCGTGCCGGTCTCCACATGCGGTCACGAGTATCGCCCGTACGGGGGGACGGGAGGGTGGGCGAATTCTGTCGTCCACGCCGGAATTATGGGGCTTCCCGGATGATCCGGACCCCACCACGGCCTCAACCGCCACCGAGTCGGACCGGTGCGGCCGAATTCGCCTCGACACATGAAGGAGCAGTTGTGTGCGGAATTTTCGGCGGAATCGGAATCTCTGAACAGGAAGCTCTGATCGCCCTCGAGAACATCCGGAGAGGTGATGACGGAATCACGGTCCGGACCTATGGAGAAGTGGTTCTGGGCAGCCGCCGACATCTCGTCAAGGATTCCGGCAAGGCCGGCGTACCGGAAGGTCAGTCGGATCAGCCTTACGATTCCGGCGTCCGCCCCGTATCACTGGTCTTCAACGGTGAGTTCTTCAACTTCGCCGAACACAAAACGCATCACCTCGCCGGTTCCTCCTTCACGACGACCGGCGACACCGAGGTCTTCCTGAAACTCTACGAGGCCGACGGAATCGACTTCCTGAAGCGTCGTGACATCGATGCGATGTTCGCCCTCGGTATCCTCGACCGCGACCAGCGCAAGCTCTATGTCACCCGCGACTGGCCGGGCCGGGTTCCGCTTTTCTACTACTACGACCGGGAGAGCCGGACGTTCCTGTTCTCCAGCCAGCTCAGCGGGCTGCTCACCCTCGACCGGGTCGACCTGAACGAGGCCCAGGAGCTGGTCCCCGGCCACTACCTCACGCTGGACCTCGACACGTTCGAGCTCAAGACCACCTGTTTCTACAAGGCCGAGCCGATCAAGAAGAACCAGGAGATCCTCGAGATCGGCCGGGAGCTGCATCAACTGCTCCAGCGCAGTGCCCGGAACCGGACGATGGGTGACGTCCCGATCTGCACGATGCTCTCCGGTGGCATCGACAGCCTGATGACGACGTACTACGTCCTGTCGAACATCGACTTCGGCAACGTCTCCTACGAGCCGACCTCGTACGTGTTCTCGGTGGAGGGGTTCGACTCGCCGGATATCCATCGGGCGCGGGCCGCAGCCGAGGGCTTCCGGGAGATCGGCCTCGTCCACAAAGAGATCCATGCGACGGCCGAGCAACTCGTCGACGACCTTCCCGACATCATCCGGCTCTTCGAGATGCGCAACATCAAGGCGCTCAGTGTCTATCCTCTGCCCATCTACTACTACCTCGCGCCGGCCATGCGAGCCGACGGGTTCAAGGTGACGATCGGCGGGCACGGGGTCGACGAGCTGTTGGGCGCCTACGACAGCTGGAAGGAACTCAAGACCCCGCACAAGGTTCAGTCCGGTCATGCCGCGCGTCTTCTCTTCATCAACAACATCTGGGAGAACATGATGCGCCGCGCCTCCATCATCTTCATGGAGCGCGGACCGATCGAGGCTCGCTTCCCGTTCCTGCGTCCGGGGGTGTGTGAATATCTTCTGGGGGTCGATCCCCAGTGGCTCAGCATCAGCTCGCGCAACGCGGAGCTGATGCTGGAGCTGATCTCCCAGCGTGCCGGCCCGCGGGACAACTGGGGACTGCAGCTGCCCTGGGTGCACGACTACCTGGTCGCCTATGTGGACGCCGGCGGCACTCGCCCGGACGGCTTCGACGAAGCTCAGCACACCGACGTGGAGAAGCTGTTCTGGAAGTTCCCGCTGATGGTCGCCGGGATGCACGCCGCCGCCGAGTCGTTCCTGCCGTTCCATCTGCTGTTCAACGCCAAGCTCCGCGGCCAGCACGGCGCCGGGATCAGCGCACTCGAGCACCGGATCGTCGAGAAATACGCGGACCTGGGCGGCAGCGACATCGAGATCTTCCGCGCGATGACGGCCAAGGCCTTCCGCCTGCGCGACGACTGGTTCGCCAAGCCGGCCCGGCCCGGCCGATGATCGAGCACACGACGAGGGAGTGCCGACCGCCATGTTGCTGATTGACGGCAAATGGATCGAGACACCGGACCGGATCGCCGTCCACAACCCGTTCAGCGGGGAGATCGTCGGCTACGCCTCTCGCGCCACCCGGGAGCAGACCCTGCTCGCGGCCCGCTGTGCCAAGGCGTACGAGTCGACGCTGACCGCCTGGGACCGATCGGAGATCCTCCGCGGCACGGCCGCGCAGATCAGCCGCCAGGAGCAGCAGTTCGTCGCGCAGATCGTCGACGAGTGCGGCGCGGCGGTGAAGGAGGCGCGTAAGGAGGTCCGGCGCGCCGTCACATTGCTCGAGGTGTGCGCGGAGGAGGCCAGGCGGATCACCGGCGAGGCCATCCCGACCGACGTGACCGCCGACCGTAAGCGCAACCTGGCGGTGACGATCCGGGTGCCCGTCGGGCTGGTCTGCGCGATCACCCCGTTCAACCGGCCACTGAACCAGGTGGTGGTCAAACTGGCGCCGGCCATCGCGGCGAACAACTCGGTGATCCTCAAACCGTCCGAGAAGACCCCGCTGAGCGCCGCCCGGTTCGTACGGTGCCTGATCGAGAACGGACTGCCGCCCAGCATGGTCTCGCTGGTGACCGGCGACCCGCAGGAGGTTGGCGAGACGCTGGTGACCTGCCCGGACGTCGACATGATCACGTTCACCGGCAGCCGGGCGGTCGGCGAGCGGATCGCGAGGAACGCGGGCATGATCCGGACGACGTTCGAGCTCGGGGACAGCGGCGCGCTGATCGTGCTCGACGACGCCGACCTGGCCGCCGCCGCGGACGCCGCCGCGAAGGGCGCGTTCGCCACCGCCGGGCAGTCCTGCCGGGGCGTCAAGCGCATCCTGGTCCAGGAGTCCGTGGCCGACCGGTTCGCGGACCTGCTCGTCGCCGAGGCGGGCAAGCTGAGCTTCGGCGACCCGCGGCGCGACGACAACGACATCGGCTGCCTGATCGACGACGCGGCCGCCCGGGTCGTCGAGGAGCGCGTACACGAATCGGTCGAGGCCGGCGCCGTCCTGCTGCACGGCTCACCGCGCGACGGCGCCGTGCTGGGACCTCAAGTTCTCGACTTCGTCACCAAGGACTCGGCGCTGGTCCGCGAGGAGACCTTCGGGCCGTGCGCGCCGATCGTGCGGGTCCAGGGCCTCGACGAGGCCATCGAGTGGATCAACAGCGGCGATTACGGCCTGCAGACCGGCGTCTTCACCGCCGATCTGCACCGGGCGTTCGAGGCCGCCCACCGGATCAGGTCGGGGGCGGTCATCGTCAACGACGGGCCACAGTTCGAGTCGCCGTTCATCCCGTTCGGCGGTGTGAAGAGAAGTGGCCTCGGGCGCGAGGGTGCGCGGTTCGCCATCGAGGAGATGACCACCGTCAAGACCATCGTCTTCTAGGAGGAGCATGAAACCCGTCGTCGTCTACACCGACCCGTTCTGGGCGCTGGCGGACGGAGCGGTGAATCCGGCGCTGGCCACGATCGAGAACGAAGTCTTCGGTGACAAGGTCGAGCTGCGCTTCGGCGTCGTCCAGGACGGCGCGTATGTCAAGGGCGGCCCACGCTTCATCGACAACCTCAAAGGTGCGTCCGCGCTCGCCATCTACCGGGCGCAGATGACCGAGGAGGTCTTCGCCACGATCCGCGGCGAGGTGAAGGTGATCGGCCGGCAGGGTGTCGGCTACGACAACATCGGCCTGCCGTTCCTGAAGCCGAACGGCATCTTCGGGTTCAACGTCCCCGACTACTGTGTCGACGAGGTCTCCACACACACCCTGTCCCTGGTGCTGGCCCTCGAGCGGCAGATCTGCCTGCAGAACAACCACCTGAAGAGCGGGCACTGGGACATCTACGACGGCGGGTACCCGCGTCGTCTGCAGGGCCTGACGGCGGGCATCATCGGATTGGGCCGGATCGGCAAGGCCACCGCGCAGAAGCTCCGCTGCTTCTACGGCCAAGTCATCGGCTACGACCCGTACGTGCACGGCGACCACATGATCGGGTACGGCGTACAGAAGCGTCACACCCTGCCGGACCTGCTGCACCAGGCCGACGTCGTCATCCTGCACTGCCTGCTCGACGAGGACACCCGCAACCTGGTCGGCGAATCGTTCCTGCGCGAGATGAAGAGCGACGCGTTCCTGATCAACCCGGCGCGCGGTGGACTGGTCGACCCGCAGGCCGTGCACGCCGCCTTGTCCGAGGGCCGGATCGGCGGTTACGCCAGCGACGTGTTCACCCCGGAAGACCCCAACGACCACGAGTGGAACCGCAGGCTGCTGCCGTTCGAGAACGTCGTCGTCACCTCCCACCGCGCGTTCCTGTCCGCGGAGTCCGAGCTGAGCCAGCGGCGCCGGGTTGCCGAGGAGATCCTGCATGTGCTGGAGACGGGCCGGCCACCCCGCTGGGGCAGCCTCACCGACTGACCGCCCCGCGCCGGCTCACACCTCCACCTCAAGAGCGACCTCGCGGCACACCTCGAGAACCGATTCGATCCAGGCGGTGGGGTTCGCCGGATCGTACGTCCGCATCGTGGCCAGCTCCCAGTACCGGTCGAACGGAAGGATCGGCGACCCGATGATCTCCATCCGGCGAGCGCGCCACTTCGGCTCGATGCTGTATTCGTGGCTGCCGAGGCTCAACGCGTCGGCGGAGGCGGCCAGCGCGTTCTGCGCGGCGAGCACAGCCGAGGCGAAGTCGCCGGATTCGGTCATGCCGAGCGCGTCCCGCACCCAGGAGTCCGCCTCGGAAAGGCAGCGCAGCGCCAGCATCGAGCGGAAAGCCGAGGCCGCGACCTCCTCGCGCCGGCGGGTGACCCACTCGTCGCCGACGAGCACGAGCGCACTGGTGAGCCGGCTCAACAGTGCGGCCTCATGCTGGCTGAGCTTCTGGCCGAAGGAATCGGCGTTCTGGTACGCATCCCAGGTGACCTTGGCGAGGACCTGATCGAATTGACTCTCCTGCCAGTACCGGAGCTCGATCCTGTTGCCGTCGACGAAGGTCACATTCGTCGGGACGGACGCGGGATCGACGGCCACCGTGTTGAAGCCGTCGGACTCGCCCTCCCACGCCTCACCGGACACGAGGTAGAGGTCGGTGTCGCTTCGGGAGTGCTGCCAGCCGCGGGCCACCGATCCGCCGATGAAGACGGCGCGACACGAGTCAGGGACGAGCTCCTTCTCCCGCAGCGCGCCATACAGTTGCTCCACTCCGAGGTCCACGGACGTCACGAAGCCTCCCATCGGGGATTCGGCGGTGTCGCGGCCGGCGTGAGGTCGTTCAGCACACCCATCTCGAGCAGCGCCTGTACCACCTCGAGCGTATCGGCAAGGGCCTCGCTCGAGTCGACGGCATACTCATCGGCGACCATCGACGCGACGCCGGCCACCGTGCGCTTGCCGTCGAGCGCACGCCAGATGAATGAGGTCACCTCGGGCAGTGCGAATGTCTCCGCGTCGGGCAGGGCCACCAAGTAACCGTCCCGGGTGAGGCGGACCCGAACGTCCACCCGCGGACGGAAAACCGCTGTCGGCTGCAAGTCGGTGTGCATAGGCACCATCCAGCTGATCGTCGTTATGGCGTTGTTGATATCCGATAGGTCGGCCGGTGTCAATGCCGCAAATACGTCGGTGCGTTGCCCGCACGATTCGGGCAGGTACGATGATCGCGACGGAAGGAAAGGTACATGTCGATGCGGCGGCGTACCACCCGGTCGGGCTCCGGATGATTAAGGTGAATACCGATCCGGTGGCTCTCTCACACTTGCGCATCTCCCTCAGTCCGCTGTGGGAGACGTTCGGCAGTCTGTCGAGCCTGGCTTGGGGGCGGGCATCTTCGTGGCCGCACAGTGAATGGGGGCGAAATGCGGAGCAGGCGCTCGCCGGCCGTCCCGGAGCGGCGCTGGTCACCTGGATCCGCCGGTTGCACGGCCAGGTCCCGCAGGAGCTGACCCCCGTGCCGAGCACGATCGAGCGGTCGATCGACATGGAGCTGCAGGCGATGGTCGGCAGGCTGGCCGAGGCCGGGTCCGACCGTCTGGCCGACCTGATCGCAGGTTCGCCGATGCCGCCCGGTACGAGCGGGTCGGCCTGGTTGACCTGGTTGACCGAGGCCGTGCTCGACTACTGGGAAGCGGCACTGGAGCCGTATTGGGCGTCGATGCGGATGGCCTTGCGTAATGACGTGTCGCAGCGGGCGCAGCGGCTCGCCACCGAGGGCACGGACGCCGTCCTGGCCGCCGTGGACAGCCGTTTGCGCTGGCAGCGCCCTGTGCTGACGCTTTCCACGGCCGCTGTCTCGGCGACCGTGGAGTGCGACGAACGGCTGATCCTCGTACCCATGCTGTTCGGTCGCCGGGCGACGCGGTGCGTCGTCGAGCCGGCCGGCGTGGTGGGCGTGTCCTATCAGGCCCGGGGCGCGGCACTGCTGGCCAAACCGCGCACGGCGAGAGCCCCGTCCGACGACGACCGGCTGGCACTCCTGCTCGGCCGGGGCCGGGCAGCCGTTCTCCGGGGCCTGGCCGAACCGACCACGACCTCCGATCTGGCCGAGTCGCTGGGACTGTCCGCCAGCACGATCTCCGAGCATCTCAAGACGCTGGTGGCGGCCGACGTGGTCCACAAGCGGCGGGACGGGGTGCGGGTGATCTACGCCCTCGACGGCGCCGGTATGGCTCTGCTCAAGTACCTCGGCGACGAGGATGCCCCTCCCCCGCATTGACCCCACTTTCGGTGACAGCCGAATGCTTGACATTTCTCACCGGCCCGGACCCGCAGGCACCGTTCGGGGATTGCCGAAACATTGCCCCTCCGGATCGACCCCCATATAGTCCGATTCATCAGCGCCACAATTTGTGGCGAAGATGTCAGGGAGGTGACCAATATGAAGAAGTACCTGAAGCCGCGGCCGGTGGACCACAAGAACGTTCTTCGTGGCCCGTCCTGAAGATGACATGTGTGGCGCCGCGCGTCTTTGAGCGCGGCGCCACCTCTCTCTGTTTCCACGCCGGACCGGAATTGCATAATCGACAGGAAATAGGGGTGGCGAGAAATGTGTGGCCTTGCTGGGCTGGCCCGCTTCGGTGGCGTCGCGCTCGATGACGGGTCGACCGCGGTCCTGCGCCGGATGACCACCATGTTGAGCCACCGCGGCCCCGACGACATGGTCATTCAGCCTCTCGGCCCGGCGGGCCTGGGCTTCACCCGTCTCTCGCTGATGGACCCCGAGTTCGGCGGCCAGCCGTTCACCAGCGCGGACGGGCAGGTCACGCTCATCGCCAACGGCGAGGTCTACAACCACAAGGATCTCGCTTCCCGGCTCCCGGCCGGGGTGACACTACGGACCCGTTCCGACTGCGAGGTGCTCCTTCATCTCTACCAGAAGGATGGGCTGCGCTTCCTGGACCAGGTTCAGGGCATGTACGCCATCATCATCGTCGACCGCCGGCGCAACCGCCTGGTCCTGGCACGCGACCGGTTCGGGATCAAGCCGCTCTACTTCCACCAGGACAGGCACCGCATCGTTCTGGCGTCCGAGATCAAGGCCCTCTTCGCCGATCCCGGCACCCCGCGGCGGCTGGATTGGGCGGCCGCCCTGTCCCAACCGATGCTCAGCGCCGCCCCTCAACTCCTCGACGGCGAACCCACAACCTGGTTCGACGGCATCGGCCTGATCCCCGCCGCCACCATCACGGAGGTGGACCTCGCGGACGGCAGCCGTCGCGACCACCGCTACTGGACCTTCCCCGGCCCCGGTCGTGAGGTACCGCACGACGACGCCGCGCTGATCGCCGAGTATCGCGAGCTCCTCGCGCAGTCCGTCGTCGACTGCGCGTCGGCCGATGCCGAGGTCGGCCTCCTCCTCAGCGGGGGCATCGACTCGACGGCGGTGGCCGCACTCGCCGCCGGCACCGTCGAGTTGCACACCTTCTCGGTGATGTCCGGCAGCACAGTGCTCAACGGCGACGCCGAGCACGCCTACCGGGCCGCCGAGCAACTCGGAGTCACGCACCACCAGGTGCTGTTCGGGCCGACGCACACCCCGTCGGTGGCGGCGTGGAAGCGGTTGCTCTGGCTGTCCGAGACTCCCCTCTGCGGGGCGGAGATCTACTATCGGCACGAGCTGCATCGCTATGCCAAGCAGGTGCGACCGGAGCTGAAGGCGATGCTGCTCGGCGCGGCCAGCGACGAGATGAACGGCGGCTACACCACCAATTACGCGAACGGCGGCGACTGGGACGACTTCTCGGCGAACATCGCGCAGATGCACCGCCGCCGCGCCCTCGGGTCCCGCGGCGCCGCGCTGCTGTGGAACGAGCACTTGCCCGTTGCGGTGCTGGCCGACTCCGCGATCGACGCCTTGTCGGCGGGCACCCTGTCCGACCCGTACGAGGCCTACCTGGCGTTCGAATACCACAAGATCCAGCAGTACAACGTCTGGCACGAGGACCGCACGGCGGCCGGCAGCGGGATCGAGGCCCGCGTACCGTTCCTTGATCACCGTCTGGTCGAGCTGGTCACGGCCATCCCGCCGGCACGGCGCCGGGCACTGTTGTGGGACAAGCGCATTCTCCGCGAAGCCATGCGCGGCATCGTCCCCGACTACATCGTCGACCGCCCGAAGGTCCCGTTCTTCTACGGCGAGGGCGAGCGCTACACCCACGAGATGCTCATCCGTACGCTGACCCAGGACGACAACGCCCTCACCGAGGAGGCCCTGGCGACGAACGGAGGCCGTACCTTCCTCGACGGGGACGCCGTGCGTTCGCTCCTCGGCTCGATGGCCGGGGGTGCCTCGCGCGACAGCGTCGACCTCCTGCTTCGTCTGGTCAACCTCGGCCAGCTCGAGGTCATGCTGAACGAACAACCGCCCCCGCTGGTGACGAATCCCGTCCGCGAGTCGGTTGAAGTGCTGCCGATGGCCGAATGGGACGTCGTCGCGGCCACGGAGGCAACCATCGAGCGCACTGACGTCGACCTCGCCGGCCGGCCGGCGCTCACCGAGGGAACGCTGCTGCTCCGATCGGCGGCGGGCACGACCTATCTCGCCGTCCAGGGCTCCATCGAGTTCGTCCTCGACGACGACGAGCCGTACTGGCGCGCGTTCCTGGAAAAGGCCGACGGTGAACGCGACTTCGCCACGATCCTCGCCGAGATCGGATGCTCGCACCAGGACCTCGCCGCACTGATCCTCGAGGCCTCGGAGGCGGGGGTGCTCGAGACCCGGCCCGCATCAGCCGGCTGACCTCGTCGGCAGCGGCAAGGGGAGCCTTGTGCCGGCGCAGGAGCGCCCCGCGTTCGGTCCGGTGGAGGGTGAGCACGCACGGAGCGATGCTGAAGACGTCCGGCTCGAGGGCTATTAGGGCCCGACGGCATAGCGGGCATCACTGCGGTAACGCGCCGGGGTGTGCGTGCGGGCCTGCAACTCGTCGTCGGGAGGGCCCCGCTCCGGTCGGTTGCCTGCACGTCGGTCAGTGTGCGGAACGCGGGTCCCCGGCGGCGCGGCGCCGCGTTTCGGCTTGCAGGTAGTTGTCGATGAGCCGATGCAGGCGGTCCGGGCCGAAGCTGGGTCCGTGCCCGGCATGAGTCAGGTGTACCGGCAGGTCGCGCAGCCGCCGCAAGGATCGGGCGTACGCCTCTGGGTCGCCGCCGGGGAGCGAGTCCAGCAGGCCGCCGTCGTAGATGACGTCTCCGCTGAACAGCGTGCCGCCGGCCGGGTCGAACAGGGCGATGCTGCCGGGGCTGTGACCGGGCAGATGCAGGACGGTGAGAGTCCGGTCGCCGAGGTCCACGGTGTCGCCGTCGGTCAGTGCCCGGGTCACCGTCGGTGGCTGCACCCGGTATGCCGCGGGTTGGTAGCCGGTGTGCGGGAGAGCGGTGAGCAGTAGTGGCGGCAGTGGTCCGGTCAGGCCGAGTTCGGTGGCCAGGACCGGGCCGAGCAACGAGCCTGGTGCCGGGTGGCCGGCCTGCTCGAGCGGGTGTGCACAGACCTCGGCGAATTCGTGCGCCGAGCCCATGTGGTCCAGGTGCGCGTGCGTCAGGACGAGCACGGGTTCGCGATCGAAACGCTCGCGGAGGATCGGGATCAACGCGGTGACGCCGAGCCCGCAGTCGATGAGCAGGTCGCTGTCTCGGCCGCGCAGATGCCAGGCGTTCGCGCTGAGCAGCTCGTCGACGTGCGGCTCTTCGATGAGGGTGGTGCGCTCGTCCAGAGTGCTGAAGCGGAACCATTGCTGAGCCACGGGTAGCTGGGTAGCGTCCGCGCTGGTCATGCCCCCGCCTTCGAGAGAGGAGTCGATTACGAGACGGCAGCGATGCCGAGCGCCCAACCGTATCCGCCGGCCCGACATCCGGGACGAGTGCGCCTGCCCGCATCCGGTGCAGACCGCGGCGAGGAGCGGGACCGCCAGGCCCGGGTCACCCGCCGATGAAACTCACGGTTTCCGTCATGTCCGCCCGCCCGGTACGCAGCCGTGGCACGCCGTCCTGCTCGAAGCCCACCGAGACACCGCAGAACAGTAAGAGCTCGTCATCGGTGCCGACGGTCTGGCTGACGGTCTTGTGATACATCGTCCACATCACCTGCGGGCAGCTGTGCAATCCTTCAGCCCTCAGCAACAGCATGACCGTCTGCAAGTACATCCCGGCGTCGGCCCACTGCCCGGGCCCCATCGCCCGGTCGAGGTAGCAGAACAGTACGACGGGGGCCCCGAATGCTCCGGTGTTCAAGGCGGCGATCTTCAGGGGCCGGGCGGGGTCGTCCCGCTCGATTCCCAGCGCGGCGTAGCGCTGGGCGGCCGCAGCGGAGAACCGGCCCAGATACGGCGGGACCAGGGCGGCCGGGTACATCGGATACTCCCGCTCATCACCCGGGTCGCCCGTCAGCGCTCTGGCCGTCGCGCGCCGTTTCAGCTCGGCCAGGGGCGCACCGGTCACGACATACACCTGCCAAGGCTGGAGATTCCCACTCGACGGAGCTCGCGTCGCAGCGGTCAGCACGCGCTCGAGTACCTCCCTCGGTACCGGCTCGTCACTGAACGCCCGCACGGCGCGGCGACTGTCCACAGCTTCATACACGTCCATGCCTTCTCGTCCTCTCACCCGACGACAACCACTCTCTACCGCCTTCAGCACGTGCCGGAGGCAACACGTGATCCGGATCGAGCTTCGATCTGCGGCCGGCGGCAGCACCGTCTCTCAGGTAGAGACCTGGGGCGGACAGGCAACGCCAAAAATGATCTTGGTGAGCGAGTCCGCCCGCACCGGTCGGCGGGTGAGCCGCTGCGGCCGGCGTGTGCGGCGCAGGTCACCCTGGACGCGAAGCATACCCCTGGGGGTATGTTGGACCCGCGCAGCCGGGTACCCCCCGGGGTATGCTGACGGCGGAGGTGGCACCTGATGGAGATGAGTCCGGTCCTGCTCAAGGACGCACTGACCCGCTTGAAGCGCGCACAGGGGCAGCTCGGTGCGGTGATCGCGATGATCGAGAACGGTGAGGATTGCCGGCGGGTGCTCACCCAGTTGTCCGCGGTGTCCAGCGCCGTCGACCGGGCAGGCTTCAAGATCATCGCGACCGGGATGCGGGAATGTCAGACTGCCCGCCTGCGCGGCGAGGAGCCGCCGATGAGCGAGGAAGAGCTCGAGAAGCTGTTCATGTCTTTGTCCTGAGCCTTGGCGTGCCCCCGCCGCACCGGGTGGGGGCTTCGCCCTTCGTCATGGTCGAATCATGTCTTCCGTATACCCCCGGGGGTATACACTGATTGGAGTTTTCAAGTGATCCTGAGAGAGATTTCGGTTGCTCGTCTGCGGTCGGACGGCGTCGAGGGCGTGCTGCTCGATGTGCGCCACCCGGGCGAGTACGCCGGTGGTCATCTGCCGGGTGCGGTGAATGTGCCACTTGACGAGGTGTCGGCGGTGGCCGCCCGGTATGCCGGGCAGGCTGTGGTGACGGTGTGTCACTCCGGTGCCCGCAGTCTCGCCGCAGCCCGGCTGCTGTCCGCCGCCGGCGCCCGGGTGCAGTCCCTCGCCGGCGGGACCGAAGCGTGGCGCCAGGCCGGATATCCGGTCGAGACCCAGCCGCTGACCAGCGACAAGCCGATCGAGGAGGAGACGTGCGATGACTGAGGTGAGCGTGGAGGTCGTGCCGACCTCGTCGTTGGGTGACCGCAGCTACCTGGCCCACGACGGGCAGGTCGCGGTCGTGGTGGACCCGCAACGTGACATCGACCGGATCCTGGCCCTGGCCGGCCGACTCGGGGTGCGGATCACCCATGTCGCCGAGACGCACCTGCACAACGACTACGTTTCCGGCGGCCTGGCCCTCGCCCGGTTGACCGGCGCCACGTACCTGGTCGCAGCGGACGACAAGGTCGGTTTCGCGCGCCGGGCGGTGGCCGACGGCGACGAGATCGACGTGTCGGCGGAGATGCGCGTGCGGGTGGTGGCTACGCCCGGCCACACGTTCCACCACGTGTCGTACGTGCTCGATGACGGCGCCGGTCCGGTCGGGGTGTTCACCGGCGGGTCGTTGCTGTTCGGCACCACCGGGCGTACCGACCTGCTCGGCAAGGAGCACGCCCACACCCTCGCCGAGCGACAGCATGCCTCGGTGCGGCGCCTCGCCGACCTGCTGCCCGACGGCGCGCAGGTGTGGCCCACCCACGGCTTCGGCAGCTTCTGCTCGGCCACCCGGGCCGACGCGCCCGAGTCGACGATCGGCCGGGAACGCACCGCGAACCCGGCGCTGCGGCTGGAGACCGACGACTTCGTCACCGAGAACCTCGCCGGTCTTGACGCGTACCCGGCGTACTACGCGCACATGGGCGCGCGGAACACCGCCGGCGCCGACCTGATCGACCTGACCCCGGTGACCACCGCGGACCCGACGGAGCTCGCCGCCCGGATCGCGGCCGGTGAATGGGTGGTCGACCTGCGCCACCGCAAGGCCTTCGCGCACCGGCACCTGGCCGGCACGCTCAGCTTCGCCCTGGACGGGCCGATGGCGACCTGGCTGGGCTGGATGGTCCCGTGGGGCGCACCGATCACCCTGCTCGGCGACAGCGCTCAGCAGGTCGCCGACGCGCACCGCGAGTTGGCCCGCATCGGTATCGACCGGCCCGCCGCCGCAGCCGCCGGCAGCCCGGACGACTGGGCCGGCGGCGACGACACCCGCCTGGCCGAGCTGAGCACGGCGACCTTCGCCGATCTGGCCGCCGCCCGCACGGGCAGACCGCCGCACGAGCTGCCCGGCGCGGACGTGGTGCTCGACGTGCGGATGGACAACGAGTGGCGCACCGACCACATCGACGACGCCGTACACATTCCGCTGCCCGACCTGCCCACGCGGCTCGGCGACGTGCCCGCCGGCACGGTGTGGGTGCACTGCGGCTCCGGCTACCGCGCGGCCGCGGCCGCCGGCCTCCTGGCCCGCGCCGGGCGTCAGGTGGTGCATATCGACGACGCCTACCCCGAGGCCGCCGACGCCGGTCTGCCCATCGTCCGCGGACACTGAACCGGAGAACCACACCCGATGACCAAGCCCACCAGCACCCCGGCCGGCCTCGACGTCCCGGCCCTGCACCACCTCGTCACCACCGGCCACCCGCCGCGGCTGATCGACGTGCGCACCCCGGCCGAGTTCGAGGCCGCGCACATCCCGGGCTCCTACAGCGTTCCCCTGGATCTGCTGCGCGAGCACCGCGACGAACTCCGCGATCACCTCGATGAGCAGGTCGTGCTGGTCTGCCGTTCCGGGCAGCGGGCCGCCCAGGCCGAACAGGCCCTCGCCCGCGTGGGCCTGCCCAACCTGCGGGTGCTCACCGGCGGCATCACCGCCTGGCAGGCCGCCCACGCGCCGGTGACCACCGGCACCCCGCGCTGGGACCTGGAACGCCAGGTCCGCCTGGCCGCCGGCAGTGTCGTCCTGGTCGTCGTGCTCGCCAGCACCCTGGCCGAGCCGCTCAAGTGGGTGGCCGCGTTCATCGGCGCCGGCCTGACCTTCGCGGCGCTGACCGACACCTGCGCGATGGGCATGCTCCTGGCGAGGCTGCCCTACAACCGTGGCCCGCGCACCGACCTCGACCAGGTCGTCGCCGCCCTTACCGGCGACCGGCGGTAATCCCATGCCGCGTCACCACAGCATCCGCTTCCGGTCGGCCCGCGCCGGCCGACCGGGGCGAGACGAGCCATGATCACCGCGATCGGGTTCGGGGCGCTCATCGGCGTCCTGCTCGGCCTGCTCGGTGGCGGCGGCTCGATCCTTGCCGTTCCCGCTCTCGTCTACGGTGCCGACCTGCCCGTCGCCGCGGCCGTGCCCACGTCGCTGCTGGTGGTCGGCATCTCGTCGGCCACCGCGCTGATCCCCCGTTTGCGCGGAGGGCTGGTGCGGTGGCGCATCGCCGGGATCGTCGGCGGCACCGGCGCCGCCGCGGCGTTCGCCGGTGCCGCCGTCAACCGGCTCCTGGACCCGCGCCTCATCCTGATCGGCTTCGCCGCCCTCATGGTCGCCGCCGGGTGGCGGATGCTGCGCGGCACCGACGACTCCGGCGGCGACTGCGCCCTGCCCGGCGGCGGGATCAACTGGCGCGGCTGCCTTCCGAAATCGATCGCCGCTGGGCTCGCGGTCGGGTTCCTGACCGGCTTGTTCGGCGTCGGCGGCGGCTTCCTCATCATTCCCGCCCTCGTCCTGGGGCTCGGCCTCAGCATGCCCGCCGCCATCGCCACCAGCCTGGTCATCATCGTGGTCAACTCCGCCGCCGGCTTCGCCGCGCACACCGGCGACGCGACCATCGACTACCGAATCGCCGCGGCGTTCACCCTCGCCGCCATCACCGGCTCCCTCGCCGCCGGCCGTCTCGCGAACCGGCTGCCCACCCAGAAGCTGCAACGCGCCTTCGCCTGGCTCGTCTTCGCCATCGCGGCCTTCGTCGCCGTCCAGGCCATCCTCAACCCCACTCCCGCCTGAGCAACCTCTCCCGGGAAGGGTCCTCAGGTCGGCGACGCCCACCGCACCCATCACCCTCACATACCCCCAGGGGTTTCTGCTGTACAGGTGGCCGCCCACGGACGTGGGCTCGGCCGTAGCGGATCACCACATCAGCCAGGACCAGGAGGACACCCATGTCTGTTGCCGCGCTGCTCACCAGGATGTTCCGCAAGCCATACCAGTCCGTGGATCCGCAACAGGCCGCCGCGTTGGTCGCGGACGGTGCGGTGCTGCTCGACGTGCGCGAGCCGGCCGAGTGGCGCGCCGGGCACGCGCCATCGGCCCGGCACATCCCCCTCCGGCAGCTCACCGCCCGCCTTGCCGAGGTGCCGGCCGACCGGCCCGTGATCACCGTCTGCCGCTCCGGGGTCCGCTCGCGGCAGGCCGCCGCCCTGCTCGCCCGCGAGGGCCGGCAAGTGCACAACCTCACCGGCGGCCTGCGCGCCTGGGCGGACGCCGGCATGGGGCTGCAGGCCAAGGGCGGCCGCCTCGGCCGGCTCGCCTGACCCACCCCGAAGACCCCATACCTCCGAGCAATCGAGGGCGTCGTCAACACCCACTTCCACGCCGACTTCCTCGCCGGACACCTCGAGGTCGCCGCCGCCACCGGCGCCCGGATCGGCTACGGCCACCGCGCCGACACCGAATACGAACACGCCACCGACACCATGCCGTACGGCGTACTCACCGGCGACGCGCTGTTCATCGGCGACGTCGGCCGCCCCGACCTGCTCGCCTCCGCCGCTACGACAGCGTGCAGCACAAACTCATGACCCTGCCCGACGAGGTACGGGTGTTCCCCGCCCACGAGCTGTTTCGTCGGCTAAACTTTCATCGACATCGATAGATGTATTGCCCTTCCCGGCATGTCGAACTTCGCCTCGTCCGTGAAATGCACTTCCTTGGCGGCGATCAGGATCGGCTCCCCCCGAAGCTGCCCGGTCGCGCCCCGGGAGCGGATCCGGTCCTCACCCCTTCGGAAGGAACCACGCATCATGAGATCCCTGCGTAACGTCCTCGCCGCATCGGCTGCGGCCACCGTCGTCGGCCTCGGCCTGTTCTGCGCCCCGGCGTTCGCGGCCACGGTCGTCGTCAGCAACGTGACCGACCTGTCCAACGCCATCAAGAACGCCACCGCCGGAACGGTCATCCAGGTCCGGGGTGGCACCTACTATCCGACGACCACCCTGCAGTCGACGGCCAACGGGAGCTCGTCCTCGCCGATCACGCTCACCGCGTACGGTTCCGAGGTCGTGAAGATCAGCGGTACGAGCCTGCCCAGCGGTTCCTGGATCTTCAAACTGACCGCCGACTACTGGAACGTCTCCAACATCATCTTCCAGAACTCGCCGGACAGCGCGGTCGTCTGCCAGTCCTGCATCGGCACCAACTGGAACAACATCAAGACCATCAACGGCGGCGACTCCGGGTTCACCCTGACCGGCGACGGCACCTCGAACAACACGGTCAGGAACCTGGACTCGTACGGGAACTACGACGCCGCCGAACACGGGGAGAACGCCGACGGGGTGGCCATCAAGTTCGGCTCCGGCACCGGGAACCTGGTGACCGGCGCCCGGCTCTACAACAACTCCGACGACGGCATCGATCTGTGGTCGTTCTCGTCACCGGTCACCATCGAGCACACCTGGTCGTTCGGCAACGGCAAGAACCGCTGGAGCGACTCGGCCTTCGCCGGTGACGGCAACGGCTACAAGCTCGGCGGTGACGGCGAGACCGTGGCTCACGTCGTGAACAACTCGGCGGCGTGGGACGACGCGGGCAACGGGTTCACCGAGAACTCCAACAAGGGCGCCATCGTCATCAACCGCACCACCGCGTACGCCAACGGCAACTACGGCTACTACTTCGCCACCAGCTCGGCGAAGCTCGGCAAGAACCTGGCGGTGGGCAACGGTCGCGGCTCGGTGAGCAAGGGTTCCTCGGTCACCTCGGCCGGCAACAACTGGGACAGCGGGATCAGCACCCCGTCCTTCCTCTCCACAAACGCCACGACCTGTTACAACGCCCGCTCCTCCAGCGGCACCCTGCCCGCCACCACGTTCCTGACGACGGGAAGCAGCACCATCGGAGCCACCATGAACTGACCCGGTCCCCGGCTTACGGCGGCCGGTCAGGGGCCGCTGTGAGTCACCGCTTGGCCGGGAGCCGTTCCGGCGTCCGGATAGTTCGGAGCCTTATACGCTGCAGGTATATACCGGGTTTATACACTCGGTGTATAGTCGGCGCATGAGTGTTCCTCTGACCTTGCTCGGGCTGCTGGAACGGCAGCCCAGCCACGGGTACGACCTGAAGCGTGACTACGACACCTACTTCGGCCGGGGCAAGTCGCTGCCGTTCGGCCAGGTTTATTCGACGCTTGCCAGGCTGACCCGTGACGGCAAGGTGGTGATGGATGAGCTCGCGCCCGGCGACGGCCCGGACCGCAAGCGTTACGTCATCACCGAGGCCGGTGCTACCGAGGTCGACGCCTGGCTGGCCGAGCCCGTGCAGGCCGAGCCTCACCTGCAGACGGTCCTGTTCGCCAAGGTCGTACTCTCTCTGATGCTCGACCGCGGGGCCAAGTCCTACCTCGATGCTCAGCGCCACGCCCACCTGCAACGCATGCGCGAACTCACCGAGATCAAGCGCTCCGGTGAGCTGGTCGACGGTCTGCTCGCCGACCACGGACTCTTCCATCTCGAGGCCGATCTCCGCTGGATCGACCTGACCGCGGCCCGGCTCGAGCAGTTGCGTGCGCAGGTCCGGCGGTGAGCGCCGCGTTGCGGGCCAGCGGCGTCGAACTGTCGTTCGGGGCCACCCCGGCCCTGCGCGGCGCCGACCTGACGATCGCCACGGGGGAGATCGTCGCCGTGATGGGGCCGAGCGGCTCCGGCAAGTCGACACTGCTGCACTGCCTTGCCGGCATCCTGGTGCCCGACGCGGGCCAGATCCTGGTTGACGGGCAGCGCATCGACACGCTCAGCGAGACCCGGCGCAGCGAACTGCGCCGCGACCGGTTCGGGTTCGTCTTCCAGTTCGGACAGCTGGTTCCCGAGCTGACCGCGGCGGAGAACGTGGCTCTACCTCTGCTGCTGGGCGGCGTACGCCGCAAGCCCGCGCTGCAGCAGGCTCGGGAGTGGTTCGACCGGCTCGGCCTGGAGGGTTTGCACGGCCGCCGCTCCGGCGAGCTGTCCGGCGGGCAGGCCCAGCGGGTCGCGCTGGCCCGCGCGCTGGTCGGCGGCCCACAGGTGCTGTTCGCCGACGAGCCGACCGGCGCGCTCGACTCGATCACCGGCGAGCAGGTCATGGAACTGCTGGTGAGCCTGGCCCGTGATCGGGGCACGACGGTCGTACTCGTCACTCATGAGGCGCGGGTCGCGGCGTACGCCGACCGCGAGGTGATCGTGCGCGACGGTCGCGTCACCTCGTTCGACACGCAGGAGGCGGCCGCGTGATCCGCCTCGGACTGCGGATGGCGGTGGCCGGCGGCCGCGCCGCGGTGGCCCGGCTGGCGATCATCGGCGCGGCGGTCGCGATCGGCGTCGGCCTGGTCCTGGCGGCGTTGGCCGGCACGACCGCCGTGCAGCGCCAGAACGCCCACTACGGCTGGCTCAACAGCGCGCATGCCGAGGCCGCGACCGGGCCGAGCGCGGCCGATCCGGCCTGGTGGGCGTTTCGTGAGGACTACTTCCGGGGTCGGTCGATCGCCCGGATCGACGTCGCGGTCACCGGCCCGCACGCTCCGGTGCCGCCCGGTCTGAGTGCCCTGCCCGGCCCCGGCGAATACGCGGTCTCCCCCGCACTGGCCGAGCTGCTGAGGACCACACCGCCCGATCAACTCTCCGAACGCTTCCCCGGGCGCCGGACCGCCGTGCTGGGCCGCGACGCGCTCGCCTCACCCGATCTGCTGATCGCCGTTGTCGGACGTACCCCCGCCGACGTGGCGGGGCTGCGGGACGCCACCCAGCTCACCCGGTTCGTCAGCGTGTCACCCGAGCACTGCCTACGCTGCTACGTCGGGACCGGGATCAACGGCATGGCCCTGATCCTCGCCGTGGTGGTGGCCGCCCTGCTGTTCCCATTGCTGATCTTCATCGGCGTCGCCACCCGGCTGTCCGCCGCCCGCCGGGAGCAGCGACTCGCCGCGATGCGCCTGGTCGGCGCCACTCCGCGGCAGGTCGCGACGCTGGCCACGATCGAGTCGATGATCGCTGCGACGGCCGGCACCCTGCTCGGATTCGGGCTGTTCCTCCTGCTGCGCCCGGTACTGGCGCACGTTCCGTTCACCGGTTTGCGGTTCTTCCTCGACGACCTGGAACTCACCTGGCCGGCGGCGCTCCTGATGCTCTTCGGCGTACCGATCGGGGCCGCGCTGTCCGCGCGCCTTGCGCTTCGCCGGGTACGGATGTCACCGCTCGGCGTGATGCGCCGCGTCACCCCGAAACCACCGCGGGCCTGGCGCCTTTTACCCCTGATAGCCGGCCTGGCCGAACTGACCTGGTTCGTCGGACGCAAGCCGTACACCACCAACGGGCAGACCGCGGCCTACCTCTCCGGCATCCTCGTCGTGATGATCGGTGTGGTCGTCGCCGGGCCGTGGGTGACCATGACCGGCTCCCGGCTGCTGGCCCGCCTTGCCCGCCGGCCGGCCGGCGTCATCGCCGGGCGACGGCTGGCCGACGACCCACGCGCCGGATTCCGGTCGATCAGCGGACTCGCTCTCGCACTGTTCGTCGGTAGCGTCGCCACCGGAGTGATCACCAGTTACGTGGCCGAGCGCGGCGACAGCGCGGCCACGCCGATCATCCACAACCTGATGACCGTCACCTCCTGGAGCGGCCACGGACAGCAACCGCTCGACCAGGCCTCGGTACCGCCCTCGCTGACCGCGGTGCCCGGCGTGCGAGCGGTGGTGCTGATCCGCGACAACCCACAGATCGACAAGAACGACCCCAACTCGTGGCCCGGCCTCATCAGCTGCGCCGATCTCACCCGCATTCCGGGCAGCGGCCACTGCTCCCCCGGTGCGGCGGCCGCGCAAGTCTTTCCCAACCTGGTCCCGCCGTACGGCGGCAGCGTCCGCGGCGGCAGCGATCCGCAGTGGCCGCCCGCCCCCGAGGTCCCGCTCGACCGGCAGGCCGTCATCGGCGTCGCCGTCGACACCGACGGCTCACCGGCTGCGCTCGAGACCTCCCGCACGCTGTTGGAGAACGCATTTCCTCAGGTCGACGGCGCCGCCTCGGAGGGCGACATCCGCGACGACTCCACGCGCCTGCTCCGCCAGATGCAACGCCTCGCCGACATCGTGATCATCGCCAGCCTGGTGATCGCCGGATGCAGCCTCGCGGTCAGCATCACCGGCGGCCTCAACGAACGCAAACGGCCCTTCGCCGTACTCCGGCTGGCCGGCCTGCGGCTCAGCGATCTGCGTGGCGTCGTACTGCTGGAGAGCGCCGTTCCGCTGCTCGCCGTCTCCGCCGTCGCCGTCGCGGCTGGTTTCGTCTCCGCCGCCCTGTTCCTCAAATCCCAGCTCGGCTACGAGCTGCGGCCGCCCGGTGCCGGCTATTACGCCGTCACCGGGACCGGCCTGCTCGTATCCCTTGCTCTGATCGCGTCGACGATGCCGCTGCTACGCCGCCTGACCGGCCCTGCTTCCGTCCGTAACGACTGACGCCACCGGAGGAACCCATGACCGTCGTCCTGACCCGCCGGCACCTGCTGACCGCCGCCCTCGCTGCCGGAGCTGCCGTGCCGTGGGCCGGCACCGGGCCCGCCTCGGCCGCGTCCACCCGGCTCACGCTGCCCAAGCCCACCGGACCGGACGTCGCCGGAACTGTTGCCCTGCACCTGATCGACGAGGCCCGCGCCGGCCGCGAATTGATGATCAGCGTCTGGTACCCCGCTTCCCGCGACGTCCGGCATCGTTCCAAGGCCGCCTGGCTGGCCGATGCGCCCCTGCGTGCGCTGCTCGACGCGAACGGGTTCCCGGCCGATGCCGCCACCTCGCCGATCACCGTCGCCCACGAGAACGCGCCGGCCTCACGGAGGATCGGCCGGCAACCGGTGATCCTGTACTCGCACGGCGCCGGCGGCCACCGTTCCGAGACGACCATCGTCGCCCAGGAACTCGTCAGCCACGGTTACATCGTGGTCACCGTCGACCATACCGACGATGCGTACACCCAATTCCCGGACGGCCGCCTCAGCCTCCCCGCCGACGACCGACCGGCCACCCCGTGGGGCCAGGTCGCCGACATGCGGTTCGTCCTCGACCGCATCGAGGAACTCGCCGCCGGCGGTAATCCCGACGCCGAACGGCGCCCGTTGCCCGAAGGGCTGGCCACCGCGCTCGACCTGCGTCGCGTCGGCATGTACGGCTGGTCCAAGGGAGGCACCGCCACCGCTCTCATGATGAACACCGACCGGCGTGTTCAGGCCGGCCTCAGCCTCGACGGCCCGATGGAGTCCGATCCACCGGTCACCCGCATCGACCGGCCGTTCATGCTGATGACCGCGCAGTTCACCCGTGCCGCCGAGCCCGCTGTCGCGAGGTTCTGGTCACTTCTGCACGGCTGGCGCCGCAACGTGCAGGCTGACGGCGCCCGGCACGGCGGCTACTGCGACCACCAATGGCTCATCCCTGAGCTGGCGACGATCACCGGCATGAGCAACAAGGACCTCACCGACTGGATCGGGACTCTCGATCCCGCTACCGCCGTACGAATTCAGCAGGCCTACCCCCTCGCGTTCTTCGAACAGCACCTCCGCGGCCGGCGGCAACATCTGCTCGCCGGCCCGAGCCCGGCATTCCCCGAAGTGCGATTCCTGCCCTAGACCACTCGGCTGCGCCACCGACGACGCTCGTGACGGCGTTGCCGAAGCCCGACCTGCCGCCGAGAGGCGACTGCGCGAGGAGGTGTCCCAGGAGGGCGCTGCCCGAGTGGGCCAACCTGGACCGGTTGACGGATCATCGCCGGGCGCGGGAAGGGCTACGGCGTTTGCGATGCCGAGTCGATCAGGAGTCCTTCATCGCGGCGAGCACCTTGTGCAGCAACGCGTTGAGCGTCGTGTCCTCCGGCGGGGTCAGCCCGAGTGCCTGCGGGCTGTTCATCGCCTGGATCAGCGGCGTCGCCCGGTCCAGGGCCGCTCTTCCGGCATCGGTCACCCGCACCTCGCTCGCCGTGCCGCGGGGGCCCCGCCGGCGCGAGATGTAGCCCAGACGTTCCAGCGAGGTAAGTAGTTCGCCGATGCTCTGCGGGGTCACCAGCACCCGGCGGGCCAGCTCGGCCTGGCTCACGCCCGTGCCGCCTACCACCTCGACCAGGACGCCGAACTGGGTCGGGGTCAGGCCGGCCCGCGCCAACGTCTCGGTGAAGCGGCGGGCGACGGCGTGGTGGGTGCGTACCAGCGTCCAGCCCGTCACCCTGCCGGGGTCACCGCCGGACCAGCCCGCACCGTGCTGCTCGACATCACCCATAGGCAGACTATAAGGTTCCTGACAGACCATAAGGCCCCTTATAGTTCGGTGGAATGATGCGACGCTGGACCACCTGGATGTTGCGCCATCGTGCCCTGGTGATCATCGCCTGGGTCCTGATCGCCGCGGCCGGGGGCGTTCTCGCCCCACGCACCGTCGAGGCGCTGCGATACGAGTTCGCTCTGCCCGGTCAGCCCGCTTACGAGGCCAACCAGCGCATCACCGCGGCAACCGGCGGCGGTGGGGCGGTCGACCCGCTGGTCCTGGTCGCCCGCCCGCGCCAGGCCGGGCCGGCCGCGCGCGAAGCGTTCGAGACTCAGGTGGCCAGGGTCACCGCCGCGGCTCCGGGCAGCCGGGTGCTCACCCCGGCCGGTGCGAGCGAGCTGGCATCCCCGGACGGCGAGGTCCTGGTCGCTCTGGTCTACCCCCATGTCCTACCGGGACCGGAGCCGTACGCCGCGGCTCTGCCGGCGCTCGAGGCCGCCGCCGCCCAGGCCGACGTCGGCGGGCGCCCGCTCACCGTCACCGGCACCACGGTGCTGGAGGAGACCTCGGGCGGCGGGCGGCGGGGAGTGCTCGTCGAGGTCGTCCTGGGCGGGCTCGGTGCGCTCATCGTGCTCGCCGCGGTGTTCGGCTCGCTGCTGGCCGCCGTACCGTTGCTCGTAGCCGTGGTGTCGATCCTCGCCACCTTCCTCTGCCTGCTGGGCCTGACCGCGCTCACCGACGTCTCGTTCGTGGTCCAGTACCTGGTGGCGTTGATCGGGCTGGGTGTCGCCATCGACTACTCGTTGCTCATCGTCATGCGATGGCGCGAGCAGCGGGCCGGCGGCCTGGACAGCACGGCCGCTGTCGTGTCCGCCATGGCCACCGCCGGGCGGTCGGTGGTGCTCAGCGGTGTCACGGTCGCCGTCTCACTCGCCGCCCTGGTGCTGGTCCCGCTGCCGTTCCTGCGCAGCATCGGCCTGGGTGGCCTGCTGATCCCGTTATTGAGCGTCGCCACCGCCACCACCCTCGTACCGGTCGTGCTGGCCACCGCCGGCGAACGCCTTCAATGGCCGCGCCGGCGGATCACCGATCCGAGCAGCCGAGCCTGGCGACGCATCGCCACCGTCGCGGTCCGTCACCCCGCCCTCGTCGCCCTGGCAAGCACTCTGCTGCTGCTGGCACTGGCGGCACCCCTGCTGGGCCTCCGGCTCGGCTCACCACGGCTGGACGCCTACGACGCGAGCACCCCGGCCGGCGTCGCCACGGCACAACTCACAGCTTCCGGCATCAGCCCGGGCGTACTGCGCCCGACCGAGGTACTGCTGCCACCCGCCCGAGCGGCGGACGCCGTGGCGCGTTTCGCCGCCCTGCCCGGTGTCGCTGCCGCAGTCGCCCCGACGTCCGCCGGCTGGCGCACCCCCGCCGGGCAACTGATCCAGGTCTGGACCGGCGAGGACCCCGCAACGGCCACCAGCCGCACAGCGGTGCGCACGGTACGCGACGTCGCGGCGACCATCCCGGGAGCCGAGGTCGGCGGGCACCCGGCCGAGGACGCCGACTTCGTCACCGCGGTCTACAACGACGCCCCGCTGGTCGTGCTCGGCATCGTCGTGGTGACGTTCCTGCTGCTGGCCCGGGCCTTGCGCTCGCTCTGGCTGCCGATCAAAGCACTGCTGCTCAACGTGGTCTCGATCGCTGCGGCCTACGGCATCACGGTGCTGATCTGGCAAGACGGCGTCGGCAGCGACCTGATCTTCGGTACGCCCGCCAGCGGCGCCATCACCATCTGGGTGCCGATCGCCGTGTTCGCATTCCTGTTCGGCCTGTCGATGGACTACGAGGTCTTCATCCTGTCCCGGATGCGCGAGGCGTACGACGAGCACGGCTCCACCCCGCTGGCGGTGATCGACGGCATCGCCCGCACCGGCCGGCTGGTGACCTCCGCGGCGCTGATCCTGTTCCTGGCCTTCGTCGCCCTGTCCACCGTACCGGCCGTCGAGGTGAAGATCCTCGCGACGGCACTGGCGCTGGGAATCGCCATCGACGCCCTGATCGTGCGCGCGCTACTGGCCCCCGCCCTGGTGGTGCTGCTCGGCCGGCTCAATTGGTCGCTACCGCGGCCGCTCGCCCTGGTGCTGCGCCTCCCGCCGGAACCCTCCCCCCGTCCGCCGTCAACGGCTGCCCGAGAAGCACCCGACGAGGCAAGCCCGTCGTCCTGAGGCCGCAGAGGGGTGTGCCTCGCGGCAACTACGGCTCCAACCTCGACGTTGACCGTTCACCAGGACCTTGCAGGGCCCGACCGCGGAATGCATCAATGCCAGGCCGGCACGCATGGTGCCGTATCCCATGAGGTGCTGGCCGTACCCTGAGTTCCATGATCGGAGTCGACCGGATGGAGCCGCCATGCTGCACGTACGGGTCATCTCGCCGACCGCGGTCACCGAGGGGCTGACCCGGCACCTGACTGACGACGAGGCCGTCACGCATCTGATGGTCCTCGACGGCGCCGCCAAGATTCCGCCCGGCGACGTCATCGAGTTCGACGTGGTGCGCGAGGGCGCCAGCCGGGTGCTCGACGACCTGCGCGGCCTCGGGCTCGACCGCGACGGGGCCATCGTCGTCGAACGCATCGACACCGCCCTGTCGGCGTCGGCCGACCGGGCCGCGCGCCGGGTGCCCGGTCTGGGCGTGGACGCGGTCGTCTGGCACGAGATCGAGCACCAGACCGGCGAGGAAGCCACCCTGTCCGCTTCCTACCTCGCCTTCATGATCGTCGCCATGATCATCGCCGCCGTCGGTGTGCTGCTCGACCAGCCGATCCTGATCGTCGGGTCGATGGTCGTGGGGCCGGAGTTCGGTCCGCTCGCCGCGCTGTGTGTCGGGCTGGCCCAGCGCAAGCTCCGCATGGTGCGCCGGTCGGTGCTCGCGCTCGGGGTCGGTTTTCCGGCCGGCATGGCGGCCACGGTGCTGGCGGTGTGGCTGCTGACCGCGGCCGATCTCGTCGACAAGTCGATGCTGCTGGACGACCGGCCGCTGACGGACTTCATCTGGCGACCCGACGCCCTCTCCTGGGTCATCGGCTTCCTGGGCGGCGTGGCCGGAATCTTGTCGCTGACCTCGGCCAAGGCGGGCACGCTGGTCGGGGTGCTGATCTCGGTCACGACGATCCCGGCCGCGGCCAACGCCGCCGTGGCGCTGGCCTACGGCGTCCGGGCCGAGGTCTTCGGCTCCACGCTGCAGTTGGTCATCAATGTGGCCGCCATCGTTCTCGGCGGTGTCCTCACCCTCACCGTCCAGCGAGCCGCCTGGGGCCGCCCGCGCCGGAGCGCAGGTCAGGGCCGGAAGCGGTGACCCATGCGGGGCTCGTCGTCCATCCCGGGCCGGCCCACGTCCAGTACGATCAGGTCGGGTCACGACGGGTCCACCGGCGCAGGTACGGGAAGCGAGATCACGGCCGATGCCCGGTCGCTTCGACCGAAATGTCGGCTGCGCTGACGGGTGGATCACCGGCCGTGGGGATCGACCGTTCAGGGTGCAACAATGCGGGGCATGGACGTTCGGGCGCGCAATCACGTCACCTTCACGGGCCGAGAACACGGCCCGGTGGTGATGCTCGCCCACGGCTTCGGCTGCGATCAGAACATGTGGCGCCTGGTCACCGACACGCTCGGGGAGCAGTCCCGGGTGCTGTTGTTCGACCACGTCGGCGCCGGGCGTTCCGACCTGAGCGCGTGGGACCCGGACCGCTACGCGACCCTCGACGGGTACGCCCGCGATGTCCTGGAGATCTGCCGCGACCTCGACCTTCAAGACGTGATCTACGTAGGGCACTCGGTCAGCGCCATGATGGGTGTGCTGGCCGCCGCCGAGGCGCCGGAACTCTTCGCCGGCCTGGTCCTGCTGGCCCCCTCGCCCAGCTTCATCGACGACGACGGCTATCGCGGTGGATTCTCCCGCGACGACATCGATGAACTGCTCGAATCGCTGGACAGCAATTATCTCGGCTGGTCGGCCGCCATGGCGCCGGTGATCATGGGAAATCCGGACCGGCCGGAGCTGGGCGAGGAACTGACGACCAGTTTCTGCCGCACCGACCCGAGCATCGCGAAAGCGTTCGCCAAGGTGACCTTCCTGTCCGACCATCGCGCGGACCTGCCGAAGGTACGGGTGCCGACGCTGATCATCCAGTCCGCGGTCGACGCGATCGCGCCGCCCGAAGTGGGGGAATACGTCCGCGACCGGATCGCCGGCAGCCGTCTGGTCACGCTCGCCGCGACCGGGCACTGCCCGCAGTTGAGCGCGCCGCAGGCCACGGCCCAGGCCATCGCGGCGTTCGTGGCCGAGCGCCGATGAACGAACCACTGCCGCGTCTCGACGCGCCCGGCGGGACGGAGCGCCGGGTGCCCGAGAGCCGGGTGCCGGAGAGCAGGGTGCCGGAGAGCAGGGTGCCGGAGCATGTCACGGCGTTCCCGGCGATGCTGGAGGACAACATCGACGACCTTTACGACAGCGCGCCGTGCGGGAACGTGTCGACGCTCCTGGACGGCACCATCGCCAAGATCAACGCGACGTTGCTCGTCTGGCTCGGCTATACCCGCGACGAGGTCGTCGGGCGGAAACGCTTCAGCGACCTGCTCACCGTCGGCGGGCGGCTCTACCACGAGACCCACTTCGCGCCGCTGCTGCAGATGCACGGGGAAGTCAACGGCGTCGCGCTCGAACTCAAACGCGCCGACGGCGGCCGGCTGCCGGTGCTGGTCACCTCCGTGGTCAAGACCGGCAGCGACGGCCAGCCCATGTTGATCCGCAGCACCATCTTCGACGCCCGCGAACGCCGTGCCTACGAGCAGGAGCTCCTGCACGCCCGGCGGGCGGCCGACGCGGAACGCGAACGGCTGCGCGGGCTGATCGGCGGTCTGCAACGCAGCTTGCTGCCGGACGTCGTGCCGACCCCGCCGGGGATGCAGAGCAGCGCTTACTACCACATGGCCTCGGCCGACCGGATCGGCGGCGACTTCTACGACCTGTTCCCGCTGCCCTCCGGCCGGTGGGGTTTCTTCCTCGGCGACGTGTGCGGCAAAGGCCTGGCCGCGGCGGCCACCACCGCGGCCGCCCGGCACACCCTGCGCACCGCTCTGGCCTTCAATCCCGATCCCGCCGCTGCGCTGACCTACCTCAACAACGTCCTCTACCAGGACCACGACAGCCCGTCCCACCGGCACTGCACGGTCATCCTGGGCACCCTGACCCCGGCCCCGGGCGGCTGCTCGATCACCATCGCCGGGGGCGGGCACCCGGCCCCCATGCTGCTGCGCACCGGCGGCACCCTCGAGCCGCAACCCACCACCGGCGGCACCATCATCGGCATTCTGCCCGCGCCGCGCATCGCGACCCGGACCTTCGACATGACGCCGGGTGACACGCTGATCCTCTACAGCGACGGCCTGCTCGAAGCCCACGCCGGTGACCGCGACGAACGCTACGGCGAAGAGGCGCTGCAGGACTTCCTCGTGCGCCTGGCACCCACCAGCGCCGCTGCGGCCGTCACCGCGCTGACCGAGCTGCTGGCCACCCTGGGACGGCTCGACGACGACGTGGCCCTGCTGGCGCTCTCGCTCGACGACACAGCCCCGACGGGCTGAACAAAGCTGTCGGACAGCCGGCCGCTGCCCACCGGTGTCACCGCTCAGCCGCCCGGCTTCGCTGAGGTGTGTGGGCGGGCTGCCAGGGGGTCGGTCATGACGCCAGGAACCGGCCGCGAGCTCCGATACCTTCGCCCGCGTACCCGCGTCGGTGCGAGCGTATCGTCGGGGCATGCGCGCCCGCGACGTGTCGATCCCGATGACTACCGTGACCGAGGACATGCCCGCCCGGCAGGCGGTGACGCTGCTGGCCGGGCAGGATCTGCCCGGTCTGATCGTGGTGGACGACCGAGGCCGGCCGCTGACCGTGCTGGCCGGCACACAGGTACTGCGGATGGCGCTGCCGTCGTACTGTCAGGATGATCCGGCGCTGGCCCGGGTGATCGACGAGGCAGCCGCCGATGTCATCCTCCGCGGGATCGGTGACCGCACCGTCGCCAATCTGCTGCCCCGTAACCGGCCGGAGCTGCCGGCGGTCAGCGCGGACGCCACCCTGCTGGAGGTTGCCTCGGTGATGGCGCGCTCGAACGTGCCACTGGTCGCGGTAGTCGACGATCATCGGGTGATGACCGGGGCGATCACACTCGACGGGTTGCTCGACCGGACGATGGGCACCTGAGGAACCTCAGAAGGCGAAGAACCGCAACCAGAGGTACGGCACCGCCAGGGTGACCGAGATCGCGGTGACGATCAGGCCGTATTTGGTGAAGCCCCAGAACGAGATGCGATGTCCGGCGCGTTCGGCGATGCCCAGCACCACCACGTTGGCCGAGGCCCCCACCGCGGTCGCGTTGCCGCCCAGGTCGGCGCCGAGGGCCAGCGCCCACCACAGCACCTGGGCTTTGTCGTTGCCGCCGGCCGCGTCGACCAGGTCGGCGACGATCGGGCTCATCGTGGCCACGTAGGGGATGTTGTCCACGATCGCCGAAAGGCCGGCCGAGGCCCACAGCAGCAGCATCGTCGCCGGCCACAGCTTGCCCTCCACCGCGCCGGTGGCCGTGCGGGCGAGAGTGTCGATGACGCCGGTCTCGACCAGGGCACCGACCATGACGAACAGCCCGGCGAAGAACACCAGGGTCGGCCATTCGACGTCCTTGGCGACCTCACCCGCGTCCAGTCGCGACAAGGCCAGCAGCAGCAGACCGCCCAGCAGCGCCACCACCGACGGCTCAAGGCCGAGCACGGTGTGCAAGCTGAAGGCGACCAGCACCATGCCGAGCACTACCAGGCTCATCACCACGAGCCGCCGGTCGCGGATCGCGTCGCCCTCGCGTAATGCCATCACCTGAGCGGCCCGCTCGGCGTCGAAGCGGAATGCGCGGCGGAACATGACCCGGCAGAGCAGCACCAGCACCACGAGAACCAGCAGGACGAACGGCGCGAGAACGCTGAGGAAGTCGTTGAAGCTCAACCCGGAGCGGCTGGCGATGATGATGTTCGGCGGGTCACCGACCAGCGTCGCCGTGCCGCCTACGTTGGAGGCCAGGACCTCCGCGATCAAGAACGGCACCGGGGGCACCCCGAGCCGGTCGCAGACCAGCAGCGTCACCGGGGCCACCAGTAGCACAGTGGTCACGTTGTCCAAGGCAGCGGACACCACACCGGTCACCACAATGAGGATGACCATGATCGGGAACGGCCGGCCACGTGCCTTCTTGGCCGCCCAGATGGCCACGTACTCGAACAGCCCGGTGCGTTTGAGCACCCCGACGATCAGCATCATCCCCATGAGCAGGAAGATGACGTTCCAGTCGATGCCGGCGTCCTCGGAGAAGAAGGCGTGCTCGGCGTCCGTCGCACCGAGCACCAGCATGATCGCGGCGCCGCCGAGCGCGACCGCGACCCGGTTGATCTTCTCAGTCGCGATCAGCACGTACGCGATCGTGAAAACTGTCACGGCGAGCCAGGCCAGCGTGCTCATGAGTCTCCTGGATCGGGGCGGGTGTCATCGATCGCCGACCAGTCTTCCCGGCACACCACGATCAACCTACCCGCACCCCGCGCGCCGCGCTCCGGTAGAGCACGGTTGAACGCGGAGACGGTGGCCGAGGTTGCCGCTACCAGTCGGAACTGTGTGCGCACGCGGCGCGGGTGGTGGCCGAGTCCCGGCAGGTGTGAGACAGAAGCCGTGAGTCCCGTCCTCGCCTGGCACGACATGATCGTGGGCATGCCGGCCGGCACGAGTGCGATTGCCGGTGTACCGGAATAGTCACCTCCGGAGAACCGAGCCGGAATCAACTGTCGAATTCGGCCGCTCAGCGGCCTCTCGAGGGCACACCCGGGCAGGTCAGCAGTCGCGCTGCGAGGCGTCGTCGTCTCCCACCGCGTTGCTCCATCGCCGCTGCCATTCCGCGTCGGACACCTCCCCGGCCGCCTCGACGAGCGCGTTGAGGACGGAGGCGAAAGCCAGGGGCCGGGTTATCGAGAGATCCGAGACCAGGGCCGCGATGGAGGTCCGGCGGCGGCGGGTGACCTCGCCGACCAGGTCTCGTCCGGCCGGGGTGAGGGTCACCCAGGCGGCCCGCCGGTCGTCCGGGCGCTCCTGCCGGGCCACGAGATCCTTGCGTACCAGCCGGTTGCACATCCGTACCGCGGTCGACGAGGTGACCGCGAGTTCGTCGGCGAGGTCGACGATGCGCTGCGGACCCCGCGAGACGAGCACGACCAGTGCCCGGAACTGGGGCAACGTCACTTCCTCGTCGAGGTCGGCCAGCGAGCGGGCGGCCAGACCCACAAACACGCGGCTGAGCGCGAGCAACGCGCCAACCACCTCGTCCTCGCTCGCGGATGGCGCCGTCTCGGAAATCACGGGTCCCACTGTGACATGACCTTCGTTCCGGTTGTCATCCCACCGCCGTCCATCTGCGGTGTCACCGTAATAGTCGCGGAGCACCGATGGCGTGCCGGGCGAGCCCGGCGCTCGCCCCGGGCGGACGTCAAGCCCGGGCGCGCATCATCCGCACACCGACGGTCCCGACGGCGGCGATCGCCGCGGCCAGCACGATCCAGAGGACGATCGGGCTGACCGGCGGAGTCACCCCGGTGTTCGCCACGGCGATACCCATCGCCGACAGGTCCTGGGCCGGTGGCATGGCTGCCGGTGGCAACTTCTCGTACTGCACCAGGCCGGTGGTCTCCAGCATCTGCATGTGATGCATCACGAAGACGTTCGCCTGGTCGGCCAGTTCGCGGACGATCGGATTGCGGGTCGAAGCACGCACCGCACCGATGACCGGGAAGATGAAGCCGTGGGCCGCCCGTAGCCGGGTCACGAAGGACTGGTCGAACTGGATGCCCTTGTTGTTCTGCATCTCGGTCAGGAATCCCTGCTGCTGCGCGGTCGGGGTGGAGGGGATCGTCGTGCCGAGCTTGTTCGCGGCGTCGACGACCAGCTGGTCGAGCTGGACATGCTGGTCGGCGATCATCTGCCCGACCTGGCGTACTTTTTCGTTCTGGCCTTTCTGCGCGGCCATCTGCCCGGCCGGGATCTCCCACAGGCCGGCCTGCCGGACGCCGTTGAGCAGCGTCATGTCGGCGGCGTTGAGCTGGGTGGGCGAGGGCGCCGCCGATGCCGGAGCGGGCACGAGAGCGACGAGGGCAAGCGCGAACGCCGCAGCGGTCAAGCCACCAAGGCGTAATGCGGACGTACGGAACATGGAAACCTCCGGAGACCTGGCACCGTCGGCTACAGGTACGGTCGTGAATCCGAATCGGTTCACCCATGCACCTAATTTTCGGATGGTGCTCCGTTCCGCACAGAGCCACCTCCGGTCGACACCGCTTGGAACAGGACTTTTAGTGTCTTCTGCCGCCATAGGCAATCCTGGGAAAGATGCACTGTGGCAATGATTTGTCGAACCCGGGAGAGTCGGGTGATCATAGCCACGCCCGGCGCGACCTACTCTCCCCTTCCCGGAAGGTAGGGTTCCGAGGGTCGCCGGAAGCTGCTCTCCGGGCACCGGCGTTTCTCCGGGCACAGACGTTCGGTGGCGATGCCGCTGAATCGACCGTGGCTCACTCCCCCGGTCTCCGTAGCAGGTCCCAGCAGGCACATCGGTCGCGGGTGTGCCGTGTGCGGCTTCAGCGCCGTACCCGTCGAGTCGAAATGAGTTCTATGTCGTCGCTGCCGTCGGCAGTGCGCCCTTCGCGCATGTCCCGTCCTGACTGGCTGTCCTCGCCACGGGTGCTGCGCACCGAGGTGCTCGCCGGTCTGGTTGTCGCGCTCGCGCTGATTCCCGAAGCGATCTCTTTCTCGATCTTGGCCGGGGTCGATCCGAAGATCGGTCTCTTCGCCTCGTTCACCATGGCGGTCACGATCGCCTTCACCGGTGGCCGCCCGGCGATGATCTCCGCGGCGACCGGCGCTGTCGCCCTGGTCGTCGCCCCGCTCGCGAAGGAGCACGGACTCGGCTATCTGGTCGCCGCGGTGATCCTCGGCGGTTTGTTCCAGGTGATCCTGGCCGTGGCTGGGGTCGCGAAGCTGATGCGGTTCATCCCGCGCAGCGTCATGGTCGGCTTCGTCAACGCGCTCGCCATCCTGATCTTCACGGCCCAGCTGCCGCACCTGATCGGCGTGCCGTGGCTGGTCTACCCCCTGGTCGCGGTCGCTCTGGCGATCATGTGGTTCCTGCCCAAGGCGACAACTGCCGTCCCGGCGCCGCTGGTTGCCATCATCCTGCTGACCGCCTCCGTCATCGTCACGCACGTGGCCGTGCCGAATGTCGGGGACGAGGGCACGCTGCCTGACAGCCTGCCGGTACTCGGCCTGCCCGACGTGCCGTTCACTCCCGGCACGCTGTCCACGATCGCCCCGTACGCCCTGGCGATAGCCCTGGTCGGACTGATGGAATCGCTGATGACGGCAAAACTGGTCGATGACATCACCGACACCCACTCGAACAAGACCCGCGAATCCTGGGGTCAGGGCGTCGCGAACATCGTCACCGGTTTCTTCGGCGGCATGGGCGGCTGCGCCATGATCGGCCAGACGATGATCAACGTGAAGGCTTCCGGTGCGCGTACCCGCCTGTCGACGTTCCTCGCCGGCGTGTTCCTGCTGATCCTTGTAGTGGCGCTCGGTGACGTGGTCGCGCTGATCCCGATGGCCGCTCTGGTCGCCGTCATGATCATGGTCTCGGTGGGCACGTTCGACTGGCACAGCATCGCCCCGGCCACACTCAACCGGATGCCGGCCGGCGAGATCATCGTCATGCTGCTCACCGTCGCCGGCACCCTGGCGACGCACAACCTCGCCATCGGGGTCGTCCTCGGTGTCCTCGCCGCCATGGTGATCTTCGCCCGCCGGGTCGCCCGCTTCGCCGAGGTGACCAGCGCTCCGGATCCCGACAGCGGCGCCCGGATCTACCACGTGCGCGGGGAGCTCTTCTTCGCCTCCAGCAACGATCTGGTCTACCAGTTCGACTACGCGAACGATCCCGACCGGGTCGTCATCGACATGACCGGCGCCCACATCTGGGACGCCTCCTCGGTGGCCGCCCTCGACGCGATCACCACCAAATACGCGTCGCGCAACAAGCAGGTGGAGATCATCGGCCTCAACTCCGAGAGTGCCAGATTCCACGAGAACCTCGCGGGCAAGTTGAAAGTCGGCCACTGATGGAAGCCGGGCACACCGGTGCGATGACCGGACGGCACAGGCAGATCGGATGCTGAGGCCGCCGAACGCGTCGGCCTCAGCATCCGCACCATCCGGCACTACGAGGAAGCCGGCCTGGTCATCCCGAGCGCCCGCGGCGACGGCCGGTGCCGGCTCTACACCGAACCCGACCTCGACCGGCTACGCCTCGTCAAACGCGTGCCTGCGCAGCACGTCCGCGATGTTGACACCGCGGCTGGTCGAACTCGCGCTGACCATCGAGGCGTCGTGCCAGGTCGTACCGTTCGGAAGTCCTTCGAAGGCTCAGCCGTGGCCGGCTCTTCCCCGGGAGGGCGACGTCGACGTAGAAGGAGTCGAGCGAGAAACCGATCCGGAAAGGCCGCCGAGGCCCTGAGTCGACGATCACCGCCGCCCCGGGGCCGTGCGGGAGCGCGGGTGGACAGGTCGGCGGTCATGATCCGCTCCCGTCGAGAGTGATGACGACCTTGACGTCGTCGTCGGTGGCGGTGACGGCGTGGGTGAACGATTCGAGCGGGACGCGGCGGGTGATCAGCCGGGTCAGCCAGCCGGTGTCCGCTTGACCGAGGGCGTCGGCTGCGGCGGCGTAGTGGGAGAGGTTGGCGTTGACCGAACCGATGATGACGTCGTTCTCCAGGACGATGTCGCGATTCAGCTTCCCGGCGTCGAGTTTGAGGGTGTGTCCGGCTGAGGAGACGCCGGTGAGACAGAGGATGCCGTACGGGGCGGTGTGCGCGGCGGCGGCGAAGATCACCGGTCCGGCGCCGGTGGCCTCGATGACCACGTCCGGCCTGATCTTCGCGGCCACCCGGTCGACGTCGTCGTGGTGATAGCTGGCGCCGAGGTCGCGCACCAGGGCCGGCTTGAGGCCGCCGGTGACCCGGTCCAGGACGTGCACGTCGAGGCCACGCTGCACGGCGAGCAGGGCGGCGAGCAGGCCGATCGGCCCGGCCCCGGTGATCAGCGCCGTCCTCGGTTCGTACCAGGCGCGGGCACCGACCCGGTCGACCTCGTCCCAGGCCTTGGCGACCACGCTGGTGGGCTCCAGGAGCATGCCGACCTCGGCCAGCCGCGGATCGAGTTTGACGGCGTAGTCGGCCTCGACCGTCCAGGCCTGGCCGGCGTACCCGTCGAGTTGTTTGATGCCGCGTTCGGTGTAGCGGCCGTTACGGCACATGTCGAACTGCCCGTGGGCACAGGCCCCGCAGGGCACCGGGTCGGGGCGACGCACGACGCCGACGACGAGGTCACCGGCGGTGAAGCCGCTGCCGGCCGGCGCCGTGCGCACGCGGCCGAGTGATTCGTGGCCGATGACGAGGCGCTCGCGGCCGGACGGCGCCCAGCCGTACTCGCCGGCGGCGATCTCCTTGTCGGTGCCGCACACGCCGACGGCGAGGCCGTCGACAAGCAGTTCACCGTCCGCGGGTTGCGGGTCGGGCACGTCACGGACGGCGATGGAGTCTTTTTGCCGGGGGATCACGGTCAGGGCGCGCATCAGTGCTCATCTCTCGTGGCGTCGCGGGCGGGCCTCGCCGTGGACAGGTGGCGGGCCGCGTTGACCAGTCCGACGTGGCTGAAGGCCTGGGGGATGTTGCCGAGCTGCCGGCCGGTGGCCGGGTCGTACTCCTCGCTGAGCAGTCCGAGGTCGTTGCGCAGGCTGAGCAGGCGTTCGAACAGCTCGTGCGCCTGGCGTTCGCGGCCGATGCCGTGCAGGGCGTCGGCCAGCCAGAACGTGCAGGTGAGGAACGCGCCTTCGGCGCCGGGCAGGCCGTCGACGTTGCCGTCGGCCTGCGGCCGGTAGCGCAACAGGAACCCGTCGGAGCTGAGTTCCCGTCGCACCGCGTCGACGGTGCCGGCGACGCGCGGGTCGTGCCAGGGCAGGAAGCCGACGCGCGGGATGAGCAGCAGGGCGGCGTCGAGCCCGGACGAGCCGTAGAACTGGGTGAACGTGTTGCGTTCGGCGTCGAAGCCGCGCTCGCACACCTGAGCGTGGATCGTGTCGCGGGTGGCGCGCCACCGATCGACGGGTCCGTCGAGGCCGAACCGTTCCACCGCCTGCACGGCCCGGTCCAGGCCGGCCCACGCCATCACTTTGGAGTGTACGAAGTGCCGGCGGTCGCCGCGCACCTCCCACAGGCCGTTGTCCTCCTCCGCCCAGTGGCCCTCCAGGTAGTCGAGCAGCGCTCGTTGCAGGTCCCAGGCGTCCTCGTCGGCCTGCAGGCCGGTTTGACGTGCTTCGTGCAGCCCGTCGAGGACCTCGCCCCACACGTCGAGTTGGAACTGGCCGGACGCTGCGTTGCCGGCCCGCACCGGCGTCGCCCCTTGATAGCCGGCCAGCCAGTCGAGGGTGTATTCCGGCAGCCGGCGGGTGCCGTCGATGCCGTACATGATCCGCAGATCGGCCGGGTCGCCGGCGGCAGCTCGCAGCAACCATTCGCGCCATGCCCTGGCCTCGGCGACGAAGCCGGAGCCGAGCAGCGCCTGCAGGGTGAACGTGGCGTCGCGCAGCCAGCAGAATCGGTAGTCCCAGTTACGCGGTCCGCCCAGCTGTTCGGGCAGGGACGTGGTGGCGGCGGCGACGATCCCGCCGGTCGGGGCGTAGGTAAGCGCTTTCAGGGTCACCAACGAGCGGCGTACGGCCTGGTCCCACTTGCCGTCGTAGCGCAGCCGACTCATCCACGACGTCCAGAAGTCCTCGGTGCGACGCAGTGCCTGCTCGGCGTCCACCGGGTCGGCTCTCGGTTCGTGGGACGGGCGGTAGGTCAGCACGAACGGCACCCGCTGCCCGGCTGACACCGTGAACTCGGCATGGGTCGCGAAGTCTTCGCCGTGAACAGGGACTGGAGTGTGCAGCCACGCGGCGTCCGGACCGGCGACCGCGGCGAGCTGGCCGGCACGGTGCCGGACCCACGGCACGATGCGGCCGTAGTCGAAGCGCAGCCGCAACGCCAGGCGCATCGGCACCCGGCCGCTGATGCCTTCCACCACCCGCACGACGTCGGCGGTCTCCCCGCGCGGCGGCATCGTGTCGACCACCCGTACCGATCCTTCGGGGGTGTCCCATTCCGTCTCGAGGATCAGGGAGTCGCCGCGGTAGCGGCGGCGCGTGGACAGTCCTCCGGCGGCCGGCGCGAGGCGCCAGAACCCGGCCCGCTCGTCGCCGAGCAGCGCGGCGAAACACGCCGGCGCGTCGAACCGGGGCAGGCACATCCAGTCGATCGATCCGTCCCGGCCGACCAGCGCCGCCGTCTGCAGATCGCCGATCAGGCCGTAATCCTCGATCCTCAATGCCACCGCACACCTCCCCAGGAACCGCCGCGAACATTTCGTGCCTACCCGTGCGTAGCGCACGTATGCGCTGGGCATGAAAGTTTTTGTGCCCCGCTCCCCTGACCTGGATCACCCGGTCGACGACCACCTCGTCGAGGCGTTCCTCACCGCCAGCCGGGTGCTGGTGGCGGTGGCCGCCCGCTCCCTGGCCGCCGGAAACGCCGAGATCACTCTGGCCCAGCACCGAGCCCTGGTCGTGCTCGCCGCGCACGGCCCGCAACGCGTCGCCGACCTGGCCGAACTGCTCGAGGTGAACAGCTCCAACGCCACCCGCAACTGCGACCGGCTGCAACGCCGCGGCCTGGTGCGGCGCGACCGGGACCCTGACGACCGCCGCGCCGTACGGGTGTCACTGACCCCGCCCGGCGAACACCTGGTCCAGCAGATCACCGCCGCCCGGCGAGAAGAGATCAGCCGCATTCTGAGCGCCATGCCGGGCAGTGCCCCCGGTCCTCTGCTGACCGCACTGCGCGCCTTCACCGACGCCGCCGGTGAAGTGCCGGGACCCAGCTGGTCACTGGGCTGGGGAACAAACCCGGAGAACCGAGCGTGACGGGATGGAAGCCGGGCGTCGAGCTGCTCAGGGGCCCGCAACCCGGGCCGATGAGCGGGCAGGCGACAAAACTACGTGTCGCAAAAGCCGCTCCGTCCAGCGACCGGAGTGTCGGACGATCATCATCTGGGAGAATCGTGCGATGACCGTGCTGGATGAGATGAGCGCAGCAAGCGCAGACCTGATATTCGCCGCGCTGGACTATGCGGTGGAAAATGCCGGGCTCTCCGACGAGGGCTTCACGCCCTTCGCGTTCTCGGACAGCCCGAAGGGTCGCGGTTTGACGAGGTTCCTGGCCGGCGAAGGGGCAGATCTCCAGGAAGGTCTTGCCGCCGGGCGTACGGCACTGCGCGTGGTCGAGCACGACGTCACCTGTGTGGCGCTGGCATGGGACGGCTACTACACGCACGAAGGCCGGCGCAGTGAAGCGGTCTTTGTCGAGGGCTACCAGATCGGCCACGACCGGGGCGTCCTGCTCGCCCAGCGATACACGCGACAGGACGGCGCCCTGTCGACCGAGGGCAACCCTGTTCTGATCGACGAGCCCGTGCCGCTGGTCCAGAGCCGGCGACCGATCGATGGGGCCTGAGCAGGTCCGGGACACCGCCGCTCGGCGCGTTTCCGGTCACGGGGCGGTCGCCCGGTCGACGCCGGCCCAACTCCGGCGGGGCGTTGTCGGCAAGCAGAACCTCGCGCCAGACATGCGTGGCCGCCGCGGCGGCCACACGAAAATCGTCAAGCCATCCGGGGCGTTCATCGCGGGCACCGAGGTAGTCGGTCGGACGACTGACGGTCGTCGCGTGCTCGCACCGATCTTCGGTGGTGGCGGCTTCGCCGAGCGGGCGGTAGTGAAAGACGCCGACGCGGTGGCCGGGGGCGTCGGCTCCCTCGCTGTCCAGCTCGCCAAGCTCTTCGGTGCCGGGCGGGTCATCGCGACAGCTTCCACAGACGCCCGACGTGACCTGGCTCTGTCCCGGCACCGCGCGGCGAAGCGGTAACCCACCCGGACGCCGCGTGTTCCACGCGCAGCGTGGAGGGAATCTCCGTCCGTTAGGACGGAGAGGATGTCAAAGGCCCATCTGCCGCAGGGTGGCGTTCGCGGCGTCGGCGTAGTGGGTGGTGCCGGCGAGTTTCGGGTGGAAGGACTCGTTGACGTCGGAGCGGATGCCGTGGATGGTTTCCGGGCTGCCGCAGATGGCCTGGCCGGCGAAGTAGATCGTGGGGTCGGCGAAGTAGACCGGGAAACCGCCGGCGCGCAGGCCGTCGGCGACGCCCTTCATCATCGGGGCGACGATGTCGGTGGACATCTGGTTGAGCCATGGCGCTTCGTCGGTTCCGATGCCGATCACGCATTGGCCGTTGTTCTCGAACAGTTTCGGGTAGCCCATCAGCATGATCTTGGCGTTCGGGGCCCGTTTGCGGATCTCCCGCAGGGTTTGCGTGATGGAGTCCTTGACCGGGCCGTTGACGGATCGGGGCACCGACACCGAGAGCGGGTCGGATTCGCCGCTGAGGTGGGCGTCCTGGCACGCTTTGAGGCCGGCGAGGGCGAGGCATTCAAGGATGACGTCCTTGAAGCGGGCGTCGTTGCCGCCGATCGAGAGCATGACGAGGGTGGTGTTCTCGTCGAGGTAGCCCTTGTCGATCTGGGAGACCTCGCCCCACTGGCCGCCGGACCACTTGCCGAGGGCGTTCTGGATGGGCTGCCCGTCGTCGTTGCTGTGGCGCGGGTTGAGGTTGAAGGTCTCGGCGATCGAGCAGGCGTGGAACTGGAAGTCCAGGGTGTTGTCGAAGCGGTCGGCCCGGGTGCCGAGCGACTCACCGGTGTTGTCGGCCAGCACGGATTTGCGGGGCCAGGACTGCTTCGACCGGTGGCACTTGTTTCGCACGTGCCCCTCGTCGACGTTGGCTTCGCGGTAGTAGTCGGGGTTGTTCTCGTCGGAGGCGCCTTCGCCGGCCGTGTAGGAGTCGCCGAGCGCCACCACGAAGTCGGCCGGTTTCGCGGTGAGCGGCTGGATCGCCACCGCGTCCCAGGCGATGTCGTCGTCGCCGGTGCCGTCCCAGGTCTCGTTGGACAGGGCGATGGTGGGCGTGCCGGCGAACTGCATGACGCCCAGCGATTTCCACTCGTTGTGCTGGGTGTTCTGCAGGGCGTAGCGGGTTTTGACGCGTCCGCCGCCGAGCCCGATCGTGTAGGCCGCCTGCTGGGTCTGCGCGCCGACGTCCGGCATGTGCACCAGGACGCGCGCCCAGCCGGTGTAGGCGTTGGTGAATGTCCAGGTGCCGGTGACCTTCAGTTTGCCGCCCAGGTCGTAGGGCGCCACGGTGTGGGTGAACCAGGCGTGCCCGCCGAGACCGACGCCGATCTGGTGGGTGTCGACCTTGGATGGGTAGCGGCCCTGCGAGTCGGCGGCGAACGTGAAGGCGAACGACCCCGCGTTGGGCCCGAAGTTGGCGCCGCATGGCCTCTGCCCGGTCTGGATCGGGGCGGCCGAGGCCGGCACGTCGTCGACCACCAGGGCCCCGGCCGGCAGCCCGGACTTGTCGCAGTGCGGGGTGGAATTGATGCCGTCCGGCTGCTCGCCGTAGGTGGAGTCGAAGCGCAGCAGCTCGTGCCCGCACGCCCCGCCGGCGCAGTCGTTGAACGTCACCGCCGAATGCCACCAGCACTTGAGGTCGTACTGCAGGAACTCGTTGATGTGGCTGCACGGGCCGGCCTTCTCGCCTTTCACGTCGTCGGCGTTCGGGGTGTACTGGCCGGCCAGGTCGCAGTGGTCGCCGGCCATCGTGCAGAACGTACCGATCGACGGTTTGGCCTTGTCCCGGTTGCCGTTCGACGTCCACCACGCCGCCCGGAAACCCGGCCCGTCCGCGGTCGCGATCGAATAGGCGGCGAAACCGATCACCTTCTCCGGATAGGGCCACTTGCCGGGGTTCGCCGCGTCGGCACCGGCGGCCCCGAAGAACCCACGGTTGACCGGGTAGCGCGGGTTGACGGGGTTGTTCAGCCAGCCCAGTCCCCAGGCGCCGTTGTTGGCGGCCGCTTCCGATTGCGGGTGCAGGCCGCTGTTGTAGGCCCACACCGCGAAGAACCAGTTCTCCAGGTATTGCGGGTCGCCATTGCTGTGGATGATTCCGGCCGCCCGGGTCTGGTTCCACTTGTCCTGCAGGATCCGCAGTCCGGCGGCGATGTTGGTGGCGTAGTCGACCGCGACCGCCCGCTGCCGGGTGGGGCTGAGCGCGACCTCGTTGGGCCTGGTGTGCCCGGCCTTGCGCATGCCATCGGTGATCTGTGTGACGCCGTAGCCGCAGTCGGCCTTGGCGAAGTCGATGTCCCAGTCGTTCGAGGCGTCCTTGTCGTAGATGTCGCGCCCGTAGTAGTTGCCGATCAGCGGGTTGCCCGGCACGCCCGGCAGGGAGTGGCCGGAGGCCTGCCACAGGTTGGATTCCTGGGCCATGACGCCGAGGAAGATCTGCACCGGGACGCGGCCGCCGCCGCTGAGCGCGAGCGGCGGGAACAGGCCCTGCGGTGACCAGGACGTGCTCATGTGGGCCTGGTGCCAGTTGGCGTCGCGGGTCAGCGTCAGGTTGCCCACCACGGCCTGGTCGGCGGCCCACTCCACCTGCCGCGGGGTCGGCTGTTCGACCTGGGTGTACGGGTCGTTGCGGGCGATCGAGCAGGTCGCGTCGGCATCGACCGGGTCATTGCCGGCGGCGGCGACCGCGAGGGATCTGGGGGCGGTGCCCGCGGTGCGGGCGAGGCCGCTCAGCGGATGCGGGGCCGAGCCTTCGGCGATGCGGGCCGAGGGGCGCTCACCGGGGCGAGCGGTCATTTGAAACGTACGGTCGGTGCCCGCCACCCGCGCGGTGTAAGTCGTCTCCGGCGCGGTCTTCAGTTGTTCGGTGACGGTCGGGGCGACGTCGACGCTCACTTTGCCGAGCGACGAGGTGGCGAGCGGGACGGTGCCGTCGACGACGCGTACGGCCGGGGGAAGCGCCGCCCGGCGGGTCAACGACCCGGTCAGCTGGACCGAGCCGTGCGCGCCGCCCCGCACGTCGACGGAGCGCAGTGGCCCGTCGGCGAGCAGCATGGAGCGCTGAGGCGTACTCGTCACGGGCACCCGCCGGATCTCCCCGCGCTCCCCCGCCGCGTCGAGATAGACCACGCCCCCGGCCTGGTCGGGGGTGATCCGGGACGGCGTCGAGGCGGTCTTGGCGAGGGTGTCGAGTCGACCGTCCGGGTGGACCGCGACCAGCCGACCGGCCGCCGCCGCGACGATCCGGCCGGACGCCGGCACCGCCGAGGTGATCTGCCCGACGACGTCGACCGGCTTACCCGTCGTGCCCTTGGTGGTGTCCACCGTGACCAGGCGGGTGCGGGCCGCACTGCCGTCGGCGCTGTCGTCCTCGCCCCGCGACTGGGTGATCACGGCCTGCTCCCCCGCGCCGCAGCCGGGGCTGAAGTAGGCCAGCGAGGACCGCACCGGCACCTTGTCGACCGCTCCGGTGTGCAGGTCGACCACGGCGGTCAGGCCGCCCCGTTCGGCCAGCACCGGCGAGTTGGTCCAGGCTCTCGGCGCGTAGACGACCACGGCCCGGTCGCCGGAGCCGGTCACGCAGACGTTGCCGATCCAGCGGTCGGTCTCGACGCCGGGCTCGCTCAGCGACGCGACCGTACGCCAGGCGTATCCGTCCTTGTCCGAGGCGATCAGCAGATGGAAGGCCTCCTGGTCGCCCTGGCCGACCACGACGACGTCGGCTTCCGGGCCGGTACGGGTGGGCTCGGCGTGCGCCGGCCCGGCCGCACCGCCCAGCACCAGGGTCATGACGGACAGCATCAGCATCGCGGGACGCAGCATCGACACCTCTCCCAGGTCGCTCGCAGCTTGCGGCGAGGCATCCTGAGGATCGGGTGCGCGGCCGATCGGCGGCACCTACGAGGACGGATATTGACCCTCGTGCATCGTTACCGGTATCTTGGCCGCGCACTGCGCCGACTGGGGGTTCGCTTGCAGACGCTGATCATCGAGCTGCCCGGCGATGAGCGCGTACCGCGATTGTTGCGGCTGGAGCCCGGGGATTCGGTTCGATTCGGGCGCGGCGCTCCGGGCACTCCTGTCGATTTCGTGCTCGACGATCCGGCGGTGGCGCGGCTCGCCGGCGAGGTGACGGCGGCCGAGGATTATTGGGCGCTGACCAACTACAGCCGTTCGACGACCTATGTGGTCGAGAATCCCGAGGGTGCGGGCGAGCACGTCAAGGTGACGCCGGGGCGGGTCGGGGCCCCCGTACCGTTCGAAATCTCTCGCGTGGTTCTGCCCGGCCGGCAGGCGCCGGTGTATTTCCGGGTTTTCGCCCCGTTGCACGCGCACCTCGATCCGCGCCGGACCGATCCGGGTGACGGCAGCGGCACGTTGTCGGCGTTCCCGCTCGACGAGACGGCGAAGTACTTCCTGGTGTTGGTGGCGTTGTGCGAGCGGCGGCTGCGGGACGAATCGGTGGTGGCGATTCCTTCGGTGCCGGCGGTGGTGGAACGGCTGCGCCCGCTGCCGTCGTGCCGGGATCTGACCGCCGAGGCGGTCAATTTCCACGTCGATTATCTGGCCCGGGAAAAGCTGCGGATCCGCACCGCCGCCGCCGGCGAGCGGGCGGCCGATCCGGGCGGGTTCCGGCGGGAGGCGGTCGTCTCGCTGGCGTTGCGCTTCGATCTGGTACGGGAGGAGCACCTGAACCTGCTTCCCGCCCGGGTGAAGCGGCGCGCGTCGGTGCATGGCGCCTGACGTCTCGACCGTCGGGTGGGCGGTCTCGGTGCCGTCGGGTTACCGGGCCGGTCGCTGGGTCGTCACCGAGCCGATCGCCACCGGGCAGTGGGGCAGCGTGTATGCCGCGGCCGACGGTGACACCGAGGTGGCGCTGAAGTTCCTGCCGACCGGAACGGTCACGCCACGGCAGGTCGGACATCTGCGGGAGATGGCCGAACGGGAGGCCCGTGGCCACGCCGAGTTGACCGGTCGCCGGCTGATCCGTTCTCTCGAGGTGCTGACTCTGGACGACCCGGCCCGTCCCGAGTTGGACGGCGCCGTCGTCATCGTGCTGGAGCGGGCCGCCGCGTCGCTGGCCGACCGGTTGCGGCAGGCCGGCGGGCGGCCGGTGCCGGAGGCGCCGCGGTTGCTGGCCGAGGCCTGCGAGGGTCTGGTCGAGTTGCATGCGGCGGGTTGGGTGCACGGCGATTTCAAGCCGGACAACATTCTGGTCATGCCGGACGGTTCGGTGCGGCTCTCCGATTTCGGGCTGACGGTGGAGCTGGAGGGCACCCACGGCTATCTGCCACCGGTCGGCTCCTCCGACTACGTGCCGCCCGAGCGCGCCCAGGAGGCGTTGGGTGAGCGCGGCCTCGCGGTGCGGGCGAGCGCCGACGTCTGGGCGTTCGGCGTCACCGCGTGCCAGCTGCTCAGCGGCCGGTTGCCGTTCGAGGGAGCGACGACGCGGGCCCGGGCGCTGGCCGCCGACCGGTACGCGGCCGGTCAGGGCGAGCTGATCCTGCGCGGGCTGCCGGGCGGGTGGCGGCCGATCGTACGAGATTGCCTGGCCCCCACCCACGCCCGGCGGCAGGCGCACGGCGCCGCCGAGGTGCTGACCCGCATCCGCGCGCTCGACGAGCCGCCCGCCCGCGGCCACCGCCGGTTCGCCGCCCGGGCCGTGCTTCTCCTACTGCTGGCCGCCACCCTGTTCGGGGTGGCCGGGCCGGAGCTTCGGACCGCCGACGAATACCGCCCCGACCTGTTGCGCACCGGCGCCGGTATCCCCCCGCAATACCGTCAGCTGATCGTCGCGGCGGCACGCAGCTGCAACGAGCCGGGCGTCTCCCCGGTGCTGATCGCCGCGATGCTGCAGGCGGAGAGCAACTTCGACGCCGGCCTGGCCGACCCGGTCAAGGACGAGTACGGCATCGCCCGGTGGACGCCGAGCGTGCTGCGCTTCTACATGCCCGAGGGCCGGCGCGCGGTGGTGCCGCAACCGCCGTTCCCGCCCGACATCTCGATCCCGGCGATGGGGCGTTACCTGTGCTTCCTGGCACCCCGGCTGGCCGGCCTCCCGGGTGACCCGGCTCTGCTGCTGGCCGCGTCCTACCGCACGTCGGCGACGACGATCGTCAAGGCGCGCGGCATACCGGCCCGGCTCGACCCGTACGTCGATCTGGTGAAGCGCAACATGGAGCAGTACCGGCCGAGGTAGACGGGCGCCCGGCCGGGCGCCCGTCGGTGGTGAGTGTCAGCGGTCTTCGCAGCGGTCGAGGTCGGGCCAGTTGGTGATCTCCGGCCCCTCGAGGCACCAGTCCTCGATGGACTGCAGCGGCGAATAGGCCGACGCGCCGTGCGCCACCACGGTTCCCTTGGTGCCCTTGACGTCGACGTAGCCCTTGGCGCCCTTGGCGTAGCAGCCCGAGTTGTCGGAGCAGAGGCTCGCCGGGCCGTTCTGGCCGGTGTTGTTGTAGATGGTGAAGGTCTCGCCGGGGTCGATGGTCACGCCGGAGAAGTAGGTCTGCTGGCTGTCCAGGTGCGCCTGCGAGGACATGTAGTTGTACCAGCGCTGCCAGTTGGCGGTGACGGTCTGCGTGCCCGACCCGTAGTTGCGGATGGCGATGCCGGTGATCACCGTCGACGAGATGTTCCACGAGCAGGCCCAATACTTGATCTTGTACGCGTCGATGTAGACCGAGGTGCCGCAGTCCCCGCTCGAGTTGAACGGCCCGAATCCCGTCTCCGTCGTGGCGAAGGCCGGGGCGACGTTGACTCCGGTCACCGCCACCACGGTGGCCGCCACAACAGCAAGCACGCGACGCACTGTCGATCGCACAGAGGCTCCCTTCCACAGGACGCCGGCCGAGCGCGCGGCGCCGCACTCATGCTGGCCGCCGCCTCGCCCGCGCAACACCTACGGCGACATAGGGACGACCGCCGACCCGGTGAGGTAGGGACGGCGAGGGAGTGGCTCGGCGAGCAGCGACCAAGACGCTCGCGCCGGCCCCGCACGCACCGGATGCCGTCAGCGCGGAACGCCCTTGCCGCAATCATCCATACCCTTCGCCGACGGAGAACCGGAATCCCGCTCTGGTCTGCGGCGAGGTCGTCGACGACCGGGTCCGCCCGGCGTACCCCGTCGACCTGTTTCGAGACGTGCTGAGCTACGGCAGGCCCGATATCGACGGCCGCCTGGCCTCGGATGTCGGAGCGGGCACCGGCCGGGCCACCGAGGCGTTTGCCCGAGAGGGTCGGCGCGCACTGTCGGCGGCAGATCAGTGCGGCTCCGGGATGTCGGCCCTTCGCTTCGATGCCGCATTGATTGCCTCAGATATCGTGGGCGTCCGGATCCATGCCGTTGACCCATACCAGGGAGTATCGCCACATCAAGTGGCGCCGCCAATGGACTCCAGGCAGCAGTTCGCCGGCTAACCGTCGCATCGTGGAATAGCGTTCCGGTGGCGGCCAAATGATTGGTGCCGCAGGCTCGCCCGCGGATCTGGTTGGGCGGCTTCGGAACAAGCCGGCAATCTGAGCCGCGACCTCGATGGGGAGGTCCTTCGGCAGGTCTGGCCGAGCCGGCCCGATGACAATCAGGACGCCGCCCGGCGCCACCAGGCTGCGCAGCCGGAGCAGCCCTTCGCGGGCGTCCATGTGGTGCAGCGAGGCCACCGCGCTGACAAGCTCGAATCCTTTCGGCGTCAGGCCCGCATTGCTGAGGTCACCGACGACGTACCGGATGTCACCTGCCTCGGGATGCATCCGGCACCGCTGAATGCACGGCTCATCCCGGTCCAAGCCCATGATCTCTGGAACACCGCGTCGATGCAGCTCACGGGTGAGTTCACCGTTGCCGCAGCCGACGTCGACGGCCCGCTTGCAGCCAGCCGGGATTACGTCGAACACCAACGATTCGTATCGAGAGCTCACGGAAGCGGAGCTTAGGAGGCCGATGCAATCTGTTTCTCGCCCCCTCCGGAGCGAGCTCGTCAACGTGCATTGTCATCGGCATGTCCGGGAGCTTTCAATGCCTGATGGTTTAGATCGTTTTGTGGGTCAGGTGCTCGGCGATGAAGGTTCGCCACCCGGTAATCGCCACTGGGGTGGTGCGCGCGTGCCGGCCGGGCTCGATGACCAGACGCTTGCTGGTGGATCCGACCAGGTCGAACAACTCCCGCTGACCGTCGCTGGGGAAGACCTCATCGTCGTCCTGGACGTGGAACATCAGAGGCGCGGTGACACGAGCCGCGTCCACCGCGACCCGGGTCGGTGCGGCCATGCCAGGATGCATGGCAGCACACTGCCGCAAGCCGAACTTCCCGACGACCACCGCGGCCAGCCGGTCGTTCAGCTCGGCCGCCAGCGCGAGACCGAACCGCGCCCCCATCGACATGCCGAGATAGCCCAGCCGCCCGGCGTCGACCCGGGCGCAGCCGGCAAGACCAGCAAGGACCGACTTCCAGTCGTCGACCATCCGGTCGAGGACCACCTGCATCCCGACCTCGGCGATCCGGGCCTGATACTGCTCGGCCGGCATTGGCGCCGGTACCCGCTCTCCGTGGTACGGGCCGTCGATCGCGACCACGGCACATCCAGCATGTTCAGCGAACCAGCGAGCGTGCTCGACCACCCGCGCGCTGCGCTTGTGCCCACTGCCACCGTGCCCCACCAGCACCAGTGGCGCCGCAACCGAGCCGGGCGGCGGCAGCCACAACACGCCTGGAACGCGACGGCCCGACCAGTTGGTACGAAACGAGTATTCGGTGACCCCGCTGATGACGTGATCGTCAAGCCATTCGATGTCCGGCCGCACAGCGCCATGTAACCAGGTGACCGACGCCGTCGCACGCATCGCACCGCGCCTACATTGAG
>NZ_BOMM01000066.1 GCF_016862195.1 Paractinoplanes ferrugineus | reverse complement strand
TACTAGTCCTGGCCGTCCTAGTCCTGGCCGTGCCGGGCATGCTCGCGGGACCGCAGCTCCTCGTACTGCGCCTCCCGGGACCGCACCTCCCGGGACCGCGAACCTGGGATCGCGGGCCTGGGATCGCGGGCCTGGGATCGCGGGCCTGGGATCGCGGGCCTAGGAGTGACAGGGCCAGGCTCAGAATCCGTCCAGCTGGAAGACTGACACGGCGACCGATTCCGCGGCGGTCGGCACAGCTCCCGGCCGCAGTTGGGCGAAGGCACACGGCGGCCACTGCATCGTCATGGTCACGGCGAGGCGGAGGCAAGCGGGCGGCCGGGCGGGCAGGCAGCGCAACGTCACGGTCGCGGCGAGGCGGAGGCACCTGGTGGGCGGCGCGAGGCTGTGGTGGAGGGTGGGCGAGGCGCGAGGAGGGGAGGGTTCGAGCGGATGAATGAGCTTGGGGAGTTTCTGCGGAGTCGGCGGGCGCGGATCGGGCCCGGGGACGTCGGGCTTCCGGCTGGGAGTGGGCGGCGGCAGACGCCGGGGCTCCGGCGGGAGGAGCTTGCGGCGGTGGCCGGGGTGAGCGTCGACTACTACGTGCGTCTTGAGCAGGGGCGCGACAGCAATCCGAGTGCGGCCGTCCTGGATGCGCTCGCGGGTGCGCTTCGGCTTGACGAGGACGAGCGGGAGCATCTGCGTCGGCTTGCCGGTGGGCGACGGGGCGGCGTTGGGCGGCCCGCACCGGTGACGGCTCGGGCCGGGCTTCGGCAGCTGCTCGAGACCGTACGGCCGGCGCCTGCCTTCGTGTTGACGCCCGGAAGCGACATCCTCGCCGAGAATCCCGAGGGATTGGCGCTGCTCGACGGCTTGTCGGAATGGCCGCGCGGGCGGCGGAACATCGTCCGTTACATATTCCGGCATCCGAATGCCCGACGGGTGGTGGTCTCGTGGCAGCGGATGGCGCAGGATTGCGTCGCCCACCTGCGAACGGTCCCACCTGCACAAACCGAAGACCTGGTGGCGGAATTGGGCGCGGTCGATGCGGATTTCCGGGAATTGTGGGCGCACTATGACGTACGCGTCAAAAGTGGCACCCAGCGCTCGTTCTCGCACCCGGCCGTCGGACGCCTGGATCTGAATTCCGAGGTGTTGACCGTCGACGATGGACAGCGGCTCGTTGTTTTCCAGGCCGCACCGGGATCGCCGTCGGCGGACGCCCTCGCCCTGCTGTCACTTGCCGTGCCCTCGGCGGCGGCGGGCACCACGTAGGCTCCGATCATGCGCATTGCGATCTGGCCGGGGGCCCATCAGCCGTACACGGAAATTCTCGAGGTGGCCCAGCACGGCGCCGCCACCGGATGGGACAGCGTCTATATCGCCGACCACTTCATGCCGAATGACGACGACGACCTGAAATTCCCGGTACTCGAGGCGGGTTCGCTGGTCGCGGCACTCGGCGCGGTGGTTCCGCGAGTGCGCATCGGCACCTTGGTGTACGGGAACACCTACCGGCACCCGGCCGTGCTCGCCAACATGGCCGCGACCGTGGACCACATCAGCGGGGGCCGCTTCATCCTCGGGGTCGGGGCCGGCTGGCAGATCAACGAGCACCGCGAGTACGGCATCACGCTGTCCCGCCCGGGCCGCCTGCTCGACCAGTTCGAAGAGGCGCTGCAGGTGATGACCGGTCTGCTGCGGGAGACCCGCACCACTGTCGACGGTCAGTTCTACCAGGTGGTGGACGCCGTCGCGGAACCGAAACCGCAGCAGAAGCAGTTGCCTCTGCTGATCGGCGGCAAGGGCGAGAAGCGCATGCTGGGAATTGTCGCCAAATACGCTGACATGTGGAATTGCTGGGGCCTGCCGGAGCTGATCGCACACAAGTCCCAGGTGCTCGACCAGCACTGCGCCGCCATCGGCCGCGACCCGAAAACGATCGAGCGAACCGCACAGGCCCTGGTCGTGGTCGACGGCGAACTCCCGGATCACGGCGGCCGCCCACCGGTGATCGGCGGCTCCCCCGCCAAACTGGCCGACACGTTCGCCGAATACCGCGAGATCGGCCTGGCCGAACTGATCATCCCGGACGGCGCCCTCGGCAAGGGCGCGGAGCGCCTCAAAGCGATGGACACCATCCGGGACCTGGCCGGCCGCTGACCCGCCGCACCCGCCGACCAACCCCGCACCGCACCCGCTGACCATCGCCGCACCGCCGACCAGCCCGGCGCCGCTAACCAGCCCGGCGCCGCTGACCATCGCCGCACCCGCTGACCAGCGCCGCACCCGCTAACCAGCGCAGCGCGCCGACCAGCGCCGCGCGGCACCGGGCAGCGCACGTCAACGGGCATCGCACCCGGCAGGGCGGCGCACACCCAGCAGGACGGCGCACCCGGCAGGGCGGGCACGCACCCGGCAGGGCGGCACGCACCCGGCAGGGCGGCACGCAACCGCCAAAGCGGCGCGCAACCGGCAGAGCGGCGCGCAACCGGCAGAGCGGCACGCACCCGGCAAAGCGGCACGCACCCGGCAGAGCGGCGCGCACCCGGCAGGCGGCGGGTGTGGTCAGCGGGTGACTGCGGCCAACTCGTCGGGGGTCAGCGGGCCGCGCGCCTCGGCGGCGAGGCACTCGGCCAGCTCCGCACGGTTCTTCACGCCGAGCACCACGGTGGCGACGCCGGGGGTGCTCAGGGCGTAGCGGTGGGCCAGCGATGCGGGGGTCTCCCCCATCTCGGCCGCAAGTTTGCGGAACGGCTCCGCGCGGGCGAAGTCGACGGCGGCCGGGTGGTCCGGGGCTACGGCGCGGTCGAGGGCCGAGGTCAGTGAGCCGGCGGCGACGGCGCGGATGGCGATGACCGCGATGTCGTTGTCGTTGGCGGTCCGGCGGATCTCGTCGTTGGCGGTGGGTACGTCGCCCCACGGCCACATGTCGCCGGACATGTCCAGCGGGTTGATGATCACCTGGGCGGCGTCCGGCCGGGGTGCCTTCCGCAGGGCCGCGAGCACACTGTCCGGGTGGCCGACCGCGGTGATACCCCAGGCGCGGATGAGGCCGGCCTGGCGTAGCCGCTCCAACTCGGGTACGACCTCGTCCTCGTACTGCGGCCAGCCGATCTTGTCACTCAGCGGCTCACCGCCGTCCCGCGGTCGCAGCTGCGTGTGCAGCACGAAGAGGTCGAGGTGAGCGCGACCGATCCGGTCGAGGCTGGCCCGCAGGCTGCGGCCGATCCGCCCGGCGAAGTCTCCCTCGTCGTCCGGCACCTGCACCTTGGACGTGACCAGCACGTGGTCGGCGGCGTGCCCCCGCAGCGCCTCGCCGGCCGCCCGCTCCGACTCGGCGTCCACGCCGTAGCTGGGCGCGAGGTCGAGCATCGTGATGCCGCCGTCGATGGCGGCGCGGACGGTGGCGACGGCTTCCGCCCGGTCGGTCCGCCCCCAGACGCCGGCGATGCCCCCGCCGCCGAGGGTCAGCGCGCTGATCGGCCCGAGCCGGCCGAAATCCCTGGTCTGCACAGTCATGTCCCTTCGTAGCCTCTGGGAACTGACCCTAGAAGCTGGAGTGCACTCCACCTCAAGCCCCTTGCAACTCCTGCCTAGGATCGGACTCCCCGGCCGAAAGCGGGCTAAGTGGATCAAGTGTGGCAGCAGATTCCCACCCTCGCCGGCGTCGCGATCGGCGCTCTCGCCTCCTATCTGACGTCGTCCGCGAACGAGCGCTCGAAATGGCGAAGAGATCGAGACCTCAGGCGAAGCGAAAAGCAGTCCCTGGCGTACGCGGAATACGGCAGCGCGGTCAAGGAGACCTATCAGTGGACGATGCACTTCGCGCATTGTCGAGGGCTCCCCGCGTTCGGACCGGACATGACCTTGGAGGAGGTCAGCGCGGAGATGTCGCGAGTGAGCATGATTCGAGCGGTGAAGTGGGAGACCGTCCTGCTGCTCGGCTCGGAAGCCACCATCTCCGCCGCCCGCCGCTGGCATGAATCGATCTGGCAGATGCAGCACGTGGCAAGTTCGGACGGCCTCGACCTGGACGAATGGATGGCGGCGCGGGAGGAGTCGAACGACGCGAGAACGGCCTTCTACGACTCCGCTCGGGCGGACCTGGGGGTCTCCGGGGAAACGGTCCGTCGACGACGCCGGCCATGAGGCGCCGGCCTTCGCGGAGCGGCATCGTATCGGCGGGAGAGGGCAACTGATATGGCCGTACTAGATTGATGATCTTCTTTGTCTTCATAGGGTGTCAGGCAGATACCCCCAACCCCCCTGGGAGGACGAAGATGCTTCTGCGAAGGTGGGCGGCCGCTCTGGTCGCCGTGTTCGCGCTTGTCGGCGTGCAGGTCGTCTCGGCGTCGGCGGCTTCGGCGGCGGCCCGGATCCTGTACTACGACGCCAGTCAGGCGCAGGAGTTCAAGTCGGTCGTCGATCAAGGCGCGCAGATCTGGAACGCCTCGGTCGCCAACGTCAAGCTGCAGCCCTGGACGTCGGGGCACACCGTGAACATCCGGGTGTACGCCGACAACGGCTGGCCGCGCACCTATTCGACGTCGCTGGGCAACGGACGCTGGTACATGGGCCGGGAAGCGGTGAACGACGGCTACTACAAGCCACGGATCGCCGCCCACGAGTTCGGGCACATCCTCGGGCTGCCGGACAACCGGACCGGACTCTGCTCGGACCTCATGTCGGGCAGCAGTGCCCCGGTCGCGTGCACCAACGCGAACCCGAGCTCGACCGAGAAGGCCCGGGTCGAGTCGCTGTTCCGCACGTCGGTCTCGGTCGCGCCGCAGACGTACGTCTGGGTGGGCTCGGCCGCGTGACGAGGCGCCGGGCGCGTCCGCGGGGCGCGTCCGGCTACGGTGCTTCAGGTGATCGACTTCGAGGACCCGGATTTTCTGCGCGACCCCTATCCGGCGCTGGCCGAGCTGAGGTCGCAGGCGCCGGTCAGCCGGCACGAGCCGACCGGCATGTGGCTGGCCGCGAGCCATGCCGCCGCCGACGCCGTGCTCCGCGACCGGCGGCTGGGGCGGTTCTGGCGGGACCGGGAGCCGGCCGAGTGGTGGGAGCCGTTCAACCTGCTGCACCGCAACCAGATGATGGAGAACGAGCCGCCCGATCACACCCGGCTGCGCTCGCTGGTGGCGAAGGCGTTCGGCCGCGGTCACGTGGAGCGGCTGCGCCCGGCCGTCGCCGCCGAGGCGACCGCCCTGCTCGAGGCCGCCGGGGACACCTTCGACCTGCTCACCGAGCTGGCCGAACCGCTGGCCGTCACGGTGATCGCCGAGCTGCTGGGCGTCCCGCGCCCGGACCGCCACAAGCTTCGGCCGTGGTCCGCCGCGATAGTCAAGATGTACGAGGTCTCCCGCACGACGGCCGCCGAGGAGGCCGCCCTGGAGGCCTGCCGGGACTTCGCCGACTACGTCCGTCACCTGGCGACGCGGCAGACCGATGGCTTGCTCAGTGACCTGGTCGCGGCCCGGGACGGCACCGACCGCCTCACCGGCGACGAACTGGTCGCCTCCGCGATCCTGCTGCTCAACGCCGGTCACGAGGCTTCGGTGAACGCTCTCGGCGGCGGTGTGGTCGCCCTGCTGAAGCAGCCGGCCCAACTGGCCCGGCTACGCGCGGACCGCGGCCTGGAGGCGACCGCGATCGAGGAGATGATCCGCTACGACCCGCCACTGCACCTTTTCGTACGCACGGCGGCCGCACCCGTCACGATCGCCGGCGTCCCGATTCCCGCGGGTGGACAGGTCGCCGCCCTGCTCGGTGCGGCCAACCGCGACCCGGCTGTGTTCGCCGAGCCCGACCGCTTCGACCTCGCCCGCGACCCCAACCCGCATCTGGGCTTCGGCGCCGGCCTGCACTTCTGTCTCGGCGCCCCGCTCGCCCGCATCGAGCTGCGGGCGGCCCTGCGCGCCCTGCTCGACCACGCCCCGACGCTCCGGCTCGCCGCCGAGCCGGTGCACCGCCCGACGTTCGTGCTCCGCGCGTTCACCGAGGTGCGCCTGACCACGGCCTAACGGGTGGCTTCCTCGATCGCGGCCACCAGCGCCTCGTTCGTCGCAAGATCAGGAGCAAGAAGAGCAAGCAGATCGCGTACGTTCCCCGCGCGCTCGACGAACAGGGCCGCCCCCGCGTCGTCGACCGGGGCGCCGGCCCCGCGAAGATGGCCGATCCACGAGGCCAGGACCCGGATCGCGCCGACCGGGAGGCGGCCGGCCCGGACCTCGCCGCGCAGGACCGGGACGACCCGGATCGGGATCTTCTGGGAACCGTCGGCGGCGATCTGCGCGAGGGTGTGCCGGATGCGCCCGTTCGAGAAGCGGACCAGCAGCGCCTGCCGGTAGGCCATGATCTCGTCCGGCGGGAGCGGCACGTAACGGCTCGCCTCCGCCCACCACTGCGTCAGCCAGGCGAGGCAGTCCGGGTCGGCGACGGCGTCGGCAACGGTCTGGTGGCCGCGCGCACTCCCGGCGTACGCCAAAAGCGAGTGACCACCGTTGAGCAGCAAGAGTTTCCGCTGCTCATGCGCGGTGATGTCGGAGACGAACCGGGCCCCGCCGGCCTCCCAGCCGGGCCTTCCCGCCGGGAAGACCCCGTCGAGCACCCACTCCGTGAAGGGCTCGGTGACGACCGGCATCGCGTCGTCGAAACCGGTCAGCGAGGCCGCCGCCTCAAGGTCGCCGGCGGTGGTGCGCGGGGTGATCCGGTCGACCATCGTCGACACGAACGACACGTTGTCCCTGATCCAGGGCACCAGCGCGGGCTCGGCGAGCGAGGCGAAGTCGAGAACCACCCTCGCGACCGCCTCCCCGTTGGCCGGCAGGTTGTCGCACGGCACGATCGCAATCGGTCCGCCTCGGGACAGGCGCCGCTCGGCCAGCCCGGCCGTCAGCCGGCCCGGCACGCTCCGCACCGGCTCGCCGTGCAGCCAGGCGGACACGTCGGCGGCGGCCCGGCTCTCGGCCAGACCGCCGCCCGATTCGCGAAGATAGGCAGCCTCGGTCACCGTCAACGTCACCAGCGCCGTGCGGGGCGAGGCGAGGTGCGCCTGCCACGCCTGATGGTCATTCGCCGCGTACGCGGTGTCCACCGTCCCGATGATCTGCGCCTCGTCACGTTCCGGACCCCGTACGAGAAGCGTGTATCTGCCGTTCTGGGCGTTCAGTTGCCGGGCCGCCTCGGGTGACCGCCCCGTGAAAGCCGCGATCGGCCAGTCCCGCGACTCCGGCGCGACCGACGTGTACCAGGCCTGGTGGGCCCGGAAGAAGTTCCCGAGGCCCAGGTGCACGATCCGCATGGCTTCCATGGTGGGTTTCCCCGGGCCGGCCCGGCAACAATTCGTCAACAGCCGTTTCGCGTCGCGCTCACCGCCACGTCGTCGTACCAGAGGGTGTCGGTGCCCTGGCCGTAGCTCTCCCAGCCGAGCTTGAGGTCGGTGAGGGCGGGCCGCCAGGTCTTGTTGAGCCACTGGCTGTCGATGTCGTGGGTGGGCGTGCCGTCCTCGAGCAGGCCCGGGACCGAGGTTCCGTTGAGCCAGGTCTCGATCGTGCCGTTGCCGCCGTCGACCTTGAACTCGACGCAGTTCCACGTGTTCGTGGGCAGCGGGGTGGACAGCGCCACGCCGGCCGGGCTCTGCTCGGGCAGGGTCGCGTCGTCCGAGGCCCGGTTGAACTGCAGGGCCCCGTTCTGCCCGCCGAACCGCAGGTCCTTGTTGCCGTCGCGGGAGTCGGTCATCGCCACCGTGGTGACGTGCGACGCCGGCAGGGCGGTGGTGTGCCGCACCCAGTAGCGGACGTACCGGACCGTGCTCGTCGTACCGAAGATCGCGGTGTTCTTGGCGAAGACGTGGTTGCAGTAGCCCTCGGCACCGTTGATCTTCAACGAGGTGCTGCCGGAGTGCGCCGTGGTCCGGTCGATCGTGGCGGTGCCGGCCCCCGAACAGTCCGGCGTGCTGATCGACCAGTTACCGCTCGGCGCGGTGCCGGTCTGTGCCTCGAAACCCTCGCAGGCCGCGGCCGTCCCGCAGTTCTGTGGCGGGGTGGAGGTCGGCGGGGTCGTGGGCGGGGTCGTCGGCCCGGTGGTCGGCGGCGTGGTCGGCGTCGTCGTGGGCGGGGTGGTCGGCGCGGTCGTGGCCGGGGTGGTCGGCGGCGGTGTCGGCTGGTCCCCGCAGGCGACCCCGTTCAGGGTGAACGCGATCGGGATCGGGTTGCTGCCGGTGAACGTGCCCTGGAAACCGAAGCTCGCCGAGGCGCCGGTGCCGAGGTTGCCGTTCCAGGCGACGTTCGTCGCGGTGACCGCGGTGCCCGACTGGGTGACGCTCGCGTTCCAGGCGCTGGTGACCTTCTGGTTCCCGCCGAACGACCAGGCCACGGTCCAGGACGAGACCGGGGAGCCGTTGTTGACGACCTTGACGTCGGCGGTGAAGCCACCACTCCACGAGTTGGCGGTGTAGACCACGGCGCAAGCGGTGGCCGCGGACGCGGTGGAGGCCGCCGCCACGATCAGTCCGGCACTGGCCACCGAACCGGCCACCGCCAGGGCAATTCCTCGTCGTCGCATTTGCACTCCTGCTGGGGAGGTGAGTGTTGGGAGCGCTCCCACACATCGACGACTGTAGTTTTGTTTCGAGTAGATGAAAAGCTATGCCGGAGTCGGGTTTCGCTCGAACATGCTGATCAGCAGTTCGATCTCCCGGGTCAGCGCGGGCAGCGCATCCTCGTCCCGGGCGAGCAGCAGACCCGCCTCGACGAGCGCCCCCCGCAGCACGGCCAGCCGCGCCTCGACATCCTCCTCGTCGCCCGCTCGCTGCAGCCCACGCCGCAACAACTCGCCGGCGAACCCGTCCTCGATCGACCGGACCTCCTGCCAGCCCAGCACGGCCGGACCGTCGATCAGCAACAGCCGGCGCAGCGACCGGTCAAGATAGGCGTCGAGCACCACCGCGCAGCCGGCCCGTACGGCATCCCACCCCACCCGCACCGACGACGCCGCGGCGAACCGCTCCGCCAGCCGCCGCTGCTGATCGACCAGAGCGTCCCGGAAGAGCGCAGACTTCGTGCCGAAATGGTGATAGACCGCCCCACGACTGACCCCGGCCGCCGCCGCCACCCCGTCGAGCGAGGTCGCCGCGTACCCATCCCGCCCGAACATCTCTGCCGCCACCAGAACCAGCGACACCTCAGTCTCCCCCGCATGCCGCATGCCGGACCCACCTACTCCAGGATCCGGATCACCGCCGCCGGGCAACTCTGCACGGCAAGCTCAACCGCTTCCCGCTCCCGCTCCGGCGGCGCCCCATCGAGCACAACGACCAATGCCTCATCCGCATCCTGATCGAAAACCGCGGGCGCCGTCAGCGCGCACGTCCCCGACCCGATGCAGAGGCTGGTATCCACAGCGACCTTCATCGGCATCTCCACAGTGGGCGAACGCCCCAACACTGCCCGTCATCACGAAGCCCGTCAATGAGATGACAAATGATGAGACGCATTCCGCTTCCCTTCCCGGCATCCCGCCGGCGCCCGCCCCAGCGCGGCCCCGCGCGGCATGGGCCGTCACGGCGCGGGCCGTCACGGCGCGGGCCGTCACGGCGCGGGGCGGCGCGGCGCGGGGCGGCGCGGGGCGGCGCGGCGCGGCGCGGCGCGGCATGGGGCGGCGCGGGGCGGCGTGTTCCGGCGCGGCGCGTGGCGGGGCGGCGTGTTCCGGCGCGGCGCGTGGCGGGGCGGCGCGGGGCGGCGCGGGGCGGGGCGGGGCGGGGCGGGGCGGCGCGGGGCGGCGCGGCGCGGGGCGGCGCGTGGCGGGGCGGCGCGGGGCGGCGCGGGGCGGCGCGGCGCGGGGCGG
>NZ_BOMM01000065.1 GCF_016862195.1 Paractinoplanes ferrugineus | reverse complement strand
GGGGCGGCGCGGGGCGGCGCGGCGCGGGGCGGCGCGTGGCGGGGCGGCGCGGGGCGGCGCGGGGCGGCGCGGCGCGGGGCGGGGCGGCACGTGGCGGGGCGGGGCGGCGCGGGGCGGCGCGGGGCGGGGCGGCGCGGGGCGGGCGGCGCGTGGCGGGGCGGCGCCGGGTCGCAGGCGGGTTCGGCATGGCGAACAGCGCCCGCACAGTCCCAGAACGGCCCGAACTCGGAGCGGGGCGGCAAGATGAGCGGCCAAAATGGGCGAATCGGGCTCGACGCGACGGCGTCCTGCACGTCTTCCAGGAAAAAGGGGTGGCCGGGGCGCTCGAAGGCTCCTTCTTCACCGCAAAAGGGATCTCGCACGTACGCGGGGCCGATTTCATGAGAGGGGGGGCCGCCTCACTGGGGCTTCCACGTCATAGAGCGGGCAGGTCGCGGCCCACGGACGGGTCGCGGCCATGAAGAGGTCGGTCTCGGGGACTGGCGAGCCGTTGAGCGCGGCAGCAACGCTCGCAATCACCCGGAAGTATCACGCTATTTCGGCTATAGGGGAGCGACTGCCTGCGCGGGGCCTGGGCTGACGGAAGCACCCAGGGCGAACGGCGTCGGTGGCAGCGGGCAAGCGAATCGGGACCTCGCCGGACGGGCACACAGCACCCGGGCTGGACTGACGGCGAGCAGCCCGAGCAGCCCGCGTGGGCGGCAATCGGCCACGCGGGCTGGGACTGACGGAGCAGCGCCCGACGGGGACCCGCTTGGGTGGCGCAGCGGGCCACACGGGATCGGGCTCGGGCACCCCAGGGGCGACCCCGCGTGCAGGACGGGGGCGCCCTCGGGGCGGGGCTGGGCATGCGCGGCAGGGTGACTGCCGGCTTGCGGTTGGTGGAGGGGTGTGGCGTACCCCTAGATGTCGTCCTTGGGGGGAAGGCTGTCCATGAAGGAGCTCACCGAGAAGACAGCGCGGCCGGGTCCGGGCGGGCCGTAGCCGGGCGGGCTGGTCAGGCCGTTGGCTTCCATCACCTGGCGGTACGTCTGGAGCAGGCGCACGTGGTATTCGAGCGGCGCGCCGTGGGGGTTGGTCTTGCCGAGGGGGGTCGTCGGCTCGGGGCACCAGGTGGTGAAGCGGGGGGTGATGCCGCGGGACATGAAGTACTGGAGGCCCTCGGCGGTGGAGTCGATGGCCTCGCTCACGGTTTTGAAGCCGAACGGCTCGGCCATCTCGACGCCGGCCACGAAGTTCGGGATGACGTTGCGGGGGCCGAAGATCTCGGCCGAGTCGAGGATGCGGCGGTGCCACTCCTCGCGGCCGACGTAGCGCTCCTTGCCCGGGCAGTAGAGCTCGAACAGGTACTTGTCCCACACCTCGTAGTTGGGGTGGTAGATCTGGATGCCGTAGTCCTTGAAGCGCTGGACGTCCTCCCGTGGGAGGGCCTGCGCTACCACCTTGCCGATCCAGCGGCCGGGGAAGCGCTCCTCGATGGCCTGCGCGTAACGGCCGTAGAAGTCGGCCTCGGCCAGCCCGTCCACCTTGCGGGTGATGCTGCCGCCGGTGAGGGTGTACGCCGTGGAGGCGCGGGCGGTGTCGTACTTGTTGATGATCTCGAGCGCTTCGAGGACCTCGTCGACGGGCTTCACCCCGGTGTAGGGACGCCCGGCCGCCTTGTGCTGGCGGTAGTTGTGGTTGATGTCGCAGTACTGGCACTCTTCGGTCGCCCCGAAGTACTGGCACAGGCGGTAGGCCGTCAGGTAGATCAGGTATCCCCACTGAATCGTCGGGGCGACCTCCATGACCTGCTTGCCGTTGGCCAGGGTGTGCCGGTAGTACTCCGGCATCGGCGGCAGCCCGACGTCGGCGATCTCCCGCCCGTCGAGGAACAGCTTCAGCCGTCCGTCGTCGTCGGCCGCCACGCGGTAGGGCGAGTCGGGGTTGATCCGCACCGACACCACGGTGCGCCGAAGCTCGTAGGGCCCACCGGTGAGGACGATCTCCTCCGGCGGGCGGCGCAACGCGGCGGTGCCGAGTTCGGGCAGCGTGCGGTGATCGAACGAGAAGATGAAGTACGACTTGGGCTTGACGTCGCCGTTCTCGTTGTCGGTGAGCGCCGTGTCGTCGAAGGCCAGCCCACCGCGGAGCAGATCCTCCTTGATGACGGCTTCTCTCGGCACGTCGGGGAAGCGCCCCATCAGGTCTTCGACCAGGTCGGTCCGCAGCTCCATATGTTTCCCCCTGAACGTGCTCGGTTCGTCCCACCCACCCTAGCTTCAGCCCTCGGGCTAGATCCGTGCTGTCAGGTCGGACGTGACGAACGTCCTGACGCTTCGAGCGAGACGCAGCCCACTTGCACGCTTCGGCCGAGGTGGCAGGGGGCCGAATCCGGGACCGGAGGCGGTTGTCCGGGGCGACGCCGCCCGTGGGCGGCGGCCCCGCGCGTTCCGGGGTGAGCGTTCGTGGTCAAGGGCCTGTTATTTCCAGGACCGAATCAAATGCATGCTGGGCGACAAGTAGCTGACGGTTATCGGAAATTGACCGGATGGGTGGTCCATAACCGACAGATGGTCGTCGAAGTGCCGGATTCGCGGTCAGGTGCTGTCCGGATCGGCGGATGTGCAAGCGGTGTCCAACACGATTAGGTGACTTTGCTCGCGAACAGGCGACCGGGTGAGGGAGATGGTCACAGTGCCCAACGCAGTAATTTTCGTGCAGCCGGACCGGTTCGACGTCCATGCCGCGCGCTGCCTCGACTACTGCGCATCGATGCGCTACGAGGTGGCGGGCTTGATCTGCGGTGATTGGGACGCCGCACTGCGGATGCTCAAGGACGGACTCGCCGCCGTCATCGTCGTGTCCTCGATGACCCAGCTGGATCCGCAGCGGGAACCACGCATCGAGGTGGTCCCCAAGCGACTCAAGGCCCGCCGCATCACTCGGCCCCGGCTGGCGGCGAAGGTAGCGGCGCGCTAGGGAGAGCAACGACGACAACGCCGCACGAAGCAGGGCAACATCCCCCGGAACAAGGACCGCCGGAGCCGCCACTCCGGCGCACCACCACGATCTCCGCGTCGAGGCAACTCCGCCGGGATCGGGCGATTCCCGCCGCATTCGAGACCACGCGGCGAAACCCTCGGGACACCGACCGACCGGCCGATCAGCACGGCTCAGTAAAGTCCTCGGTGAGTTGTCACGAGCGGAAAGCAGGGGAAACAGCGGCATGACCGGCACAGGGGTGGACCCGGAGCGGCTAGCGATGTGTCTGGCCGTCATGGCCGAGGTGGAGAAGCTGCCACCCGAGCACCCCGATGCGGTGGCGCTGCGCCGGGCGACGGCGGCCCTGTTCAAGACGACGAAACTGCAGCGCCGCCGGGACCGCCGGGACGCGATCCTGGCCGCCGACAAGGCCGTGACCGAGGCCACCGCGACCGGCGCGCCGGGCCGGATCGACGACGAGACGGCGGGCATTCCGCTGAAGTCGAACACCCGGGGCGCCACCGCCGGCGTGCTGCTGAAGGCGCGGGGCTGTTATGTCTGCAAGCAGCGGTTCACCGTGGTCGACGCGTTCTATCACCAGTTGTGCCCGCGGTGCGCGGCCGAGAACCACGCCAAACGCGACGCGCGAACGGATCTGACCGGGCGGCGGGCCCTGCTCACCGGCGGCCGGGCCAAGATCGGCATGTACATCGCGCTTCGCCTGCTGCGCGACGGTGCCGACCTGACCATCACGACCCGGTTCCCGCACGACGCCGTACGCCGCTTCGCCGCCATGCCGGACAGCGGCGACTGGCTGCACCGACTGCGGGTGGTCGGCCTCGATCTGCGGGATCCCGCCCAGGTGGTGGCGCTTGCCGAGTCGGTCGCGGCCCGCGGCCCGCTGGACATCCTGATCAACAATGCGGCCCAGACGGTACGCCGCACGCCGGGCTCGTACTCGGCCATCGCGGCCGCCGAGAAGGAAGCGCTGCCCGACGGGCCGCTGCCGGAACTGGAATATTTCGGTACGGCCGGGGCCTCCCCCGCCGCCGCGCTGACCCAGGGCGGCACGACGCTGACGCCGCAGCAGATCACCGAGATGGCCTTGACCGCGCGTTCGGTCGCGATCGACGCCGGCGGCCTGGTGCCCGACACGACCCCGACGAACAGCTGGAGTGATCGCGTCCACGAGGTCGACGCCCTCGAACTCCTGGAAGTGCAGCTGTGCAACGTCACGGCGCCGTTCATCCTGGTCAGCCGCCTGCGGCCGGCAATGACCCGATCCATGTTCAAGCGCCGGTACGTGGTGAACGTGTCGGCGATGGAGGGCATTTTCGCCCGCGGCTACAAGGGTGCCGGCCATCCGCACACGAACATGGCGAAGGCCTCGCTGAACATGCTCACCCGCACCAGTGCCGACGATCTGTTCGCCGACGGCATCCTGATGACGAGCGTGGACACCGGCTGGATCACCGACGAGCGCCCGCATCCGACGAAGATGCGGCTGCACGAGGAGGGCTTCCACGCCCCGCTCGACCTGGTGGACGGGGCGGCCCGGGTCTACGACCCGATCGTGCGCGGCGAGGCGGGCGAGGATCTGTACGGCTGTTTCCTCAAGGACTACGCCCCGGTCGCCTGGTGAAGGCGATGAGCCGCACCCCTGGCGGGGGTGCGGCTCATCGGATGGTGCGAGGAACTAGCTAGCGGTCTTCGGCATCGGCGGGAGGTTGCCCAGACCGCCCGGGATCACAGGGCCCTGACCGGGCGTGATCACGGGGCCGTTGTTGCCGGTCTGGGGACCACCGTTCGGGAAGCCACCCGGGAAGCCGCCGATCGGGCGACCACCGATGGGGAAGCCACCGATCGGGAAGCCACCGATCGGGCGCCCGACGACCGGGAAACCACCCGGACGCCAGAAGCCACCCGGCCGGATACCCGGGAAGAACCCACCCGGGTAGGGGCGCCAGTCGTTGCCCCAGCTGCTCGGGAAGCGGCCGCCCCAGCCGTGGCCCCAGTTGTCTTCTTCCACAACCAGCACGTAGCCGCCACGGCCGCGGTTGATGGTCCGGTAGCAGTCGTAGTCGTCCCAGTAGCCGCGGTCCTCGCCGTACTCGCCCGCGCGGTCACAAGCGCGGTAGGTACGGAAGACATCAACCACTCGGTCGCCCCAGCGACGCTGCTCGCCGACGCTGTTACCCGACTTCGCCGTGCCCTGATCGCTGCTGGTCGTGGCCATAGCCGGACCCGCTGCCATCGTCACACCCGTCACCAGCCCGAGGCCAGCCATCGTAAGAATCCGGGTAAATCGGTTCATTTCACACCTTCTCCTGACAAACGATTTGTCCTGACAAGGAGAACACAGCCACGGATTGTCACGGCGCAGATCCGCGCCGTGTAACCCGATGGTGGAAAAACTCACTCTGGCTACGCTTCGGGCAGGGCCCTGTAGGCCGGGCGCAGGAGGTCGACAAGCGGTCGTCCCGCGTGTGCCAGATGGGGTGGATCCAACTGATCCAATAGCGCATCCGGCCTGCTCACAGCCCCGGGTCGGCCGCTTGCCGGCGCGCTCGGAGCGGGCGATCCGCCCCAGAATTCGGCCGACACGCCGAGCTCCTCGTCGGCCCTTTCCGAATTTTCATCCGGATAAGTCCCGGAATCCGGTGCATTTTGATCATTTTCGAATGCGGCCGCACGCAGTTCTCGCAGGTGAGACAACAATTCGTCGCGGGAGCGCCCGCGCCAGGTGAACACCCCGAAGGGGTCCTCCTCGAACGAGCGGGCCAGGGCGTAGCAGGTCGCGGCGAGGTGCACACACGGCATCGGCCACCGCTCGCAGGTGCAATCCATCGCGACCTCGTCCAGCGACAACGGCAGCAGGCTGAGGCCGGCCGCCGCGAACACCGCGCCGATCCCGTCGGGCATCCGCCCACCCAGCAGGTCGGCGGCATATCGGGCCTCGGCGACGAGATCCTGCTCGACCCGCGCCCACTCGGAGGCGCCGAAGGACCGCACCGCGATCCGCGACCGGAACGCCGCCGCGTCGTCGGGCCCGCGCACCAGGGCCACGGCCAGCGAGCCGGAGATGGTCAGTTGCCGGACGTGCCCGGCCCGCTCGTCACGGCGGCCGCGCGCGAAGGTCGGCCCCATCCGCAACGACTCGAACGTGCCGAGGAACTCGACCGAGAACCGCTCAGTCAACGACCGCCTCCGGTTCGAGACGCATCAGTTCCCTCAGCTCAGCGGTGTCCAACGCGGTGAGCCAGCCCTCGCCGTTGCCGACCACGCGGGAGGCGAGCACGCCCTTGTCGACGAGCAGCCGGTCGATGCGCTCCTCGACGGTGCCGAGACAGACGAGGGTGTGCACCTGCACGTCCCGCCGCTGCCCGATGCGGAACGCGCGGTCGGTGGCCTGCGCCTCGGTGGCCGGGTTCCACCACCGGTCGACGTGCACGACGTGATTGGCGGCGGTCAGGTTGAGCCCGGTGCCGCCGGCCTTGAGCGACAGCACGAACACGCCGGGCCGCTGGTCCTCCTGGAAAGCCGCGACCATGTCGTCCCGGTCGGCGCGGGTGGTGCCGCCGTGCAGATAGCGGACCGGCACCCCGAACCTCGCCGCCAGGTGGGGGGTGAGCATGGCACCGAACTTGGCGAACTGGGTGAAGCAGAGCACGCTCTCCCCCTCGGCGAGCGCACTGTCGAGGATCTCCTCGAGCCGTTCGAGCTTGCCGGAGCGGCCGGGCAGCGGCGAGCCGTCGCCCAGGAGCAGAGCCGGGTGCACGCAGGCCTGTTTGAGCTTGGTCATGGCGGCCAGCACGATGCCTTTGTTCCACTTGTCGCGCGATTCGCCGAGCCGCGCCTTCATGTCCTCGAGCACCGCCCGGTAGAGCGTGGCCTGCTCGGTGGTGAGCCCGCACAGGTGTCGCACCTGCCGCTTGTCGGGCAGGTCGGTGATGACGGCCGGGTCGGACTTGACGCGGCGCAGCAGGAACGGCCGGGTGGCGGCCCGCAGCCGGGCGGCGGCCTCCTCGTCGCCGTAGCGTTCCACCGGCACCGCGAACCGGGCCCGGAACGTGTGTGCGGAGGCGAGCAGCCCCGGGTTGACGAAGTCCAGGATGGACCACAGCTCGGCGAGGCGGTTCTCCACCGGCGTACCGGTCAAGGCGATCCGCACCCGGGCCGGAAGCCGGCGCACCGCCTTGGCCATCGCCCCGGTGCTGTTCTTGACGTGCTGCGCCTCGTCGAGCACGACCCGATCCCAGCCGAAAGCCGCCAGTTCGTCGGTCACGCGCAGGGCCGTCGCATAGGTCGTGAGCACCAGGTCGGCGCCGACGAACGACGGCTTCTCACCCCCGTGCAGCACCCGCACCGTCAGCGACGGCGCGAACCGGGCCGCCTCCCGCTGCCAGTTGCCCAGCACCGACAGCGGGCAGATCAGCAACGCCGGGCCGGAGCGCCGGTGCAGCAGCAACGCCAGCAGCTGCACGGTCTTGCCGAGACCCATGTCGTCGGCGAGGCAGGCGCCCAGCCCGAGCGAGTCGAGAAAGGCGAGCCAGGAAAAACCCCGCCTTTGGTACGGGCGGAGCTCGCCGCGCAGCCCCTCGGGTTGGGGCAGCAGTTCCAGGCGTCGATCGAGCTCGCCGGACAGCAGGTCGGCCAGCCAGCCCTTGCCACCGACCGCGGTGACCGGCAGCGGCAGTTCCTCGGGCGGCAGCAGCCGGATCATCTTCAGCGCGTGGCCCGCGGTCATCGACCCGCCGCCGCGCTCCAGGAACTTCAGCCCCGCCGCCAGCCGCTCGGGATCGAGATGAACCCAGCGCCCGCGCAGCCGCACCAGCGAGACCTGGGCGCGGGCGAGGTCGACCAACTCGGCCTCGGTGAGCACCCGCCCGCCGAGTGCGAGCCCCCACTGATAGTCGACGAGGTGCGCGAGGTCGGCCGCCTCGTCCCGCAGCACCGGCGCGACCGGGTCCCGTTCGCGCAGCTCCAGGGCGAGGGTCAGACTCTGCTGCTCGCGCCACCAGGTCGGCAGCAGCACGCCGTAGCCGGCCTCCGCCAAGGTCAGCGCGTGGCTGAGGAACGTGTGCGCCTCGACCGTGTCGAGCACCATGTCGACCGGCCGCGGCACCCGCAGCGCCTGCCCGAGATCCGGATAGAGCCGGGCGGCCCGGCCGAGAGCGGCGAGCAGGCGCTCCTGCGGATGCCGGGTCCAGCGCCGCAGCGGAGCGTATTCGTCCTGCCAGATGTCGGCCGCCGCGACCAGCGCGCTGGGTTCGTCGACCGCCTGCAGCAGGAACTCGAGCAGCCACCCGTCCCGACCGGCCGGCCGGGGCACGGGATCGGTGGCGTCCGGCTCGTCCGCCAGCTCCGCCAGATGGCTGAGCCGGAAACAGAGCCGGACCGCCGCCCCGGACGCGGCGTCGGCATGCCAGGCGTCCAGTTTCTCGGCCAGGTCATCGGCCAGCGCAGGGGCCGCCGTGAACTCCGGCTCCCCGGTGAGCGCGGCCAGCCACCCGTCCCCGATCCGCACCCCGGCGAGCGCGAGCCGGGTCCGGACGAGCCCGTCGACGAGCCGGTGCAGAGCCGCCGCCGCCAGTGTGTCGGCCGCCGGCAGCCCCGCCACGTCACCGACCCGGGCCCGCTCGGCCCGGCAGGCCGCCGGCATGCGGCGAAGCAGGTCGGCGTGGTGGATCGCGTCGAACCCGGTGAGCACCGGCCGCCAGCGGGCCACCGGCCCGGCGGGCAGCACGGCCGGCAGGACCCGCCCCCGCCGCACCAGGTCGGCGGCGAACGAACAGAGCTCGACCAGCCACCCGACCGAGGGCGCCCGCCGCCCGTCGAACTCGTCCGCGAGATCCTCGTCCACGAACGGCACCTCGACCACCGGCACCTGCCACGGCCGCAACTTCGGACTGCCACGCCTCGGGGCCAGCCCCAGCTGGGGCGACGAGAGCGGCCCCGCACTGGTCGACGGCAGCACGAGCGTCGCCGGCGCCCGCCGCTCCCCCACCGGGAGTCGCGCGGCCGGCAGCGCGAACGGATGCCCCCCGCGGGCCACGCCGGCGTCGGATCTGTCGGTCTCACCCCACAGCAGGAGCGCCCCGTCACGCGCGACGAAGCCATGCAGAACTCGAACCTCAGCAGCCTGAACTCCTTGTCCCGCCCCGAGAACGGCGGAATCAGGGGCGGGCGGGGGTGGGCCGGTCATCGGGAACCGGTCCAGACGATGTCGGGTGGGCGGACTCGGGCGCACCGGGGTTCACCGAGAGGGTCGGTCAGGCCGAGGGTGCCGATCAGGGCGGTGCTCGGGTCGTCGAAGAGCCGGCGCAGGAGGCCGGTGGGGATGTCGCCGAACAGCAGCTTGGCCCGGCGGAACATCTCGAAGCCGGAGTCGGAGACGTTGCCCCAGCTCAGGTAGAGGAAGCGGGCGCCGGGGCGGCCGTGGACGAACGGGCCACCCACGTCGAGCAGCCCGTCGACCTCGCGGCCGGCCACGTCGATCTCCCACGTGGCGTGGGGCGCCGACGCCGGCACCCGGGCGACGACCGCAGACTTGCGCTGGACTCCCACATGCACGTTACGCAGGCGCAACTCGTCGGCCACCGGGCCCACGCGGGCGCCCGGCAGATCTCGCCCCTCGATCCGGATCCGCACCCGACCGACAATAGGCCGGGCCTACGACAAAAACTCGTCGGCCGGCGTCCAGGGAAGCCTCCCGGGGGTCAGGAGTGGTCGCGGATCCAGGCGTCGATCAGGCCGCCGAAGTGGCCGAGGAACTTCTCGTGCTCGTGGACGGGGTAGGTCGCGCGCACGGTCTCGCGCAGCAGGGAGCGGAACTCCTCCGAGGTCACCCAGTCGTAGACGATGCCGTCGATGTGGGCGAGGTGCTTGGCGCAGAACTCCTCGTAGCGCTCGACGTCGAAATACTCGTCGGCCAGGCGGCGGTATTCGACGAGCTTGTCGGCATAGGGCATCGCCGAGTCGCCGATGGCGAAATAGCGGGCGGTGTCGGTGTCCAGGCGGGGGCGGCGGTCGGTGACGACACAGAAGACCGTCCAGCGCAGCAGGGCCGACATCGCCCACGGGAAGTAGTAGTGCAGGGACGTGACGGCCACGTCGGGGCAGGCGTTGGCGTAGTCGATCGGGTGCACGTCGGTGCCTCGTACCAGCGACTCGCAGCTGTTGAACTCCCACCGGAAGAACGCGTTGACCAGCCGGGAGATGGTGACCACCTCCTGCCCCACGTCGGCGGTGAGGAAGCCGTGGTCGACCTCGTAGCGGGCGTGCATCGGCTGTTCGGGGCGGAACTTCATGACCATCGTCTCGGGACCGATGGTCAGGGAGCGGGCGAAGACCTCGTAATCCTCGACCGAGGCCTGCAGGTGCATCAGCCGTTCGCCGGAGGCGTCGTAGGCGGCGTGCAGCTCGTCGGAGTTGCGGATGCGGGTGACACCGACCCAGGCACCGCCGTCGTAGGGCTTCATGAACAATGGGTAGCCGACCTGCTCGGCGGTGGCGTCGAGGTCGAAGGACTTGTTGTAGCGCTCCGAGGTGTAGGCGTACCGGCTGTTGTCGAGCGGATTCTTGTACGGGACCAGCACCGTCTCCGGCACCTTGAGACCGAGCCGCATCATCGCGCAGTAGGCAGCGTGCTTCTCCATCGACTGGAACGTGAACGGGCTGTTCAGCAGGTATACGTCGTCCATCAGCGCGATCTTCTTGAGCCACTCGCGGGGGTGGTAGTACCAGTAGGCGAGCCGGTCGATGACGAGGTCGTGGCGGGGCTTGTCGCGCAGGTTGAACGGCTCGATGGTGACCCGTTCGGTGACGGTGCGGTGGGTGCGCCCGTCCGGCCCGGTGATCACCCCGAGCCGGCGCAGCAGCGCCTCGTAGGCCCGGGGCCAGTCGTCCTCGGTGCCCAGCAGAAGTCCGATGGTGTGTTCGACGTCGGCCACGTCGTCCTCCCGGGGAGATGAGTGCTACGGCCACACTCGCTGCAGCAGCGTGGTCAGGTGCGGATCGAAGGCGTCCCGCCAGCCGATCCAGTTGTGTGCGTCGCGGTTCTCGGCGAAGGTCACCTCGTATCCCTGCCCCCGGAGCGCGGCGGCCATGCTCCGGTTGTTGGCGAGGTTCTCCTCGACGGTCCCGCAGGTAAGTGTGGCCGCAATGGCGGGCCCGGTCGATGCCTTGAGCACCGACGAGACGAACCGGGTGATGCGCTGGTAGCGCGCGAAGCCGGACTCCTGCGCGTCGAATCGGCGCTGGAAGTAGCTGCCGGACTGCAGAAACAGCCCGGCGAACCGCTCCGGGGCGCGTCGCTGGGCGTGCAGCATGGCGAGCGCGCCGAGGCTGGCGCCGGCCCCGACGATCGGCGCCGAGGCCCCGAGACGGTCGAGGAGCACCGGCAAGATCTCAAGTCCAAGGCTTTTCGCGTACGGGCTGGAAGCCGCGTACCACTCGAGGCGTTCCCCGGCCGGCAGCAGCACCAGGTGGAAGGGCGCGACCCGGCCGGCCGCGATCGACGCCGCCGCGAACCGGCCCAGTTCCGCGTACATGTCGTAGTCGGGGCCGTCGTGGGCAAGCAGCACCCGCCCGCCGGCGCCGGCCGGGGACCACACCCGGGCGGTCAGCTCGGCCTTGAGCGCCGGGGCGGCCAGCCGGACGTCCTGCCAATCCCCGTCGGCCGTGGGCAGGTGCAGCCAGTCGGGTTCGCGGTAGTCCGGGCACCAGAGCACCGACGAGTCGCCGAAACCACCCGGCGCGCGGCGCGGGTTGCCCGGGTCGCAGACGGTCTCGCGGCGCCCGTCGCGGTGGGTCAGCTCGAGCTTGTACTCGATGCGGGCGGTCTCGGGCCGGGGCCGGCGCAGGTCCCATCCGTGCCGGTCGGGCGCGTAGCGGAATTCCGGGGAGCCCAGGAACTGGCAGATCAGCCGTACCGAAGCAAGCTGTTGATTTTGATCGGGGAACCGGAAGCAGACCGCCGAGCCGTCGCACCAAGCCCCGGCCACCCGTTCCATGTCCGCACATTAACCGGCATCGGCGGCAAGCGCTCGGGGAACGATCAGGTGGTGAACGTCGTCGCCGACGACGACGGGGGCAGGCCGAACATCTCGGCCAGACCGGTGACGCGCAGCTGGCGGTGGACGAACTCGCTCGGGTTGCGCAGCACGAACCGGGTGCCGATCTCGCGGGCCGTGTTGTAACCGGTGACCAGCGCCCCGATGCCCATCGAGTCCATGAACACGACGTAGGTGAGATCGACGATCATGGTGACCGGGCGGTCGCGCTGCAGGGTGCCGACGAGCGACCCACGCAACGCGTCGACGGTGGCGGCGTCGAGACTGCCGCGAACGTCGACCACGATCGCGCCGTCGGCCTGACGGCGCGTCGTCATGACCGCCTCGCCCATCGCCGACACCTTCCCTGTCTGAAGACCCGTACCCCGAGACCGAGCCCGAAGAATTGTGCCCCGAAGAAGCGCGTGCCGCCCCCGAGCTGCCCGTTCGCCTCACGGTACAACGACGATCGCACACGCCGCAGGCGGCCATGGGTTTCCGGTACCTCTCTCGAGTTGCGAACGGTGTGAGCCTGGGCACAAGGTGAGATCGGTAGTCCCCGATACAGAGGTGGGTGGCCGTGGCAACAACTTCGGGTAAACCAGGAATCTTCGCCATCCGAGACGTGCGCTCGCTGATCACCGAGACGGCCCAGGAGGGGCAGGGCCTCAAGAAGGCGGTCGGCGTGACCCAGCTGACCGCCATGGGCGTCGGCGCGATCATCGGAACCGGCATCTTCGTGGTCATCGGCAAGGGCGCCGGCATCGCCGGGCCGGCTGTCATCCTGTCCTTCCTGCTGGCCGCCGTGGCCTGCGCGTTCTCGGCGCTGTCCTACGCGGAACTGTCGTCGTCCATCCCGGTCTCCGGCAGCGCGTACACCTACACGTACGCGACCCTGGGCGAGGTCGTCGCCTGGATCATCGGGTGGGACCTCATCCTCGAGTACGGCGTGTCGGTCGCCGGCATCGCGGTCGGCTGGGGCGGCAACCTCAACGCGTTCCTCGACGCCGCGTTCGGCTATCAGTTGCCGGACGCCATCGCCAAGAGCCCGTCCGACGGCGGCGTGTTCAACCTGCCCGCCGTCTTCATCGTCCTGGCGATCACGTTCCTGCTGGTCCGGGGGGTGACCGAGAGCGCGCGAGCCAACCTGATCATGGTCGTGATCAAGCTCGCCGTCCTGGTGTTCTTCCTGGTCGTGGCGTTCGCGAACTTCGGCACCGGCAACTTCAAGCCGTTCGCGCCGGACGGGACGGACGGCGTGACCGCGGCGGCGGCGATCATCTTCTTCGCCTTCATCGGCTTCGACGCGGTCTCCACCGGCAGCGAGGAGGCCAAGAAGCCGGGCCGGGACCTGCCCATCGCCATCCTCGGATCGCTCGGCATCTGCACGCTGTTCTACGTGCTGACCGCGGTCGGTGCCATCGGCATCGCCTCGCCCGACCAGATGAAGGACAGCGACGCGCCGCTGGCCGCGGCCCTGGACCAGGGTGCGGGCATCAGCTGGGCGGCCGGCATCCTGTCGCTCGGCGCCGTCGTCGCGATCACCAGCGTCGTTCTGGTCATCTTCTACGGCCAGACCCGCATCTTCTTCGCGATGTGCCGCGACGGCCTGATGCCGCAGCGGCTGGCCACCGTCAACCAGCGGTACGGCACCCCGGCCAAGCTCACCATCGGCCTCGGCGTGCTCATCGCGATCCTCGCCGCGCTGGTGCCGCTGGGCACCATCGTCGAGCTCGTCAACATCGGCACGCTGTTCGCGTTCGTGCTCGTCAACGTCGGCGTGATCATCCTGCGCCGGACGCGACCGGAGATGCCCCGGCCCTACCGGGTGCCGTGGTCGCCGGTGCTGCCGATCATCGGGGTGGCCTTCGCCGTCTACCTGATGAGCGACCTGCCCTGGGAGACCTGGGTGCGGTTCGGGGTCTGGCTGCTCATCGGCATCCTGATCTACGCGCTGTACGGCTACCGGAACTCGCGTCTGCGCACCGAGCCGCAGAGCACCCCGGTCTGGGCCCGCGACCAGGACAGCCCGGCCGACCCGAACACTCCGGCCGACCCCGGCCCGTCCGCCGACCCCGACCCGTCCGCCGAGCCGGGCCGATCCGCCGAGCCGGGCGAGGCGACCGGGCGTGCGGGGAGCGCCGAGCCGGGCGGTGATCGGCCGTGACCGGGCCGGTCATCGCCGGGGCACCCGGACCGGGTGCCCTCGCCCTGGGGCGGTGGGCCGCCGACACACTCGGCGTGCCGCTCGTCGTCGCGGTCGTCCACCCGGCACCGGCCCCGCTCGGCTCCGGCCGGGTCGACGCCGAATGGGTGGCCGACCGGCACCGGGCCGCCCAGCAGGCGCTCGACGAGGCCCGCGGGCAACTCGGCGACACCGCCGCCGACTACCGGCTGATCGCCTCGTCGTCGGCCGCGCACGGCTTGCACGACCTGGCCGAGCAGACCAAGGCGTCGGTGGTCGTCGTCGGCTCGGGCCGGGAGGCGCTCGGCAGCACCGCCGAGCGCCTGCTCGCCGGCAGCTCGTGCCCGATCGCCGTCGTCCCCGGCGATCTGGTCGAGCCGCCGGGCGGCCTGGGGCTGATCGGGGTGGCCTACGTCGACACCCCCGACGGACGGGCCGCGCTCGCCGAGGCGGCCCGGCTGGCCGCCGGCACCGGTTCGCGGTTGCGGCTCTACACCGTGGTCGCCGAGGGCATCTCGCCGCTGCCGTTCCTGCACGACGCCGAGCGGGTGCTGCTGGAGACCGCCCGGGAGACCTACGAGCAGTCGCTGGCGGCGGCGGTGGCCAGCGTGCCGGCCGCCGACGCGGACTGGCGGATCATCAGCGGCGACGTGGTCGAGACCCTGGCCGGGCTGGCCGAGGTGGACGTGCTGTTCTGCGGTTCCCGCGGTTACGGCCCGGCCCGCCGGGTGCTGCTGGGCGGCGTCTCGGCCCGGCTGCTGCGCCGGGCCCGCCGCCCGGTCGTGGTGGTTCCGCGCAGCGGCTGATCAGGCCCGGTGGCGACCGGCGGCCGAGGTCGGCTCGTCGATCCAGTTGGACGGCGTCGGCATCGGCTCCAGGTCGCTCATCGGCACGTACACCCGGGCGTCGACCGCCTCGGCCAGCAGCAGCGCCGCGACCATGGCGGTGGGCCGCTCCCCCGGCTCCTTGGCCAGGCAGCGCGACATGAGGTCGACGACCTCGACCGGCAGCCCGTCGATCTCGGGCAGCGGGTCGGGGTCGTCGTGACATTCGGCGTGCACGAGCTCGGTCGGGGTGGCCCGCAGCCACGGCAGCCGGCCGCTCAGGCATTGGTAGAGCAGAGTGCCGAGAGCGAACATGTCGGTGGCCGGGGTGGCCGGGCAGCCGGCGAACCGTTCCGGCGCCACGTAGGCGGGCGTGCCCATGACCGGGCCGTCCGGGTCCTCGTCGGCCTGCCCGACGGTCGCGGCGATGCCGAAGTCGAGCACCTTGGCGCCGGACGGGGTGAGCATGATGTTGCCGGGCTTGATGTCGCGGTGCACCACGCCTTCGCTGTGCGCGGCGGCCAGGGCGGCGGCCACCTCGGCGCCGATCCGCACCGCGATCCGCCAGTCCAGCGCGCCGCCGACCAGGTGCTGGCCCAGGGTGCGGCCCTCGACCAGCTCCATCACGATGTACGGCTGGTCGGCCGAGGTGCCGAAGTCGTGCACGCCGGCCACGTTGGGGTGGGCCAGTCGCGCCGCCGAGCGGGCCTCGGTGCGCACGATGTCGACCGTGTGCGGCTGGCCGGGCGCGAGGACCTTCACGGCGACGGGCCGGTCGAGCACCTCGTCGTGGCCGCGCCACACCTCGGACATCCCCCCTACGCCGATCCGTTGAACGAGCTGATACCGGCCGCCCAGGATCCGCGAAGACATGGGGCGCCGGTACCCGGCCTGGTTCCGGCACAAACGCTGTACGGAAATACTGTATGGCGATACAGTTCCGAGGCATGACGCGCTACGGCCCGATGTACGGCCCCGACTTCACGTTCCTGGGCGTCCCCGCCTGCGACTGGCGGGAACCGTCCTCCTACGCGGACGCCGACGTCGTGATCGTGGGCGCGCCGTTCGACGGGGGCACCTCGCACCGGCCGGGGGCGCGGTTCGGGCCGCAGGTCATCCGGGGCACGGACTATCTGCCGCACGACGGGTCACGGCCGCACATGGCGATGCGGGTCGATGCTCTGCCGAACGTACGCGATGCCGGTGACCTCGAGGTCTTCTCCGGTGAGATCGCTCGCAGCTGCGCCACCATCGAGGACGCCGTGGCCTTCATCGCCGGCCACGGTGCTGTTCCGCTGATCCTGGGCGGCGACCACACCGTCACGTGGCCCGACGTCGCCGGGGTCGCCCGCCACCACGGGGCCGGCAACATCTCGGTCATCCACTTCGACGCGCACGCCGACACCGGTGACATCGAGTTCGGCTCGCTCTACGGTCACGGCCAGCCGATGCGCCGGCTGATCGAGTCGGGGGCCGTACGCGGCGACCGTTTCCTGCAGGTGGGGCTGCGCGGCTACTGGCCGGGCCCGGACGTCCTGGACTGGATGGCCGACCAGGGGATGCACTCGTTCCACATGAGCGAGATCGTCGACCGGGGCCTGGCCGCCGTCCTCGATCGGGTCTTCGAGCTGGCCCTCGACGGATGTGACGGGGTGTTCCTGTCGGTCGACATCGACGTCTGCGACCCCGGGCACGCGCCCGGCACCGGCACCCCGGAACCGGGTGGCCTGACCGCCCGGCAGCTTCTCGACGCGGTCTCGCGGATCTGTCACGAGCTGCCGGTGGTCGGCATGGATCTGGTCGAGGTGTCGCCGCCGTTCGACCACGCCGAGATCACCGCGATGCTGGGCAACCGGGTGGTTCTGGAGGCACTGTCGGGAATGGCCCGTCGCCGGGCGGACGGCGCCGGGCCGCGCTGGAACCGGGCGAAGCCACTCCTGGAGGGACGCGGTTCAGCCCAGCGCGACCCCGAAACAGCCCAGCACGACCCCGGTTCAGCCCAGCACGACCCCGGTTCAGCCGCGCAACGCGACCAGCCGGCTTAGCGCGTCGGACAGCAGGTGGCCGGCGGCGGCGCCGGTGACCCCCGGGTCACCCAGCACGACCGGCAGGGCCAGGCCGTCGATGAGCGCGAGGGCCTGCCGGGCGACATCCATCGGGGCGGCGTCGGTGCCGAAGCGGCCGTCCCGCACCCCCGCCGTGATGATCGACGCGAGCAGGTCGTGCCAGCGGGTGTAGTCGCCGAGCACCTCACCGCGCAGGTCCGCGTCACGCAGCGCCCACCGCCACGACTCGACCCACAGCCGCCACCCGGTGTCGCTGCCCACCGCCCCGGTCAGATGCGAGGCGATGACCAGCAGCCGGTCCCACGGGTCGGCGACGGCGTGCAGGCGCGGGGTGACCGCTTCGAAGTCGGCCTGGGCGGCATAGCGGAAGACCGCGATCAGCATGTCCTCGCGGCTGCCGAAGTAGTACTGCAACGTCGAGACGCCCACCCCGGTGGCGGCGGTGACGTCGGTGAAGCGGGTGGCGTCGGCGCCGCGCTCGGCCACGACGGCGCAGGCGGCGGCGAGCACGTCGGCCCGGCGCCGCGCGGCGCGACGACCGGCGGTCCTGGTCACCTCACTCACCGCGCATGTCTATCACGTACGCCATTGAAGATCGGCGCCGTGCGAGCGATATTGGATCGGTGACCGCGTGGGAGCAACGCATCGCCGACCTGGTCGCCGTTCCGTCCACCGCCGACCGGCCGGCCGCGCTGGCCGAGGTCCTCGACCTGGCCATCGACCACGCCGGGCCGGGCTTCACGGTGCGGCGTTTCGAGTCGAACGGCAAGCCGAGCGCGCTGCTGCATCCACCCGGGCGGCCCGGCCCGTTCCGGATCATCCTCAACGCCCACCTCGACGTGGTGCCCGCCCCGCCGGAACTGTTCGTGCCGCGCCGGGCCGGCGACCGCCTCTACGGCCGGGGCACCCACGACATGAAATCGGCGGCGGTCGTGCTTACCGACGTGTTCCGCACGATGGCCGCCGAGTTGCCCTACCCGATCGCGTTGCAGCTGGTCACCGACGAGGAGGTGGGCGGCGCCGACGGCACCGCGCACCAGCTGGCGCAGGGGGTGCGCGCCGAGTTCGTGGTCATCGGTGAGCAGAGCGACCTGCGGGTGGTCACCGAGTCCAAGGGCATCTGCCAGGCCCGGCTGGTCGCCACCGGCCGGGCCGCCCACGCGGCCTATCCCTGGCTGGGCGACAACGCCCTGCTGACGCTCACCGAGGCGGTCGGGCGCCTGCTGGCGGTCCATCCGGTGCCGCGGTCGCAGGCCTGGGCGACGACCGTGAACGTGGCCCGGCTCGAGACGCCGAACCACGCGTACAACCAGGTGCCGGCCGAGGCGACGGCGTGGCTGGACATCCGTTACCCGCCGACCGATGCCGACTTCGCGGGCCGCACCGCCGACCAGGTCGCCGCCCATCTCACCGGGATCGCGGGCGTCCCGGCCCGGGTGGACGCCCTCGGGCCGCCCCACCACGCCGACCCGGCCGGGCCGTTCGCGCGGGCGCTGCTCGCCGCGGCCGGCCGCGGTCCGCTGCGCAAACACGGTGCCGCGGACAGCCGGCACTACCACGCGCTGGGGATCGACGCGGTCATCTTCGGGCCCGGCGGCGACGGCCAGCACGGACCCGAGGAGTACGTAGACCTGACGACGTTGCGGCCGTACCACGACGCGCTGGTCACGTTCCTGCGGTCGGTCGCCGGTTGAGGCCGGCGCCCCGCTCAGTCGCCGTTGCGAGCGCTCAGTCGCCGTTGGCGAGCAGCAGCCAGCGCACCCGGCGGATCAGCTCGGCCGGGCTGAACGGCTTGACCAGGTAGTCGTCGGCGCCCACGGTCAGGCCCAGATCGATGTCGACCTGCCGGTCCCGGCCGCTGAGCATCAACACCGGGATCTGCGCGGTCGCCGCCGAGGAGTGCAGCTCGTAGCAGACGCTGAGCCCGTCGAGGCCCGGCATCGACACGTCGAGGATGACCATGTCGGGCTGCTCGCGGTGGACCATGGTCAGCGCGGCGGCGCCGTCGCCCGCGGTGATCGCGTGGTAACCGGCCACCGACAGCTTGTAGGCGACGAGTTCGCGCACCCCCTCGTCGTCGTCGGCGATCAGGATCCGCGGCTCCGCGACGTCGGTGGCCCACTCCGCGACGGGCGCCACCAGTGAAAGGGTCGGTGCGGTGAAGGCGGGGACGATGGTGGGGGCGGTAACAACCACGGCTCTCTCCTGACTGACGTTCTCTGCGAGCGAGCGGATGATCGGCGAGATACCGGCCGCGGCCAGGGAAACCTCAGTTGCACCACGGGTGCGAAGAACGGATCGCGACTGAGAGCGTGATCACGATCGGCGGGGCTGGGTGAAGACGCGGTGCCGGGTGGCATAGCGTCGGTGCTGACGCCAGGTGTGCGCGGTAAACGGCCGCACTGTCGATGGCGGAGCCGCTCCCACAAGGAGAAGCTCCGCCATTTTCCGTCTCCGGTCAGGCCGGCTCGCTGCGCAGGTCGTGCGCGCCGTCGGGGCGGGTGGCCTCGTAGTAGATCCGGCGCCCGCCCGCCGGCAGGTCCACCAGGCTCAGGTAACGCAGGCCGTGCGGCGCGTGCGGGCTGCCGACCGGGCCGCCCTCGGCCACGAGCGGGCCGAAGCTCCCGTCGGCGAGCCGGCTCCCCCGCGCGATCCCGGTGCGCTCCTCCCAGTTCTCGGCGGCGGTGGCCCGGCCGTCGTAGGCCACGGTGATCTCGTCGCCGTCCACCCGGACCGAGGAGACGCGTACGCCCCGCGCGTCCCACTCGCCCGGCCGACCGGCCAGCGCGGTGCCCCGCCACGTCCACTCGACGCCGTCCGGGCTGGTCGCGTACTCGGTGGTCATCCGGTCGGCGTCGGCCCAGCTCTCGAGCGGGTGCACCGACGCCCACAGGTGCCAGCCGTGCGCGTCGTGGTGCAGCACCGGGTCCTTGACCCCGACCGTCTCGTCCCCGGCCAGGACCGTCCTGGCGGGCGCCTCGGCCAGCCCGGCCACCGTGTCGGCCTCGAGCAGGTCGACCCGCCAGTGCTTGGTGCCCGGGGTGGCCGCACTCACGTACAACCGCCACCGCCCGTCCGGGGTGTGCACCAGCGCGGGCCGTTCCAGCGACTCCGCCTCGAAGCGCTCCTTGCGCACCTCGGTGACCTGCGTGAACGTCACCCCGTCGAGGGAGCGCGCGATCACGTTGGAGATGCCGCGCCCCTCGCCGATCGGCAGCCGGACCCGGTAGGCCAGGTAGAAGACGCCGTCCACGACGATCGACGACGGCGCGCCCGACCACGCCCCGGGCTCGTCCCCGGGTGGCGGGACCACCACGTCGGACTCCTCCCAGCGGGGCAGCGGCAGCGTTGAGATCCCGGTGGACAAGGCAGCTCCTTCTCGGTCTTCTAGCGGGCGTTGGCGTGCCGGTCGACGGACAACCAGTCGTCGTACGAGGCGCCGGTGACATCCTGCAACAGCGCGATGTCCTCGGCGAACGACGGAAGCAGCGCGGCGCGTTCGGCTGGTGTCGTCACCGGCCTGGTGCCCTGCTTGCGGTGCAGCAGGGTGAGCAGCGGGCCGCGGGCCGCTAGGCGCAGCGGCACCGGGAAGTGGTGGCCGAACCCGCCGCCGGCCCGCAACAGCCGGCGCAGCACCGCGTTCACCCGGTTGTCCTCGACGACGTGCCGGTTGACGTTCTCCTTCGGGATCGCCGACAGGACGCCCGTCCGGACGCCCAGGAACGAGCAGACGCGGTCGAGCGTGACCGCCGGTTCGTCCTTGAGGTCGCGGTAGCGCAGCAGTAACACGTGTTCCCGCGGGACGTGCTTGTAGAGGTTGGCGACCTGCCGGCCGTACAGCCCGAGGCGGGTGTAATGCCAGAAGTCGGCCCAGCCGGCGGCGATGCGCTGCTCCTCGGCGTGGCAGGCGGCCAGGAAGTCGGCCTCCGGCTCCAGGCCGGCGATCCACAGGTGGGTCCAGTTGGAGTGGGCGCGGTCGACCGGGTCACGCAGCAACACGATGATCTTCGCGTCGGGGATCAGGGTCGCGATGCGTTCGGGGGCCTTCTCGTCGTACAGGTAGAAGGGTGTCGCCTCGCCGCGCAGCGTGCCCTGCGGTGCGGGCGCGAAGAGCTCCTCGTAGTCCGTCCGCCGCCAGACGTGCTCCTGGTAGGTCTGCACGTCGCCGGGACCGCCGTGGCGGGGCGGCGGGCCGTCGGAGAGGAAGAACTTCGGTTCCTTGACCGCCGACAGGAACAGCGACGGATGTGGCTGCAACGCCGCGTGCAGCGCGGTGGTGCCGGCCTTGGGCACCCCGGCGATCAAGAAGTCAGGGAGTGGCATGGGATTCCTCCGGTGAGGCTGGCCGCTCAAGTGAACTTAGCCTACAGACTCAGTAGGCTTTCGCGAGCCGTCCCCACCTGCTGGGATCACCCGCCCTTGACCAGGCGACGCCACCAGACGGCGCGACGGTAACGCGGACAGCCGGCCGGACCGCACAGGGCGCAGTCGGTGCCCCGGCGGTGGTGATCATGAGCGGACCGCGGATGCCCGCAGACACAGAGTGCTTCCTCAGCCTTCATCGTTTCACCAACGGTAAGGGCGCCCGAAAGCTACGGGCCCGATCGAACAGGGTCCCCATACCCACAAAGTATCCATCGCTTACGATCTTTTCCGTCACTCTTCAGGGAACCGTTCCGCAGTTGGCACGTCACCGTTCGTAATGTCGACAAGCGATGACCTGAATCACGCCAGCATTTCCGACTTATGCTATTCGTCGATGTCGCGGCGTACTGCCCTTTTGCCGGTTTGGCGCCCCAAAGCGGCAACCTGTCCGTTACCCATGGTGACTTCTGTGACATGAATCAAGATCTGAGCGAATGCATGAACTGCGCAGCTCATCCTCTTGGACGGACCTCGGCCAGTCATATTGGATCAGGCTGTCTTTTCGGTCAGTTGACGCTGCGTAGCTGATTGCTAGGTTGGTGTGAGAAGCGAGAGACCTGCGGTTCTGGACCGGGACCCGCCACTCGCTCAGGGGGCAGGAGGAACGACATGGACGCGTCGTCGAGCAAGGGCAACACGGTGGGTAACCGGCCCGTGTCACCGACGGTAAGTGTCGTCATTCCGGCTCTGAACGAGGAGCGCAATCTGCCGCATGTCTTCGCGGCCCTGCCGGCCGACATCAACGAGGTCGTACTGGTCGACGGCGGCTCGGTCGATCGCACCGTCGCCGTCGCCCTCGAGCTGCGCCCCGACGTGGTCGTCGTGCAGCAGACCCGCAAGGGCAAGGGCAACGCCCTCGCCTGCGGCTTCGCGGCGTGCACCGGCGACATCATCGTGATGATCGACGCCGACGGCTCGACCGACCCGGCCGAGATCCCGCTGTTCGTGCAGCAGCTCGTCGACGGCGCCGACTTCGTCAAGGGCTCGCGGTTCGCCAACGGCGGGCACAGCCACGACATCACCAAGTTGCGCAAGGCCGGCAACGACGGCCTCAACCTGGTGGTCAACGTGCTGTTCGGGACCCGGTTCACCGACCTCTGCTACGGCTACAACGCGTTCTGGCGCAACGTCGTGCCGACCCTCGACCTGCCCGACACCCGGCTGCCGCAGCCCAACGACGGCAGCAAGCTGTGGGGTGACGGCTTCGAGATCGAAACGATGATCAACATTCGGGCGGCGGTCGACGGCATGAAGGTCGGCGAGGTCGGCAGCGTCGAACACGCCCGCATCCACGGCGAGACCAACCTCAACACCTTCCGCGACGGCTTCCGGGTGCTGCGGACCATCTTCAGCGAGTACGGGCGGATGCGCCGCCACAACCGCACCGGCGTGCGCCGCGTCGGCGGCGTGCTCGTGCACCAGCGGAGCACCGCCGAATCCCGCGGTTACGGCCAGCTGGCCAACCGCCCCTCGATCACCCGCACCGTCCCCCCGGCCGGCCCGATCAACGCCCCGGCCCGCGAGGTCGGCACCCGCACCGGCGACATCAAGCCGCTGCGCATGCCGTCCTCGATCGAGGACTGATTCCTCCCCCTGGAGCACCCCCCATGAAGCAAGCAGTCACCGTCGTCGTCGCGACCGGATCCCTCGAGCGCTGGCCCAGCCTGGTGCGCGCGGTCGCGTCGGCACGTTCCCAGACCGTCATGCCGGCCGAGGTCGTCGTGGTCGTCGACCACGACGAGCAACTCTTCCGCCGGGTACGCCGTGATCTGGCCGGCATCACCGTCCTGCGCAGCGCCGAGCGCCCGGGCCTGCCCGGCGCCCGCAACACCGGCGCCTTCCACGCGCAGACGTCCCTGATCGCGTTCCTCGACGACGACTCGGTCGCCGACCCCGGCTGGCTCGGCCGCGTCATCGCCCCGCTCAGCGACCGCACGACGGTCGGCGCCGGCGCACAGCTCACCCCCGAGTGGGAGACCGGACGCCCGCGCTGGCTGCCGTCCTCGTCGTGGTGGGCGGCCGGACCCGAGAACCGCGGCAACCCGTCCGGCACGGTTGTGCGCCGCGAGGAATTCCGGCAGGCCGGCGGCTTCGCCGCCGGGGACGACGACTTCGGCTCGCGGCTGAGCGGGGTCAGCGGCGGCCGATTCGCGTACGTCGGTGCCGGCCTGATCCGCCACCTCGCCCCCGCCCGCCTCACCTTCGCCTCCTACCTGCGCCGGTGCTACGCCCAGGGCCGCGGTCACCAGCACCCCGCCGTCGACCGTCGCACCGGGTCCGCCGCGCGCCCCGGGGTCGTGGTGACCGGCCGGGCCGTACTTCGCGATCTCCGCGCCGGACAGATGCTGCGGGCCGGTGGCCTGCTGGCCGGTGCCACCGCGCTCGCCCTCGGCGCCGCGACGCGGTCGCTGCGTGCGGGTCGCCCGGCGCAGCGGGTGCTCGCCCCGGCCCGATGAACGTCGACCTGGACCAGGCCTGGACCCCGCCCTGGCGGCGGGACCCGATCCTCACCGCTCCGCGGATCACGCCGACCGCCGCCGACCTGCCGGCGGTGGTGCTCGATGTCGACGTGGCCGACCCGCTGCCCGCGGTGCCGGCCGTGCACCACGACGGCCGCCGCGTACGCCAGGCCTGGGTCCTGGTCCGTCTCTTCACCGAACCGCTCGGTACCGTCCTGATCGACGTGCCGGTCGACGGCCTGCGCCCCGCCGACCTGGGCGCCGCCGTCGAACGGGGCCTCGCCGACATGCTGCGCCCCCGCCTCGGTGGCCGGGCCCTGCCGATCGACGGCCTCAACCGGAGCACCGAGCCGGCGTTCCTGGCCCGCCGCCGGCAGATCCTGGCCCGCGCGCCGCACATCACCGTCGTGGTCTGCACCCGCGAGCGGCCCGGCGCCCTCGCCCGTTGCCTGGACAGCCTGCTGGTGCAGGACTACCCGGCATTCCGCGTCCTGGTCGTCGACAACGCCCCGGACAGCTCCGCCACCGCCGAGGTGGTGCGCTCCGCCGCCCGCCGGGGCTCCGTCGACTATCTGCTCGAACCGGTCCAGGGCCTGTCGTTCGCCCGCAACGCCGCGGTCCGTGCCGCCCCCGGCGAGATCCTCGCGTGGATCGACGACGACGAGGTGGCCGACCGGCACTGGCTCGCCGAGATCGCCCGCGCCCTCGACGACCATCCGGCCGCCGACGTCGTCTCCGGCGTCGCCCTGCCGGCCGAGCTGGAAACCCGGGCCCAGCTGTGGTTCGAGCAGATCGGCGGGCACGTCAAGAACCGCGGCTTCACGCCTGCCGTCTTCGGCCCGCAATCCGTGCACGAGCAGAGCCCGCTCTACCCGGTGCCCCCGTTCGCGGTCGGTGCCAACATGGCGTTCCGTCCCGGCGTGATCGAACGCATCGGCATGTTCGACACCGCCCTCGGCGCCGGCACCCCGGCCCAGGGCTGCGAGGACACGCTGGCGTTCACCCAGGTGCTGATCGGCGGCGGCACCATCGTCTATCAGCCGACGGCGCTGACCCAGCACTTCCACCGCCGCGACCTGCCCGGTCTCAAGCAGCAGATCGTCGGCCACGGCATCGGTCTGGCCGCCGCCTACACCGGCCTGGTGGTGTCGCATCCGGCCCTGATCTGGCCGCTGCTGCGGCTGGCCCCGACCGCGTGGCGCGAGCTGAAGACCGTCTACACCCCACAGTCGCAGGACCCCCGCGACGACTTCCCCGGCCACCTGCGCCGGGCGAACCACCGCGGCATGCTGGCCGGCCCGCGCGCCTACCTGGCGGGCCGCCGCCGGGCGAAGCGCGTCACCCGCTGAAGCCGAACGGCTGACCCGGCACGCCCGGCGCGTCCCACCACCGACGTAAAGCATGGCCTTTGCGCGTTTTATCCGATTCACAGCTCTACCGAAAGTCGTAGGGTCAGATCCCGCTCCGGACCGAAGCGGCGACCCCCCGCGACCCGGAAGGCTACGGCCATGTCCATCGACCCTCTACGACTGGCCGAGTCCGGGGCCGCGGCCGCCCTGATCCTCGGCTCCGCGACGCTCTCCGTCGCCTGGAACACCCTCGACCAGACGATCACCCTGGTGCTCGCGGCCATGTGGCTGATCACCACGTCTGGCGTCTACGCCTTACACGCCGTGACCTTCGACTGCCTACGGCTTACTGGTCAGCAGCGCCGGCAGAATTTCTCCGTCACGCGCGGTAGAGACTGAACCCCTGCCCCCACCGCACCCGTATCTCCGGTCAAGACGTTGGCGCTTCAACCACCGGGAGCGGGCAGGATGTTCCGACTGATTCAACTGCACACCGAGAACGGCGTCCCCCGCATCGGCGTCGAGCCCGACGGCTACGTCAGCGCCCGCACCGCCCTCGCCCACTATCGAAGCCGCCCCGCCGCCTACTTCGGCGTCGGCCGCTTCGACCACGAGGGCACCCTCGCCGAGATCATCCTGGATCGCCTCTGCGGACCGCTGGGTGACTGCCCACGCCCCGCCTCGGTCGTGCACGCCCGCACCTACCAGCGCCTCTGCGCCACCTGCTCACTCGGCCTGGAAGTCCTCACGGTCCCCGAACTGGCCCGCATCCTCGGTATCGCCTGCCGCCTCGCCCCCGTCCTGGCCCGCTCCGGCCGGCACGCCCGCCTCGAGGTCGCCTCCCCCGCCGGCAACCGCATCGCCCGCGAGTTCGCCTCGCACGTCCACGACCCGATCTGGCGCCTCGAGCTCTGCGCCGAACTGGCCCGCGACGCCGGCTCGGTGAACGGCCTGCTCATCGGCGTCGGCGCACTGACCCACCGGGACGTCCTCGACCTCTACCCCCGCCTGCGCACCCTCGCCGACGAACTGCCACCGCACGTCCGCGAGGAGCTGAGCCGAGCCACCGCCCGGCCGCTGTCGCCCGCGGGCGTAGCCGGCCTCCGGATGGGCCTGACCACCGCGGCGACCCCCGGCTGAGCCGTCCGCCGCGCCGCCCGGCCGGTACCGTTCGGTCCATGAGCCTCACGTTCGATGCGCTTGCTGATCGGGCCCGGGCCCTGGTCGCCGACGGTCGGCGCGCGGTGCTCGGCATCGCCGGCCCGCCCGCCGCCGGCAAGACCACCCTCGCCGTAGAACTGATCGCCGCGCTCGCCCCGGCGCCACCCGCCGGCCTCATGGCGAACACCTGGGTAGCGCACGTCCCGATGGACGGCTACCACCTCGCCGACGTCGAGCTCGAACGCCTGGGCCTGCGCGACCGCAAGGGTGCCCCCGACACGTTCGACGCGCTCGGCTACGCCGCCCTGCTCCGCCGCCTGCACGAGGACGAGGACGAGGACGAGGACATCTACGCGCCCGGCTTCGAGCGCGTCATCGAACAACCGATCGCCGGCGCCATCCCGATCCAGCGAGCGGCCCGGCTGATCGTCAGCGAGGGAAACTACCTGCTCCTGGACACCCCGAAGTGGCGTACCGTCCGGCCGTTGCTCTCCGAGGTCTGGTTCGCCGACCTCGACCAGCGCACCCGGCTGGACCGCCTGATCTCCCGGCACATCCGCTTCGGCAAGCCGGAACCGGTCGCGATCGAGTGGGCCACCGGCACCGACGAACTCAACGCGGCCACCATCGCCGCCACCCGCGACCGCGCCGACCTGCTGGTTCCGGCCGACCTGCTCCACCGCATCGGCAGGCCGCCCGCGTGAGTGGCATGCTTCAGGCGTGTCCGTGGGTGAAGAGGTCGAAACCGAACCGCGTCGTCGAGGTGGGCGAGCAGCTCGCTTCGGGCTGATCGTCGCGGTCGTCCTGCTACTGCTCTTCGGCGTCCCGTGGTGGACGCTGATCATGTCCGGCAACCACTGGCCGACTCCCGTCGTGGTGCTCGGCACGATCGTGTTCGCCGTGGCCGCGCTGGCCTTCCCGGCCCTGATGTTCAGCGGGCACGGCCGTCACCACCACGACGTACCAGCCAAGATCGCCGACACCATGCTCGGCATCGTCTGGGTCCTCTTCGTCTGGTCGATCCTCGGCCGGCTCCTCACCCTGGTGCTATGGCTGGCCGGCGTCGACGACCCGGCTCGCTATCGCATCGCCACCGCCTCGGTCACCCTGATCGCGCTGGTCCTGCTGATCTGGGGGTACGCGGAAGCCAGGCGCGTGCCCCGCGTGCGCCGAGTGGACGTGACCATTCCTCGACTGGGCGCCGGTCTCGACGGCCTCCGCCTGGTCCTGATCACCGACACGCACTACGGCCCGCTCGACCGGGCCCGCTGGTCGCGCGGGGTCACCGAGGTGGTCAACGCCCTCGACCCCGAGGTCGTCGCGCACACCGGCGACATCGCCGACGGCGAGGTCGCCCAGCGCCGGGAACAGGCCGCCCCGCTCGGCGACATCCGGGCCTCGCTGGCCCGCGTCTACGTCACCGGCAACCACGAATACTTCAGCGGCGCCCAGCGCTGGGTCGAACACATGGCCTCCCTGGGCTGGGAAGCCCTGCACAACCGGCACCTGGTGGTCACCCGCGGCGGCGACTCCCTGGTGATCGCGGGCGTCGACGACCGCACCGCGGCCGGCTCCGGCGTGCCCGGCCACCACGCCGACCACGCGGCGGCGCTGGCGGGCGCCGACCCGGCCCTGCCCATCCTGCTGCTGGCCCACCAGCCGGCGCAGATCGGCGGCGCCGTCGCCCACGGCGTCGACCTGCAGATCTCCGGCCACACCCACGGCGGCCAGATCTGGCCCTTCCACTACCTGGTGCGCGTCGACCAGCCGGTCCTGCAGGGCCTGTCCCGCCATTCCGAGCGCACCCAGCTCTACACGAGCCGCGGCACCGGCTTCTGGGGCCCGCCGTTCCGCGTCTTCGCCCCGAGCGAGATCACCCTGCTGACCCTCAAAGCCGGCTGACCCGCTTTGCGCTGACCCCCTTCGTCCTGGCCGCCGGCGTCATGAGCGGCGGCTGATCTCGTCAGCCGCCGCCAGCATCTGCCCGGCCACCGGCTGAACTCCTGCCACGGTCAACACCAGCCCGGTGGACACCCGCTCGACCAGGCCCCACTCCCAGACCGCCACCGGATCGGTCCCGGTCCGCGCGGCCAGCCGGCGCGCCCGCTCCCACGGATCCCCCGTCATCAGCTCCACCGGGTCCTCCCGCATGAGCACCCCGAGGTCATACTCCGGCTCCACGACAAGCCCGTCCGGATCGACCAGCTTGAACCTCGCCCAGCCCGCGCTTGTCCACCCTTCGCCGCGCATTTCCCCCGCGTCGTCGCGTCCTTCGTGGTGCTCGCGGCCGTGGCCGGCCACACCCTCCGGCTGCCATCCTAGGAGGCTAGGCTCATCGGGTGACCCCGGTCCTTGAGCTCCGGGCGCCGGGTCCGGAAAATGTCGTACCCCAGGCCTAGGTTCAGGCCATGACCCGGACACCTGAGCTTCGTCGATCACCTGCAACGCGTTCCACTGATGCACGTCGCCGTGCGCGAGCACGGCTCGACCCGGATCCCAGGCACGCGCGCGGTTCCTCGCCGCCGCGACCGCCTGGTCGACCGCCCGGCGGGTGCACGGTTCGCCGAGTTCCGACCACTTCGCCGGGATATCACGAGCGAGGTGGAGCGCCTTCGACCGGCCGCTGGGCAGGTCCGCGATCCCGGGTGCCGATTCGTCCGGGGTGACCGGGCGCCACAGGGCCGAGGCCAGGTCGGTGAGGATCGCCAGGCGATGCGGCTGCGGGAGATCCAGCTCCGACATCGCGGGCCCGAGCCGCTCCAGAAGCAGGGCTCCCCGGCTCTCGTCGCAGTCGAGAAGACGGGCGCATCCCGCACCCGCCGCCAGCTGCAGGACGGTGATCTCGTGAGTTGCCGCGCGGCCACGCGGCAACATCAGTTTGAGGACGGCGGGCGTGCCGTCGCTGCGGGTCACTTCCATGACGTACGCCTCGGTTGCGTCGCCGAACGCACCGCCCGGCCGCAAGCCCCACTCCGCGCAGAGGTCACCGACCAGGCGGGGCAGGTTCTCGAGCCAGGCGTGGGCGCCGGCGGCGCGGGCTTTGGCGCGGACGGCCGCCGGAAGATCTCTCACGGGGGCCGATAGTGACACAGCTGATATTCGGCAGCCAGGTAATTGCGTTGAAAGGTCTGCGGCCGATCCGCAGGATGGTAAGACCGTCTGTTCGTCTAGCCCCAGGGGTGTTCCATGCGCTTGCTCCGCGACCTGTGGGCCACTTCCCGGCGCCGCACAGGCCTGGTGGGCCTGCTGATCCTGATCGGTGCGGCCGGGCAGGCCGGCGCGCTCGGGCTGGCCGGCGCCGTGCTGGTCAACCGCTCGATCCCGCTGTTCGGGCTGCTCGCGGCCGCGCTCGTCGCGTCCGTGCTGACCGAGGTCGTGGTCGGCCTCATCACCGCCGGCCTGACCGCCGACTGGGCGGCCCGGGTGCGCCGCGGCCTCAACCGGGTCGCCTTCGGGCAGGACCTGCCGACGCTGGAGAACACCCCGGTCGGTGAGCTGCTCGACCGGATCGATTCCGACGTCTACCAGGTCGCCTCCGATCTGCGCGGCGCCGGCGTGCGGATCATCCAGTCGATGGCTGTGGCCGCGCTGTCGGTCGTGACCGCGTTCTTCGCGTGGTGGCCGGCCGGCATCGCCATGGTGTTCGTGTCGATCCTGCTCTACCTGACCATGAACAAACCGGTCCAGCGCCTGTCCCCGCTGCGGATCAGCGAGGAGGAGGCCTGGTCCGACCTGGCCGCGGTGATGGAGGAGTCGATCCACGGACAGGACGACGTGCGCACGAGCCTGGCCGCGCCGTACGTCCGGCGGCTCTACGCGCAGCGGTCCCGTGAGGTGCTGCGCCGCGGCCGCCTGGTGTGGAAGTCGTCGTCGCGCATCACGATGGGCGCCGGCACGATCACCCGTACGCTGATCGCGGTCCTTGTCGTCGGTGGTGCCTGGGCCCTGCTCGCCGGGCACATCTCCGGTGCCCGACTGACCGCGGTGTGGCTGCTGGCGCTGGGTTTCGGCGGCACCCTGGAGCACGTCACCCGCATGGTGCCCGAGCTGCAGAACGCGCTTGGCGCCTGGAGCCGGGTGCAGCTGCTGCAGGACGTCCCGCAGGAGCCGAAGGGCGGCCTGCCACCGGTCGACGGCGACCTGACCGTCCGCGACCTGACCTTCCGTTACGGCGAGTCGGACAGCGGCCGGCCGCCGGCACTGCGCGATGTCAATCTGACGTTCGCCCGCGGCCGGTCGTACGCGTTGATCGGCCGCACCGGCTCCGGCAAGTCGACCCTCGCCAAGATCCTGACCAGGGCGGTCGACGTGCCGCGCGGCACCGTGTTCCTCGGCGACACCGACCTCGACGACCTCGACGTCGAGGGGCTGCGGCGGTGGACGGCGATCGTCCCGCAACGCACCGAGATCCTCGCCGGCACGTTGGCCGAGAACATCGCGCTGTTCGACAAGGAGCTGCTGCCGAAGGCGGCCGGCGCGCTCGACGAGCTGGGACTGACCCCGTGGGCGTCGAGCCTGCCCGAGGGCATCGACACCAAGCTCGGCGACGGCGGCTACAAGTTGTCGGCGGGCCAGGAACAGCTGGTCGCGTTCGCGCGCATCCTGGTTCGTGACCCGCACGTGGTGATCCTCGACGAGGCCACCGCGCGGATGGACCCGGTCACCGAGACGTGGGTGCAGCGGGCCACCGACCGGCTGCTCCAGGGGCGCATCGGCGTGATCGTGGCGCACCGGCTGTCCTCGGTGCAGCGGTGCGACGAGGTGATCGTGCTGGCCGACGGCGTGGTGCTGGAGGCCGGACCGCTGCGCGAGTCGCGCCGTTTCGCCGAGCTGATGGCGTCGAGCAATCTGACCGTTCCGGCCGTTTCGGCGGGCAGCGGCGGGGTCGCCGTCGAGGAGCGCGACTGGGACACCGCCGTGCGGGTGGAGTTGGGCGCCGAGGCGCTTGCCAACACGCTGCCCGAGGTCGAGCCACCACCGCTGCCGGCGGAGCCGGCGGCTCGCACCATGCGCGAGATCGTGCGACTGGCGACCAACGACGCCAGGTTCGGTCTGGGTGCGGTGGCGCTGTTCATCGTGCTCATGGCGTTGGGCCTCGACGGGCCGATCCTGCCGCTGCTGTGGTCCGACGTGGTCGACGGGGTCGGCAACCCGATGTACCCGGCGATCGGCATCGCGACCGGACTGCTGGTGGCCATCCCGACGCTCTACTACACCGGGGCCTGGTTCCCGGAGTGGTGGGTGCGGCAGATGCTGCGGATCAGCCTGCGCCTGGTGCACGGCCAGATCGGCCCGCGCCGGGTCAGCAAGCACACGCCGGCCGAGGTCGTCGCCCAGGGCGGTGACACCGAGCGGGTGGTCCAGCTCGCCGACAACCTGATCGACAACGTGACGAGTCTCGTCCTCATCGTGGTGATGACGGCCGCGTCGCAGTCGATCGTGCCGGGTCTGTTCTTCCTCGGCACGATGGTGATCTCCGGGCTGGCCGCGACCCTGTTCGGGCCCCGGCTGGAGCGGGCGGCCCGGCGCACGGTGGCGGCCCGGGCGGCGTTCGCCACCTCGCTGGTGTCGTCCTTGTCGGCGGCCCGCACGGTGAAGCTGGCCGGCGCGACCGGGCCGGTGCTGGCGCATCTGGCCGACCTCGACACGGTGCGCAGCGACCGGCAGCGCCGCGAGATCTCGATCCAGGTATGGGCCCGGTCGACGCCGTCGATCGTGAGCGGTCTGCTGCCGATCGCCGCGTGGGGGCTCTACCTGAGCGGCAACCTGTCGTCGGCAGCCACCCTCATCGCCGTGGCCACCCTGGGCGCGGCTCGCTGGTTCGCGTGGACCACGGCGTCGCTGGTGTCCCAGTTCCCGTCCGCCCGGGTGTGGACGCGCCGCACGGTTGCCATGTCCGGGACGGCCGAGTACACGGCCGACGTTCCGGGCGTCGACATCTCGGAAGGCACGGCGCCGGCCCCGCCGACCGCCGAACGCAGCCCGCTGCGCCGGCTCGAACTGCGTCACTTCAGCGCGGTGCACGAGAACGGCAAGGTGGGCGCGCAGGACGTCGATCTGACCGTCGACCGGGGGCAGTTGGTCCTGGTGGTCGGCCCGGTCGGCGCCGGCAAGTCGTCGCTGTTGCGGGCGCTCGCCGGCATCGTGCACCACACCGGCGAACTTCGCTGGAACGACAAATCGGTCGACGAGCCGGAGGTGTTCCTGCGGCCCAACCAGGTCGGCTACGTCGCTCAGCTCCCCCGGGTGCTGTCCGGCACGGTCGCCGACAACATCCAGCTCGGTCACGAGCTCGACGCGGCCGACGCCGTGTCCACGGCCCAACTGGAGCACGACCTGACCGCCGCCGGCGGGGGCCTGCACCTGCTGATCGGTCACAAGGGAACCCGGCTGTCCGGCGGTCAGCTGCAGCGGCTGGCGCTGGCCCGGGCCCTGGCGCCGCGTACCGAGCTGCTGATCGCCGACGACGTCTCGTCCGCCCTGGACGTGACGACGGAGCTGGAACTGTGGCGGGCACTGCGCGAGCACGGCGTCACCGTGGTCGGCTCTACCTCGAAGCGCGCCGCCCTCACCCAGGCCGACAAGGTCGTGGTCCTGATCGGCGGCCGGGTCGAGGACCAGGGCACGTGGCGCGAACTCGAAGCCCGCTGGAGCCACCTGGCCGGCTGACCCTCGGTGGCGCCGAATCCCCCGATCCGGCGCCACCGACAACCCTTGCCCCGCGCCCGCCGCCGTAACCTCCCACCGCCGCGACGACCACCGGTACCGGGCACCCACCTCCCGCCGGGACGACCTCCCACGGCACGGCACCGAACGCCCGGCCCTCGGCGCCACTACCTCCCGCCCGGATCTCGACGGCGGACGGCGGACGGCGGTCAGTGCGTCACGGCCGCGCGCCTGACGGCGGTCAATCGGTGGCGCCGGGGTAGCCGGCAGGCCGCGGCGAACCGGCAGGCGGCGCTCCGCGTGGCTGGAACTCCGAGCCCTGGTTCGGCCGGGCGAGATCGATCCTCCCGAAACTGCCACCCGATTTTGCGGGGCACGCATCTTTGCGGGGCACGCATGTTTTGGTAGCGTGGCGGCGTGGGGCTCCGGGAGCAGAAGAAGGTTGCCACGCGGGCGGCGCTCGGGTGGGCGGCCGTTCGGCTGATCGTGGAGCGGGGCTACGACAAGGTGCTGGTCGAAGATATCGCCGCCGAAGCCGGTGTCTCGCCCCGCACGTTCAACAACTACTTCGGCAGCAAGGCCGAGGCGGTCGCGTCGCGACATCTCGACCGCTGCATGCACATCGCCGAGGCGCTGCGTGCGCGTCCGGCCGGCGAACCGTTGTGGGACGCGATCACCGCGGCGGTTCTCGAGCAGCTCATACCCGGGCCCGAGGTGACCTCCCAGCCCCGCCCCGATCGCGAGGTGTGGGCCGCCGGCCTGGAACTGATGCTCACAGTGCCGGCCATCCAGGCCGAATCGCTGCGGGCCGCTGCCCGGGCGGAGTCCACGCTGGCCGCGGCGGTGGCCGAGCGCACCGGCACGGACGCGGCCACGGACATGTATCCGAACCTGGTCGCCGCCACGGTTCTGGCCGCCCACAACGTGGCCAACCATTCCCACTATTCGCTGTTCTCCGGCAAGTCCGACATCCTGGCCCTCACCACCGAGGCCCTGCGTCAGGTGAGCTCCGGTCTGCCGCCACCGAGTTAGTCCCGCACCCCATCGAGATGCGCACCACCCGCCTTTTCCGATAAAGACGGGGCGATCGATGCTGCGTTTGTCGGCTTCTTCACGCGTACGATAAAAGGGGTCTCCATGTCTTTTGCCGTTGTCATTTCCGGGGCCGGACCCAATGGACTCATGCTCGCCTGCGAATTGGCGCTCGCCGGGGTGCGACCGCTGGTACTGGAACGCCGCACCGAGCCGTCCGGCGAGCAGCGGGCCAACGGCATAGTCGGCCAGGTGGTTCGCCTGCTCGACAGACGAGGGCTCTACGCCCGGCTCACCGGCGGCGCGGTACGGCCGGCGCCGGTGCCACAATTCGTTTTCGGTGCTTTTCCACTGCCCCTTCGGCGGCTTGCCGAGAATCCCGTCCATGCCGTGCTGGTGCCGCAGCGGGAAATCGAGAAAATGCTCGCCGAGCGGGCCGCCGAATTAGGCGTGACCATTCGCGGCGGGCACGAGCTCGTCGGACTCGAGCAGAAAGACGACCACGTTCTGGTCGACGTCGAAGGTCCGGACGGCGGTTATCAGATCGAGGCGCGTTATCTGGTGGGTGCCGACGGCGGCCGGAGCATGACCCGCAAGCTCGCCGGCATCGGGTTTCCAGGCGTCACGACCGACACCACGATCAGTCGCACCGCGCACGTCACCGTTCCGGCCGAGTTCCGCGATGCGGCCACCGGCGGTCTTCGCGTGCCCGGCTACGGCGTGATCCCGCCCTTCCTGCACCATCGCACCGAGCGAGGTCTCATCGCCTACGCTCCGTTCCCGGACGGCCGGACGCTGCTGAGTGTGAACACCCAGGATGTCCCCGCCCCGGCGCAAGACCTGACAATCGCCGAGCTCCAGGCCGCCTTCACCCACGTGACCGGCGGAGCGGAGGTCCAGCTCACCGAGCCGACGGGCGACGGACCGCACCTGCTGCGGCGGCTGCACGGCGGCAATACCCGACTGGCGGAGCGTTACCGCGACGGCCGGATCCTGCTGGTCGGTGACGCCGCGCACGTGCACTCGGCGATGGGCGGCCCCGGTCTGAACCTCGGCCTGCAGGACGCGGTGAACCTCGGCTGGAAACTCGCCGCGACCGTGCACGGCTGGGCCCCGCGGGGCTTGCTCGACACCTACGAGACGGAGCGTCGCCCCGCCGGCGACCGCGTCACCATGCACACACTCGCCCAGCGCGCGCTCGTCGGCCCCGGGCCGGAGGTGACCGCCTTGCGCACCCTCTTCGGAGAGCTGCTGGAGCAACCCTCGGTGCTCCAGCTCATCGCCTCGCTCATCGCCGGTTCCGACATCGAGTACGACATGGGCGCCGGCCCCTCGGCGGGCACCGGCCGGTTCGCCCCGGATCCCGGCCCGGCCACCCGCTCGGGCCGTCCGCTGCTGGTCGACGACACCGGAGCGCTCGCCGGCACCGTCGCGCCCTGGCGGGACCGGGTCGACGTCGTCTCCGCGCCGGTCGCCGGCGCACCGGTGATGCTGGTGCGCCCCGACAACTACGTCGCCTGGCAGCCGGGCGACGCCGGCACCTTGACCGACGCCCTCACCCGGTGGTTCGGCGCCCCGGCGCTCACTTGATCTGGCTCTCCAGCAGGGTGATCACCTTGGTGACGGTGCCGGCCGGGATCGCGAAGCCGACGCCGATGCTGCCCGAGCTGGTCTGACTGGCGGTGGCGATCGCCACGTTGATGCCGATCACGTGGCCGGACGTGTCGACCAGGGCGCCACCGGAGTTGCCCTGGTTGATCGCCGCGTCGGTCTGGATCAGGCCGGACAGCTTCTCGGTGCCGGTGTCGACGCTGCGGTCCAGCGCCGACACGATGCCGGAGGTGACCGTGTTCTCCAGGCCGAGCGGCGCGCCGAAGGCCAGCACCGTGTCCCCGACCACGACCGAGTTGTCGGTCGCGAAGGTGACCGGGGTCAGCCCGGACAGCCCGGTCGCCTGCACGAGGGCGAGGTCGTTGGTGGTGTCGGTGGCGACGACCTCGGCCGGCACCGTCCGGCCGGTCGACAGCCGCACGCTCACGGTGCCGTCCTCCTCGATCACGTGGTTGTTGGTGAGGATCAGGCCGTCCGACCGGATGACCACGCCGGAGCCGATCGACGAGGATCGGCTGCCGTCCACCATCACCGTCACGACGCTCGGCTGCACCGCCTTCACGACCGGGGCCAGACTCGCGTTCTCGGTGGTTTCGGCCGACGAGTTCGTCGTCTGGGTGGCCACCGTGCTGCTGCTCGTGGTGTCGGCCGCGGTCGGGTGGTCGGCCAGGTAACGCTCGGCGAGCACGCCGCCGGCGGTGCCGCCACCGGCCACGAGCGCGAGCACAGCGGCCCCACCGGCAACCCGACGCGGCCATCGACGCGGCCCACCCGCGGGCGGCATGACGTACGGGGGTGCCGGCGGCGCGGGCGGCGGGGTCACGTGGTCGTCGTGCTGATCACCGTCGTCGTGAGCGCCGTGGGCGCCGTGGTAGTTGTCGGGCCGGCTCATCAGATCGGTCATGGCGACGCCTCGCTTCGTTCGGGCTGATGCGTCAACAGTTGCCCGGAAAGATGTTCGAATCCGATGAGGCGTCTGTGTCTTCGCTGAATGCCGCCGCTCACCCGACCGGGTCTCGTCACCACCCGCCGGTGGGCGCGGCGCCACGCGGACCGACGCCCGACTTCTACCCTCTTCGGGTGTCTTCAGCCCGTTTCACGATGATTCCGGTGCCCCTGGCGCCCCGCTCCCGACCGCCGGGTAGGCCGCTTCCCCCCGCGGGTCCGGCGGCGGAGAGCTGGCTCGTGCCGGCCTTGGCATTGACAGCCGCCACACAGCCGGCGCCGATCATTCACCGAGCCGCGGACCGCTCCCCCGGACCCGAGTCGCGAACCAGGCCGCAACCCGAGCCGCAAACCGGGCCGCGGTGGCGTGCGTGGCCGCCGTTCGCCGGGCGAGCACCGGGTGGGTCGATCGGGTGGGCGCCGATCGCCCTGGGGCGCGCGCCGTCCGGTCCGCTCGTCGACGAGGGGAAGGGATCTCGATGAGGCGAGTTGTCGTCGCGCTCGGGTTGATCACGGCGCTGGCCGGGTGCTCCTCGCCGGAGCCGGAAACGGAGACCGGGCGGACCACGGTCGTGGCCGTACCGTCGGAGCAGGCCGCCCCACCCGTACCACAAGTGACCGAGACGCCGTCACCGTCAGTGCGGGAGACGACGCGGCCGTCGCGCTCGCCGCAGGCGAAGCGAGCGGCCGAGCCACCGGTGGCCGCCGGCGGAAACGCCGGCCTGGACCGCTTCCTGGCGGCAGTGCGGACGCAGGTGCCCACGGTCGCCCTCGACCGAAGGGAGGAGGAGGTGGAGGAGCTCGGCGAGACCGCCTGCGACGGGCTTTCCGCCGGTCGGAGCAAGACCACTGTTGCTCGCGAGCTCAGCGAGCACGGTGTGACGTCGGCCGATGCGCGCAAACTCGTCTCGCTGGCCGGCGACACGGTCTGCGGTACTAGGCCGAAAGTCTGAGTAGGTCTCAGTTTCTCGGGACCTAGGTCCGATGTGCCGCACAGCCGCGCCGCCGATTCTTGAGATACCCGCTCCCCAGGGTCCCGGCAGGAGGCAGACATGTCAGCACGAGGAATGCTCAGCACGGTCGGCACCGCCGTCGGCGGCCTGTTCGGGTGGTCCGACGCGCCACCGCCGGCCGACCCGGCGACGGTGCGTGAGTTGTTCGCCGATCTCGACGTGACGATCGGTGCCGGTGACGAGGAGTTGGCCGACGTGGTGCGGGCATTCCAGGACCGGGTCGGTCTGCAGATCGACGGCGTCGCCGGACCGCACACCGTGCACCTGCTTGTCCGTTATGCGAACCAGAGGCGCGAGCGTCACCTCGACCTGGCGGCCTGACCGGTGTCGTTAAGGTGCAGTGCATGCGCCAACTGCTGACCTATTACGACGACGCGACCGGTGAGCGTTTCGGCCTGTCGGCGGCGGAGCTGGGGGGCTGGTCGGCGGCGACCGCGGCGCTGCTCACCGAGGGTTGCGGCCTCGGGCCGGGCAGCCGGGTGGCGGTCCTGCTGCCACCGCACTGGCAGACCGCGGCGGTGCTGCTGGGGGCGTGGTCGGCCGGCCTCGAGGTGTCCTACCGCGCCTGGGCGACGGCCGGTCTCGAGCCGGCCGGCGACGCCGTCGACGCCACGTTCGTGGAGCACCGGCGGGTCGGCAACTGGCTCGACGACGTGCCCGCGGGCCGGCACCAGTTCGTGCTGGGCCTGGCCCCGGCGGGAGCGGCGGCCGCGGAGGTCCCCGCGGGCTATCGCGACTTCGCGACGGAGGTGCGTCCCTATCTGGGCGCGGCGCCGCCGGCGTCATGGGTCGAGGCCGGCATCGGGGAATACGCGGTGATCGCGGCCGAGCTCGCCGAGATGCACGGACTCGGCGCCGCCGACCGGGTGCTGATCCGGGCGGAGTCCTCCGAGCAACCGCTGAGGTGGCTGCTGACTCCGCTGACGGCGGGTGCGTCGATCGTGTTGTGCGCCAACCTCGACGACTCCCGGCTGGACGCCCGGATGGCCGAGGAGGGCGTCACTCGTCGAATGTGACGACGAGTGCCGGCGTGACCGGCGTCGACTGGCAGGTCAGCACGAAGCCTTCGGCCACCTCCTTGGGTTCCAGCGCGAAGTTGCGCCGCATCTCGACCTCGCCCTCGAGGACCCGCCCACGGCAGGTCCCGCAGACCCCGCCCTTGCAGGCGAACGGCAGGTCGGGCCGGGCCCGCTGGGCGCCGTCCAGCACGGTGTCGCCGTCGGCGACCGGGACGGTGGTGGACCGCCCGTCGAGAATCACCGTCACCTCGCTCACCGGCCCGGCCGGCCGGGCCTCGTCGCGCCGGGGCTGCGGCGGGGCCTCGTCCACCCAGAACAGTTCCCGATGGATCCGACCCGGCTCGACCCCCGCTTCGGTGAGCACGTCGAGGGCGTCGGTGACCATCCCGAACGGCCCGCACAACCACCAGTGCTCGACGCCGCCCACGTCGATGAGCAACGGAAGCAGCTCACGGAGCTTGGCCGCGTCGATCCGCCCGCTCAGCAGTTCGACCTCCCGCGCCTCCCGCGACAGCAGATGCACCAGCTCCAGACGCGACGGATGACTGTCCTTGAGGTCGGCCAGCTCCTCCGCGAACATCACGGTGTCGGCCCGCCGGTTCCCGTAAAGAATGCTGACCTGGGCCTTCGGGTTGCGCAGCAGCGAGGCGGCGATCGACAGCACCGGCGTGATCCCGGAACCGGCCGCGATCATCACGTGCCGGCCACCGGCGTCGAGGTCGGGCGTGAAGCTGCCGGTCGGCGGCGCGACCTCGACCTGGTCACCCACCCGCAGTTCCCGCACCAGCCACGCCGACACGACCCCGCCCGGCACCTCGCGGACCCCGATCCGCGGCCGGGCTCCCTGCGGCGCGCAGATCGAATAGCTGCGGCGCTCGTCGGTGCCCCCCGGCCGGCGGACGGTGAGCGACTGCCCGGCCCGGAACGCGTACAGCGGTGCCAGCTCCCCCGGCACCTCGAAGGTCACCGCGACCGCGTCGTCGCAGAGCCGCTCGATGTCGGCCACGCGCAGCGGGTGGAAGTCCCGGACGACCACGTCAGATCTCCTTCACGTGCTCGAACGGTTCCCGGCAGGCGGGGCATCGCCGCAGGTCCTTGCAGGCGGTGGCGGAGAACGCGGCCAGCTGCTCGGTCTCGCCGTGCCCGCAGTGCGGGCAGGTGACCGCGGCCGAGCGACCGCCGAGCACCAGCGGCACCGGCCCGCCGGTGCGCCGCGGCGCCGCGCCGGGCGGCGCGATCCCGGCGGCGGCAAGCTTGGCTTTGCCGCTTTCGCTGATCCAGTCGGTCGTCCAGGCCGGCGACAGCACGGTACGCACGTGCGCGCGCCCGAACCCGGCCTCGTCGAGCGCCCGCACGATGTCGTCGCGGATGGCCTCCATGGCCGGGCAACCGGTGTAGGTGGGCGTGATCGTCACGACGATCCCGTCGGCACCCTCCCGCACGTCGCGCACGATGCCGAGATCGGCGAGCGTCACGAACGGCAGCTCCGGGTCCACGACCGAGCCGGCCACGGTGGCGGCATTCACCACACACCGCCCGGGTTGGCGCGGGCCAGCTCTTGCATCTCGGTGAGGATCTCGACCAGCTCCGGCCCGTGGACGCCGTCCCGGCCGCCCGTCCCCTCCTGCAGCGGGGGTGGCGGCGGAAGGGTCGCGACCCGGTGCACCTCGGCGAGCACGTCGTCGTACTCGGTGCGCAGCGTGGCCGGGTCGACCCCGACCCCGGCCGCGGCCAGCCGGAGCTCGACCTGATGGGGCTCGAACAGCTCCCCGGCCAGCGGCTCGACCCCGTCGACGGCGGCCCGCATGCGGGTGTGCGACACGTCGGTGCCGTCGCCCAGCCGGACGACCCAGCCCGCCGCGTACTCCCGGTGGTAGGTCGCCTCCTTGACGCCCTTGGCGCCGATCGCGGCCAGGATCGGGTCGCGGGAGGTGGTCAGCCGGTCCAGCAGGGCCAGCCGCCACGTCGAGAACACCAGCAGGCGGGCGATGAGGTGGGCGAAGTCGTCGTCGAGCCGTTCGGCCAGGCGTACGTGGCGGAACGCGGCCGGCTCCCGGAGGTAGGCCAGCGCGTCCTCGTCACGGCCGGTGCCCTCCACCTCGCCGGCCCGGGTGAGCAGCAGGCGTGCCTGGCCGAGCAGGTCGAGGCCGATGTTGGCGAGCGCCATCTCGTCCTCGAGCTCCGGCGCCCGGGTCACCCATTGCTGCAGCCGGTGCGACATCACCAGGGCGTCGTCGCCGAGCATCAGGCAGTACGCGACCAGGTCGGCGGGGTCCACGCCGTCGGGCACCGCGGTGGGCACCCCGGCGAGCGGGTCGGAGAACCCCGTCCCGTACGCCCACCGGGTGTCGTCGTCATGGTCGGTGAGCGCCTCGTAGGCGTCGTCGAAGGACATCGGGCGGCCTCAGATGTGCGGTACTGAGTCGGGAATGGAGTAGTACGTCGGGTGGCGGTAGACCTTGTCGCCGCTGGGCGCGAAGAATGCGTCCTTGTCGTCCGGCCCGGAGGAAACCACGTCGTCGGAGCGGACCACCCAGATGCTGACACCCTCGTTACGCCGGGTGTAGAGATCGCGGGCGTGGTGCAGCGCCATCTCGTGGTCGGCCGCCCGCAGCGAGCCGACGTGCACGTGGTTGAGGCCGCGCTTGGCCCGCACGAACACCTCGAACAGCGGCCACTCGTGTTTGATGTCGTCGCTCATGCCGGCGCTCCCGCCCGTTTGGCCGCGTGTGCCGCGGCGGCTTCGCGCACCCAGGCGCCGTCCTCGTCGGCCCGCCGCCGGTGGGCGAGGCGTTCCGCGTTCATCGGCCCGGACCCGGCGATGACCCGCTTGAACTCGTCCCAGTCGATCTCGCCGAAGTCGTAGTGATCACGTTCGGCGTTCCAGCGCAGCGCCGGGTCGGGCAGCGTCACGCCGAGCGCCTCGGCCTGCGGGACGGACATGTCGACGAACCGCTGCCGCAGGTCGTCGTTGCTGTGCCGCTTGATCTTCCAGGCCATCGACTGGGCACTGTTGGGCGAATCCTTGTCGGGCGGACCGAACATCATCAGCGACGGCCACCACCAGCGGTTCGTCGCGTCCTGCACCATCTCCCGCTGAGCCGCGGTGCCGCGCATCATGGTCGCCAGCAGCTCGTAGCCCTGCCGCTGATGGAAGGACTCCTCCTTGCAGATGCGGATCATGGCGCGCGCGTACGGCCCGTACGAGCTGCGGCAGAGCGGCACCTGGTTGCAGATGGCCGCACCGTCCACGAGCCAGCCGATCACACCGACGTCGGCGAACGTCAACGTCGGATAGTTGAAGATCGACGAGTACTTCTGCCGGCCCTCGATCAGACGCCGGGTGAGGTCGCCCCGGTCGGCACCGAGCGTCTCCGCCGCCGAGTAGAGATAGAGGCCGTGGCCGGCCTCGTCCTGCACCTTGGCGAGCAGGATCGCCTTGCGCCGCAACGACGGTGCCCGGGTGATCCAGGCACCTTCCGGTTGCATGCCGATGATCTCGGAGTGCGCGTGCTGCGCGATCTGCCGGATCATCGTCTTGCGATAGCCCTCGGGCATCCAGTCACGCGGCTCGACCCGCTGATCCTTCGCGATGGTCTCCTCGAACACCTGCGCACCGTCCATGACCCCTCCAGCCTCGCCGTCCGGCTCCCGCCGCTCGCCGTTCCTGCCGCTCGTCGCTTGCCCTTCGCCGGTCCGGCTGCTCGCCGCTTCCCGCTCGCCGATCCGGCCGCCGCTCATGATGCGTCCCAGGTGAAGAAGCCCTGTCCGGTCTTGCGGCCCAGCTCCCCGCGGTCCACCTTGTCGCGCAGCAGCCGCGGCGGGGCGAACCGGTCACCGAGCTCGGCGTGCAGATGCTCGGCGATCGCGAGCCGCACGTCCAGCCCGACCAGGTCGGTCGAGCGCAGCGGCCCGATCGGATGCCGATAGCCCAGCTCCATGGCCCGGTCGATGGACGCAGCGGCGGCCACGCCCTCCTCGAGCATCCGGATCGCCTCGAGGCCGAGCAGCACGCCGAGCCGACTGGTGGCGAAACCGGGCGAGTCCCGCACGACGACCTCGGTCTTGCCGAGCCCGGCGACCCAGGACCGCGCGGCCTCCCGGACGTCGTCGGTGGTCTGCGGGGCCACCACCACCTCGACGAGGCTGCTCGCCGGAACGGGGTTGAAGAAATGCATGCCGAGGAACCGCCCTGGGCGCCGCAGCCCTTCGGCGATCCCCGCGACGGAGAGCGAGCTGGTGTTGGTCGCCAGCACGGTCTGTTCACCGACCACGTGCTCGGCCGCCGTGAGCACCCGCACCTTGAGGGCGGCATCCTCGGGAACCGCTTCGACCACCAACTCGGCCCCGGGCGGCAGGGCCGCGACGTCGTCGACGATCAGGAGCCGCTCGAGCACGGCATCAGCCGACTCGGTGAGCTTGCCCTTCTCCACTGCCCGAAGCAGCCCCATGGCCACCCGATCACGGGACGCCTTGGCGGCCGCCGGATCCCGCTCGGCCAGGCAGACGACGGCCCCGGCCACCGCGAAGACCTGGGCGATGCCGGCCCCCATCCGCCCGCCCCCGATGACCCCGACCGTCTTGGGCACACCGGCCCCGAGCACCGAACTCACAGCCGGCCTCCGACGCTCGCACCCATAGGGCCTGCGATGCTCGCACCCGCGCGCTCACTCGCGCCCGCAGGGCCAGCACTCGCACGCGCAAGGCTCGCACGCGCAAGGCTCGCACGCGCAAGGCTCGCACGCGCAAGGCCCGCATTCGCACGCGCAGAGCCCGCACTCGCAGCCGCGCGGCCGGAGCCGGGGTGAACCGCGCCCACAGCCGGGCGGCGGGCAGCCGGGCGGCAGGCAGCCGGGCGGCAGGCAGCCGGGCGGTGAGCCGTCGAGCGCCGCGCAACCGGACACCCGGCAGCCGAGCGCTGCCCAGCGTCGCCACCAGCGACCAGCCGGCAGGCGGCCAGCCGGCCAACGCGCAGGCACGAAGCGCGCGCGTGGGAAGCAGCGCGCGCATGGGAAGCAGCGCGCGCGTGGGGGGCGGTCAAGGCCGGTCTCCGGTCAGGAAGGCGTCCATGCGGGCGCGTTTGTCGGGGGACTCGAAGAGGATTGCCTGGGCCAGGTCGTCGGTGGCGGGGTGGCCGCCGGGGGTGTCGGTGACGAGCTTGGTCAGGCGTAGGGCGAGCGGGGCGGAGCGGGCCATGCGATCGAGGAGCTTGTGTGCGTGCTTGAGCAGGTCGGTGGCGTCGACGACGTCGGCGACCAGGCCGCAGCGGAGCGCGGCGGCGGCGTCGAGTCGCCGGCCGGCGAGCAGGACCTGCTTGGCGACCGAGGCGCCGACCAGGTCGCGCAGCCGCCAGCCGGCGCCGGCCGCGGCGAGGATGCCGAGGCCGGGCTCGGGATTGCCGAAGACCGCGGCGGGTGAGGCGAGGCGGAGGTCGCACGCGTAGGCCAGCTCGGCGCCACCACCGAGCGCATAACCGTCGACGGCCGCGACGGTGGGCATCGGCAGCCGGGCGATGCGGTCGAACAACCGGCTGTTGATGCCCTGCAGCGCCTCGTCACGCCCGCGCTCGCGGAGTTCCGCGATGTCGGCGCCGGCCGCGAAGACGCCGTCGCCGCCGGTGAGCAGGAGCAGCCGCGGCCGCTCCTCCAGCAGCGAGCACACGTCGTGCAGCTCCCGGACCATGGCCGCGTTGATCGCGTTGCGCGCCTCGGGCCGGCGTAGCGTCACCACGACCCGGTCGTCGAGCTCTTCCACAGTGAGCGTCGTGGTCACGGCCGCTCCAGCAGGAGTGCCACGCCCTGGCCGACGCCCACGCAGAGGGTGGCCAGGCCGCGACGGGCGTCTTCGCGCTCCATGCGGCCGAGCAGGGTCACCGTGATGCGGGCGCCGGAGCAGCCGAGCGGGTGGCCGAGGGCGATGGCGCCGCCGTCGGCGTTGACGCGCTCCTCGTCGAGCTTGAGGCGGCGGATCACGCCGAGCGACTGCACCGCGAACGCCTCGTTGAGCTCGACCGCGTCGAGGTCGGCCACGCTCCAGCCGGCACGGGCCAGGGCTTTCTCGGTGGCCGGCACCGGGCCGAGGCCCATCAGGTGCGGGGCGACGCCGGCGGCGGCCCCGGTGACGACCCGGGCGCGCGGGAGCAGGCCGTAGCGCTCGACCGCCTCGCCGCTCGCCACGACCAGGGCGGACGCGCCGTCGGAGAGCGGCGACGAGGACGCCGCCGTGACGACGCCGCCGGCTCGGAACACCGGCTTGAGGGTGCCCAGCTTCTCGAGGGTGGAGCCGCGGCGGGGGATCTCGTCGGCCGCCAGGTCGCCGGCCGGGGTGATCTCGGCGGTGAACCGGCCGGCGTCGATGGCGGCGATCGCCCGCTGGTGGCTGCGCAGCGCGAACGCGTCGCTGTCGGCGCGGGTGATGCCGTCGAGGGCGGCGACCTCCTCGGCGGTCTCCCCCATGGACAGCGTCGTCCGGTCGCGCCGGGCGAGCGCCGGGTTGGTGAACCGCCAGCCCAGCGACGTGTCGGCCACCTCGCCGGGGCGGGCCCACGGGGTGCCCGGCTTCTGCATCACCCACGGGGCGCGGGTCATCGACTCGACGCCGCCGGCCACGATCACGTCGGCCTCGCCCGCGCGGATCTGGTTGGCGGCCGAGACGATCGCGGTGAGACCGCTCGCGCAGAGCCGGTTGACCGTGTAGCCCGGCACCGTCTCGGGCAGGCCGGCCAGCAGCACCGCCATCCGGGCGGCGTTGCGGTTGTCCTCACCGGCCTGGTTGGCGGCGCCGAGGATCACCTCGTCGATCGCGTCGCCCGGGACGCCGGCCCGGGTGACCGCCTCGCGCACGACCAGAGCGGCGAGGTCGTCGGGCCGGACGCCGGCGAGCCCGCCGCCGTATTTCCCCTGCGGGGTGCGGACGCCGCCGACCAGGTAGGCCTCAGACATGGTGCCGCGACTGGAGCGCGAAGAAACGGCCGGTGACGAAGTGGTCGTCGGTGAGCGACGCGGTCGCGGCCGGGTTGGCGCCGGTGCCGTGCAGGTCGCTGAACGCGGCCGTCTGGTTGACGAAGACGCCGCCGGTCAGGTTTTCCGACAGGTGCACACCGGCGTCGAGCGCCGCCTCGCGGGCGGCCGCCAGCACCTCGGGTGAGGTCGAGTGGACCGACGCGGTCAGCGCGCCGTGCGCCCGGACCGTCTCGACGAAGATCTCCAGGGCGTGCCGGGTGGAGTCGGTGGCGATCAGGAAGGAGATCGGGCCGAACCACTCCCGCGTGTAGGTCTTCTCGTCGGCCGCGTCGAGCCGGGCCACGACCGGGGTGCGGATCGTCGCGCCGGGGAACTGCTCGTCGGTCACCTCGGTCGACGACGCGAGGATCGACGGCAGGTCACCGGCCTCGGCGAGCCGGCCGCGCACGCCGTCGTTGACGATCGCGCCGAGCGTGCCGGCCGCCCGTTTCGGGTCACCGAGCAGCTTGCCGAGCGCGGCCGAGAGGTCGGCGCCGAACTCGTCGAGGCTCTTGTGACCGGCGTCGGTCTCGATGCCGTCGCGCGGGACCAGCAGGTTTTGCGGGGTGGTGCACATCTGGCCGCTGTAGAGCGACAGCGAGAACGACAGGTTGCGCAGCAGGCCCTTGTAGTCGTCGGTCGAGTCGACGATCACCGTGTTGAGGCCGGACTTCTCGGTGTAGACGACGGCCTGGCGGGCGTTGGCCTCGAGCCAGTTGCCGAACTCGCTGGAGCCGGTGAAGTCGACGATCCGCACGTCGGGGTGGGTGGCCAGGGTGGCGGCGATGCCTTCGCCGGGCTCCTCGACGGCCAGCGAGACGAGGTCGGGGCTCAGCCCGGCCTCGGTCAGCACCGCGCGGCTGATCTGGACGGTGATGGCCAGCGGCAGGACGGCGCCCGGGTGCGGCTTGACGATCACCGGGTTGCCGGTGACCAGGCTCGCGAACAGGCCGGGATAGCTGTTCCAGGTCGGGAACGTGTTGCACCCGATCACCACGGAGACGCCACGGCCGACCACGGTGGTGGTCTTCGCCAGGCGCAGCGGGTCGCCGCCACGCTGCGGCTTGGCCCAGGCGGCGGCGCCCGGCATGCGCGTGGTGGCGGCCAGGGCGTAGGCCACCGCCTCGAGCGCGCGGTCCTGCGCGTGCGGGCCGCCGGCCTGGAACGCCATCACGAACGCCTGGCCGGTGGTGTGCTGGACGGCGTGGGCAAGCTCGAAGCTGCGCGCGTTGATCCGCTTGATGATCTCGGCGGCGACTCCGGCTCGACCGGTCGGGCCGACGGCGCGCCAGGCCGGGATGGCCGCCTTCGCCGCCGCGACCAGGGCCAGCGGGTCGGCCTTCGGATAGCTCACGGCGAGCTCGATGCCGTAGGGCGAGCGCTCCGACTGCACCGTGCCGAGCGTGCCGGGCAGGTCGATCGGGAACTGCTGGCCGAGGAGCGTGGTGAACGCGCGCTCCCCGGCGGGGGCGGCATCCTCACCGTAGACGGACTTGCTCGGCGACTCCGGGAACGCGGACCAGTAGTCCCGCTCCTGGGCGGCCTGCACGGCACGGTCGAGCAGCTCGCGATGCGTCTCGTACAGCTCGGCGGGGGTTGTCATCTGCGCTCCATTGCGGTTGGCTGGTTCTTATTTCCTACCGAACGATCGGTCGGTAATCAAGGCTTGGAGTGAAGGTGGCACGGACTCCGGCACACGACATGTTCGACCGCGACACCGCGTCCAAGGCCCTCGGCATCGAGTTGTTGGCCGCCGGGAACGGGCAGGCCACGGTGCGGATGCTGGTCACCGGCGACATGGTCAACGGGCACGCGATGACCCACGGTGGCTATGTCTTCATGCTCGCCGACACGGCCTTCGCGTGCGCCTGCAACAGCCACGGCCCGGTCACGGTCGCGGCCGGCGCCGACATCACGTTCCTTCGCCCCACCTCGGCCGGGGACGTGCTCACCGCGTACGCGCAGGAGCGGGTGACCCGGGGTCGCAGCGGAATCTACGACGTGACCGTGACCCGCGACGGTGAGGTGGTCGCCGAGTTCCGCGGCCGCAGCCGCACGCTCGGCCCGGGGCGGCCGGCGTGACCGCGCCGCGCCGCCGCGGGCGGCCCGGCCATGACCAGGATGCCGTGCTCAACGCCGCGGTGCGCCTGTTCAACGAGCGGGGGTACGACGCGACCAGCATGTACGACATCGCCGTGTCGCTCGGCATCACCAAATCGAGCGTCTATCACCACATCGCCGGCAAGGAGCAGTTGCTGCAGATGGCGATGGACCGGGCACTGGACGGACTGTTCGAGGCGGCCGAAGATGTCCGTCAACAAGACTTGCCGGCTATCGAGCGGCTCGAGCGGCTGATCGGACGCAGCGTGCTCGTGCTCGCGGAACGCTTCGAGTTCGTCACCGTGCTCCTGCGGGTGCGGGGCAACACCGAGGTCGAACAGCACGCGCTGACTCGCCGGCGTGAGTTCGACACGGTCGTGACCGAGCTGGTCAAACAGGCGCAGACCGAGGGAGACGTGCGGCCGGACATCGATCCGGCGACCGCTGCCCGCCTGTTGCTCGGCATGGTCAACTCGCTGTCCGAGTGGTACAGACCGCGGCCCGGTGGCGCCGCCGCGATCGCCACCGCGGTCAGCGCGATCGCATTCGAAGGACTGCGCCTGTAGTTCGAAGGACCGCGTCTGTAGGAGGTAGAGAACGTGCAGGATCGCTCCCCCCGTCCCGAAGATCTCGACCCGATCGAGCGCGCCTCCGTCGACGAGCTGCGCGGACTGCAACTGAGCCGGCTGAAATGGTCGCTCCAGCACGCCTACGACAACGTGCCGCAATATCGCAAACTGTTCGACGAGCGCGGTGTCCACCCCGGTGACCTGCGCCAACTCTCAGATCTGGGCACCTTTCCGAGCACCGACAAGGCGACCCTGCGCGCCAACTATCCGTTCGGCATGTTCGCCGTGCCGCGTGAGCGCATCTCCCGGGTGCACGCGTCGTCCGGCACGACCGGCCGGCCCACCGTGGTCGGCTACACGAAGGACGACCTGCACACGTGGGCTCGCCTGATGGCCCGCTCGATCCGCGCGTCGGGCGGGCGGCCGGGTGACCGGGTGCACGTCGCGTACGGTTATGGGCTCTTCACCGGGGGTCTCGGCGCGCACTACGGCGCCGAGGAACTGGGTTGCACCGTCATCCCGGTCTCCGGCGGGATGACGGAGCGCCAGGTGATGCTGATCAAGGACTTCGAGCCCGAGATCATCATGGTCACACCGAGCTACATGCTGGCGATCGTCGACGAGATGGAGCGCCAGGGCGTCGATCCGCGAGCCACCTCGCTGCGGGTCGGCATCTTCGGCGCCGAGCCGTGGACGCAGGATCTTCGCCGGGAGATCGAGGAGCGGCTCGACATGCACGCGCTCGACATCTACGGCCTGTCCGAGGTGATGGGTCCGGGCGTCGCGACCGAGTGCATCGAGACCAAGGACGGCCCGCACGTCTGGGAGGACCACTTCTACCCCGAGATCATCGACCCGCTCTCCGGCGCGGTGCTGCCCGACGGCGAGGTCGGCGAGCTGGTCCTGACCTCGCTCACCAAACAGGCCATGCCGGTCGTCCGCTACCGCACCCGCGACCTGACCCGGCTGCTGCCCGGCACCGCCCGGCCGATGCGCCGCATCGAGAAGATCACCGGCCGCACCGACGACATGATGATCCTGCGCGGCGTCAACGTCTTCCCCACCCAGATCGAGGAGCTCATCCTGCGCACGCCCGAGCTGGCGCCGCATTTCCAGTGCGTGCTCTCCCGTGCCGGCCGCCTCGACGCGCTGACCGTCAAGGTGGAGCGCCGGGCGGGGTCGGACCCGGCGGTGGCCGAGCAGGCGGGCAACGATCTGGTCACTGCGATCAAGAACAACATCGGAGTTTCCGTACGGGTGGAAGTGCTCGAACCCGACGGGGTGGAGCGGTCGATGGGCAAGGCGCGCCGCATCGTCGATCTACGGCGTGCCGGGTGACGGTGGAGCGCCGACCGGATAGCGTGGTCGCCGATGCGTAGCCGGATCATCCTTGTCCTCGCCATGGCCCTGGCCGGATGCAGCTCTGCACAGCCTGCGCCGCCGTCCGCGGCTCCTCCGTCGCTGCCGGTGCCGTCGCTGTCGGTGCCGTCCTCGCCGCCCGCCTCACCGTCGCTGTCCCCGTCGCCGGCGACGTCGGCCGATTGCGTCACCCGGACGCTGGACCGCCTCACCCCCGCCGAGCTGGCCGGTCAGGTGCTCATGATCGGCACCGAGGTCGACTCGCCGGACCGGCTCGGCGACACCGTCGCGCGCTACCACCTGGGCGGCGTGTTCCTGCACGGCCGCAGCACCCGCACAGCCGCCCAGCTGCGCTCCGACATCGCCGCGCTGGGGCGGAACGCCGACCTGCCGCTGCTCGTCTCCCTCGACCAGGAGGGCGGCAACGTGCAGACGCTCAAGGGCCCGGACTTCCCGGTGCTGCCGGCGGCGGAGAAGCTCGGCGCGGGGCCGGCGGCGACGCTGCGTGCCACCACCACGGACAGCGCCCGCCGGTTGGCCGGCATCGGCGTGACGATGAACCTCGCCCCGGTCGCCGACACCGTCCCGGCCACGCTGGGCGAACGAAACCCGCCGATCGGTTACTGGCACCGGCAGTACGGCTCGGACCCGGCCAAGGTCGCCACCGCGATCAGTACGGTCGTGCCGGCCAGCCAGGACGCGAAGGTGCTCACCGTCCTCAAGCACTTCCCGGGCCTCGGCCGGGTCACCGCCAACACCGACACGTCGGCCGACGCCGTCGACAACACCGCGACCGCGAATGATCCCTATCTCAAGCCGTTCGCGGCGGGCATCCAGGCCGGTTCGGCCGCGGTGATGGTGTCGTCGGCCCGTTACCCACGGCTCGACCCGTCGACCATCGCGACGTTCTCCCGGCCGATCGTCACCGGGCTGCTGCGCGACAAGCTCGGCTTCCAGGGCCTGATCATGACGGACGACGTCGGTGCCGCGACCGCGCTCGAGTCGGTGCCGGTCGGACAGCGCGCGGTTCGTTTCGTCGCGGCCGGTGGCGACCTGGTGCTGACCATCCGGCCCGGCGACGCGGGCCCGATGGCGAGCGCGCTGGCCGAGCGGGCCGGCAGCGACACGGCGTTCCAGGCCCGGCTGTCCGACGCGGCTCGGCACGTGCTCGTCGCGAAGGAGCGGGCCGGCCTGCTCCCCTGTTGACCCGTCCGGTCCGGTGCGCCGACGGGAGTCGCTCAGCTGGAGAACGGCGCTGCCGTGCTGCCCCTGACCACCAGGTGCGGGACCTGGACGGCTTCGTACCGGATGGTGCGGCCCTCGTCGAGGCGGGACACCGCGGCCAGCACGGCGTTGCGGGCCTGGGCCGGGGCGTCCTGGTTGACCGAGGTCAGGTCGATGTGGGCGAGCCGGGCCAGGATGCTGTCGTCGTAGCCGACCACCGACACGCGGCCCGGCACGTCGACGCCGGCCCGCAGGAACGCGTCCATCAGACCCACCGCGAGCCGGTCGTTCGAGGCCACGACCGCCGTCGGTAGTTCTTGCGAGGCGAGGAGACGACGGCCGGCGCGTACCCCGGCCTCCTCGGTTCGACCGCCCGCCACGATCGACGCCACCAGGCCCGCCCGGCGGATGGCGCGGCGATAGCCGCGGCGCCGGACCGCCGCCACCGCGCCCTGCCCGCCGTCGACGAAGGCGATCCGCAGGTGTCCGAGACCGATCAGATGCAGCAGAGCCGCGTCGACGCCCGCGTCGTCGGCCGGCCGGATCGCGTCGACCTGGGCCTTGCCGACGGCACGCCCGACCACCACCACCGGCACCTGGGCGGCCAGCCGGTCGAGCGCTTCCTCGGACGAGTCGGGCCCGAGCAGGAGGAGCGCCTCGCAGCGGAAGTCGAGCAGCGTCTCGATCGCCCGGTGCTCGTCGCGGCCGCGGGTGAGCGTGGACAGCACGACCTCGTAGCCCGCCTGGTCGGCCTCGACGTGGATCTCCTCGACCAGTTCGGCGTGGAACGGGTTCCGCACGTCGAGCAGCACGCCGAGCAGGTGTCGCCGGCGGCGGGCGAGCAGACTGGCCGTGCGGTCGGCGCGATAGCCCAGCTGCCCGGCCGCTTCCAGGACACGCTCGCGGGTCTCGGCGCTCGGCCCCGGCTCACCCCGCAGAACGAGGGAGACCGATGCCGTCGAGACCCCGGCGCGCGCGGCGACGTCAGCCAGACGCGGTCGCCGATCCACTCGATCACTCCCCGTGAATCCCTTGACACACCTCGAGATCGACTTAGATAGTACAGGGGCCTAAAGCGCTTTAAGACCACCGCTCAAGGCCGGTCCTTTCCGAAGAGGAGACAGGCTTTCCCGGGAGACACTGCAGGGAGACAGGACAAGCGGGAGCCTCACCCCTGGGTCAGGTCGATGAGGTTGCCGTCGGGGTCGCGGACGCACGAGGTCCGGGGCTTCCAAGCGAAGTCGGTGGGTGGGTGGAGTTCGGTGGCGCCCGCGGCCAGCGCGCGGGCGTGGACGGTGTCGACGTCGTCCACCAGGAGGCCGAGGCGGGTGGCGGCGGCCGCGGTGCCCTCCTCGAGAGTCATCAGGAAGAAGCCGTCCGAACGGTAGGTCCCGAACTGCAGGGAGGAGATCGCCTCGTTGAACACGACGTCGAACGCGTTCTGATAGAAGACGGCAGCGTCGCCGACGTCGCCGACGGAGATGCGGAGTTGCACCGGACGGGCCGCCTGAAGAGTCGGCATCGGGGTGCCGCGCTCGAGGAACTCCTCGACGGCGCGGATGCGCTGGGCCAGCTCGCGCGCCTGGGTGACGAGTCGTTCCCGGTGGTTGTCCAGTGTCGACCGCACCTGAGCGGTGGGGTGGCCGAGCACGGCGCGGACCTCCTCGATCGGCACGCCGACGGCGCGCAGGCCGCAGATCAGGCGGGCGTCATCGAGCTGGCCCGGGCGGTAACGCCGATAGCCGGAGCCGGGGTCGACCCGGTCCGGCTTCAGCAGGCCGATCTCGTCGTAGTGGCGCAGACCCGGGACGGTCAGGCCGGTCGCCGCGGCGAACGCGCCGATGCTGAGCAGATCTTCGTCGGTCACCGGTCAAGCTTCAGGCCTCCGGCGACCTGAGAGTCAACCCTCAGCCGCCGGCGAGACCACCACCCCGCCCGCGACAAGACCGGGCCACCCGCGGCGCCGCCGGGGTGGACGGGGTGGACGGGGTGGACGGGGTGGACGGGCGCGACCGGGCCGGACAGGCGGGGAGTTACGACGTGCAGGGCGAACAGTGTGTAGCCCGCTACGACCGGCACGAGCACCGGGTGGACGAACCAGGCCAGGGTCGCCGCCAGTGCGAGCAGGCCGGCGGCGGCGAGGGGGACGATCGGGCGGGACAGGGCGATCGTCAGTGCCGACCGGGTCGCGCCGCCGGTCGGGGCCGCGCTGCCCGCTATTCCGTCGACCGGGGCGGCGGGGTGGACGGTTCCCGCGCGGACGGCGACCAGGGCCAGGCAGCCGGCCACGAAGACGGCGGCGGCCAGCACCGCGGTCAGGACCGGGACGCCGCCCGGGACGGTGCCGCGGCGCAGGGCCGCGACGTCGATCGCCACCAGGGCGGTGCCGGCGACGATCGCGGGACCGGCCACGAGGCCGGGCAGCAGGCGGCGGCGGAACACCGCCCACAGGTCGGCGAACGACGGCCAGCGGCCACGGGCGATCAGGTGGCCGATCGCGAAACTGCCGGCGGCCACCGCCGCTCCCGCGGTGAACAGCGGGAGCGACAGCAGCGTCACGACTATGCCGAGCAGGGCCAGGTCAGCGGCCAGGCGCAGCGAGTCGCGCCAGTCGTGTGGCATCAGCTCATCCCTTCAGGCCACTGGTGTTGATGCCCTCGACGAGCAGCCGCTGGAAGGCGACGAAGAAGAGGAACACCGGGACCAGCGACAGCAGGCTCATGGCGAACATCGGGCCGACCGAACTCTCGCTCGTCGAGTCGATGAACAGGGTCAACGCCACCGGAGCGGTGTAGTCCTTGAGGTCGGACAGGTACACCAGTTGCCGGAAGAAGTCGTTCCAGGTCCAGATGAACGAGAAGATCGCCGTGGTGACCAGCGCCGGGCGGCTCAGTGGGAGCACGACGTGCCTGAACACGCCGTACGGGGAGGCGCCGTCGATCACGGCGGCCTCGTCCAGTTCCCGGGGGATGCCGCGCATGAACTGGACCATGAGGAACACGAAGAACGCCTCGGTGGCCAGAAAATGCGGCACGAGCAGCGGCAGGTACGGGAATTCGCCGCCGACCCAGCCGAGGGTCCGGAACAGGATGTACTGCGGGATGATCAGCACGTGCCCGGGAAGCAGCAGGGTGCCGATCATGATGGCGAACCAGACGCCCCGCCCCCGGAACCGCAGCCGGCCCAGGGCGTAGGCGGCCAGCAGGCAGGACAGCGTGTTGCCGATGACGGTCAGGATGGCGACCATCGCGCTGTTGACGAAGAACCGGCCGAACAGTACGTCGAACTTGTGCCAGCCCTCGGTGAAGTTGCCCGGCGTGAACTCCGTCGGGATCAGCCCGATGTTGCTGGTGATCTCGGTCGGCGACTTGAAGGATGTGCCGATCATCCAGAACAGCGGGTAGAGCACGACCGCCACGATCACGACGAGCGCCAGGAGACGCAGCTTCGAGCGCATCACTTCTCCTCGGAATCGGAGTAGTGGACCCAGAACCGGCCGGTGCTGAACAGCACGACCGTGATCGCGCCGACCACCAGCAGGAAGACCCAGGCCATCGCGGACGCGTAACCCATGTTCAGTTCGACGAAGCCGGCGTTGTAGAGGCGCAGCGTGTACATCAGGGTGGAGTCGACCGGGCCGCCGGTGCCGTTGCTGAGGACGAACGCCGAGGTGAAGCCCTGGAAGCCGTGGATGGTCTCCAGGACCAAATTGAAGAAGATGACCGGGGACAGCATCGGCAGCGTGATGTGGGCGAACTTGCGCCAAGCGCTGGCGCCGTCCACGGACGCGGCCTCGTACAGCTCGATCGGCACCTGTTTCAAACCGGCCAGGAAGATCACCATCGGCGCCCCGAACTGCCAGATGGCCAGCAGCATGAGGGTGGGCAGCGCCCAGGTCGGGTCGTTGACCCAGGCCTGGCCCTTGATGCCGAACAGGGACAGGAACGAGTTGACCGCGCCGTCGGCGTTGAACATGCTGCGCCACACGATGGCCACCGCGACGCTGCCGCCGAGCAGCGACGGCAGGTAGAACAGGCCGCGGAAGGCGGAGATGCCCCGCATGGCCTTGTTGAGCAGCATCGCCACACCCAGCGCGGCGGCGAGCTTGAGCGGCACCGCGACCAGCGCGAAGGTCACCGTGACCCGGACCGCGTGCCAGTACTGCGGGTCGGCGGTGAACATCCGCCGGTAGTTCTCCAGGCCGACCCAGTTGGACTCGGTGACCGGGATGAGCGGGCTGTAGTCGGTGAAGCTGAGGTACAGCGAGATCAGCATCGGGATCGCGGTGATTCCCAGCAGGCCGAGCAGCCACGGGGAGAGGAAGACGTACCCGGCCAGGTCCTCTCGGCCCCGCCGGCGGGCCACCCGGCCCCGCCGATGGGCGGCGGGAACCGGGGGCACGGGCGCGGTCGGACGGACCGGCATCTGAGCCATTGTCACGAGATGGTCCCTAACTCTGCCCGATGGCCGCCTTGGCGGCGGTGACGAACGCGGTGGCGCCCGCCTCGGGGGTCGAGCGGCCGAAGGTCACCTCTTCCGCGATCCGGACAAGTTCGGTCTTCACCTTGCTGTGACCCTTGGGCGGGACGGCCGGCGAGGTCGGCCCGAACTTGGTGCCGAGCTCGTTCTGCACCTCGATGGTCTGCTTCATGCTCGCGTCGGTGACGCCCGCGGCGACCTGCTTGCGCACGTCCAGGTTGGGCGGCAGGCCCCGGTCGGTGCCCAGGATCTTGCCGGCCTCGGGGTCGTTGGCGAGGAAGTTGACCACGTCGATCGCGGCGTCCTTCTTCTTGGTGCCCCTGAAGATGGAGAAGTACATCGAGGCGCGCGCCCACTGGGCACTCGGGTCACCGGGGTAGGCGACGACGCCGAGCTCGCTCTTGGTGTTCTTCTTCAGTTCGGGCATCTGGTTGACCCAGACCCACGACGTGTCCGCCTTGCCGGTCACCACCAGCTGCTTGCTGACGCTGGAGTCGTTGCCCTCGTGGATGACGTCCGGTGTCGGGGTGGCCCCGGCCGCGCGGGCGTCCTTCCACATCTGGAACCACTTGGTGATGTCGGCCTCGTCGAACGCGATCTTGTTGTCCTTGTAGAGGTCCTTGCCGTTCTGCCGGAGGTAGACCCAGAGGGCCTGATAGACGGCGCTCGCGTCCTGGGTGCCGGGAACCTTCGCGGTCTTCGACACGGCGGTCGCCCACTTGATGAAGTCTTCCCAGCTCATGCCGGTGGTCGGGGCGGGCAGCCGGAACTTGTCGAGCAGCGTCTTGTCGAAGACCAGGCCCTGGGTGTTCTCGCCCATGGCGACGCCGGCCAGCTTCCCGTCGACCTTGCCGTACTCGACGAGGCTCTTCGGGAACTTGGTGGTGTCGATCTTGCCGCCGTCCGCCGCCGACTGGAGGTCCAGGGTGACGCCGCGCTGCGCGTACTCGGCTATGTAGTTGTCGTCGATCTGGAAGATGTCGGGGGCGTTGCCGCCGGCGGTGAGGGTGGCCAGCTTGTCGAAGTAGCCCTGGTTGGCCTGCCAGGTCTTCTTGAACGTCACGTTCGGGTGCTTCTGGGTGTAGAGGTTGAGCGCCTGCTCGGTCAGTTCGGCGCGTTTGTCGGCACCCCACCAGAAGATGGAGAGCTCGACCTTGTCGCTGCTGCCACCGCCCTTGTCGTCGTCGCCGCCACAGGCACCGGCCCCGAGGATCAGGGGCAGCGCTACGGCGGCGGCGAGCAGGCGGCGGCGGGTTGTGCGGGGCGCCGGAGTAGGTTGATCGGGCGTGGCGCTCCTCGGGAAGGGAACCATGTCGTGCGACTCCTTTTTAGGAGGCGACACCTCCGGGGACGGTCACGCCGCCCGGGTCCGCAGGGCTGTGCGGACCCGGGCCCGGCCCCGTCGAGTCGCGAATGACCAACTCGGTCTGCAGGTGTAGGTGTGCGGTGGAACGACGGTCGTCGCCATGCGCGAGGAGCATGTCGACGGCCGCCCGACCCGCGGCGGCGGTGGGTGTCGCTACCGTGGTCAGCTTCGGACGGGTGAGCCGGCTGAGCATGATGTCGTCGATGCCGATGACGCTGACGTCCTCGGGGACGCGGGCCCCCGCGGAGAGCAGCCCCTCGATGAGGCCGATCGCCATCAGGTCGTTGTAGGCGAGCACGGCGGTGGCCCCGGCCCGCAGCACCTCCTCGGCGACGGTCAGGCCGCCGGTCTCGGTGGGCGGGTTGGGCCCGATGACGGTGAGCTCGGCATGGCCGGCTCGGGCCGTCGCGGTCGCGGAACGCCGGATCTCCCGGCTGGTCCATGAGCCACGCGGCCCGCTGAGAAGTGCGATCTCGCGGTGCCCCCGGGCGGTGAGGTGCTCGATGGCGAGCCGCGCGCCCTGGGCGACATCCATGACCACTGCCGGGATGCCGGTGATCTGCCGGTTGACCACGACGAGCGGCACCTCGCGGCTGAGCTGCTCGATGAGCGTGTTGCTCATCCGCGGACTGCACAGCAGGACGCCGTCGACCTGTTTGGCCAGGGCCCGCACCACCTCTTCCTCGACCGCCGGGTCCTCGTTGGTGTCGGCGACGAAGATGTGGTGGTCGTGCTTGCGGGCCTGGCTCTCGGCGGCCTTGATGAGCGGGGGGAAGAACGGGTTGGCGATGTCCGCCACGATCAGCCCGATGTTGTACGTGCGGCCGGTGATCAGCGCCCGGGCCGCCCGGTTGGGCCGGTAACCCAACTGCTCGGCGCAGGCCAGCACGCGACTGCGGGTGTTCGGGTTGACCAGGTGCGGCGCCGAGAACGTGCGCGACACCGTGGAGATGTGCACGCCGGACGCCCGAGCGACGTCGCGAATGGTGACGGACACGCTCCGGCCTCCCCGGTGGACGATCGAGCTGGACCGAGCCCATGTGGCAGCGGTCACTTGCAGCCACAATTAATGCAAGCGGTTGCACAACTGTCAATGTCGTTGTGTTGCATAAAGATTGCGAACGGGCGCTTGAAACGCTCTCTTAATCGGGCAAATACGGACGATAATTGCCAGAGCCGTTGACGCCATTGCATCGATCCGCCTAACTTCGCTGCAAACCTTTGTTGCCCGCCGGCCACTGGCCGGCGCCGGTCCGGGAGGGCTCCATGCCACGAGAACGCCGCCGCATCGCGCTCGTCGGTGCCGGCGCCCGCGCTGAGATGTTCGTCCGCGCGATCACCGAGGACCACGCGGACACCACCACGCTGGTGGCGCTGGCCGACGTCAACCAGGCCCGGATGGACGCGCACAACCGCTGGCTCGGAGCGGCCGCGGTGCCCACCTACGAGGCGAGCCGGCTGGCCGACCTGATCAAGGCCGAACGCGTCGACGAGGTGATCGTCACCAGCATGGACAGCACCCACGCCGAGCACCTGATCACCGCCCTCGACGCCGGTTGCGACGTGATCACCGAGAAACCGATGACGGTCGACGCCGAGAGCGCCCGGCGCATCCTCGAGGCCCAGCGCAGGTCCGGCCGGAAGGTGCAGGTCTCGTTCAACTACCGGTACAACCCGGTGCACGAGATGGTGCGCACGCTGCTGGCCGGCGGCGAGATCGGCGAGGTCGGCTCGGTGCACTTCGAGTGGCTGCTCGACATCCGGCACGGCGCCGACTACTTCCGGCGCTGGCACCGTGACAAAGCCAACTCCGGGGGGCTGCTCGTGCACAAGTCCGGTCACCACTTCGACCTGGTCAACTGGTGGCTGGGGGCGGAACCGGCGGAGGTGTACGCGTCCGGCCGGCTCTTCTTCTACGGTGATAACGGGCGGCGTTTCGGGTATGCGCGGGACTACGACCGGGCCCACGGCAGTGCGCAGGCCAGGGACGACCCGTTCGCGCTCGACCTGGCGGCCAACCCCCGGCTCAAGGAGCTCTATCTCGATGCCGAGGGCGAGGACGGCTACCTGCGCGACCGCAACGTCTTCGCACCCGGCGTGACGATCGAGGACGACCTGTCGGTGCTCGTCCGTTACGACACGGGGGCGCGAATGACCTACCACCTCACCGCGTACGCGCCGTGGGAGGGCTACCGGCTCATGGTCAACGGCAGCCGGGGACGGCTGGAGCTCGAGGTGGTCGAGTCCGACCACGTCAGCCCGGCCGCGGCCGGCGAGCTCAAGGGCGCGTCCGTGCACGGCGTCACCGAGGCCGTCGAGCAGGGCGGCGTCACCCTGACGATCCGGCCGTTCTGGGCCCCGCCGTACAAGGTCGAACTCCAGCCGCACAGCCGGGCCGGGCACGGCGGGGCCGACCGCCGCATGACCGCCGTCCTGCTCGGCGGGCACACCGACCCGATGAACCGTTCCGCGACCGCCCGCGACGGCGCCCTGGCGCTGCTCACCGGCCTGGCCGCCAACCGCTCCCTGCAGACCGCCGAGCCGGTACGGGTCTCCGACCTGCTCGACCTGAACTGATTACCGAGGTGACCGTGTCCGAACCGACGTTCGCCATCGACCGGCGTCAGGCCGGCATCGCCCGCGAGCTCTTCGAAGCCGTGCGCGACATGCCGCTGCTCTCGCCGCATGGCCATGTCGATCCCCGCCTGCTCGCCGACGACGACCCGTTCCCCGATCCGGCCCGGCTGCTGATCGTGCCCGACCACTACGTCACCCGGATGCTGCTCAGCCAGGGCATCCCGCCGTCCCGGCTCGGGGTGCCGCGGCGCGACGGCGGCGAGGTGGAGAGCGACCCCCGGGCGATCTGGCGGCTGCTCGCGGAGAACTGGCACCTGTTCCGCGGCACCCCGTCGCGGCTGTGGCTGGAGCAGACGTTCCGCACCGTGTTCGGGGTCGAGACGCCGCTCCGCCGGGAGACCGCCGACGAGGTGTACGACGCCATCGCGGCCCGACTGGCCGAGCCCGGCTTCCGGCCGCGGGCGCTGTTCGAGCGGTTCGGCATCGAGGTGCTGGCCACCACCGAATCGCCCACCGACGACCTCGCCCAGCACGCGAAGCTGGCCGCGGACGGCTGGGGCGGCCCGGACGGCCGGGTGATCTCCACGTTCCGGCCGGACAACGTGGTCGACATGGACCGCGAGGACTGGCGCGACGAGATCGGCAAGCTCGGCGCGATCTCCGGGTCAGATGTCGAGACCTATGCCGGATATATCGAGGCGCTCCGGAAAAGGCGGGAAGCGTTCATCGCCGCCGGCACCACCTGCACCGACCATGGTCACCCGACGGCCCGGACACTCAAGCTGACGCCGGCCGAGGCCGCCGCCGTCTACCAGCGCGGGCTCCAGGGCAACGCCACCAGGGAGGACGCCGAGACGTTCCGCGCGCACATGCTGGTCGAGTTCGCCCGGATGTCCCTCGACGACGGCCTGGTCCTGCAGATCCACCCGGGCGCGAACCGCGACCACAACCGCAAGCTCTATGCCTCGCACGGCAAGGACGTAGGGGGCGATATTCCCCAGGCGACCGATTATGTCCATGCGCTGCGGCCGCTTCTCGACGAGTTCGGCATGGAGTCGCGGCTGCACATCGTGGTCTACACGCTCGACGAGTACACCTTCAGCCGCGAGTTGGCCCCGCTCGCGGGCGGTTATCCCGCGATGTTCCTGGGCGCGCCGTGGTGGTTCCTCGACACGCCGGACGCGATGCGCCGGTTCCGGGAGGCGGTCACCGACGCGGCCGGCTTCTACAACACCGCCGGGTTCGTCGACGACACCCGCGCGTTCTGCTCGATCCCGGTGCGGCACAGCGTCGCCCGCCGCTCCGACGCCGCCTACCTCGCGTCGCTCGTCGCGCAGGACCGACTGCCGATGGACGAGGCCGCCGAGACCATGGCCGACCTCGCCTATCACCTGCCGAAGCGCATCTTCAAGCTCGACGGGAACACCAAATGACCAAGATCAACAGCCTCCGGGTCCATGACGTACGCTTCCCGACCGCGGCCACCGGCGACGGATCCGACTCGATAAACAAGGGCGACTACTCCGCCACCTACGTCGAGCTGACCACCGACGGCCCGCACACCGGCACCGGGTTCACCTTCACCAACGGCCGCGGCAACGAGATCACCTGCGCGGCCGTCCGGGCCCTCGCCCACCACGTCGAGGGCCGGAGCCTGGCCGACTGTTTCAGCGTCGACTTCGTGCGCGATCTCACCGCCGACGTGCAGCTGCGCTGGCTCGGCCCGGAGAAGGGCGCCCTGCACATGGCCACCGGCGCGATCGTCAACGCCGTCTGGGACCTGCGGGCCAAGGTCGAGGGCAAGCCGATGTGGCGGCTGCTGGCCGAGATGCCGACCGCCGAGCTGATCGCCTGCGTCGACTTCCGGCACATCGACGACGCCCTCACCCCGGACGAGGCCGCCGCCATCCTCGACAAGGGTCGCGACGGCCTCGCCGACCGGCTCGCGGCGATCAGCGAGGACGGCTTCCCGTCGTACACCACGAGCGTGGGGTGGCTCGGGTACCCCGACGAGAAGGTGCGGGCGCTGACCCGCGAGGCGTACGCGCAGGGCTGGCGGGCCATGAAGATGAAGGTCGGCGGCCCGATCGAGGACGACGTCCGGCGGGCCGGGATCATCCGCGCGGAGATCGGGCCGGACGCGCTGCTGATGATGGACGCCAACCAGATCTGGGGGGTCGGCGAGGCCATCGACAACATGGCCCGGCTGGCCGATTTCGATCCCTACTGGATCGAGGAGCCCACCCACCCCGACGACATCCTCGGGCACGCCCGCATCCAGCAGGCGGTCGCGCCGGTGCGGGTCGCCACCGGCGAGGTCGCCGCCAACCGGGTCATCTTCAAGCAGCTGCTGCAGGCCGACGCCATCCGGGTGATGCAGGTCGACGCGTGCCGGGTGGCCGGGGTGCCCGAGGTGCTCGCCGAGCTGCTGCTGGCGGCCAGGTTCGGGGTGCCGGTCTGCCCGCACTCCGGCGGGGTCGGCCTGTGCGAGCTGGTCCAGCACGTGGCCATCTTCGACTACCTGCGGGTCGGCACGTCCCTCGACGGCCGCATGGTCGAATACGTCGATCACCTGCACGAGCACTTCACCGACCCGGTACGGACCAACAACGGCCGCTACCTCGTGCCGCAAGCGCCCGGCTACAGCTCGGACCTGCGGGCCGAGTCGATCGCCGAGTACTCCTTCCCGCAGGGGCCGGTGTGGCGATGAGCGACCGCCTGGGGCTGGCCACCCTCGGCCGCGTCCCCGCGGCCGCCCGCCCGCGCATCACCCCCGGCGCGGCCGGGGCCGGCATCGTCCACCTCGGCGTGGGTGCCTTCTTCCGGGCCCACCAGGCCGTCTTCACCGAGGACGCGATGGCCGCGGCCGGCGGCGACTGGGGCATCGTGGGCGTCGGCCCCCGCTCGGCCACCGTCGTCGACCAGCTCCGGGCCCAGGACGGCCTGTTCAGCGTCACCACCCTCGGGGCGGGCGAGCGGTCCACCCGGGTGGTCGCCGCTCTCGCCGGACTGCGCCACGCCGCCGCCGACCCGGCCGCCGTGGTGGCGCTGATCGCGGAACCGAACATCAAGATCGTCACCCTCTGCGTGACCGAGAAGGGTTACCACCTCGACCCGGCCACCGGCCGGCTGCTGCTCGACGACGAGCTGCGCGGTGACCTCGAGACCGATCGCGATCCGCGCACCGTCCCCGGCCTGCTGATCCGTGGCCTGGCCGCTCGCCGCCGCGCTGACGGCGGGCCGATCGCCCTGGTGAGCTGCGACAACCTGCCGGCCAACGGCCACCGGCTGGGCGGGCTGATCGGCTCGCTGGCGACCGCGACCGGGCACACCGACTGGGTACGCGACAACGTGACGTTCCCCGGCACCATGGTCGACCGGATCGTCCCGGCCAGCACCGCCGAGACCCTGGCCGTCGCCGCCGAGCAGCTCGGCGTGCGTGACGAGGCGGGCGTGCACGGTGAGCCGTACATGCAGTGGGTCATCGAGGACAACTTCCCGGCCGGGCGCCCGGCCTGGGACCGGGCCGGGGCGGTGATGACCGACGACCCGCGGCCGTGGGAGCGGCTCAAGCTGCGCGCTCTCAACGGGGTGCACTCGGCCGTCGCCTACCTCGGGGCGGTCGCCGGCCAGGAGACGATCTTCGAGGCGCTCGCCGTGCCCGGCATGCGCGACGCGATGGTGCGGTTCCTCGCCGAGGACATCGCGCCCAGCTTCGACCCGCCCGCCGGCATCACCACTGTCGAGTACGGCGAGCAGGTGCTGCGCCGCTTCGCCAACCCGGCCATCGGGCACCGCACCGTGCAGGTCGCGATGGACGGATCGCAGAAACTGCCGCAGCGGGTCCTGCACACCATCCTCGACCGGCGCCGGGCCGGCGGCACCCCGCGCTGGGGCGCCCTGGTGGTGGCCGCGTGGATGCGGTTCGCCCGGGGCACCACCGACGACGGCCGGCCGCTGCCCCTCGACGACCCGCTGGCCGACCGCATCCGGCAGCGGCTCGCCGCCGCCGAACCCACCCCGGCCGGCACGGTCGACGCGCTGCTCGGTCTCGACACGATCTTCTCGCCGGAACTGGCCGCCGACGAGACGATCCGTCAGCTGCTCGTCGAATGGCTGACCGACCTGGACAAACACGGCGTGGAAGCGACCCTGGCAGGTGTTCGGTGACGGACGTGGCGCTCATCGGGGCGAACGGCCACGGGCGGTGGCACCGGCGGCACATCGGCGAGCTGGCGGCGGCGGGTCGCGTACGCCTCGGGGCGCTCTCCGACATCCGGCCGCTCGAGCCGGACCCGCCCGTACCCGCCGGGGTCCGGACCTTCACCGACCACCGCGACCTGCTCGCCGAGACCGCCCCCGACGTGGTCGTGATCTGCACCCCGCCGCACACCCACCTGCCGATCGCCCTCGACGCGATCGCCGCCGGCTGTGATCTGCTGCTCGAGAAACCGCCGGTGGCGTCGGTGGCCGCGCACCGCACCCTGACCGCCGCGCTCAGCTCGGCCGGCCGCTCCTGCCAGGTCGGGTTCCAGGCCCTCGGCTCGGTGGCGTGGCAGCGGTTCCGCGACGCCCTGCCCGGCCTCGGCACCATCGACGGGATCACCGCGACCGCGTCCTGGCAGCGCGACGACCTCTACTACGCGCGTGCGCCGTGGGCCGGCAAACGCGTCGTCGGCGGCCGGGCGGTCGTCGACGGCGCCCTGGTCAACCCGCTGGCCCACGCGGTCATGCAGGCCCTGGCCGGCGCCCGCGCGCTCGGTGCCGGACAGCCCCGCCAGCTCGTCGCCGAACGCTACCGGGTGCGCCCGATCGAGGTGGAGGACACCGCGTTCGCCCGGATCACCTTCGACAGCGGCCTCCAGGTGATGATCGCCGTCACCCTGGCCGGCGAGGAGTTCGTCGCCGGCGAGATCGGCGCGCGGGGGTCGACCGGCTCGGCGCTGCTCGAATACCCGACCGACCGGCTCGCGCTGCCCGGCCACGAGCTCATCGAGGTGCCGGGGCGCACCGACCTGCTGACCAACCTGCTCGATCACCGCGAGCACGGCACGCCCCTGCTGGTTCCGCTCGAGGACACCGCCGACTTCACCGTCGTCCTCGAGGCCCTGACCGCGCCCGACGCACCCGGACCGCACCTGCTCGACGACGGCGTGGTCGTCATCGAAGGACCGAAAAGGACCATCCCCGGCATCAACGCCCTGCTCCGCAAGGCCGTCGAGACGCTCGCCCTGCCGTCCGAGTCGGGCGTGCCGTGGGCGGTCCGCCCCTTCACCCAGCGACTGCCGGTGACCTAGCCGTTCTGCTCCGAGCGGCAAGAGTGGCCCGCCCGGCGCGAGGTCGCCGGGCGGACGCCGCGAGGTAGTCCCCGGCCGGATCGGCGCCGCACGGCCCGGCGCGGGCGCCGGACCGGTAAGCCCTCGACAGCGGCGCGCCGAGTCCCGCGCCGTCCGCCCCGGCCGGTTGATCATCAGGTGCGCGGAAAGTGGTCAGGACCGGGGCCGATCCGCGCGCAGGGCCTCGGTTATCTCGGGACGGGTCAGGGCGCCGTCGGCGATCAGGACCCGGATCGTCCGGGTCAGGGGCTCGGCCGGCTTGATCGCGAGCGGGTCGGTGAAGGCCAGCGCGGCGCACACGCCGACGTACTCGGTGGTGCGGACGAACCAGCGGTCGGCGTCGGCCAGGCCGCGGAACACCAGGGTGTAGCGGTTGTCGGCGACCAGGGCCAGCCACGGGTCGGCGGAGCCGTGCGGGTGGCCGGTGGACTCGGCGAACGCCACCGCGGGGGTGGACGGGGCGCGCCAGAAGAAGCCGCCGTAACCGGCGTCGCCGGGGCGGCCGTGGGTGGCCGGGCTGCCCAGGGTGACTTCGGCCGAGGCCGGGGTGCTCAACGCGTACGCGAAGGAAAGCTCCCAGCCACGCGGCGCGGCAGTGGCCGTCATCTCGCGTCGCTCGCGCAGCAGCGGGGTGCCGTCCTGGGCCAGCCAGCTCAGGGTCTCGCGGAAGCCGCCGGGGATCGGCTCGGACGTCCGGTGCTGGATGCGGCCGTGGTCGTCGAGCCAGACATAACCCTGGTCGCGGACGTAGGTGCGGCCGCCCCACAGGTTGTGACCGTCGACATCGGACATCGTCAGGGACGCGCCCAGGTGCCACGGGTGGTCGTGGCAGAGGGCGTCGGTGACCGTTATGCCGGAGAGTGTGCGCACCGGATGCAGGTAGGGGCGCGGGGCCAGCCGGATGTCGAGGTCGGGCTCCTCCACGTACGTCGCCACGGGCACCCCCGCCACGTCGAGGGTGGTCATCGCACCGCCGCCCGGTAACCGGCGTACGCCTCGGCGAGAACCTCGGCGCCGGGGCGTGCCCAGACCTCCTCGTGGAAGACCTCCACCTCGATCCAGCCCTGGTAGCCGGCGTTGCGGACGGCGGTCGCGAACCGGCGCATGTCGATCGAGCCGGTACCGGGCAGGCCGCGGCCGAGCAGCACGCCCGCGGGCAGCGGAGTGATCCAGTCGGCCAGTTGGAAGGAGGCGATGCGGCCCTGCCGGCCGGCCTCCTCGATGCCCCGCCAGACCTGGTCGTCCCACCACAGGTGGTAGGTGTCGATCACCACGCCGACCGCGTCGGCCGGATGCGGAGCGGCGATCGCGAGAGCCTGGCCGAGCGTGGCGACCACGCACCGGTCGGCGGCGAACATCGGGTGCAGAGCTTCGATCGCGAGGCGTACGCCCGCCGCCCGCGCGTCCGGGACCAGGGCACCGATCGCGTCGGCGACATGCCGGCGGGCGCCGTCGAGGTCGCGTGACCGGCCCGGCAGACCACCGCTCACCAGCACCAGGGTGTCGGTGCCGAGCGTCGCCGCCTCGTCGATGGCGCGCCGGTTGTCGTCGTACCAGTCCTGTTCGTGGAAGAAGCCGCCGCGGCACAGCGACGAGACCGCGAGGCCGGCGTCGCGCACCAGCGCCGCCGCCTTGTCGAGGCCGTAGGCGGCGACCTCCTCGCGCCACAGCCCGACCGCCGGCACACCGGCCCGGACGCACCCGGCCACCAGCTCCTCGAGGGGCCAGTGCTTGGTGGTGGCCTGGTTGAGCGAGAACCGGTTCATCGGTCCAGTCCCACCGTGGTCAGCCAGGCGGCGGCCCGCGCGGCGGCCAGGTCGGCGTCGGGGAGGATGCCGGCGTCGTCGGCCAGGCGCATCAGGGTCAGCAGGTGCCGCGGGGAACGACCGGCCTGGGCGCCGCCGACCATGGTGAGGTGGTCCTGATGGCCGGCCAGCCAGTTGAGGAAGACGATGCCGGTCTTGTAGTGGTAGGTCGGCGCGGCGAACAGGTGCCTTGCCAGCGGCAGCGTCCCGGCCATGATCCGGTCGTACTCCGCGATGTCGTTCGCGTCCAACGCACGCAGCGCGGCCGCGGCGGGTGGGGCGATCACCGCGAGGACGCCCAGCAGGGCGTGCGAGAAGCCCGACGAGTCGCCCTTGATCAGGGCCGGGTAGTTGAAGTCGTCACCCGTGTACATCCGGACGCCGGCGGGCAGAGCCGCGCGCATGGCGATCTCACGGGACGCGTCCAGAAGGGACATCTTGATGCCGTCGACCTTGGCCGGCTGCGCGGCGATGATGTCGAGCACCACGTCGTCGCCGCCCCAGTAACCGGCGAGCAGCGGATCGAACGCCTCCCCCAGCCAGTGCAGCAACACCGGCCCGTCGGCCTGCGCCAGCAGCTCGCCGTAGACCTCCCGGTAGTCGTCGGCGTCCCGGGCCGCCGCGGCGAGATGCCGCGAACACATGAGCACCGGCTGGGCGCCGGCTTCCTGCACATCGGCCAGCTGCTCGGCGTACGCCTTCCGGATCTCGTCGATCGTCGCGGGCCCGGCCGGGAGCTGGTCGGTGGCGACGCCGGCGACGATCGGGCCGCTCGCCTCGGCGGCGCTGCGACGGATCAGTTCGCGGGTCGCCGCGTAGTCCAGGCCCGCCCCGCGCTGGGCGGTGTCCATCGCCTCGGCCACCCCGAAGCCGTGCGACCACAGGTGATGGCGGAACCGCAGGGTCGCGTCCCAGTCGAGGGCCGCCGGTGCGCCGGGGATGTTCTCGGCGTGCTGATCGGCGGTGACGGGGGCGGCGGCGTACGCGATCCGGCTCTGGAACCCGCCCTTCGGTTCGGCGAAGGAGGCGCCGTGTCCACTGAAGTTCATCGGTCGAGTTCCGGGATCTCGAGGCGGCGGCCCTCCCGCGACGACCGCAGGCCGAGCTCCGCCACCTGCACGCCGCGGGCGCCCGCCCAGAGGTCGCCCGCGTAGGGCTCGTCCTCGGCGACGTAGCGCAGGAACTGCTCCCACTGGGCGCGGAATCCGTTGGGGAAGGTGTCGTTGTCCGGCACCTCCTGCCACTGCTCGCGGAAGCGCTGGGTGGTCGGGACGTCCGGGTCCCAGACCGGCTTGGGCGTGGCCGCGCGCGGCTGGATCCGGCAGTGGTGCAGGCCGGCGACCGCGCTGCCCTGGGTGCCGTCCACCTGGAACTCGACGAGCTCCTCGCGGTTGACCCGCACCGCCCACGACGAGTTGATCTGGGCGATGATGCCGCCGTCGAGCTCGAAGATCCCGTACGCGGCGTCGTCGGCGGTGGCGTCGTAGGCCGCACCCTCCTCGTCCCACCGCTTCTCGATGTGGGTCGCCGCCCGGGCCGTCACCGTGCGCACCGGGCCGAAGAGCTGCTCGAGGACGTAGTGCCAGTGCGGGAACATGTCGAGGACGATGCCTCCGCCGTCGGCCGCCCGGTAGTTCCAGCTCGGCCGTTGCGCCGCCTGCCAGTCGCCCTCGAAGACCCAGTAGCCGAACTCGCCGCGGACGCTGAGCACCTGCCCGAAGAAGCCGGACCGGACCAGCCGGGCCAGCTTGCGCAGACCGGGCAGATAGAGCTTGTCCTGCACCACACCGTGCTTCACGCCGGCCGCGTCGGCGAGGCGGGCCAGGTCGATCGCCTGTTCCAGGGTCTCCGCGACCGGCTTCTCGGTATAGATGTGCTTACCCGCGTCGATCGCCATCTGCAGCGCCTTGACCCGCGCCGAGGTGACCTGGGCGTCGAAGTAGACCTGCACGTCGGGCCGGGCGAGGGCGGCGGGCAGGTCGGTGGTCCAGTCGGTGAGGCCGTGCCGCTCGGCGATGTCGCGCAGCTTGGCCTCGCTGCGGCCGACCAGCACCGGCTCGGGCCAGAGCACCGACCCGTCACTCAGCGGCAGGCCGCCGTCCTGGCGGATGGCGAGAACCGAGCGGAGCAGGTGCTGACGCAGCCCCATCCGTCCGGTGACGCCGTTGAGCACGATTCCGATATTTGTCCGGCCCATCGTTGGCGGTCCTCCCACAAACCCCTAGGTAAGCGCTTTCCTAGACCGTAATGGGCGTGCCACCACCCAGGCAAGACCGGCGCCGGTATCCTCCCCGGTCATGGCCACCTTGGCGGATGTCGCACGTCATGCGGGAGTCTCGACCGCGACCGCATCGAGAATCATCAACGGCAGCCCGAAACCGGTGGCGGACGCGTTGCGTACCCGCGTCCTGGCCGCGGTGGCCGAACTCAAGTATGTGCCGAACGCCCACGCCCAGATGCTGGCCAGGTCCCACCGCTCGGCCGTCGGCGTGATCGTCCACGATGTGTCCGACCCGTACTTCGCCGAGATCACCCGAGGCCTCCAGCGGGTGGCCACCGCCGACGGCCGCCTCGTGATCATCTGCAACAGCTTCCGCGAACCCGACCGCGAACTCGAGTACATCGACCTCCTGCACGCCCACCAGGTGGCCGCCATCGTGATCGCCGGTTCCGGCTACCTCGACCCCGCCACCGCCGCCCGGCTCGACGACCGCCTCCGGGCCTTCGAGGCCACCGGCGGCCGGATCGCCGTGATCGGCCGCCACGAGCACACCGGCGACGCCGTGCTCCCCGACAACGAGCAGGGCGGTTACCTGGCCGGTTCGCACCTGCTCGAACTGGGCCACACCGAGATCGCCGTGCTCACCGGCCCCACCCCGTTGACGACCACCTTCGACCGCCTCAAGGGCCTGCAACGCGCAGCCCGTAAATTCGGCGCCCGCATCCCCGCCGCCCGCATCCACGCCGCCGACTTCACCCGCGACGGCGGCGAAGCGGTGGCCGCCCAGCTCCTGGCCGAACACCCGTCCGTGACAGCGATCGCCGCCCTGAACGACTCGATGGCCGTCGGCACCCTGGCCGCCCTGCGCGCCACCCCCGACCGCCGGGTCGCCGTGATCGGCTTCGACGACATGCCGATCGCCCGCGACGTGACACCCGCCCTGACCTCGGTCCGACTCCCCCTGACCGAACTCGGCGAACGGGCGATGACCCTCGCCTTGGGCACGGCCGGCGACGCTCCGCGCGTGGAACGGGTCAAGGTCGAGCTGATCGTCCGGCAAAGCACCTGGCCACGCTGACCCGGCACCGACACCCGACGTTCCGCCGGCACCCACTACGCCCCGGAGGCGAGGCCCGGCGAGGCCCTTTTCCTTGGGAATGGGGCCTCGCAGTGCTCCGGAGACCCCCTTTTCCAGGAAATGCGCCGGTCGGGTCCGGCACTGTCGGGCAAGAACGGCTTCGTGCGTCAGCACACCAACCGCACGATTCCCGGTACGCCGCCCCACCCGCCGATCAAGCCCCCGACCGGCAGACCGACCGCGCGCCGCCTTCGGACCGACCCCGCCCGGCCGGTGGGCCGACTCGTCCGGCCGACAAACCGACCCCGCCCGGCCGGCGGACGGGAAGGGATTTCCGGGCCGGCGGCATTGACGCATGGCGATGGATACCCCTAACGTGCGCAGGAAAGGGCTTTCCTTAGGAGTTTCGATGCGCCGTCGAAGGTTTCTCGAACTAGCCGGCGGCGGGGCTGCCGGTGCCGTGTTCACTGCCACCGTCGTCTCGCCCGCCCAGGCCGCTCCCGCTCGGGCGACTCCCGCGCCGTTCGCGACCGTCGCGGCCGACGGCAGCGGGGATTTCGCCTCGATCCAGGCCGCGGTCGACGCGGTTCCGGACGGGAACACCGAGCCCCGCACGATCGCCGTCAAACCTGGCACCTATCTGGGACAGGTGAAGATACCGTCGTCCAAGCCGTTCATCACGATCAGCGGACTCGGGCACTCCGCCGACGCCGTGGTGATCGCCGACGACCGGGCCAACGGGACGCCGAAGCCCGACGGCAGCGGCACCTGGGGCACGTCCGGGAGCGCGTCGGTGACCGTCGACGGGGCCGGCTTCCGGGCCCGCAACCTCACCTTCGCCAACCTGTTCGACGAGGCGGGCCACCCGGAGATCACCTCCCGGCAGGCGGTCGCCGTTCTCACCCGCGCCGACAAGCTCGTCTTCGACCGGGTGCGGTTCCTCGCCAACCAGGACACGCTCTATGTCAACAGCAGCGCCGCCGGGGTGGTCGCCCGCTCGTACTTCCGCAGCTGCTACGTCGAGGGCGACGTCGATTTCATCTTCGGGCGCGGCACCGCCGTCTTCGACGGCTGCCGGATCCACTCGCTCGATCGAGGAACGAGCCCCAACGGGTACGTGACCGCGCCGAGCACCGACCTCACCAATCCGTACGGGCTGCTGTTCAGCCGGTGCATGCTCACCTCGGACGCACCGGCCGGGACCGTCTACCTCGGACGGCCGTGGCATCCCAGCAACGACCCGAACGCGGTCGGCCAGACGATCGTGCGGGACTCCTGGATCGGGTCGCACGTCGGAGCCGCCGCGTGGTCGGACTTCGGGACGTGGCCGTGGGTGGACGCCCGCTTCGGCGAGCACCACAACCGGGGCCCGGGTGCCGTCGTCTCCGCCGACCGGCCGCAACTGACCGCCGAGGAGGCTCGCGCCTACACTGTCGCCGCATTCCTGCGTGGGTCGGACGGCTGGCGACCGCAGTCCCGCCGGTAATAGGCAACAAAGCTTGAGGTCTTTCGAGGAGTAATAGTCGTACAAGTTTTACATCTTTCAGCCGAACGGGTGGTGGCCGCCGGCGCGCACTGATTCCACACTGGCCGGGTGATGACTCAGACACCGGTCCGGCCGTCCCCGCGGCGGCCGGGCTTCCGGCCGCCGGCGGACTCCCCCGCGACGGCGGTGCTCGCGACCACGAGGGTCGAGGCGAAGGTCGCGGTGGACAGCGAGTGCGAGTCTGATTACAGCCCGTGCGTTCCGATCGCCGGTGATGTCGCCTGCGCGGACGGAAGCGGCAACGGACCGGTGGACGTGGCGGTACCGGTGACGGAGGTGGCTGTCGTGAACGTGTGGAACGACGAACCGGAGAACCCGTCGATGACGGACGTCCGCCTGTTCCTCGACGACTACCCGGAGACGTTCGAGCACGGCAAGCTGCCCTCGCTGGTCTGGAACGACGAGCAGGGCTGGCGCAACGACCGCCCGTCGCGGTTCGTCAGCGCGCTGCGCAACGCCCTGCGCCGCGTTTGAGCCGTTGCGCCGTTCGGGCATGCTGATCTCACCTATCGGTGGGAGGCGAAGTGCACGCACAGGACTACATATCGGCGATCATCTTCGGTGCGCTGATCGGCGTGGTGGCCCGGATCCTGCTGCCGGGCCGTCAGCAGATCGGCATCATCCTGACGGTGCTGATCGGCATGGGTGCGGCGGTGGCCGGCACCTGGGCGGCGGACCGCTGGGACTGGCACAGCACGCACACCTTCGAGGTCACCGGCCGCAGTTTCGACTGGCTGGTGGTGGGCGTGCAGGTGGGCATCGCGGTGGTCGGGGTCGCCCTGGCCGCGTTGCTGGTCAAGGCGTTCTCCACCGACCGCGTCCGCGATTAGCCGCGGATCCATTCGAGGGCCGCGACGGCGGTGGCCGGCAGGACCGAGATGTGGCCTTCGCCCTCGGCCGGGCGCAGGGCCGAGCCGGGGATGCGCGCAGCCAGCCACGAGCCGTGGGCGGCCGGGACGACCAGGTCGGCGGTGCCGTGCACGAGCAGGGCGCGGGCGGTGATGGTGGCCGGGTCGAAGCCCCACGGGTTCACATAGCTGAGGTCGTCGTCGATCAGCGGACCGGGGCCCGCCGCCATGGCCGGTCCCACCACGCTGCCGAACCAGCCCCACTCCCCGTCGAGGGCCGCCCAGTCGGCCGGCTGGAAGTCGGGGGCGGTGTCGCCGGCCGCCTTCTCGTGAGCCTCCTTCGCCTCGCGACCGGCGGCGGCCGCTCGCAGGGTGGCCTCGCCGGCCGGGCCCATGCCGCCGAACCAGTCGAGCCCGGCCGCGTCGAACGGGGCCGGTGACGAGACCACCGCGGCCGCCGTGACCCGGTCGGGCAGCAGGCTTGCGCAGGCCAGCGCGCACGGGCCGCCGCCCGAGTGGCTCATCACCGCGAACCGGCCCACGCCGAGCGCGTCGGCCACGGCAGCCGCGTCGGCGGCGGCGGACGCCACGTCCCGGCCCTGGTGTGGGGTCGAGCCACCGTAGCCGGGGCGGTCGTAGCCGATGAACCGGATGCCGAGGTGGTCGGCCGCGGCGAACAGGGGCGCGGGCGGCGAACCGATGTTCGGGGTGCCGTGATGCCACATGACGACCAGGTCGCCGGCGCCGCGGGAGTAGGTGTGCAGCGTCCGGCCGTCAGCCGCCCGGACGTCGGTCTCGGTCACCATCCCCGCAGCCTACGGCGGGCGGGGCCGGCACCGGGGGGACGGCCGGGCGCGTTCCGACAATGATCCGCCCGGCAGCCGATGGGCGGCCGGGCGGACCCCCGATGGGTCATCTGGTCGGCGACGGGCTGGTCAGCGGGAAGCCGGGAACGGGCTTGGTCTTGCCGCCGGTGGGGGCGACGGCGAACCACTTGCCGTTCACGCCCTGCCCGTTGATGTCGCCGGTCTTCTTGTCGCCGGCGAAGTAGTAGACCGGCCAGCCGTTGATCGTCACCTGGCAATGGCCGTCGGCGCGTTCGACGTACCCGATGATTTTCGGGTCGAGGCCGGCGGGGAAGATCTTGCCCGGGGATTTGATGAGCAGCGGGGGCCAGGCGGTCGCGCATTCGCCGTTACAGGTCGACTTCGGCGGTTTCGCATCGTCGTTGTCGAAACGGTAGAGCGTGCGGCCGGCACCGTCGCTCACATAGGTGCCGATCTGCTCGTTCTCGGTCGCGTTCAGCTCGACGATATTGCTGCCCTTGGTCTTGTCGGCATCGGGCTCGATGTCCTTGTCGGACGGGCCGCTGAAGATCTTCACCCATTTCTGGGTCTTCGCGACCGTGGGTTTCACGATTTCGTTCTCGGCTTTCTGCGCCCCCACCCCGGCGAGCCCACCAGGCCCGGACGCGGACGGCGGGGCGTCGACGGTGCGGGTCTCGGCCACCGGGAGCCGCGCGGCGATACTGTCGCTCGGCGTTTCCGACTGGCTGCCGCAGGCCGTCAGGAAGGTCAGTCCGCCGAGTGCCACCACTACCATTGTCGTCCTGAGTGTCGTCATGACTGCCTCCCCTTCGCTGGTGTCATCCACACGACGGCAAGGCCGGAGCGGTTCACCCCGCGTGCCACTTTCCCAAGATCTTTGATCCAGCCGGGCGACCTGCACGTATCACTGGTAGCCGCAGCACAGTACGTTCGTCGATATCGGACCGGATTCGGCGCCGCCAAGTGCCGCGGAAAAAGAGAGACGCGATGCCGTCGAACAGGAGCAGACCCCGCCGGGAGGTGGCTGATGAGGCACTGGTCAGATCGTTGTTCCAGGAGCACGGACGAGCCATGCTCGCCTACGCGACGCAACTGACCCGCGACCGGGCCGCCGCCGAGGACGTCGTCCAGGAGGCGCTGGTGCGGGCGTGGCGACATCCCGACAGCCTGGACAGCGGCAAGGGATCGGTGCGCGGCTGGCTGCTCACGGTCGTCCGCAACATCGTGCTGGATCAGATCCGGGCGCGAAATCGCCGGCCGCCGGAGGTACGCGAGTCACCCCCGGACGCGGCGACCGTCGACGATCACGCCGATCGGGTGATCAATTCGATGGTGGTGGTCGACGCGCTCAGCACGCTCTCCGACGAGCACCGGGCCGTACTCGAGCAGGTCTACCTGCGCGGCAGCTCGGTCAGCGAGGCAGCCGAGGCGCTCGGCATCCCGCCGGGAACGGTCAAATCCCGGTCCTACTACGCATTGCGGGCCCTACGCGAGGCCGGCGGCAGAGAACGGTTGGCATCATGAGCACGCCCGAGAGCACGAACCCGACCAACGACCACGTCGACATGGCCGGCTACCTGATGGAGATGCTCACCCCCGGCGAGAAGCGCCGCGCGGACGGTCATCTGACGAGTTGCGCCGACTGCCGCGACGAGATCGAGTCGCTGCGGGAATGGTCGAGCGCGCTGCGCGACATCCCCGACGAGATGTTGCTCGACGGCCCGCCCGAGGACGCCGACCTGCTGCTGCAGCGCACGCTGCGCCAGGTCCGGCAGGAGTCGAACGGCGGCCGCACCCGCCGCTTCGCCGTGCTGGCGACGGCCGCGGCGGCGATCGTCGTGGTCGCGGTGGGCGGCGGGGTCCTTCTCGGCCGGGGTACGGCTCCGTCCGGTACGCCGCAGGCCCAGGCGACCACCACCTCGTCGGTCCCGGCCGGCACCCGGGTCCTGGCGGCGGTCGACCCGCAGACCGGCGCCCGGCTGAACGCGACCGTGACACCCGCGGCCGGCTGGGTGCGGGTGAGCGCCACCGTGGCCGGCGTCCCCGCCGGCGAGCGCTGCCGCCTCGAGGTCGTCGGCAAGGACGGCGAGCCGGTCCTGGCCGGCAGCTGGCTGGTGTCGGCCGCCGGCGAGACCAACGGCACCCCGCTCAGCGGCAGCGCCCTGATCGACCCGGCTCAGGTGGCCGCCGTCCGGGTCGTCAACATGGCCGGAAAGCAGTACGTCGCCGCCGTCGTCTGAGCGTGCAGAATCGACCTACCTGAATGAGAGAGGTCGATCATGAATCGCATCAGTCGTCGTCTGGCCGTGCTCCTCGCGGTGGTGCTCGTCGTCGTCGGGGCCGCCGCGGGGGCGTCCGCGGCCACCGCCCTGCACTTCGGCTTCAAGAAGGTCCGCAGCGGCCTGCCCAGCGGCATCGCACACTTCCAACTGACAAGCACCGACGTGCGGGCCGGCCGCCCCATCCCGGCCCGCTTCTGGGGCTGCGACGACGCCGGACTGTCGCCCCAGCTGTCCTGGCGGGGTGCCCCGGCCGGCACGAAGAGCTTCGCCGTGCAGCTCTTCGACCCGGACGCGCCGACCGGCAGCGGCTTCTGGCACTGGACCGCCTGGGACCTCCCGGCGTCGACGACGTCCCTGCCCACCGCCGCCGTGCTTCCGGCCGGCGCGGTGAACGGCAGGAACGACGGTGGCGGCGTCGGCTACACCGGCCCGTGCCCGCCCGCCGGCGACATCACCCACCACTACGTCTTCACGGTGGTGGCGCTGAGCGTCCCGAGCCTCGAACTGCCCGCCGACACCTCGGCCGCGGTCGTCGGTTTCGTGGTCGGGCACAACGCGCTCGGCTCGGCGACGTTCACGGCGACGGCCCAGCAGTAGAGGCCGCGGCGGCGGACTCGAGCTAGGCGAAGGCGGTCAGGGCGTGGGCCAGGATGTCCTTCGCCGCCAGGACGTCGCACTCGGCCATCTGCAGTGGCCCGCCCGTCTCGGTCAGGCGGGCGGTCTCGGCGGTGCCCGCGTAATAGGGGGCGAACCCCAGCTCGCGGATCAGCCGGGTCGCGGTGCGGCGGGCCACCGGCTCGTCGGTGCAGACGAACTCGGCCAGGAGCGGGTCGTGGCCGCGCCGGCGGGCGAGCACGCTTGCCGGGAGGGTGTTGAAGGCCTTAGCCCAGTGCGCCTCGGGCGCCCACTCCATGAGCGTCTCCAGGCCGCTGCGGCCGTCGGGCGTCGCCTCGCCGGGGTTGGTGGCGTCGATGACCACCTTGCCGGCGAGGGCGCCGTTGGTCAGTTCGATCGCCTCGTGGGCCGACTCCCACGGCGGGGCGAAGAGCACCGCCTCGGCGTAGGTGGCGGCGTCCTCCACCGGCATGGCCAGCACGTGGTCGCCCAGGCGGCCGGCCATGTCGAGCAGCTCTTGCGGGTGCCGCGAGGCGATGGCCACGTCGTGGCCGCTCTGCGCGCACCATTCGGCCAGGGTCGCGCCGAGCTGTCCTGCTCCGATGACGCCGATGTGCATGGCCTCATCGTGCCGATTCGCCCACCCGCCGGGTGGGCGAATCGGGAAATACCGACTAACGGCCCAGGTGCCGGATTCCGGCACCCGCGGCGACGACGGCGGGGACCAGCGCGGTGGGGTCAACCCGAGCACGCAGTACGGGTGTCCAGCCGGCGTCCGCGGCGAGGTCGGGGTCGTAGGCCGCGTTGTAGGCGGCCACCAGGTCGACCGGGACCGGGCGGCGGCCGGAGACCTGTACGAGCGAGCCGAGGACCGTGGCCTTCGTACCCTTCCAATAGTGCAGGATGTCGGCGGCCGGGACGTCCGCGCTGAGCTTGAAGTAGTTGTTCTCGGCGTAGATCGACGACTCGAAGCCGACGCCGAGCGAGTACTGGTAGCCCTCGTCGGTCGCCACGTACAGGTTGTCGTAGACGTCGACCTGACCGAACCGCACTCGCGGCGCCCGCTGGAACACATTGTTGAAGCGGTTGTGGTGCACCGTCACCCGCAGCTTGCCGACGTCGACGCCGGGCGTGTCGGTCGAGCCGATGAGCATCGTCTTGTCGTGGTCGTAGTAGTCGTTGTACGACACCGTGACCAGGTCCGAGCCCTTGATGATGTCGCTCGCCCCGTCGTGCACCTGGTAGGGCCGGCCGAAGTGGAGCGGCTGGTCCTCGTCGTGGTTGTTGCCGTCGCTGAACGTGTTGTGGTCGATCCACACGTTCGTGGCGCCGGACAGCGACACCAGGTCGTAGAGCGAGTTCCAGTTACCTGTCGAGCCGTCGGTCGGGTCCCAGGCCGGGAAGCAGTCGGCGGCGTCGGTGAGCTCGAGGTTGCGCACGATGACGTTGCTGACGTTGGTCAGCACGAGGCTGCCGTGGCTGAGGCGGCCGCCGTTGATGCCGATGATCGTGGTGTTGCTGCCGACGATCGCCTTGATCTGGTCGCCCTGCCGTTTCGCGGAGCGGACCCGCGCGTCCTCGAGGGCGCCGCTCGGCTTGGCCGCTCTGCCCCACACCGCCGGGTCGTAGGCGGCCAGGAAGCCGGGCAGGTCGTAGCCGGGGTCGGCGAGGGCGGAGCAGGACTGCCCCGCCATCATGTCGATCCGCCCGCTCACGTAGACGATCTTGGCGGCGTCACCGGCGACGGCGGCGACCAGCTCGTCGCGGTCGTGGACCACGGAAACGGCGGCGGCGGCCGAACCACCGGTGGTGCCGGGACCGGCGGCGGCCCACCCGTCGTCGGCCGGGAGGGTCTGCCGGCCGAGAGCCAAGGCCCCGGCGGACACCACGGAGGCATCCGCCGGGGCGGCGCCCGCCAGTCCCAGCGCGGCGACAGCGATGAGGACAGCGGCGGTGGAAAGATTCTTCTTGAGCATGGCAAACCTCTCAGGAAAGCGCTTGCCGGGCTACCGTCACACGGAGATCGCTCCTAGTCAATGGATGCGGTGAGGCAGATTTTTTGCAGCGAAGAACTCCGATGCGGGCCGGAGTCGAACGGATGTCGAGCCGCGCCTTTCCACGGGTGCCTCGGATCATTAACCTGAGCTGAATTCATCTTTGGTTGGAGGCCGGCTGTGGGATCGCTTGACGGATTCGCCCCCGAGTTCGAGGTCGGGGTATCCACCGCCTCCTATCAGATCGAGGGCGCCGCCGCCGACGACGGGCGGGGGGCGTCGATCTGGGACACGTTCTCGCACACCCCCGGCCGGACCCTCGGCGGGGACACCGGCGACGTGGCCTGCGATCACTACCACCGCTGGGCGGGCGACCTCGACCTGATCCGGGATCTCGGTGTACACGCGTACCGTTTCTCGATCGCCTGGCCGCGCGTCCAGCCGGCCGGGACCGGCCGGCCCCATTCCCTCGGCCTCGCCTTCTACGACCGGCTGGTCGACGGCCTGCTCGAGCGCGGGATCGCGCCGGTGCCGACGCTCTTCCACTGGGACCTGCCGCAGGCCCTCGAGGATCAGGGTGGGTGGCTGAGCCGGGAGACCTCCTATCGCTTCGCCGAGTACGCGGGGATCGTCGCGGACAAGCTCGGTGACCGCGTCCGGCGGTGGATCACGCTGAACGAGCCGATCGTGCACATGGCCCAGGGCTACGCGTTCGGTTCGCACGCACCCGGGCGCGCCCTCGGTTTCGAGGCCCTGCCGGTCGCGCACCACCAACTGCTCGGGCACGGGCTCGCGGTGGCCGCCCTGCGTTCCCGCGGCGCCGCCCAAGTCATGATCACCAACAACTGCACGCCGGTCTGGGCCGCCTCCTCGGCGGCGGCGGACCGGACCGCGGCCGCGATCTACGACAGCTTCCACAACCGGCTGTTCAACGACCCGGTGCTGACCGGGAAATATCCGGACCAGCTCGGCGCCCTGCTCGAACCGGTGATCCAGGACGGCGACCTGGCCGTCATCGGCGCCCGGCTCGACGCGCTCGGCATCAACTACTACAACCCCACCCGGATCGGCGCGCCCACCCAGTCGGAGCTGCCGTTCGACATGCGGCCGGTCGAGGGTTACCCGACCACGGAGTTCGGCTGGCCGGTCGTGCCGGACGGACTGCACGAGCTGCTCACCGGGCTGCGGGCGACCTACGGCGCCGACCTGCCGCCGATCTACATCACCGAGAACGGCTGCTCGGCGCCGGACGGGACGGCCGACCGGTTCCGGATCGACTATCTCGACAGCCACCTCGGCGCGGTCAGGCGCGCCGTCGCCGACGGGGTCGACGTGCGCGGCTACTACGTCTGGTCGCTGCTGGACAACTTCGAGTGGGCCGAGGGCTACAGCCAGCGGTTCGGTCTGGTGCGGGTGGACTTCGAGACGCAGGAGCGGACGCCCAAGGATTCCTACCGGTGGCTTGCCGCGGCCCTGAAATGACCCGCATCCGCTCGTTCCCCGGGATTTCCCGGGACGGTGTCGGATCGGCCGGATCCTGTTCGTAGCGTAGGTGAGCGCGGACACCGGTCCGGCCGAGCGAAGGAGTCACCATGCCCCAGTACCTCATCTACTTCAACCAGCAGTGGGTGGGTGACCACAGCGCGGAGTGGTTCGCCGAGCGCGGCCCGCTCGCCGAGGCGGCCGTCGAGGAGATCAAGGCCGCCGGCGCCTATGTCTTCGCCGGCGGCCTCGAGCAGGACACCCCGATCTTCAGTGCCGACGCCACGAGCGGCACGGTGCTGTTCACCGACGGTCCCTACGTCGAGACCAAGGAACACCTGGGCGGGATGACCATCGTGAACGTGCCCGACGACGAGACCGCCCGGATGTGGGCCGGCAAGCTCGCCGTGGCGTGCGGCTGGCCCCAGGAGGTCCGCCGGATCGTGTGACCTACCGGCTGTAGGCCTCCAGTTCGTATATCGAGATGCCGTAGGAGGTCGCCCGGGTCTGGCCGGTCAGGCGCAGATACCGGGCGGTCGCCGGGGCGAAGGTCACGGTGTCGAGGCCGCCGTTCCCGGCGGTCACGGCGGCGCGCTGGGTCCAGGTGGTGCCGTCGGCCGAGCTTTCGATCCGGTACGCGGTCGCGTACGCCGCCTCCCAGCGCACGTTCACCCGGGCCACCGTTCTCGAGGCGCCGAGGTCGACCGTGATCGACTGGTTGTCCGCGGACGAGCTGGCCCACCGGGTGGTGTTGTTGCCGTCGACCGCGTTCTTGGCCGGATAACCGCTCTGCGTGCTGGAGGCGGTGGCCGGCCGGGCGGCGGCCAGGTTGCTGACGTCGTCGCCCCGCCTGGCCGGGAACGACACCACCTGCTGGTAGGTCGGCCGGTTCTGCCAGGCGATCAGGCCGTGCTTGATCCCGCCGAGCGGCGACTGCAGGATCGCGTCGGCGCACCACTGGTCGCCGGCCGAGCAGTGGTCGTCACCGGGGTAGGTGGTGGCCCCCGGCTCGGCGAGGGCGGCGGACAGGCTGCTCAGCAGGGCGCCGCGGCACGTGCCGAGCACACCGCCGCCGCAGAACTTCGTCGGCCAGCCCGGCACGCTGTCGCCCAGGGTGGCGCGCAGGTCCTTGTCGAGGTAACCCCACCAGCCGTACTGGAAGGCCGAGCCCTTGTGCGCCTGGGACTCGTTCGCGCTGGTCGGCAACGACGACGCGGGGCCGGTCTGGCCACCCGACGGCGACTCGTTGATCTGCAGGGCGTCGACCACCGACTGGAACAGCCCGCCGCCCATCCCGGACTGGAAGGCCGCGACGACAAGCTTCGGCCACCACGCGTCGAAGATCCGGATCGCGTCGGCGTTCGCGTAAACCTTGCTGCCGGCCGTGGTCTCCTGCCGGTGGGCGCCCGCCGCGAGCCAGGCGCGCAGCTCGGCCAGCGCGGCGGCCTGCGCCGAGTCGGTGCCGGTGGCGGTGTCGATGACCCGGAGCAGGACCGGGAGCACCTCGGTGCCGCGCAGATCGGTGGTGGCCGCCGACTCGACGACCTTGACCAGCGAGGCCCGGTCATATCGGGTGCCGGCCGCGATTCCCGCCTTGATCGGCTTGTCCAGCAGGTCGGCGCGGTGCACCGAGCCGAAGCTGAAGTTGCCGTCGGCCGCACCGTAGTCCTTCGCCTGCTTGTTGTTCCAGCTGACCATGTAGTCCTGGTCGACGGCCTGCGGGTGGGCGGCGGCGGGCTGGTAGGCCGCCACGTTGGTGTCCGGGTTCCAGCCGGTCCACTCGTACGCCGGCTCGGCCTTGACCGGCAGGTTCGGGTCCACCGTGGACGGCCGTAGCGGCTGGCTGCCGGAGGTGAACATGGCCGTCTCGGCCGAGTTGACGTAGAACCAGTTGAACGCGAACGCGATGTTCGACGCCGAGTTCTTGAACGCGGCCGCCGTGCTCATCTGGTCGGGCTCGTTGAACATCTGGAAGCCGATCGCCGAATCCGCCTCGTGCCGGTAGGTCGAGCGCAGGCTGGTGAACGCGGTCGGCACGCCGCCGACCAGGCCGCGCCAGGTGACCAGGCCGTACTTGGTGCGCTGCACGGTGAGGCGGTAGGAACCGGCCGCGGTGGAGTCGGCGGTGGTCGGCTTCCACGAGTTCGTCCGGGTCAGCGGCTCCATCGGCAGGCAGGTGCCGTGATAGAGGTAGCCGGTCGAGGCAAGGCCGGCGGCACTGCCGTCGGTGTTGCACAACTTCGCGGCGAAGGTGTCGGTGATGTCCTGGAGCGACGAGGTGGCGCTCCAGGAGTAGTCGGGGCCGCGGCCGATCAGGGTGTAGAGGTTGAGGCCGCTGAACGCGATGCCCCGGCTGCTGATCCCGGGGCCCTGCAGCTCCTGCACCATGAGCAGCTGGGGCGCGAAGTAGCCGGTCTGCGGGCCGAACACGGCGACCGGGTGGCCGGTGGCCGAGTTGGCGGCCGAGACGACCGCCGCGTTCGACATGCCGCGGTGGGCCGAGCCGACCGTCAGCGTGCTCAGCGAGTCGGCGATCTCGCTCCGGCCGGCGGCCGCCCCGGAAGCCGCCGAGCCGGTCCGGTCGAACACGATCGGCTCCGAGGTCGCGGTGCCGGCGTCCGGCATGGCCACGCCGGCGGCGCCGGGATCACCCGCCGAGTACGGGAACGACTGTCCGTTGTGCAGAGTCAGCACCGTCTCCGGGTCGTTCTGCTGCCGGAACTGCTGCCACACCTGGTCACCGACGGTGTTGCCGTACTTGGCCCGGGACGCGATGCGCACCAGCGCGGACTGCATCTCGGTGCCGCCGCCCCCGCCGAACAGACCGCCGATCACGCCCCCGATGGCGATCAGGTCGGTCATCCCGAAGTCCTCGGGACCGCCCGCGTTGGTGATCGCGTCGAGGTGCCCGGTCAGGACGTACTCGCCGGGACAGTCGCGCGCCGCCATGCAGTCGTCGATGTACTTGTTGATGCCCTCGATGTAGCTGCGTACATCGGTGTAGAGCTGCGCGCCCCGCGTACCCGAGGTCCGCAGGCCGTCGATCTGGGTCTGCAGATCGGTTTCGGTGTACGGGGAGTTGCGCCAGACACTCTGCTCGAGATCCCGGTTGCCGGCCGCGCCGCCCGCGAACGAGGTGAGCGTCCCCTTCGCGACGTGTCGCATCAGGTCCATCAGGAACAGGCGATCCTGCGCGCCCGCATAGCCGGCTCCGTACATCAGACCGGCTCGGGTGGTGCCGGTGACGTGCGGGATGCCGTACTGCTTGTCGCGCACGATCGTCACGTCGGAACGGGGCGACTTGGTGCTCTCGACGTCGGCCGGGGCCACCCCGTACGAGCTGTCGTTGAAGAACGTGTTGATCTGGTCGCCGGTCAGGCCGGTGTAGTCGTACGCGAGGTTGCCGTACTTCTGGAGCTGATCGTCGGCGTGCGGCGGCTGGGTGCCGAAGGCCTGGTTGGCGAGCACCTGAACGAGGTCGGCGTCGCCGTTCTGCCCCGGCGGCAGGATGTCGGAGCATTGGCCGAGGCAGTAGTCGTTGACGGCGTAGGCCGCCCGGGCGGGGGTCGAGGTGCTCGGAGCGATCGCCGCCGCGGTCACGATCGCGGCGACGACCAGGGTGCTCAACAGAGGACGGCGTCGGCGCACGGTGGATTCCCTTCGGGGAACGCAAACGCGAAAGAAGTTCATAGATGTTAAAACTTCGATGGTTTGCGCACCAGGGTTTCGTTACCAACGCGTAGCGTCACCGCTGTGGATGGACCACAATCTTCAGTCCCTCCCGGGCGGCCGCCGTGGCCAGGGCGGCGTCGATCTCGGTGAGCCCGAAGGTCCGGCTGACCAGCGGGGTGAGATCGACCAGGCGGCGGGCGACCAGGTCGATCGCGCGCGGATAGACCTCACCCATCCGGCGCGACATGACCAGGGTCAACCCCTTACGCCGGGCGTGCGAGGCGGTGAACGTGGTGGTGTCGCCGTCCGGGATGCCGACCAGCACGACCCGGGCGCCCGGCTTGGCGGTGCGCAACGCGGCGTCGACCGCCTCGTTCGAACCGGAGACCTCGAAGACGAGATCGGCCTCCCCGTCGGTGATCTCGGCCCCCAGTGCGGCGGCCGCCGCGGCCCGATGCGGGCGCGGGTCGGCGGCGATGATCCGGGTGGCCCCGGCCAGCCGGGCCAGCTGGATCAGCATCAGGCCGATCGGCCCGCAGCCGATCACCGCGACCGTCCGGCCGAGCTTGGCGTGGGCCAGATCGTACGCGTGCAGCGCGACCCCGAGCGGCTCCAGCAGCGCGCCCTCGTCGTCGCCGATCCCGTCCGGGATCGGGTGCAGGCGGTGGCTTGGCCAGGCCATGAACTGCCGCAGCGAGCCGTCGCAGCCCCCGTGGCCGGAGAAGACGATGTTGAGGCAGAGGTTGGGATCGCCGTCGAGGCACGGCGCACAGTGGCCGCACGGGATCGCCGGATCGATCGCCACCCGGGTGCCGTCCCGCGGCCCGCCCCGGATCACCCCGGCCATCTCGTGCCCGAGAACGAGCGGCCGCGACAGCACCGCGTCGCCGATCGCCCCTTCGGTGAACCAGTGCAGGTCGGACCCGCACAGACCGACACTGCGCACCTCGACGAGCGACTCGCCGTCGCCCGGAACCGGCACTTCCTCGTCGGCCAGCCGAACGTCCCCGGCGCCGAACAGACGAGCGACCCGCATCCTGCCCCCCAAATCGTCTGTGAACGATAACACCGCTGGTGAAGGCATCTTTCGTGGACCGCTTCGCGCCGCCCGAGGACGGGGTTCCCGGCCGTGGCGGGGGTGGCCGACCACGGGTCCGATCACTAGCGGTCAACCAATGCGAAGACCCTGTTCACGGACCGCGACCTGCACGTGTCCGATCAGGAGAACCGCCAGGTCTGTGCTCGTCAGCCGAGCTCAAACTGCCTTGTAGGCAAAGTTGCCTTCAAGGCAATCTAGCGGTTACGGTGTCCCCATGCCGGAGGAAGCACCGTCCGGGCTGCGCGAGCGTAAGAAGCTCGACACCCGCAAGGCACTCAGCGATGCCGCTCTCGAGCTGATGTTCGAGCGCGGCCTCGACAACTTCGTCCGGGAGGACGTCGCGGCGCGAGCCGGGGTGTCCCTGCGGACGTTCAGCAACTACTTCGCCAGCAAGTACGACGCCCTGGCCTACCGGGTCAACCACCGGATCCGCCGCAGTGCCGCGCTGCTGCGCACGCGCCCGGCCGACGAACCGATGTGGACCGCGATCGCCGAGGCCCTGATCGAGCCGCTGCGCGAGGACGGCGTTCCGTTCGGGCGGCCGACCGACGAGCAGATCCACGAGATCCGCAAACTCAACGCCACGCCGGAGATGCAGGTCGCCCTGGCCCGCAACACCGTCGACGACCTGGTCGAGGCGATCGCCGAGCGGACCGGCACCGACCCCGAGGCCGATCTGTACCCACGGCTGGTCGCCAACGTCACGATCGGCGCGCTCAACGCGGTCCTGAACCGTTATGTGCGGACCGATCCGGCGCTGGCGATGTCCCGGGTCCTCCGCGAGGTGTTCGACGACCTCTCCAAAGGGCTTCCACCACCCCGCGCGTAGACCGCGCAAAAGGCGACAGGAGGGCGAGACACGATGTCCGAGACGACCACCGCCGCCACCGCCCCGCCGGAGAGCGCGGCGGCCCACCCCCGCCGCGTCAAGCTCGGGATCGCCGGCGCGCTGGCCGGCATGTTCCTCGGCATGATGGACAGCTACATCGTCGCCACCGCGCTGCCGAGCATCGTCGACGACCTCGGCGGCTTCCGGTCGATGACCTGGATCATCACGTCGTACGCCCTGGCGATCGCCGCCGTCACGCAGGTCTGGGGCAAACTCAGCGACCTCTACGACCGCAAGACCGTGTTCCTGGTGTCGGTGGCGGTCTTCCTGGCCGGCTCGATGCTCTGCGGCCTCGCCCAGAACATGGGCGAACTGATCGCGTTCCGCGCCCTGCAGGGTGTCGGCGCGGGCGGCCTGCTGGTCGGCGCGATGGCGATGGTGCAGGCGCTCCTGCCGCCCAAGGAGTCGACCCGGATCTCCAGCTGGACCGGCCTGCTGCTGGGCGTCGCGCTCATCGCCGGACCGCTCGTCGGCGGCGTCCTCACCAGCTCGCTCAGCTGGCGCTGGATCTTCTACGTCAACGTCCCGTTCGGACTGCTGTGCCTGCTCGGCACCGTCATCGGGGTGAACGTCCCGACGCGGCCGAAGTCGACCAGGGTGAGCATCGACTACCTCGGTACGGCGTTGCTCACCGCGGCGGTCGTCAGCCTCACCCTGGTGACCGCGTGGGCCGGCCCGAAGTACGCGTGGAGCTCCCCGCTGATCCTCGGCCTCATCGCGGTGGTGGTCGTGGCGACCTTCGCGTTCGTCCACGTGGAGCGCCGCGCCACCGAACCGCTGGTGCCGTTCCGGATGTTCGGCACCCGCAACTTCTCTCTCGCCCAGGTGCTCGGCTTCGGGTTCAACGTCACGATGGTCGCCAGCGTCAACTTCCTGCCGCAGTACTTCCAGAACGCCCGCGGCGTGGACCCGATCAGGAGCGGCTTCCTGCTCGTCCCCATGATGGCCGGCATGGTCGTGGTGATGAACCGCGGCTCCGCCTACATCCGCCGGACCGGCCGCTACCGGATCCTGCCGATCATCGGCGGCGCCGGGGTGGTCGTCGGCATGCTGCTGGTCCTCCTGCTCGGGCCGGACACCGACCCGATGCTCGCCTCCCTCGTCGGGATCCCGCTCGGTGTCGGCCTCGGCTGCCTCATCCAGAACACCATCCTGATCATCCGGATGAGCGTCGAACCGCGCGACATCGGCGCCGCGATGGGCCTGGGATCGCTGACCCGCACCATGGGCAGCGGCATCGGTGCGGCACTGTTCGGGACGCTCTACCTCGGCGCCCTCACCAGCACCCTGACCGACAAGCTCGGCTCGGCCGAGCTGCTCTCCTCGGGCCGCACCCGGCTCGCGGAGGACAACCTGCACTCGATGGCACCGGCGGTGCAAGCGGCCTGGTCGGCGGCCGTGACCCACGGGCTGCACGTCGTGGCCGTCGGCACCGCGGTGGCCGGCGCCGGCGCACTGCTGGCCGCCTGTTTCATCCGCGAGGTGGAGCTGGTCGACAACCGGCGATCCGGCCCCAGGCGGTGATCCGCCCCCGCCGGGGCGGGCGTTCCCGGGATACTGGCCGACGTGACGTTCAAGGCGCTCATCTTCGACTTCGACGGTCTGCTCATGGACACCGAGACCACGCTGCTCGACAGCTGGCGCTGGGAGTGGGAGCGGCACGGCCTGCGACTCGATCCGGCCGGCTTCTTCGCCGAACACGGTGGCAACGTCGACGACCAGCGGTACGCGAGGCTGGCGGCGGCGGTCGGGATCGCCTACGACCGCGAGACCAGTCACACGCTGCGGATGGCGTACCGAGCCGAGTTGAACGCCGCCCTCGAACCGTCCCCCGGCATCGTCGCCTGGCTGGACCGGGCCGCCGAGCTGGGTCTTCGCCTGGCGGTCGCGAGCAGTTCGCCGGTCACCCACGTGGGCGCGATGCTCGACCAGGCCGGGCTGCTGGACCGCTTCGAGGTGCTGGCCACCGGCGAGGAGGTGACCGGGCACAAACCCGATCCGGGCGTCTACCGGCTGGCCCTGCGCCGGCTGGAACTCCGGCCGGCCGAGGCGGTGGCGTTCGAGGACACCGCGCACGGCGTGGCCGCGGCGCACGCGGCCGGCCTGCGCTGCGTGGCGGTTCCCAACTTCCACGCCGACCACGGGCGCTTCACCGACGCCGACATCCTGCTCCCGAGCGCGGCCGACGCGCCCCTGGACGAGATCCTGGCCCGGTGCGCCGAGATCCGCCCCTGACCGGCGCCCAGATATCGAAATCATCACCTATCCGCCGCGGGCCCGGCTCCGAATACCGGCCGGACGCTGCGGGCGGGAGAATCGCCCCCCACGACCCTGCTCGGCGATGGAGGCCCGAACATGAGCGGCGATGACCTGCGAGCTCTGCTCCGCGGTGACGGTGTGACGCATGCGCCCGGCGTCTACGACCCGGTGACGGCCGCCCTCGCGGTCCGGGCCGGGCATCGGGCCGTGCACCTTTCCGGCGCGGCGATCTCCGCGCTCATGCTCGGCCGTCCGGACCTCGATTACGTGCCTGCCACCCAGGTCGCCGACCGGGCCACCACGCTGGTTCCGGCGCTCGACGGGGTGCCGCTGCTGGCCGATGCGGACACCGGTTACGGCAGCCCCCAGGACGCGGTCTGGACCGGCCACGCCTACGCCCGGGCCGGCATTTCCGGCCTGCACCTCGATGACCGGGCCGGCCCGGGACGCCCCGGTGGCCCGCCGGGCCGTCCGGTCATCGACAGCGGCCGGGCGGCCGCCAAGATCAAGGCGTTGGCCACCGAGGTGCCCGAACTCGCGGTCATCGCCCGCACCGACGTGTACGCGGTGAAAGGCCTCGGCGAGACGATCGTGCGATGCGGGCTGCTCGCCGAGATGGGCGCCGACGCGGTCCGCCCCGAAGGCGTGCACGACCTGGACGAACTCGCCAAGCTCCACGCCGCGCTCCCCGGCGTGCCGATCGTGGTCAACCGCGCGGAAGCCGGCGGCAACCGCCCGGTCCCGACCGACGCCGAGCTCGCCGAGGTGGGCGTGCGCCTGATCCTGCACCCGATCACCGCCCTGCTGGCGGCGTTGCGGGCGGTCGCCCTGACCTACCGCGCGATCGCCGACACCGGCTCCGCCACCGAGGTCGACCGGCTGCCGTTGGCCGTCGTCACCGAGCTGTCCGGCCCGGCGGACGCCTCCGTTCCGCACCCGCGCCGCGCCGCCGGCCCTCATCGCAGCGCCCCCGATCACGGCGCCCCCGACCTCGCCGGGAGCGACCTCGGTGCGCTCGGCCTGGGTGCGCTCGGCCTGGGTGCGCCGGATCTCACCTCGTCCGGTTCCGGCCGGTCCGGTTACCGCCGGCCGGGATCCGGCACGCCCAGGCTCGCCGCCCCCGACCTCGCGGGGCGGCTGGACACGTGACCCGGGAGGCCGCCCACGTGAATCAGTTCCTGGCCGCAGCGGCAGGCGCGACCACTGCCGATCCGCCGAGTCCCGGCCCCGGGTTGTTCGGGGGCCGACCCCGGTATCCGGGTGTCGTGGATTCCCCGCCGACCGCCGAGGGCCGCGAGACGGTGGTCGCGTGATCACGCGGGAGAACCCGGCTCGCTTCGAGGAGATCGTCGGGGCGGTCGCCGAGACCTCGGCGACCGAGATCGACGCGATCGTGTGGGCCACCCATGCCGATTTCCGGCGGTGGTCGGTGCGGCCGGTCGAGGAGCGGCTGGCCCTGCTGACCGCGGGCGCCGAGGCGCTCGAGGACCGTCTCGGCGAGCTGTCGGTGCTGCTCGCCCGGGAGACCGGCAAGGTGCTCGGCGACTGCCGCGCCGAGATCGGCGCCGCCGTTCGCTTCCTGCGGTGGGTGGTTTCGCATGCGGTCGCGGCGTACGCCGACGATGTCCTGGACGCTGATCCCGGTGTGCGGATCAGGCAGCGGAGACCGTTCGGGGTCATCGCCGCGGTGCCGCCCTGGCACGCACCGGTCCTGGTGGCGATGCGCGCGATCGCGCCGGCGCTAGCCGCCGGAAACGGGGTCGTCGTGAAGCCCTCGCCGCTCGCCCCGCTGACCCTGGACCGCATCGTGCGGCTCATCGGCGGGCCGCTGCGCCTCGTGCACGGCGGTGTGCGGGCGGGTGCGGCGCTGGTCGGTCATCGACTGGTGGGCAAGGTGGCGTTCACCGGTGGCGCGGCCGGCGCCCGGGCACTGACCGCGGCTGCCGGCGACCGGCTGAAACCGTTCGTGCTCACGCTCGGCGGCGACGACCCGGCCATCTTTCTCGACGACGCCTCCTTCGCCGACGACGCCATGGACCGGCACGTCCGGGCCACCTTCGCGAACGGCCAGGTTCAGCCCGCGATCCGGCGGCTCTATGTACCGGCGCGCCGGCTGACCGACTTCGTGACGGCCTACCAGGCGGCGGCCGAACGCGTACTCGTCACCGGCGATCCCCTGGCCGACGGCGTCACGATGGGCCCGGTGATCTCCGCGGCCGCCCAGGAGGCCGCCGCGGCCGCGCGTCGCGGCACGTTCGTCGACCTCGGCCTGTTCGACGCGGACGAGAAGGCCGGCTACTTCGTGCGGCCCGCCCTGCTCGTCGAGCCGGCCCCGGGCGAAGCGGGCCCGATCCCGCCGTACGCCCCGGTGGTTCCGGTGTTCGGGTACGAGGACGAGATGTCCGTCCTCGACGTCGGCGATCCGGGGCTCAGCGCCTCGATCTGGAGCGCCGACCAGGAACGGGCGGTGGCCTTCGCCCGCCGGTTCGAAGCCGCGTCCTGTTCCGTCAACTCCCACCACCGCACGGGAGCGACCGGCCTGCACGACTATGTGCGGACCCAGGTCGTCCATGCGCCGGGCGGCGGGTGATCCGGGCCGGAGCACCCGCCGCCGAGGTCAGCCGCGCCAGGCCGCCAGGCGCGCCGCGGCCCGCGCGGCCAGATGTTCGGTGTCGGCCCGGTCGGCCGAGATCGATTCCCAGCCGGTGTTGCTGACGAACGCCACCGAATCGCCCACCCGGATCACCGCCCAGTACAGGTGGTGCAGCGACCCGTCCGCGGCGGGCTCACCGTCGTCGCCGGTGGCCGGGGCGGTGCGCTCGATCAGGACCGACTCGTCGCCCAGGCCGAGCGAGTCACGCAGATAGTTCCTGGCCGGCCCGGCGACGGGACAGCCGCGCACCGAGTCCCGCAGGCTTCTCATGAACACCTCCGCCACGGAGCCCCGGAAGACCAGGATCTCCTCGTAGACGCCGGCTTTCGGGGTGCTTCCCGGCGCCGAGTCCGCCGCGGTGAAGTACAGGACCTGGGTCGCCCGGATGCCGATCTTCGCCCGTTGGTCGTAGGAGTCCGCGCAGAAGTCCGGCAGCGGCTGGGCCCCGGGGCCGAGCCGCCGGGGCGCTTCCTTGATCCGGCCCGGCGTGTCGGTCGGCTGCAGGAACGCCGACGCCGGAATCGCCGCCGGGATGGCGACCGCCGGTCCGGCCGGCGCGTTGGTGACGGGCGGGGTGGTGACGGGCGGGGTGGTGACGCCCGCGACGGACGGCGCCGGCACGACGGTCGTCGACCCCGAATCGGCCGGGGCGGGCTGCGGCGCCGGACCGGACGGCCCGGCCAGCAGCAGGCGGGAGCCGGCGACCACACCGGCCACCACGACCGCGACCGCGAGGGTGCCGGCCACCGCGGTACCGGCGCGGCGGCGGTCGCTCCGGCGGCGCACGGTGGCGGCGGTTTCGAGCCGGCCCCGGCCGGCGTCGTCGGACAGCGCGTCGAACGCGCGCTTCAGCTCATTCGACATCGGAGGCCTCCGGCAGTGTCGATCCGAGGATGGCGGCGAGTTCGGCGCGGGCGCGGTGCAGCCACGACGTCACGGTGCCGACCGGGGAACCGGTCTCCGCGGCGATCGCCTGCACCGGCATGTCGAGCAGGTAGTGCAGCACCACGGCCTGCCGCAGGTTGGCGGGCAGGCGGCGGAGGGCGGCGGTGAGCAGGACGGTGGTCTCGCCGGGCGGTTCGGCGGGCGGCGGCGGGCCGGATCTGAGCAGCGCTGTACGCCATCCGCTGAGCCGCCGCCACCGGTCGGTGGCGAGCCGGTTGACGGTCAGCCGAACCCACGCCTCGGGCGCCGGATGGTCGGCCACCGCACGCCAGTCCCGCCAGGCCCTCGTGTAGGCCTCCTGCACCACGTCCTGCGCGTCGCCGAGATCGCCGACCATCGCATAGCCGTAGCGCAGCATCCGGGCCGACGTGTCCCGGTAGAAGTCGTCGAATGCACCCGCGTCCCGCACTCCTGCCCCCGCTCCCCCTCGCGAACTCTCTGCCCGGGAAACGGCCGGCGCGCCGGCCATGCTGCAAAGTTCCAGAACCAATTCTCCGGCGTACGGCGTACGGCGTACGGGTCGACACTACGCAGAGTTGCCAATCGGAGCTTGCGGATCTAACCTAGGGTGATCTTCGGCCTCGGGATCGTGACACCATGCGTCTGCACCGCCTAGCTCTGCTCGCCGTCGCCTCTCTGCTTCCGGTCGCCGGATTGACCTCTCCCGCGCTGGCTGCGGCAAATCTCCAGCTGACCGGTCTCGCCGACGTGGCGGTCGACCGCGGCAATTACTCCACAGTCCAAGTCACCTTGAGTAATACAACAGACGTGACAATAAGTCATATCAAGCTGACTTTGACGACCGAGCAGGGTCTCGAACCGGTGGCCGGCTACACCAACTGCACCGTCGACCGCACCGACCCCGAAGCCACCACCGCCACCTGCGTCATCGATCAGGAACTGCGACCGGGCGCCGCCGCCACCATCTCGACCACGACGAACCCGCTGCTGGTCAAGGTGCAGGAGGACGCCGGCGGCCCGCACGTGTACGCCGTCGCCGTCACCGCCGTCGGCGTCCCCGACGGCCAGGCCACCACCACCCCCGGCCCGAAGCTCGCCCTGCGGCCGGTCGCCCCGATTCCGCGCGGACCCGGTGGCGCCGCCCGCTTCGGGGTAACGGTCGGGGCCTCGGCGACGACGCTCGACGCCGTCGGGGCGGAGATCAGCGGCGGGATCGGTGACACCACCGACCTGCGGGTCGGGCTGCGCAACGCGGGCCGCACCGCGACCGTCCCCGGCACCTCCCCCACCGCCCTGGTCACCATGCCGGCCGGGGTCGAGGTCACCCGGGTCGCCGACGGCTGCACCGCCGACACCGGCGGCTACCTGTGCACGGTCACGCAGCGGTTGCGGCCGACCCAGCCGGCCCTGTTCGACTTCGGCGTGCGGATCATCGGCAACGCCCGTACCACCGGCACCGTGACGATCTCCACCGGCTCCCCGCGGCCCACCCGGCCGGCGGACGCCGGTGCCCCCACCGCCGGCCCCGCGAACCGCGGCGTGGCCAGCGACAGCGCGGCGATCAGCTGGATGACGCCGGTCGGCGAGACGTCGACGGCACCGATCGCCGGCGCCCTCGCCGGGGCCGCACTTCTCCTTCTCGGCGGCGGGATCTTCCTGGCCCGGCGCCGTGGCGCCGGCCGTCAGGACTTGCGGGCGACCGCGCCGTAGCCGGTGGCCTCGGCCGGGGTGGGGCGCGGGCCCGGTCCCGGGCGCCAGTCGGAGACCGAGACGATGCCCGGATCGAGCAGGTCGAGACCGTCGAAGAAGCGGGTCACCTCGGCCAGCGGACGCGGCGAGAAGGTCGGCTTGATGTTCGCGTTGACCGCGTTCATGGCGGCGATCGTCTCGGCGTCGAGGGGGTCGAAGGTGGCGTGCGACAGCACCAGGTAGCTGCCCGCGGGCAGGGCTTCGACCAGCTGCTTCACGATCTGGTGCGGGTTCTCCTGGTCCTCGACGAAGTGCAGGAGGGCGACCAGCAGCAACGCGACCGGCTGCGAGAAGTCCAGCGTCGCCGTCAGGGTCGGGTCGGCGAGGATCCTCTCCGGGTCGCGCGCGTCGGCGTCGATGTAGGCCGTCGCACCCTGCGCCGAACTGGTCAGCAGGGCGCGGGCGTGCACGAGCACCAGCGGATCGTTGTCCACATAGACGATCCGGGACTCCGGGACGATGCCCTGCGCGACGTCGTGCACGTTGTCGGCGGTCGGCAGGCCGGTGCCGATGTCGAGGAACTGGCGTACGCCCGCCTCGGCCGCCAGGAACCGCACGGCCCGCTGCATGAAGGCCCGGTTCTCCCGGGCCGCGGTGCGGATGTGCGGGAACACCGCGGCGATCGCCTCGGCGGCTTCCCGGTCGGCCTGGAAGTTGTCCTTGCCGCCCAGCCAGTAGTCGTACCGCCGGGCCGGGTGCGGTTTGGTCATGTCGATGCGCGCGGAGATGTCCGAGCTGTCGCTACTCACCACTATCTCCTGTCATCCGTGACGTTCGGTGCATCGTAGCGGCGCCGCGCTCGAGCCGTTCGGTGGTGTACATCGGCAACCGGGCGTGATGACGTGTCGGGGTGCCGCACATCGAGCTACCACCACTGCCCGGGATCGCCGGGTTACTGGCCGCCCATCCCCGTACCGCGGAACCTCTCAACGATCTCGCCGAGGCCCTGCTCCGGGGGCCGTCTCCGCTGACCCCCGCGCAACGCGAGAGCATCGCCGCGTACGTCTCGCGCCGTAATGAATGTGAGTTCTGCGCCCGGACGCACGGTGCCGTGGCCCGGCGGCTCGGCCACGACGAGGCGGCCGAGCCGGACGCCCTGATGACCGCGTTGCTGGCGATCGCCGACCGGGTCCGGGTCGACGGCCGCTCGGTGACCGGCGACGACATCGAGCGGGCCCGCGCGGCCGGCGCCGACGATCAGGCGATTCACGACACGGTGCTGATCGCGGCGGCGTTCAGCATGTTCAACCGCTATGTGGACGGGCTGGACACGGTCACGCCGGCCGATCCGGCCGGCTACGAGCGGCACGCCCACGGACTGGCCGAGCACGGTTACCTGCGTCCCCCGGTCTGAGCCCGTGGCTTCGGGTCAGCCGCCCACGCCGGCCGGGAAGTCGCCGGCCCGGCCCAGCTGCGCCGGCACCTCGGCCAGGCCCAGCTCGGTGCCGATCCATTCGCCCACCTCGGCGGCTTCGGGAACCGCGACGCCGGTCGGCAGGCCGGAACGGTTCAGCAGGTAGGCCAGGTCCTCGGTGGCGATGTTCCCGGTGGCCGCCGGGGCGAAGGGGCAGCCACCGATGCCGCCCAGGCTCGCGTCGAGGGCCGCGAAACCCAGTCGGGCGGCGGTGATCGCGTTCGCGTAGCCGGTGTTGCGGGTGTTGTGGAAGTGGGCGCGCAGCGGGACTCCCGGGGCCGCCTCGCGGGCCGCCGCCGTCAGCTCGGTCACCTGGGCGGGCACGCCCACGCCGATGGTGTCGGCCAGGCAGAGCTCGGTCATCGGCCCGGCGTTCGCGATCACGTCGCGGACCCGATCGGCCTCGACCTCGCCGGTGAAGGGGCAACCGAAGGCGGCCGCCACCGTGAGCGTCACGCCGAGACCGGCCTCGGCGGCCCGGGCCGCGACGGTGCGGAAGGCGTCGAGCGAGGCCATCGTGTCCATGCCCTGGTTGCGGCGGGCGAACTCGTCGGTGGCCACGACCACGTAATTGATCTCGTGCGGGCGCACGGCGGGGTCGAGCGCGAGGATGCGGTCCAGGCCGCGGCCGTTCAGCACCAGCGCGACGTACCGGACCCCGGCCGGCCGGGGCACGCCGCGCAGCACGTCCTCGGCGTCGGCCATCTGCGGCACCCGGTCGGGCCGGGCGAACGCGACGACCTCGAGGCGGCGCAGTCCGGCGGCGATCGCCCTCGAGACATACTCGATCTTGGTGGCGGTGGGCAGCACGCGCTTCTCGTTCTGCAGTCCGTCCCGCGGCCCGACCTCTACGATCTCCATCCGCACGCACGCTCCCTCGTCTGTGATACTTCCCCAGCGTGGCACTCGGCGGAGGGGTGATCAACATGTCCGACCTCGATCGTGACTATGCGGCGGCCGGGTTCGCGCGCCGGCTCGGCTGGGGCTCGCGCCCGGCGGTGCTCCTGGTCGACCCCGCTCTCGCGTACACCTCGCCGGAATCGCCCTTGTTCCTGAAGTCCGGCCAGGCCGCGGCGCAAGCGATGGCGGCGCTGGCGCGGGAAGCCCGGGACCAGGGCGTACCGGTGATCTGGACCCGGGTGCACTATGCCGACGAGTCGTGCGCCGAGGCGCCGCTGTTCGCCGCGAAGGTGCCCGCGCTGAAGGTCTTCGCCGACGGGAACCCGCTCGGTGCTTTCGCGCCGCCGCTGGCGCCGGCGCGCGGTGAGCTGGTCGTGGTGAAGCACTACGCGAGCGCCTTCGCCGGCACGTCGCTGGCCGCCTGGCTGGCCTCGCACTCGATCGACACCCTGGTCATCGCCGGCTATTCGACAAGTGGATGCGTGCGGGCCTCGACACTCGACGCGCTGCAGAACGGCTTCCGGCCGATCGTGGTGCGCGACGCCTGCGCCGACCGCGACGGCGGCCCCCATGAGAACAATCTGTTCGACCTGGACGCGAAGTACGCCGACGTGATCACCCTCGACGAAGCCCGGACCGCCCTGCACCGCTGACCGCCGCCGGGCCGTGACCCGCACGCACTGCCTCAGTCGATCCGCACCGCTTCCGGCCGGCCGGCCGGCGCCACCCGCGCCCTCTCGGCGCGCACCGGCCGCGCCGGCCACCAGAAGCGTTCGCCCAGCAGCAGCGCCAGGGCCGGGACCACCACGGTGCGCACCAGCAGGGTGTCCACCAGGACGCCGATGCCGACCACCACGCCGATCTGGGTCAGCACGATCACCGGCAGGACGCCCAGCACGGCGAAGACCGCGGCCAGCAGGATGCCCGCCGAGGTGATCACGCCGCCGGTCGCGGCCAGGCCGCGCAGCATGCCGGGGCGGGTGCCGCCCCGTTCGACGGCCTCGTCGCGGGCCCGGGTGACCAGGAAGATGTTGTAGTCGACACCCAGCGCGACCAGGAACAGGAAACTCAGCAGCGGCACGCTGGAGTCGAGCGCCGTCATGTCGAAGCCGAACCGCAGCAGCATGACCGCCGCGCCGAGGCTTGCCGCATAGCTGATCACCACGGTGACCAGCAGCAACAGCGGGGCCAGAAGCGAGCGCAGCAGAGCGAGCAGGACGATCAGCACCACCAGCAGGACCAACGGCACGACGACCCGGTCATCGCGCAGGTTGGCGTCGCGTTTGTCGAGGTCGGCGGCGGGGGCGCCGCCGATCAGGGCGTCCGGCGCGGCGGCGCGGAGCCGCTTGACGGTACGGTCGGCGCCGGTCGTGCCCGAGTCGTCGGTCAGCTGCACCGCGAACTGGGCGAGCGTGCCGTCGGTGGAGGTCTCCGGCGGCAGCACCGCGGCGACCCCCTCGGTCCCCCGCAGAGCGGCACCGGTCCGCTCCGCCGCCGCGGCGTCGACGACCACCTCGACCGGCTGGGCGGCGCCCGCCGGGAAGTGCCGGGCCAGGGCTTCCTGGGCGACTATCGACTCCACCTTGGTGCGGAACTGCTCGCTCTGCGACAGGCCGACGTCCATCTTGAGCAGGCCGGCCGAGAAGAGCACCAGCACGCCGAGCGCGACCGCGAGAACGGCGCCGGGGCGCTTGCCGACGCCGTGCGCGACCTTCGACCACCACCCGGTCTCGGTCGGGTCGGCGCTGCCCACCTCGGGAACCTTGGGCCAGAACACGCCCCGGGGCAGCGCCACCACCGCGGCGGGCAGCACGAACAGGCCGAACAGCAGGGCGACGAGCACTCCGGCGGCGGCCGCGACGCCGAGCGTACGGTTCGCGGTCAGGACGGCCGCGAGCAGCGTGATCAGCGCGAGCACGACGGTGCCGGCGCTCGCCGTGATCGCCGGCGCCGCCGCCCGCCAGGCCCGGGTCATCGCCTCGCGCCGGGACTCGGTGCGACGCAACTCCTCGCGGTAGCGGGAGATCAGCAGCAGGGCGTAGTCGGTGCCGGCGCCGAAGACCAGCACCGAGACGATGCCGGCGACCGAGGCGTCGGTGCGCTCCCCCACCAGCCGCGCGATCCAGGGCAGCAGCTTGGCGACGACCTGGTCGGCGAGGCCGATCACGGTGAGCGGGACGATCCAGAGGATCGGGCTGCGGTAGGTGATCAGCAGCAGGACGGCGACGACCGCGGCGGTGGCGAGCAGCAGCGTGACGTCGGCACCCTCGAACGCGGCCGAGATGTCGCGGCCGATCGCGGCGCCGCCGGTGACCTGCGCGCTCAGCCCGGCCGGCAGCGGCGTGCCGCGCAGCGTCTCGCGGATCTTGTCGACGGCGCTGTGCTGCGCGTCCGCGTCGAGGCTGTCGGGCAGCCGCACGACGACCAGGGCAGCCCGGTTGTCCGGTGACGTCACCGGCTTGGCGACGGTCTCGCCGAGGCCGCCGATCTTGCCGGACACGTCGGTGACGGCAGCCTGGTCGGCGCCGGTGAACGCGGCGTCCGGCCGCTCGAACACGATGACGGCGCTGGCCGACCGGCCGCTGTCGAAGCGGGCGGCCAGCTCGGTCACCCGGGTGGACTGCGCACCGGCCGGCAGACCGTCGGCCGGACCCGCCTCGGGCTGTGCCGGCGAGAACGCGAAGGCCAGGCCCGAGAGGACGACAGCGGCAAAAAGGACGGTGAGGACCCCGAGGCGGGTGGTGAGCCAGGCGATGGGACGCTTAGGCATAGGAAAGATCCTCAATATTTTGATGGTCTAAAGTTTCGGTCATGGAAAAGATATGATGACTGGCGTGCCGCCGCAACCCGAACCGAGACGTGACGCCGTGATGAGTGAGCTCATCGACGCGCTGCGCACCTACAACGTCGAGAGCGACGTGTTCATCGACGGGTTCGCGCGCGCCCACAGCCTGGGCCGCAGCGACCTCAACGCGATCATGTGGATCAGCGTGGGCTCCGGCTCGGGCGAGCCGATCACGGTGGGCGAGCTGGCTCAGCGGCTCCGCCTGAGCCCGGCCGCCGCCACCGCCCTGGTCGACCGCCTGGAAAACGTGGGACACGTGCGGCGCTACCGCGACCCCAGCGACCGGCGGCGGGTGACGGTGCAGATGAGCGAGACGGCGATGCGGGTGGCGCAGGCGTTCTTCGTGCCGCTCGGCGGCCGGATGCACGAGGCGGCCGAGCAGTTCACCCCCGAGGAACTGGCCCGAACCGCGCAGATCGTGCGCACGCTGACCGCGGCGGTCACCGCGGCGGCGCAGCGCGAGGCGCCGCGCGGCTGATCCTCATCGTCGCCCGTCTGCGGGCCCGGCCCGGATCAGACCGCCCGCCAGCGGGCCCGCTCGTCCCCCTGGGCGATGGTGCAGCGCATCGCGTCGCCCTTGCCGGTGAAGCCGGTGGCCCCCGGCGGCGAGCAGAAGGCCCCGGCGGCGACACCCTTCTGCACCGCCCCGGGCTTGACCGTGCTGGCCGTCGGGACCGGCTTCACCCTGGGCCTACCGGTCGGCGTCCAGGTGACGTTCGGCTTCGGGCTGCCCTTCGTCGGCTTCGGCTTCGCGGCCGCGATCTTGACGCTCGGACTCGGCACCGCGCTCGGACTCGGCACCGCGCTCGGACTCGGCGCGGCATGCGGACTCTGCGCGGCGCTTGCCGTGCTCCGGTCACCGGCTGAGGAGCACCCACCCAGCAGGGCCACGACGACGAACCCGAGCACGTGAGCTGAGCGAAGGCCGGCCATCCGGTCACTCTGCCGGCTTCCCCGCGCCCCGACGATCAACCGTTGAGCCACTCTTACCCCGGCCCGGCCGGTTTCCGTTGGTTGCCGAGATGCTGCTGCAGGGCGGCCAGCGGGCCGTCCCAGTCGCGGGCCATCGCCGCCAGGAACTGCTGGGCCACCTTCATCGGAGCCGAGTCGACGCGGTAGCGCACCCGCCGCCGCTCCCCCGGCTCGGCCACCACCAGGCCCGCCTCGGACAGCAACGCGAGGTGCTTGGCGATGCCCTGCCGGGTGATCGGCAGGCGGCCGGCCAGGTCGGTGGCGGTCGCCGGGCCGCCCGCCGCCAGCGCGGACAGGATCTGGCGGCGGTTCGGGTCGGCGAGAGCGGCGAAGACCTCTTCGGCCACCGCCTCCGGGTCAGGACTTGCCATCGAGGTAGTCGACGAGCTCGCCCAGCTCGCTGGTCCAACCCGTCGTGTTGCCGCCGAACGAGACCTTGTGCTGCTCGTCGGGCAGCTGTGCGAATCCGCTCTCCACCACGGTGAGCGTAGTGCCGCCGCCGGACGGCGCCAGGGTGAACTCCACATAGGTGCGGCGCGGGTCCTCGGCGGGCAGGCCGTAGATGTGCCAGGTGTAGCCGAACACGCGCGGCTCGTCGAGCCGCTCGATGGTCAGCGTGGCGGAGTCGCCGCTGGTCCAGCTCAGCTTGGCGGTGCCACCGACCCGCAGGTCGACCTCGGCACTGTTGCCGAACCAGGTGCCGAGACCCTCGGCCGTGGTCAGCGCCTGCCACACCCGCTCCGGCGACTGGGACAGCTGGAGGGTGCGCTCGATCCGGTCGGGAAAGCCCATGATGTCTCCTCAGATAGCAACCATTTGGTTGCACTGAAGCTATAGCAACCATTCGGTTGCGTCAAGGACTCGTCATCGCGCCGGACGTACCATGATTTCCCAGCACCAAGCGGCCAAGAACTGGGGAAGCACAGGACATGCGGGACATCGTGGAAGGCCTGGCCGGATGGCGCGCGGACGGCGTGCGGTTCGCGATGGCCACGGTGGTGCGCACGTGGCAGTCGGCACCGCGCCGGCCCGGCGCCGCGATGGCCGTCAGCGAACACGGCGAAGTCCTCGGCAGCGTCTCCGGCGGCTGCGTCGAGGGCGCCGTCTACGCCGCCGCGGAACAAACCATCAAGACCGGACAATCCCAGCAACTTGCGTACGGGGTGAGCGACAGCGACGCCCTCGAAGTCGGCCTGACCTGCGGCGGCACCATCGAACTACTCGTCCAGCCGGACGCGGCCCTGACCGACCTCGACGACATACTCTCCGCCATCCGCGCCGGCCACCCGGTCGCCGTCGCCTCGCTCGCGGACAGCCAGCTGGCGATCTGGCCCGACCGCACCGCCGGCACCCTCGGCGACCCCGGCCTCGACCACGCGGCCGTCCAGCAGGCCACCGGCATGCTCGCCGCCGGCACCACCGCCCTGGTCCACCTCGGCCGCCACGGCGAGCAGCGCCAGGACGACGTCGAAGTGTTCGTCCAGACCTTCCTCCCGCCACCCCGCATGATCGTCTTCGGAGCCATCGACTTCGCCGGCGCCGTCGCCCGCATCGGCCGCTTCCTGGGCTACCACGTCACGGTCTGCGACGCCCGCCCCGTCTTCGTCACCCGCAAGCGCTTCCCGTCCGCCGACGATCTGATAGTCCAGTGGCCGCACCGATATCTTGAGTCCACCACCGTCGACGAGCGCTCGGTCCTGTGCGTCCTCACCCACGACCCGAAGTTCGACGTCCCCCTCCTCGAGGTCGCGCTACGCACCCCCGCGCGCTACATCGGCGTGATGGGCTCACGCCGTACCCACGAAGACCGCCTGCACCGCCTCCGCCAAGCCGGCGTCACCGAACCCCAACTGGCCCGCCTGTCCGCCCCGATCGGCCTGGACCTGGGCGCCCGCACCCCGGAAGAAACCGCCGTGGCGATAGCCGCCGAAATCATCGCCACCGCCTGGGGCGGATCCGGCCAGCCGTTGACCACCCTGAACGCCCCCATCCACCGCCACCCACCCGATTAGCCCGCACTCCCCCGGCCCCCAGCCCCACCCCCTCCCGCACCCCTGCGCGACCGGGGCGGGACCAGCGGCCACGGGCCGGGAACCGGGGGCCGCGGGCCGGGGGCCGGGTGCCGGCTGGACCGGGATTGAAGTTGAGAGGGCCGGGACCGCGGGGCCTCCGAAGCACCTCGAGGGCCCATCTCCAAGGAAAAGCGGTGTGGTCGTTGGCCGACCCAATCCGCGTCCCGTCAGGTGGAATGTGAGTCCACTAAGTGGAACAGTGGGCTGCCTACCAACCACTCCGAGTCGAAGAGCTGAAGCCAGCGAGCTAAGCACAGCAGCTGAAACCAGGTGGTGGGCTCGCAAGTCGGGCAAATGCCCCGTGCCGATCAGGTGCCCGCGGGAACCGGACGGAAGACATCGTCAGCCAGGGGGGATTTGTCCGGTCCGGACCGCCACCTGACCGAAATATGGCGCTATATCGGTTTCAGCCCGTTGGCGTCTGGCAGGCGCCAACGGACTCATCCGCCACCCCAGACAATCCGAACTGCCCTATGTCAACCCTGCCGAAGCGCCCCCTCCGACAAGCCCGACCCGGATTCAACAGGCCCGGCACCGGCACTGGCACTGGCACTGGCACCGGAGCTGGCACCATCACTGCCACTCGAGCTGGCACTGGCGTCGGCGAAGGCGTCACCGCCGCGACCACGATCCCGGCGGGGCCGGCCGGCGAGGGAGGCCAATCGGTCCAGGCCGACCACGACGGCGCCCAGGACGGCGAAGATCACGGCCAAGCGTACGAACTGCCCCACTACCCAGCCGTAGCCGTGGGCGGTGGGGTCGAGGAAGAAGTAGGGGTACTGGACCGGGGCCTCCGGGACCAGCACGGCGCGGAACTCGATGACCAGGCCGTAGCCGAGGGGGAACAGGATCCACAGCGCGATGTCGGCCCAGCGGACCTGGCGGTGCGGGCCGAAGAACACCCAGTCGAGCAGGACCATCAGCGGGACCACGTAGTGGACCAGGAACAGGGAGCGGTTCACGGTCGCCGCGGTGGGGTCGGGGTCGGCCAGGCCGGGCAGCGGGTTCGCTCCGTGGCTGAGCATGAAGTGCGAGATCAGGCAGGTGATCAGGATCCACAGGGTGACGGCGCCGCGCAGCCGGGGTGCCGGTGCCGCGGTGGTGCCGCGCTTGAGCATCCAGTAGAGGGCGCCGACGAAGAAGCCGAGCGTGATCAGGTTGCTCTGGCTCGTGTAGTAGACGATCCGTGTCTCGTTCATCAGCAGGCCGGACAGGCCGCAGGCCACGATGACCGCCCGCCACCAGAACTGGGGCGTCGCATAGACCCGCATGTTGATCCCTTCGCCGGACTTACCCACGGGTAACGAGTATGCCCGGCGGAACCGTCCGGCAGAAGATCATGGGACTCGGGCGACCAGGCCGTTGCAGCCGACGTCCTCCGCCGACGGTCGTGGGTGCGGTTCGGCGGCGGCGTGCCAGTGCGCGACGGCGGACGGGGATTGATATTCCCAGGTGGCGTGGCCGGCGACGACGTAACTGCCGGGGCGAGGGCGCCGACCAGGGCGCGCACCACACCGGCCGGGTCGGCGTCGTCGCGCCCGAAGTTCAGCACCGCCGCCAGCATCAGCCCGACCGGCTCGTCGAGGTCGAGCAGGCTCAGCGCCGGATGGTCGAGGATCGATCGCGGGGTTCGCAGGTCTCGACGTAGGCGGCCGGGCCCCCGGCCAGCAGCGCGAAGGCCGCTCGCTGACCAGTGGATCGTTGTCGACGGACACGATCCGGGCGGACGGTGCGACTGCCCGGACCACCTCGATGCCGCCCGGCGCCGGCAGGCCGGTGCCGATGTCGAGGAACTGGCGCACGCCGCGCGCCGCGACGAAGCCGGCCGCCCGCCCGACGAACCGCCGGTTCTCGACGGCCATCAGCCGGATGGTCGGCATCGCCGCCTCGATCGCGTCGCCGGAGATCCGGTCCGCTTCGAAGAACAGTGGTCCGCCGAGCCAGTAGTGGTATCGCCGCGCGGGTTGCGCCCGCGTCACGTCTACGCGCCCGTCCATCTTGGACAGCCTAAAGCCCGCCCTGGTATGCCAGCACCCCCCGATTGATCGCCTTGATCGCCTTGCGGGCCGCATCCCGCACCTCGCTCGTGGAGGCCGGCGCCTCCTTGATCTGTCCGAGCAGGTCGAGCACCTGCCGGGCCCACCGCACGAAGTCACCGGCCGGCATGTCGGCGTCGTAGTTGTGGCCGCTGGCCAGTACCCGGGCGAGCGGCTCGCCACGCGCCCACCTGTACATCGGCCAGACGAATCCGGGGTCGGGCTCGCGGGTCAGGGTGAGCCCGTGCGCCGACTCGTCGGACGCGATCTCACCCCACAGCTTGGTGCAGGCGTCGACGGCGGCGGTGATCGGTCCCTTGGGCACCGAGGCGCGGTCGTCACCCTCCCGGCGCGACTCGTAGAGCACCATGGACACGGCCGCGGCCAGTTCCTCCGGGTCGAGCCCGTCCCACACGCCCTGGCGGATGCACTCGGCGACCAGCAGATCGGCCTCCGACCAGATGCGCCCGAGCATCCGCCCGGCGTCGGTCACCTCACCGTCGGCGGAGAGATAGCCCCGGCCGGTCAGCACCGAGCAGACCTGGTCGAACGTGCGCGCGAGCGAACCCGTACGCCCGGCGACCTTGTCCCGCAGAGCGTCGGTGTCGCGCTCCAGCCGGTGCCGCCGCTCCGCCCATCGGGCGTGTTCCTCGCGGTCCGGGCAGGCGTGGCACGGATGCTGCCGCATCTGCACCTTGAGCAGCGCGATCTCGGCATCCGGCCCGCTCGGGGCACCGCCCCCGCGGCGCCCTCGGCGGCCGCCGCCGTGGCGGTCGAGACCGGTGGCGGAGATCTGGGCGGCCAGGTCGCGGCGGGCGGCCGGGGAGCGGTGCTGGAAATGCTTGGGTACGCGGATGCGCTCCAGCACCTCGACCTGTCCCGGGAAGTCGGCCGGACTGACCCGCCCGGCCCAGCGGTCCTGGGTGAGCACGAGGGGACGGGGCTCGCCGAAGCCGCCGGCCGCTCCCTCGAGGACGACCGCGAGCCCCGCGCGCCGACCCTGCGGCACCCGGATCACGTCACCGACCTTGAGCCGCTCGAGGGAGGACACCGCCTCGGCCCGCCGCTGGCTGGCACCCTGGCGGGCGATCGCCTTCTCCCGGTCGGCGATCGCGACCCGGATCGCGAAGTATTCGTCGAAGTCGCCGTGGTGGCAGGCGGCGTCCGACCCGTACGCCTGCATGGTGTCGACGTTGCGCTGCACCTGGCGGGCCAGCCCGACCACCGACCGGTCGGCCTGGAACTGCGCGAACGACGACTCGAGCAGGGCCCGCGACTTCTCGGCGCCGACCGTGCTGACCAGGTTGACCGCCATGTTGTAGGACGGGCGGAACGAGGACCGCAACGGATAGGTGCGAGTGGAGGCGAGCCCCGCCACGTGCCGCGGGTCGACCTCGGGACTCCACAGCACCACCGCGTGGCCCTCGACGTCGATGCCACGGCGCCCGGCCCGGCCGGTCAACTGGGTGTATTCGCCCGGGGTCAGGTCGACGTGCGCCTCACCGTTGAATTTGACCAGTCGCTCGAGGACGACACACCGGGCCGGCATGTTGATGCCCAGCGCCAGTGTCTCGGTCGCGAAAACCGCCTTGACCAGGCCGTTGACGAAGCACTCCTCGACCGCTTCCTTGAATGCGGGCAGCATGCCGGCGTGGTGCGCGGCGAGGCCCCGCTCGAGCCCGTCGAGCCACTCCCAGTAGCCCAGGACGCTGAGGTCCTCCCGCGGGATCGACGCGACCTTGGCCTCCGCGATGCGCCGGATCTCGGCCCGTTCCTCGACGTCGGTGAGTCGCAGCCCGGCCGACAGGCACTGCTGCACGGCCGCGTCACAGCCGGCCCGGCTGAAGATGAACAGGATCGCCGGCAGCAACCCGGCCCGCTCGAGCCGGTCGACCACCTCGGCCCGCGGCGGCGGCTGCCAGCGGCGCGAACGACCGCCCTGGCCCGGCCCGTGGGCCCGGCCGGTCATCTCGAGGCGGCGCTCCATCTCGCGCGAGTAACGCAGCAACTCGGGATGGACGTCGTGCTTGCGGGCCGCGTCGGCGTCGTGGAACAGGTCGAACATGCGCTTGCCGACCAGCATGTGCTGCCAGAGCGGAACCGGCCGATGCTCGCTGACCACCACTTCGGTCTCGCCGCGCACCGTGACCAGCCAGTCGGCGAACTCCTCGTAATTGCTCACCGTCGCGGACAGCGAGACCAGGTTCACCGACGCCGGCAGGTGGATGATCACCTCTTCCCAGACCGCGCCCCGGAAGCGGTCGGCGAGGTAGTGCACCTCGTCCATCACCACATAGGCCAGCCCGTTGAGCGTGGCCGACCCCGAGTAGAGCATGTTACGCAGCACCTCGGTGGTCATCACCACCACCGGGGCGTCGCCGTTTATCGCGTTGTCACCGGTCAGCAGGCCGACCTGGGCGGGGCCGTAGCGCTCGACGAGGTCGTGGTATTTCTGGTTGGACAACGCCTTGATCGGCGTGGTGTAGAAGCACTTGCGCTCCCCCGCCCGCAGCGCGAGGTGCACCGCGAACTCGCCCACCACCGTCTTGCCGGCTCCGGTCGGCGCGCACACCAGCACGCCGCTGCCCCGCTCGAGCGACTCACACGCGGAGCGCTGGAAATCGTCCAGATCGAAGCCGACATCCAGCATGAAGTCTTCCAACGCCGGAAACTCGGCCAGCCGGGCCGCCCGCCGTTTTGATTCCGCATACTTCTCGGCGGGACTAGTCATGACCACAAGGTTAGTTCGTGGGTGTGACAACCTGCGGTCCCGGCGGGCTCGGTATGGTGCTCCCGTGCCGGAAGCAGTGGAATCGACCGATCATCCTCCCCATCGGCCGCCCCGCCGGGTGGAAGCTGTGCTGTTCGATTTCCACGGCACGCTCGCCCAGGTGGAAGACCCGGTCCGGTGGGTCGTGGAGGCCGCCGCGGCGTGCGGCCGCGAGCTCGAGCGGGCCAAGGCCACCATTCTCGCCGACCGCCTGGTGACGGCGGGGCGGGCCGGCGGGCCGGTTCCGCACCGCGTCCCACCCCATCTCGCGGAGCATTGGGCCGACCGCGACCTGTACGCCCACAGTCACCGCGCCGCCTACACCGGCCTGGCCGCGACCGTGACGACCGACGTGGACGGCCTTCCCGACGCCCTCTACGAGCGCCTGCTGACCACCGCCGGCTGGCTGCCCTACGCCGACGCCGAGCCCACTCTGCGCACCCTGCACGACGCCGGCATCAAGGTCGCGGTGGTCAGCAACATCGGCTTCGACATCCGCCCGCTCTTCGCGACGTGGGGCCTGGAAGCCCTGGTGGACGCCTACGCCCTGAGCTACGAGGTGGGCCGCACCAAGCCCGACCCGGCGATCTTCGTGCGCGCCTGCGGCATGCTCGGCGCCGACCCGGAGCGGACGCTGATGGTGGGCGATTCCCCGGCCGACGCGGGGGCGGTGCGGGCGGGCCTGGCCGCCCTGGTGCTGCCGGCCGCCGAGCCGGGGCGGCCCAACGGGCTCACCGCGGCGCTCGCGCTGGCCGGATGCCCGGCCTGAGAGCAAGCCTTGCGGATACGGGTGAAGCACGCGCCAGAAGCTCCCGAGCCGCCCGGCCGGAACGCCCGAAGCGCCCGCCCGAAGCCCCCGAGCCGCCCGGCCGGAGCGCGAAGCTCGTGCCCCGGGCGAGAGCGCCCTACGCGTACCCGTCGAGGTTGGTGCCCTTGCGGACGCCCGCCTTGCGCTTCTCCGCGAGCGTGCGCTCGGCCCCTCGCAGGGCGTCCCCGGACGGCCGCACCGCCGCGACGCGCGCGGGTCCGTCCCCGGACGCTGCGGTCGGCTCGGACGGCGGCACCGCGGCGTCGGCCATCGCCTTGAACGTCGTGCGGGCGGTGGTGACGGCGGTGCCGGTGAACTGGCGGAGCGAGTGGCCACCGTCGCAACCGAACCGCTACCTCGGTAGCTCTAACGCAGCAGGCGCAGTGCCGCCGGCACGCAGGTGATCTCCAGCGGTAGCGGCCCGATCCGTTCGCCGTCCGCGTAGGCTACGGTCCCGTCCGAGTGCAGCCGCACCTGGCTGGCGCGGTATGTCCGGACCCGAGGGTCGGTCACGTGGGTGCCGCGACGCAGGCGCGGCTTGAGGCGGGTCATGGCGCGGCGGGTCAGCGGCAGCGCCATCAGCACGTCGAGCAGCCCGTCGGCGGGGTCCGCGGCCGACACGATCCGCAGCCCGCCGCCGTAGCAGGGACAGTTGCCGACAGCGACCAGTGTGCCCTCGCAGCCATGGTCCGCCCCGTCGATCTCGACGGCGTAGAGGCGCGGCCGCACCCGCACCATCTCCAGGAAAATGGCCAGGTCGTAGCACCGGGGCCCGCGCGGCCACCGCATCCGGTTGGCCCGCTCGTTCACGATCGCGTCGAACCCGGCCGCCAGCACCGCCCAGAACCAGCGCGTCTCGCCGTCGGTGCCGACCGCCCGCGGGCCAGGTCGATCGGGACCGGCCCGGCGCCGGCTAGCGCGGCGGCCATCCCCGAGGCTGCCGCCAGGGGGTCGAGCGGCACCCCCACCCCGGCCGCGAAGTCGTTGCCGGTGCCTATCGGCACCACCCCGAACGCCACCGGCCGCTCGGCGGCTGCCTGCAACGCGAGGTGAACCGTCCCCCCGCCAGCCGCCACCAGGGCCGCGCAGCCCTCGGCGACCGCGCCGTAGCAGGCCTTCTCCGCCTCCTCGGCGCCGGCCGCCGCCAGCAGCCCCACGGGACGCCCGGCCGGCTCCAGCCGTTGCAGCACCCCGGAAAGCAGACCGCGGTGCCGGCCTCACCCCGCCCGGGGGGTTGGCCAGCACCGCGATGTCACCCTTGCTCACGAGGGCGGACACTACACAGCCCAGCCAGGAAACCGAAGCCTATCGGGTACGCCGTCAAATCACCTTGCAGCCGCCAGATCCCAAATTTGCCGGACGCGCAGGTACGCCGGGCGGACCCTATTCTGAACGGCATGGGAAAGACGACCGGGCCCTTCACCATGCCTCGGGAATCACATAACCATTTTAACGGCCCCGTAGTGGCGGAATCAGTCCAGCGATATGTGCATCACTTCGCCTACGCGAGAATTCTTCGCTGAAGCGCGCGATCATGCCGCACGATGGACATGTCGGCGCCATGGCTTTGATCAGGCGAACCTGGATGGCCGACTCCACGGCCGTCATCGTCGTGCCGCAGTGTGTCATCTCCACCACCGATCCGGCATTCCCGGCGGCCACGGACGAGATCTCGTTCACGCCTTCGTGTCAGGGTCTGCCGGAGTTATTTCTCACCGTCTCTGGAGGCCGGTCAAATCAGTGAAGCTTTCCGAGTAACAGCCGTTGACTTTGGGTGACGGTTGTTCAGGTGGTCCGGCCGTGTTCGATGTGCAGAATTACGAGCGCGGCGGCGGTGATCCGGCTGATAATCCAGGGGCAGAGGCTGGCGTTGCGTAGGGTTTTGAAGGTGGTTCTGAGCAGGGAGTTCCCGCGTTCGCAGATGGCACGGACCGCGTTGTGGGCCCAGTTGAACTGCTGCTCGACAAGCATGCAGGCCCGGTTTTTCGGATTCTTGAACGCGACGGTGATGGTGGTTTGTTCGCCTTCGTATCCAGAGCGGCCAGCCGTCCGGGACGGTGGTGACCTAAACGCTCCCGCCGTGGTTGTCGTGCTTTCCCGACCACTGAGCC
>NZ_BOMM01000064.1 GCF_016862195.1 Paractinoplanes ferrugineus | reverse complement strand
GTGGTCGTATGGCGACGGCACGAAGGTCGATCGCAACGCTGCCGGTGGGATCACGCACGAGACCACGAAGGACGGTGCGTCGTTCGACCGGTTCACCGCTGACGGCAAGCCGACGCACGGCACGGTGCCGGGCGCTGACGGGCAGCCTGCGCAGGAAGTCTCGATCAATTACGGTGGGGACGGCAGCAGCACCTGGTCGTACGGTGATGGCACCAAGGTCGATCGGAACGCGCGCGGGGACATCACGCACGAGGTCACCAGTCAGGGTGCGGAGTTCGACCGGTTCACCGCGAACGGCAAGCCCACCCACGGCACGGTTCCCGGCCAGGACGGCAAGCCGGCGCAGCAGGTGGACATCGCCTATCAGCAGGATGGCTCGAGCACCTGGTCGTACGCCGACGGCATGAAGGTGGACCGGAACGCGGCCGGGGCGGTGGTTCGGCAGACCACGCCGGAGGGGACGGTCTACGACGCGTTCAACGGGGCCGGGAAGCCCACCCACGGGACGGTTCCCGGGCAGGGCGGCCAGCCGGCCCAGCAGGTGAACATCGCGTACAACGGGGACGGGTCGAGCGTCTGGAGCTATCAGGGCGACGGTTCGAAGGTCTTCCGGGCCGCCGACGGGGCGGTGACGCGGCAGGAGTTGCGGGACGGCACCGTTTTCGACCAGTTCAACCCGGCGGGCCGGCCGACCCACGGGACGGTGCCGGGGCAGAGCGGCCAGCCGGCTCAGCAGGTCGACATCAGTTACGGCGGCGACGGGTCGAGCATCTGGGCGTACAAGGGTGACGGTTCGAAGGTCTTCCGCAGCCCGGACGGGACCGTGACCCGGCAGGAGTTGCGCGACGGCAGCGTCTTCGACCAGTTCAACCCGGCGGGCCGGCCGACCCACGGGACGGTGCCGGGGCAGAACGGGCAGCCGGCCCAGCAGGTCGACATCAGTTACGGCGCGGACGGGTCGAGCGTCTGGGAGTACAAGGGCGACGGGTCGAAGGTCTACCGGAACCCGGCCGGCGACACCACCCGGCAGGTGTTGAAGGACGGCACGACGTTCGACCAGTTCGACGCGAAGGGCAACCCCACGCACGGCATCGCGCCGGGCCGGAACGGGGAGCCGGCCCAGGAGATCAATATCAAGTACGCGCCGGACGGGTCGAGCACCTGGAAGTACGGCGACGGCACGACCATCCGGCGGGACTCGGCCGGGGTGGTGACGTCGATGCAGACCGGCGGCTGGACGTTCGACAGCTTCGACCCGCAGGGACGTCCGACGCACGGCAGCGAGGACGGCAAGACCAACACCGTCGACATCAAGTATTCCGGTGACGGCTCGAGCGTGTGGACGTACCGCGACGGCACGATCGTCACCCGTAACGCGAACGGCGACGTCGTGCAGATGCAGGCCGACGGATGGGTCTACGACGCGTTCGACCCGCAGGGACGTCCGACGCACGGGTCCAAGGACGGCAAGACCGTCAGCATCTCGTACGGGGCGGACGGGCTCACCACCATCATGTACGACCCCAAGAACGGGGTGGTCACCGACGGCAAGGGCAAGCCGGTGGCGGTCATCGTGGACGGCAAGAGATACGAGTACGCCGTGCAGATCCCGTTGCTCGGCGAGTCGATCAGCGGGGTGCGTAAGCAGCGCGACTCGATCGAGAGCAGCCTGAAGTCGATGGCCAACTTCTTCCAGTCGGTGAACGACTCGTGGAACAGCCCGGCGGGGGACAAGTACGAGGCCCTCACCACTGATCTGAAGAAGCTCACCACGGACACCAACAGCCTGCTCGACGACGCCATCACCGCGATGCAGAAGTCGTACGACAACTATGTCGGGGCCGAGGGCGCGAACCTCAAGAGCATGACCGCCGAGACCCGGACGAAGCAGCACTGAGCCGGGGACAGCCGTCGTGTCCCGCAAAGAGGTCACTCGCGCTGTCCGCGCCGGCGCCACCATCCTGATGAAGGCACAACAGCTGTCGACGGCAGCGCAAGCAAACGGCAGCGCAAGGAAGAGGTTGCGATGGACCACATTCTCGTAACACCGGAAATGATCACCGATGCCGCGGCCAGCTGTGACACCACCGCGACGGAGATCGACGGCGAACTGGCGAACCTGCGGTCGTACGTGGTGCAGCTGCAGGCCATCTGGCACGGTGTCGCGGCCGGGCAGTTCGACATCCTCATGCACGACTTCGACGTGTTCGGCCGGATGCTGCACGACGCGCTCACCGACATCGGCAGCGGCCTGCGGGGCAACTTCCACAACTATGTCGACGCCGAGCAGGCGAACATCAACAGCCTCGTCGCGGTCAACGGGGACATCCCCGGCGCGAACCTCTAGCCCGACGCTGCGAGACAGGAGACTTTCATGCCCGATCCCACCAGTAGCAACCTGCGGGTCCCGGCCGAGCTCGAGATGGCCGGCCAGACCCTCAACGGCAAGGCGGAGGTGATCGTCGACCAGCTCCAGGCCCTGATCGCCAAGCTGGCGCCTCTGCAGGACACGTGGGAGGGCCCGGCGCAGTCGTACTACCAGGGCCTGCAGCAGGAGTGGAACATCGCCGCCGACGGCCTGTTCGGCGAGACCGGGGTGCTCGGCAAGATCGCTTCGGCGATGAACCTGTCGTGGAACAACTACGCCGAGGGCGAGTGGGCCAACGTGCGTACGTGGAAGAAGCCCTGAGGGAGGACCGCATGTCGGACTTGGACCAGATGCTGGAGCAGGCGAAGGCCATTCAGGATCAGATGGCCTCCATGCGGGACCGGCTGTCGGCCACCGAGGTGACCGGCACGGCCGCGAACGGTTCGGTGCGGGTCTCGATGACCGCCGCCGGCAACTTCACCGCCGTACACCTGGATCCGGACCTTCTCGCCGACGCCGGCGCGGAGGAGATGGAGGAGCTGATGCTCGCCGCTCTGCGGGACGCGGGCGAGCAGTTGCGTGAGATGACCGAGCGCCGGATGGGCTCGCTCAACGAGATCTTCCAGTCGATCCCGCAGTAGGCGCGAAGCGAGGGAGCCGACGCCATGCCCACCTATTTCGCCGCGCCGCCGGAGGCGCTGCTGCACCGATTGCTCTTGCGGGCCGCCGGCAGCATGCCCGACGAGTCGCTGGTGCGGGCCCGGGTCGCCCTGGCGGCCGGGGACCCGGCCGGGGCGGCGGCCGTGCTGGCACAGACTCCACCGGTCCTGGATATGGACGACCGACGGCTGCTCGGGACGTACCTGCCGGACGCCCGGCCGGCCGGGTCGCCCGCCGATCCCGCGCCGGAGCACACGTTCACGCCCGCCGACCCGCGGTCCGAGTGGGCGGCGCAGATGCCCCCGGTTCTCGATCTCACGACCGCGCCGGAGCCGCTGCGCGCCGCTGCCGCGGACGCGGTGGACGATGCCGCGACCGCCGCCGCGGCCGGGCTGCGAGGTGCGGTCGGGCTGTGGCGGGCGTGGCGTTCGGACGGCCCGCGGGTGTACGTGCTGGAGCTGGACGCCCCGGTGACCGAGCTGGCCGCCGCGACCGCCGAGGTCATGCGCGCCCTGACCGACGCGGGGGCCGCCGTCGCCCTGGTCGAGACCTACGCGACCGGGACCGGCACGCCCGCCTATCAGCAGCGGGCGAAGCTGTCCGCGGCGTTGCTGTGGGCCCGGGACGCGCTCGTCGGGGTCGAACTGGTCCGCGTGTTCGACTCGGTCGACGCCGAGACCGGGCCGGCTTTCGACGCCGATCACGAGCAGTTGCACGGCCCGGAACGCCGGCGCCTGCTGCGCTATCTCGACTCCGGGGCCGGCGTCCTGGAGACCACCGAACTCATGGTCGACGTCGTCGAACCGGAGCGCGGCGCGGTGGTGCCGATGTCCTACCGAACCGACGGCGACTACGTCTGGACCGACACGGTCGGCTACTACCTCCGCGAGTACGGCCTCGCGCCCGACCCGGACCTGGTGCGCCAGGCCCGGCGCAACGCGTACGTCGTACCGGAGGTCGGCCCGATCGCGGTGCACCGCGCCCTCGCCGAACTGTTCCGTCCGGTCGAGCCGGAACCGGTCTGGACCGCCTGACCCATCGGCTTCGCGAAGGCCCTGCCCGGATCTCCCGGGCAGGGCCTTCGCCGTCAGCAGTCGAAGATGGCGTTGGCGAGCTGCTGCAGGTCGAGCTTGCGGGTGGTTTCCTGCTCGGCCAGCTGCTGCACCGAGTCGACCCACGTGCCCTTCTCGTCGTTGCGCAGGTCGGCGGCGTTCGCCCGGACGTAGGCCGTCGCCTTCTCGAGCCCCTGTTCGAACAGGATGTCCACCGCCCGGATGGCGGTGGCCGCCCCGACGACACTGTGCCCGGAGTCCTGCATGAGGTCGACCCGCAGGTCGGTGCCGAGCTCGCGGCCGGTGTCGCTGAGCAGCATCCGGTTGCGTTCGACCGGTTCCGCGACTTCCTGGAACCGCAGCATGAACTCGGCGTGGGCCGGTTCCTCGAGCACGCTGAGCAACGGGCGGACCGCGGTGAACCACGGGTCGCCGCCGGACTGGGCGAGGATGGTGTCGAGTTGTTCGCGGGCCGTCGGGCTGGCGAGCTGGTCCGGGTACCGCTGCAGCACGTCGAGTTTGTCGTCCGCGTCCGCCGCCAGCAGGAGCTTGCCGATCGCCCGGATCGGTGCGGGCCGGGCCGGACCGCGGCGCTCGGCCGCCGCCGGCACGAACTCCGGCTTGAACATGCTGCCCAGATCCATCAGGGTTTCGTCGCCCTGGATCACCTGCCAGGTGTTGTCGAGCGACATCGAGCCACCGCTCGCGCTCTTGGCGGCGAGGGCGAGGATGCTGAAGCCCGACGACTTGGACAGCGCCCGCAGCGTGCCGTCGACCTCCGCCCTCGTCAGCACGACCGGCTGCTGCCCCTTGAGGCTGAACTGGACGAGCAGCCGCCGCAGGTCCCGGATGGTCTCCGGGCCGGCCGCCTCACCCGGTCGCTGGCTGCCGACGACGACGATCGGGTCGGTGAAGTCCTCGGTGGCCTCGTAGAGGACCTCCCGGAACCCCTGCGGCGGCGGCGGGCCGAGGTAGTAGATCTCCTCGTCGTCCTCCTTCACCGTTCCCGGCGGGAGCCGTACTTCGTCGGTGAGTGGTTGTTCCTTCGCGGTCCGGGACGGCCGGAAGGACAACGACTGCGTCCCCAGCCGGGCCGTCGTCTCGAGGGCCCGGTTCAGGTCGGCGGTCCGCAGGTTCAGTTCCCGCATCGAGTCGTGCGAGGTGTCGCTGCCGCTGTCGCTGCTGGAGTCGCCGAGCTGTTCGCGCAGGGACTGCGCCTCGGTGAGATGGTCCTGGGCGCGTTCGCTGAGGCCGCCGGTGCCCACCGCGGTCTCGATCATGCGCAGGAGATGCGAGGCGGCGGTGGTGAGCACCTCCTGGGCACGATCGAGCGCCGCCCGGGCGCGACCGAGTCCGGTCTCGGCGCGCTGGAAGGGCTCGGTCATGCTGTCGGTACGGGCCTGCGCGTCCTGCGCGGCCCGGCCGGCTCCCGCGAGTTCCCGCCGGGCGATGCCGGCCAGCGCGGCGGCGTCGGTGTCGAGGGACTCCACGGCGCTGGTGAGCGTGCTCGCCGCCGCCTCCGCGCGCACCAGGTTCTGCTGCACGTAGATCAGGGCGTCGTCGAGCTGCCGCCCCGATTCCTGGATGGTGGCCTGGGCCTGCCGGCCCGCCTCGGACACCGAGTCGAGCTGTCCGCTTGCCGTCTGCCACGCCTCGTCGAACGCCTGGTGCAGCCCTTTGACCTGCTGCAGGGTGGTGGCTGCCTGTTCCCGGGCGTCCGTGGTGGCGGCCCGCAGCTGCTCGACCCGGCTCCGGATCGCCGCGATCCGCGGGTTGCCGGGCTGCTTGGCCTGCACCTTCTCGGCCTTGCGCCCGGCTCCGGCGCCGGCCTTGGCGGCGTCCGCGGTGATGGTCGCCGCCTCCTGCGCGTCGGCGTAGGTGCCGGCCGCCCGGCCCTGCATCGTGACCGCGCGCCGCTGCTCGGTGCCGAGGGTCTCCTGCACACCGCCGAGTTGCCCGGCCAGCGTGGTGGTCCGCACGTTGAGCTCGGTGAGCTGGGCGCTCGCCGCGGCGATGTGGCTGATCAGGCCGGCGATGTCGGCGTCGGCGTGGTCGACGGTCAGCCGCAGCGCCCCCAGCGCGGCGCCGGCGGGCTCCGTCTCGTCCGCGTAGACGTAGGTGACCTCGGTGTTCTCGCCCTGCTCGTCGCCGCTGGCGCGGCTGCGCACGTCGAGCACGGCGATCGGCAGCATCAGCAGCTCCTCCTCGTCGTTCAGCGAGAACGGGGCGATGTCGCGGGCCGCCCGGTCGATCAGGTTGGCCTTGATGAGTACGGGGTGCCGGTTCGCGTCGGGCCGGTCGAGATACTGCTGCAGGAAGCCGAACGCGACGTCGTGGGATTTGCTGAAGCTGCGCAGCCCGGTCAGGCGCATCTGGCCGCGGCCGTACTCGGAGAACACCTCGCCGATCCGGCTGCCCTGCTTGCCCGCCATCCAGTCGGCTCGCCACGCCTGTCCGCCCCGGGTGGGCGGGAGGATCGACAGCGTCTCCAGCAACATGTCGTAATGCGCCCGCAGCTCTGGTTCCAGCTCCTTGACCAGTGCCGGGACGGCCGCCTTCAGCTCGGCGCGGAGCGCTTTCTCGTCGCCGCCCGCGACCAACCGCCGCATCAGGTCGCCCACCCGGGGGTGGTCCGTCAACACCGAGGGGATCTCCGCGCCGGCCGGCTGCCGGTCGGTCGCGATGTCGGCGAGCAGCGTGAGATATTGCTCGATCTTGCGCGGCAGCGGGGTGTAGATGAACACGGCGAGCTGCTCGGTGAGCGTGTTCGACGGCGCGACCGCGTTGATGAGGCTGTGGTTCGATCCGGTGTAGGCGGCCAGGGAGAGGTAGTGGCCGGCGGAGAGGCGGCCGTCGAGCTCGTCGGCGGTGATCCCGTGCTGCTCCAGCCACGCCCGCAGCTTCGGATGGTCGGCCGGGGCGGCGGTGCCGGTGGCCAGCGCGTGCATGGCCTCGCGCCGGCCGAGCGCGAAGTTCTGCTGGGCCTCGGTCAGCACCCGCCACCGCTTCGCCACCAGTGCCTCGTACGTCGCGACCGCGGGCGGCGTCGGCATCGCCGGCCCGACCCCCGGTGGCCCGGACATCGGCACCCCGAGCTTGCCGAGCTGGTGGTACATGTCCTCGGCCGATTCGGTGCTGCTGACCTTGACGCCCTTGAGCCCGTCGGCCTCGGCGCCGCGCAGCACGTGGTAGACGAGGCCACCCGGATGGGTCGAGGGGGCGCGCCGGGCGGCAAAGGAGGCGATGACGGCCAGGGCGAAGTTCGCCCGGACGTCGGCGTCCAGGCCCAGCAGGTCGGCCATCTTCAGCAGACGCGCGGTGTCCGCCATGACCGAACCGTCGCGGAAGTCCGCCGTCTGCCAGGAGGCCTGGTCGGTGGCCTGGAACGACCACAGCGGATCGGTCGTCACCGGGTCACGGTCCTCGTCGAACGCCCCGGGCAGCATCGGCGCCGAGGCGTCGCGCACCTTGAGGTGCCGGTCCAGGACGGCCGGGTCCAGACCCAGCCGCTGGGCGGTCTCTGGGTCACCCTCGCTCTCGCCGATGAGATGGGACAGCAGGGAGCTGAACGATCGGGGAGCCTTCAGCGCGGCCCAGGTGATCATGGGGAGGAGGTCGCCGGGACTCCCGGTCTCCAGCCTGGCCTCGATCTGCTCGGCGGTCGCCGGCACGTGATCCGGCACGAACTGGCGCAGCGCCCGGTCCCGGGTCAGGCCGCCGGCGACGAACGTCTTGACGATGCGGTCGGCCACCTCCCGGGTAGCGCGCTGCACCAGGTCCACATTGCCGAGATGATCGGCAAGGGACTGGTCGTACGTGGTGGCGAACTCCTGGTACTCCGGCTCGGACTGTACGGGCCGCCGGGTGTACGGCCGGGTGCCGCCCCACGACTCCAGGGAACTGGTGTCGGCCGGCAGCTGCGGCGCGGGGGTGGGCGTACCGGGTAGCACGGTGCCGAGTGCCTTGGTCTCGGTGTCGCCGGACTCGGTCCTGGTGAACTTGAAGAAGCTGCCGCCGCCGAGCGGGCCGGGCCGCATCCGGCCCTGCTGGTCCAGCGTGCCCCGGGGGGCGATGAAGGTGTGCCCCAGCCCGGAGGTCCACTGGGTGCCGCTGCCGGCGCGCATCTCCGGGACGCCGCCCATCAGCGGGAGGTTCCACAGTTCACCGGCGAGGCCCGACGGCCCGGTGACCTCGGTGGTCTGCGGTCCCACCAGATCGCAGGAGATGACGTCGACCGGCTGGCCGGTGTTCGGGTGCAGCGCGAGGAAACTCGCCACCTGTTCCATCGTGAAACCGTCGTGGCTGTCGAAGACGACCGTGGTGCGGCCGGGCCGCGGCGGGATCGCCTTACCCGCGTCGACCTTCGTCTGGTAGTTCGGCCGGGCCGGGTTGGCGAGGACCATGCCGGCGGTGGTCAGCCGCATCGCCGGCTGGTTGTCGAAGCCGAAGCGCAGCAGGGCGCTGGACGGCACGCCGAGCCGGGTCAGCAGGTCGTAGACGTCGGCGTTGTCGGTCGCCCGGGAGGCCGGCAGGTCCATCCCGACCATCTCGGCGCCGCGCAGCACCTCGTACAGCGAGTGCTCGTCGGTGATGAGCATCCAGGCCATGATGCCGAGCAGGAAGTCGTTGCGCAGTTCGGTGGGGACGCCGAGGAGTTCGAAGAGGGTGAGCATCCGCGAGGTGGTACCGGAGATGCCGGTGATGATGGGGATGCCGGCCCGGCGCATGGAGTTGGGCCAGAGCGCGTCGGCGGACCGGCCCATCGTGAACGTCGCCATGCCGGTCGACCAGGACAGCGGGCGTTCCGGTCCGGCGGTGCCGTCGGCGACCCGGGAGCTGGTCGCGTCCACCGCCTCCTCGTCCGGGGTGTCGAGGCTCGGCTTGAACGGCAGGTTCCCGGTCGTGCGCTGGTAGTCGTCCTCCAGCGGGTGCAGGCCGACGTCCAGGTCCTGGAGCTGCTGCCGGGTCGGCTGGCCGCGCTGGCCCAGGTTGAACCGCGAGGCCGCCCCGCCCGGGACGCGCATCGATCGGTTGTACTGGCTGGCCGACAGGCTGAGGGTGTTGTAGATCGGCGCCGGGGACACGGCGTAGATGTTGCCGAGGGCGAACGGATCGGCGCTGTAGTTGTAGTCCTTGCCGAGCGGCTGGGTGACCTTCTGCAGGAGCGATCGGCTCCAGCTCCGCAACTGGGCGGCATGCCGTTTGACGGCTTCCACGTCCAGTCCGAGGCGGTCCGCCTCGTCCCACTTCTGGCCGGACATGATGTCGAGCAGGACGGCCTTGAAGGTGGTGGCCCCGGACTTGTTGTAGTAGCCGGCGTTGTAGACGGCCGTCATCCACATGCGCAGGTTGCCGTCCTTGAACAGCCCCTCGTCGATCTGCTCGTCGGTCAGGCCCCGGCCGACCTGCCCGGCGCTGGTGGCGTCGTCGGTGACGAAGGCCTGCCGCCAGTCCGCGGCGCTGAGCGCGGACTTCTGGAGCACCTCCCGCAACCGGTCGCGGACCGCCTTCACGGCGTTCTGCACCCCCGGGCGGTGCCACAGGTACGCACCGATGTGGCGCTCGAAGTTGTGCCCGTCCTGCGACCGGCCGGACTCGCTCTGGGTGTCGCTGCCGTCCCACGGGGTCAGCCGCGGGCTCGAGGTGGTGAGCGGCGGCGACGGGGCCTCGGTGAGCGCTCCCTCCGACCCGGAGTCGGCCCGCCCGCTGTCCGAGCTGGTGTCACTGCTCGAATCGGGGCCGAGCTCGGCCCGCAGGACGCGCACGTCGGAGCGGTGGCTCTGGATGAGCTCGTCCAGCTCGGGATAGCGTTTGATCGTCTTGTTGAGGGACTGCACCGCCCGGTCCAGTGTCTGCTGGGCCCGGCTCAGCGAGGTGGCCGCGTCCTTGACGGCCGGTACCGCCCGGGCCCGGCTGTCCTCCGCCTGAACGGACTTGTCCTTGGCGTCCTTGGTCTGCCGCGCCGCCTCGGCCTGGCCCTGGGCGGCGACCCGCGCCCCCGTGCGGTCGTCCGCGGCGGAGCCGGTGCTCAGCGCGGCGAGGTCCACGCTCATCGCCTCGATGGCCCGGTCGGTGGCCTCGATGTTCCGCTGGACGTACTGCAGTGCCTCGTCCAGGGCCTGCTCCACGTCGGCGATCTCGGCCTTGGCCGTGCTGCGTGTGCGGTCCACCTCGCGCAGACCGGCGCGGACGATGTCGAACTGTTTGACCGCCGCGTTGATCCGGCCCTGGTAGGACTCCATCTTCAGCTTGATCTCGACCGTCTGGGCCTGCATCTGAAGGAGTCGGTCCACGACGCCGCTGAGGTTGTCCTCCTGCCCCGGGTCGGCGGCACGGAGCCGCTCGACCTTCGCGTGGGCCTTGCCGAGCCCGGCCTCCGCCTTGCCGAGGGTGCGGCCGGTCGCCTTCGCCGTCGAACGGGCCGAGCCGGCCTCCACTCGCGAGTCCCGGTAGTTCTTGCGGGCGGTGGCCGCACCGGTCCCGCTCGTCTTGAGCTCCTCGATCAGACTGTTGGTCTTGAGCTTGACCGTGACGATCTGGTCGTAGGTGTCGCGCAGGCCCGCGCGCATGGCCGAGCTCTCCTGCACCGCGTAGTCCCGGTTGGCCGGGAAAGTGCCCCGGGCGAGCCCCCCGGGCGCGGTCTCGGTGGCCTGGATGTACTCGATGTCGCCCTCGGTACGGCGCGCCGTCTCCTCGAAGGCCGAGGTCGACAGCAGCAGCCGTTCGTTCTCCGTCGTGACGTCGGAGAACGGCGTCAGGTCGCGGGCGCTGAAGCCGGACAGCTTCAACTCCAGGAGCACCGGCCAGTTGGTTCGCGAGGCGCGGTACTCGCTCAGGAACTGCTCGGCCGTCTGCCGGTCGACGCTGGTGCTGCGCAGGCCGGGCAGCAGAATCTTCCGGCCGCTGCTCGAGTACTCCGAGTACGGGCCGCCGAAACGCCAGTCCCCGCGCCAGGTCGTCTCGGACTGCAGCGTCGGCGGGATGATCTGCAGCGCGTCCACCACCATGTCGTAGTGGGCGCGCAGCTCCGGTCCCAACTCCGTGGCCAGTTCCCGGCCGCGGGCCTGCATCTGGGCCCAGATCGCCCACTGGGCGCTGGTGGACGCCCCGTACAGCCGAGCCGACAGCGTCCGCAGGGCCTGGTCGTCGCGGACGAGCGAGGGGATCTCGTGCAGGTTCCCCTCGACGTGCTCGTCGTAGAGGCTCGACACGGACTTCGCGATGGCGAGGGAGAGTGTCGGGTCTACCAGGCCGGTCGACGGCGCCACCGCGTTGATCAGGCTGTGGTTCGACCCGGTGTACGCCGAGATCGCCAGCAGGTGCGCGGCGGTCAGATGGGTGTCGAGCAGCACCGGGTCCGCGCCCACCCGGTCGAACCAGTCCCGCAGTTCCGGCGGCAGGGCGGTCTTCGGCCCACCGTCGGCGTACGCGGCGATGTGCTGCTTGATCTGGTCGACCACCTGCAACCGGTGCGCATCGACCGCCCGGAACACCCCGTCACCGATCAGCCGCAGATAGGCCGACTCGTGCGGGAGCATCAGCATGCCGGCCAGGCCGAGCCCGAACCGGGGCACGTTCAGCCGGCCCAACTGGTGATAGACCTCTTCCGGCGACTTGGTGCCGGCCACCGACACCGGCGCGCCGCTGTGCTCGCCGGCCCGCAGCACCTGGTAGAGCCGGGTCGCGCCGGTCGGGGCGGTGGCGGCGACGGCGAGCAGGAAGTCCCCGCGGCTCGGGGCGTCGAGGCCGAGCCAGTCGTAGAGGCGCATGAGCCGGGCCGCATGGTCGAGCGCGGCGGTGTCCGAGGACCCGAACCAGCCGGGGTGGCTCAGGTTCGTCTCGCCGAACGGTTGCCGGGTCAGGTCGGTGCGGTCGAACGTGCCGGGCATCGGCGGGGTCTGCTGAGCGAAGACGCTCATGGCCTGGCCGTCCAGGCCGAGGCCGTCGGCGGTGGGCCAACTCCCGTCGGTGAAGATCTGCGCGGCCAGGTGGGTGAAATCGGCGTTCGATCCGGCCACCCCGTCACCGATCGCGGTCTGGACGGCCGTCATCATGCGCTGCGGGCTGCCGGTACCGAGCGCCTCCTCGAGCTCGCGGGCCACCGCGCCGTACTCCGGGTGGGTGGCCGCCGCGGCCCCCATGACATCGGCCAGGCGCTGGGTGAACTGCCGGGCGCCGGTCTGCACCCGGGGCAGGTCCAGCAGGTACGGGCTGAGCGCCGCGTCGAACTCGGTGGCCATCAGCTCGTACGTCGGGGTCTCGGTGACCGGCCGGGCGTCGTACGGCCGCGGGGCGTACCACGACGTCCACCGGCCCGGCCGGGCGCCGGTGATCTCCTGCGCCGTCACCTCCGGGGTGCCCGGCAGCATGCTGGTGCCGAGGTCGGTGACGTCGGTGTCGGCGGGCGCGGCCGGCCTGCCGTTCGCCGGTCGCGGGGTGCGGAACGCGAAGAACGACGCGCCGTCGGTACCCGGCCGCCGGGGCCGCATCAGGCCGTCGGCGTGCGCGGTGCTGCCACCGGCGATGACGTGCCCCAGCGGTGAGGTCGACACGAGGCCGCTGCCCGCGCGCACCTCGGTGCCCAGCAGTGGTTCCTGCCGGGACAGCCGCGCCGCCTCGGAGTCGCGCCGCGCGGCCGGGTCCAAGCCGACCGGGCCGGCCGCGTCGCACAGGATCACGTCGATCGGGCGGCCGAAACGAGGGTCGAGCGCGATGAGCGCGGCGATGTCGGCGAGCGGGATCTGGTTGTCGCGGTGCATGAAGACGCGCAACCGGTTCGGGTCCACCGGGAAGTTCAGCGCCGCGCGCACGGTGGCGGCGTACTCCGGGGACGCCGGGTCGGCGGCGATCAGACCGGCCGGCACCCGGCGGACCGTCTCGAGGCCGGCGCTTCCCGGGCCGGTGAGCGGGGCGAACCGGATGCCGGCCGGCTCGGCCGGCAGCGTGGCGACGGTCAGCTCGGCCCCGTCGAGGCCGGTCAGGGCGTGTCCGTCGGGGTCGCGCAGCACGAGGAAACGGCTGGTCAGCCCGCTCGTCGTGGTCACCTCGACGAGGGCCCGCTCGCCGTCGGCCATGGTGCTCAGCTGGCGGTGCAGGCCGGAGTAGCCGTCGGGCACGTCGAGCATCCGGCGCGGGGTGTCGTCCAGCACGTCGCGCACCGCCGTGCCGGCGTGGCGGGCCTGCACGATCGCCGGGGGCAGCCCGAGCGTCAGCCCACCCCCGGGGGCCGGGCGGGGCGGAGCCAGCAGGCCGGGTCCGCGGACCTCGGCGAGCGAGCGGCCGAAGCGGTCGGTGAACGCGCCGGTCGTGCGCACCTCGGCGTCGACGTGCGAGTCCATCAGGTGGTTGGCGGGCCGCACCAGCACGGCCGGCTCGCCGGCGCCGTCGAACGGCGTCACCCGGGGGCCGTCGAGCGCCAGCGCGGCCGGGCCGCGGACGAGCACCGGCACACCGAGCTGGTCGGCGCGGTGGGCGGCGGCCTCCAGCCCCGGTGCCGGATCCAGCGGTACGTGCACCATCCGCGCCACGACGTCCAGCGGCTGGCTGCGCAGCGAGTCGCCGACCAGACCGCTGCCGAGCGCCGACTCGTCGACGTGGACCTGGTGCACGCCGGGCAGGTACGGGGCGTTCAGCACCGCCTCCGGTACGGGCGACCCGTCGAGGCTGAGCCACTGTCCCGAGGGGATCCAGGTGGTGACGAACTCGATGCAGTCCAGCGCGGCGGTGTTCAACGTGTCTCCTCGTCCGGCCGGTCAGTGACAGAAATTGATGTAGGCGCTGAGCTCGGTGATCCGGCGGACCAGGTCGGGGTCCGCCAGCAGCCGGCCGCCCTGGTCCAGGTGCGGCAGCAGAATGTCCTTGATCAAGAAGTGCCACGCCACCCGGTCCGCCCCGGTCAGGCATTCGGCGAGCTGGAGCAGGGCCTGCCGGTCGTCGGTCACCCCCGGCTGCCGTTCGTCGAGCATCGCGCTCAGCGCCTCGAAGATGGACGCGTGCGCGCGGGCGATCTCCGGGGCGCCCGGCGGCCGGGTCGCCCGTTCCAGGTCCGACTCACCGACCCCGCGGGCGAGGATGGTCGTCTCCGCGGGCGTCAGGGCCCGGCCCAGCATCGCCTGCAGCAGCAGGCCGTTCCACAGCAACCGGGTCTGGTAACGGCCCGGTGGTGGTGTGCCGTCGGCTCCGGGGACGAGATCGGCGGCGGTCAGATAGTCGAGGAGGAACCGCAGGTCGACGGGCCGGTCCAGGGGCCAGGCCGGCTCCGGGTCGAACGAGGTGCGGGACTGCGGGGCGATCGGGTCCGGACCGGCCAGGTACGGCGCCCGCGCGGCGACGTCGAGCATCAGCCGGTGCGCGTCGAGCCGGGCGTCGCCGGGCAGCTTGTCGGCGATGTCGTCCATCGCCGACAGCACGGACGGGTCCCGCAGCTCGGGGCCGTGTTCCACGAAGTGCTCGGCCGCCTCCTGGTAGGAGTTGTGGCTCAGCTGGGTGACCAGCACCGGCGGCAGCGGATCGTCGTGCAGCGGCCGGTCCCGGTCCACCGGCGCCATGTCCGCGGCGTCCAGCATCTCCGGGGTGACCACCGGGCCGGAGAACTTCTGCGGGACGCCGCCCGGCCCGGTCGCGGTCCACACCCGGCCGCCGAGGCCCTCCGGCACCTGCTGGATCAGCCCGCCCTGATAGGTCCGGACCAGGGCCTCGACCTGCGGGTTGCGGATCGTGGCGAGGACCGTCGGCCGGACGTTGTGCAGCCAGTAGCGCTCCAGCGTGTGCTTGAGCGCGTTGTGCTGCACGGGGTCCAGCACCCGCGGCCTGACCTCGCGGACGTCGATCGTGATGACCGGCCGGCCGCCGAGCTCGAGGGCGCTCAAGCCGTACCGGTCGAGGGTCTCCTGCGGCCACGGGCCGATCGCGATGGCGCCCGGGCCGAGCGGCCGGGCGCTGGTCGGCGGGTTGATCGTGGTGGCGTCGCGGATCGGCTCGGTGACCGGTTCGGGCAGGGCGACCGGGTGGCGATCGGCGTCCAGCATGAACACCCGCGCGTCGTCGCGTTCGAGCACCGCGGTGCGCCAGTCCTGGGCGCCGTCGATGTTGAAGGCGGGCGTGCCGGTGGTCCGCGGGTCGTGCCAGGTGAGGTTGCCGGACTCGGCCGAGGACAGCCACAGCACCTGCTGGTCGGCGGAGCCCGGGGCGGTGCCGGTGACCATCGCGAGCGAGCCGGGATGGGTGCGCAGCTGGTGCGCCAGGGCGGCGGGGCGGACCGGGGCCAGTGTGCCGCCCAGGCCCGCCACGAGCTGCTCCACCGTTCCCGGGGTGGTCGAGGTGAGCAGGCCGAACACGTCGACCGAGCCGAGGTTGCCGAACCGGGCCTTGAGCTGGCCCACCGCGTACGTGACCGCCTGTGCGCCCGGCCCGGTCGGGATGACGTCGGCGGGTGTCGCCGGCAGGCCCAGCTCGGCCCGGGTGGCGGCGTTGCGGCGCTCCCAGGTGGCCATCTGGGCCAGGCCGGCGGCGATGGTCGGCGGCGGGTCGGCCAGCGAGACGGCGTCGGCCAGCGCGATCCGCTGCACCGCCACCGCGGGCGGCAGGATCAGGTGCGCCGCCGCCGGTCCCGCCGTGACCTGCCCGTCGGGGCCCACCGGAAGCACGTCCCGGCCGTCCACCGGGCCGGGGGCGAGCACCGGCAGGTGCAGCCGGTCGGCCAGGTGGCGCAGCGCCGGCACGTCGGTGACCGGGCCGAGCGTCTCCGGGTCGAGCACGGTGATCGTGGTGGTCGCCCGGGCCCGGGGATCGAGCTGATTCAGGTAGCGGATCAGGGACTCGTCCAGAGCCCGGTCGCGATGCACGAACAGCGTCACGCCGCCGGGCGTGTCCTGTCGGGCGGCCGCGCTGAGCAGGTCCGCGTTGACCCGCGCGTCGGTCGCGTCGGCCAGGTAGAAGAAGCCCTTGCCCGGAACGGAGACCAGGGTGCCGGGCAGGCAGTCGGCGGTGGTGGGCATGTCGGCTCCTCTCGCCCGGTGCGGGCCCGTCTGGAACGGACGGGAGGCCGCGCCGGTTCACGCCGGGGCGGGAAAACGGTCAGCAGTCCAGGATCAGGGCGCCGAGGGTGTGCAGCACCGTCTGCCGCCCCGGGTTGGCGACGGCCAGCCTGCGCAGGCCGTCGATCAGCGCCGCCTTGGTCTCGGGACGCAGGCCCCTCGCCGCGGCGTGCACCTCGGTGACCGGGAGCGGCTCCCCCCGGACGGCGCTGTGGGCGTATTCCAGCAACCGGGCCAGAGCCGCGTCCGGCGCTGTCACCACCGGTAGGGCGGTGTGCAGCACGGGCAGCGCGCCGAGCACCGCGCCGCCCGGCCCGAGCAGCCCGGTGAGCAGGCTGTCCCGGCGCACCGGGTCGGGCTCGGTGCGCAGGGCGTCGCGGACCTCGGCGTGCCCGGTCACGGTGAGCGTGCCGGCCGCCTCGTCGGCCGCCGTCCGGGTGTGCGGGGCGGCGGCCGGGGTGGTCAGCTCGGGATCACTGAACCAGCGCACCGGGATCTGCTCACCCGGCACCCGCGGCGTGCGGCTGAGCAGGTCCAGACCGGCCGTGGCGACGGCGGTCGGCACGGCCACGCCGGGCTCACCCACGATGAAGCGGGTGTCCCCGGCGAACTCGCCGGCGCGGATCCGGGCGGCCAGGGCCGGGTCGGTCACCTGCGCCGGGCGGGCCCAGGCGTACCACGGCAGGTCCTCGATCACCCAGCCGTCGGGCAGCGCGTACGTCCCGTCCGGCGACTGCCGCAGGCCGAACGGGGCCGGCGGCGGGGCATCCATCGGGCGTACGTGCCACTGCACCGCCCACTGCCACAGCGTCGGCGAACCGTTCGCGTCGACCGGCGTGGCGCGCCGGGCCAGGGCCGGATCGGTGGGCCGCTCGGTGAGCGCCACCGTGACGCCCAGCCGGTCGGCCAGGCCGCGCAGCGTCTCCGGCGGTGTCAGCGGCGCGTGGACGACGACCCGCGACCGCATGTCCGGTTCGCGCAGCGTGCGGGTGACCTCGCCGAGGAACCGGCCCAGGTTGACCCCCGGGCCGACGAAGACGTGCTGCTGGCCCGACGCGGGCGGGAACGACGAGGCGATGGCCAGCAGATCCCCGGCGGCCGCCCCGGTGGCGCTGTGCCGCAGCAGGATCCCGGACGGCACCTCGACCAGGTCGCCGGGCAGGGTGGCGGCCGCGTCGAGCAGCGCCGTCCGCAGGGCCCCGTCGGTCAGGTGCTGGGCGGGCGTGGTGAGCCGGACCGTCGCCGCGAGCTCCCGCAGCCCGGTCAGCGCCGCCGCCGAGGTCTGCTCACCTCGGAACAGCTCGTCGTACGCGGTGAGCCAGTCCAGCGTGAACGATCGGCCCAGCGCCTCGACGACCGGCACCGGCAGCTCGACGGTGAGCAGCTCCTCGAAGGCCGGACCGGCCGCCCGCACCTGCTCGCCGAGCAGGGCGTGGTGCAGCACCAGGACCGGCACCGAGCGCACCAGTTCGGTGAGCCGGCCGTGCAGTGCCTCCACCGCCGCGGCCACCACCGCCGGGGTCTGGCCGCCGCGTTCGGCCCGGGTCCGCGCGGCCGTGGTGGCCTCGCTGATCCGCGCGTCGAGCTCGCGGGTGATCCGCAACCGGGTGGCGTCGTCGAGGTCGCGCCCGGGACGGTGCAGGGCCGCGTCGATGTCTGCCCGCGCCTGGTCGAGCACCGGCCGCGCGGCACTCTCGTACGCGGTGGGGGTGGCCTCCAGCAGCGGCGTGATGCCGCCGCGCTCGGCGGGAGCGGCCGCGTGCCGGCGCAGCGCCTCCTCGGTGAAGTAGTCGGCGATCCGGGCCTCGAGCGTGGTGGCCAGCGCCTCCCACTGGTCGACCCGGGCCGGGTCGGCCGACTCGTCGAAGGCGGTGCGCAACGCGGCCAGCGCGTCGGTGTAGAAGGCCTGGGCGGCCGCCTGGTACGCCGACTCCGGCACGTCGCGGTCCGCGTCCCGCGCCTGGAGCATGGCGGCCCGCACCGCGGGGTCGTGGCGGTGCGCTTGCAGATAAAGGAAGGCGTGGTCGCGTACGCCGGTCAGCAGGTGCTCGTAGCGCACCTGCCACTCACGCTCGGCCGCCTGGAACGCCGCGTCGTAACCGCGGGCCCCCGCGGCGATCACCGGGGCCCACACCTGGTCGAAGAGGTCGCGCCCGGCGGCGATGAAGTCGGCCCGGAACTGGTCGGTCACCTCGGCCGGCAGGCCGTCGAGCGACCGGAGCGGCGGCGTGGTCGCGGTGCGGGCGGCCGCGTCGGTGACCGCGTTGCCGAAGGCACGGACGAGATCGGGCCGGAACTCCTCGACCCGCCGCGCGGTGCCGATCCGGGCGGCGTAATCGGTCCGCAGGGCTTCCTGCCGGCCCGCCCACCGTTGCGCCCGGGCGGCGGGGCTCAGCGCGGTGATCTCGTTACGCGGGTCGCGCAGCTCGGTGAACGCGTCCTCGAACGCCTTCTGCTGCAACGCCTCCAGCTCGACGACGTGCCGGCCGTGGGTGGCGAGGTGGTCCCGGGCGAACTCCACCCCGAGCAGCCGGACGGCGTGCGCCGACATCGTGGCGTCGAGCGCACCCGGCGGGCCGGCCCGGTCCCCGAGGAACCGGTGGAAGGCCCGGGCCGCGTCCTGGGCCGCGGCCACCGCCAGATCGGCCGCGACCAGGTCGGCGCGCAGCCGCGTCCACTGCCCGGCCACGTACTCGTCCCAGTCCGCATCCGCGCCCAGCCGGTCCTGGGTGGCCTGCATGCTCGTGCGGAACGCCACCCGCATCGTCTCCAGGTGGCCGGCCGGCACGTCGAGCCCACGGTCGTACCGCACGGCACCGACGGACCGGCGGAAGATGTCATCGGCGAGGGTGGTGACCGACCCGTCGGCCGTGCTGCCGGTCGAGGTCTGCACCGGAGCGGTCCGGACGCCACCGGCCACGGCGGCGTCGAGCTGGTGCGGCAGCTCGGCCGCGGCCCGGTCCAGTTCGGCCGGCCAGCCGGCGCCGACCCCGTCGGTCGCCCACAGCTGCCGCCACGACCGCGCGGTGCGGTTCTCGAACTCGGCCCGCACCGCGGGCAGCACGGCGTCGAGGCGGTCGGCCTGCTCCGGATGCGCGTCCCGCCATTCCCGCACGGCGGCGTCGAACCGGCTGTCCGCGTCGAGCCCGGCCCGGTGCAGTTCCTGCTCGACCGTCGCGGCCTCGGTGAACTGACCGGGCGGGTCGGCCGGCGGGGTGGGGCGTTGCCGCGGCGGCGCCATCATGAGCCCGCTGTCCGGCTCGACCGGCCGTTGTGTCCGCAGCTCGTCCAGGACGGACCGGAAGTCGCGCCGCGGTTGCGCCTGACCGAGTTCGGTCAGCCGGTCGTCGGTGGCCTCGTCGGCCCGTCGCGCCTCGAACTCGGTGGCCCGCCGGTGGGTCGCGGCCCCGGTCTCGAGCCGGTCCCGGATCTGCCCGAGGGTCTCGGCGTCGCCGTCCCGCAGGGCGTCGATCAGCCGGGCGCGTTCCGATTCGGTGTAACGCGAGCCGGTCCCGGCGTGCTCGCCGACGATGAGGTCGGCGAGCCGCCCGCGCAGCTCACCGTCGAGCTTTTCCAGGTCCGCGCCGCGCTGGGCCTCCGCCGACAGCGGCTCGGCCGGTTCCGGCGCCGGCCTCGGTACGTCGGGCAGCAGCTCGGCCAGGTCGGCGGGGGAGTGGTCGCCGGCCGGGCGCGGCGTGCTCGCCGGCGCCGGTGGGAGATCCGCCAGCTGCGCCCGCAGGTCGAGCAGCCGTTGCGCGTCCGCCGCCGGGTCCGGCTGAGCGGTCGGCGCCGGGGGTTCGTCGCGTACGGGCGGCGGGACCGGCGTACGCGTCGTCAGCTCGTCCGCGAACTGCTTCAACTCGGCCAGCCGCTTCTCCAGTGCCTTGTGCAGCACCAGTTCCGCGGCGGCGGTGGACTCCTCCCGGGCCTGGCGGACCGCCTCGAACTCGGCGACCAGCCCGTCGTACGCCGCCTGATCGCCGTCGGCCAACGCCTGGATCAGCCGATCCCGCCGAGCCCCGGCGAACCCGGCGCCGGTCTGGGCGGCGTCGCCGATCCGCATGTCGGCCACCCGCTCGATCAGGTCCCGGTCGGCGCCTTGCCGCCGCAACTCGGCGCTCACCTCGGCCAGCGCCACCGCGTCGGCGTCCGGGTCCGAGCCGGTGATCCGGGCGATGAGCGGTTCGAGCCGCGCCAGGTCGGCCGAGGCCCGGCTCGCCACGTCCCGGGCGATGGCCTGCCTCGCCTCGCCCACCACCGCGGGGGTGAACACGGCGTCGCCGAACTCGCGTCGCAGGCCGGCGAGGACCTGCGCGGTCGCCTCAGCATCGAGTCTCGCGTCGGCCGCCAGCACCGCGACCAGGTCTTCCAGTTCCGATTCCGCTATCGGTGACGTGGCCGGCAGATCCGGCAGCGAGGTCAGCCGCTGATCGAACGTCGGGTCGACCGGACCGACGTGCGGCGCTTCCGGCAGGGCGGCGAGGGCGTCGTGGACCTGTGTGGCCCGGGCGTGATCCTGTTCGGACGGTGGCCGGGACGCGTCGTCCCCGGCCACCGAGCCACCGGCGCCCGGCGGGCGGGTGATCTCCGGCGGCAGGGCCCGCAAGCGCTCCGCCAGCTCCTGATCGAGGTATCGCTGATGCGCCGCGGCATATCCGGCCCGGTTGTGCCGGGCCTCGTCGAGCTCCGCCCGCAACCCGGCGACGGCCTCCTCGTCGCCGGCCCGCAGGGCCTGCTCCATCGCCGCCCGGGTGGCTTCGGTGTACGGGACGCCCTCGCTCTCGGCCCGCGCGATCGCCAGGTCGACGACCTGGGCGATGAGCTGGTTGTCGGCGCCCACCTGACGGATCACCGAGCGGAAGTCGGCCAGGGCGGCCTCGGCGGCCGGCACGTCGGCAACCCCGACGGCGTCGGCGTGCAGCCGGGTGGTGTCCCGGTCGAGGCCGGCGCGCAGCGCGATCTCCCGCACCGCGAGCTGCCGGGCCGCACCCTCACCGGCGGGACCGAGGACGGCGCCGCCGAAGCGCAGGTCGAGCTCGGCGAGCACGGCGTCGATCTCGGCCGGGGTCAGCCCGGCGTCGAAGCCGATGACCCGGGTCAACTGGCGCACCCGGGTGAGCTCCGGCTCGACCGGCACGTCCGGCATCCCGTCCGCCGGCCCGCTGGGGGACGGGGCGTGCGTGGGGGCGGCGGGGAAGTCGTCCGTGCCGGACGGGCGCGCGTTGCCCGCACCCGCCGGGATGTCCGGTCCCACGTGGCCCGCCGGGTCGAAACGGTACGCCGGGGCGGCCGGTGCCCCGGCCGGGGGGTGGGTGAGCGCCGCCGCCAGCAGGCTGATCCGCGGATTGCCGGGCAGGCCGGTGAGCAGCAGTTCAGCGATCCGCTGGGCTCGCTCCGGCGGGACCGGGCGGCGGTCGCCGACGAACTCGACGAGCGACACCGGCCGCGTCGGATGCAGTTCGGCCAGCGCCGCGTGGATGAGCCGCAGACTGGTCACCGAGCCGTCGACGACGACCGTCAGATCCGGGCCGGGCCGCAGCACGAGCCGGGTGGGTGGCGCGCCGGCGTGCAGGTGTACGACGTTGCCCTGCACGGTCATGGCGAGGCCCTCGGGCATCGCGGTGACGTACGGCGCCTCGTGCGGCAGCGGCGCCCGCATCGGCACGGCCGGCGCCGGGGCTGTCGTCCGGTCCTCGGCACCGACCCCGGCGGTGACCGACGGCGCACCGCTGACCGAGGCGTCGTCCCGAACCTCCGTCGGTGGCCGGCCGCCCACCGAGACGCTGTCGCCGACCTCCGTCGTGGACTGGCCGCCGGTCGGGGCGGTGTCGCTGACCTGGGTCGTGGACTGGCCGCCGGTCGGGGCGGTGTCGCGGACCTCCTGGGTGGCGGGCGGCTGTTCGGGGCGTGGTTTGCGCAGGACGTTGCGCGGCGCGTCGGCGGGAGTGCCGAGGACGACCTGGTGGTCGACCTCGGTCATCGCGCGGGCGGCCGCCGCGTCCCCCGGACCGCCGATCCCGGCGCCGGGTCGCGTCGCGGGTTTCCCGCTGCCCAGCACGCGACCGGGGTCGGGCCGCTCGCCCGGCTGGCCGGCGTGGGTGCGGGCGTCCCGTGTTCCGGCGGCGCTGCCCGGCGCGGTCGAGGCGCTGCTCTCGGCCGTCCGCGGGGGCTGCTTGACGAAGGTCAGGGTGCCGTCGTCGGTCTGCGTGGCGGACCCGCGGGACGGGCCGCGGTTGGCCAGGCCGCCACCACCCCGCGACCCGGGTGCTCCGCCGCCACCGCCGCCACCGGAATGGCCGCCGCCACCGCCGGACGGGTGGCCACCGGCCGGCCGGGTGCCGTCCATCGTGATCGCGCCGGACGCGGAGTCGTACCTGATCTGATCGGGGGTGATGGTTCGGGGGTTGGCCGGCGCGAGGGTGCCGTCCGGGAGCATGCGCAACGAGTCGAGCTGGCTGCCGCCGCCCTTGCCGCCGGTGGCCGTGTACCGGTCGATCGCCACCGACCGGGTCTGCGTGCCGATCTCGGCCACCTCGATCGAGGTGGCCCGCACGTTCACCGGCTCGACGGCCCCGTTGGCCTCGTTCCAGCGGTAGTGCGCGTTGTCCGGCGGTGTACCGGGGCCGGTGCCGTCCCGGGTGAACGCCGGGCCGTCGGCCGGCTTCGGGGTCTTGGCCACCGTGACCGGGGCGGCATCCGGGGCCCGGCCCCAGCCCTTCGGCGGTGCCGCCACCCCCTCGGTCGTCCCGAGCGGCGTCCAGTGGTGCGTGGCCTGGTCCTTCACCAGCAACGACGTGGGTTCGCGCTGGAAGAACAGCTCCTTGCCGTCGAGTCGCTGCCCGGTCGACTGCGGCCGGCTCACCTGTTCGGCCGTGAACCGCTCGCCCGGCTCGATCGACCGCGACTGCCAGCCGCGGCTCGCCCCGGGACCGTCGAGGTCGTGGAAGCTCGCCTCCCCGGGCCGCGGCTTGGCCGGCGGCCCGGACGGGAGCGCCGGTGGCTTCTCGAAGGTGAGCAGGTCCACCGTGCCGTCCGGGTTCTGCCGGAGCATCTGGTGGGGCCGGGGGTCCGCGGCGGCCGGGCGGGCCGCCGCCGCGACCGGCTTGACCTCCCACGACCGGCCGTCGGCCGAATAGCTGAGGATCCGCTCGTGCGCCCCACCCGCCGGGACGCCGGTCTGCTTGCCGGCCAGGGGCTGTGAGTGCATGACGTTCTCGCCCGGCCGCAGTGTCGTCGGGCCCATCGTGCCGTCGGCGCGCAGCTCGGTGTAGGTGAACGATTTGTCCGGGCCGGTGGCGGGACGCTCCGGGGCCGACTCGGCAAGCGGCCGGCCGGGGCCGGGCACGGTGTGCGGATCGCCGCCCAGCCGTCGCCCTTCACCCGCGAACATCGGCTCCGCCGAGACCCGCACGAGATCCGTACGCCCGTCCGGGCCGGTCTGCAACAGCTGACGTCCCGGGGTCGGGGCGCCGGCCCGGGGCGTGGCCGCCGGCACCGGGGCGTCGGCCCGGGTGGCTTCCGGCCGGAGCGGCACGTTGCCCTGCTCGATCCGGCCGCCGCCGGCCTCCGCCCGCGCCGGTGCGGGCGCCGCCGACGCGTCCAGCAGCCGGGAGTCGATGCCCGTCGCGGCCGAGCGGTCGGAGTGCCCGGCTGCGGGCGGGTCCAGCTCACCCGGCCGCGGCGGGGAGCCGCCGAGATCCTGGTTGCGGACCGGGCCACCGCCGCTGTGGGTGCCGGTCTTGGGCGGATCGACGGCGGCGAGGCGCTGGTCGCGCATCTGTTGAAGGTTCGGGTGTCCGGCGCTGGTGGCGTTCTCGTCGAGCATCCGTCCGGGTCCGCGGGGTGCCGTCGGTGCGGCGGTGGGCTGCGCGTGCGGCGTGGCGGTGGACGGCGTGGCGGTGTGCTGCGGTGCGGCGGTGGTCGGCGGTGCGGTGGCGTTCGTGGGTTCCACGGTGTGGGTGCCGCCGCCGGTGCTGGTTCTGGGGGGATCGATGACGCTGAGGCGCTGGTCGCGTAGCTGCTGGAGGTTCGGGTGTCCGGCGCTGGTGGCGTTCTCGTCGAGCATCCGCCCGGCACCGTGCGGAGTGGACGGTGCGACGGTGTGCGGGGTTCCGGTGGTGGCCGCGTGCTCGGCGACACCGGGCCGGCCGGGCGGCGGCATCAGATGGCTGCCGGCGTTCAGCGCCGACGTCTCGGGCAGACCGCCGGCGCGCATGGCCGGCGGCAGCGACGTCCCGTGCGGCACGGTGGCCGGGCCGGTCGACGGGGTGGCGTGCATCGTCGGTCCGGTGACCGGCGCCTCGGGCGTGCCGCCCCGGCCGCCGGTCGTCGACATCGGGCCGCGGTCGGCGACGTTCGGCTGACCCGGCTGATGCGTGACGTTCGCGGCCGGGGTGTGGACCTGCGGGGAGCCGTCACCGCGGGTGCCGGCGGTGGGGCCGGGGCGGTCGAGGTTCGCCGTCCGGGGCCCGTCGCCGCGCGCGCCGCCCATCGGCGCGGACGTCGTCGTGTTGGTGTGCGGTGCCGCCAGCGGCTGGTTCACGTGACCCGTGGCCTGCTGGGCGGACGCGCTCACCGACTTCGCCCCACCCGGCGACCCGGCCGCCAGCCGGCGCGCGTCACCGGCGGACGAGGCCGACGCGGTCGGTGCGGTGTGGCTGCCGGTCGGGAGCACCGGCGCGGCGGTGAGGTCGCTGGCACTGACGGCGGGCGTGCCGTCGCTGACCCGCGGCGCCCCGGCGACGTCCGCGCCTTTGACCGGTGCGGGGCTGTTGAGCTGCACGCCGGTGCCGTCCGGGCTGGTGGCCGTGGACGCCTTCGGCGGCGCCTGCATCTTCGGGGCCGGTGGGGGAGTGGCGCCGCGGGAGCCCCGCACCGGCACCGCGGTGATGCCACGGATCGAGAACAGGCCGCCCAGCCCGCCCGCCAGCAGGATGTTCAGCAACTCGGAGCTGCCCACCTCGAGCGGCAGGCCCATCGCCGCGGAGACGATCCCCCGGGTGCCGAACTCCATCGCGACCTGCATGGAACCGAAGGTGAGGAAGCCCAGCGCGAAGTCGAGCACCATCGTGACGATCCGGCTGGCCAGCGCGCTCATGGCCGGCAGCAGACTGGCGAGCAGGCTCGACAGCGCCGCCAGCGCCGGCGCCAGCACGACCGCCAGACCCATCGTGAGCAGGCCCAGGATGGCCAGCACGATCTGCACGATCGCGGCGGCCTTCTCCTTCTTGATCTGTTCCTCGACCTTGCCGGCGTACTCGTCGAGGAAGTCCGCGAACTTCCCGGCCGACTCGGCCATCGCCTTGAGCTTGACGTTCACCGCGTTCGCCGCGGCCGTCGCCGAGAGATAAGCGAGGCCGGACCACTTGATGCCCTTGTACGCGGACATCACCGTGCCGCCGAGCGACACCAGCCGGGCCGCCTGCGCGCGCCAGTCGGCCGCGAGTTTGCGGAGCTCCTCGGGGCTCGCGTGCCCGTTCGTCTGGTTCGCCACGGTAGGTCGTCAGCCGTCTTTCTTCGGCGTGGGGAACGGGTTCGTGTTGTAGTCCACGGTGATCGGCGGCGTCGTACTGTCCTGCGGGCCGTTGCCGTCGCCCTCACCGGCGATGGCATGGACGAAATCGTCGAACATGTTGGTCACGGCGTGCTCGGCGGCGTTGTAGTTGGCCGCCGCCACCACGGCGCCGTACCGGATCCGGTCGAGGATGCCCGGCGTCTCCACCTTCGTCGGATCGGCCTTGTCGGGCGTGCCGAACAGCCGGTTCTGCACGTCCTTGAGGCGCGCGTTGAACGCGTCGGCGGCCTCGGAACCCTCCCCGACCCAACTGATCTTGAGCTGGTCCCAGATGTCGCCGATCTTCTTCCAGTCCTCCTGCAGACTGGTGATCAGCGAGGGCATGTAGACGCTGGCGTACTGGTGCATGTAGTAGAGCTCCACGTCGATCCGGACCTTGGAGACGTCGTAGCCGGTCGCACCGTCACTCACCATGCACGCTCCGTAGGTCGGACTCCACCGTTCCGCCCGACCGTAACCACGGGAGACGGCAGCGCCCCAGACCCCGTTCCGGCGCCGGTGGGTCGTACCAAGAGGGACGTTGCCGCCACCCCGTCGCGCGCGCAAGGTTCAGGTATGAGCGATTCCAAGACCTCTGTCGTCCCGGTCGATCTCACCCAGGTCTGGCCGACCGGCCGCCACGTCAGCGGGGCCAACGAGGACCTCATCGGGTTCAAGGCGCCCACCTCGGACGGCCACGGCGGCTACACCAACAGCGACGGCAAACCGGTCGACGAGCACGGCAACCTGCTTCCCGACCCGAACGCGCCCAAGGGCGACCCGGCCGCCCCGGACCTGCGCGGCTACGACGTGAGCCCGGGCCAGATGCACGACGCCGAGACCACCATCCTCGCGGCCATGAAGGGCCAGATCGCCGACTTCGAGTCGTTCCGCGACAGCGCGATCGCCAAGTCGGGCTGGGTCTTCTGGGCCGGCAAGGAGTCGGACACGGTCGCGGTCTACCACCAGGGTGTCCCGCTCAACCCCAACGTCAAGTGGATCGGCCCCTACGACGACGGCAGCGGCTGGTACTCGCCGTACAAGGACCCGCACCCGGACCAGACCGCGGAGATCCAGTACAACCAGTTCCAGCTCCTGCAGGGCTGCGGCGGCGTGCTCGAGCTGGTCGGCGAGTTCGTCGGCAAACTCAACAACGCCGCCCAGATCTACGCCGGCGCCGACATCCACTCCACCGTCCCGGACGGCACCGCGACCCCCTGATTCCCGGCTTCAGCCGCCGTTGGGGCCGATGTCGGCCCCGGCGTCGTGCGACAGGTAGACGGTCACCACCGTGCTGCGGTCGCTGCGCAGCACCGCGAAGTGGGAGATCCCGCCGATCGCGGCGGGCACCGTGCCGGTCACCTCCTGCACCTTGCCCGCCCCGCCGGTCCAGTTCGCCACCGCCCAGCGGTGGTCGTCCAGGCCGTAGCCGTACAGCCGGTAACCAGTACCTTTCTTCAGCCCGGTCAGCTTCGCGAGCACCTCGGTCGACCCGTCCTCGGCGGTCAGCGCCACCGTCATCCGCGCGCCGCTGTCCACATCGGCCGCCGACGCCGCCGTGCTCACCACCACCGGGGCCACGGGTGCGCCGGTGTCACCGGGCCCGTCGCGCAGGAGCGCGACGGCGGCGGTCCCGCCGAGCGTGACGGTCGCGGTCAACAACCCGATCGAGACCACCAATGACCGGGTACGCCGGACCGGTCGCGTCTGCTGAGCCTGCGCGCTCGCACCGGCCTCCGGCCCCGTAGCCGAAACAGCCCCGCTCGACGGGCCAGCCGTGCTCGACGGGCCAGCCGTGGTCGACGGGGCCGGTCGCACCACCGGCTTCGTCCGCATCTCCGGCGCGTTCTTCGACACCTCTGCCGCCGCCTCGGGCTCCCCGGGGGCGTGCTTCGGTGCCACCGGCGCGCCCGTGGCCGCCGATCCAGCGGCCGGGATCGCCGGCGCGGTGGCCGGGGGAGCGGGCACGGTGGTCGGGGGAGCGGGCACGGTGGTCGGGGTCGCCGGCACTGCGGCCGGGGGAGCGGGCACGGCGGCTGGGGGAGCGGGCACGGCGGCTGGGGGAGCGGGCACGGCGGCCGGGGGAGCGGAAGTGGGCGCCGGTGCGTGAGCCGGCCCGGCAAGGGATGACGTGGGCGCGGGAGCCGGCCCAGCGGACGAGGGCGCGGGCGCCTGAGTCGGCTCAGCCGGCGGGAGCACGGGTGCGACGGCCGGCACTGCCGACGCGGACGCCGTCGGCGAGGACGCGGGCGCCTGAGTGGGCGCAGCGGGCGGGGGCGCGACGGCCGCCATGGCACGCGGGGGTGCTGGTGTGCGAGGCGGCTCGGTCGGCGGTGCCACGGGGGTGACGCCGGACACTGGGGCCGAGGCGGGGGGCCGGTCGGCCGCCGGCGATGGCGCAGGGGCCGGCGAGGGAGCCGGCACCGGAAGTGTGGGCGCGCCGGCAGTGGGTCCGCCGGGGGTGGGTCCACTGGGGGTGGGTCCACTGGGGGTGGGTCCGCCGGCGGCGGGTGGTGTCTCCGGCGCCGGCGGGTCGGGCGGGGGCGAGGGCTCCGCGGGCCGGTTGCGGCCCAGCCGGCGGGGGCGGTGCGGCCAGCCGATCCGGGAGCGGGGCTCCTCGGGGGGCTCGATCGGGGCGAAGCGGGCCGGGAACGCCGGCGGCACCGAGGTGCCGAGCGCGCCGTAGGTGCTGGCCAGCGCTTCGCGGTCGTCGATGAGCAGGGCCATGGCGCCGAGTACGTCGCACAGCCGGGCGGCCTCGGCACGGCAGGTCGCGCACGTGTCGAGGTGGGCCTGCACCCGCTGGGCCGAGGCCGGGTCGAGCTCGTCGAGATAGTAGAGCCCGAGCAGCTCCTCGACGTGCTCGGTGCCGTCCACCACTGGCATCAATCCCCGGTCCGGTTCCGCTGGTTCGAGTCCGCGCCGGACTCCCTGCCCATCCTCGCCGAACGCCGGGCGTCGCGGGACACCAGGTGAGCATGCTCGATGCGGACAGCAAGGGAAAGTCCCTCATCGGGGGGCATCGCGGCGGTAACCGACCGGGACGTCGGCGGATTTTTCGTGTCTCGTGAACCGGGCGGCGCCGGCATCCGTCCTAGTGGCGCCCGTGCCCGCGGGCCCGACAGCTTGGAGGAGCCCGGTGTTCACAGCGGCCATCGTTTCGGACCAGCCCATTTCCCGCGCCGGCCTCGAGAAGCTGGCCGCCGACTCGGGTCTGCACGTCGCCGCCACCGTGGCGGACGTCGGTGAGCTGCTGGCGCTCGGTCAGACGTTCGACGCGGTGGTGCTGGAGCTGCCGGCCGGTGGGACGGACAGCATCGCGCGGGCGGCCACGGTCGGACGACCGCTGGTGAGCGCGGCGTGGGGCCGGACACCGAGCCTGCTCGCCGCCGTGCGGGCCGGGGCGCGGGGTTGTTTCAGCAGCTTCACCGAGCAGCGTGACGTGCGCGAGGCGGTCGGGGTGATCGTCCGGGGCGGCTTCTACATCTGCCCCCGCCTGGTCGGGCAGTTCCAGGGGGAGCTGGCGCGCGGTGCGGACGACGAGCCGAACGGGCTGGCGCCGCGGGAGGTCGAGACGCTGCGGTTCATCGCCTCCGGCTTCACGCACGCGCAGATCGCGACGCGGATGGGGCTGTCGCAGGCGACGGTCAACACGTACGCGAAACGGATCCGCGCGAAGCTGAACGTCAGCAACAAGGCCGAGCTGACCCGGATGGCCATCGAGCTGGGGCATTGCAGCCAGCCCCGCCGGCTGAGCCGCGCGGCTGCCTGAGCCGGCGACTACCTGCGAAGGGCCGGGCGTGCAGCCCGGCCCTCGTCGTTCACTCGGAAGGTTGCGCCGACTTCGCGCCGACCGACGCCTTGGGATTCGGGGGCGCCTCGGGCGTACTCGCCGGGGTTTCGGCCGCCGCCGGGGCCGCCGGAACCGTGACCTTCGGGCCCGGCTTGACCCCCGGGGTGAGCGGTGTGGTGTCCCGGGTCACCGGCGGGTTCGCGGCGGGCTTGACCGCCGGCGGCCGGGTCGCGGGCGGCGGGGTGTCGTCCCCGGCGGGCGGCTCGGTGGTCGCCGGCTCGGCCGGTGCCTCGCCGCGCAGCAGCTTGCGGATGCGGAAGACGAGCAGCACCGCCGCCGCGAGGGCGACCAGGGTCACCACGATGAGCAGGGTCGACCGGCCGGCGCCGGGGTCGGAGGTGATCCGGTTGAGCGCCTGGGAGTCGGACTCGGCCGGCACCGCCTCCTCGGGCAGCACCTTGGTCACCGACTGGGCCGGGTTGATCAGGCCCCACCCGAAGCTGCCGTCCGGCACGGCGCCGTTGCCCATCTTGCCGGCGGTCGCCTCGAGCCGGTGCACGACCTGCTGGGCGGTCAGTTCCGGGTAGGCGGAGCGGACCAGCGCCGCGGCCCCGGCGACGAACGCGACGGCGTAGTGGGTTCCGCTGCCGGTCAGCGAGCCGGTGCCGGTGATGCCGAGGCTGGTGACGTTGATGCCCGGCGCCACCACGTCGACCCCGCCCTTGCGGTAGTCGTCGGCGGCCTGGCCGTCCACGCCGATGCCGCCGACGCGCACCACACCCTTGCCGAGCGTGGCGTCCGGGTTGGCCGCGGCCGTTCCCGACGCGGCGCCGACCACCACGACGACGTCCTTCTTGTTGGCCGCGGCGATGGCGTCCGCGACACCCTTGTCATTGATATCCACGTAGGAGCCCAGCGCGATGATCGTCGCCCCCGCCCCGACCGCCGCGGTGATGCCGGCGGCGGCGTCGGTGGCCTGGGTCTTGGTGCTGGTCTCGGCGATCCGCACAGGCATCACCGTGGCGTCGGGCGCGATGCCGGCGGGGCCGCCGCCGGAGCCGCCCTTGGCGACGATGAGCCCGGCCATGGCGGTGCCGGTGCCGAGGCAGTCGGTGTCGCCCCGGCCGCTGCCGGAGACGATGTCGGAACCCACCGCGACGTGCCCGGTGAGCTGGGCCAGGCTGCCCTCGACGCCGGAGTCGACGATGGCGACGAGCTGGCCGTCCCCCCGGCTCTGCGGCCAGGCCTGGTCGGCGGCGAGGCGCAGTTCGGCCCAGTTGGAGGTGCCGCTGGAGGCGGCGGCGGTGGCGCACTGCCCGGCCTTGCCCGGCTTGGGCTTGGCGCCCTTCGACCCGCCGGCGGCGGGTTTGGCGGGCGGGTTGCCCGCGTTGCCGGCGGGCGAACCGCCCTTCGTCGGCGACGGCGTCGCCTTCGGCGCCCCACCCGGAGTCACGGCCGTATTCGGGGACTTGTCAGGCAGTACGCCGTACTGCACGCCCCCGCCGACCGCGTCCCACGGCAGGATCACCATCCAGCCGGCATTGAGCCGGCCCGGGTCGACGAGCACCCCGCCGTCGGGCTGCGGCCGGCCCGAGTTGAGGTTGAACACCTCCGACGAGCGGGCCGAGTCGCCGAGGAAACGGTCGGCGATCTCCGCGAGGTTCTCTTTGGACCCGTTGTGCGACGACGTGACCGTGTAGTACTTCACGTAGTTGTCGTCGGCGTGTGCGGCGGTGGCGCCGAGGCCGAGCAGTGCCGTCACCGCGCTCACGGCGAAACCCGCACGAAGTGCCGCCCGAGTGAACAAGGACATCCGCTTCCTTCTTGTCGAGACCGGGGTCATCAGCTGGGACCCGGGGCCGGGGCACCCGGGGCACCCGGCAGATAGACCGAGACCGCCACCCCGCCGCTCTCGGGGGAGACGGTGAAGAACGAGAGGCTTTTGAGCCGTACGCCGGGCAGCTCGCCGGAGACGTCCCGCACGGCGGTGGTGCTGGTCCAGTGGCTGACCGGGTGGGTCTGCCCGTCAGCGGTGACGGCGTAGAGGACGTACGCGACGCCGGCGCGCAGCCCGCTGACGGTGGCTCGCACACTGACCCCGTCGTCGCCCTCGGTCAGCAACACCGAGGCGCCGGCCCCGGACGTCCGGTCGGTGGCGGTGGCCGCCGCGGTCACGATGGCCTGCCCGCCGGCGCCGCCAGGTCCGCGGACCAGGGCGGTGATGCCGAGCCCCGCGACGACGAGCACCAGGGTGAGCAGTCCGGCGGCCCGCACGAGCCGGACCCGCCGGGAGGCCGGGCGCCGGCCACCGGGCCCGGTGCCGGCCGGTCGGGTGTCGGCCGGTCGGGTGCCGGCCGGTCCGGTATCGGCCGGTCCGGTGTCGGCCGGGCGGCGGGGCGCCGCCGGCCTCGCTGCCGCGTGCGCCCGGCCGGCGGTGTCCGCGGCCGGGACGGGCCCGGAGGCTACCTCCGCGGGCGGGGCTACCTCCGCGGGCGGGGCTACCTCCGCGGGCGGGGCTACCTCCGGGGCCGGCGTGGACCCCGCGGCCGGGGCGGCCTCCGCGGCCGGGATGGTCGCCCCGGCCGGGAAGTCGTCGCTGAGCAGGGCCAGGGCGGCCAGGGTCTCGACGACCCCGTCCGCCAGGGCCCGGCAGGTGGCGCACGTCTGCAGATGCTGGTGGATGACGTCGCTGCGGTCCGGGTCGAGCTCGCCCAGGAAGTGCAGCCCGAGGAGCTCCTCCTCGACGTGGTCGTCCGGCACGGTGTCACCCCTCAGCTCGTCCATGGTTACTTGACGAGCAGCCAGTACTGGTCTTTGTTGACCGTGCTGACCCGGTCCCACTGCTCGACCCAGTACTCGTTCCAGGTGCCGTCGGCCTGCGGCGGGCCGAGGTCGTCACCGAGCAGCTCCATCAACTTGCCGGAGTTGTGGTTCTCGATCTGGACCTTGCCGTCCCCGCCGTCGATCAGCTTCCACTGCTGGTTCTTGTCGCTCTCCTTCTTGGTGGTGACGACCAGCTTGGCGTAGTTGTCCTTGGAAGCGTTCTCGACCGCGAGCGCCTGCTTGCTGAAGGCGTTGATGATCAGCACGTACCCGTCGGCCGGGGCCTTCTGGAAACGCCAGTACTGATCGTCCTGGAGCAGGTTGTTGTAGAGCTGGACCCGCGTGCCGTCGGGGTTGTTGAGCTCCTTGCCCGGCAGCTCGACGACTGCCCCGGCCCAGGCGTTGCGGATCTGGTAGCGGGCGTTCGGGTCGAAGGCCACGCCGGTGGGCTTGGGCGGCGTCGCGGCCGTCGTGGTCGGCGCGGCCGTGGTCGGCGTCGAGGTGGGCGGTGTCGACGCCGGCTTGCTGGCGGGGGCCGAGCTGACCGGCGGCTTGGGCTTCGCGGCGGTCAGCCGGGTGTCCTTCTCGTACTGCGGGACATAACGGCTGACCTGGTCGGCGAGCTGCGGGACATTGGCCCGCGGCAGGCCGTCGGCCTGCCGGATGACGTCGGCACCCCACTGGTAGGCGCCGAGCGCCAGAGTGTACGGGTCGGCGCCGCTGAGCCCGGCGAACTGCTGGCTCATGTCGCACATCGCGGTGCCCATCGCCAGGATCGCGTCCTTGGGGTCCCACCGGGAGGCCTTGGCGCCGGGCTGATAGCGCTCCCACATGTCGTCGGTGAACTGGGCGATCCCGGCGCGGCCGGTGCTGGAGCGCAGGCTCGCGTTGAACCCGGAGACGGCGCGCAGCTGGGCCGCGATGCGGGCGGGGGTGAGGGTGGGGCAGATCCGGCCGGCCGCGTTGATGCTGGGGACGAGCTCGTCCGGCGCCTCCATCGGCTGCTCCGGGGAGGCGGCGACCTCGGCCGTGGTGGCCTTCACGCTGAACACCGGCTGATCGGCGTACCAGTTGGCGTAGGCGGTGACCTTGTCGACGTACGCCTCGGCGCTCTTGGGAATGCCCTTGGCCTTGAGCACGGCATCCAGGCCGGCCTTGTCGGTCGCCACGGCGGCGGCCCACAGGTCGCCGTCCACCTTGGCCGCGCGCAGCTGACCGACGATCTCGCAGGTGCGGTGGGCCATGGCCAGCACACTTGCCTGCCGGTCGGTGCGGGCGGCGCCGGACGACGGGCGCCACTTCGACCAGGTGGCGTCGTTCATGCCGGCGAGACCGGTGTTGGCGCCGTCGGAACCGAAGGCGGTGGCGGCCATCACCTGGGCGGCCACCTTGGGCGGGGTCAGGGCCGGGCAGGACAGCGCGGCCGCGACGAGCGCCGGCACGTCCTCGGTGGGCACCGGCTTGCCCTCGAGCTTCTCGTCGTCGGCGATGGCCGGGATCACCTCGAGGGCGAGGACACCGCAAACGACGATGGTGAGAGCAAGAGCCACGATTTCGACTCGTCGCCGGGTCGATCCCAGCACCCGCCGCCACGAACGGCGTGGCGTAGCGCGATCAGTCATCTGTCCCACTCATCTACTCGTTCTATCGGGGTGAGAGTGTCATGCCCTACGTAGACGGCCGGGTGCGGTCGGCGGTTCACGATCCGACTGGCTTTTTCCGGCCCCGGCGGTAACGGATTTGTCACCCGGCCGGCCTCCGAAACCACGTCCGGCCAAGGCCTCGCGTAGTGCTCGTAATGCATAGAAAGTGCGTGATTTGACCGTTCCCGGCGGGACGTCGAGGACCTCCGCGACCTCGGCCACCGACCGTTCCTGGAAGTAGATCTCGACGAGCGTGATCCGCAGCCGCTCCGGCAGCGAGGCCAGCGCCGCCCGCACCTCGGCGGCGTCCAGGGCCTGCTCGATCGGATCGGCGGTGTGCGCATGCGCCTCGATGTGCTCGTCGGACAGTTCGGCCGGGCGGACCTCGGCCGCCCGGACCTGATCGATGAAGATCCGCTTCGCGACCGTGAAGATCCAGGCTCGACTCCACCGGCCGTCGGCGTTGCGTGCCTCGGGGTTGCGCCACGCCCGCAGCAGGGTCTCCTGGACGATGTCCTCGGCCCGGTGCGCGTCGCCGCGGGTCAGCCGGGTCAGGAAGCTGAGCAGCACCGGCCCGTGGACCTGCTGGAGGTGACGCAGCGCGGCCTCGTCCACGGCCGGACCCTGCGCCGATGGCACCGCCGCGGGCGCGGAGGGAGCAGGCTCGGACAGCCCGCGAGGATCAGTTGCGCCGTCAACCACCGATAGACTGTTGCATATAACTGCCGCAAGGTCCCTATCGGGGATCATTGTGATGCATCGGAGATCGTGGTAGCAGCCGGACGTCCCGCAGAGATCGTCCAGAACCGTGACCCCCGCCCCGCCCGGACGTTGAAACGGGTGATTGCGGAGGGCTTGTACAACTACGGAGGCGCCGCGCACGGCCGGCGCGCTGGGCGGAAGACGGAGAAGGACAGATGCGGTTGACCGGCATGCCGCTGATCGCGATGGCGGTCGGCAGCACGGTGATCGTGGCGTTCCTCACGGTCCTGGTGTGGGGCCGCCCGTGGCGGCTGCGGCTCCTGCTACGCCCGGCCGGTGTGCTGCTCACCGAGGCCTCGTTGCTCGTCTCGGTGGGTCTGGTGGTCAACCGGCACGAGGATTTCTACCCGACGTGGGATTCGCTGTTCAGCACCGGCGACGTCGTCGCGCCGACGTACGCCACCGCTGCCGGAGGCCTGGACCAGGAGCTCGCGGCTCGTGCCGCCGGCCGCACCGACCGGCCGCTGTCGCTGCCCTGGCAGCCCACCGGGTGGACCGACTGGCACCTGGCCTCCGCTCCGGTCCTGGTCGTCCCGGCCGGCTATCTCCAGCATCCGCAGTGGCGGTACTCCGTGGTCCTGGTGGTCGGGAGCGCCGGCGCGGGCTGGCCGGCGAGCTGGCCCGAGGCGCCCAGCGTGGAGGTGGCGGCGGCGGCCGGCCGCGACGTGGTCGTCTACTTGAGCACGACGTCCGGAACCGAGATCCAGACGCTCGCCGCCGGGGTGCCGGTCGGGCTGCACCACGATCTGCGGGTCACCGATCACCGGTGGGCCCTGGTCGGTTCACCCGCCGACACCCGGCTGGTCCGCCAGGTGTCGGCGGCCGCACCGGGTCAGTTCCCGGCGGTGGCGAGCGTGCGGGCCGAGGTGCCACCGGTCCCGCACGACGTCGTCGTGCCGGCCGGCGTGGCGACCTTCACGGTCCGCCCCGGGGTCGAGCCGGCCGGTGTGCTGCGCGCCGTCCGCGCGGCCGTGGGCTGGGCCGCCGGCCAGACCCCACCCCCGCTGGCCGCCTCGTCGCCGCCGGTCAAGTCACTGCCGGTGCACCGGCGCCCCAAGCCCGGGGCGTCGTCCGGGCCGCCCGGCGCACCGGTTCCGCCCGGCACTCCGGGCCGCGCCGGCGCCGGCGCCCCGGCGGGCGCCCCCAGCGGGAAGGAGAAGCCTCATGGCCCCGGACAGCCTTGGCGCTGAGCTGGTCGCGCTGGCGGCGGCGGTGGTCGCGGCGATCGCCGTCGGTCTGCTCTGGAATCGCCTGCGCGGATGGCGCGGCGGGCTGCTGCGCAGCGTCACCGTCCTGGCCTGCGTGGTGACCTCCGTCGCGGTCGCCGCCGTCTGGGTCAACCGCCAGGTCGACTTCTGGCCCACCTGGTCGGGCACCCATCCCAAGGTGGCCGAGGCCGGCGAATCGGCCCCCGCCACCGGTCCGGGTGCCGGCCGGGTGCTCACCGTCACCGTCACCGGGGCGGCCAGCAAACTGACCATGCCGATGTACGTCTACCTGCCGCCGGGTTACGACCCGGCGGGTCCGCTGCGCTACCCCACCATCGAGGCCCTGCACGGTTACCCCGGCGTACCGGCGCAGTGGTTGAACGCCCTGGCCGCGCCGAAGATCCTGGACGAGGAGATCGCCGCCGGCCGGATGGCGCCGGCGGTGGTGCTGTTCCCCTACCAGTCGCCCCGGCCGTTGAAACTCGACACCGAGTGCACCAACCTCGTCGGTTCGGCGCAGTCCGAGACCTTTCTCACTCAGGACGTGCCGGCCTACGCGCTGAGCCACTTCCGGGTGCGTCCCGACCAGAGCGCGTGGAGCCTGATCGGGTTCTCGGCCGGCGCCTACTGCGCCACCCAGCTGCTGCTGCGCCACCCCGACCGGTACGCGGCGGCGGCCAGTCTGTCGGGCTACGTCGACCCCGGCATCCACGTCGGCGACGGGTCGGAGCACACCTCCTACAACGTCGTCTGGCGGTTGCAGCACCTGCCGGTCCCCGCGGTGGCGCTGTATTTGGCGTGCGCCCGGTCGGATCCGACCGCCCTCAACGCCACCACCGCCATCGCCAAGGCCGGGCGGAGTCCGCTCTCGGTGACCACGGCCTACATCAACGGCGGCGGACACTCCAGCCAGACCTGGAAGGCGATGGAGGCGCCGGCGTTCGACTGGCTGTCCAGCTGGCTCGGCCAGCCCATCGAGGACCACGGCGCGACCCCGACCCCGACCGCGGCCCTGACCCCGACCCCGGCCCGGTCGTCCGGCCCGCCGGTGCGACCCTCCGGGCACCCGAGCGCGGTCCATCCCAGCGGCAAACCCCGGTGATCGATCTCGCCCAGGATCCCTCACTTTGGACCAGCGGTGCGTAGCGAAGCCGCGACGGAACGTCCGGTGGTTCGTACACTGTGGTCATCCGCCGATCTAAGGGGGCATCCTTGGCCGGGCCGCACCAGGGTCAGCCGGGGCCCGCGCTGCGCGTCGAGGTCCTCGGTCCCGTCCAGGCCTGGCTGGGTGACACCCGCCTGAGCCTCGGCCCGGTCCAGCAGCGGGTGGTGCTCGCCGTCCTGGCCCTGCGGTCCAACCGGCCGGTGCGCCGCGAGCAGTTGATCGAGGCGATCTGGGGTGACGCCGCACCGGCATATGCGGTGAATGTCGTCCAGAAGTACATCTCGGGCCTTCGCCGGGCGTTCGAGCCGATCCGGTCCGGTCGCTCACCGTCCCAGGTGCTCACGTGGAGCGAGGTCGGATACCGGCTGGCCCTGCCGCCCGGGAGCCTCGACCTCGAGGTGTTCGACCGCGAGGTCAGCCGGGCCCGCACCGCGCGGGCCGCCGGTGAGCTGCCCGAGGCGGTCCAGGCGATGCACGCCGCGATGCAGCTCTGGCGGGGCCCGGCCTTCGACGGGCTGGCCGGTCCACTGCTGGACGCCGAGCGCGACCGGCTCGAGGAACGGCGGATCAGCGTGCTCGAGGAGCGCATCGAGATCGATCTCGCGATGGGCAACGACGAGGACCTGGTCACCGAGCTGACCCGGCTGGTCGCCGCCTACCCGACGCGGGAGCGGCTGCGGGGCTCGCTGATGACCGCGTTGTACCGCAGCGGCCGGCAGGCCGAGGCCCTCGCCGCCTTCCACGAACAGGCCCGCTACCTGCGCGAGGAGCTCGGCGTCGACCCGTCCGCCGAACTGCAGGACCTCTACAAACGCTTCCTCGCCAACGATCCGTCGCTCGACGCGCCGACCGGTTCGACCGCGTCCGAGCCGGTCCCGCGGCCACCGATCCCGGCCCAGTTGCCGTACGCCACGCCCCACTTCGTCGGCCGGGTCAACGAGTTGCGCCAGCTCGACGGCCTGGTCACCGGGGACGGCATGGTCATCGCCCTGATCACCGGGACGGCCGGGGTCGGCAAGACCTCGCTCGCCGTGCACTGGGCGCACCGGATCAGCGCCCGCTTCCCGCACGGTCAGCTCTACGTCAACCTGCGCGGTTTCGATCCGCACCGGTCGGCGATGGAACCCGGTGAGGCCCTGCGCGGGTTCCTCGACGCCCTCGGGGTGCCGGCCCGCCGGGTGCCGGCCACCCTCGAGCAGCAGGCGGCGCTCTATCGCAGCCTGCTCGCCGGGCGGCGGGTGCTGGTGGTGCTCGACAACGCGCGCGACACCGACCAGGTGACGCCGCTGCTGCCCGGCTCGGCCGGCTGCCTGGTCGTGGTGACCAGCCGGAACTGGTTGTCGGGGCTGATCGCGGCCGGGGCGGTGGCGGTGCCCGTCGACCTGGTGACCGCCGACGAGGGGCGCCAGATCCTGCGGCGGCGCATCGGCGAGTCGCGGGTCGAGGTCGAGCCGACCGCGGTCGACGACATCATCGCCGTCTCCGCCCGGTTGCCGCTGGCGCTGGCCATCGTGGCGGCCCGGGCGGCGGCCCAGCCACGGTTCTCGCTCACCGCCCTCGCGGACGAGCTGGGGCATGCCCGGGGCGGGCTGGACGCGTTCGCGGGGGAGGACCCCACCGCCGACGCCCGAGCCGTCCTGTCCTGGTCGTACAACCTGCTGGCGGAACCGGCCGCGCAGCTGTTCCGGCTGCTGGGGCTGCATCCGGGACCGGACATCTCGATCGCCGCCGCGGCCAGCCTCGCCGGTGTCCCGCTGGCCGAGGCGCGCCGGCTGCTCACCGCACTGCGCGGGGCCCACCTGATCGACGAGACCGCGCCCGGCCGGTTCACCTTCCACGACCTGCTGCGGGCCTACGCCGCCGAGCAGGCCCGGGTGCTGGGCACGGCGCCGGAGCGGGAGGCGGCGCTGGCCCGCATCCTCGATCACTATCTGCACTCCGCGCACACCGCTGACCGGCTGCTCTATCCCTACCGCGAACCGCTGGCCGTCGATCCGGCCGCGACCGGCGTGGTCGCGGTGCCGCACCTCGACGCCGATCAGGCGATGCGCTGGTTCGTCGCGGAGCACGCGAACCTGCTGGCGGCGCTCGCGCTGGCGGCCACCGGCGGCAACCACACCTATGTCTACCGGCTGGCCTGGACGATGACGGCCTTCCTCAACTATCAGGGGCACTGGCACGACTGGGCGGCGACGACGAGCGCCGCCCTGAACGCCGCCCGGCGGCTCGGCGACCGGGCCGGACAGGCCCAGGCGCACCGCCTGCTCAACCTGGCGAATCTGCAGCTGGGCCGGTTCGACGAGGCCCGCGCCCACGCCGAGCAGGCCCTGCGGCTGTTCGCCCGGCTGGGCGACCTGCCCGGCCAGGCCCGCATCCGGCTCAACCTCGGCCGGGTGCTGGAACGGCAGGGCAACCTGCAGCAGGCGCTCGACCAGGCGCGGCAGGCGCTGGAGCAGTTCCGGCTCGCCGAGGACTGGGCCGGCCAGGCCGACGCCCTGAACTGGGTCGGGTGGTACCACAGCCAGCTCGGCTACCACGAGCAGGCGCTGGAGTTCTGCCGGCAGTCGCTGGCCCTGCACGAGGACTCCGGCGAGTGGCCGGGGCACGCCGACACCTGGGACAGCCTCGGCTACGCCCACCACCAGCTCGGCCACCACGACGAGGCGGTCGCCTGTTACGAGCGGGCGCTCGTCCTGTGGCACGACCTCGGCGACCGCTACCAGGTGGCGATGACCCGGCTGCGGCTCGGTGACACGTACCGTGCCTCGGGGGATGCCGGCCGCGCCCGCGGCGCCTGGCGGGAGGCAATCGAGATCTTCGATGCCCTCGGGCATTCGGAAGCCGCCGCCGTTCGCGCCAAGTTAGACCATCTGGCCAATTCCCGAGGGAGCGCCGGGCCGAAATAGTGACGTTTATCGCTTGATACCGCCGGCCGGCCCGGAGGTGCGGCGACCCGTTCCCGCGACCTGGTCGCGGGCCTGCCAGTGAAGGGAACTCCATGTCCGACCGTACCGGTGCAACCAATCCTTCCCGCGGTGGTTCGCGGGTGCTCCTCAGTGGACTGGCCATGGGCGCGGTGCTGGGCGCTCCGATCGCCGCGGCAGCGGGGGCCGGCGCCGAGGAGGTGTCCACGGCCGCCGTCGAGCATGTCGTGGCCGCCGACGGCAGCGCCTCGGCCGACGGCGCGGCGGCGGCGATCCGGGAGCAGTTCCGGTCCTCCTTCGCCGCCGGTGCCGTTCTCGCACCGGACAGCGAGTCCACCATGGTCATCTGTGATCCTTCCTGATCCACGGCCGGTCCCGCGGGAACCGTCCGCCGCGGAGCGGGCCGCCTGGCCGGTGGTCCTGGTGTCGATGCCGTTCATGACGGCGGAGCGGCCGTCCATCCAGCTCGGCCTGCTCAAGGCGATCGCCGAGGCCCACGGGTGGGACGTGCGCACCCTGCACGCCAACCTCGACCTCGCCCACCGGATCGGCGCCGAGGCCTACCGGACGCTGTGCGAGCAGCGCGGGCAGATGTTCGGCGACTGGCTGTTCTCGGTCGCGGCGTTCGGCGAGCAGGCGCCCGACCCGGACGGTCGCCTGCTCGACGACCACGCGGCCGAGCTCGACCTGCCCGCCGACCTGCTCCGGCGGATCCGCGACGAGGACGTGCCCGGCTACCTCGACGACCTCGTCGGCGCCGTGTCCTGGAAGGACGTCCGGGTCGTCGGGTTCAGCTGCACGTTCCAGCAGAACGCGGCCTCGTTCGCGCTGGCCCGGCGGCTCAAGCGGGAGTTCCCGCACCTGGTCACGGTCTTCGGCGGGGCCAACTTCGACGACGAGATGGGGCTGGAGTACGTCCGGCGGGTCGACGCCATCGACTACGCGGTGCTCGGCGAGGGCGACGTGGCCTTTCCCGAGCTGCTGTCCGCGCTGGCCACCGGCGCCGACCCGGGGAGCGTGCCCGGGGTCGCCGGCCGGCGCGGGGACGAGGTGGTGGCGACCCCGTCGGCGCCGCCGTTCGAACGTCTCGACGAGTCCCCGCCCCCGGACTACGACGAGTACTTCAGCCGGGCCGAGGGCCTCGGGCTGCAGCCGAGCGCCGGTCAGCGTACGGTCCGCATTCCCTTCGAATCGGCCCGCGGATGCTGGTGGGGGGCCAAGCACCACTGCACGTTCTGCGGGCTCAACGGCTCCAGCATGCGGTTCCGGGCCAAGTCGCCCGGCCGGGTCGCCGTCGAGCTGGCCACCCAGGCGCGGCGCTACCGCAGTTTCCGGTTCGAGGCGGTCGACAACATCCTGGACACCGCCTACCTTTCCGGGCTCTTCCCGGAACTGATCGCCGCCGGCACCACCTACGACATCTTCTACGAGGTGAAGGCCAACCTCACCCGGGAGCAGCTGAGGTTGCTGCGGCAGGGCGGCGTGACGCATCTGCAGCCCGGCCTGGAGTCGCTCAGCACCCGGGTGCTCGGCCTGATGCGCAAGGGCGTCCGGGCCGGTCAGAACGTCAACGTGCTGCGCTGGGGCCAGTACTACGGCATCACGATCTCGTGGAACATCATCTGGGGTTTCCCCGGTGAGTCCGCCGACGACTACCGGGCCCAGGCCGCCGTTCTGCCGCACCTCGTGCACCTGCGCCCGCCGGCCGGCGCGGGCCGGGTCTGGCTGGAGCGATTCAGTCCTTTGTATACCGATAAAACGGCCGGTGTCCGGGAACGCCGCCCGGAGCGGGGATACCGGTATGTTTATCCGGACCGGTTCGATCTCGGGAAGATTGCCTATTTCTTCGAGTACGAGCTCGCCGACCCGCTGCCGGACGAGGCGTACGCCGGTGTCCGGGCGGGCGTCGAGGCATGGAAGGCGGCATGGCAGCGTGCGACCCCACCGACGCTCACCTACTTCTCGGCGCCCGGCCTGCTGCAGATCTACGACGGCCGGCATCCCGGGGCGGAGGGCACGTACACGTTCGAGGGCGATCTCGCCGAGATCTACCTCGCCTGCGTCGACCGGCCGATAAGCGCGTCCGCCGTCCGCGAACGCCTGTCCCGCCGGTTGCCGCTCGACGCCGTCGAGGAGGCCTTCGCCGGATTCGCCGAGCGGGGCCTGATGTTCCTGGACGGCTCCGCGGCGCTCGCGCTGGCGCTCCCGGCGGGGGCAACCCGGTGATCCGATTGCTGTGATACTGCAGAACCCGACCCCCTCCGAGGTGACAATGGACGAACAGGTGATCCTGCGACCCTTCCAGGAACCGGACCTGCCGTTCCTGGAACGGCTCGGCTCGGATCCGAGTGTCACGGGGCGCTACGTGTGGGCCGGCTTCCGCGACCCGCGGGTCCGGCGCCGCCGCTGGGACAAGGACGGATACGTCGCCACCGACTCCACCGCGCTCGCGGTGATCGGCAAGGACCCCGCGTCCGGCCAGGAAGCGGTGCTGGGCATCGCGAGCTGGGAGGCGCGCGACCGCGGTGGCCCGCCCGGCGGCTGCTACGAGATCGGGCTCGCGCTGCTGCCGGAATGCCGCGGGCGCGGGCTCGGCGCGGCGGCCCACCAGCTGATGGTGCGTCATCTGTTCGACTGCACCCTGGCGTTCCGGCTGGAGGCGCAGACCGACGCCGACAACATCGCCGAGCAGCGCGCACTGGAACGGGCCGGGTTCACCTGCGAAGGCGTGCTGCGCGGCGCGCGGTTCCGGGAGGGCGGCTGGCGGGACATGCTGATCTACGGACTGCTGCGCACCGGGCCGGCCGACTGACCGGGCCGCTTCCAGCCGGCGTTCCAGCGAGCGTTCCAGCGTCCGTTCCAACCCCGTCGGCCAGGCTGGCCGGGCAAGTCACGCCGCAGGCGTGCCGGCCAGCGCGACGGGAGCAGTCATGGACCGTACGGCGGAACTCCGGTTCTTCACCGAGGCGGCGGCGGCCCTCGCGGCCGGCCGGCAGTCGGTCATCGAGGTGGTCGGCGAGGCCGGCACCGGCAAGACGAGCCTGCTCGCCGCGGCGATGGCCGGGATCGCCCGGCCGGGGCTGCGGATCCGCACCGGCTGCGCGGCCGAGCTCGAACGCGACATCCCGTTCCAGGTCTTCCTGCACGCCTTCGGGCAGGGCCCGCAGGGCGCGGACGACGAGCGGTACTGGGACAACGCTACGGTCCGGGCCGCCGGGGCACCGCTGAGCGTCGAGCAGTTCCTGCTCTGCCGGCGGGCGCGGCGCCGGATCGCCGCCCGCGCCGACACCGGCCTGGTCCTGGTCCTCGACGACCTGCAGTGGGCCGACCGGATGTCCCAGGACCTGATCAGCCACCTGGTGCGCTACCCGGTGGCCGCGCCGCTGCTGCTGGTGCTGGCCTACCGGCCGGAGCCGGCCGTGCGGTGGGAAGCCGGCCCCGAGGTGCGCCGGCTGCGGCTGGGCGCACCGGCCCCGCTGCCGCTGGCCAAACTCACCGCCCGGCAGCTCGAGATCGCGCAGCTGGCCGGCACCGGAGCCACCACCCGGCTGATCGCCCGGCAGCTGTCGGTCAGCCCGCGCACCGTCGACGCCCATCTGGCGCGCATCTACCGGCTGCTCGGCGTGCCGTCCCGCGCGGGGCTGGCGGCCGTCGTCGCGCATGGCTGACATCGATCGGTGTCGTCGTGCCGCTGCGGTGGCCGGATCCGGTTCCGCCGCGCGCGGGCTGCCCGGTACGGTCTGCCGCCATCGGCCGCCGGGCCACCGGGGCGGGGAAATACTCAGGGCGCGGATCATGCCGTCGGGGCGGGTCCCGCATCCCCGCCAGGAGGCTGTCGTGAGTCGTCTGCGTCCGAACCGGTCGCCGCTGACCGCAGGAATCCTTGCCGTCCTGCTCGGCGCCGGCCTGACCGGCTGCGCCCGGGGCGAGACGGCCGCCGTCGCCGCGCCGGGCCCGGCCCCGGCGTTCGGTGCGCCCGCCGCGACCGGGGTGCTCGCCGCCTTCGACGACGCCGACTCGGCCGCGACGGTGGCCGGCGACCTGGCCGGCCTGCGCGGCCAGGAGGTCAGCCCGTCGCTGGACGCCAGCGTCGCGGCCGTCAACAAGGCCCGCCTCGTCCGGCGCAACCAGCCCGGCTTCCGGCACGTCGATCCGGTGTTCGCGCTGCCGACCGCCGACACCGGCTGCTTCCTGGTCACCGCGAAACTGCGGCTGACCGGTGAGGAGCTGCTCCTGCGCGACGTCAGCCACTTCGTCCGTACCCCCGAGGGTGGTTGGAAGCTCAGCCACAACGTGCAGATCGGCCCGGACGGGCAGGCCGCCCTGGCCTCGCTGGGCAGCGCCGCCGCCGTGTCGTCCACCGAGGCCCTGCCCGCCGGGCTCCGGGAGCGGCTGGCCGCGCAGCTGTTCGCCCGGACCATCGGATCAGGCGCCCCGGACACCACTCTGGTGGCTTCCAACGTCCTGCTGGACCGCCGGTTCGCCGGTGGCTGGGCGGTCTACAGCCAGCAGATGCAGGGGGCCGGGATGGCCGTCGCCCGCACCTTCCAGAAGGCCCAGTGGTCCGACTGCGCGGCCCGCACCTCGGCCGGCACGCTGGCCTTCGTCACCCTCGCGGTGTCCGACACGATCACCGGCCCCACCGCGTCCCTGACCCCGGCCGCACCGGACATGGCCGCGCTCGGCCGCTCGGAAGCGGTGCACGGGCGCCGCATCCGGGTCGCCCGGCTGCAGACGTTCCTGCTGCTGGTGCCGGCCGACGCGGCCGCACCGGCGAGCCTGCTCGGCCTCGCCGACGCACCGGTGTCGCTCGACGTGACGAAATGACGGACACACCCCGCCTGCGCCGCCCCCGCCTGCGCGCGGACTACCAGCCGGTTCTCTGCTCCGGCCCGGACGGCGCCTACCTGGTCGTCGTCGGCGAGCACCGCAACCTGCTGATCGACGATCCGGCGACGGTCGACCTGGCGCCGCTGCTCGATGGCACCCGGACCGTGGAACGGCTCGCCGCCCTGGTGGCCGACCGGCACCCGATGGCCGCGGTGGCGTCCGGGTTGCGGCGGCTGGCCGGGCTGCAACTGCTGGCCGACGGGCCGGCCGGGACGCGTACGGCGGTGGCCGCCGGCTGGGACGCCCGCGGGATCGCCCCGGACACCGCCGAGCAGTGGACGGCGACCGGCCGGGTGCTGCTCGTCGACGCCGGCTCGCCGGTGACCGCCGCGATCGCCGATCGGCTGGCCCCCGCGGTCGGCCGGGTGGAGGTGGTGGCCGCCGCTGATCCCGACCTGGCCGTCGTCCTGGCCGGGTCGGCCCAGATCGTGGTCGCCCCCGGTTCGTACGTCGACGAGCGGTTGTCGCTGGTGAACGAGGCCTGCCTGAGCACGGGCCGGCCGTGGACGCTGATCCGGGCGCACGGCTCGGTGCTGGTTCTCGGCCCGCACCTGATCCCCGGCTCCACCGGATGCTGGTCCTGTCTGCGTCAGCGGTGGCTGGAGAACGAGCAGGTGGAGAACTACCTGGCGGGCCAGGGCGGGACCGGGCGGGTGACGGTGGCCCGGGCGGCCCTGCCCGGCACGGTGGCCACCGCGGCCGGTCTGCTCGCGGCGGAGTTGCCGGTGCTTGCCGTCGCCGGTCGCTCGCCCCGGATCACCGGCCGGATGATCACCCTGGACACCCGCGACCTGAGCACCGCGGAGCACGAACTGATCCGCCAGCCGCAGTGCCCGGCGTGCGGCGACCCCGGCCTGACCCGGGCCGCCGACCCGCGAATCACCCTGGCCGCCGGGGCCGCGTCGGACGTGGACGGCGGCACCCGGACCGCCGGCACCGCCGAGGTCTATCAGCGGCTGGCCCGGCACGTGAGCCGCTATCTGGGCGTCGTCACCCGGCTGGACCCGCTCACCGGCCCCGACGACCTGACCCAGAGCTGGATCTCCGGCCACAACTTCGCCGTCGCCCGGCACCCGAACGGTCTGCGCAAAAGTCTGCGCGGGCTGTCCGGCGGCAAGGGCCGGACGGTCGTGCAGGCCAAGGTGAGCGCCATCGCCGAGGCGATCGAGCGGTACAGCGGGGTGTGGCGCGCCGACCGGCCGGTGCGCCGGGCCGCGTACGCCGATCTGGATCCGGCCCGCACCCTGCACCCGCGCGACCTCCTGCTCTTCTCCGACAAGCAGTACGCCAACCGTGCGCACAGCAACGCCGGCGGCGGGCACTTCCACCGCGTCCCGGCGCCGGCGGCCGACGACCAGCCGATGGACTGGAGCACCGGCTGGTCGCTGACCCACGACGCCCCGCGGGACATCCCGGCCGCCTACTGCTGGTACGGCCACCCGGACGTGGCCGCGCTCGACGTCTGCGCGCCCGACTCGAACGGCTGCTCGGCCGGCAACACCGCGGCCGAGGCGATCCTGCAGGGCCTCGGCGAACTGGTGGAGCGGGACAGCGTCGCCCTGTGGTGGTACCACCGCTCCCGGCTGCCCGGCGTCGACCTGGCGTCGTTCGCCGACCCGTGGATCGACGCGCTGCGCGCCCATTACACCGACGACCTGGGCCGGGAGCTGTGGGCGCTGGACCTCACGGCCGATCTCGGCATGCCGGCGTACGCCGCGGTGTCCCGGCACCGCGAGCGGCCGACCGAGGACGTGATCCTCGGCTTCGGCAGCCATCTCGACCCGGCGACGGCGCTGGGCCGGGCGCTGACCGAGCTCAATCAGTTCCTGCCGATCGTCGCGCGGTTCGTCGGCGGCCGCACCCGCTACGGCATGACCGATCCGGACACCGTGGCCTGGTACGAGACCGTACGGGTGGCCGACCAGCCGTGGCTGACCCCGGATCCCGACCGGCCGCCGAGCACCGTGCACACCCACGACCGGGCCGGCACCGGGGACGTGGCCGGGGACGTGCGGCTCTGTGTCGACCGCCTGCGCCGCGCCGGCCTCGACGTGATCGTGCTCGACCAGTCCCGCCCGGACCTGGATCTGGCCGTGGTCAAGGTGCTGGTGCCGGGCCTGCGGCACTTCTGGCGGCGGCTGGGACCGGGGCGGCTGTGGGACGTGCCGGCCGCTCTGGGCCGCACCCCGCGGGTCACCGGCGAGGACTCGATCAACCCACTCAGCGTCTTCTTCTGACCAGGCGAGGGGATCACCGTGACCAGCACAGCAATCCAGGACGGCCAACCCGGGGCGGCGGCCGCCCACGAGTCGTTCCGGCTGCGCCGGGACGCGGAACTGAGCAGCGACGCGACGGGCGCGCTGCGGCTGCGGCAGAGCCGGTTCCAACTGCCGCTGGGCGGGCTCGGCGTCAGCCGCCGGGCGCTGGTCCTGCGGCTGGCCGGGGACTGGGTCGGCGACCTGGAACTGCACCGGATCGTGGTCGGCCTGGAGGGCGAGGGGCAGTTGCTGCCCGCGCAGATCCTGCTGCGCCGGCTGTCCGCCCATTCCTGGCTGGAACGCCGGCTGCAGGCCGGGGGCCGGCCGTTGCTCGACGTGGTCCCGCGGGGCCTGGGTTCGGGCAGCCTGCCGGAGGCGCGGCGGCACGAGCCGGGCGGCCGTTACCGGCTCTCCCGCTTCGCCGGGCTGCGCGTGCAGGACGGCCGCCTGGTGGCCGCGTCGCCGCTGGCCACGGTCGCCGTCGCCTGCGCCGACCCGGGCCTGGCCACGGTGTTCGCCACGGCGGCCGACGCGGGCTGCGACGTACACGACGTGGCCGACACCCTCGCCGTCGCCGAGCCGGTCGCCGGTCGGGTCCTCGACGAGTTGCTCACCGGCCGGCTGCTGGTCACCGCGGCGGAGTTCGAGGAGGAGTCCACCCACGCCCCGCTGGCCTACTGGCTGCCCGAGGAACTCGCCCTGCACGACCGGGCGCGACCGGGCCGGCACGTCGCCCCGGTGGGTGGCACCTATCCGTTCCGCGGCAAGCTGCCCCCGGCCCCGCTGCGCCGGTCCTTCCCGGACGGCCGGCACCGGGTGCTGCCGGTCCCGGACATGGAACTGGTGGCCAAGCGCGACGAACCGCTGACCGCTGTGGTGCGGGCGCGCCACTCGGTCCGGGAACACGACGACGGTCACCCGCTCACCGTCGACGCCCTCGGCGAGTTCCTGTACCGGGTGCAGCACACCAGCGGCGTGACGCAGGCCGGCGGGCAGGAGGTCGGCCACCGTCCGTACCCGGGTGGCGGCGGGCTCTGCGAGCTGGAGATCTACCCGCTCGTCTCGCGCTGCTCCGGCCTGGATCCGGGGCTCTACCACTACGACTCCGTCGAGCACCGGCTCACCCTGCTCACCGGCCACGACGCGGCCGGCAGCAAGGTGACCCGCTACGCCCGGTCGGCGGCCGGCATGGCCGAGACGCCGCAGGTGCTCCTGGTGATCACCGCGCGCGTACAACGCATGATGTGGAAGTACGAGGGGTTGAGCTACGCCATGGCCCTCAAGAACGCCGGGGTGCTCACCGGCCTGATGTACCTGGTGGCGACCGCGATGGGGCTGGCGCCCTGCGCCCTCGGGGCCGGTGACTCGGCGGCCTTCGCCCGGCTCGCCGGCATCGATCCGCTGGTCGAGCCGAACATCGCCGACTTCACGCTCGGTTCGCGGAGGGCGGCATGAAATTCCGGCGGCAGGCGCTGCGCCACCTCGAGGCGCCGGAACAACTGGACGACGTGATCAAGCTGGCCAGTGTGCCGAGCTGGCTGATCACCGTCGCGATGGCCGTCGCGGTGGGCAGCGCCGGGGTGTGGGCGGTCCACGCGACCGTGCCGCGGGTGGTGCAGGCGGCCGGCGTGCTGATCCACTCCAACGGGGTGTCCGCCGTCGACGCGATGATCGGCGGCCAGGTCGTCAAGGTCTGGAGCGCGGCCGACCAGCGGGTGGCCAAGGGCACGCCGCTGTACAGCGTGGAACAGAACGGGAAGATCACCATCGTGAACGCGCCGTGGGACGCGTACGTGGTGGCCTGGCTGGTCAGCGAGGGGGAGCTGCTGGAACCGGGCACCCCGGTCGCCGACATGGAGCGACTCGACACCCCCGGGGACGCCCTGCAGGCGGTGGTCTTCGTGCCCGCCGCCGCGGCACCCCTGCTGCAGCCGGGCAACCGGGTCACCGTCGTCGCCGACGCGGTGCCGACCGCGGTGTTCGGCACCCTCTCCGGCACGGTGACCGACGTCGCGTCCTTCCCGGAGACCGAGCGGTCGATGCGGGCGTTCCTGGGCAGCGGCGCCGACGTGCGGCGCCTGCTCGGGGCGGGCAGCGTCATCCGGGTCACCGTGCCGCTGCTCGCCGACCCCGATTCGGCGAGCGGGTTGCGCTGGTCCAAGGCCGCCCCGCCGTTCCAGCTGAACTCGGCGAGCGCGATCACCGCCCGGTTCACCATCGCCACCGAGCACCCGATCGACTGGCTGGTGACCCGGTGACCGGCCCGGCCGACATCGACCTGGGCGAGGCGGGCGCGGCGGCCGTACCGCACCCTCGCCGGCGCCGGGTCCGCACCCCCACCGTGATCCAGATGGAGGCGGTCGAGTGCGGCGCCGCCGCCCTGGGCATCGTCCTGGGCCGGTACGGCCGGCACGTCGCCCCCGAGGAGCTGCGGCAGACCTGCGGCGTCAGCCGGGACGGCTCCACGGCGGCCAGTGTCCTCAAGGGCGCCCGCAAGTACGGCCTGGTCGCCAAGGGCTTCCAGATGGACGTCGACGGCCTGGCCGACGTGCCGTTGCCGGCCGTGCTGTTCTGGAAGTTCGAGCACTTCGTGGTCCTGGAGGGGCTCGGGCGCCGGGTCCGGATCAACGACCCGGCCACCGGCCCGCGCTCGGTCAGCTGGTCGGAGTTCGACAGCGCGTTCACCGGCATCGTCCTGACCATGCGGCCGGGTCCCGAGTTCGAGCCCGGCGGGACCCCCTTCCGGGTGCTGCCCCAGTTGGCCCGGCGCTGGCGCAACCTCGGCTCGGTGGTGCCGCTGACGGTGCTGCTCGGCCTGATCATCGCGGTCGTCGGCCTGACCCAGCCGGCGCTGGTGCGGGTGTTCGTCGACCGGGTGCTGCTCGGCAAGGACCACGGCGCGTTCACCTCGCTGGCGCTGGCGATGAGCGCCGCCGTGCTGCTCACCCTGGTCGCCGGGCTGCTGCAGCAGCGGCTGCTGATCCGCAGCGAGACCGCCCTGGCGCTGAGCAGTGGCTCACGGTTCTTCCGGCGGCTGCTCCGGCTGCCGGTGGCCTTCTTCGACCAGCGCCAGGCGGCCGACCTCACCCAGCGGGTGCGCAGCAACGACGTGGTGGCCGACCTGCTCACCCGGCGGGTGGCGGCGACCGCGGTGGACACCGCGCTGGTCGGGGCGTACGGCGTACTGCTCTGCTCCTACGACGTCACGCTCGGGCTCTGCGCGATGGCGTTCGCCGGGTTGAACGTGGCCGTCCTGCGTTATGTGGCGGCGCATCGCACGAGCGTGGTCGCGGGCCTGCAGGCGGAGCGCGGCAAGATGTTCGCGACCGTCTACACCACCATCCAGATGATCGAGTCGATCAAGGCCACCGGCGAGGAGGAGGTCGGCTACCAGCGCTTCGCCGCGCGTGGTTCGGCGGTCAGCTCCAGCCAGCAGCGGCTGGGTGTGCCGGCCGCGGTGCTGTCGGTGGTGCCGGCCCTGCTCGCGGCCGCGAACACCGCCGTGCTGCTCGGGCTCGGCAGCCGGCAGGTGATCGCCGGCTCGCTGAGCGTCGGGGTGCTGGTGGCGATGCAGGGTCTGGTCACCGCCATGAACCGGCCGATCGTCAACCTGACCGCGCTGGGCTCGAGGCTGCAGGACATGAGCGCCGATCTGAGCCGGCTGCGCGACGTGGAGCGCTATCCGGTGCCGGCCCGGCCGGCGGTGCTCCCGCCGGTGGCCTCGCTGCAGGGACATCTGCGGATCGAGAAGGTGAGTTTCGGCTACAACCCGCTCGGCGCACCGCTGCTGTCGCAGTTCGAGCTCGACATGCCGCCCGGGTCACGGGTCGCCCTGGTCGGGTCCTCGGGCAGCGGCAAGTCGACAGTGGGACGACTGGTGGCCGGTCTCTACCCGTGCTGGTCCGGTCAGGTCACGGTGGACGGCCTGCGGCGCGAGGAGGTCGACGCCGAGCTGTGGGCGGCCACCGTCGCGATGGTCGACCAGAACCGGATGCTGTTCGAGGGCACGATCCGCGACAACGTGACGCTGTGGGACCCGACGATCGGCGACGAGGAGGTGATCGCGGCGCTCAAGGATGCCGCGATCTTCGCCGAGATCGCCGGCCGGGCCGGTGGCCTGTCCGGGCTGGTGCAGGAGGGCGGCCGCAACTTCTCCGGCGGTCAGCGGCAGCGACTGGAGATCGCCCGGGCGCTGGTGCGCCGGCCCCTGGTCCTGGTCCTGGACGAGGCGACGAGCGCCCTGGACGCCGAGACCGAGCAACTCATCGATCGCAACCTGCGCCGCCGGGGCGCGACCTGCCTCATCGTCGCGCACCGCCTCTCCACGATCCGCGACGCCGATCTGATCGTGGTGCTCGAGGGCGGCCGGGCGGTCGAACGGGGCACCCACGACGAACTGATGGCGGCGGGTGGGGCGTACGCCCGGCTGCTGCGCGAGCACTGACCGGCGTGCGCGATGACGGGCGGGCTGATGAGCGGCGGGACTGATGACGGGGGTGGCGGCATGACCATCGAGACGCCGATGATCGCCGGGTGGGCCGAGCTGATCGGGCTGACCACCCCGGCCGGCCGCGGCTCGTTGCGGCTCGACGGGCAGTACGCCGCCGCGGTGATCTGCGACGGCCCGGCCGACCTGTTCGCGATCCGGCACGGGGACGGCACCGGGGTGCAGGCGCGCCGCCACTTCGTCGCCCGGCTTCCGGCCGGCAGTCTGATGCCGAGTCCGCCGGTGGCCGGTGCCTGGCAACTCGTGGTGGTGCCGCTGCCGGACACCGAGGTGGGCTGGCTCGGGGAGGCCGCGTACCGCATGGTGGTCGGCGCGGCCGAGGGCGCGGCGGAGCCGGGGCCGGTCGACGCCGCCGGTGAGGTGGTGGCCCGCGCCCTGGTGGCCGGGCTGGAGGTCGGCGTGCAGGCCGTCGCCGACGCGGTACGCACCGGTCAGCCGCCCCGGGACGCGCCGCCGCTGACCCCCCGGTCGGTCGGCTCGCTCGCCACCGGCGGGGTGCTCGCCGGCACCTCCGGCCTGTGGTGGCTGCGGGTCGTGGGCGGCGACGTGCTCCGCAACGACGGCGACCGCGGTGAACCGATAAGCGGCGGCGAGCTGCTGCTGCTCACCGCCCGGGACTGGGTCACCGCGACGGCGCCGTGCACGGTGGAGAGCATGAGCAGCTGGGAGCTGCTCCTCGCGGGGCAGCTGTGGACCGCCGCCGACCGGCACGTCGCCCGGATGCTGCGGGTCGTGCAGCTTCGCATCGACCGCGCCGACGCCGAGTTCCTGAGCTCGCTGCATCGGCGGAAACAGATAAACGCCGCGGTGGTCGCCGACGCCGCCCGCACCGCCTACGGCGTGGTCGGGGCGACCGACCGGCAGGTGCCCCCGGCCGAGGTGGCCCACCTCAACGCCTACCAGCTCGCGGCGACCGTGCTGCGGGCGCTGTGCACCGAGGAGCATGTCCGGATCGTCGAACCGGCCGACCGCAGTCAGGTGCCGGACGACCGGCGTGCCGCCCTGCACGCCGTGGCGCGGGCGTCCGGCCTGCACGTCCGGGAGGTCCGGCTGCCCGGCGGGTGGTGGCGGCGCGACCTCGGCCCGCTCGTCGGGTGGCGCCGCATCGGCGACGACGACCGGGTGGAGGCGGTCGCCCTGGTCCACCGCCGCGGCGGTTACCGGGTGCTGGACCCGCAGACCGGAACGGCCCTGCCCCTGGCGGCCGCCGAGGTCGCCCGGTTCGGCGAGGCGGCCACGGTGGTCCAGATCCCGTTGCCGGTCGCACCGACCCTCGGTGACGTGCTGCGCGGCGGGCTGCGCGGCGGCCGGCGCGACGTCGCCGGACTGGTGCTGACCGCGGCCGTGGTGGCCGGGCTGGGGCTGGCGGTCCCGCTGATGAGTGGCCGGGTGCTCGGCGCGGTCGCCGGTCAGGGCACCGGTGACGGGCTCCTGACCTCGGCCGCGTTGCTGGTGGCCAGCGCACTGGTGGCGGCCCTGGTGGGGGTCGCCCAGAACCTGCGGCTGCTGCGTGTCGAGGGACGCGTGGAGCTCGGCTCGCAGCTGGCCGTGTGGGACCGGCTGATGCGGCTGCCGGCGCAGTTCTTCTCCCGGACCTCCAGCGGTGAGCTGGCCAACGCCGTCCTCGGCATCACCTTCGTCCGCGAGTCGTTGTCCGGCGTGCTGGCCCAGGGGGTGCTGGCCGCGGTGACGGTGGTGGCCGACCTGCTGCTGCTGACGATCATCGACACCCGGGTGGCGCTCTGCGGCCTCGCCATCCTCGTCGCGACCTCGGCGCTCGCCTGGGTGTGCGGCCGGGCGGTGATGCGGCGCATGCACCGGGCCCTGCCCGCCGAGCACCGGGCCGCGGCGCGCACCAACCAGCTGCTGGGCGGCATCACCAAGGTTCAGGTGGCGGCGGCCGAGGACCGGGCCTACAGCTGGTGGTCGGTGGCCAACTCGACGGCCCGCGCCGAGCTCCAGCGGGTCCGGCGGGTGCAGGCGGTGCTGGCCGCGACGGCCGGTGTGCTGCCCATCGCCGGGCAGCTGGCGCTGTTCGCACTGCTCGCCGGTCCGCTCGCCGGGCGGCTCACGATAAGCGACTTCTTCGTGGTCAACGTGGCCTTCGCACTGCTGCTGGGGGCGGCGCTGGTGCTGGTGACGGCCGGCATCGAGGTGGTGGCCGCGATTCCCCGGCTGGCCGACCTGCACGAGATCATCGACGCCGAACCCGAACGGCGGCCCGACCGCACCGACCCGGGGGAGATCCGCGGCGAGATCACCCTGCACAACGTCACCTTCGCCTACCACGTCGACCAGCCGCCCATCCTGGACGACGTCTCGTTCACCGTGCGCCCGGGGGAGTTCGTCGCTGTCGTGGGGCCGAGCGGGTGCGGCAAGTCGACCCTGCTGCGGCTGCTGCTGGGCTTCGAGGCGCCGCGCAGCGGCAGCGTCCGCTACGACGGTCAGGATCTGTCCGAACTGGACGCCCAGGCGGTCCGCCGGCAGTGCGGGGTGGTGCTGCAGGACGGCACGCTGTTCGCCGGCTCGCTGCGGGAGAACCTGTGCGGCGCCGGCAGCTATCCGCTCGACCGGGTCTGGGAGGCGGTCCGGATGGCCGGCCTCGAGCAGGACGTGCAGAACCTGCCGATGGGGCTGGGCACCATGGTGCCGTTCGGGGGCGGCACGCTGTCGGTGGGGCAGCGGCAGCGGGTGCTCGTCGCGCGCGCGCTCATCCACCACCCCCGGGTGCTGTTCTTCGACGAGGCGACGAGCGCGCTGGACAACCGTACGCAGGAGGTCGTCACCGCCAGCACCCGCCAGCTCGCGGCCAGCCGGATCATCATCGCGCACCGGCTGTCCACGGTGCGTGACGCCGACACGATCCTGGTGATGGACCGCGGCCGGATCGTCCAGCGCGGTGACTACGACACGCTGATGGCCGACCGGGGCGGGCTGTTCCACCGCCTGGCGAGCCGGCAGCTCCTGGACGGAACGCCGCCGGCGCGGTGAGCGCGGGGGCGCGGTGAGCGCGGGGGCGTCAGCCGTTGTCGACGAGTTCGGACTCGTCGAGGTCGAAATCGAGGTCGCCGGTCCCGGCCATCAGGTCGGCGGCGGCGGCGCGGCCCTGGTTCTCCACGGTCAGCCGGAACGCCTCGGTGAACAGGCTCACGAGGCACTGAGTGAACACGACCGTGTCCTGTTCGAGCTGCTCCCAGGTACCGCCGCCGCCCCCGGGGGTGCGCCGGGCGTCGACCATCCGCCGGCACGTCGTGCGGACCAGGTCGTCGGTGCGGTCGCGCAGGGCGTCCAGCACGTCGGCGAGGATCTGCAGCGACGGCAGCGTCGGGACCCCGCCGCGGCGCAGCTCCAGGGCGGAGCGCAGGGCGCGTGGCCGGACCGTACGGACGGTGCCGTCGTCGGCGCGGCCGAACACGCCGTGCTGGACGAGCGCGTAGACCAGGGCCGGATGGTCGAGGCCGAGCCGTTGCAGCAGGGTGGCGAGCTGGTCGGTGTCCGGGTCGGCGTTCTGCGTGCCGAGGATCGCGTCGATCGCGACGAGGTTGAAGCCCTGCCGCTGCAACGCCTTGATCGACTCGATCCGCCGGACGTGCCCGGCGTCGTAGTACGCGGTGCGGCCGATCCGGACGGGCGGGGCGAGCAACCGGCGCGCCTGGTGGGCCCGGACGTTGCGGGCCGACATGCCGACCCGGCGGGCGAGCTCGTCGATGGTGTATCGCTCTGCCACCGGCGGGATCGCGGTGCGATCCGGCGTTGACGTGGTTGCCGTCATCGACCCTCCCGGCGTGCGACTGCCGTTCACGTTACGGCCGCCGGACCGGCGCGCAAAGCAGTGAAATCACTGCTTCCGGTCGGCCCCGCGCGGTATTACCATCCGCCGCTTCACCGCGATTCCCTGGCTTGCATATTTTGCGTCCGCAATGGCGTCGGCGATTGTCCGACATTGATGGTATTCAGCGCCGCCGAGGGTCGCCGGCGGGCCGTGGGCCGCACCATGAGGGCACAACCGAGGGGAAGGAAAAAAGACGTGACAAACGGAGAACGCGCGGCGTTCGTCGCCGCATACAGCAGGGTGGTCGCCGAGGTGTGGGCCGACGCGGCCGCCGAGCGGGCGCTGGCCGAGAACCCCCGGGCGCTGCTCGCCGAGTACGGCCTGACGGTGCCCGAGCAGGTCCGGATCGCCGTCGTACGGGACGCCACCGACGTCCAACCGGATCTCGACACCCAGGTCGCGGCCTGGGCCGATGCCGACCGGCTGGGCGTGTTCACGCTCTACGTGCCGGCCACCGGCCCGATCGGTGAGGCGGAGCTGGAGGAGGACGAACTCGACCGGGTGGTGGGTGGGCTGGACGCCAGCTGCGCCTGCTGCTGCCCGTGCTGCAGCACGACTTGAGCACTCGGTGTCATCGATCCGTGACATCTGTTTCGGCCGGTGGTCACGAACGATGTCAGCAAGTGTAAAGCCCTTGAAAGCGAATTCCACTCACCCCTAGCTTTTGGGCAGCGACGAAATCCCGTTCTTCATTTCTCGGAAGGAAATTCCATGACTACTGCCGGCCAGACGCCCGAACCCGCCGACGCCGAGTTCCTCAACAAGTACACCGCGATGATGGTTTCGGTGTGGAAGGACGAGAACGAGGAGCGCAAGCTGCTCGCCGACCCCCGGCAGTTCGCGGTCGACGCCGGTCTGCCGGTCGCCGAGGGCAAGGCCGTTCGCCTCGAGCGCGGCCAGGTGGACGGGCTCTTCACCGCCGAGCAGCTGCTCTCCGACTGGAACGGCACCGAGCACGTGCTGCACGTGCCCGAGGCGCCGCTGATCGACATCTCCGAGCTGGACGAGCGTGAGCTCGAGTCGGTCGCCGGCGGGGTCGCCGAGTCCAAGGTCAACATCATCGTCGCCTGCGTCGTCAACGTCTGATTCGGCGCCGGTCACCGATCTACCTGGCGGGCGCCGGAGGCCCTCCGGCGCCCGATCCCATCCGCCCGGCTCCACGCCGAGCTACGCGAGGAGGAGCACGATGAGCGAGACACCCGACGCGAGCGACGAATTCATCGCCCGATACACCACGTTCATGCTCGCGGTCTGGAACGACGCCGAGACCGAGCGGCGCCTGCTGGCCGACCCGCGGGCCGAGGCCCTGGCCGCCGGGCTGCCGGTCCAGCCGAACGCGACCGTGGCGCTCGACCGCCGGGAGTCCGACGGCCTGTTCACCCGCGAGAAGCTGATCGACGACTGGACCGCCGACCCCCGGCGGCACGTGCTGCACGTGCCGGCCGCCCCGATGATCGACCTCGGCGAGCTCGACGACCGGCAGCTGGACCTGATCGCCGGCGGCGTCGCCGACGTCAACGTCGTCATCGTGGCCTGCGTCGTGGCGGTCTGACCCATGGGCCAGGCGACAGTCGCGGTGGCGGAACGGACGTTCCGCACCATGCCGGCGGAGCGGACCCGCCGCCGGGTCGAACCGATGCTCTCCACGTTCGGTGTCACCCGGGTCGCCGACGTCACCCGGCTCGACGAGATCGGGCTGCCCTGCCACGTCGCCTACCGGCCGTGCGGCAAGACACTCGCGGTGAGCCTCGGCATCGGCCTCGACCACGCGCAGTCCTGGGTCGGCGCGGTGATGGAGAGCATCGAGACCTGGCACGCGGAGAACGTGACACTCGAGCCGGCCGCCCGGGGCAGCGCCCGCGACGTGCGGCCGGGCTACGACGTACGCCGCCTCAACCTGGCCGAGGAATCACCGCTGACCGACCGCGTCACGCTCGACTGGCTGCCCGCCACCGGCCTGCTCACCGGCGAACCGGTGCTGGTTCCGCTCGAGTTCGTCCGGCTCGACGCCACCAGCCGGTTCACCTGGGACCACCTGCTGTTCCAGGTGACCAGCAACGGCCTCGGGGTCGGCAACTCGCCGGCCGAGGCGACCCTGCACGGCCTGATCGAGCTGATCGAACGGGACTGCTGCGCGCCGTACACAATCACCCCGCTCAGCCGGCGGCGCTACGTGGACCCGGCCGGCACCGGCAACCCGACGGTCGAGGCGGCGCTGACCGCGCTGCGCTCCGCCGACTGCTGGGTCGAGGTCTGCGAAACCACCAACGAGATGGGCATACCGGCGTACGCCTGCTCGATCTGGTCCCCGGACGTGCCGCTGGTCTTCGGCGGGTTCGGTTGCCATCCCGACGCCGGGCAAGCGGTGGCACGCGCGCTGTTGGAGGCGATCCAGTCCCGGCTCGCCTGCATCTCGGGGGCGCGCGACGACATCGACGCCACGCTGTACGACAAGGCCGACGGCGCGGTCGCCCCGAGCATCGCCGGGCGCACCCTGCACCCGGTCGAGCCGGCCGGCGGCCCGTCCGAAGCCGGGGCCGACGCGATGCTCCGGTTCTGCGCCGAGCGGGTGTGGGCCCGCACCGGGGTGGAGCCGATGGTCGTCGACCTCACCCAGCCCGGGATCGGGATCGCCGCCAGCAAGGTGGTCGCGCCGGGACTGGCGCTGTGCAACGAACGTGACATGGCCAGACGACCCGGGGAGAACCATGTCTGACTACGTGTTCCTCGGCCCCAGCCTGGACGCGGCCGAAGCGGCGGACCTGCTGCCCGGCGCGCTCGTGCGGCCGCCGATCCAGCACGGTGACCTGCTCCGCCTCGATCCCGCACCGGGCGACCGGGTGTTCATCGTGGACGGTCTGTTCATGCTGCGGGCACCGGTCCGGCACCGCGAGATCCTGCACTACCTCGACCGGGGGGTCATGGTGGCCGGCAGCAGCAGCATGGGCGCGTTGCGGGCGGCCGAACTGTGGCCGTACGGCATGCGCGGCGCCGGCACCGTCTTCGAGCTGTACCGCGACGGGGTGGTGACCGACGACGACGAGGTGGCCGTCGTGCACGCCCCGGCCGAGGAGGACCACCGGTCGATGAGCGAGCCACTGGTCAACCTGCGGGTGGCGCTGGACCGGGCGGCCCGCGCCGGGGTCCTGACCGCCGCCGAGGCGGCGCTGCTGCTGGAGACCGGTCGCGACCTGCCGTTCCGGGCCCGGGGCCGGCGGGCCCTGCGGCGGGCGGCGACAGCCCGGCTCGGCGACGACAGCTTCGAGCGCTTCGCCGCCTGGGATCTGGCGCACCCGACCGACGTGAAGGCCGAGGACGCCCGGCTGCTGCTGCGGCTCGCGGCGGCCGAGGACGCCGGCCTGCGCCCGCACGACGCGGCGGACACCCCGATCGAGAACGTGAACACCTACATCACGGAGGCGTGGGCGGCCCGCGCCCAGGGACGTACGGCCGGTGGCGTGCTGGTCAGCGACGCGGTCACGGTGGCCACCATCATGGTGCTGCACCCGGAGTTCCCGGCCCGGCACGCCGACCGCGTTCTCGCCGCCCTGGTGGACGCGCCGGAGAGCGCCGACCCGCGGCGGGTCCGGCAGCAAGCGGTCGAGCTGGCCCGCGAACGCGGCCTGCTGCCGATCGGCGACCCGGCGGCGATCTACGACTCACCGATGCTCACCGGGAGCGACCGGAGCCGCTCCCCGGCCGACGCCGCCCTGCGCGTACTGATCCGGATGTTCGGCCCGATCGACTGCGGCACCCTGGCGCTGCGCAGTCTGCCCGCGGCCCTGCGCACGCCCGCGGTGCTCGCGGCCGCCCGTTCCTTCGCCGGGTCGGCCATGCAGCTCAACGATCGGCTGCCGCATCCTGACCCGCACCGGCCGCACCTGCGCATGACCTACCGGGACGACGTCGTCGACCGGCTGCTGGCCCGGCTCTGGGACTGCCCACCGGGCGAGCTGCCGGCCGCCGTCCGCGACCACGGCTTCCAGCACCTGGACCGGCTGCGGGCGCTGGTGGAGCCGCTGACCGCGGGCCTGAAGGTGTGCGGCCCACCGGTCTTCCCGGGCTTCGCGCCGGTTCGCGCCCCCCACGCCGGGCTGGTCGCGGCATGACGGCCCGGCCCAAGGCGGTGCTGATCTACCCGCCGCTCACCGATCCCACCTCCGGCTACCACTCGCTGAGCTACATCGACTCCTACGCCCGCTCGCGGGGCTACCCGGCCGCCGACATGATCGACGCGAACATCGAGGCGTTCCACCACTCGTTCTCGCCGGCCGGTGCGGCCTGGCTGGAGGAAGCCCTCGCGACCCCGCCGGCACCCGACCCGCTGGCCCACTACGACGACGTGACCTGGCAGATGGAGGCGCTGCGAACCGCCGAACCGGACCCGGCCGGGGTGCGGGAAGCGGTCGCGGTCCTGCAGGACCCGGAGCGGTTCTACCAGTACGACCACTACGCCCGCGCCGTCGAGCAGGTGATCGGCTGGATGAACTGCCTGTCCGGCACCGGTTTCCCGGGCCAGTTCACGAACGGCTTCCAGCTGCGCATGCCGCCGGCCGTGGCGCTGGGCTCGGTCGCCGCCCTGCGCGACGAGGCGGTGCTCGAGCGGCTCGCCCGCCCCTTCCAGCCGTACGTCGAGGACGTGCTCATCCCGCAGCTGGTCGCCGGTGACTACGACATCGTCGGCCTCAACATCACCTACCAGGCCCAGCTGCCGTTCGCCCTCTGGCTCGGCCGGCTGATCCGCCGCGCACTGCCCGGGGTGTTCCTGGTCGCCGGCGGCACCGAGGCGTCCGACGTCTGGAAGTACCTGCGCGACAAGACCCAGATGTTCGCGCTCTTCGACAGCTTCGACGCGGTCGTGGTGGGCGAGGGCGAGACGGCGTGGGTGGAGATCCTGGAGAGCGTCCGGGCCGGCACGGTGCCGTCGTCGCACCCCAACATCCGGCTGCACCCCCGGTTCCGGGCGATGAACCTGCTCCCGGTGCGGTACGAGCCGATCCGCGGGCTGCCGACGCCGGACTTCAGCCGGCTGCCGTGGGACAAGTACCTGAGCCCGGAACGGTTCGTCTACTACTCGCCGACCCGCGGCTGCTACTGGAACCGGTGCACGTTCTGCGACTACGGGTTGAACACCGACGGCCCGACCAGCCCCTGGCGCCAGGACACCGTCGAATCCATCATCACCGACGTCACCGAGCTGTCGAAGTTCGCCAAGTTCGTCTACTTCTCCGTCGACGTGCTGGCTCCGGCGACCATCCTGCGGTTCGCCGAGCGGGTCCTCGAGACCGGGATCGACGTCCGCTGGGGCGCCGAGATCAGGCTGGAGAAGTACTGGTCCGACGAGCGGTGCGAGATCCTGCGCCGGGCCGGCTGCGTGGCCGTCTCGGTCGGGTTCGAGTCCGGCAACCAGCGCATCCTCGACCTCATCGACAAGGGCACCCGGCCCGACCAGGTGCGCCAGACCATCACGTCGATGACCAAGGCCGACATCGGCGTACAGATGATGGGCTTCACCGGTTTTCCCACCGAGACCGCCGCCGAGGGCCGGGAGAGCATCGACTTCCTCCTCGACAACCGCGACCTGTGGACGTTCGGCGGCCTCGGCCAGTTCATGCTCACCTCCGGCGCGATCGTGGCCCGCGAACCGGACCGCTTCGGTGTCACCAACATCCGGCCGCTGCCCGGCTCGGACATCCAGCGGGTGCTGCTCTATGACGAGCCGATCAGCGAGGGCGCCCGCGCGGAAATGTCGGTGGCGGCGGCCCGCGGCTTCGAGGTGCCGCACGCGCGGCCGTGGCTGAGCAGTGTGGACACCCCGCACTCGTTCTTCTACCACGACCGCTTCGGGGTGCGGGTCCGCGACGCTCTCGATCGCGACCTCACCGCGCGCGACGACGACCAGGACCGGTCGTTCGTGCTCAACGGCGCCTTCGTGGACCGGCCCGACGAGGCCGTCGTCGACCGGCTCAACACCACCTACCAGATCATGTACGGCACGCCGATCCCGGCCGACCGGCTGCTGTTCCGGCGCCCGGACGGGCAGATCACCCCGCTGCCCCGGTCGTACCTGCCGATTTTGCACCTCTTCCGGCAACCCACGACGTTGCGTGCGGCCCACGCCCGGCTCTGGATGCTGGACGCGGCCGCCGCCGGCAAGGTCTGGCAGACGCTCATCAGCCGCCGCCTGGTGCGCCGGCTCCCCGAATTTCCGGACCGCCCGGTTCCGGACGAGACCCCCTCCTAGGAGGTGAAAACAATGACTTCGACGACGACCAAGGCGCCCCTGCGCAAGATCGCGGTGCGCAAGGCCGGCACCGTCCGGCTGACGTCGGCCGCTGCGGCGCTCTATTCCGACGGCTGCCTGCCGCCGATTCCGTGGCCCTTCTGATGCCGCCGGGGCCCGGCCGGACCTCCGGCCGGGCCCCCCGGTGAGGAAAGAGACTCCGATGGTCGATCTGGACCGGCCGGTGGCCATGCCACCTCTGGTGTACCTGCACGAGGGCGACGAGGTGACGGTCGGCCGGCCGGACACCGACTCCTACGCGGTCCTGCCGGCCGACGGCGCCGAGCTCGTCCGGCGGCTGGCCGCCGGGATGACGCCACGGGCGGCGGCCGAGTGGTACGCCGAGGCGTTCGGCGCCGACGTCGACATCGCGGAGTTCCTGGCCGACCTCGCCGAACTGAATCTCGCCCAGCTGGACCCCGCCCAGCTGAATCCCGCCCAGCTGAATCACGCCGAGACCCCGCCGTCAGCCGCCCCGGCTCCGGCGCGCCTGCAGCGGCTGGGCCGGTTGCTCCTCGCCCCGCCCGCCCTGCTCGGGTACGGGCTGATCGTGCTGGCCGCCGTGGTCGTCGCCGGCCGGCAGCACGACCTGGCCCCCGGCTACAGCCACCTGTTCTTCACGCCCTACTTCGCGGTGGTCGAGATCGTGCTGTTCGTCGGCCAGTTCCCGCTGATCCTCCTGCACGAGAGTGCGCACGTGCTCGCCGGCCGCCGCCTCGGCCTGCGCACCCGGGTGTCGGTGGGTTTCCGCTTCTACTACCTCGTGCTGCAGACCGAGATGGACGGCCTCGTCGCGGTGCCGGCCCGGAAGCGGGTGCTGCCGATGGTCGCCGGCATCGGCGCCGACCTGGTGGTCGCCTCGGTGCTCACGCTGATCGCCGCGGCGCTGCGCGAGCCCGGCGGCGGCCTGCCACTGGCCGGCCGGCTGGCCCTGGCGCTGGCGTTCACCACCCTGCTGCGGGTCGCCTGGCAGTTCTACTTCTTCCTGCGTACCGATCTCTACTACGTGGTGAGCCTGGTGCTGGGCTGCGTCGACCTGCACGGCACGGCGAAGGCCATGCTGCGCAACCGGTTCTGGGCACTGCTGCGCCGCCCGGACCGGCTGACCGACGCCTCGGCCTGGCATCCGCGCGACGTACGGGCCGGCCGCTGGTACGCCGCGCTGATGGTCGCCGGCTACGGCCTGAGCACGCTGATGCTGCTCGTCGTGGTGCTGCCGGCGGCCTACCACTTCGTCTCCGGCGTGCTCGGTCACCTGAGTGGGTCGGCCGGGCTGCGCGGGGTCGCCGACGCCGCCGTCTTCCTCGGTGTCAACCTGCTCCAACTGGCCCTCGTGGTGACGCTCGCGGTCCGCGCCCGGCGGGCACGCACGACCAACCGGATCCCGGCCACCGCGGCCCCCGCTGTTCCCTGACGTCCGGACCCCCTGCCGTTCCCCGACGTCCGGACCCCCTGCCGTTCCCTGACGTCCGGAAAGGACGACGACATGGTTGAGCTGCCGAACCACCACTGGATCCGGGCCGACCACCCGGCCGAGCGCCGCGCCGGGCTGGTGGCCGGGCCGGACGCGACGGTGCTGGCCGTCCTGGACGCCCACCGGGGGCTCCGCGGCCCGTACACGGCGGCCGGCACCCTGCTGCGCCAGATCGTGCCGGACGCGCTGACCCGCTACCCGGACCTGGTGCACCGGCACGACATCGAGATCCTGTCGGTCGCCCCGGAACTGCGCGCGGTCGTCCCGGCCAGCCGCGAGACGCTGACCTCCCTGGCCGTTCCGACCGAGCGCACCCGGTTCTACTCCCGGCTGCGCACCGCCCGGCTCGCCAACGGGCTCACCGAGTTCCTGCACGGCTACCTGCGCCGGCTCGGCGGTGGGCCCCGGTGCCTGCTGGTGGACAACCTGCACCAGGCCGACCCGACCGACCAGGAACTGTTCGCGGTGCTGCTGCGGCGCGCCGACCGGGCCCGGCTCTGCCTGCACCTGGCGACCGCCGCCGACCCGCCCGCCGACCCGCCTGGCCCGGTCCCGTTCCCCCTCGGCGCCGCCCTCGCCCGGTACGCCGCCGTAGGCCCCACGCCCACCCTCGACGCGGAGCCGCCGACCGGTGACGACGAGGAACTGGCCCGGCGCTACGTCTGGCGCGACGGCGTCGCCGCCGACGACCCGGTGCTGCTGGGTGCCTATCAGCGCCTCGACCCGGCGCGGCGGGCGGCCCTGCACGACGCCCGCGGCGACGAACTGGTCGGCACCGGCGAGGAGTCGCTGCGCCTCGGGGCCGTCCCCTACCACCGCGAGCACGGCTCCGACCCCACCAAGGCCGGGGTGGCGAGCCTGTACGAGGCCCTGTTCGTCGGCCTGGACAACGGCTTCTACCACGCCACCGTCGAACTGGGCCGGCGCGGCCTCGCCCTGGTCGACCCGGCTACCCAGCCCATTCCGTGGTGGGCGTTCATCACCAAGATGACGACCTCGCTGTCCGCCCTCGGCCGCGGCGAGGAGGCCATCGAGCTGTACGACGAGGCGCGGGCCCGGACCACCGACCCCACCCAGCAGCGGCAGGCGGCCTACGCCACGGCGATGCTCTACACCCGCCATCTCGGCGCCGACCGGCACAACCAGCGCCTGGCCCGAGCCTGGTCGAACATCGCGATCGCCCTCACCGAGGCCATCGAGGACCCGACCGAACGGGCGTTCCAGTCGGCGTTCCAGCGCAACGGCCTCGCCCTGGTCGCCACCCACGACGGCGAACCGGACGAGGCGCTGCGCCTGGTCGAGGACGGCATCGACCGGCTCGACCGGGAACTCGACGACGGCCGGCACGCCCTGCACCGCTCGGTGCTGCGGCACAACCGGTCGATGCTGCACCTGGGGGCGGGCCGTTTCGAGGCGGCGCTGGCCGACCTGGACGCCGTCATCCAGGCCGACCCCAACTACGCCGAGTACCGTTTCGACCGCGGCAACCTGCTGCGCCGGATGAACCGGCCGATCGAGGCGCTCGCCGACTACGAGACCGCGCTGACCCTCTCCCCGCCGTTCCCCGAGGTGTACTACAACCGCGGGGACACCCGTCTCGAACTGGGCGACGCCGAGGGGGCCGAGGCGGACTTCGGCTACGTGCTCGAACTCGACCCCGGCTATGTCGACGCCTACCTCAACCGGGCCGGTCTGCGGCTGGCCGCCGGCGACCTCACCGCGGCGGCCGAGGACGTGGCGGCCGGGCTGCGGGTCGACCCCGGCAACCCCCACCTGCTCTGCGTACGCGGGCAGCTGGAGCTGGCCGACGGCGACCCGGCGGCCGCCGAGCGCACCCTGTCGGCGGCCCTCGCCACCGCCCCGGACCTGGCCGCCGGCTGGGCCGCCCGCGCCACCGCCCACTACGAGCTGGACGACGTGCCCGCGGCCCTGGCCGACCTCGACCGGGCGTTGTCCCTGCGCGACGACCCCGAGATGCGTTTCAACCGGGCCGTGCTGCGCGCCGCGGCCGGCCGCCACGCCGAGGCCGTCGCCGACCTCACCGTGGCCGGCGAGAGCGTCGACGACCCGCAGATCCGCTGGGAACGCGCCCGGTCCCTGCTGGCCCTCGGCGAGACCGCCGCCGCCGACGACGACCTGCGGGCCTGCGCGCAAGCCGACCCGGAGCTGGCGGACCAGGTGCGCCACCTGCGCCCGGAACTCCTCGGCGCCGGCCGCTGATCAACCGATCACGCGGTAGGTGTTGGTCGAGCAGTGGATCTCACCCTCCGAGACGTGCGCGGAGATCAGGTCGTCCACGAAGGTGACGCGGTAGCCGATGCCGGCGAGCGCCGACTCGATGGCGGTGGCGAAGATGTCGCGGCCGGCGACCACCGGGCCGAACGGTTTCGGCGCCACGTAACGGCCGGACCCGGCGGCCAGGCCGTTCACCGGGTTGGGGGTCTCGGCGACGGCGGACCGCCGGGCGTTCAGGGCGGCCACGGCCTCGTCGCGGTCCGGTCCGGGCGGCAGGTCGTCGATGGCGTACTTGGCGATGCCCCAGTCCAGTCCACGGGCGGTGAACAGGACCGGGACCCGGACGATCTGCGACTTCGGCAGGGCCAGCACCGCCAGCGCCGCGTCGATCCGGCCGGCGGCGATGCGGTTGACGTCGAGGAACTGCGGGTCGGCCCGGAACTCGCCGGCCGTCCGCTGGTCGATGCGCTCCTCGTAGTCGCCGAGCGGCGGCAGCGCGCCGTGCAGGGCGGCGCCGGCGGGCACGGTCGACAGCAGGGCGAGCCCGGCCGAGGGGTCGGCGACCAGGGCCCGCCAGCCGCCGGGCACCGGCAGGAACTGGATGAACTCGTCGACGTGGCCGACCACGAGCCAGCTGGTGTCGACGACGACCACCGGCTGGGCCGCCTGCGCCCGCAGGAAGGTGACCACCTCGGGAGACGGCGTGCCGCCGAGGACGATCCGGCCGTCCGGCACGGTCTCCAGGTTGCCCATCGAGTCGTACGTGTTGTCGTCGCCGACCCCGGCGACCGGAACCGTGGGGATGTGCACGACACCGACGTCCCGCCCCCGCAACGCGGTGTACGTGATCCGGGCGGCCTGCCGGTGGGCCTGGTTCACCGAGGGGATCAGCACCCGCATGGGGTGCCCGGCCATCACCTGGTAGCCGGGTTCGAAGAGGTCCTGCATCCACTCGTCGTGGCCGGTGTCCAACTGCGACATCGGCACCCCGGGCGGCAGCGCCGAGGCGACGGTGTCGCGCCACTCCCGGCCGCTGGTGTCGCTCACCTTCGAGGCCAGCACCCGCTCGAGGCGTTGCGTGTTGAGCTGGGTGCGGACCGGTGCCTCGTGCAGGCGTACCGAAACCGTCCGGCCGGACGAGAAGCGGAGCGTGACCGATGCGCTGCCGTCCCACACCTTGCGGTCCCGCACCACGTCCCGGCCCTCCAGGCCGAGCTCGACGCCGGCCCGCAACTCGGCTGCGGTGAGCTTGTCGGCGACCGTCCACCGGGAGCGCTTGACGAAGAGCCGCACGTTGCCGGTGAGCGTCACAGTGGCGGTGGCCGAGTCGGGTGCGCCGGGCCAGGAGGCGTGCAGCCGGGCCAGGTCGAGCTCGTCGGCCGGGCCGTTCACGACCTCGTCGGCGGCGTCGTTGCAGGCGGCCAGCTGCCGGTCGGTGAGGTTCTGCTCGGTCCGGTGCGCCAGCCGCTGGGCGGGGGTCGGCTCGGCGATCTCGTTGTACCGTTCGTCGGCGGCGTCCTCCCGGGCCACGGCGGCCGCGGTGAGCTTGCGGGCAGGCGCCTGGCACCGGCCGGCGTCGTCGTCGATGTTGGCGAGGAAGACCCCGCCGGGGGTGAGCACGCGCAGCCGCGGTGTGTCGTCGCCGGACGCGTACGCGGTCAGCGGAACGGCCGCGAGCGTGGCCGTCACCGCGACCAGGAACAGTTTCTTCATGGCCGCCGATGGTGGCGGGCGGTTGTCAGGAAGGTGTGTGCGCGCCGTCGTGATCCCATGAGGACGGGGTGAGATGGGCCTCGCCGGCCGGCAGTCGCAGGGTGAAGGTGGCGCCCCGGCCGGGTGGGCTGGCCACCCCGACCGACCCGCCGTGGGCCTCGGTGAGCTTGCGGGTGATGGCCAGGCCCAGCCCGCTGCCGCCGGTGCGGCGGTTACGTGACTTCTCCGCCCGCCAGAACCGTTCGAAGACCAGCGGCAGATGCTCGGCGGCGATGCCGGTGCCCTCGTCGGTGACCGAGATCAGCACCTCGGCCCCGGCCGGGACGGCCGCCAGGTGCACCGTGCCACCCGGTGGGGAGTGCCGCACCGCGTTGCCGGTCAGGTTGCCGACCGCCTGGCGCAGCCGGACCGGGTCGGCGGTCAGGGTCAGACCGGGTGGGGTGTCCACGACCACGTCGACGGCCGGGGTGCCGAAGGAGGCCGCGATCTGGGTCAGCAACTCGGCCACGTCGACCGGGGCCGGACGCAGGCGCAGTTCGCCGGCGTCGGCGGCGGACAGGTCCTGCAGGTCGTCGATCACGTGCTGCAGCAGCAGCGCCTCCTCCAGCAGCGAGGCGATCAGCTTGTCGTCGAGGACGGCGACACCGTCCTCGGCCGCCTCCAGCCAGCCGCGGATGTTGGTGACCGGCGTGCGCATCTCGTGGGCGATGTCGCCGACCATGTCACGGCGCAGTTTCTCGGCCTGCTGCCGGCGCGCGGCCATGTCGTTGAACGCGGCCCCGAGGCGGGCGATCTCGTCACTGCCGGTCACCGCCACCCGGGTCGTGTCGTCGCCGTCGCGCATGTGCCCGGCGGCGGCGGTGAGTTCCCGCAACGGCCGGATCAGCCGGCGGCCGACGAGCGCACCGACGACCACCGTGATCAGCAGCACCAGCCCGCTCACCCCGATGATGCGCGCCCGGTTGGCCGGGGACAGGTCCAGCCCGGTGACCGGCTCGGCGATTCCCGGCGCGGTCAGGTAGAGCAGCGCCGGGGGAGCGGTCCAGGCGGCCAGCTGGCTCCGCCGGGCCCGGTCGACGCAGCGGTCCACGGCGGTGTCCAGGCCGAGCCCGCCGCGCACGTTGCCGGGATCGTCCCAGCGCCACGTGAAGTCGGTCGACATCCGCACCCGCGCGGCGTAGCGGGGCCGCATGCAGTCGTTGACCTCCTTCTCCAGGGCGGTGATGCCGTTGCGCTCGGTCGGGGTCGGCACGGCCAGGGCGTCGCGTGCGCGCAGGCACGTGACATCACCAGCGAGGTCGGCTCCGGGTGTCTGCACCCACGGCCGGCCGCTCGGGCCGACCACGATCCGGGCGTCGCGGATCACTCCGTCCTCCGGGAGCGCGTCCCGGCCACCGCCCGCCGGGGTGCCCCGCAGGCAGTCCAGCACCTGCGTGGCGAGCTGCGCCAGGGCCGCTCGTTCGACCGGCGGCAGCAGGAACGGGCCGACCGCCCGCGGGTCGATCCGCGACTCGAGGTTCTGCAGCGGGTTGACCGTCGCGGAGGGATGAGCGGGCAGGGCGCCGACGCCCGAATCGGCTATCGGACTGCCGTCGGTGCTGGTCAACGCCACCCGGTGACCCGTCGAGCCGGCCAGCGAGCGCACCACCGGCGCGACCCCCGACCACGAGCGGTGACCGGCGGCGTAGCCCAGCAGGGTGTCGTAGACGCGGGCGTCGTCGGTGAGCGCCTGCGCCTGTTCCTGGCGGATCGCCCGGGTCGTGGTCCGCACCGCCAGCCACGCGGTGGCCGCGATCGAGCAGATCGAGACGACGGCCAGGGCCGCCAGCAGGCGTACCAGCAGCGAGCGCATCTACCCGGCGACCTTGTAGCCGACGCCGTAGACGGTCAGGACATGCGCGGGGTTGCGGGGGTCGGTCTCGATCTTCTTGCGGAGATTCATGATGTGTACGTCGACGGTGCGCACCGTCACGTACCGGTCGAAGCCGTGCAGGCGGCGCAGCAACTGGGCGCGGGTGAACACCCGGCCGGGCTCGGCGGCCAGGGCCGAGAGCAGTTCGAACTCGCCGGGCGTGCAGTCGATCACGCGGCCGCCGAGACGTACCTCATGGCGTACCGGATCGATGTGCAACTCCCCGGCCCGCATGAGCCGATCGGCCGGGGACGCGGCGCCGGTGCGCCGTAGCAGGGTGCGCACCCGGGCCACCAGTTCGCGGGGGCTGTACGGCTTTCTCAGGTAGTCGTCGGCGCCGATGTCCAGCCCGAGCAGCAGTTCGTCCTCGGTGGCCCGGGCGGTGAGCATCAGCACGGGAAGGCTGGATTCCCGGCGCAGCACCCGGCAGACGTCCAGCCCGTCCATCCGGGGCATCATCACGTCGAGGACGAGCAGATCGGGCCGATGACTGCGGTACAGGTCCAGCGCGACCTGCCCGTCGTCGGCCAGTGTGACGGTGTGCCCGTCGAGCTCGAGGTAGCGGCGCACCAGTTCGGCCTGTTTGGCGTCGTCCTCGGCGACCAGCACATGTGCGCACATGACGGCGAGTGTAGGCGGCACCATGACCGGCTCACGGCTTCCTGACAGCTTCCATAAAAGTCCCCGGCACGGTGTCGGCCATGCGAAAAATGATGCTGGTGGCGGCCGGACTGATGGTTTTGAGCGGGTGCTCGGAACCGGCCCCGGCGAGGTCCGAGGTCGCCACCGTCGCGAGCCCGGCCGCCGGCAAGCCGGTCCCGGCCGGGCCGTCCACCACCCAGGCCGGCCCGCAGCGGCCGCAGTTGCGGCTCGACATGAGCGACGAGGAGCAGAAGCGGCTCTACACCGCCTACGACGACTGCCTCGTCGGGCACGGCGTGCAGGTGCTGGTCGACCGGCCCGACGGGCGCCGCATCGACGACAGCGGTGAACCCAAGTCGGCCTACACCGCCTGCGCGATCAAGCTCCCTCTGCAGCCGAAGGAGCTCGACCCCGACACCAACCCGAAGTTCCCCGAGCAGTGGCAGGACAACGTGCGGTGCCTGCGCAAGCACGGCCTCAAGGTCCATGTCACCGAGCCCGGCGAGTGGACCTACGACGACGACTTCCAGCACGTGCCCGATCAGGACAAGCTCGAGAAGGACTGCCTCCAGGAGGCCTTCGGTGCGAACGGTTAAGGTCGTGGCCGCCGGGCTCCTGCTCGCCGTCGGCGGCTTCGCCGGAACCCGGCTGCTCGCCGGTCGCGACCCGGCCGAGCCGGCGTCCGCGGCGCCACCCTCGCTCACCGTCACCGCGGTCACCCGGGGGGACCTGGCCGACAGCCGCACGATGCCGGGCACGCTCGGGTTCGGCGCCGGGGTCACGGTGCGCGGCAGCGGACCGGGCATCGTCACGCAACTGCCGCCGGTCGGCTTCGCGGTGCGCCGGGGTCAGCCGCTGTACCGGGTCGACGACCAGCTGGTGCTCGTCCTGTTCGGCACCACGCCGCTGTTCCGGGTCCTCGACAAGCCCGGCCTGACCGGCCGGGACGTGGCCGAGCTGCGGGAGAACCTGGCCCAGCTCGGGTACGCGTCGCACCGGGTACGCGACAACGACGTGCTCGACGCGGCACTGCTCGACGGCGTACGCCGATGGCAGCGCGACGCCGGCATCCCGTCTCCCACCAAGGTCGTCTCGCCCGCCCGGGCCGTCGTCCTCGACGGCCCGGGGCGGGTCTCCGCGATCACCGCCCATCCCGGCGACCCGGCCGCCGGTGACCTGTTCACGGTCACCGGTACCGGAAAGGTGGTCACCGTGGCGATGCCGGCCACCGACGTCGGCACGGTCCGCGCCGGGATGGCCGTCACCGTCGCGCTCCCGTCCGGGGGCAGCACCCCCGGCGTGGTCGGCACGGTCGGGTCGGCGGTCGCCGACGGGTCGCCCGGTGAGGCTCCGAAGATCAACGTGTCGATCCGCCTGACCCGGCCGGCCGACATCGCGAAACTCGACGCCGCCGCGGTGCAGGTGCGGTTCACCACCCAGGTCCGCAAGGGCCTGCTGACCGTTCCGGTGGGGGCGCTGGTCGCGCTGCGCGAGGGCGGGTACGCCGTGCAGCGGCCGGGCGGCTCGCTGATCCCGGTGACGACCGGCATGTTCGCCGACGGCCTGGTCGAGGTCAGCGGCGACCAGATCACCGAGGGCATGCCGGTGGTGACCACCTCGTGACCGTCCTGGCACTGGAGAACGTCACCAAGGCCTACCCGGGCGGCTTCACCGCCCTGGACGACGTGTCGTTGACGGTCGCCGCCGGCGATCTGATCGGCATCGTCGGCCGGTCCGGCTCCGGCAAGTCCACCCTGCTCAACATCATGGGTACGCTCGACGCGCCGACCAGCGGCACGGTCCGGGTGGACGGCGTCGAGGCCGGGGCCCTGCCCGACCGCCGGCTGGCCACCCTGCGCGGCAGCCGCATCGGTTTCGTCTTCCAGCACTTCCACCTGCTCGACGCGCTCAGCGCGGCCGACAACGTGGCCATCGCTCTGCTCTACACCGGCGTCGCCCGGCGCGACCGGCGGCCGCTGGCGGTGGCCGCACTGGAGCGGGTCGGCCTCGGCCACCGGGTCGGGCACCGCCCGCAGCAGCTCTCCGGCGGCGAGAAGCAGCGGGTCGCCATCGCCCGCGCCCTCGTGCACAGCCCGGCCCTGGTGCTCGCCGACGAGCCGACCGGGGCCCTGGACACCGCGACCGGGGAAGCCGTGTTGGACCTGCTCGTCGAGCTCAACCGCACCGAGCGGGCCACCATCGCGGTGATCACCCACGACCAGGGCATCGCCGACCGCCTGCCCCGCCGGATCACCCTGCGCGACGGGCGGATCGTCCCGTGAGCCCCGGCGACGTCCTGCGGCTCGGTCTGCTCGGCATCCGCGGCCGCCGGGCCCGCGCCGCCCTGTCCGCGCTGGGCATCGCGATCGGCGTGGCGACCATGGTGGTGGTGACCGGCATCCCGGCCGCCGGCCAGCGGGCCCTGGCCGACCGGCTGGCCGCGCTGGGCACCAATCTGCTGCGGGTGCAGCCGGTCAGCGCGGGCGACCAGCCCACCCTGCTGCCCGCCGAGTCGGTCGCCATGGTGCGCCGGATCGGCCCGGTCGAACAGGTGAGCGCGGTCGCCAACACCCACCGGGTGGTCCGCCGCTCCGACCTGATCGACCCCGAGGACGGGTCCGGCATCACCGTCCTGGCCGCCCGGCCCGGCCTGCTGCCGGCCGCCGGCGCGGCGATGAGCTCCGGCTCCTTCCTCACGGCGGTCACCGCCCGCTTCCCGGTGGCGATCCTCGGCTACGAGGCGGCCGCGCGCCTCGGCTACGACCGCCTGCCCCCGCCGGGCGCACCGGCCGCCCGCGTGTCGATCGGCAACCGCTGGTTCAGCGTCGGCGGCATCATGGCGCCGGCGCCGCTGGCCCCCGAGCTCGATCAGGCGGTCCTGGTCGGCTGGGACACCGCCCGCGTGCTGCTGGGCTTCGACGGCCACCCCACGGTGCTGTACGTCCGGGCCCGCGAGGACACCCTCGACGACGTCCGGGCGATCCTGCCCGCCACCGTGTTCCCCCAGTTGCCCGGCCTGGTGCAGGTCAGCCGGCCGTCGGACGCGCTGGCCGCCAAACGCGAGGGCGCCCGGACGTTCGGTGCCCTGCTGTTCGCCCTGGCCGGGGTGTCGCTGCTGGTCGGCGCGGTCGGGGTGGCCAACACCATGGTGCTCTCGGTGCTGGAACGCCGCCGCGAGATCGGCCTGCGGCGTGCCCTGGGCGCCCGCCGCAGCCACATCCGTGCCCAGTTCCTGGCCGAGTCGGTGCTGCTGTCGGCCCTGGGTGGCGGGGCCGGCGCGGCCGCCGGCATCGTCGTCACCGCCGGCTACACCGCCTGGCAGCAGTGGCCGCTGGTGATCCCGCTCGGCCCGGTGGCCGGCGGGGTGTCCGGGGCGCTGGCGGCCGGCGTGCTGGCCGGCGTCTACCCGGCGGTCCGGGCGGCCCGGCTCACCCCGACCGAAGCGCTGGCCGCCGTCTGAGCCTTGCCCGGACGGGGCCCGCGATCGCGGCGGGTCAGGACAGGTGGGCGGCGTCGAGTGCGGACTGCGATCCTCAGCCAGAACGAGGTGAGGCCGGGCCCCGGCTTCGCATCCTCGCCGGCCGGCGAGCGGGCTCGCCGTGCCGGTCAGGACCAGGTCCACCGCTGGTTGGCAGCCCCGGTGCAGGTCCACAGCCGGACCGTGGTGTTGTTGGCGATGCCGCCGCCGGTCACCTCGAGGCAGAGCCCGGACTGGACACCGGTGATGGTGCCACTGGCGTTCAGGGTCCACTGCTGGTTGGTCTGGCCGTTGCAGTCCCAGATCTCCACCTTGGTGCCGGCCGTGGTCTGGTTGTTGTACGCGTCCAGGCACTTGCCGAGCACCTGCAGCTGGTTGCCGCTGCGGGTCCACAGCTGGTTGGTGCCGCCGTTGCAGTCCCAGATGACCGGCAGGGTGCCGTTGGCGGTGTTGCTGTTCGGGTCGTCCAGGCAGCGGTTCGAGCCCACCCCGCGGATCGTGGTCGTCGTCGTGCCGCCGCCCGGGTCGCTCGTCGTCCCGCCGGACACCCGGTACATCACGACGCCGTGGCCCGGGACCGAGGAGCTGATCGCGCCGCCGGTCGTGCTCGTGGTGTTGGCCCACAGGTCGGTGAGGGTGTAGGCGGTGGCGCCGCTCTTGCCGATGGCCGCCGCCGTGGTGCTGATGGTCGCGGTCGAGGCGCCCTCGTTGAACAGCACCACCGCGACGTCGCCGTTGGCCAGCGGTTTGGCCAGCACGTCGAGGCCGCCGGCGGAGCTGACCAGCCGGCCCTGCTTGCCCGCCGAGTCCTGGTCGACCGCGATCACCGCCTTGTTGCCCAGGATGGACAGTGTGGTGGCGCTGGCGTTGACCAGGTTGTTGCCGGCCAGCAGCGGGGCGGCCATCTCGGCCCAGAGACTGAAGTGGGCGCGGTCCTCGGTGGCCGACATGCCGTTGCCGACCTCGAGCATGTCCGGGTCGTTCCACTGGCCGGGGCCGGCGTACGCGGCCAGGCCGACGTTCTGGTGGAAGATCGAGAGCATGCTGTTGTAGTTGTTCTGGATGTCGCCGGTCGTGCGCCACAGGTTGCCGACCGGGGCGGCCCAGGTCCAGGGCGCGTTGACGCCCCATTCACAGATGCTGTAGACGATCGGGCGGCCGGTGGCGGCCAGCGCGTCCCGCATCGCCGAGTACCGGGCGATGTACTGCTGGGTGGTGCTGCTGCCGTTGTTGTAGCAGTTGTCGTACTTCAGGTAGTCGACGCCCCACGCGGCGAAGGACCGCGCGTCCTGCGCCTCATGGCCGAGGCTGCCCGGGTAGCCGGCGCAGGTGGAGGTGCCGGCATCCTCGTAGATGCCCAGCTTCAAGCCTTTGGCGTGGACGTACGCCGCCGTACCGGAGATGCCGTCGGGGAATTTGCCGTAGTCGGGCTGCAGGTTGCCGGAGCTGTCCCGGCTGTGCTGCATCCAGCAGTCGTCGATGTTGACGTACTGGTAGCCGGCCGCGGCCAGCCCGCTCGACACGATCTTGTCGGCGGTCTGCTTGACCAGCGTCTCGGACACGTTGCAGCCGTAGGCGTTCCAGTCGTTCCAGCCCATCGGCGGGGTCAGGGCGAGGTTGTTGGCCAGCGCCTGGGCCGGTTCGGCGGTGCGCAGGCCGAGACCCACGCCGGTGACGCCGACGGCCAGCACGAGCACGATGAACCGGGTGAGCCGGCGGCGGAAACCGCTGTGGCGTGACATGGGCATCTGTTCATCCCCCTTACGGGGCTCAGCTGCGGTGCGGTTGAGAACGTTAACAACCGATGTCGCGAGATTGCCAGAATGTTGCAAGGCATTCAAGGGTGACAATGTGATTGCTGCCGCATCGCGTAACGTTTCCCGGTTGATTCGATGAATGCCGAATTACCGGGGCCGGGCTGAGCGCTGCCGACCGGGGCCGGCCGATGGTGCGCGGACACCATCGCGACGCGATCCCGGTGCGCAGGATCCGGACGTTGAGCCCGGCGGTGTCGCTGTTCATCGCCCTCACCGAGCTGATCTCGGACGACGACCCGGATCAGAGCAGGATGGCGGCGAGCGCCCGGAACGCGTCGGCCGGGAACGAGGTGTGGTCGCCGCCGTTGAGCACCTGGATCGCCACCTCGTCGGCGCCCGCCCGGTAGTGCTTCTCGATGCCGGCGGCGACCTGCTCCGGCGTACCCCAGGGGATGACCGCGTCGACCAGCCGGTCGCTGCCGCCGCCGGCGAGATCCTCGTCGGTCCAGCCGAACCGGCGCAGGTTGTTGGTGTAGTTCGGCAGCTTGAGGTAGCCGGCGGTGTACTGCCGGGCGACGGCCCGGGCGCGGGTGGCCTCCGCTTCCAGGACCACCGCGACCTCGGGGGCGAGCAGCCGGCCGGGCCCGAGGGCCGGGCGGGCCTCGGCGGTGTGCTCGGCGGTGGTGAAGTAGGGGTGGGCGCCGGCCGACCGGTCCCGGGCGAGCTCCAGCATGCGGGGGCCGAGGGCGGCCAGGACGCGGCGTTCGGTGGGGAGCCCGGCGGCGTCGAGCGCGTCGAGGTATTCGACCATCTTCGAGTACGGCCTGCGGTACCGGGTGTGATCGCCGTCGACGAGCGCGGCGTGGCTGGTGCCGAGACCGAGCAGGAACCGCCCCGGGTGGGCGTTCGCCGCGGCTGCGGCGAACGCCGCCAGCTCGGCCGGCGAGGTGTGCCAGATGGTCGCGATTCCCGAGGCGACGCCGATGCGCCGGGTCCCGGCCAGCAGTTCCCCGAAGCGCGCCGGGAGGTTCTCGCCGAAACCGGCCGAGAACCAGATCCGGGAGTAGCCGAGCTCTTCCAGCTCGGTCGCGGCGTCGACGGCCGCGCTCGAGCTGGGGGCGCCGAGAAAGTACGGTTGCCAGACGCTGACGAGTCGCTGAGTCATATCCGAACAGTACGACCGTCCGGCGGGAACCCCCGGCTCTACGTCTGGACGATGTCCCTGGTCACCGCGGCCTGCTCGGTGAGCGCACCGCTGATCATGGTCTGCGTCTCGTTGATGCGATCGACGATGTCACCGATGCCCGCCAGCGCCTGCACCACGGTCCCGGCGTCCGTCTGAATCGCGCTGACCAGCGTGCCGACGTCCTCGGTCGCGCGGGCGGTGCTCTGCGCGAGCTCCTTGACCTCGCCGGCCACCACCGCGAACCCCTTGCCCAGCTCACCCGCGCGGGCCGACTCGATGGTGGCGTTGAGCGCGAGCAGGTTCGTCTGTTCGGCGATGCTGGTGATCACCTTCACCACGTCGCCGATCTTCGTGCTCGATTCCTCGAGCCGGCGCACCGACGCGTTGGCGTCCACGGTCATCGCCTGCGCCTCGGACGCCACCGAGGTCGCGGCGACGACGTTGCGTTCGGCCTCTTCGATGGAGCTGACCAGTTCGCCGCCGGCGGCGTTGATCCGGTTGGCCTCCTCGATGCGATGCATCGACTCGGCGACCAGATAGGCCGCGTTGCGCAGGGCGGTGGCGCGGCTCTCGGACAGCTCCTCCAGCACGTCGGTGGTGAAGAAGTCCATGGTCCCCAGCACCGTGCCGCGCACGATGAGCGGCAGGCCCACGCCGGACTTCACCCCGGCGCGCTGGGCGGCGGGGGAGCGCACACAGTCGGTCATCTCACCGAGGTCGCGGACGAACATCAGATCCCGCTTGCGCCAGGTCCGGCCGGCCAGCCCGACGCCCTCGACGAAACTGGCCTGCTCGGTCACCCGGCGGAACTCCTCGCCCGCGGTGCCCGACTCGACCACGAACCGCAGGGCGTTCTCGCGGGCGTCGACGTGCCAGTAGGACCCGTACGCCCACCCGAACTCCCGCCGGATGGCGTCGAGCGCGCTGCGCGCGGCCTCCTCGGCGCTGGTGGCGGTGAAGACCGCCCGGAGCACGGCGGTGACGGCGTTGCCGTCCGCCGCCGCGGACGCCTGCCGTTCGGCGTCGGTGAGTCGCTCCACCGTCTGCGAGACGAGCAGGCCGACGGTACGCAGGGTGTCGAGCCGGCCCGGCGACGGGTCCAAGGTCTCGCTGGTGAAGAAGTCCATGGTGCCGATGACCCGGTCGTGGTCGGTCAGCGGGAAACTCACTCCGCTACGGATGCCGGCGTTGATCGCCGCCGGGGCGCGGACGCAGTCGTGCAGCTGCCCGAGGTCGGGCACGAACACCAGGTCCTTGGCCCGCCAGGCGCGCCCGGACAGCCCGATTCCCTCGGCGAACGAGGCGGCCAGGGTGACCGCGCGGAACTCCGGGCCGGCGTCCCCGGATTCGACGGCGAACCGCAGCGTGCGGGTGGGGCCGTCGAGCCGCCAGTAGGAGCCGTAAGCCCAGCCGAACGCCTCCCGGATGGCGTCGAGCGCCGCCTTCTGGGCCTGCTCCGCGGTGCCCGCCTGGCCGAGGGCGCGGACCACCGTCAGCATCGCCTCGCCGTTCTCCCGGGCCTCGGTGACCTGGTTCTGGGCCGCGGTGAGCACGGCTGCGGTGCCCGACCCGAACAAGCCCATTGCCCCCTCCGTCACCGCTCGGCGGACTGACCCGGCTGCCCTAGTTATATGTCCTGACCGGCTCGGTGGGCGGTGGTTACCGGAGATTACCGAATTCTTACCGCCCCGCCGGGGCTTGAGCGATGCACCCGGCAGGCCCCGTACTGCCCGGCGACCACTGCTCACATGCTGGAGGTAGGGAATGCGTAGGCGAACCGGTGTCCTGTGCGCTGTCGCTGTTCTGATCACCGGAGGTGCGGTTTCCACAGGCATCGCCTCCGCCCACGAGACCCCCGGCCACAAGACTCCCGGCCACGGCCGGCCGGCCGGTGCCGGGCGCGACGCCGGCGGCATGGTGTTCGTGCAGTCGAACGACCCGCGGCACAACTCGGTGCTTGCCTTCCGCCGGTCCGCCGAGGGCAAGCTCAGCCCGGCCGGTGAGTTCCGGACCGGGGGCCGGGGCGGGGCGCAGAAGGACAACCCGTTCGACCCGCTGGCCTCGCAGGAGTCGCTGGTCTTCGACCGGGCGCACCGCCGGATGCTGGTGGTGAACGCGGGCAGCAACTCGGTCACCTCGTTCCAGGTGCGCGGGGACCGGCTCACCGACCCGCGGACCGTCTCCTCGGGCGGGCAGTTCCCCACCAGCATCGCGGTGTCCGGGGAGAACGTGTACGTGCTCAACGCGGGCGGCAAGACGAACGTGACCGGTTTCCGGATCACCCCCGACGGCCTGCGCCGGATCAGCCGATCCACTCGCGAGCTCGGCGTCACCAACGACGCGGTGCCCCTGTTCACCGCCTCGCCCCCGCAGGTCGGCTTCAGCCCCGACGGCACGCACCTGCTGGTCACCACCAAGAGCGCCAACACCATCGAGGTGTTCGGCGTCGACCGGCAAGGCCGGCTGTCCGCCAAGTCGGTGTCGACCCGCTCGGCCGGTGACGTCCCGTTCTCGTTCGTCTTCGACCGCGGTGGGCATCTGCTGGTCACGGAGGCCGCGAAGTCCGGTGTCACGTCGTACTCGCTGCGGCGCGACGGAAAGCTCGACGTCATCTCCCGGTCCGTCCAATCGGGTCAGCAGGTGCTGTGCTGGATCGCACCGGCCGGGAAGTTCTTCTACGGCACGAACCCGGGCAGCTCGACGCTCAGCGTCTACAGCGTCGACGCCGGCGGCCGGGTCTCGATCGGTGGCAAGGACGGTGTGATCGCCGCCGCCGGTGGCGCGGCCGCCGTCAAGGAGGTCGCCGCGGCGGCCAAGGACGCCGCTCGGGCCCCCGGCGCCGGTCCGATCGACCTGGCCGCCACGGCCGACGGCAAATTGCTGTACGTCCAGAACACGCTGGCCGGAACCGTCGAGGGTTTCCGCGTCGGCGGCGACGGCGCCCTGACCCTGGTGTCCACCCTGGACAAAGGCTTGCCGGTGTTCGCGAACGGGTCCGGCATGGAGGGCATCGTCGCCTGGTGAGGCGGGTCCTGAACTGCTCGAGTCGCTATCGATGTTCCCTTGATGGAGGAGTGCGAAAATGAAAGCTCGATACCGGCGTCCGGTGCCGAAAAAATCCACCCTGGTCCGAATCCTCGCCGCCGGCACCGCCCTCGCCGCGGCCGGCGTGTTGACCGTCACCTTCGTGTCGGGCGGCGGTAAGGGCACCGCGGACGCGGCCACCAGCCTTTCGCAGTTCGTGCCCATCCAGCGGGTCGCCGCCAACGTCGTCACCCCCCGGCCGGGGCGCGACGCCTCCCGCGGCCGGTTCTTCGTGAACTGCGGCACGAACGGCAACGGCAAGTTCAGCCCGGACAACCCGGTCGCTCAGCCGGGCATCAAGAACGGTGCCGAGCACGTCCACGACTTCGTCGGGAACCTGGCCATCACCGCCAACTCCTCCGACGCCGACCTCGACGCGTCCGGAACCACCTGCCGCAACGGCGACAAGTCGTCCTACTTCTGGCCGGTGGTGCGGATCGACCGCTCGGTGCGGGCCGGGGACAACTCGGTTCAGCAGGCGCTGTCCACCACGTCCGGAACGGTGGTCTGCCCGTCGGTCCGCGACCGGCTCCCGGCCGTTCCGGCGGCCGCCAAGGCGAAGGTCGACCGGTTGCTCGCCGACCTGGACCAGCTGACCGTGTCGGCGGGCCGGCGGGTGCTGGCCACCCGCGGGGTCGACGTGCGGCTCAACAACCAGGTGCTCGACGGGCTGCGAACCCGGCGGGCGGCCGCCATCTCGCAGATCGGTGACATGATCCGGGCCGCCGGTGGTCGTCAGCCCGCGAGCATGGTGTCGCTCACCGAGTGCGACGTCAGCTACGACGGGATCCACGCCGGCACGCACAGCGGCCACACCGCGTCCACCAAGGCCGGCTCGGTGGCCAACCCGAGCGTGCGGTGCCCCGGCGTCCGGGCGAACCTGCCCGGGGTGCCCTCGTCGGCGCTCGACGAGGTCAATCGGAGCCTCGCCGAACTGGACCGGCAGATCTCCGAGGCCAACCAGCGCCTGGTCACCACCCGCGGCCAGGGCGGCCCCGACTTCGTCGACAACGCCATTCTCGGTCCGCTGAAGGCCAAGCGCACCGCCGTCCTCGACCGGATCGCCATCGCGATCGGCCGCACCGGCCCCCGACCGCAGGGCCTGGCGAAATTGGCCGCCTGCACCGTCGACGGCAACGCCCAGAACGGTGGCGGCCAGAACGGTGGCGGCCAGAACGGTGGCGGCCAGAACGGTGGCGGGCAGAACGGTGGCGGGCAGAACGGTGGCGGCCAGAACGGTGGCGGCGCGACACCCGCACCGAGCGGCACCGCGCTGCCCGACCCGCAGGGCCCCAACCTGGAGCTGCCCAACAACACCGGCGGGATCGTCCGTCCCGCGAAGGTGCTCATCGAGTACCGGGGCAACGCCACCAGCAAGGTCGTCCCCATGCCGAAGTTCCTGCGCGCGCTGACCGGGGACGCCAAGCCCACCAGCCGCGGCCCGGCCAACGCCCGCGCCACCTGGACCTGTTCCGGCTTCACCGACCGGCTCTCCGACAAATACCCGATCTGCCCGCAAGGCAGCCAGGTCCAGCGGGTGCAGGACTTCCCGGGCTGCTGGGACGGCAAGAACACCGACAGCGCCAACCACCGCGCCCACCTGGCCTTCGCCGACAAGAAGACCGGCGCCTGCCAGTCGGGCTTCGTCGCCATCCCGCAGCTGCGCATCACCATCTCCTACGACATCCCGCAGGACGTGCAGGCCAAGGGACAGTACGCGCTGGACTCCTTCCCGGAGGAGAACCACAACCCGTTCTCCGATCACAACGACTTCGTCAACGTCAACTCCGTCCAGACCATGCAGCGCATCGCCGCCTGCCTCAACAAGGGCAAGAACTGCGCCTGAGCGCACCGCGTCCGCGGGGTGGCCCGCCGTGTCCCCGAGGACGCGGCGGGCCACCCCGCGTCGGCCGATCGGTCAGCCGGCGGACGGGGCCGGGCCGGTGCTGGCCCGCAGACGGACCTGGATCGGCGGGCCGGGATAGACGCGGTGCGGTTCGCCGTCGAGCACGTCCAGCACGGCCCGGCCGAGCGTGACGCCGTGTTCGTGCACGTCGATGCTCATCGCCGACAGCGGCGGCATCGCCAGCTCACACAGCGTCGAGTCGTCCCCCGCGAGCAGGCTGACCTGGTCCGGCACGGCCACGCCGGAGCGCACCAGATCCTCCTCGGCGGCTACCGCCATCACGTCGTTGTCGAAGACGATCGCGGTGAGCGGCTCGGGGCCGGCGAGCAGCCGGCGGGCGGCGCGGACGCCGGCCTCGGCGCTGTAATCGGCCTCGACGATGCGCACGCCGACGCGCAGCCGTTGCGCGCAGGCGCGCATCTCGGCCGTACGCTCGGCGGTGTGCAGCAGCGCGGCGGGTCCGCTGACCCGGCCGATGGTGTGGTGGCCGAGCCCGGCGAGCAGCTTCATCGCGGCCCGGATCGCGCCCGCGTTGTCGGCGACCACGCTGCTCAGCCCGGCCGGCCCGGGGCAGCGGCCGGCGAGGACGGCGGGCAGGCCCAGGGCGACCAGCCGGGCCGGGCGGGCGTCACCGTGCACGAGGTTGACCACGACCACCGCGTCGACGGTCCGGTCGGCCGCCCAGCGTTCGTAGGTGGCCAGCTCCTCGGCGGTGTCCTCGACGACCAGCAGGAGCACCATGCCACCGGCCGGCATCAGCACGTCCTCGAGGCCGGCGACCAGGTCGATGAAGAACGGCTCGACACCGACCCGTGGTGCGAGGGTGGCGGTGAGGACGAGTCCGATGGTGCCCGACATCAGCGGGTCACCGCCGGCGCGGCGGGGGTTGTCGTCTCGGGCACGGGGACCGCTCCTGTCGTCGCGGCTCCACCTCGAGCGGGGCATTCACCGATGGCCGTCGATCCAATATCTTAGGCAGATGAACGAAGTCGTCAACGGCGCGCGGACGACGGGCGGCACGTTCCGGCCGAGCCCGGTCGCCGGTGACGCGGAGGCGGCAGCGTGAACGGTGGCCGGGGCCGCCGCAACGGCGCCCGCGCGGCCATCCTGGACGCGATCCGGGCCGCCGAGCCGCTGAGCCGGGTGGAGCTGTCCGCGATGACCGGACTCACCGAGGCCTCCGTCTCCACCACCGTGCGCCGGCTGCTCGACGAGGGGCTCGTGGTCGAGACCGGCCGCACCCCGACCGGGGGCAAGCCGCGCACGATGCTGCGCCTCGACCCGGCCGCCCGGATCGCCGTCGGCGCGCACCTGGACGACGACGGCACCACCTATGTGCTGACCGGGCAGACCGGCGGGATCATCTCCCGGATGACCCGGCCCACCCTGGCCGGTCTCGATGCCGACGCCATCGTGCGCCGCCTGGTCGCCGACATCGGCGGCCTGGTCGACGGCTCCGGCATCGACCGCGCCCGCTGCCTCGGCATCGGCCTGGTCTGGGCCGGTCCGCGGGTACGGCCCGGCATCTCACCCGGCTGGGGCCGCTACGGAGAGCACCTCGACAGGCGCCTCGCCGAGGCGACCGGCTGGCCGGTGCTGCTGGAGAACGACGCCACCGCCGCCGCGGTGGGGGAGTACTGGGTGGCACGGGTGGCGGCGGCCCGCTCGTTCGCCGCGCTCTACATGGGCGGCGGCATCGGCGCCGGCATCGTGCTCGACGGCGTGGCGCTGCGGGGCCGGCACGCCAACGCCGGCGAGTTCGGGCACCTCTGCCTGCAGATCGACGGGCCGCCGTGCTGGTGCGGCAGCCGCGGTTGCCTGGAGGCTCTGGCCGGCCCGCAGGTGGTGGTCGAGGCCGCCCTGGCCGATCCGGCCGCGGCCGACGAGGCGGCGCTGGACGCGAGCGCCCGGCGCAGCACGACCGCCGAGTTCGCCGCCGTCGCCCGGGCGGCCCGGGCCGGTGCGCCCGCCTGCCGCGCCCTGCTCGAGGAGTCGGCGCGCTATCTGGCCGCCGCCGCCGAGTCGCTGGTCAACCTGGTCGACGTGGATCTGCTCGTGCTCACCGGGCCGGGCTTCGCCGCCGCCTCGTTCGTCTACGGGCCGGCGATCAGCGCCCGGCTGGCCGCGGCGGACGCGCGCACGTGGCACCGGTCCGTGTCGGTCACGGTGTCCCTGGCCGCCGCCACCGCTTCGGCGACCGGGGCCGCCGCGCTCGTCCTGCAGTCGGCGATGCGCGGCTGAGTCCGGGCTCGCGACCATCAATATCTTGACTTAACTAAGAAAGATGCCGGACTCTGATGGGAGCGCTCCCAAGTCGCTGTCCCCAGAGGAGGAGAACCTCATGAAACACCGCGTTGCCCTCGTGGCAACCGCGGCGGCCGGCCTGTTAGTCGCAGGTACCGTGGCGGTGTCCACCGCATCGGCCGCCACCACCGGCTGTTCCGCCAGCTACACCGTGACCAGCCAATGGCAGGGCGGATTCCAGGGCAGTGTCAGCTTCACCAACCTGGGTGATCCGCTGACCAGCTGGAAACTGGAATTCGACTTCCCGAACACGGCACAGAAGGTGACCCAGGGCTGGAACGCCGCCTGGACCCAGGCCGGCGCCCACGTCACCGCGGCCAGCCTGTCCTACAACGGAGCCGTCGCCACCGGCGGCACCGTGTCCTCGCTCGGCTTCCTGGCCGACTGGTCCGGCGCCAACCCGATCCCGGCCTCGTTCAGCGTCAACGGCATCCGGTGCACCGGCGGCATCACCACCCCGCCGACCCAGCCGCCGAGCACGCTGCCGACCTCCCCGCCCACCACGCCGCCGACCACCGCACCGACGACCCCGCCCACCACGCCGCCGACGACCCCGCCGACCGGTGGTGCCGCCCCGCAGCTGCACGTCGCCGGCAACAAGCTGGTCACCTCGGCCGGCAAGACCTACCGGCTGCTCGGCGTCAACCGCTCCAGCGGCGAGTTCGCCTGCATCCAGGGCAAGGGCATGTGGGACGGCAGCCCGGTCGACCAGGCCGGGATCGACGCCATGAAGGCGTGGAACATCCACGTGGTGCGCATCCCGCTCAACGAGGACTGCTGGCTCGGCCTCGGCGGCTCGCCCAGCGGGCCCGCCTACCAGAAGGAGGTCAAGGCCTACGCCGACGCGCTCGTCGCCAACGGGATCACGCCGATCATCGACCTGCACTGGACCCACGGGCAGTACACCGGCAACATCTCCGCCTGCGCGGACGTCGCCGCCACCTGCCAGAAGCCGATGCCCGACATGCAGTACGCGCCGCAGTTCTGGACCGGCGTGGCCACCATGTTCAAGGGCAACAACGCGGTGATCTTCGACCTGTTCAACGAGCCCTGGCCGGACGGTCCCGACAACTGGGCCAACCCCGCCGCCGAGTGGACCTGCCTGCGGGACGGCGGCACCTGCACCGGCATCACCTACGAGGTCGCCGGCATGCAGGACCTGCTCGACGCGGTCCGCGCGACCGGGGCCACGAACGTGGTCATGAGCGCCGGCCTGACCTGGACCAACGACCTGTCGCAGTGGCTGGCCTACAAGCCGGTCGACCCGACCGGCAACCTGATGGCGTCGTGGCACACGTACAACTTCAACGGCTGCGTCGACACCGCGTGCTGGGACCGGACCATCGGGGCGGTGGCCGCCAAGGTGCCGGTCGTGGCCGGCGAGATCGGCCAGGACACCTGTGCGCACGACTACATCGACAAGGTCATGAACTGGGCGGATCAGAACGGCGTGGGCTACCTCGCGTGGACCTGGAACCCGTGGGGCGTCTGCGGCTCCAGCGGTAACGACCTGATCCTCGACTGGAACGGGACGCCGACCGAGACCTTCGGTTCCGCCTTCAAGGCCCACCTGCTCACCGTCAACCCGTAACACCTGATCGGTGGCGACACCCACGTCACCCGTCCAGGGCCCGGAGCCGTACGCTCCGGGCCCTGTGCCGTTTCCGGCGCTCGGGTGTCGTCAGGCTGTGGCGCAGGCCGCGCCGTTGAGCGCGAACGCGGCCGGGGCCGCCGCGTTGCCGGTGTGGGTGGCCTGGAAGCCGATGCTGACCGACGCGTTCGGGGCCAGTGCGGCGTTGTAGGCGACGTTACGGGCCGTCACCTGGCCCGACGCCGGGGTGTAGGAGGCGTTCCAGGCGCTGGTGATCGCCTGCCCGGCCGGCAGGGTGAAGGTCAGGGCCCAGCCGTTGAGGGCCGTGCTCCCGGTGTTGGTGATGGTCAGGTTCTCGGTCAGGCCGCTGTTCCAGCCGTTCACCGTCGCCGTCACCCGGCAGCCCGCGGTGCCCGCCGGCGGGGTCGTGGGCGGTGCGGAGGTCGGGCCGGACGTGGGCCCGGAGGTCGGCCCGGAGGTCGGGCCGGACGTCGGCCCGGAGGTCGGGGTGCTGCCGGCGAACTGGCTGAAGAACTTCCACACCTCGTTCTTGGTCCAGGTGCGAGCGCCGCTGTCACCGCCGCCGTCCACCGGGCCGGGGGTGTGCCCGCCGTCGAACGCGGCCCAGACCACCGGATATCCGGCGCGACATCCGGAGTACGTGGTGACGATGTGGGTGAGGCTGCCCTGCCTCGGCTCCGGTGGGCTCTGCGCGGTGCAGCCGTTGGCGCGCACGAACGTGTCGCGCAGGGACCGGCCCGCCGAGATGTTGAGCACCGGGTCGCCGATGCCGTGGACACCCATGTACGCGATCGGCTGAGCACCGCCGCCGCACCCGCTGAGCTGCCCGCCGGAATAGACCGCGACCGCACGGAAGACGTTGGCCCGGGCGCACGCCAGCGCATAGCTCATCCCGCCGCCGTAACTGAAGCCGAGGGCGAACAACTGGGTGGTGTCGACGCACAGGTCGTTCTCGATCACCCGGATCATGTCGTCGACGAATGCGGTGTCCTGGCCGTTCGGATTGGCCCAGCCGTTGCCGTTGCCCTGGGGCGCGACGAAGATCGCGCTGTCGCCGGCCAGTTGCCGCTGCCCGTAGTACGACCAGACGGCCCCGTCGGAGCCGCCGGAGTCCACGTCGTTGGCCGTGCCGCCGTTCCAGTGGAATCCGAAGAACAGCCGGTACGGGCGGTTCCGGTCGTAGCCGTTCGGGATCCGCAGGATGTAGGACCGGTTCTGCCCGCCGCTCTGCAGCGTGCGCGCGCCGCTGGTCAGCGTGGGCGCCTTGCCGCAGCCGGCGGTGGTGGCGGCGAAGGCGGGTGACGAGGCGCCGAACGTGAGCCCGGTGAGCGTCGCGCCGACGAGGGCCAGGACCAGCGATACCGCGGTGGCGACGGCGCGGGGGCGGGAACGTGGCCGCGGCCTGGCCGCCGGGGGAAGTGCTGACAGGCGCATCGAGAGTCTCCAATGGTTTCGGTCAGGCGTTGCGCGTGACCGGAGCGGTTCGGCGGACCGTAAAGCGGCGGAAACAACCATGTCAAGTGATGGTCATCGATTGATGCATCGACCGCGAATGTTGCGTGTTTTACCGCCGTGTCCACAGAACAATGGGATTGCTGCTCGATGCTGCAGACGCACGAAAAACGCAATGAAAAAGCGTTATGAGCGCGCGAAACAATCGTACGGCTAACTATTCCGCGCGCTTTACGCCGAGGCGTGCCGGGTCAGCCGGCGAGGAACTGGTCCAGCAGGCCGGGGACGGCGGCGCGGGCCACCCGGATCGCCTCGGCCTCGGGGACGTCGGGAACGGCGTACTGCTGCCGACCGCCGGCCGTCGTGGCGATCAGCGTGGTCAGGCCCACCCGGCGCTGGAACATCGAGGTGGTCAGGTTCCAGCCGATGACCGCGTCGTTCTGCAGGACGTGGCGGCGGCGCACCAGGCTGCCGTACCGGCTGACCAACCAGTTCCCGGTGAGCGCGTGGCCCAGGCTCGCGGCCCGGTCGGCGGCCAGCAGCGCGCCGAGCGGCAGCAGGAGCAGCGCCGCCCCGAACGTCCACCATGACGTGCCGGTGAGCAGCACCGCGAGCAGCACCAACAGGATCAGGATCGTGCTGACCGAGGCGGCCCGGGTGAACCGGCGGCGGGCGGCTTGCGGGCCGTGCCCGACGAGCGCCACCGTGATCGGCTCCGGGTCGTCGATGATCGTGCCGGCCACCCGCACCGCGACCGCTCGGGGCGCGGGCGGCAGCAGGATCGAGCCGCCCCGGTCGGCGCCCCGGCCGACGCGCAGGCCGGTGGCGATGGCCAGCACCTTGGCGCCGCGCACCGATCGGAGCAGCAGCGGTTCGCTCAGTTCCACCCCGCGGAGCCGGCGTTCCTCGATCGTGGTGCTGCGGGTGGTGAGCAGGCCCCGCCGCACGTGCAGGGTGCCGCTGCGATGCCGGCTGAGCCGGAAGTTCCAGAACGTCAGGACGTAGCCGATGGTCGACGCGAGCACGGTGAACACGATCACGGCGGCGGTCACCAGGGCGATCGCCACCGGCAGTGGTGCGTCGCGCAGATAGTCGAGCGAATCGTGCACGACGCCGACGTCCGCGAGGTCGACGTGACCCTCGTTGACCAGGCGGGAGCCGAGGCCGAACAGCACGCCGATGGCGACCAGGCCGGACAGGGTGAACGGTCCGAACCGGATCCAGGCCGGGGCGAGTGTCGCCAGCACCGACTCGGGCGCGTCTTCGGCGGTGGCTGCCGGGGCCGGCCCGCCGGCCGGTGCGGCCGGGCCGGGCGCCGGGCGGTGCAGCAGCTCGCGATGCAGGTTCTCGGCCGCCGCGGCGCTCAGCCCGTCCAGCTTGACCCCGTCGTTCTTCTTGTCGGTCTGTCCGGTGCCGACGGTCACCCGGGCCAGACCGAAGATGCGGTGCAGCAGGTTCGAGGTGACGTCGACGGTGCGGATCCGATCGCGCGGCACGGTCAGCGTCCGGCGGCGCAGCAGCCCGCGGCGCACCTGTACGTGCGTCGGGGTGATCCGGAACGAGGTGGTGAAGTAGCGCAGGAACCCGACGACGATGCCGAGGCCGCCGATCCCCAGCGCCCACCAGCCGCCCTCGCCGCTGTTGCCGCTGCGCAGGCCCAGCACCACCGCGATGAGCGGGAAGACCAGGCGCCGCAACTCCATGACCGGATGCACGGCAAGCATCCGCGGGCTCAGGCGCCGCCAGCCGTCGCCGGTGTCGGCCGGGGCGTCGGTGGGCCGGCCGACCGCGGTGGTCATGTCGCGTCGCCGAGCGTGTGCCCGACCCGGGTCGTGAGGTCGGCGACCAGCTGCTCGGCGTCCTTCGCGGCCAATCCGTCGATCTTGAGCGGGCCGGCCGCCGAAGCGGTGGTCACGGTCACGTTGGCGAGCTTGAACAGCTGCTCGATCGGTCCGCGCTCGCTGTCCACGGTCTGCACCCGGGAGATCGGAGCGATCCGTCGTTCCTGGCTGAGCCAGCCGGTCTGGGTGTAGACCGCGGTGTCGGTGGCCTCCCATCGGTGCACCCGGTAACGCCACTGGGGCATCACGATCAGGTGGACGGCGGCGAGCACCGCCCAGGCCACCCCCACGAGCACATGGGGGAGTTCCGCCTCGCCGCTGTCCGCCACCCACCAGATCACCTGAGGGACCAGGAGCACGATCCACAGCACCGCCGCCCGTGCCGCCCAGTACCACCGGGCCCGCGGGTTGACCCGGTGCATCGGGGGTCGGAGCCGCACCACATCCGCCGTCATAGTCACGCCCTTCACGATGGCACCACGACGGTGGTGCGCACCGGCCCGTTCGTCCTGGGAGCGGTGCGACAAATGTCATGGGTGGGCCGGGCACCGACGATACCGACGAGGCCGGCCGGTGGGCGCACACGCCGACGGGCGCGCGGCGTCACCGCCACGCGCCCGTCAGAAGTGGATCAGGGCAGGTCGATCGGGCGCAGCACCCGGTCGATGCCGTGCGCGATCTGCTTGTTGCCCTTGTTGATGTCGAACCGGATGACCCGCGGGTTGCGGTCGCTGCGGTCGGCGTCGATCAGGGCGATCCGCTTACGCCAGTGGCCGTAGACGTCGACCTTGATCTTCGAGCCGGCGGCCGTGGTCAGCATGGCGTTGTCGGACTTCAGTGCCGTCCGGGCAGTGATCGTGGCACCCGGCACGACGTGGTAGAGCAGCACCGATTCGACGGTGTTGATACCCAGTCCGGCGACGGCGGTGAAGGCCGCCTTCTCGCCGGGCAGCCGCTTGGTGTGCTGGATGTCGGCGACCAGGCGCTCGAACGCGAGGTCGTTGGGCAGGAACGCGGTCAGCGCCGTCTTGCCGTCGGCGAGCACGCCGACCGGGCTGGCCGGCTTGGCCTTCAGGACGGCCTGGACGGCGGCGGTCAGGATGTCGTAGTCCTGCCCGTTGCGGTCGAAGCCGCTCTTGTCGGCGGTGAGCACCGCGGCCAGCGACTTGGTCTTCAACGGCTTGGTGCCGTGGGCCGAGGCCGGCGCGGCGGTGAGGGCGGAGGCGACGACGGCGGCGGTGGCCACGACGGCGACCCTGGTGAACCTCATCTTCGTGCGTCCTTTCGGAGTACGGAGCGGTGGCAGCGGCGCCACCACCCCGTACTTCGCTCGGCCGGTTTCGTTTGGATGCGGTTCTCCCGGACTAATACGTGAGAGTTCCGCGCAGCAGGCTGCGCCCCGAGTGGGTGGCGTCGCCGTCGTGCGGTTCGTCACTGACGTCGACCAGGCGGTACAGGTTGAGGTCGGTGCCCGGCGGCACCGGCAGCACCGCGTCGTCGCGGGCCGGCAGGTTGCCCAGGGCGACCATCTTGGTGGTGTCGTCCGGGTCGATCAGCCACACCTCGTGGAAACCCGTGGTCAGCGGGAGGTTCCGGACGTCGATGCGCACCTTTCCGTCGGCGAGCACCCGCACGTCGCCGCCCGCGGTCGCCGGGACGGCCGCCAGCGGCGCCAGGGTCGCGCGGGCGGTGACCCGCTCGGCCGGGGCCCGGTCGGCGAACCGGCCGACCGCGATCGTGCCGGCCACCGCCACCACCGCCGCGGCGGCCGCGCTGAGCACCGGGACCAGCCAGCGGGGGCGGGCGCGGCGCGGCGCGGTGAGCTCGATGACCGGCGCCACCGGCGTGACCGGCTGCGGCCGGAGGCCGGCGTCGGCCTCGATGGCCCGCCAGAGGTGCTCCGGCGGCGGGGGCAGGTCGCGCAGGTCCTGGACCTGGGAGCCGATGTCCGCGACGTCGCGCAGGGCGCCCATCTCGTGCCGGCAGGCGGCGCACTGCCGCAGGTGGTCGGACTCGCTCCACTCCTGCTGTTCCTCAGAGAGCGCGAGTAGCACCAGCCGATCGGGATCCAAATGCCGCACCGTCCACCTCCCAACGCCGTCGCAGGTTCGCCATTCCACGCCTGATGTGGCTCTTGACCGTGCCCAGCGGCAACCCGGTCACCGCCGCGATCTGGGGGTGGGTCAGATCATCGAAGAACGCCAGTTCCAGGGTCCGCCGCTGCTCCTCGGGCAGCCGGCTCAGCTCGTCGGCGACCACGAGGCGGTCGACGACCTTCTCCGGGGTCTCCGCCTCCTCGGACGGGGCGAGCTGGGCTCGTACCGTCTCGGTCACCCGGTCCTCACGGGCCGCCGACCGCAGGCGGTCGACGGCCTTGCGCCGTGCTATACCCAGCAGCCAGCCGAGCATGCTGCCGCGTTGCGGATCGAACCCGTCCCGGCCGGTCCAGGCCGCCACGAACGTCACCTGCGTGACGTCCTCCGCGTCCGCCCGGTTGCCCAGCAGCCGCTGCGCCAGGTAGAGCACCGCGGCGCCGTGCCGGTCGTAGGCCGCCCGCAACGCTGTCTCGTCGCCGGCGCGTAACCGCTCGGCGAGTTCGTCGTCGGAGCTCATCGACCTCCCTTCCGATCGCCAGTTCTCCTGATGGTTCGCTTTCCGCCCGGCCGGCGGTTGCCCCGGACCTCCGCGGTCCGGCCACGTCCGGGCTCACCCGTCCGCCTTGCCGCCGGTGCCCGCCTCGGCGGCGTAGTCACGCATCGCCGCGGCGACCTGTCGCAGGAACGTGGCAGTGGCGCCGGCCTCCTCGGGGGTCAGCCGGCCGGCCGCCTCCTCGACCCGGCGCAGCAGTGGCGCCAAGGCGTCCATCACCTCCACGCGGGCGTGGTCGGTGGCCACCACCGTCTGCCGCCGGCGATCGGACGGGTGAGCGACCCGCTGGGCGTGCCCGGCCGATTCGAGCCGGTCGACGAGCACGGTCGCCGACGCGGACCGGATGCCCAGGCGCTGGCCCAACTCGGTCGGGCCGAGGCCGGCGGCGTTGCTGAGGAGGTGATCCATGGCGACGGCGTCGTTGACACCGATGCCCAGGCGGTCGGCGAGGCTATGCGTCGCCTCGCCGTTGGCCTGCAACACGTCTCGGAGCGCGAGGGCGACTTCGCTGGATCTGTGCGGTTCTCGCCTGCTCACCACGACATCATACGGCTCTAAGGTAGCGAGATTATCTAGCTACTTGTATAACAAGATTGATCACGGGCGAAACATTAGGCGAAAGGCTCCGTAGCCGCCATGCAGTCGCGATCCAGCGAACAATTGACCGAGGCACCGCAACGCTCCCCGCTGGAGGTGGCGGATCTGCGCAATCGCGTACGAACGGTGATCGACGAGTTCCTCGCCCGGCAGACCGAGATCCTCGCCGACGTGAGCGACGACTGCGCGCCACTGATCCGCTACGTGGCCGACCTGATGGACGGCGGCAAGCGGCTGCGCCCCGCGTTCTGCTACTGGGCGTGGCGCTCGACCGGAGCGCCCGACGAGCCGGCGGCCGTGGCGGCGGCCGCGTCCTTGGAGTTCCTGCAGGCCGCCGCCCTCATCCACGACGACGTGATGGACGGCTCCGACCTGCGCCGGGGCGCCCCGGCGGTGCACCGCCGGTTCGCCGCCCTGCACCGCGACGGCCGGTGGAGCGGCGACGCCGAGCACTTCGGGTTGTCCGCCGCGGTCCTCGCCGGTGACCTCTGCCTGACCTGGAGCGACGAGCTCTATTCGAGCAGCGGCCTGAACCCGGCCGACCTGCGCCGTGGCCACGGCATCTTCACCGGCATGCGCACCCAGCTCATGGGCGGGCAGTATCTGGACCTGCTGGAACAGGCCCGAGCCGACCGACGCCGGGGCGGCGCGGCCGACCGGGCTCGCCGGGTGATGCACTACAAGAGCGCCAAATACACCGTCGAGCACCCGCTGCTGCTCGGTGGCCGGCTCGCCGGGGCGGACGATGAGCTGCTGGGCCGCTTCTCGGCCTTCGGCCTGCCGCTCGGCGAGGCCTTCCAGCTCCGCGACGACCTGCTCGGGGTCTTCGGCGACACCCACCGGACCGGCAAGCCGGCCGGCGACGACCTACGCGAGGGCAAGCGTACGGTGCTGATCGCGCTCGCCTACGAGCGCGCGACCGGCGGACAGGAAGCGGTCCTGGATTCGCTTCTCGGTGACCGGACCCTCGGTGCCGCCGGTGTCGACACCCTGCGGCAGGTCATCGCCGACACCGGCGCACCGGCCGCCGTCGAACGGATGATCGGCGACCTGCTGGAACGCGCCGTGGCCGCACTCGGCCCGGCCGAGCTCGCCGAGCCGGGCCGTTCCGTGCTGATCGCCCTCGCCGAGGCCGCCACCGACCGGACTGCTTAGCCGCCGCCGCGGGCCGGCCGGGCCCGACCTGACGATTCCCTGACATCGACCTGCCACGATCTGCGCTGCGTCGCCGGCCGGCGACACGGGACAGGCGAGCGGGAAGCAAGGGGAGGGCACGTGCGCAGAACCAGCGCGGCACTGCTGGGTGCGACGGTAGTGGTCGGGATGGGGATCGCGGTTCCCGTGCTGGCGCACGCCGGGACGGGGGTGCGGCCGTCCGCGGTCACCCACCGGGCAGCGCCGCAGCGGCCGGATCTCCGGTTCGCACCGTGGGAGGAGCGCCGCTACCGGATGCGCCAGGAGGCCGTCGACGGGGTGCTGCGCGGGAAGATCGAGCCGGTCCGCCGCGGCGGTGGCCTGGTCGCCCGGATGGGCCGCGGAGGCCGGGCCGACCAGTACGTCGAACTGGCCCGCGAGAAGACCGACAAGGTCTTCGTGATCCTGGCCGAATTCGGCGACGAACGCCATCCCGACTACCCGGACGTCGACACCGAACCGGACGTGCCCGGCCCGACCGTCTTCGACGGACCCCGGCACAACCGCATCACCAAGCCCGACCCGGCCGTCGACAACAGCTCGGTGTGGCAGGCCGACTACGACCGCCGGCACTACGACGACCTGCTCTTCGGCTCGGGCGAGAACACGATGAAGTCGTACTTCCAGAAGCAGTCGGCCGGCCGTTACAGCATCGAGGGCGAGGTCACCGACTGGGTCAAGGTCCGCTACAACGAGGCCCGCTACGGCCGCCTCTGCACCGCCGACGGGGCCTGCGACGGCGACCACATCGGCGAGCTGATCGAGGACGCGGTCACGGCCTGGATCGCCCGCGAGAAGGCGGCCGGGCGCACGGACGCCGAACTCACGGCGAAGCTCGCCACCTACGACGCCCAGGACCCGGACGACTTCGACGGCGACGGCGACTTCGCCGAACCGGACGGATATCTCGACCGGTTCCAGATCGTGCACGCCGGCGACGACCGGGCCACCGGGGTGCTGGAACAGGGCGAGGACGCGATCTGGGCGCACCGCGCGTGGGCCTTCGCGCAGCTCGAGGGGGAGGCCGGACCCGCGGACAACAAACGCGGCGGCGTCCGGATCGGCGGCACCGACCTGTGGGTGGGCGGCTACACCATCATGCCGGAGAACGGCGGGCTGACCGTCTTCGCCCACGAGTACACCCATGATCTCGGGCTCCGCGACGACTACGACCCCCTCGACCGTTCGGTGGACAACGCCGAGGCGTGGAACCTGCTCGGCAGCACCGGTGGCCACCTCAGTGCGGCCGGCGGCCCGCTCGGGGTCCGCGCCGCCGACATCGGTGCGTGGGGCAAGCTGCAACTCGGCTGGCTCGACCACCGGTCGGTCCGGGCGGGGGAGAAGCACACCGTCGACCTCGGCCCGAGCGAATACCGCACCACCCGGCCGCAGGCCCTCGTCGTCACCCTGCCCGACCTGGAGACCCCGACCGACCTCGGCGCGCCCGCCGCGGGCGAACGGCAGTACTTCTCCGGGGCCGGATCCGCGGCCGACACCACCATGACGCGGGAGCTCGACCTGACCGGCGCGGCGACCGCCCGGCTGACCATGAAGGCCCGCTACTCCCTCGACACCGACCTCGACTTCGTCTCCGTCGAGGCCTCCACCGACGGCGGCGGCACCTGGACCGCGCTCGACGGCACCGTCCGGGGCGCGGCGTTCGGCCGGGACGCCGACGGCCGGCCCGCGCTCACCGGCACGACCGCGGACAAGGAGAACGGCGACGAATGGGCCGACCTGAGCGTGGCGCTGGACGCCCAGGCAGGCCGGCGGATCCAGCTGCGGCTGCGCTACCGGTCCCTGGCGGGCTCGTCCAGCAGCGGCTTCTTCGGCGACGAGATCACCGTCACCAAGGACGGCACGACCGTCCTCAGCGACGGTGCCGAGCAGCCGAGCACCTGGACGCTCGACGGCTTCGTCGTCGAGGACTCCACCGGCGTCGAGAAGACCCCGCAGTCGTACGTCGCCGCGTACCGCGCTCCCGTCTCCTACGACCGCAACCTCAAGAACGGGGCGTTCAACTACGGCTGGAGCTCGACCAGGCCGAAGTGGATCGAGAACTTCTCGTACCAGAACGGTCTGCTGGTCACCTACGACAACACCGCGGAATTCTGCAACTGCATCAGCGCGCGCCCGGGTCAGGGCCGCAACCTGAACATCGACGCGCACCCGCGGCCCCTGACGAACCCGGCCGGCGCGCTCTGGGATTCCGGCGTGCAGATGTACGACGCGACGTTCAGCAAGTTCCCGGCCGAATCGCTCACCCTGCACCTCGACGGCAAGGCGCAACGGATCGCCGGCGGCCGCGCCCAGCCCGTCTTCGACGACACCGAGCAGTACTTCTACGAGGGTGCGCCCTGGGGGGTGAAGCTGCCCGCGGTCGGCGTGCGGATCGAGATCGTCCGCCAGGAGGCCAGCACGATGACCGTCCGGGTCTCCTGACCGTGGGCGGTCCGACCGCTCGACTCACCGATCTATAGTCGCGGCCGTGTGTGCGCACGTACTCGTGGCCGAGGACGACCGGAGGCAGGCCGACCTGCTGGGCCAATACCTGCGGGCGGCCGGCCACGAGGTCTCGGTGGTCCACGACGGCCGGTCGGCGCTGACCCGGGCGCGCCGTCAACCGCTGGATCTGCTCGTCCTCGACGTGCTGATGCCGCGGATCGACGGATGGGAGGTCTGCCGGGTCCTGCGGCGCGACAGCGACGTGATGGTGCTGATGCTCACCGCGCGGTCGAGCGAGGAGGACCTGCTGACCGGCCTCGGCCTCGGCGCCGACGACTATCTGACCAAGCCGTACAGCCCCCGGGAACTGGTGGCCCGGGTGGAGACCCTGCTGCGCCGGCGGCGGCCGGCGATCCTTTCCGACGACGAGGTGTACGTGCTGGGCCCGCTCACCGTCGACGCCGGGCGGCACCGCGTCGAGGTCGCCGGCACCGTGGTCGACTGCACGCCCGGGGAGTTCGCCATCCTGGCGGCCATGGCGGCCCGGCCCGAGCGCGTCTTCAGCCGCGCCCAGCTGCTCGATCACACCCGCGGCGTCGAGCGCAGCTCCACCGCCCGCACGATCGACATGCACGTGGTGAACCTGCGCCGCAAGATCGAGGCGAACCCGCGCCGGCCGGCCTTGCTGGTGACGGTTTACGGGCTGGGCTACAAGCTGACCGGTGACCCGCGGTGAGTCCGGGCGGGTCGGCACCGCCCGGCCGCGTGCCGCTTCGCCGCAGCCTGATCGGGCGCCTGCTGGCCACCTCGGTGCTGATCGCCGTGGCCGCCATCGCCGCCACGGCCTGGCTGGCCGCCCAGTCCACCAGCCGGGCCATCCGGCAGGAGCAGGGCCGGTCGCTCGCCGACGACAAGGGCGTCTACGACATGCTGGTGGCCTACGGCGCCACGCACCGGGACTGGACCGGCGTCCAGACCCTGATCGAGGCCCGGTCCGCGACGATCGGCCGGCGGATCACTCTCACGACCGACGACCGCGAGATCCTTGCCGACTCCGGTGGAACCGGGTCGCTGGCCACCGTCCGCGCGGCGGCGACGGTCGACCCGCTGCGGCTCGACCAGGCGTTGACGGGCAGCGCCGACCGCATCGACGAGCGCGCGGTGGGGCCGTACAAGCTGCCGCGGCCGGAGCGCGACGAGCTGACCCAGGTCGCGCAGGCCCGGCTGAGCTGTCTGCGCGGGTTGCAGGTCGCCGGCCGGGTCGCCGACGATCCGAGCGGCCGCCCGGAGGTGCAGGTGACCAGTTCCGACTTCAGCGGCGTCACCGGCCTGTGCGCGGCCAAGTTCTATCTGGTCACCGCCACCGAGCGGCGGGCTCTGCGCGACCTGGCCACGATGACCGCGCGCTGCCTGGGCCTGAGCCGCGGGACCAAACTGGTGATCGGCCGCGACTTCGCGGTCGAGCAGTTGTCGCCGGCCGCGCCGGACCGAGCGCGCGACCTGGGCGCGGGGCGCGTGCGGTCCTGCATCGCGGAGAGCCGCGCCCGGCAATTGCGGGACTACGTGGCGCCGCCCGCCCTGCTTTTCGTCACCGACCGGGGCGGCACCGCGGTGGAGCCGGTGTTCCGCCTGTCCCGGGCCAATGTCCTGCGCATCGTCGGGGTCACCGGTGCGGTGCTGCTGGCCACCGTCCTGCTCACCGTGCTCGTGGGCCGGCGGCTGGTCCAGCCGTTGCGGGCGTTGACGAAGGCGGCGGCTCAGCCCGTCGAACGGTCCGCGCGGATGCCGGTCGCCCGCGACGACGAGATCGGATATCTGGCGCGCGCCCTCAACGACCTGACCGAACGACGGGAGCGGGCCGAGGCCCAACGGCGCGGCATGGTCAGCGACATCGCGCACGAGCTGCGCAACCCGCTGACCAACATCCACGGGTGGCTGGAGGCCGCGCGGGACGGGGTGACGCCGACCGGGTCCACCGTCCTGGAGGTGGTGCGCGAGGAGGCCACCCTGCTGCGGCACATCGTCGACGACCTCAGCGACCTGGCCGCCGCCGACGCCGGTGAGCTGCGCCTGCACCGCGAGCCGGTCTATGCCGCCGACCTGGTGACGCAGGTGCGCGACTCGCACGACACCGGCGCGGCCCGAGCCGGCGTCACGCTCACCGCGCGGGTGGCCGGCGACCCGGTCCTCAGTGCCGACCCGCTGCGCCTGCGCCAGATGATCGGCAACCTGGTGGCGAACGCGATCCGCTACACCCCCGCCGGTGGCACGGTCACCGTGACGGCCGCGCCGGCCGGCGCGGAACTCGAGGTGGTCGTGCGCGACACCGGCGTGGGCATCGCCGCCGACGACCTGCCGAGAATCTTCGACCGGTTCTGGCGGGCCGACACGTCGCGGGCGCGCGCCACCGGGGGCAGCGGGCTGGGCCTGCCGATCGCCCGTCAGCTTGCCGTCGCGCACGGTGGCACGCTGACCGCCGTGAGCCGGCCTGGCCACGGCACCACCATGACCCTGCGCCTGCCGCTCGATCCGTCGTTCCGCACCGGCGGGCCGGGCTTGCCCGGCCGTGGCACCGTGGCCGCCGATGACCAGACCGGGGTACGCCTTCAGTAATGCCAGTGAGCAGTCCGCCGCCCACCACGACGCGTTGGCCGAACTGCTCGACCGGCAGAGCCACGAGTCCATCACCGACGTCCTCGACCCGGCGGGCCGGCGCTGCCTGGACGTCGGCGCGGGGGCCGGCAGCATCGCGGGGTGGCTCGCCGACCGGGCCGGCGAGGTGCTCGCCACCGACGTCGCGCCGCGGCGCATCCCGGACCGCCCCGGCCTGACCGTGCGGCAGCACGACATCGTCACCGGCGATCCGCTGGGCCACTTCGACCTGGTGCACGCCCGCTTGCTGCTGGGCCACCTGCCCCGGCGCGCCGCGGCACTGCGGCAGATGGTCCACGCCCTGGCCCCCGGCGGTGTGCTGATCACCGGCGACTTCACGGTGGCACCCGGCGCGTTCGTGCTGTCCGCCCCCGACGAGGGCACCGCCGACGTGCTGTCCCGCTATCTCACGGCCCACGTGCGCGCGCTCACCGCGCTCGGCTACGACAACGACTGGCCCCACCGGGCCCCGGCGGCCTTCGAGGCGGCCGGGCTCACCGACGTCCACTTCCGGTCGTACGCGACGGGCTGGCGCGGCGGCGGCCCGGGATGCCGCCTGCTCCGGGCCGGGATTCCGCAGCTGCGCCCCGCGCTGTCGGCGCACGGTCTCACCGACGAGGACATGTCCGCGACCGTCGCGGCTCTGGGCGATCCCCGGGTCCTGCTCAACGGTTTCCTGTTCGTCCAGACCAGCGGACGGGCCCCGGCCTGACCGCCGGCCGACCCATTCTCCGGCCCGGCTCAGCCGCCAGGTCACGCTGCCGCCTCCACCAGGCGGGCCCCGCGGCTCCGGCGGGTGGGCCTCGTCGCTTGCGCCCGGCGGGCTCCGCCGCTTCCGACCGGGAGTTCTGCCGATACCGCCCGCGCCTTCGGCCTGTCGAGTGCAATAATGGCAATCCGTGCATGTGTTTCGAGAATCGCTCGCAGAGAGGCCCGACCATGGCGACCGCTGACTCCCGGCCCGCGTCCGGCCCTGCGCCCGCGTCCGGCCCTGCACCGACGTCCGGCCCTGCGCCCACGCCCGCGGCCGCTCACGGTGCGGAGGCCGCCCACGGGGCCGGTCACGTCCACGGGGCCGGTCACGTCCACGGGGCCGGTCACGCCCATGAGGCCGGTCACGCCCACGGGGCCGGTCACGCCCATGAGGCCGGACATGCCCACGGGGCCGGTCACGCCCATGAGGACGGACATGCCCACGGGGCCGGACACGCCCACGGGGCGGAAGCCGGTCGCGAGGACGGGCATGCGCACGGGGCGGGCGGCGGCGGAGCGGGGGACGGGGGCGGGCGCGGTGGTGGGCATGCTGGTCATGACCACGGTGTGTCGGCGGACACCGATCGGCGCTGGCTGACGCTGGCGCTCGCGCTCATCGGTGCGTTCATGGCGGGCGAGGTGGTCGTCGGCATCATCGCGCGGTCCCTGGCTCTGCTGTCGGACGCGGCCCACATGCTCACCGACGCCGGCGCGATCGTTCTGGCCCTGATCGCCATGCGGCTGGCCGCCCGCGCCCCGAAGGGTGGCTTCACCTACGGCCTCAAGCGTGCGGAGATCCTGTCCGCCCAGGCCAACGGGCTGACGATGCTGCTGCTCGCGGCCTGGCTCGGTTACGAGGCGGTGCGCCGGCTGATCGACCCGCCTCCGGTCGCCGGCCAACTGGTGCTGATCACCGCCCTGGTCGGCGTGTTCGTCAACATCGCGGCGGCGTGGGCGATGAGCCGGGCGAACCGGTCGAGCCTCAACGTCGAGGGGGCCTTCCAGCACGTACTCAATGATCTTTATGCCTTTGTCGCCACCGCGATCGCCGGTGTCGTCATGGTCACCACGGGTTTCGCCCGAGCGGACGGCATCGCCACGCTCGTCGTCGTGGTGCTCATGGTCAAGGCCGGTCTGGGGCTGATCCGTGAGTCCGGCCGGATCTTCCTGGAGGCGGCGCCGGCCGGCTTCGATCCGGCCGCACTGGGTGCGGAGATCGTCGCGATGGACGAGGTGGTCGAGGTCCACGACCTGCACGTCTGGCAGATCACTTCCGGTCAGCCGGCGCTGTCGGCGCACGTGCTCGTGGTGCCCGGCGGGGACTGTCATGCGGTCCGGGGCCGGATCGAGGAGCTGCTGCGGTCCCGGCACCACCTCACCCACAGCACCCTTCAGGTCGACCACTGCGCCGTGGGGGAGCCGGCCGGGCACTGCGACGACGCGCACGGCCTGGCCTACCGGGCCGCCGCCGCCACGCCACCGGGCGCCGCCTCCGGCTGACCGCGGCCGTGGCCGGCGCCGCGCCCGGCTGGCTGGCCGTCGGCCGTGGCCGGCGCCGCGACCGCGGCCCGGCCTTACCGAGGCCGGGCCGCCGCGTCGGTCAGTCCTGGATCCGGCCGCCGGTGATGCGCGAGACGATCAGGGCGGCCAGGATGATCAGGCCGTTGAGGGCGCCGATCCACTGGGCGGGGATGCCGGCCAGGGTCAGCACGTTCTGGATCATGAACAGCAGCAGGATGCCGGTGAAGGCGCCGAACATGGTGCCCTTGCCGCCGTTGAGGCTGATGCCGCCGATGACGGCGGCCGCGAAGACGGTGAAGATGTAGCCGTTGCCCTGGGCCGAGGCGACCGAGGCGAGCCGGCCGGAGAGCAGCAGCCCGGCGAGGGCGGCGAGCACGCTGCCGGTGACGATGACGATCGCGAGCACCCGTTCGGTGCGGATGCCGGCGGCCTTGGCCGCGTCCAGGTTGCCGCCGATCGCATAGAGGGACCGGCCGAAGCTGGTCCAGCCGAGCACGACCACGGCCACCGCGAACAGGGTCAGGCAGATCCAGATGGACGCGGGCACACCGAGCCACGAGGCGGTGCCGGGATAGAGCATCGACGGCGGCAGGCGGAAGAACGTCTGGCCGCCGGAGATGCCGGTCAGGCCGCCGCGCAGGACGATCAGCATGCCGAGGGTGACGATGAAGCCGTTGAGCCCGAAGCGGATGATGAGCAGCGCGTTGACGGCACCGACGAGCGCGCCGACGGCCAGGGTCAGCGGGATCGCCCAGCCTCCGCCGAGCAGGCCGAGTCCGTGCCCCGGCCCGGCCGGCACCACCAGCCAGGCCGCCACGCCCGGGGCGAGGCCCATGGTGGACTCGAGTGACAGGTCCATCTTCTTGACGATCAGGATCATCGTCTCGGCCAGCACCAGCAGCGCGATCTCGGACATCGTCTGCAGGACGTTGAGCAGGTTGTCGGTCTGCAGGAAGACCGGGCTGACGATCTGCCCGACCACCGCGATGATCACGATCGCGGGGACCAGGGCGAGGTCGCGCAGCCGGGCCAGCGGGATCCGGCCGCCGATGAGGCGGAGCCGGTGACTCGCGGTGGTCGGCCGGTCCGGCGCGGAGGGGTCGGCGACGGTGGTGTCAGGCATCGAGGTTCACTCCTTCCATGGCCGCCACGAGGTCGTGGTCGTGCCAGTCGTGGCTGAACCCGGTGGTCACCCGGCCCTGGAACATCACCAGCACGCGGTCGCAGACGCGCAGGTCGTCGAGCTCGTCCGAGGCGATCAGGACGCCGGCCCCGGCCCGTGCCGTCTCCTGCACCTTGTTCAGGAGGAACTCCTTGGACCGTACGTCCACCCCGGCCGTCGGGTTGATCAGCACGAGCAGCTTGGGGTCGTCGGCCAGCGCCCTTGCCATCACGACCTTCTGCTGGTTGCCGCCGGACAGCCCGGAGACCGGCAGGTGCGGGCTCGGCGTCTTGATCGCCAGGTGCGTGATCATGCCGGCGGCGATCGTGTCCCGGCGCCCGGTGTTGATGAAGCCGTAGCGTCCGAGCCGGGCCGGCACGGACAGGGTCCCGTTGTCGGCGACCGACATGTCCGGGACGAGCCCCTGGCGGTGGCGGTCCTGGGGCACGAACCCGGCGCCGGCCGCGAGCGCGTCCGGGACGCTGCCGGGGCGTGGCCGCCGGCCCGCGATCTCGACCTCGCCGGCGGCCGCGGCCCGCCAGCCGACCACGGTCTCGGCGACCTCGGTCCGCCCGCTGCCGGCGGCTCCGGCGAGCCCGACGATCTCGCCCGCGCCGACGTCGAGACTCACCTCCTGATAGGCGCCGTCGGCGCCGGTCAGGTCGCGTACCCGTAAGGCGGGGGACCGGCCGGCGTCCACGCCGCGGTTGGGCGCCCGCCGTCCGGTCAGGGCGGCGTCGCCGGTCATGGCGGCGACCAGGTCGGCGCGGGGCAGCTCGGCCACCGGTGCGGTGACGATCTGCCGGGCGTCCCGCAGGACCGTCACCACGTCGCAGATCTCGTAGATCTCGGCCAGGTGGTGGCTGATGAACAGGAACGTCACACCCTGGGCCTGCAGATCGCGGATGCGCCCGAACAGCCGGTTGATCGCGGCGCCGTCCAGCTGCGCCGTCGGTTCGTCGAGGATGATGAACCGGGCCCCGAACGACAGCGCCCGGGCGATCTCCACGAACTGCCGCTGCTCGACCGACAGATCGCCGGCCGGGGTACGCGGATCGACGTCCATCGACCAGGTCGCGAGCAGCTCGACCGCCCGGCGCCGGGACGCCGACCAGTCGACCAGGCCGGTACGGCCGCGGTCGTAGCGGTTGAGGAACAGGTTCTCGGCCACCGTCAGGGCGGGGATGATCGTCGACTTCTGATAGACGCAGGCGACCCGTTGCCGCCAGGCGTCGCGCTCGGCGAGCCGGGGCGCCGGCCGGCCGGCGAAGGACACCAGGCCCGCGTCCGGCGCCTGCAGCCCGGTGAGGATCGACACCAGAGTCGACTTGCCCGCCCCGTTCCGGCCGACCAGGGCGTGCGTCTGGCCGGCCGCCACGGTCAGGTCGACGTGGTCCAGCGCGACCGTCGGCCCGTACCGCTTGCTGACGCCGGTCGCCTCGACGATCGGTGGCGGGCCGCGAAATCGCCCGGTGCCGGCGTGGGCCGGTGTCTCGCTCATCCGTTGCCTCTCCGCTCAGCTCAGGTTGTTGCCCCACAGCGTGGGGTCGTCGCTCTTGACGCTGGCCACGCCGCCGTAGGAGGCGCCGTCCTTGGTGACCAGGGGGGCCGACAGCTGGTCCTCCAGGACGCCGTCGCGGACCTGGATGATGGTGCTGTCGTGGTCGGTCGGGCCGGGTTGGAAGGTCTGGCCGTTCATCGCGGCCTTGACGTAGAACAGGGCGTACTTGGCGTAGAGGTCGGCCGGCTGGGACACCGTGGCGTCGATCTGGCCCGCCGCGATGTCCTTGAGTTCCTCCGGGATGCCGTCGTTGGAGACCACGAACACGTGTTTCGGGTCGTCCGGGCCGACCAGCAGGCCCTTCTGCTTGAGCAGCTGGAGGGTGCCGGACAGGGCGAAGCTGGACTGCATGTAGACGCCCTTGATGTCCGGGTTGGCGGTCAGGTCGGTCTGCAGTTTCTGCGCGGCCACCGCACCGTCCCAGTTGGTGGCCTCGCCGAAGACCTTGATCTGCGGGAAGGAGGTCTTCATGCACTCGTCGAACGCCTCGGTCCGGTCCCGGCCGTTGATCGAGTCGAGGCCGCCCTCGAGCATGACGACCTTGCCCTTGCCGCCGAGTTTGGTGCCGAGGAACTGGCACGCCTTGGTGCCGTAGGCCCGGTTGTCGGCCCGGACCACCATGGCCACGCTGCCCGAGTCGGGCCGGGTGTCCACGGTGACCACCGGGATCTTCTTGGCGGCCAGCTGATCGAGCGCGGGTGCGATCGCCGCCGTGTCCTGCGGGGCCATCACCACGCCCTGGACGCCCTGGCTCATGAAGGTCTGCACGTTGGCGGTCAGTTTGGCCACGTCGTTCTGCGAGTTGGTGGTCTTCAGGGTCAGTCCGAGCTCGGCACCGGACTTGGGCGTGTATTTGATGAACGAGTTCCAGAAGTCGGTGTCCGAGCGGGGGTAGTCGACGCCGACCACCGGTTTGCCGCTCGCCGCGTCGGTGTCGGAGGTCCGGTTGCAGGCGCTGATCAGCATCAGCGCGACGGTCGCGCAAGCTCCGGCACGCAGGGCTGTCATGTGCTTCATCGCTGCTCTTTCCTGCTTGATGACCAGGTACGTGCGATGTTTCAGCGGCGAGAACGGGGTGTGTCGTACTCGTATGACATATGACGTATTTAAATGTCTCGACGCCGCACTGTCCAGAGCCGATCTCCGGCGCGGGCGTTCTTCCGGGATGGGCGAATCCGGCCCCGGCCGACCCGCTGAAAAAGCGTTACGCGGTCGCCCGGACCGGCCTGACGAGGAGAAACCGGCGTGCGGTTACACCCACGTGACATAGACATGTGTCGTTTGACGTGTCACGTTGTGAACGTTAACTTCACCGACACGAGCGGCCCCGTGAGCCGTCCGGTCCGCTAGGAGGGTCGACATGAAAGTACGGGGGGCGGTGGCAGCGGCCGCCGCGTCGGTTCTGATCGCCGGTGGCATCGCCACGGCCACCGCCGCACACGCCGCGGTGGGCTGTCAGGTCGCCTACGAGATCAGTTCCCAGTGGCCGGGCGGCTTCGGTGCCGCCGTGCGCGTCACCGACCTGGGCGACCCGGTCGACAGCTGGCGGGTGTCCTGGTCGTTCGGTGCCGGGCAGACCGTCACGCAGCTCTGGAACGGGTCGTTCACGCAGTCCGGCGCCACGGTGACGGTCACCAACGCGGCGTGGAACGGCAGCATCGCCTCCGGCGGGACGGTCACCTTCGGCTTCAACGGCGCCTGGACCGGCGGCAACCCGGTGCCCACCGCGTTCACGGTCAACGGCGTCCCCTGCACGGGCGGCGTGCCCACCCCGTCGCCCACCGACACCCCGAGTCCGACCGGTTCCGCGAGTCCGACCGGTTCCCCGGGTCCGACCGACACCCCGGGTCCGACCCCGACGAGCGCCGGCCCGACCACGCCGCCACCGGCTCCGCAGGCGTGCGACCTCTACGCCGCCGGCGGCACCCCGTGCATCGGCGCGCACAGCACGACCCGGGCCCTGTTCGCGGTCTACAACGGGCCGCTCTACCAGGTGCAGCGGGCGACCGACAAGGCGTACGCCGACATCGGGTTGCTCTCGGCCGGCGGCGTGGCCAACGCCGCCGCCCAGGACTCGTTCTGCGGCAGCGCCGGTTGCACCATCACCAAGATCTACGACCAGAGCACCAACCACAACGACCTGCCGATCTCCTGGGGCGGCCTGTGGAAGGGCCCCGGCCCCAACGGGGCCGATCTGGGCGCCGACGCCAAGGCACTGCCGATCACCGTCGGCGGCCATCGGGCGTACGGCGTGAAGGTCACGCCCGGAGTCGGCTACCGCGTCGACAACGCCAGGAACGCCCCCACCGGGTCGCGTCCCGAGGGCATCTACATGATCACGTCGTCGAACTACGTGAACCAGTGGTGCTGCTTCGACTACGGCAGCGGGGAGAACTCGCACACCGACACCGGCAACGCCACCATGAACGCGATCGAGTGGGGCACCGCCTGCTGGTTCGCGGACTGGGGGAACCCGAAAAGCCCCTGCGTCGGCACCGGCCCCTGGGTCGAGGCCGACCTCGAGAACGGCATGTACCACACCAACACCGGCTCCAACAAAGATCCGAACAACTCCGGTGTGCACTTCCCGTTCGTGTCGGCGTGGGAGAAGAACAACGGCACCACCAACTTCACCCTCAAGTACGGCAACGCGACCGGCGGCGGACTGACCACGCCGTACTCCGGTGCCCTGCCCCGGGGTTACTCGCCGATGAAGCTGGAGAGCTCGCTGCTGCTGGGCACCGGTGGCGACAACAGCCACAACGGCCAGGGCGAGTTCTTCGAAGGTGCCATCACGGCCGGCTTCCCCAGCGACGCGACCGAGAACGCCGTCCAGGCCAGCGTCGTCGCCGCCGCCTACCACTGACCCCTGCCCCGTCACCTCGGAAAGAAGTCCTCATGACGTTCAGAACCCGACCCGGCCGGGTCGCGAGAGCGGCGCTGACCGCGATCGCCGCCCTCGGGCTCGTCGCGGCCGCCCCCGCCGTGTCCCAGGCGGCGACGATGACCACGCTGTTCGCGTCGCCGGCCGGCAGCGGCACCGCGTGCTCCGAGGCGGCGCCGTGCTCGCTGACCCAGGCCCAGACCGCGGTGCGCGCGCTCACCGGCTCGATGACCGGCGACGTGGTCGTGCGGCTGGCCGGCGGCGTCTACCGGCTGGCCGCACCGCTCTCGCTGGGGGCCGCCGACTCCGGCACCGGCGGTTACCGGGTGATCTGGCAGGCCGCGCCCGGAGCCACCCCGGTGCTCTCCGGCGGCCGGCAGGTCACCGGCTGGAGCGTGTACGACAGCGCGAACAACGTCTACGCGGCGGCGGTACCGGCCGGTGCGGACTCCCGGCAGCTCTACGTCGACGGCACGCTGGCGCCGCGGGCCGCGATCGGCATCAATCGCAGCGACGTCCGGTTCACCACCACCGGGATGACGATCGTCAACTCGGCGCTGAACTACCTCGCCACCCTGCCCGCGCAGAACCGGATCGAGCTGGAGAGCCAGAACTCGTTCACCGACCGGTTCGCCCCGGTGCAGTCGATCTCCGGCACCACGATCACGATGCAGCAACCGGCCTGGAACAACAACAACTGGGGGTACGACACGCTCGCCAGCCCGTTCGCCGGTGGTGGCCTTCAGCTGCAGAACTCGTACTCGTTCCTCAAGAAGGCCGGGCAGTGGTATCTCGATCCGCAGGCCGGGCAGCTGTACTACAAGGCGCCGGCCGGCTGGAACCCCGCGAGTCATGACGTGGAGCTGCCGCGGCTGAGCTCGCTGCTGCAGGTCTCCGGCAGTTACAGCGCCCCGGCGCACGACATCACCGTGCAGGGCGTCACCTTCTCGCACAGCACCTGGCTGACCCCGAGCAGCAACATCGGTTACGCCGACCAGCAGTCCGGCACCTTCCTCGGCCAGACCTACCAGCAGCCGTCGAACTTCCTCACCTCCTGCCAGTCCGGCTGCCAGCTGTTCGAGGCCACCCGCAACAGCTGGCGGCAGGCGCCGGCGGCGGTGCAGGTGTCGGCCGCCTCGAACATCACCTTCGCCGGGGATTCGTTCGCCCACCTCGGTCAGGTCGCCCTCGGCATCGGCAACGACGCCAACGCCAACGCCTCGGGCGTCGGCCTCGGTGCGTCCGGGATCACCGTGACCGGCAGCAGCTTCACCGACGACTCCGGGGCCGGCATCGTGGTCGGCGGTGTGCAGCCCGACGCGCACCACCCCACCAACCCGGCGATGACCAACCAGAACATCACCATCACCGACAACGTCATCTCCGGGGTGGCCAAGGACTACAAGGACATGGCGGGAATCCTGTCCACGTACGTCACCCACGCCGTCATCGAGCACAACGAGGTCTCCGCCCTGCCGTACGACGGAATCGACGTCGGCTGGGGCTGGGGCATGAACGACCCGGGCGGCAGTCCCGACTACTCCGCCCGGGGCACGTACAACTACCAGCCGATCTACTCCACGGCCACGACGCTGAAGAACACCGTGGTCGCCGGCAACCGGATCCACGGCACCAAGACGCTGTTCCACGACGGCGGCAGCCTCTACAACCTCTCGGCCAACCCCGGGTCGACGTTCAGCGGCAACTACATCTACGACAACCAGCGCACCGTCGGGCTGTACCTGGACGAGGGCTCGCGTTACGTCACTCTCACCAACAACGTGGTGCAGGACTCCGGGGTGTGGGCGTTCACCAACGCCTACTCCAACAACCACACCGACGGCAACGCCTTCAACTACAACTGGTACAACGGCGGCGTCACCAACGTCGCCACCGGCGCCCCCCACTACAACACCCTGACCGGCAACGTCCAGGTGTCCGGCACCAACTGGCCGGCCGCCGCTCAGCAGGTGATCAGCCAGAGCGGCCCGCGGCGGGCGGTCGTGACGGTCGCCAACCCGGGCAACCAGTCCGGCCCGGCCGGCACCGCGATCACCGCGCTGCAGATCCGGGCGACGGCCTCGACCGCCGGGCAGAGCCTGACGTACGCGGCGACCGGGCTGCCCGCCGGGCTGTCGATCAGTTCGTCGGGGCTGATCACCGGGACGCCGACCACGGCCGGTACCTCGAGCGTGACCGTCTCGGCCACGGACACGTCCGGAGCCACCGGTTCGGCGTCGTTCACCTGGACCGTGAGCGGTACCGGCAGCAGCGGCGGGACCTGCCGGGTCACGTACGAGAAGAACGAATGGTCCGGTGGGTTCACCGCCAACGTGACCGTCGCCAACACCGGCACCGCCGCGGTCAACGGCTGGAGCCTGGCGTGGACGTTCCCCGGGGACCAGAAGATCACCAGCGGGTGGAACGCCACCGTGACCCAGGCCGGGTCGGCCGTGACCGCCACCAACGCGAGCTACAACGCCACGATCGCCCCGGGCGGCTCAGCACAGTTCGGTTTCCAGGGCACCTGGACCGCCAGCGACGCCGTCCCGACCGCATTCACCCTCAACGGCGCCACCTGCGGCTGATGGCCGCCGCGTCGACAATGGAAGGATCCTCGATGAGGTCTGACACCCGACCCCGCTCCGGGCGGCGAAAGCCGGTGTGGCGTCGCGCCCTCGGCACCGGCCTGGCCGCTGTGCTTCTCGCCGCCGTCGGTGTGACGGTGCTGAGTTCGCCGGCCGTGGCCGCCACGGCGGTCCCGATCGACGGCTCGTCGGGCGGTCGCACGTTCGACGGCGTCGGCGCGGTCAGCGGCGGTGGCGGCAACAGCCGGCTGTTGTTCGACTATCCGGAGCCGCAGCGGGGCCAGATCCTGGACTACCTGTTCAAGCCCGGCTACGGCGCCGCGCTGCAGATCCTGAAGGTCGAGATCGGCGGTGACACCAACTCGACGAGCGGCGCCGAGCCCAGCCACGCGCACACCCGCGGCGATCTCAACTGCAACCGCGGGTACGAGTGGTGGATCATGGAGCAGGCCAAGGCCCGCAACCCGAACCTCAAGCTGGTGGGCCTGCCCTGGGGGGCGCCCGGGTGGATCGGCAACGGCAACATCCTGTCCACCGACATGATCAATTACCTGCTGTCCTGGCTGGGTTGCGCCAAGCAGCACAACCTCACCATCGACTACCTGACCGCCGGGCAGAACGAGAAGAAGTACGACGCCAACTGGACGATCAGCCTGCGGAACGCGTTGAACAGCAACGGCTACAGCGCCATGAAGATCATCTACGGGGATTCCTGGCCCGGTGACTGGAGTCCGGCCAACACGGTCGTGAACAACAACGCGCTCAAGTCGGCCATCGACGTGCTGTCCGCGCACTACGTCTGCGGCTACCTCAGCGCGCAGAGCACCTGCACGGTGCCGGCCAACGCCACCAACTCCGGCGAGACGTTGTGGAACAGCGAAGGCGGCTCGCAGGACTACAACGACGGGGCCAAGCCACTGGCCCGCGGCATCAACCGCGGTTACGTCGACGGCCGGATGACCGCCTATCTCAACTGGGACCTGATCGCGGCGATCACACCGAACCTCCCGTGGGCCACGGTCGGCCTCATCCTCGCCAACCAGCCGTGGTCCGGCTGGTACGCGGTCGGCAAGGACACCTGGACGCTCGCCCACACCACCCAGTTCACCGCGCCCGGGTGGAAATACCTCGACCGGTCCAGCGGGTTCATCGGCGGCAACCGCAACAACGGCAGCTACGTCTCGCTGAAGTCGACGAACAACACCGACTACAGCACCGTCATCGAGACCATGGACGCCACCGCCGCCCAGCAGCTGGACTTCACCGTCGGCGGGGGCCTGTCGACCGGTCCGGTGCACGTGTGGCGGACGAACCTCAACTCCGGCAACACCGCCGACCACTTCGTGCACAGCGCGGACCTCACCCCGAACGGCGGCAAATTCTCGCTGACCGTCCAGCCCGGCTACGTCTACACCCTCACCACCACGACCGGGCAGGGCAAGGGCACGGCCACCAGCCCCGCGCAGGGTTCGCTGGGCCTGCCCTATACCGACAACTTCGAGTCGTACGCGGCCGGCCGGTTCCCCCGCTACCTGCAGGACATGCAGGGCGCGTTCGAGACCACCGCCTGTGGTGGCGGCCGGTCCGGGACGTGCCTGCGGCAGGCCTCCCCGCAGGCCCCGATCACCTGGAAGACGCTCTCCGAACCCAACACCTACGGCGGGAACCTGAACTGGAACAACTACACCCTGTCCGCCGACGTGATGCTGGAGACCGCCGGCTTCGCCCAGCTGGAGGGCCGGGTCGGCACGACGAATCTCGACCCGATCAACCGGTTCAACGGCTACTTCCTGCGGGCCCAGGACACCGGGGCCTGGTCGATCCTGCGGAACAACACCAGCGGGCAACTGACCACGCTGCGCAGCGGCACCACCGCGGCGCTGGGCACCGGTCGCTGGCACAACCTGAAGCTCACCTTCAGCGGCAGCAACATCGCCGCGGTCATCGACGGCACCACCGTGGGCACGGTCAGCGACGGCACGTTCGGCGCCGGGCAGGTCGGCTTCGGCACCAGCCAGGGGGAGACCGCCCAGTTCGACAACCTGCAGGTCTACAACGGCAACCCGCCGGTCGACCCGACCCCGACGCCCACCCCGACCCCCACGGCGTCGCCCACCCCGACACCCACCCTGTCGCCGACCCCGACCACCAGTCCGACCACCGGCCCGACCACCCCGGCCGGCGGCTGCGTGGCCGACTACCACGTGGTCTCCACCTGGTCGGGCGGCTTCCAGGCGGAGGTCACCGTCACCAACAACGGCGCCACCACCTCCACCGGATGGCGGACCGACTTCACCTACGCCGACGGTCAGCGGGTCAGCCAGTCCTGGAACGCCGACCTGACCCAGAACGGCGCCGCGGTCACGGCGGCCAACGTCAGTTACAACGGCGCCCTCGCCCCGGGCGCCTCCGCCACCTACGGCCTGCTCGCCACCCAGACCGGCAGCGCCAACACCGTCCCGGCCGTGACCTGCGCGCTGCGCTGAGCACGGGATACTGATCGGCCTAGGAGTCGAGGAATGCGCACATCAGCCGCCGGCCGGGTACACCGGGCACTGGTCGCCGCCGTACTCGCCGTCGCCGGGACCGCTGTGGTCTCGGATCCGGCTCGCGCCGACACCACCCAGTTCCACGGGGTGAACTGGGCCGATCAGCGGGACAACTTCGTCGACGGGGTGCTGTACGTGTCGGGCCTGGGCTCGGCCGACACGTACGCCACCGCGTCGGTGGTGGCCGACCGGGTGGTCGGCCAGCTCTACTCGATCACCGGCGCCAACACCGTCCGGATGCCGATCAACGAGCCGACCGTGACGAGCTACTGGGGCACCTACACCGGTGCCGTCGACCAGGCGCTCACCAAGGGCAAGGTGATCCTGGCGTACTGGGCGTACGGCAGCGGCCGACCGGCCGACGTGGCGGCCTACGACCGGATGTGGGACACCGTCGTGGCCCGCTACGCCGGCAACAGCAACGCCTACTTCGAGGTCATCAACGAACCGTACGGGTATTCCACGGCGGATCTGACCAACCTCTACTCCGCCTGGCTCGCCCGGCACCCGGACGTGCCCCGCGGCCGGGTGATCCTGGACGGCGCGGGCCTCGCCCAGAACGTCGCCGCGGTCGGCCAGGACGGCCGGCTGAACGAGACCCTGCTGGCCGTCCACGACTACTCGTTCTTCGCCGGATTCGAGGACGAGACCTCGTGGGCGAACCACCTCGCGAGTTCCATCGGCGGGTACGCGTCGCGGACCGTGGCCACCGAGTGGGGCGGCCCGATGGGGCCCGGCAGCAAGAACGGGGTCTCGTACGACACCATCGACTACAACATCCCGAGCGGCTCGTTCTTCGCCGACTACCTGCGGGGCGTCAGCAGCAAGCTGCGCGAGCTGGGCGTGGGCGGGGTGTACTGGCCCGGCCTGCGCGACGGGGACTGGTACAGCCTGACCCGGCGCACCGGCAGCGGCTCGAGCATCTCCCTGACGCTGACCAACGCCTCGGGGCTGAACCGCCTGCGCTACTCGTGGGGCATCGGCACCGGCGGCAGCACCACGGTGCGGATCGTCAACACCGCCACCGGCCTGTACGCCGACGGGTGGGGCCGCACCACGTCGGGCAGCGACGTGGCCCAGGGACCGGGCAGCGGCGGCGCGAACCAGCAGTGGGTGGTCGAGAACTCGGGAACCTACGTCCGGCTCCGCAACGTGGCCAGCGGACTGTACTTCGACGGGATGGGCCGGACCGCCAACGGCAGTGCGGCCGGTCAGTATACGTCCGGGACGTCGGCGAATCAGCAGTGGACCGTCGTCACCGACGCGAACAACGTACGACTGCGCAACCGGGCCACCGGGCTCTACCTGGACGGCATGGGGCGCACGGCGAGCGGCGCGAGCGCCGGGCAGTACAGCGACTCCACCAGCGCCAACCAGCGCTGGAGGATCGTCGCCGCGGGCTGAGACGCGGAGGGTCTTGCAGACATCATACGTATGCTCTTATATTTCGTATCGATGAACTCCGGTCGACACGGCCACCCTGACGAAGGGCCTCCACATGGGTGAGATCATGCGAGCCTCCCGCCTCTCCGGCGCCGCCGGGATCCTGGCCGTGGCCCTGGCGCTGGCCGCCTGCGGCGGCGGCAAGGACAGCGGGACCACCGGCGCCCAGGACGACAAGGCCGAGATCACGGTCTGGGTCGACGCCGACCGCGCCGGGGCGGCCGACGCCTTCAAGAAGGCCAACCCCGGCGTCGCCGTCAAGGTGGTCAACTACGACGGCTCGGCCAACGGGTCCAACTCCTTCCGGACCAAGGTCCAGCTGTTCGACCGGGCCGGCAGCGGCTGGCCGGACGTGGTGTTCTCGACGCAGAACAACGACGCCGCGTGGGCGAGCCAGAAGGCGGGTGGCAAGCCGGCCTTCGCGGCCCCGCTGAGCGACGGACTGATCCCCAAGGCCACCCTGGACGGCTTCACGCCCGGCTCGCTCGATCCGTGCACCGTCGACGGCAAGGTCTACTGCCTGCGAAACGACCTCGCCCAGGTGGTGCTCTGGTACGACAAGAGCCTGCTGACCCGGTTCGGCTACCCGGTGCCGGCCACCTGGGAGGAATACCAGGCGCTCGGCGAGAAGGTGGCGCGGGAGCATCCGGGCTACATCGTCGGCACCGTCGGCGATGCCTGGACGCCCGAGGTCTTCTTCTGGGGCAGCAAGTGCCAGGCGAACGGGGTCACCGGACCGCGGGCGGTCACGGTCAGGACCACCACGACCGAGTGCCGCCGGGCCGCCGCGATGCTCGACACGCTCATCAAGAACGGCACCACGCCGAACGTCAGCGTCTTCACCCCGGAGTTCGTCCAGAAGTACGCCGGGAAGGTGCTCGTCATGCCCGGCCCGGCCTGGTATGCCGGAGCGATCTTCAACAACCCGCAGTCGCTCAACGTGCCCAAGGGCCGGCTCGGCGTGGGCGCGCCGCCGGCCTGGTCCGGCGACACCGCGGTGACCGGCAACGTCGGTGGCGGCACCTGGTTCATCAGCAGCCACTCGAAGAACCTCAAGGCGGCGGCCAAGTTCGCCGAGTTCGTCACCACCGCCGACGACTACCAGGTGAACCTCGCCCCCGGATACCCCGCCTTCGCGTCGACCGCCGACCGCTGGGTCAAGAAGCAGGAGGCGAGCGGCTACTACGCCACCGACCTGCAGGCGATCATCAAAGCCGGCACGGAGATCTGGGACGGCTGGGGTTCCGGGCTGTTCAGCCAGGAAGCCATCTGGGCCAAGACCGTGACCCCCGCGATCGCCGACGGCAAGAGCCTGGTCGACCTGCTGCCCACCTGGGAGACGGCGATCAAGAACCAGGCCAAGGTGGACGGTTACACCGTCGGATGAGGGCGGTGCGGACGAGCTACCTCTTCGTTGCCCTCTACACCGCTCTGACCGTCGCGTTCGGGATCCTTCCCGCCCTGTACGCGATGTACCTGGCGGTCACCGACGCGGCGGGCGGCTTCGCCGGGCTCACGAACTTCACCCGGGTCGTCGGCGACTTCCGCTTCGGGCCGGCCGCCACCCACGTCGCGTACTTCCTGCTGATCTGGCTCGTCGCACTGGTCGTGCTGGTGACCGTCCTCGCGATCGTCGTGCACGCCGTGCGGCTGCGCTGGCTCAGCAGCACCCTCCGGCTCGTCTTCTATCTGCCCGGCGCCCTGGCCGGGGCGTCGAGCGTGCTGCTGTGGCTGTTCCTGCTCGACCCGACCGCCAGCCCGATCGGCGGCCTGCTGCGCCTGTTCGGCCTGTCCAGCTTCGTGCAGGTGATCGGGCCGGCCCACCTGCCGCCGATCTTCGCCGTCATCGCGTTCTGGACCGGCGCGGGCGGCTGGATCGTGATCATGTACGGCGCGCTCAACAACATCAGCGCCGAGGTCGTCGAGGCGGCCCGCATCGACGGCGCCTCCGCCATGCAGATCGCCTGGCGGATCCAACTGCCGATGCTGCGCAAATGGATCTCCTACATGGGGATCATGTCGCTCGCCGCCGGCACCCAACTGTTCGTCGAACCCCAGCTGCTCTCACAGGCCAGCAACGCGGTCGTGCCGAACGACTACTCGCTCAACCAACTCGCCTACCAGTACGCGTTCCAGCAGAACGACTTCAACGGCGCGGCCGCCATCTCGTTGCTGCTGTTGCTCGTCGCCCTCGCCCTGTCCGCGGTGTTCGTGCTGCGCGGCGGCCTGTTCGAGAGGGACTGACCGCCATGACGACAGCGGCAACCGACCGCCGGAGCGGGGTCAGCGGCTGGAGCGGCCGGGCGATCGCCGGGCTGGTCCTCACGATCTTCGTGTTCTTCTTCCTGATCCCGGTGGTCTGGCTGCTGCTGGCGACGACGAAATCGGCCCGCGGCCTCATCGTCGGCGCCCCGTTCGCCCCGGGCCGGCCCGGCGACCTGGCCACCAACTGGCATCAGCTCTTCTCCTTCCAGGACGGTGCGGTCACCACCTGGATCGGCAACTCGGCGATGTACGCGGTGGGCGCCCTGGTGATCACGCTGGTGGCCAGCATCCCGGCCGGTTACGCGGTCGCCCTCACCGAGTTCCGGTTCCGCCGGACCCTGCTGGTCCTGACCCTGATCGTGATGCTCATCCCGAACACCGCGCTGGTGCTGCCGATCTTCCTGGAGCTGAACTCGGTGGGCCTGATCGGCAGCCCGCTGTCGGTGATCCTGCCGCTGTCGTTCTTCCCGTTCGGGGTCTACCTCACCTACATCTACTTCTCCACCAGCATCCCGCGGGACCTGCTCGCCGCCGCGCGCATCGACGGCTGCTCCGAGCTGCAGGTGTTCACCCGGGTGGCGTTGCCGCTGGCCGCGCCGATCGTCGCCCTCGTCGCGTTCTTCAGCTTCGTGCAGAGCTGGAACAACTTCTACCTGCCGTTCGTGATGCTGCCGTCGAGCGACGGCTACCCGATCCAGGTGGGACTGACCTCCCTGCTCGCCTCCACCCCCGCGTTCAACCCGAGTTCGGCCGGGGGGCAGTCGGTGCAACTGCCGACCCTCGCGCTCGCCACGGTGATCTCGGTGCTGCCCGTGCTGATCGTTTTTCTCTTCGCACAGCGTTTCCTGGTCGCCGGGATGACGGCGGGCGGAACGAAGGAATGAGCCGGATTCCGGCCGGGAGGGAGCAACGGTGAAGATCACCGGATACCGCAGCCTGACGACCGAGCACGACTGGGGCCGGCGGATCGGCGACGCGAACGGGGTGATGCCGCGCCCGCGCACCGACGTGCACGTCCTGATCCTGGAGACCGACGAGGGGATCGAGGGGGTCGGGCTGGGCCCGCACGCGGACGTCGAGCGGGTGTTCGGCGCGGTGGAGGGACACGACCCGCGCGCGGTGACGGCCCTCTACGACCGGATGCTCGACTGGGTGTTCAAGACCGGGCACGCCGGTGCGGCCTTCGGCGCGATCGGCGCCCTCGACACGGCACTGTGGGATCTGAAGGCCAAGGCCGCGGGCGAACCACTCTGGCGTATGCTCGGCGCCCTCGACCGGTTCGTCCCGGGCTACGCCTCGGGCCTCGACATCGCGCTCGACGACGACCGGCTGGCCGACCTCTACACCGAGTTCGCCGACCGGGGGTACAGCTCCGGCAAGCTCAAGGGCGGCTTGCACCTGGAGCACGACCTGCGCCGGCTGCGGATCCTGCGGGAGGTGCTGGGGCGCAACTCGGCGGAGCCCGCGCTGATGCTCGACGCCAACGAGTCCTGGAACCGTTCGCAGGCCGTCCGCTACGTCACCGCACTGGAGCGGGCGATCGACCTCACCTGGATCGAGGAGCCGGTGCGCCGGTGGGACGCGGCCGGGCTGGCCTCGGTGCGGCGGGGGATCCGGGCCGCCGTCGCGACCGGCGAGAACCTCACCGGCCTCGAGCAGTACCGGCCGCTTCTGGACGCCGACGCGGTGGACGTCGTGCAGGTCGGCAACGTCTGGGGGATCACCCACTTCCTGCGGGTGGCGGCCGTGGCGCACAGTCGGGACCTGCCGGTCAGCCCGGTGGCCTATCACACCAACCCGGTGGCGCACGCGGCCGCGGCCGTACCCAATCATCTGGCCTTCGAGGTTCAGGGGTTGACCGCGCCGATCGGGTTGCGGGTCGATCAGGAGTACGACGACGGTGGCATCGTCCTCGGTGACGAACCGGGGATCGGGGTGCGCGTCGACGAGGAGCGCATCATCGCCGCCCACGCCGCCCGGCCGGGCACCCAGGACGCCGGCCCGCACGTCCGACCGGACCGGGCCGGCCTGCGCCTGATCCCGGACTCCATGCGGGAACGTGACGGCCATGCCTGGCAACGACTGGGACTCGAGCCGTCCTGATTGTCCACTCCGGACGGTCCGGTCCGCCTCAGGAGGCGGTGTCGGGGTGCAGGGGGGCGAAGCGGCGACGCTGCCACGAGCCGATGATGTGGTCACGCATGGCCTGCTCGGCCGCCGGGATGTCCTGCCGGGCGATCGCGTCGACGACCACGGCGTGCTGGTCGAGAGTCGAGCTGAACGCACCCTCGTACGTCATGCCCTGATATCTGTTGCTCTCGAGGGCCCGGCGGTAGAGACGTTTGGTGATGTTCTCGGCCAGCCGGTTGCGGGACAGCTCCATCACCGTGAGGTGGAAGACCACGTCGGCCTGCCGGAAGGAATCGCTCTCGTGCTGCATCTCGCGCATGACCTGCAACGCGTGCTCGATGCGGGTCAACTCCTCGGCGGTGCGCAGGCCGGCGACCGTGCCGGCCATCGCGGCCTCGAGGTTGCCGCGCACCACTGTCAGTTCGTCGAGCACACCCAGCGACTCGTCGTTGTCGATCAGGGCGGAGAGCACTATCGGGTCGAGCATGTTCCACGACCCGGACTGGGCCACCTGGGTGCCGCGGCCCTGGCTGATGATCAGCAGGCCCTTCTCCTCGAGTCGCTTGGCGGCCTCGCGGATGACCGTGCGGCTGACCCCGAAATGATCGCTGAGCGGTCCCTCCGGCGGCAACAGCGCCCCCTCGGCGAGCTGCCCGGTCACGATCAGCTCGACCAACTCGGTCACGACGGCGACGCTCAACCGCTCGGCACGGCGGCGCGGAGGTAGGTCGAACGCGTTCGGCTGGGCCGTCATGGCAGGTACCTTACCCAGCGCCGGCAGTCGGCTCCGGCGGCCGGCGGCGGTCAGCGCTGCAACCGGGCCGGATCGCCGGGACCACCCCGGCGAACCAGCCAGGCCTCGGTGATGTGGGTGAACATGGCCTCGGCGGCGCCCTGCGGGTCGTGCGCCGCAATGCGCTCGTAGATCCGGCGGTGTCCCTTGTTGGAGGCCACGCACAGGGCGCGCTCGGGCCGTCCCACGTACCGCGCGGTGCTGGCCACCTGGCTCTCGAGCGAGCGCACCACGGCCCGGGCGATGCGATTGCCCGAGGCCAGCATGATCGTGTCGTGGAAGGACCGGTCGTGCCGGCCGTACGCCTCCTGATCGCCGACCAGCTCGTCCATCTCGTCGACGAGGGCGCCCAGCTGTTCGAGGGTCTCCGGCCCGGCCACCCGCGCGGCCACGTTCGCCATGTCGGCCTCCAGCACCCGGCGGGTGACGACCAGATCGTCCAGGACGACGACACCGTCGGCCTCGGTGATGGCCGCGCCCAGGACGAGGTCGTCGAGCATGTCCCACGTCGTCGGCGAGGTGACCACCGTGCCCGACCCCTGGCGTACCCGAACCAGGCCCTTCTCCTGAAGCAGTTTGACCGCTTCGCGGATGACCGTGCGGCTGACCCCGAAGTCCTCGACCAGGACCGGCTCCGGGGGCAGGACGCTGCCGGGCGGGTGCACGCCGCGGACGATGCGCTCCACGAGCTCGGCGGTCACCGAGCGGGCCAGGTTGGCCGGCCGTTTGCGCTGCCCCGGTGGGAACAGCGGGCTCGCGGGCGGGCCGGGGGAGTCGGTCATGCCGGTCCGCCGGGCCGGCCGGCGGGACCGGAAACGCGATGCCTCACCCACACATAGTACGTATCAACTACCCGCCCGCCCGCGGTCGCCGGCCCGGCCCGGTCGGCGGACCGGTCAGCTCGAGGAGCGGTCAGTTCGCGGTCCGGGTCAGCTCCAGGACCGGGATGACACGGACGCCCTCGGTCTTGCGGGCGTACTCGGCGAAGCCGGGGTAGCGGCGCGCCTGCTCCTCGTACACCCGGTCGCGTTCCTCGCCCGCCAACTCCCGCACGGTGACGGGGTAGCTCTCGCTGCCGCGCTCGACGGCGCCCGCACCCGCCGCCGTGAGGTTGTAGTACCAGTCCGGGTTCCGCGGTTCGCCCGCATAGGAGGCGAACACGTAGATGACGTCGTCGTCGGCCTCGTGCGCCAGATACATCATCGGGCTCACCGACTCGCGGCCGCTGCGGCGTCCGCGCGAGTGCACCAGCGCCATCGGTGCGCCGGTGAAATTGCCGCCGAGCTCACCGGCATTCGCCCGGAACTCCTCGATGATCTTGGTGTTCCAGTCGCTCATCGTGCTCCCCCCACTCGATCTCATGTCGGTCTCCGGTCCGAGGTGGTCGGCCGCCGGATCCCACCACCATCAGATCGGCCATCCGGCGCCAACCTTAGACATCAGCGGCGCCGGGGCCGGAACCGCCCGACCGGAGACCGGTCGGTCAGCTGCGCGTACGTCGTCGGTCACTGCGAGTCACCGGATGGCCCGCCGGCGTACCTCCCGGTTCTCGACTAGCTTTCATCCCATAGCCTGCGCGCGTGGGTTCCGTCATTCGCACTCTCCGCGCCAATCGCCCCGGCCTCGCCGCCGGGACGGTGGCCGGTGTCCTGAGCGTCGTCTGGGCGGTGTGGCTGGCCCGCAACGCCGGCGATCTCGCCGCCCAGTACGCCTGGACCGGCTTCATCCGGCACCACCCGGGATCGGCCTACAACCTGTCCTGGTACGGCGGCATCCACCCGGCCTCCTACAGCATCGCCTCGCCGTACGTGATGGCCTGGCTCGGGGTGCGGACCACCGGCGTGCTGGCCTGTATCGCCGGGGCGGTGCTGGGCGGTGTCCTGGTCAGCCGGTCCGGGATCGGCCGCCCGCTGTGGCCGGCGATCTGGCTGGCGGTGGCGGTCTGGGGCAACCTCGCCGCCGGGCGGGTCACCTACCTGCTCGGCGTGGTGTTCGCGCTGGCGGCGGCCATCGCCGTGCGGCCGGCCGGGGAGGGGCGGCCGGCCCGGCCGGTCGTCGCGGCCGTCCTCGCCGTCGTGGCCGCCCTGTGCAGCCCGGTCGCCGGCCTGTTCATCGAGGTGCTGGCGGCGGCGCTGTTCCTGACCGGCCGGCGCCGGCCCGCCTACCTGCTCGCCGCCGGTCCGCCCCTGGTGATCGGGGTGACCTCGCTGCTGTTCCCGTTCTCCGGGGTGCAACCGTTCCCCTGGTATGCCGCCCTGCTCACCGCCGGCGCGGCGGTGGCGGTCGCGGTGCTCGCGCCGCCGGCCTGGCCGACGGTGCGGGCGGCGGCCTGGGTGTACGCCGCCGGCGTCGCCCTGTGCTGGGCGATACCCACCCCGATCGGGAGCAACGTCGAACGGCTGGCCCTGCTGGCCGGCGCGGCGATCCTGATCAGCGCCGCCGGCACGGCGGAGCGCCCCCGCCGCTGGGTGGTGGCGACCCGGGTGGTCGCCGCCGGGCTCGCGGCGTGGACCGCGCTCCAGCCGGTCACCGATTACCTCAAGACGGCGCCGGCCACCACCACTGCCGTCGCCGACGCCGAATCGCTGATCAGCGAGCTGCGCCGGCTGGGTGCCGAGCAGGGGCGGGTGGAGGTGGTGCCGCTGCGCTCGCATTGGGAGGCGTTCGGCATCGCGCCGTCGATGAACCTGGCCCGGGGCTGGAACCGGCAGGCCGACGTCGAGCGGAACCCGCTGTTCTACGACGGCACGCTCACCGCCGCTTCGTACCGGTCGTGGCTGCTGGACTGGAGCGTGCGATTCGTCGTGCTGCCCGCGGCCGAACCGGACGGCGCGGGCATCGCCGAAGCCCGGATCATCAACGCCGGTCAGCCGTGGCTGTCGCCGGTGTGGGCGGACGCGGACTGGCGCGTGTACCGCGTGGCGGAGCCCAGCCCGATGGCGTCGGCGCCGGCCACCGTCACCTATCTCGGGCCGGCCGCGCTCTCCGTCCACGTGCCCCGCGCGGGTTCGACGTTGCTGCGGGTGGCCTGGTCACCCTGGCTCGCCATCGACGGAGTCGACGACGACGTGACGCCGCCCGCCTGCCTCGCCCAGAACGGCACCTGGACCGAACTGGTCGCCCGCGCCGCGGGAACGTTCACCATCGAGGCCCGCTACAGCTTCGACCGGGGTACGCCGTGCACCACCACCGCTTCGAGCTGACCGCCGCGAGGCCCGGCCGCTCCGGTGCCTCGAGGCGGGCGAAGGTCAGGGCTTGCGGGCCAGCCCGCCACCGATGATCTTCCCGGCGAAGCTCATCGGCTCGGGGACGACGTCGGTCGGATCCGGCCGCCAGAGCGGGTTGTAGACGACACCCGGCTCGAGCAGCTCCATGCCCGCGAAGAAGCCGCGGACCTCGTCGAAGCTCCGGAACCGTCCGCTGCCGAGGTCGGTGAGCAGCACCCGCTCGATCTCGGCGGTCTCCGCGCCGCCGTCGATGAAGTGGGTGATGAACACGTAACTGCCCGGGGGAACCGCGTCGCGGTAACGGGCGACCAGCTCGGCCGGGTGCTGGGCGTCGTCGAGGTGGTGCAGCACCGCGACCATCAGCAGGGCGACCGGCCGGTCGAAGTCGATCAGGGCGCGCAGATCGTCGTTGCCCAGCACCACGTCCGGCGCACAGAGATCGGCGGTGATCACCGTGGTGTTGTCGTTCTCCGAGAGCAGCGCGCGGCCGTGCACCAGCACCATCGGGTCGTTGTCGACATAGACGACCTTGGCCTGCGGGTTGACGCGCTGCGCGACCTCGTGGGTGTTCTGCACGGTGGGCAGGCCCGCGCCGAGGTCGATGAACTGGTCGATGCCCTGGCTGACCAGGTAACGCACGGCACGGCCCAGGACGGCCCGGTTGAAGTGCCCGACGTCGGCCCCGCCCGGGGTCAGCTCCATCAGCTTGTCGGCGATCGCCCGGTCGACGGCGAAGTTGTCCTTGCCGCCCAGGAGGGCGTCGTAGACCCGGGCCACACTCGGCACTGTCGGGTCGACGCCGAACGGCGCGTTGCGCTTCGACGTCTGATCGGGCGATCCGGCAACCGGGTCCATGGTGAACTCCTGGATAACGGGGTGTTGTCGGCCGTGATCGTACTCGGATGACACAACGCGACCGTCGCCGTCCCGGGATGTGGTTCCGATGTGGACGGAAGCGGACGGACCCGCCCGGACGGCCGTTTTCCAGTTGTTTCCCGGCCCTCGAGGGCTGCTCAGGCGGTCCCGGCCGGGGCCCCGAGGAGGCCGCGGATCTGGTCGCGCAGCCAGCCGTGCACCGCATCGCTGGTGTTGCGCTGGTGCCACACCAGGAACGCCGGAACGGCGGGCACCTCGACGGGCAGGGGCCGGGTGGTCAGTCCGTAGGTGGCCATCTCGTCGGCGAGGAGCCGGCCGGGCAGCGCGACGACCAGTTCGCTGGTCGCCACGACCGGCATCGCGAGAGCGGCGGTGGGCACGGTCAGACTCACGGTACGGCGCAGGCCCACCGCCTCGAGGGCGTCGTCGACCCGGTCGCGCACCCGGCCGCGGCGGCTGACCAGGACGTGCCGGAGGCCGGCGAAGCCGTCGGGCGACAGCAGCGCGTCGACGTGCGGGTGGCCGTCCCGGACCACCGCCACCAGGCGGTCGTGGGCGACGGTCGTCGAACGCAGGTCCGCCGACTCGGCCGGATCGGAGCTGACCCGCAGGTCCACCCGGCCCCGGCGCAGATCGTCGGAGGTGGAGCCGGGCTCGGCGAGGAAGCGCAGGCGCAGCATCGGGGCCTCCCGCGCCAGGACCCGCGCCAGCCGGGGCGCCAGGGTCGAGGCGAGGGCGTCGTTGCACTGCAGGGTGTACGTGCGTTCGACCGCTCGCAGGTCGCTCACCGAGGCCGGTTGCAGCACCGACTCGGCCCGGTGGACGAGGGCGTGCAGCTCCTCGCGGACCGCCCGGGCGTACGGCGTGAGGGTCATCGTCCGGCCGGCGCGGACGAGGATCTCGTCGCCGGTGGCCCGCCGCAGGCGGCCCAGCGTGCGGCTCATGGCCGGCTGGGACAGGTGGAGGCGGCGGGCCGCCGCCCCCACGCTCCGCTCCTCGATGAGCACGTCCAGGGCGCGGAGCAGGTTGAGATCACTATGCAGCATGGTAATGGCAACGATATCAAGCATGCATTTGAAGTCATGTCAAGCCGTTGGTCTGATGAAGGCACCTCACATCGGCAAGGAGCAACGACATGCGTGTGGTGATCGCAGGAGGCGGCCTGACCGGGCTCACGGCGGGCGTCGCCCTGCGCCGGGCCGGGCACGACGTGGTCGTCGTCGAGCGGGCGCCGGCCGTCCGGGCCGCCGGCAGCGGCATCGGGCTGTGGCGCAACGCCCTCCACGTGTTCGAGCGGATCGGTCTCGGCCCCCAGGTGGACCGGATCAGCACGGTCGTCGACACCTACTTCTTCGACCCCGCCGGTCACCGGCTGCGCGCCGCCGGCTTCGGCCCGGCCGACCATCAGCTGTTCCTGATTCCCCGAGGCGCCCTGAACGACCTGCTCGCCGCCGCCGTCGGGGCCGCGAGGATCCGCCTGGGCGTCGCGGTGACCGGCTTCGACGACGGGCCGGCCGGCGTGGCGGTGCACCTGTCCGACGGCGAGGTACTGAACGCCGATCTGCTCGTCGGGGCCGACGGTGTGCACTCGAGCGTGCGGGCGCACCTGGTGCCCGGCAGCGAGGCGGTGCCGCACGCCGGGCACTACGCGTGGCGGGGGCTCGTTCCGGCCGGTCCGGAACGGCCCCGCAGCACCGTGCTGACGATCGGCCACCGGCGCACCCGGGGCGGCTATACGCGCATCGCCGGCGACCGGACGATGTGGATGGTCAACCAGTTCGACTGCCCGCCGTTGACCGGCACCAAGCGCGAGCAGGCACTCGAGCGGGCGCACCGGCTGAACGACGGGGGCTGGCAGGACGACCTGCTCCGCATGATCGAGTCGACCCCGGCGGACGACATCCTGTTCAACCCGGTCCTGATCGTCCCGGAGCTGCCCACCTGGACCGGTCCGCACACCGTCCTGATCGGCGACGCCGCGCACGCCCTCTCCCCGCACATCTCGGCCGGCGGCAACCTCGGCATCGAGGACGTGGGCGTGCTGGCGAGCTGGCTGAGCCGCGATCCGGAGCCGGCCGCCGCCCTGCCCGGCTACGAGAAGGCGCGCCGGCTCCGGTTCGACCGGGTCCGCCGGCTGTCCGCGGAGGTGGCGGCCGCCTCCGGCGCGGCCGAGTTCGCCGAACGGTACGCGACCTTCAGCCACTGGATGCTGGCCTCCGAGCCCGACGCCTACCCGGCGTAGCGGCCGGAACGCCGAACGCCCGTGCGCTGGTCGACAGTGCTGTCGACGTCGCGCACGGGCGTTCGGCGTTCGGGCGGGTAAGTCCGGTCAGCCGGCCGGGTTCCAGTTGTCCGCACCGGCCAGGTATTTCTGCACGGTGTAGGTGGCGGCGTCGGCCTCGGCGAGCATCGGCCGGGTCGCGGCGCTGACGACGGCCGCGCCCGGACCGGTGTTCTGATATTCGAAGAACCGGCCGGCGGTCCACGGCGTCGCCGCGTCCCAGTTGTTCCATGGCTGGGCGGTGTTGACGCCGGCGCCGAGAACCGAGTCGCGGACCACCACCTGCGCCTGCCCCTGGGTGCTGTAGGGCCGGCCCAGGTAGATCGAGTTGGCGGCGCCGTCGGTGACGATCGTGCTGTCGGTGATCAGGAAACCGTACGGGGCGGCGCTGCTGATCGACGAGTCGGTCAGGCTGGCCCCCGGCCGCGACAGCACGTGGAAGGTGCTGTGGTCGAAGACCGCCACGGCGCGGCCGAGCACCATGTCGGCACCACCCTCGAGGTACGCCCGGCGGAAGTACGACCGGCTGTAGGTGGTGGTGTTCGCCGTGCTCATCAGCAGTGTCTGCTTGTCGCCGAGGAACCGGACGTTGTCGAACACGTCCTTGTCACCGCTCTTGACCTGCAGCGCCGTCGCCTGCGCGCCGGCCGCGGCGGCACCGTTGGTGTTGGCGACGGTCAGGTTGCGCAGCGTCCACTGGTTGCCGGAGAGCGTCACCGTGGCCACCGCCCCGGTGCCGCCGGCGGTCAGGACCGTGTCGGACGGGTCGGCGGTCGCTCCGAGCAGGGTCACCCCGTACCGGTTGCCGCTGTTCACCGGCCCGGTGTAGGTGCCGGGGCGGATCAGCACCACGCGGTAGCCCTGGGTGGTGTAGTCGGCGTTGTCGGCGAGCAGGGCCAGGCCGGCGGCCACCGTGGTCGCGTCCCCGGAGCCGTCGGCGGCCACCACCAGGTCCACCTTGACCGGGGTGGCGCTCGCCGGGTCGGACGAGTCGGAGACGTTCCCGGCGGTGTCGAGGGCCTTCACGGTGTACGCGTACGCCGTGCCGACCGTGACCGTGGTGTCCGAGTAGGACGTGGCGGTGACGCCGGTGGCGACCCGGACCGGTGCGGCGCCCCCGGCGGACCGGTAGACGTCGTAGCCGGCCAGGTCGTTGTCACCGACCGCGGACCAGGTGACGCTCACCGAACCCTTGCCGAGGACGGTGCGCACCCCGGCGGGCACGGCGGGGGCGGTGCTGTCGCCCGGGGCGGGAACGGCCTCGACCACGGTGGAGACGGCCGACTCGTTGCCGGCGGTGTCGACGGCGGTGACCACGTACCGGTAGGTGGTGCCGTTGTCGAGCCCGGTCACCGTGTAGGTGGCGCCGGCGAGCGGCGCCGCGTTGAGCCTGGTGGTGCTGCCGGCCGGGTAGACGTTGTAGCCGGCCAGGTCGTTCTCCCGGTTCGCGGTCCAGGTCAGCGTCACCTTGCCGGCGCCGACCCCGGCCTTGAGTCCGGTCGGTGCGGCGGGCGGCGCGCTGTCGGCCGGGGTGGCCCGTACGGTCGCCGGCGCCGAGGTGTTGCCGGCGGTGTCCACGGCCACCACCGCGTACGTGTAGGTGGTGCCGTTGGTCAGCCCGGTGTCGAGGTAGCCGGTGCCGGTCCCCGGGGACGCGACCAGGGTGGCCGGTCCGGGGGTGACGGTGGTGCCGGCGGCCCGGTAGAGCCGGTAGCCGGCCAGGTCGGTGTCGCCGCCGGCGGCCCAGCCGAGGGTGACCGAGCCGTCCGCGCCGGTGGCGGTCACCGAGCCGGGAGTGGCGGGCGCGGTGACGTCGGCGGGGGTCGCCGGGTCGGCGACGGCCGGGTACCACGTGCCGGCGCCGAGCCAGGCGCCGACCGTGACCTTCACCGAGTCGGCCGGGCTGAGCTGAGGCCGGTTGTTGTTGATCCCGGCGCCGTCGCCGGTGTTGGCGTACTCGGCGAGCCGGCCGATGGTCCACGATTCGCCGGCCGGGCCGGTGCCCCACGGTTTGGCGGTGTTGAGGCCGCCGCCGAGGGCGGTGTCCCGGACGGTCGCCTGACCGACCGAGTTGGGCGTGTACTGGTCGCCCCAGGCCCGGTACGGGCGGCCGAGCTGGACGCCGGTCACCCCGGCCGGCGTGTTCACCGTGCTGTTGATCAGCAGGATGCCGGGGAAGGTGGCGGCGGTGCTCGGGGTGAGCACGGTGCCGCCGCTCGCCTTGACCGTGATGGCGGTCTTGTTGATCACCAGGGTGGCCCGGCCGAGGACGATGTCGCTGGTGCCCTCGATCGTCGAGTTGTCGATCATCTGGCGGGCGGCGGCGTTGTAGGTGGCCGTGTCGGCGAAGACCGTCCGGTTGGTGCCCTTGAGGGCGACGTGCTGCAGCAGCACCTTGTCACCGGTCATGGTCACCGCCGGGGCGGCACCGGCGGTGGTGGTGTTCTGCACGGTCACGTCGCGGACGGTCACCGCCGAACCGGTGACGGTCAGCGCGGAGGCCGCGGTGTCGTTGGTGATGACGACGTCGGCCGGGTCACCGGTGGCGCCGATCAGGGTCACGTCGGACTTGGCGACGGTGGCCGGACCGGCGTACGTGCCGGGCCCGACCGAGATCACCCAGTCGGCCGTGCCGGACGCCGCGTCGAGGGCGGCCTGCAGGGTCGGGTAGGTGCCGCTGCCGTCGGCCTTGACGGTCGCGTCGATGTGCAGCGCGGGGGTGCCGGTCACGGTCGCGGAGGCGGCCGAGGTGTGCCCGGCGGCGTCCACGGCCACCACCGCGTAGCTGTAGGTGGTGCCGTTGGTCAGCCCGGTGTCGACCAGGCCGGCCCGGGTCAGCAGCGCGCTGCTGACCTGGTGGGCGGCGTCGAGCGGCACCGAGCCGGTGCCGGTGAGCCGGTAGACCCGGTAGCCGGTGACGTCGGCCTCGGTGTTCTCCGCCCAGTTCAGCGAGATCTGGGCGGCGCCCGGCTGGGCGGTCACCCCGCCCGGGGCGGCCGGAGCCACGTCGGGGGCGGCGTCGGCGACCGGGTCCCAGCCGTCGGTGCCGGCCAGATAGACAGCCGGGGTACGGGTGGCGGCCTCGGCGTCGGTCAGCTGCGGGCGGTTGGCGTTGACGACCGCACCGGCCCCGCTGTTGTGGTACTCGGTGAACCGGCCGTCGGTGGCCGTCAGCGGGGCGAAGTCGATCCACGGCTTGGCCGCGCTGATGCCGTCGTTGACGGTGGTGTCGCGGATGGTGAGTTGGCCGCGGGAGTTGTCCGGCTGGGTGCCGTCGCCCCAGCCCGCCCACGGGCGGCCCAGCGCGAACGTACCCGGGTCGTTGGCGCTGACGATCCGGCTGCCGGTCACCAGGTAGCCGTTGGGGTTCTTCGACGCCGTGCTCGGCGCGAAGATCGTCCCGCCGTTGTGCACGGTGGCGTGGATGGTCACCCGGTCGAAGACCGCGGTGGCCCGGCCGAAGATGAAGTCGACGTTGCCCTCGATGAAGCTGTCGTAGTAGTACTGCCGGGCGTAGCCGGTGCCGGTGGCCGAGATCGCGCCGGCCGAGTCGGCGAGCAGGGTGTCCTGAACGCCGAGCAGGCGCACGTTGCGGTAGACCTGCCGGTCGCCGGTGGCCTTGAGCGCGACCGCCTGGGTGTTGTAGGTGCCGATCTCCGGGTGCTTGGCCGAGTCGAAGGTGTTGGCGATGGTCAGGTCCCGCACGGTCACGTTGCTCGCGGTGACGGCGACGGTGAAGCTGCCGGAGGTGCCGCACGTCGCGGTGGTCACGGTCGGGCAGGTGGCCGGGCCGGCCGGGGTGCCGTTGGCGTTGTCGAAGGTGAGCACCACGTCCCGGGCGTCGCCGGAGCTGCCCGCGATCACCAGGTAGGGCTTGGCGACCGTGACGACCTGCCGGTAGGTGCCGGGCTTGACGACGATCACGGTCGGTTCGGCGGCGGTGCCGGCCGGTGCGGCGTTCACCGCGGCCTGCACGGTGGTGTAGTCACCGCTGCCGTCGGCGGCCACGGTCAGGTCGGCGACCAGCGGTACCGGGTTGGCGGTGGCGGTGGCCGGGGCGGACGCCCCGGCGGCGTTCCCGGCCGCGTCGACCGCGACGACGGTGTACGTGTACGCGGTGCCGTTGGTGACGGCCTTGTCGGTGTAGGCCGGCTTGGCCACGGTGGCCACCAGCTCGTCGCCCCGGTAGACCCGGTACGCGACGACATCGCTCTCGACGCTGTCGTTCCAGGTCAGGTTGACCGCCTTGTCGGCGCCGCCGGCGACCAGGCCGGTGACCGGGGCGGGGGCGACGTCGGGGGCCGGGTCGGCGACCGGGTTCCAGCCGTCGGTGCCGGCCAGGTACGCCGCCGCCGTGTACTCCTGGGCCTGCGCGGCGCTCAACTGCGGCCGGTCGGCGGTGGCGGTGGCGGTGCTGCCGGGGCCGGTGTTGGCGAACTCGGCGAACCGGGCGCTGTGCCAGTCGGTGACCACGCCGCTGTTGGTCATGTTGGTCCAGGTGGCGGTGCTGCTGACGACCGGGCCGAGCCAGGAGTTGCGGACGACGACCTGGCCGAGGGCGTTGTCGTCCTTGACGCTGGTGCCGTCCGGCTGGGTCTTGCCCGGCTGCCACGGCCGGCCCAGGTTCTGCGAGCCGTCCGGGGCGCTGCCGATGATCCGGCTGTCGGTGATCAGGAAGCCGTACTTCTGGCTGATGTCCGTGCTGGCCGCGGTGACCGCGCCGTTCGGCGAGGTGGCGTGGTCGAGCGCCTTGAGGGTGCTGTGGTCGAAGACCGCGGTGGCCCGGCCGAAGAGGAAGTCGACGTCGCCCTCGATCCACGCGTCGTGGAAGTAGACGCGCGAGGCAATCGTGGTCGACGGCGAGTTGGCGTACAGGGTGTCCTGGTTGCCGAGCAGCCGCACGTTGTCGAAGACGAGCTTGTCACCGACCGTGCGGAGGGCGACCGCCTGCCCGTTGGTGTAGGTCCCCTCCTTGTACGAGTTCTGGATGGTCAGGTTGCGCATCTGCACGGCGTTGCCGGTGACCACGACGGTGGCGCTGCCGGACGTGCCGTAGGTGGCGGCACTGCCGTCGGGGTTGGCCGGGGCGCCGGGGATCGGGGTGCCGGCCGCCCGGTTGCCGTTGAGCACCACGTCGGTGGCGGTGCCGGTGGCGCCCACGATGATCGTGTACGGCTTGGCGACCGTCAGGTACTCGTCGTAGGTGCCCTTGGCCACCGCGATCACCGTCGGGTCGGTGGCGGTGCCGGCCGGGGCGGCGGCGAGCGCGGCGGTGATCGTGGCGAACGTGGTCGCGTTCGGGGTGGCGGCGGGGTCGACGGTGAGGTCGGCGACCAGCGGGGCGGCCTGCACGGTCACGGTGGCCCCGATGGTGGCCGGCGACTCGGCGCCGCTGCGCGAGACCGCGGTGACGGCGTACGAGTAGCTCGCGCCGTTGGCCACTGTGGTGTCGCTGTAGGTGGGCGCCACCGTCGAAGCGATCTTGGTGAGGGTGCCGGTGCCGGCGTCGGCCCGGTAGACGGTCCAGCCGACGACGTCGGCGGAGGTGTCGTCGTTCCAGGTCAGGTGCACGACCCGGGTGTCGGCGGCGGCGGTCAGGCCGGTCGGGGAGGCGGGCGCGGCGGTGCTCGGCGGGAGCATCGGGCTCCAGCCGTCGCTGCCGGCGAGATACTTCGCGGGGGTGGCGTTGCCGGCCTGCGACGTGGTCAGCTGCGGCCGGTTGGCGTTGACCCCGGCGCCGGGGCCGAAATCGCCGTACTCGGCGAAGCGGGCGTCCTGCCAGCGGAAGTTGACCTTGACGCCGCTGGAGTTGGTGCTCGCCATGTCCTCCCACGGCTCGGCGGTGTCGATCGCGGCCGGCAGCCAGGTGTTGACGAAGTTCACCGAGCCGATCGCGTCCGGGTCGGCGCTGGGGTGCCAGGGCCGGCCCAGGTGGACGGTGCCGGCCGGGGCGGAGCTGGTGACCTTGCTGTTGATGATCAGGAAGCCGTACTTGCTGCCCTTGTCGGTGCTGGCGGCGGTGATCGCGCCGTTGTCGGACTTGCCGCGGTCGAGCGAGCGCAGGGTGACCCGGTCGAAGACCGCGTCGGCCCCGCCGAACAGGTAGTCGACGTCGCCCTCGAGGTAGCTGTTGACGTAGTACTGCCGGGAGCGGGTGGTCGGCTTGGGGGTGTCGGCGAGCAGCGTGTCCTGGTTGCCGAGCAGCCGTACGTGGTCGGCGGTGAACCGGTCGCCCTCGACGCGCAGCGCGACGGCCTGCTGGCTGGTGATCTCCGGGTGCGCCTTCTCGTCGAAGGTGTTGGCCACGGTGAGGTTGCGCAGGGTCACGTTCTTGGCGGAGACGAAGACGGTCGCGCTGGCCGCGGTGCCGTAGGTGCCACCGGCCGGGTCGGGCGAACCGGAGGCCTTGTCGTCGGCGATGACCACGTCGGCCGGGTCACCGGTGGCGCCGACCAGCACCACGTTCGGCGCGGTGACCTCGAAGGTCTCGGGATAGGTGCCGGGCGCGATGGTGACCATGGTGGGCTGCAGGTTGGTCGCCGGGATGGCGGCCAGGGCGGCGGCGATCGTGCGGTACGCGCCGTTCGCGCCGTCCGGGGCGACGTAGAGGTGGACGTACTCGATCGGCAGCGGGACCGGGTCGGTGGTCGAGGTGGCCGACGCCGCGCTCGACGTCGCGGAGACGTTGCCGACCAGGTCGAGGGCGGTCACCTTGTAGTACTGCGGCACGCCCCGGGGTGCGCTGGTGTCGGTGAACGACGGTGCCGTGCCGGCCTTGGCCGCGGTGAGCGTGCCGACGAGCACGTAGCTGCCGCCGCTGCTCGACGAGCGGGTGACGTTGTAGCCGGCGAGGTCGGTCTCCTTGTTCGCCGCCCAGCTCAGGGTGATGCCGTTGGTGGTGCTCGGCACCGCCTTCAGGCCGGTGGGGGCGGCCGGCTTCACCATCGGGTTGGCGGCGGTGACGGCCGAGTACGACGAGACGTTGCCGGTGGTGTCGACCGCGCGGATCCGGAAGTAGGCGCGGGTCCCCTCGGTGATCGAGGGGTCGGTGAAGGTCGTGGCGGTGAAGGTGGCGCCGGCCGCGGGCAGGTAGGGGACGTAGACCTCGTCACCGTTGCGCTTCTGCACGGTGTAGCCGGCGAGGTCGGTCTCCTTGTTGGCGGCCCAGGTCACGGTCATGCCGACGGCGGCGACGGTGGCCTTGGCGGAGGACGGCGCGGTCGGCGGCTTGGTGTCGGCGGGCAGCGCGACCGAGGCGGCGGCGGGTGCCGAGGAGCCGGCCGGGTTGACCGCGAGGAGCCGGTAGTACGAGGTCGCTCCGGTCGGCGCGGCGCCGTCGGTGAACGTGGTGCCGGTGATCGCGGTGGTGGTCAGCGCGGTGAACGGGCCGGCCGCGGCGGCCGCCCGCTGCACCAGGTAACCGGTGGTGGTGCTGCTCGGGTTGGCCGTCCAGGTGAGCACGACACCGCCGGTGCCGGCGGCGGCCGCCTTGAAACCGGCGGGGGTCGGCGGCACCGCCGTGGTGTCGGCCGGCCGGGTCGCCGAGCCGGTCGCCGGGGACGACGCGTTCCCGGTGGTGTCGACGGCGGTGACCCGGTAGTAGGAGACGGTGGCGGCGGGCGCGGCGGTGTCGGTGTAGCCGGTGGTGGTCAGCGGGGTCGCGGTCAGCTGGGTGTAGCTGCCGCTCGCCGAGGCGGCCCGGTAGACCAGGTAGCCCTGCAGGTCGGCGGCGCCGGTGACGGCCGACCAGCTCAGCGCGATCCCGCCGGTGGCGCCGGTGAGCTTGAGGTCGGACGGCTTCGCCGGGGGAGTGGTGTCCTTGGGGACCGACACCGAGGCCGCGGCGGGTGCGGAGGAACCGGCCGCGTTGACCGCGGTGAGCCGGTAGTAGGCGGTCGCGCCCTGCGGGGCGGTCGCGTCGGTGTAGCTGGTGCCGGTCAGCGGCGTCGCGGTCAGGGTCGCGTACGCGCCGGAGGCGCTGGTGGCGCGAGCCACGACGTAGCCGGAGGTGCCGGTCCCGGAGTTCGCGGTCCAGGTCAGGGTGGCGCCGCCGCTCGACGACGCGGTCGCCTTGAACCCGGCGGGGGTGGGCGGCACGGTGTTCGTGCCGGCCGGCCGGGTCGCCGAGCCGGTCGCCGCCGACGACGGGTTGCCGGTGCGGTCGATCGCGGTGACCCGGTAGTACGAGGTGCTGCCGGCCGGCGCGGTCGTGTCGACGAACGAGGTCGCCGTGTACGGGCCGGCCGTGAGCTGGCTGAAGGTGCCGCTCGAGGAGGTGGACCGGGCGACCACGTAACCGGCGAGGTCCGGTACGGCGTCGACGGCGGTCCAGCTGACCGCGACTCCGGCGGTGGACGCCGACAGCTTGAGGCCGTCCGGCTTGTCCGGCGCGTCGGTGTCGGTCGTCTTGACGGTCACGGCGCTGGACGGCTTCGACAGGTTCCCGGTCGTGTCCGCGGCGGCCACCGCGTAGTAGTACGTCTTGCCCGCGACGGCCGTGGTGTCGGCGAACGTCAGCGCGGTGGTGGTGGCGCCCAGCAGGTCGGTGCCGGCCACGATGGTCTTGGCCGTCGACCGGTAGATCCGGTAGCCCGCGGTGTCCGACGCGGAGACCTTGCCCCAGCTGACCGTCACGCCGACCTGGCCGTAGTAGGCCGTCTTCAGGCTTCCGGGCACGCCCGGCGGGGTCGTGTCGGCGGCGGCCGACGCGGCCGTCAGCCCCACCGTGCCGAGACCGGCGGCGGTGAGGAGGACGGCGAGCGTCGCGGTTCCGAACGTCCGGTGGCCGGAGCGGAACCGGGCAAGGCGATGTGACATGGCTCGATGATCACTCGGCCGGCCGTCAGACGTAATGGCGGGAGCGACATCGTGGCTGCCGGTCGCCGGTTTCGAGGCTGATGTCAGGCCCGGCCGAACAAGCGTTCAGCCGGACTTGTCCGCGCCGGGAACGAGCTCCATCAGCATGAGGGATGGACAAAAAACGGGTTCACGTCGCGGTAGTCGAGCCGTCGCTTGCCGTGTCGGTCGTCAGGGGGTCGAGGCGCGGCGGCGTGAGCTCCGGCGCCTGCGTGCCGGCGTCGACGCGGGCGCCGATGAGCAGCCCGGTCACCAGCCGGTCCAGGTGGTCGACCAGCCGCACCGCGTCCGGCATCGCGGTGGGCGCGCGATGCCGGATTGTTGGAGCTGCCCGGGAATCGCTGAAAACGGGCGCGTCCGGTGGCGGATGCCCGGATAGTGAGGGGACATCCGGCGGGGGCGGGTAGGAAACTCTGACTTTTCATGCGGAAGAGGAACTTTCATGGCGGCGATGACCCTTTCCGCGCAACCGCGGACGGAGCCGGTTGGCCGGCGCCGGTCGTTCACCGACCTGAGCGTCAGTGTGAAGGTTCTCGCGGCGGTGGGGATCGCGGCACTGGTCGCACTGGTCGTCGGGGTGGTCGGACTCCTGGCGTTGCGCGACAGCAGCAACTCGGCGCGGATGATCTCGCAGAGCACCGTGCCCAGCATCAAGTCGGTGGGGCAGTTGAAGGCCGTCGCGTTGCAGGCCGGGGTGGACAGCGCGAACTCCGCGCTGTCGGTCGACGAGGCCACGTCGAAGCGGTACTCCGCGTCCTTCTCTGCCGATGAGAAGGCGTTCACCGCCGCGATGGCGGACTACCGGGCCGGCGACCCGGCGTCGGACGCGAGCCTGATCGACGAGCTGCAGACCAACTGGGACGCGTACGCCGACGTAGCCGGGAACAAGCTGATCCCGACCGGGGAGCGCAACGCGCTCGTCGAGTGGGCGAAGATCCGTGACACCGAGGCGGTGCCGCTGCTGAACGAGATCTTCGAGCATCTGACCGCCATGGACGGCGCGGAGACCGCGGACGCGGTGAAGAAGGCCGCCGCGGCGAAGGCCGGCTACGAGTCCAGCCTTACCACCTCGATCGTCACCCTGGCCGTCGGTCTCGTCCTGGCTCTGGCGATCGGGGTGTTCGTGGCCCGGAAGATCGTGTCGTCGCTGACGAAGGTCACGTACGTCTGTGACGGGCTCGCCGACGGTGACCTGACCCGCAGCACCGGCCTGGACAGCCAGGACGAGCCCGGCCGGATGGGCCGCTCGCTGGACGGCGCCCTCGGCCGCCTGCGGCAGACGATCGCCACGATCGAGGGGTCGGCCGCCTCGCTCGCCGGTGCGTCGGAGCAGATGAGCGGCACCGCCGCGAACATCGCCGCGTCCGCCGAGCAGACCTCGGCGCGGGCCCTCGCCGTCTCCTCCGCCGCCGACGAGGTCTCCCGCAGCGTCGACACCGTCTCGGCCGGCAGCGAACAGATGGGCGCCTCGATCCGGGAGATCTCGGAGAACGCCTCGCAGGCCGCCCGCGTCGCCGCCGAGGCCGTCACCATCACCGCGAACACCTCGGCCACGATGAACAAGCTCGGTGACTCCTCGGCCGAGATCGGCAACGTCATCAAGGTCATCACGGCGATCGCCGAGCAGACCAACCTGCTGGCGCTGAACGCCACCATCGAGGCCGCCCGCGCCGGTGAGATGGGCAAGGGCTTCGCCGTGGTCGCCTCCGAGGTCAAGGACCTCGCCCAGGAGACCGCCCGCGCCACCGAGGACATCTCCCGGCGCGTTCAGGCGATCCAGTCCGACACCAGCGGCGCGGTCACCGCGATCGACGAGATCTCCGCGGTTATCGAGCGGATCAGCGAGTTCCAGACCACCATCGCCTCCGCCGTGGAGGAGCAGACGGCCACCACCGCGGAGATGAACCGCAGCGTCGGCGAGGCGGCCGGCAGTGCCGGCGAGATCGCCCGCAACATCACCGGGGTCGCCGAAGCCGCCCGGGTGACCAGCCAGGGCGTCGCCGAGACCCGCCAGGCCACCACTGAGCTCGCCCGGATGTCGACCGAGCTCAGTGGCCTGGTCGCTACGTTCCGGATCTGATCGCCCGCCCCGGTGCGCCGGGCCGGCGGGCGAAGTTCGTCGACTGATGGCACCGCCGGGCGCGAATCAGGCGCCGCCGGAGCCTCTGCGATCATCGTCGGATGATCGCTTCGCCACCGCCCCGCATCGCCGTGACCAGCACCGCAACGGGTTTGTTCCTGATGAGTTTCTTCACCCTGCTGTGGGCGTCCAACACCTTCGCCGGGTGGCCGGTGGCCGCGGCCACCGCCGTGCTGGCACTGGCGGTGATCGCGGTCACCTGCTTCGTCGCCCAGGGGGTACGGCTGCTGCGGGCCCGCCGGCGGTTCCCGGCCGAGCTGTCCGCGGACGACGCGCGGTACCGCAAGCGGTCCGGCCGGGCGTTCGGCCTGATCTTCGGCGCCGAGGGCCTGCTGATCTGGCTGTCCGTGGTGGCGCTCAACGCGACCGACCGAACCGATTACGTCGTCCCGGTCATCGCCCTGATCGTCGGGCTCCACTTCTACCCGATGGGCCGGATCTTCCGCCGCCGCATCGACCTCTACCTGGCCACCTGGACCTGCCTGGTGGCCCTGGCCGGGGTGGCGGCGATCGCGGCGGGCATCGCGGTCGAGCACGTGACGCCGGCCGTCGGGCTCGGTGCGGCCGCCGCCACGACGGCGTACGGCGTCTACATGTTCCGCGGAGGCGCCGGCCTGCTCCGCCGCGCCGGTGAGGCGGCCACCCCGGCCGGCTGACCCGGGGCCGCCGCCGGCCCTGCGAAATCCACAGTGAACTTCCCGTCGACCGACTCGTCTGTACCGGTAGAGCAACAAGTTCTCCCAGGACAGGCACCGGTTCACGATGCCGCCCTGCCGACGGACGGTGAGGAAGTCGATGGAACACATCCCGTTCACGCTCGCGGACCCGGACCGGTATCTGCCGATCGAGCGGGTGACCGCCGGTGGGACGTCGTACACGGTGGACGACCTGCCCACCGATTGGCGCCGGTCGCAGTTCCGGGTCTGGACGATGTACTCGCCGGCCGCCGGCCTCGGCGCCACCGAGGGCTGGAAGGTCCACGTGTCGGCGGCGTACGACCGGGCGCAGTCGGTCCTGGAGACGGCGGCCGCCGAGTTCTTCGCGCTCGGGGTGCCGTTCAAGCACCTCAGCAACTCGCTCTTCTTCCGCTGGCAGCATCACAAGCAGGGGCACCGCCCGCAGAGCGGCAAGTTCATCGCGGCCTACCCGCCCGATGTGCGAACCGCCCGGCGGTTGATGGATCGGCTGGCCGTCGTCCTGGCCGACGAACGCGGGCCACACATTCTCGGCGACCGGCGCTACCGGCGGTCCCCGGTGGTGGCCTATCGGTACGGAGCCTTCGACGACCGGTCCCGGGTGCGCCCGGACGGGCTGCGGGAGGGCCAGGTGCGCGACGGGCACGGCCGGTACGTCGCGGACCAGCGCGGTGTGACGTTCATTCTCCCGGACGGCATCACCGACCCGTTCGCGGCCGCGCCGGCCGTTATTCGACGGGGTTCAGCGCTGTGCGGAGAACTCGCATGGCGTAATGCGCGCGGGATTTGACTGTGCCGGCCGGCACCCCGAGCCGTTGTGCCGCCTCCTCGATCGAGGCGCCCCGGATATGGAGCTCCTGCAGAACCAGCCGCTGCTCACTGCTCAACCGCTGGAAAGCGACTTTGAGATCGTGCAGCGCCATGGCCCCGTCGACGCCGTCGACACTGTTGATCTGGTCCGCCTCGACCAGGCTGACCTCGGTCGGCCGGGACTGCCGGGACCGGACGGCGTCGATCGCGACGCGCCGGGCGATGGTGAACAGCCACCGGCGCGCGTTCTCCTCCTCGGCCGGCAGCGAGTCGCGGTGCCGCCAGGCCCGGAGCATCGTCTCCTGCAGCAGGTCCTCGGCCGCCGGGCGTTGATTGCGGGTCAGCCCGAGCAGGAAACGGAGCAG
>NZ_BOMM01000063.1 GCF_016862195.1 Paractinoplanes ferrugineus | reverse complement strand
AATGCCTCACGGCGCCATCAGGTCGCGGTAGAAGGTGAGTTCCGCCTGCAGCGCAAGGGCGGTGGCTTGTTGAGCCGAGAGTGTGTGCCGCGCGTCCAGGACGATCAGTTGGCATGGCTTTGCGCGGACGGCAAGTTGCCGAGCAAGGTCCGCAACGTCAGACAGCGGCGCGATGTGATCGTCGGCGCCGTGAATCAGCAGGGTTGGGCGGTCGATTACCTCGGCTCGAACTGCACCCACAGGCCCGGCCAAGCCGACGGCGTGGGGCCGTTGCCAGCGCGGTGCGGTCGTCATCCATCGGCTGGGGTTCACGATCGCCGATCGTGCGACCGCGCCCGAGAACACGGACGGGCGTGAGACCGCCTGCAGAGCGGTGTACCCGCCGGCGCTGGAGCCCGTGATGAACACCTGGCCCGGCATGGTCCTTCCCTCAGCGAGTAGGTATTCAGCGACAGCTGCGCAGTCGTCGACGTCGAGGTCTCCCCATCTGCCGTAAAGGCTGCGCCGGAATGGCCGCCCGTAGCCGGTGCTGCCGTGGTAATCCACGTCAGCCACAGCGAACCCGTTGCTGGTCAACAGTTGTGTGTGCCAGTCCAGCCGGGTGTGGACAGCGGAGGTGGGTCCGGGGTGTGCCCGGACGACCAACGGCGCGCACCAGTCGCCGGCCGCGTTCACCGGTGGATATACGAGCGCCTGTACCTCGCCGCCCGAAGGGGACGGGACGCGAAGAGGCTGTGGTGCTGTAACCGAGTGTCCGGCGGCGTCCGCGGAGTCTTCGAAGATCTGCGTCCCCTGCTCTGGCCGCAGAAGGTCGAGGCGAAAGATGTGCGGAGCCTGTACCGGAGACGCGCCGATTCCAACGACGTCCCATCCCTGCATAGTGAGATAGGGCTTGAACGACGTGAAGGGCGTTGGAAGCGGCTTGACGCTCGTACCGTCGTGGATCAGCAGCTGGTGGTGCGGACCGTTGTGCTCGATCATTACCGCACCGCCGGAGGGGTGAAGGACATATGACCGATAGCCGGCTTCCCATTCCGGTGGCGCGAGATCTTTCTCCATCAGCGCTACGGGCGTGACCTCGTTACCGTCAAGTTTGTACAGGTTCCACCAACCGGTACGGTCCGACAGAAACCACAGGCGGCCGCGGTGGTCCCATTGTGGCTGTGTCACGGACTCTTCCCGGCCGCCGCTGACTCGCTCCGGCGGCACAGGATCGCCCAGGTGACTTGCGACCATGAGCTCGCTACCGTCCCACGGCATCCGGTCTCGGTCCCAGCGCAGCCACGCCAACTTCCCGTCATAGGGTCGCGGCGATCCGAAGAAGCCGTCGGTTGCGGCAATTACTCGTAACGATCCATCCGACGACACTTGGACCAGCTCATCGCCGCTGCTCGTCTCCCGTACGCACCACAACTGGTCCTCGGTGACTGCTAGGTCACCGAGGTACTCGTCGGCGTGGCGGCGTTCCAGGACAACTCGAGCGTCGCCGTCCTCGTTCAGAAAGACGTGACCGCTTTCGGCATCGACGTACCACGCCAGCTCATTGCGGGTGGCGTATGCGCCGCCACCGTACCCATGCAGGTCGCTGCCCACGCTGGTTCCTGCCGGGCTGACCGCGCTGATGACTCCGTCGGAAGTCATTCGCATCAGCGCGACACGACCGTCTTCCTCCGGGATGGTTTGCAGCCAGCAAAGGCTCCGCCCGTCAGCTCGAACCTCGTCGTAGACGACGGCAGCGGCAGCGGCCTCGGCGGCGGTCCAAACTGGCAGGGGCCTAGACATCGCCGTGATCATACGGGTACACCTGCCTCGGCATGTCGCATTCTCACGGCTGCACCAGTGCTGAACGCGAGCGTGCGTAAGCACTGGGACGGCTGCCTATGCACGTTGAGGCGTTCCTGAGCTCAAAGTGATCAATGGCCTGCGGTCAAGGAGTTGCCGCTGGGCGGTTCGACCGCGGGCTCGTTACGGCGTGGACCGTGTCCGCGAGGCTTCCTCTCCGCGCCTGCCGGCTCGAAAAAGTGGTGGTCTGTCAGGCTTCGATCGACCCGCGGCGCGGCCGGGAGGCTTGCCATTCCCGGACCGTTGCCGGCCGCCAGGCGGGCGAGCGGCCGAACATGCGGTCCGCAGCTGGCGCCTGGCGGCGAGACACGTAGGCCGCCCACGTGACGCGACTGATCGGGACTCCCGCTGACCGCAGGAACGTCAAGACGTCCTCAGTCGTCCACCAGTCTCCGGGTAGTTCACCGCTCGTCTCGGCCATCTCGGCGAGGGTACGCGATTCGCGATGGAAGCGCCGCCAAGGCTCCTGGCCTTAACTGGCGCGGCCATCGGTGATCGGATCGAACGTCGGCATGCACGAAGTCATTGTTGCTCTCTGCGATAGAGATTCAGTCACGCTCAGGCAGCATATAGCTAGTTACCAGGGCTGCTGGGGTGGCGATCGTCATCGATTTACGTCGCTGCACGTAGGGGTGATCATCGTTAATGACAATTGGTAACAAGAATGCATGGATGCTTGCCGATGGACGGACCGGGGTGTGCACCGTCGTGTGCACCTGGCCGGTAGAGCACAGTGCACAGGAGGGTGTAGTTCCCGTCTGTCGGGCTTTCCGCGATGGTGATTAGCGGAAGGGGAATACGTGGCTCGAGTCGCGCAGTCGAATAAATAAGAGTTGCACGTGTTGATTATTTGCTCGGTCAATTTGCGGAAAGCCGGCTCGGGTAGTGCCGGGTATGCGTAGCACCAGGCGCAATCCTTCACGGATCCACGAAACAATACCCGGGGACTTAGGAGGCGATCCCATGGTCGATGATCCGCGTCCTACTCACGCACGATTGGCTCATCTTGGTGATGAATGCGCGGAGTCCCGCATGCGGATTGGGTACAGCTTCTGGGGTTTCCTTACCGACGGCGTGCTCGACACGCCGGACGGGGGTCGCAGCTACCGCCGACCCGTCATCGATGCACTCCAACAAGCCGGTAGCCACGTCGTCCTCGTCCAGGCTAATCGCGACTTGATTGAGGCCGGCGTCGATCTGACCGGCGCCTACACGTTCGACGACGGGCTTCCTGGCCTAGACGCGATCATCTATGAGTGGCGATGGCCGCTGCCCGCACGCAACACCACCGTGTGCGGTTCGCCAGGACACACGTGCGATCTCCATCGGCAACAGCAGCTGATCGACCATTTCACCCATACGCGTCGCCTGCCCACGATTATCTGGGACCAGGACCGGCGACTACCTGCGGACGACCCACTGCGTCTCTGCCCGAATGTGCGCGTCGCCGATTACGCCCTGCGCCCCGGTCCCGGGGCGATCACCGTGAACTGTCCCGTACCCGACGGCCTGCTGGACACCGCTGACCCTCACCAGCTGGCGCGTCTGCCTCGGCCTCTGCCGCTGGTGTACGTCGGTAATCAGTACGACCGTGATGACGCGTTCGATCACTATTTCGCACCCGCCGCCGCCCGTGCGACGCACCGCGTGGCCGGGAAGTGGACGAAGACGGGCGCATGGCCTGATATTCACTTCACCGGCCGGGTGGGGTTCGCCGAGGTTGCCGCGCTGCATTCGCAGGCCTTGGCCACCGTGCTGCTGCTGCCCGAGCGGTACCGCACGGTTGGGCACCAGACCTCGCGGCTGTTCGAGTCGATCACGCAGGGGTGCTTGCCGTTGACCCCGGCGGACATCTTCGGGGCCGAGGTGTTCACCCCACCCCAGCTGCATGTCCGTGACGCTGCCGACGTCATTGACAAGATCACCTGGATTCAGCGGATCGCCGGCACCGCCGAGCACGCCGCGCTGATCCGCGCGTGCTTGGACCTGCTGGACCCGTACCGCACCTCGCGGCAGGCAGCAGTTCTGCTCGCCGCACTACGCGACCTCGCCGGCGCCGGGCCATCCCTCATCACCAGGAGTTGCTGATGCTCACCCCACCCGAGTTCGCCACCTTCACCGACGCCTACGTGGCGGTGCTGCGCCGCATCCTCGACGACCCCGCCTACGAGACGTCCGGCCGCGGCAAAGACGGCTTCGAGGTGCCCAACATCAGCTTCCGGCTCACCGACGTGACCCGCCGAACCCCATTCCTGGCGGCACGGAAGACCAACATCGTGTTCAACTACGCCGAGCTGCTGTGGTACGTGGCCGGCCGCAGCGACGTAGCGATGATCAGCTACTACGCGCCGCGGCTGGCGAAGCTGTCGATCGACGGGACCACCCTGACGGGTACCGCGTACGGGCCGCGGCTGTTCGGCCCGGATGGCGACGACGGCCTGTCGCAGTTCGACCGGTGCCTGCGGACGCTGGGGGAGGATCCGGACAGTAAACGCGCCGCGATGGTGATCATGCGCCCGCACGAGCCGATCGGCGTCGACAATCCGGATGTTGCCTGCACCCTGGGGCTTCAGTTCATGCTCCGCGGCGGCCGCCTGCACGCGACCGGTTACATGCGCGGCAACGACGCGCTCATCGGGCTGCTGTGCGACACGTTTTCCTTCACGATGATCCAGGAGCTCGCCGCCCGCCGGCTCGGCGTCGAGCCTGGCAGCTACACCCACCACGTCGGGTCGATGCACATCAACGTCCTCGACCAGGAGAAAGTCCGCGCGATCCTCACCGAGGCCGACACCGCCCCGGCGCCGCCGTTCGCGGCCACGCCGATGCCTGGTCTGAGCCAGGCCGAACTGGAGCTGCTGCTGGACTGGGAGACCGCGCTGCGCACCGGACGCGGCGAGCTGACCGCCGAGACTGCCCGCGAGCTGCCGCTGCCGGACTTCTGGCGTCAGGTGCTGCTGTTGTTCGACGCCTACCGCCAGATCCAGGCGGGCCACCACGTCAACGACGACACCACAGCTGCGCTCACTGCGGCCCACCGTTGGCTACTCACACACCGGTGGCCGAACCGGATTACTGCCTCCGCCTTGGCGGGGCGGCCGGCATGACCGGCCAACCCGTCGACTGGAACTACTGGACGGTGATCCTGCTCAAGCCCGACTGTCTTACCCGGAACTTGCTCAGCCCGGTCCTGTCGATGGTCGAGCAGCACCTGACCGTCCAGCACGTCACCGTGGTCTTTCCCACCGAGGATCAGATCTTCGCCCACTACGCGGACATGCTGCCGCGCTCAGCCGAACTCGGCCGTGACGTCGCCGCCGAACTACGACGCATCTACGGCGGCCGCGCGGCCGCCGTCGCGCTCGGCTACGGCCCGGACGCCGCAGCACGGTTGCGGGCCCTGCTCGGGCCGACCGACCCAGCCGCCGCCGGTGCCGACACCATCCGCGGCCGATACGCCGCCGACAGCCTCGCCCAGGCCAGCGCCGATGGCCGGCTGATCGACAACCTCATCCACAGCTCCGACACCAGCGACGTGGTCCCCGCCGACTTCGACACCTGGTTCGGCGCCGCCAACCGGCACCTGCTGCACTTCCCCGCCTCCACCGCTGCCCTCATCCCCGTGAACGGAGAGCGCCGATGACCACGACCATCCCCCTGGGATTTGCCCCGGGCCCTCGCACGCTGCGCCTGATGCCCGCCGAGGAACAGGCCCAGCTCGACCCGTACATCGCTCAGATCATCGGCAACCGCAAGAGCGGCCTGTCGCTCAACCACATCGTCGGGTGCACCCTGAACTGCGGTTACTGCGTGCGGCACTTCTGGGGCAACTTCGACATGAAGATCCCGCAGCTGCTCGTGCCCACCGAGCAGGCTATCGAGCAGCTGATCGCCCACCCGATGTTCCAGCCACACACGACCCCGCTGCAGATCTTCAACAAGGCCACCGACCCGTTCCTGCCCGGCGTCAAACCGCACCTGTTCCAGGTCCTCGCCGCCCTGGACGAGCCCGGGTTCACCAACCACATGCTGGTCATCACCCGGTTCAGGGTCACCGCCGACGACATGGCTTTCCTGGAACGCCTCGCCCACCTGCGGGTGACGCTGCTGTTCACCTACTCCGGGATCAGCGACGACCGGATCGAACCGATCTCCAAGAGCAACATGACCGTCACGTCCATCCGGACCGCCGCCGCACACCGCAAACGGACCGGGGTGATCCTGTACTGGCGGCCGATCACCCCCGGCTGGAACGACAGCCCCGAGACCATGGCCCACGTCCTCGACGTCGGCCGGGACGTCGACGCATTGGTGTTCACCGGCCTCTACCACAAGCAGGAGAACGCCACCTACCTCGAAGGACTCGGCGTCGACGTGCCCTACAGCGAGGACGAATACCACCGCCGCAAGACGATGGCCGCCGACCTCGACGCCCGCGTCGTCGACGCCTGGCGCGACTCCGGCAGCACCACCCCACTGTTCCGCAAGACCTCCTGCGGCGTCGCCTTCGCTCACAGCACCTTCGACTACAACGGCCACTGGGGCGTCCGCGAGCTCTGCGACATATGCCCGCTCGAGCAACAACAACGCTGCGCCAACGCGCTACGCCAGCCCACCGACACCGACATGCGCCGCGTCCTCGACCACTTCGGCTTCGACTCCCCCTGGGAGGTCGACGACGGACACGTCTGGACCACTGGACTTGGGGAGCAGCGCCGCTACGCCATCCAGCACGACCTCGGCTACCAGATCTGGGACATCGAAACCCCGCACGTGCTCGGCGCGCACGGCCGGTCCCTGACCGGTCACGACCTCAACCCCGAGCAGGCCGCCGACTTCGATCGGGTGAGAGAGCAGTTCGCGCTCGTGGCCCGCACCGAAGACGACTGACCGGCCGGTACGGTGCAGGCGGTGACCTCAGCCCACCAGCCCTGGCATGCGGCGAATCTGGTCGCCCTCGACCTTGAGGGAAGCGGCGCCCAGGAACACCATGATGAGCAGATCCTGGAGATCGCCGCGATCCGGCTCGTCGCCGGCCGGCCTGACATGACCACCGCCTACACCACCTGTCTCGACCCGGGCAGGCCGATCCCTGCGAAGCCGTGGATCTCGCCCGGCCTGGCCGGCCTGGCCCTGCAAGGTCAACCCGCCTTCACCGATATCCGTGACGCCCTGCTCACCCGGCTGCATGGGACCTATCTGGTCGGCCACAACGTCGGCGTGGACTGGCGGCTGCTGCACCGGCACCTACCCGAGCTGGCGCCCGCGGGGCTGATCGATACCTACCGCCTCGCGAGAGCCACCGATCTGAACGGCAAGCTCGGCCTGACCGACCTGCTCGCCCGACTTCAGCTGACCGCTGCGGTGACCAGCGCCGCACCAGCCAGCCGCCCGCACCGGGCGCTATGGGACACCACCGGCGCAGCGCTGCTCCTGCCCACGCTGATCCGCCGGCACTTCACCAGCGAGCCAACTCTCCAGCAACTGCTCGACGTCGCCGGCATCCCTAGCACGCCCCCAACGGCGGCACCAACCGCTACACCATCCACCCCGGCGAACCAGGGGACCTTGTTCGACTAGGACCCCACCGTGTCAGCCGGCCACGGCGAAAGGCGCTCGGCATGACCACCGCCCCACCTGCCACCGCGGCGTCCCACTTCACGATCGGCGGCGACCTCCCCGTGCGCCGCCTGGGCTACGGCACCATGCAGCTGACCGGGCCCGGCCACTGGGACCTCCCTCCGGACCCCGACAACGCCATCGCAGTCCTGCGCACCGCGGTCCACGAACTCGGCATCACCCACCTGGACACCGCCGACGCGTACGGCCCGCACACCGTCGAGACCCTCATCCGCCAGGCGCTGCACCCCTACCCTCACGAGCTCGTCATCGCCACCAAAGGCGGCCTGGCCCGCCCCGGTCCCAACGTGTGGCGTCCCTGCGGGCGACCGGAGTACCTCCACCAGTGCGTCGAACTCAGCCTGCGCCGACTCGGCGTCGACTGCCTCGACCTCTACTACCTGCACCGCATCGACCCACAGGTCCCGCTCGCCGACCAACTCGGCGTTCTGGACGAGCTTCGCCAGGCCGGGAAAATCCGCCACCTCGGCCTGTCCAAAGTCACCGTCGAGCAGGTACACCAAGCCCGCGCCATCACCGACATCGCCGCCGTGCAAAACCAGCACCGGCTGGCCACGGTTGACCCGGTCCTGCCGTACTGCGAACAACACGGCCTGGCCTACGTCGCCTACAAGCCCTTCAACGCCGGCACGGACCCAACCACCTCCGAAACGGACCCCGCGGCCGCGACGAAAGTCCTGCAGACGCTGCTGCAGCGATCCCCAGCAATGCTGGTCATCCCCGGAACCGCCTCGCTCAGCCACCTACGGGCCAACTGCGCCGCCGACCAGTCCACAGGTGCCCAAACTGCCGATGAGGACGGTCGCTCATGACGGGCACGGCAGAGACAGGTACCGCGGCCGACACCGGAAGCGGTGAAACTTGCCCCGACAACCTCTTCTCACTCCTGGTCGCTACCTCTCAACAACTCACCGTTAGATATCCGAAGAAGGGCGGAGCCTTCGAGCGCGTCGCTCAATTGGCGGAAGAGACCGGGGAGGTCGCCGAGCAAATCAACATCTGGGCCGGCACCGGACTGAAGCGCCAAAAGCACGGCGAGTTCGATCCCCGCAATCTCGCCATGGAACTCGCGGACGTCATGCGTGTAGCCGTCGGCATCGCCCTCGAGTTCGGCATTGTCAATTCGCTCGGCGATCAGATCCGGGCCCGGCACGCCCAAGTGACCGAGGAGGTCGACGGCTCGTGAGTGAAACCACTTGCTGTCGCATCCCGATGCCTTGCTATCTGACACAACGCTAGAGGGGCACTCTATGATGCCTGTGCGGGTGCTGCGCACTTACGTTCGTTATGGCCCCGCCGGGCGCCTTTCCGCCGCACTGGCTGAAACCCTTGACGAACACTTACAGCACCATCCGATCACCACCACCACACGCACGCGGTTCGGCGCTCGCATTCCCGTGACGACTAACGATCTTATCCAGCGCTATCTCTACCTATTCGGCACATGGGAACCCAACCTGACAGCCTGGATCCGAAGCCGGCTCCAACCAGGCGACACCTTCATCGACGTCGGAGCCAACATCGGTCACTTCTCCCTGCTCGCCGCGCCGCTGGTTGGCCCCTCCGGTCGCGTAGTAGCGATCGAAGCCTCACCCCCACTCGCGGCAACTCTCACCCTGACCGCGACGGCCAACGACTACCGCAATATCCGCGTTGTCGACAGCGCAGTCTCCGCAACAACCGGCGAACTGAGCTTCTACATCAAGGACCACAACAACCTCGGCGGTACAACCAGTGTTCGTCCGCGTAACGACCTCGAACCCAGCTTCCGTGCAGCAGCAGCCTCTCTACCCGACCTGCTCAGTGCCACGGAACTCGAAACCGCACGCATCATCAAGATCGATGTCGAAGGAGCCGAAGCCGACGTCGTAGACGGACTACTTCCGAACCTCGGCACCCTCCGACAAGATGCCGAAATCGCGATCGAGATTTCACCTAACCGACTAGCGCGGCAAGGCCGCAAGGCATCCGAAGTGATCGCTGCCTTGAGTGCCGCGGGCTTTTATTGTTACCGCATTGACAACAGTTACGCTGCGAGCAGCTACACAAAGCACTCCGTCTCTCTGCCACGTCGCTGGTGCCACGATGTGACAGAAATGACCGACCTGATTTTCTCCCGCGAAGATCACCCGGCACTCCTGCCCTGACCTGTTCTTCGCTCGCAGATCCGTACCGCAGGCAGCCACACCATCGAGATCCGCGGCCGGTTTGGGCGGCCACGCCCATCAATCGACTTCACTGCGACGGTCGACGACGCCAACGGCGATACGGGTCAGTCATCCCGCTGAGTGACAGAACCGGCCAGCTCGACGACCCCAAGAGCGCGTCACGACGTGTCGCACCATCGGTGACCGGTACAGATGAACCGGCGACCGGCCGAGCCCAGTCAGCCTCCCGGCCGACCAGCCCGGCGCCCGGTGACGTCCAACCCCGCGAAGGAGTGGCTGTGAACGAACTGGTGGAAGACCTGGCGCCCGAAACTGCGCGGCAGCAGCTCGTCGAGCACCTGACCGCGAAGGGCTGGATCACCCGCCCAGAGGTCGCCGCAGCGTTTGCCACGGTGCCGCGAGCGCTCAACGCCGAAGAAGGACTCAAGATCGTCCGCACGGAGATCGTTCGTCAACGGAGCCGCATCGGTGAACTCCTCGGCCAGATCCGCGAGCTGCAAGCCGAATGGGACGACGAGACCATCGCACGGATCACCACTGATTATGTCGGTGAGAACGAGGTTCTGGCTCACCAAGTGTGGAGTTGGCGGCTTCAGGCCTGGTTATGATCGCCCACATGTTCATCGAGGTCATTGGAAGGGGCCCTCTGCCCGACGACATCGATCGGGATGATGTTGAGGACCTACTCGCCGATGTTCTTGGAGCCGACGGCGAGGTGACGGGGGCTGGCACCGGCGAGACCGGATGGAATCTTGATGTTGAAGTCGAGCCTCACGTAGTTCATCCGCTCGAGATGCTGCGAAGACTGGCGGACGCGTTAGTCGACCAAGACCTTGGCTGGGTGATACTTCGCCCAGAGTACGAAACCGATGGCCGGACTGCCCTTGACCTCGTCTGAGGCCCGGCGATCTTCATGAGGCTAGTAGCACTCGTTTGCGGAGCAAATCAAAGCCTGCTCGACCGTACATCTGCCTCTTGAGCATTTTGATCCGGTTGACGTTACCTTCCACCGGCCCCGAACTATGCGGCATGGTCAGGCCAGCGGTGACCGCGTCCAAGTCGCTGATCAGTCCGTTGGCGAAGCTGGTTATTCCGGGCAATCCGGCCTGTTGAGCAGCAGCGATCCATTCGCCGAGTCGGTCGCCGTGCAGGCCGGTCAGCATGTGGGCGAAGGAGCGCACCAGGTCAGCAGCGGCGGCCAGTTCGGGGCAGCGTCCCAGGAAGGCTTCAAGCCGGTCGGTGTCACGCTCGACAAGATGATCAGGGTGGCGGCAAATCCAGCCGGTAACCTCGCGGACTGACGGAGGTTTGGCCATCTTGCCCAGGTCTGGGCGGGTGCGGTGCTGCTCGACGAAGGCGCGGACGATGCCGTACTTGCCGGTGAATCCCTGCGCAGTGATCTCGCGGTGCAAGGTGGCGGCCTTGAGGCAACCCTCGGCGATACGTCGGAGCAAGTGCGGCTTGAACGGGTCGAGGCTGCTCGGACGTGCCTTCTGCCCGACGACCATCTCTTGCCAGGTAGCGGCACGCGCGTATCGAGAGACGGTGTTGTGGCTCCAGCCGAGGTGCCGGGCGATCTGCCGAATCCCGGCTCCAGGGCCGAGCAAGTCGTGCACCAATCTGTGGTGCTCACGGCGGCGTTGCGCCATCGCGCTGCTGGGCTCGGGTCCACCGGCTGCGTCAGGCTGTTTGTCGACTGGCGCGACGACGGATTCCTGCAGGCAGTTCTTGTACCGGGCGACGCATCTTTCGACGGCCTTGGCGAGGTTCTGCCACAGATGGAACCGGTCGGCGACCTGCACCGCGTCCGGCGCGCCGGTACGGGCTCCCTCAGCGTAGGCGCTGGCGCGGTCCCTGCAGATCACCTCCGGTTTCGAGTGCGCGTCGAGCCAGCCGGCCAACGGCGCGGCGTCGCGGCCAGGCAGCAGGTCGATCACTCGTCCGTCCTCGCAGTCGATCAGGACGGTGCCGTAGTTCTGGCCTTTCTTGATCGCGAAGTCGTCAACGCCCAGGACCGTTACTGGACGCTCGGGCGGGTCTGGCAGCGCCCGTACCAGCCGCAGCAGGCTGCTGCGGCTGGTCACCATCCCCAACACTGCGCCGAGCCGCGCTCCTGCCCGGCCGGCGAGCGCCAGGCCGATCGCCGTGAGCGTCCGGCGCAAGCCGTCCGTGCTGCGCACGCGGCGGCGGGTCACACCGTCGACCTGCTCGACGAACGTCCGCACGGCGCAGGCGGCGTTACCGCAGATAAACCGGCGCACGTGAAGCTGGATCTTGGTCGCCACGCCCGCTATCGGAACATCCGTCACCTCGCGCGAGTACCGCCCGTGCACTCGGTTTGACGCCGTCCCGCAGGACCGGCAGACCGCAATCCGGGCTCGCACGCTGGCCGACAGCCACAGCCCATCGTCTAACCGCTCAACCTTCTTGATGCTGAGCGCGTCGAGGTGCGGCAGGAAGTGCTCAAGCGTCGCGTCACACAGCAGAGCAACGAGCCATCATCGATGGCCAATCACACTTCCTGTGCCAGAACCCGGAACTCACCTACAGAACCATCACCACCGAGAACAGCCGACTCAAGCAGCTCGTCCAGCAATTGACCAGCGACAACCGCACACTGGAGGAAAGACTCACCGCAGCACGGTCCACTCTGCGGTTCCAAGACCGGCGCATCGCCGACCTCGAAACCCGAATCGCCGACCCCGCCAGCCTCACCTGATCTGCCGGCGCGGGCCGGTTACCTCGTCAAATTCAGGGCTCAAGAAGCTTGTGCACCCTGGCGAACGACCGGGACAGGCTATCCAACACCGCCGCGCCCTTGTCCGCAGTGCCCAACGACGGCCGACCGATGATCCCCGACGAGGTATAGGCGCTCATCCCCAGGGTCAGCAGGTCCACACGCTCATCAGCCGCATGGTCAGCGCTCTCATAGCCGTCTCGCAGCAGCTCCGGCGCGCCATGCAGCAGCAAGGAAACCTCCACCTCCCCACCGTGCATGTCCTCGTGCGACCCCGTCTCGCAGCCGGCATCGACCCGTGCCGTCACCCAATCCTCACTGGCAGGAAACAGCGCCATCCGGGGCCGGACCGTCGTCGACTGCTGAACGACGTTCCGCAGCAGATAGTTGCCGCCGTGCCCGTTGACGATCACCAAGTTTTCGACCCCGGAGCCCGCAGCGACTCGTCGATGTCCTCGATCACCGCCATCAGCGTCCGAGCGCTGATGCTCACCGTCCCAGCGAACCTGGCATGCTCATGCGAGCACGAAATCGTGATCGGGGGCAGCAGAAACCCGCCGTAGTCGGCGGCCACCCGGCCCGCCACCAGACACGCGACCACCGTGTCGGTGATCAGCGGAAGGTACTCGCCGTGCTGCTCGAAGCTGCCCACCGGCAACACAGCAGTCCGTGCAGCTCGGGCACCCTCGTCCGCAGAGGTTGCCGTCGGAAGCAGAAAGGTCACCCGGACAGCGTGCCACGGGCACGCTGTCCGGGGACCTTCCTGGTGGTGGCGAGCCCGCAGTCGACGGGTCCGTCTAGTGTCCTCGCCGCGCTCGCTGTCACCTTGCGTAACGCTCGGATCGCAGCTATGGGAGATGCCATCGCCGCTGGCACGGCGAGCCCAGAAGACTGGAGACGAACTGCTCGAAATTTTGAATAGGCGCGTCGCGGATCTCGTTGCATTGCTATGAAGAGCGCTGCCCTTAAGAACCAGGCTCCACGACATCATCTGGCAGATCCGCGGGCGGCCGTCACCGCGCTGCCGCGACGAGGTCATGAACGCGATCGGCCCACCGGGGCATCGGCGCCGGGTCGTGACTGACCAGCAGCACGCCCATGCCGTCGCGGCGCTGCCGTCGGATCCGTGGTGGAGCCCGGCGGACAGTCCCGAGGGCTCGCAGATTCCTGCCGGAGGGATGTGCGGACCTGCGCGTCAGCGCAGTGGTAATGGCCTCCAGGCGGTGCGGATTGCCAGCAACCTATCGCGGGAGAGTCGCGTCGGAGGCAGCCATGCGGCCCGTCCGGCGCAGGATGTGCGCGATGAGGTTCGCGCACCGGATGAATAGGTAGTCTCCAGCGTCGCCGTTCGGGAGCTCCTGCTGGTCGTGCTCGTGATGCCGGATCCGGAATCGGTTGCCGATGCTGGTCAGGGTCCTGAACTCCTCGTCGAGGACGGTGCGGAATGGTTCCGATGCGGCGTTGTCGAGGAGCAGGGCGATGGAGTTCTGTTTCTGTCCGCCGAGTTGGAGGGTTTTTAGACGCTCGAAGCCATCCCAGAGCTTTTCGAGGGCGTCTTGGCGATCTGCGCGGAACCGGGAGACGAACCGTGCGAAGGCGTCGTTGAACAACTCGTCAAGCTTGGGGTCGCCAGTGTTCGGGCGAAAGTCGGCGATCAGGGCACGGGCTTCGGGCGGTCCGAGACGGCGGATGCGTAGGTCGTCGCCCAAGGTGAACGCGATTCCGTTGCGTCTGAAGATCTGATCGATCTTGTCCTGGAACCTTTCCTGTTCTGGCGTGAGCAGCCCGGCATGGATGGGGTCGCGCTCTTCGCCGAAGTAGTAGTGAGTGTGGTCGCCGTTCCAGCTGTGGCGAATAGTGGAGCTCGGCTGTTCGATGTTCTGTGCGACGAAGTCGATCACGTCCAGCACGGTGGCAGTGGCTGGCATGATGTCAGGATCCAGTGGGGTCCTGGGAGATCGGCGGGCCCATCCATCCGCTGGGTCGCCTGCGGACTCGATCAGTTGCGGCACGTGGGCTTCGAGGGCGTTGAAGAAGCCCTTGCGGTCCGTTCCCGTGATCGTGTTGCGGCCGGGATCGTCCGTGCAGTAATACTCGGGGTAGGCATGTGCAAGTGCGCCGTTGTCCAGCTGTTGCTGTATCAGGACGACGACGCCGCGCCAGGCCGGGAGCGAGATCTCCTCGCTGGTGCGTGGGGCGACCTGGCCGATCCGGTCGGTGTAGAAGGTGTCAGGCACGATTGCAGCTTGGCAGCGGCCCGGATCGGGTGCCACAGGTTTCTCGGGTCTCGAACGCATCGTGGCTGGTCTCCGGGCGGCGCTTGGGTCAGTCCTCGTCCTTTTTCTTCTTGTAGTTGTCGGGCAGGAGTCGTGCCCGTAGGCCCATGTGCTCGGCACGCAACTGCATGCCGAGGTCGCCGGTCACGACTCGCGCGCCGCCGTCCCGGATTACGTCGAGGTCCGACGTGCAGTGCAGGATGGCCAGGTCGGCGTCGCCGCCGCGGTCCTCGGTCTGGATCCACACCTCGAGCGTGGCGCTGCGGCCGGGGCGAATCGCCGCCGCCTCACCCGTACGGCCCGCGAGGGTCTGTTGCAGGAAGCGCACGGCCTTGGTGGCGCTCCTCGCGAGGAACCCGTCGCCGTACTTCTGCTTGTCGAGTTCGTCGACGACCCGTAGGGGCACGACGAGGCGGGCCTCCCGGTCGGGCTCGTTCCATCCGCGTAGAACAGCGGGCCAGTCGATTTGGTCGGGCCGCTCCCAGGTGTGAAAGACGTTCGTGTCGAGGACCAGGGGCAGGCCCGGTCGGACGGCGAGTTCCTTCAGGGTGTTGAGTTCGGCGCGCGCCTGAGCGAGCTCACGGATCGCGTCGTCGATGACCCGGCGATGCGCCTCATTGTTCGCGCGTCGAATATCCGTATTATCCGGTGCCATGCTCGGCGGGAGGTCGCTGACCAGTAAAGTCACGGTGGAGCGGAACGCCAGGTCGAGGGAGAGCAGGTGCCAATAGGCATCGCCGCGGATGGCGCCGGCGAGATCGGGCTCGGCGAAACACTCGCGCAACGGGGCGTACGTCTTCTCGACGACGTCGATGTAGGAGCGAAAGTATCCGAAGCTCCCGCCCTTGGCGTTCTTCCACGCCATCTCGGCGGTACGCAGCGCCTCGTCGGCGCGGGCCATCGTGACCCCGGGGTTCAACCTCATGCCGGGGATCCTCCCACCAAAGATCTGCGGAACCGGAGACATTTCCAGCGCCTCGGAGTTCCCGGGGGCTCGTTCCGGCAAGCCCGCCAACGGTGATCAGTGCCGGTGGGCTTGTCCATCGTGTCGTAACGCCCGTCGAGCCCGACCGCCTCCACCCTGTCTGCCATCATCGCAGTCGTGGAGTTCTTCGACGGCGAGCACGGCGGGCAGTGGTCCTACGACCCGGATGCCCGACTTGGAGACCCCGGTGCCTTCGGCGAGGTATTCGAAGGCACCGGGTCTGATGGTCATCCGGTTGCCGTAAAGCGAATCCCCTTGCCCTGGGACGTCGAAGGTGAACGACGGCTACGCGAACGGGAGGTCGAGATCGGTCAGATCTTGGCCGACATGCCAGCCCAACACGTGATGAGACTGCTTGATGTCGGGCGGGCAGGCAAGGACTTGCTGCTGGTGATGCCCCGTGCAACTCGATCGTTGGCCAAGGCGATCCGCGAGGGAGACCTTGATATTCCGGCTGGCGTCGAGGTGATCCGGCAGGTCGCAATGGGTCTGTCCGAGCTTGCACAAGCATCGGTGGCGCATCGCGACCTGAAGCCAGCCAACGTGCTCCAAGTCGACGGCGTGTGGAAACTGGCGGACTTCGGCATCTCCCGCGATCTTCGCGTGTCCACGAACCGCTACACCTTCCGTGGGCAAGGGACGGCGGAGTACAAGGCTCCGGAGATCTGGGCGGGCAGACCCGCGACAGTCAAGACCGACCTCTACGCCCTGGGCGTCCTCGCGTTCGAAGTTCTGTCCGGCCACCAGCCCTACGTCGGCACTGACGAAGAGCAGTTCGCCCGCCTACACGAACAGGAACCACCACCACCCTTGCCCGACGCGGTTCCGTCGATGGTCCGCCGCTTGGTGCTTCGCCTACTCGGCAAAGATCCCGCGCAGCGCCCGCAGGACGCTCGGGCCGTGGTGGAGACCCTCGACAATGCTGTCCGTCGTCTGGAACCGCAGCGGGAGGCGTTACGGGAAGCGGCCCTCGCCGCGCAGCAGCGCGATACTGAGAAGGAAGCCACCGGCGCTGCGCTGAAGGCCAAACAGGCCTTGCTCGGTCAGCAGATCAGCCAGGCCCTCGCGGATCTTCGCGACGTCTTGGAGGAGGCAGCCGATCAGGTTCGCGAGGCGTTGCCAGAGGCCGAACTCGACGTGCGGAACGGACTGGATCTGGAGTTGCGCTGCGAGCAGGGACGGCTGGTCGTGGAGGTCTGGCCCCAATCTGCGCCAGACCTGGAGATCCCGGAGCGTGATCCGCTGCTTCTCGTCGGCGCTGTAAGCGCTGCACCGAACGCGACGGGCCCGTACGCGAACCTCGTGTGCGAAGCGCACGACGGCCGGCTGTCCTGGTCGGTCCTGCGATTCACCGCGCGCTCGACCCCATCCCGCTACGACTACGGCCCGCGGGATCGACAACACGGGTTCGCCTGGCACGTCTTCCAAGCCCAACGCCAACACATGCTCCGCCCGTCAATGCATATATGGACGATGACGAGCGACCCGATAGGCCCCGACGTGATCGTCGATCTCCTACGTCAGGCAATCACCCAGACTTGACCGTCTGTCCACGCCGGCGGCCCGCCAGCGCTTGAGGTCAGCGAGATCCAACGTTTAGCGCTGATCACGAGATCGCCGTCCAGCGCTGCTCACGTCTCCATCGGGGCGACTACCGAGAGGAACCCGGCGTCGGCCTCGATGGGGAGGACAGAAAATCCGACTGGCGTGCTGAAGCCAGCGTGGCTGGCTTCAGCACGATCGGGTTGCCATGAGCGAGGACGGCGAGCCTCCGCTGCCATCTCGTCGTGGACATGTAATCTACGTGAAGGCGCAGGCCAGGGCATTTGCGCGGTCGATCGCGGTCGGTAAAAGCAACGTTGTACAAAGCGCGAACGCGGACAGGCCCAGCTCGATGAGCTTGTTCCCAACCCGCGCCGAATGGGATTCGGCACGGCAAGCCGCCGTCCTGGAAACCGATTCACACGAAGACATGCATGCTGGTGAACTAGAAGTCTCCATTCTCCTTTCCTGCCGCCCTGGCGCGATCGACGACGGTGCGCTGGCGGCCGATCACCTTGCCGGAGATCGATCTTTCCTCCTCGTGCACGGCATGAAGGCTTATACCGAAAGTGGCGTCATCGGTCGGCCTAGCGTCGCGACTTCAGCCAAAGGCAGCATCATTCTAGATGCTCTTGCCGAGGCGTTCGCTGACCATTTGGTGGCTCTCGGTGCCGCCGGCGCGGCCTAATTCGGGGACTAGCGGACTGCTCGTCTCGGGTACGAGCCGCCCCCGACGTTCGCCCGAAACCATCGGGATGAGAATCCGACCACAACCCCAGCCCTAAGTCCGAGGACACTTCGCCCGGAGTGATCGAGCTGAGCCACGCCGCAGACTGCGCGAACCGGCTTCGACAGCGGACGCTGATCCCTGCGGCCGCCACCGGCCGAGTAGCCGCATCCCAACTAGCTGTTGGATCGGAACGCACTGATGGATCAGTCGGCTACTGGCGAAGCGTAACTGCGGTACCCGCCACGGCGGGGCAGCGGCGAACCCCCGGAAGACGCTGACCTCGTGTGCGAAGCGTTGACCCAGTGCCTCTCTAATTTGGTCAGCTGCTTGGCGACCACGTCCTGGCCGTGCCAACGGCCAACGGCCGTGAGGGCTATATCGGTTCTCCGCAGCTGCTTGGCCCGCTGCAAGCCTGACAGATCATCAAGGTTGTCGACGTCTCGAAGGAACCGCCGAGCGTGCCGGCCCCTTCCTCCACATGCTCATCCTGCTGATGGGCCCCACCCACGTCGACTACCCGGCGCGCCCGAATGACGCGCGCTGGTGGCGAAACGACGCGAGCGGCTTGCGGACGGGAACCTTCGGGTGGCGGTGAGCGGGCAGCTCACCCACCGGTCATGAACGCCGCTGATCTCTCGGCTCGCCCGGCCACGGGCGCCCGTTCGGCCTCGCATCCGCCAACTCAGGACGTCGAAACGGGTGGGTCCCGCCGCGTCACCCAGGACAGCCCAGTACAGCTGCGGACAGCTATATCGCGGTCAGCCGCGCAGGCAGGGTCGTCAGGGAAGCGACCGACGCCGGGCCCCGACACCCCGGGACCGCATCCAACGGTGGGGCGTCAACCGAGACGCGGAGTCCGGTCGGCGCGTTCGTGGCCGGCTCATCACCATCCCGCCGCGGACCGGGTCCACCATCCTTCCCGGAGAGGCAACCATGAACAAGACCATCGCTCGTACCGGCGCCATCGTCACCGCCGCGCTCGGCCTCACGCTCACCGCGGCCACGCCGGCCCTGGCCAGCGCGGACAAGTGCAAGGGTGACGCCTCCGCCTCCTGCGTGGCGGTCAACGGCAGCAAGCTACACGTCAACTCGATCAAGAGCCGGGTCGCGCTCTACGCCAAGACGTGTCGGTCCGGGCACAGCCAGGTGCTGATCAACGGCAAGCACTACGCCGACTCCAATGGCGGCAAGGACAAGGAGTATTGCTCCAAGTCGATCTTCGGCGCCGAGGTCACCACCGGCACCTGGAACGTCAACCGTAACTACGCCAAGGGAACCAAGATCTGGTCCAAGTTCTGGCGCTACACCGGCGCTACCGGCCCCGGCACCTCCAACGGCTACTCCAGCTACGGCACCGCCTGCGCCACCGTCGGCTGAACACCGCGACCGGTGATGCCGCCGGCATCACCGGCTCCCGTGCCGGCGCCGCACGCCAGGCCCTTCCCGCTGCCGCTACGGCGCCCGAATTCTTTCCGTGGAGATCTTCCATGACTATCGCCCTGCGCCCTGCGTCCAGCACGACCAGCGCTATCCCCGAGGTGCTGCGCCGGTACCGGCTCGCGATCAGCCTGATGTTCTTGATCGCCGGCATGACCATCGGCACCTGGACTGCGCGGATCCCTACCATCCAGCACAACATCAAGATGGCCGACGGCAAGCTCAGTATCTGCCTGCTCCTGCTCGCCGCCGGTGGCCTGGTGGGCATGCGCGCCGCCGGCCGGCTCATCGACCGGCACGGCAGCACCACCGTTATGGTCTTGCCATCGCTGGGACTCGGCGGGGCACTGCTGCTCGCCGGGCACGCCCCGACGTGGACGACGCTGGCCGCGGCCCTGCTTGCCTTCGGCATCCTGCACGGCACCCTCAACGTGGCGATGAACGCCGCGGCGGTCTCGTGCCAGAGTGCGTACGGACGGCCGATCATGACGTCGTTCCACGCCCTGTTCAGCATCGGCGGGGTGGCCGGGGCCCTGCTGTCCGCCGCCTGCGCCCACCTCGGCCTCAGCGTCGCCGACGCCTTCGCCGCCGCCGCGGTCATGTCCACCGCCGCGGCGGGATGGTCGATCCACCGCCTCATCCCCGCACCCGTCTCGACCCCCAGCGACCAGGGCTCGGACTCGACGGCCGCGGCCGACCCGGTGCAGCGCCGGCCCCGAACGCGGATCCTGCTGCTGGGCCTGCTCGCTTTCAGCGCGCTGATCAGCGAAGGCGCCGCCGCTGACTGGGCCAGCACCTACCTCACCCGCCTCGGTGCGACACCCGCCATGGCTGCCACCGCCTACGCCGCCTTCGCCGCGAGCATGACCCTTGGTCGGCTCGTCGGCGACCGCCTCACCGCCGCTGTTGCACCCGCTGCGCTGCTGCGGGGCTGCGGCCTGATCGGCGGCGGCGGCCTCGCCCTGGGCCTGCTCGGCGGCACCCCGGTCACCGCGATCGCCGGGTTCGCCTGTCTCGGCGCCGGACTGTCCTGCGTCGTACCCCTGCTCTACTCCACCGCCGGGAGCCTCGACCCGGCACGACCCGGTGCGGCGCTGTCGCGCGTCGCCGCGCTGGGCTACCTCGGCTACGTCACCGGACCGGCCATCATCGGCGGCGCCGCCGTGCACATCGGCCTCGGCAACGCCCTGTTCATCCTCCCGGTCCTCGCGACGCTGCTGGTCGTGGTCGCCCCGGTCGTGCACCGCAGCCGCGGCCGGCACCACCGAACGGGAACCCTTCGCGGCCACAAGGCGCCTGTGCCCGCCGTGGGTGACGACATGACACCTCCTGACCGGCTGACCCGCACGTCCGAGTCCACCACCGACCACATCGACCATCAGGTCCTCGAGCTCGAAGGAGCCCTCCGATGAACACCACCCTCACCCGAACCGCCTCGATCGCCGACGCCGCTGCGGCGCATCCTCAGCACGATAAGCCGATCAGCGCGACCCGGGTCACGGCCCGGAAACGCCGGCGCACTCCGCTGTTGCTGATCATCGGCGCCGCCATCGCCGCGGCCTTGCCGCTGATGGGCGCCACCCCGGCGCAGGCCGCCACCTACCGTGACCCGACCCCCGGCTCGGGCAAGCTGTCGGCCCTGGCCGCGTCCGGCTGCAGGGCGGCGCCGTATTCGTTCCACTTCGAGGGCTACGGAAGCATCGCCTTCCCCGAAGACCCGACCGGCCAGTTCAACTACTCGGTCACGCCGGTGCTCAAGACCACCAGCCAGTGCCGGGATATCAACGTCAAGAACACGACCCGGGGCCGGATCCGCGTTTGCGTGATGTTCGGCAAGACCAGCAACACCTGCAACTACTACACCACCATCGCGGCCGGTGCCTGGGCCAACGCCGCCACCAACGTCAAGGACGGCACGTACTTCCGGATGCGTGCCGGGATCTTGTACAACACGTCCGGCTGGGCAGGCGGCGCGACCGGCGTGTCCGACTTCTAAGCCGGCGTACGCGCCAGCGGAAGTCCCCAATCGGCGGCAGGGTGTCGTCGCGGTTCGCAGCGACACCCTGCCGTCCCGCCGAAATGGCGGCCACACGGCCCGGGTAACCGGCCCAACATCTCCGACGCCGACCAGCTCGCCGCCGCGCACCCACTGAGCCCGGCGGTGCATTCGGGCCACAACGCCGCCTACCCCGACCGCACACCCATCGGCAGAACCACTCCCGGGAGGCACCCGCCACCATGCGACGCACCCACACCACCGGCATCCTCGCGGCAACCGCCGTCCTCGCCCTGACCGCTTGCACCGACACCAAGCTGCCCGAATCCCGCACGAGCACCCCACCGACGAAGACGCCCTCGGCCCAGCTCGCCGACGCCGCCGGCCGACTGAAGACCGACACCTTCAAGATGACCATGACCGTCAAGATCGACACCACTGATGCCAGGTCCCGACGGAGCCATGGACCCGACCAGGAAGGTCGGCTCCTTCACCGCCACCACCAAACGTGACGGCGGCGCCTCGGTCATCGAATGGCGCATCCTCGGCAACGTCGTCTACCTCAAGAGCAACACCCCGGGCCTGCCCGGCACCAAGGACAAGCCCTGGCGGCGCATCAACCAAGCCGAATCCGCCAACCTCGCCGAAGGTTTCGATGGCGCCAAGATGGCCAACCCCCTCGCCCAAGCCACCAGCGTGCAGCGCACCAACGCCCGCCACTTCACCGGCACGTTCGACACTGCTGCCGTCGCCAAGGCACTGAGCCTGCCGACCCCGACCAGCAGCTCCAGCCCCGCGCCGGCACCGACCGTGGCCTTCACCGCCGACCTCGACGACCAGGGCCGCCTCACCCGCTACCACCTCGACGTGCCGCGCGCCAAGGGCGGCACCTACCCGATGGACCTGACCTACTCCGACTTCGACACACCCGTGACCGTGCAGGCACCACCGACCGACCAGGTCGCCGGGACCACCGGCACCTGACCTTGGACCACCGAACTGCTGCTCCAGCAGCCCCGCACCTCGTGCGGGGCTGCTGTCTTCCCAGCGACTGCCGGCATGAACTCCACCCGACCATTGCAGCAGCGGAGCGCGGTTCTCAGATTTCAGGTTCCAGGAGGCCATCGCAGACTACGGCGACTGCCTCAGCTTCATCCCTTCATTCGCCACGGACCCGACCGCAGCGTCCCAACCCCACGGATTAGCGTTCACGTACAGGCACGGCGCCGCGGCGCTGAGGTCGTCTCGCATCCGCGCCAGCTCCACCCCAGGAATGCGGACCTGCACGGTCGTGCCATCAGAGATCGGCAGCATCCAGGCGAACCAGCCATCGCCATCGGCGTCGGCGTGCGTACCGGGTCTCCGTCTTGTCCGGCGACGCGATGCCGGATTGGCACCTGCTCCAGCTCGACGGCACGCCCGCCTACTGCGGCGAGGAAGACATCGAGCGCAGCTGCGGCGAGGTCTTCGCGACCGGTCGGGCGGTCGCGGAGCCCAAGCGGCGGACCTCGGACCGCATGGGTGAGTGTGACCTTCAGTGACTCATTGCTTCCGTGTGGCCGAGCGTCCGCCGGTTCTTCCACGATCGCGTCTGCCCAGCTCAGCGGCAATATTTTCGATCAAAGAACAGTGGTGTAGTTCAACCGTGGTCCGAGTGCGCGGCCGGTACGAAATGGTCATTCCGGCACGCAGGGCGCGCCATGATCGTTAGCTTCGGGGGATGCTTAGGCCGCCGATCGAGCCGATGCGCTGCGTCGGGGTGGCCGAGCTGCCCGAACCGCGGATGTGTCGCGGCGGTTGCGCGTACGAGGTCAAGTTTGACGGCTGGAGGTGCCTGGCGTTCGTCAGGCCGGATGGGGTCTATCTGCAAAGCCGCCAGGCCAAGGATCTCACGCCGTATTTCCCCAACCCTCAGGAATTCCATCCAATGGGCGAGGCATGGCGCTCAGCAGGGCCAGTCGGTTCGAATTGCGGGGCTTCGGGATGGGTCACCTGATCTGGTGACTGACGGCCGTTCCTGCATCTGATGCACTTAACGCCCATCGGGAGGGATGGGTGAATGGCGCAGCATCGGCAGCTGGAGGTGCCCGGTTCGGCGCGGTTGGAACTGACGGCCGGCGTGGTACATCTTCGGCCGGAAGAAGCGATGGTCGAGGCGATGCTGCGTGGCTGGCGCGCGCAGCAGGCCGCTCGGGGACTGCACGAAGATTCGATCCTGGACCGAGAGCTGCTGGTCCGCCGGTTTCTGGCGTTCACGAACGAGTATCCGTGGCAGTGGACTGCGGCGCACGTGGACGAGTGGTCGGGGTGGCTGCTGGCCGAACGGCATCTGGCACCGTCAACGGTGCGGCACTACCAGAGCATGCTGAGGCTGTTCACGGAGTTCTTGACCGATGGCCGGTACGGCTGGGTCGCGGCATGTGAGCAGCGTTTCGGGACGTTCCCGAGCCTGATCTGCCACGAGTGGAACACCATCGCGCACGTCAACCAGTACGAGGGCCGGCCCGAGGCTCGGGCGTTCACGAGGGCCGAGTTGCAGAAGTTTCTGGACTACGCCGATGACCAAGTCGACCGAGCGATCCGCAATCGGCGTAAGGGTGCTTTGGTGGCGTATCGCGACGCCACGATGTTCAAGGTGATCTACGGGTGGGGGCTGCGGCGTACGGAGACCTCGAAACTGGATGTGGTCGACTGGGCGCGCAACCCGCAGGCGGCACAGTTCGGCCGGTTCGGGTCGCTGAGCGTGCGTTACGGCAAGGCCAAGCGCGGGCGGGCGCCGCGCCGGCGCACCGTGTTGTCGATGATGGGCTGGGCGGTGGAGGCGCTGGCGGACTACGTCGACAATGTGCGCCCGCGGTTCCGCTGCGCCGATCATCCGGCGCTGTGGCTGACCGAGCGGGGTGGCCGGCTGCAACCGGCGGAGATCAACGCACGATTCGTGGCGTACCGGGACGCGCTGCTGCTGCCGGCTGAGTTGCGACCGCATTCGCTGCGGCATGCCTATGTGACGCACTTGACGGAGGACGGGGTCGACCGTCGGTTCATCCAGGTTCAGGTCGGTCACGAGTGCGACAGCTCGACGGCGATCTACACGCACGTCAGCGATGCCTTCATGAACTCAGCGCTGCGGCAGGCGCTGGCACCAGCGTTCGACCCCGACTGTGCCACCGGATAGGCAGGAGGAGTCACGTGGACGGCAAGTTGGACTACCGATGGCACTTGCGGCAGCTGATGGCGGGCCGGGGGATGTTCTCGACCACGGACCTGATCGCGCCGCTCGCGGCCCGCGACATCACCTTGTCGTCGAGCCAGGTGTACCGCCTGGTGGTCGAACGCCCAGAGCGGATGAGCCTGCGGATTCTGATGGCGCTGCTGGACGTTCTCGACTGCCGCATGGAGGACCTCATCGAACCCGTCGCCGCAGCCCAGCACACCCGCGTGCGCAAGGCGGCCGGCGCCGCCGACGACCATCTCGGTGATCTTCGCCCGAGGCGGGCCCGGATCATGCGGCCCGACTCGTGAACACCGAGGCGGCTGGCACGGCGGGCGCTGCACCACGGGATGTCATCGTGCAGCGGATCCTCGCGGTCGACCCGACGGCGGACCGGGCCACCGTCGAGAATGCCGTGACCACTGTCGTGAACACGGTCGTGCGGCAGCGGCAGGTGGTGCGGGTGCTGGTGGACCGACCGGAGGTGCTGTGTGACGGGCGGTCCCCGGCGCCGCAGGTGCTGGGTGAACTCATGCTTCTGCTGCGCCGTATCGGTGCGGCGGCGGTGGCGGCTCCGGCCTGCCGCGGTTGCGCCCGGCCGTTGTCATCGGTGCGGGGATCGGCCTGGTGTTGCGACGGCTGCCGAACGCCGACCCGCGAATGCGCCGGCTGCGGGCAGCTGCGCCGCTCGACCATACGGGACCAGAACGCCTCGTGGCGGTGTCCGCGGTGCCGGTCGTTGCCGGAGCAACCCGACTGGGCAGCATTGACGTCCGCGGTTCGGGGCATCGACCCGGGCGCTGAACCGACCGTCGTACGGACGGCGGCGCGACGGGTGGCTCCGGGTCTGTTCCGGCAGTGGGCACTTGTCGCCGCGGTGACAGCAGATCCTGATCTGTTGCGCGGTCGGGCTGCTCATGCGCCGGTGCGGACGGTGCTACGACTGGTCGACTCGCTGACCGAGGCCGGTGTGGCGGGAATGGTCCGGCCGGGATGTCCGCACTGCGGCCGTGTCGTGGCGTTGGTGAAGTGGCACGCGGAGGCGTGGCTCTGTGCCCGGTGCGACCGGCAGGTGCGGGCCGCGCCATGCGCCCAGTGCGGCAAGGTCCGTGAGGTGAGCAGCCGCGACCGGCGAGGCCAGCCGCTATGCGGGCCCTGCCACAGCCGGAACCCGGCAAACGCCGAACGGTGCGTCGGCTGCGGGCACCTGCGCCCGGTCAACAACCGGACCCCGCAGGGACCGCTCTGCGCGTCGTGCCGCCAGTCGCCGCTGCTCACCTGCACCTTGTGCGGGGAACGGGCCCCCGGGAACCGGTCGGCGTTGACCGGGCAACCCCGCTGCCGGTCCTGCCACGCTCGGCGGCTGCGCTGTGGCGGCTGCGGCAAGATCCGAGCCCCGCACAGCGGAACCCTGAAGGATCCACGGTGCGCCTTGTGCACACCCGCGCAGCCCGGCACGCCGAGACGCCGGCGGCATAAGTGCCCGTCATGTGGTTCGGCCCAACCGACTGAAAGTGCCTGCCCGAGCTGTCGGCTCATCGCGATCGTGCAGCCGCTGCTGACCGTCGGCGACCAGGTACGACCCGAGTTGGTACCGCTTCTGGTGTGGTGGCGGAGAGTCGATCGGCCCGGCAGCGTCCGAACCTGGTTGGCCCGGCGCCCTGCCGCAAAGGCCCTGCTGCGAGATCTGGCCGCCGGCGCCGTGGAGCTATCCCATGAAGGACTGGACCAGATCCCGGACACCAAGACCGTCCGATATGTGCGGCGGATACTGGTCGCTGCCGGAGTGCTGCCGACGCACGACGAACACCTCCGGCGTCTCGAGCAGTGGATGAACCGGGCTGTCGCCGCCATCGCGGACCCGAAGCAACGCACCATCTTGTACCGCTACGCCGTCTGGTACCACCTACGCAAGCTGCGGGCCCGGACCGGCCTGCAGAAGCCGGCAACCGACGGACAAGCCGCACCCATCCGTAACCACGTCCGAGCGGCGGCCGCAGTCCTGGCCACCCTCGCCGAATCCGGGCACACCCTCGCCGACCTACGACAGGCCGACATCGACGAGTGGCTCGCCGGCCACCGCGTTGCTCGGCGCGCCGAGCTCGGCCTGTTCCTGCGGTGGGCCCGCCGCGAGCGACTCACCACCGTGGCCATCCCCGTGCAGCAGTGGGCAGGACCCGGCAGCCGCATCGATCACGACCATCGATGGGCTCTGGCTCGCCGCCTGCTGCACGACGATGCCGTGCCCACCGAAGACCGCCTCGCCGGCCTGCTCGTCGTGCTATACGCGCAGACCGCGGCACGGATCCGGCTGCTGCGGTTCGACCATCTCGACAGCGGCTCCGGCGGTGTCCGGATCACCTTCGGCACCACTCCGATCGACCTGCCACCGGCCGTGGCCGACCTCTTCGCCCGGCTTGTGGCCGAGCGTGCCGGCACCGATCGCGCCGCGACGCCGTGGATTTTTCCCGGCCGTCCATGGAACCAGCCGATCAGTGCGGGCATGCTGCGCAAACGCCTCGCTGCGCTGAGCATGTCCACCCACGCCGCCCGCACCGCCGCCCTGTTCCAGCTCGCCGTCGACCTGCCCGCGGGTCTGCTCGCCCGCTGCCTGGGCATTGACATCAGTAGCGCCGTGGACTGGCAACGCGCGGCCGCGGGAGACTGGCACGCCTACGCCGCCAGGACCGCCGGCATCGCGTCGCCCTGACGGGGTTAGCGAGCCTTCTGGTCCTGCCAGCCGTCGGGTTCAGGGTGGTATCCGTAGGCGGCGGCCCGGACCGTTTCCTCGTCTTCGAGTCCTGAGCCGATCGCACCGCCGACGGTGGCCAGGGAGCTGATGATCCAGGCGAGGGTCAGGTAGTCGGTGGCATGGGCCGGTCGTTGCAGGGTCTGTTCCAGCACGGAGTTGTCGATCAGTAGTGCCGCGGCGAGTGCCGTTCCGACGAAAAGCACAACGTAGGACACCGCGGTGGCCAGAGCGAGGGTGAGGACGGTGCCCCAGTTGAACATCCGGGCCAGCTCGGGCGACGTGTCCCGGTCCGGCTTCTCCCACAGGTCGTGCGCGATGATCAGCCAGGCCACCAGCGCGATCAGACCGAGCAGCATGATCACGGTGAGGCGTAGGGGGCCGAGGGCATCGCCCATCTGCCAGATGGTGCTGGTGGTGAGCGCGAACGCAGCTGTGCCGAACGCGCCGACCAGCAGTTTGGACAGGCCCAACAGAGCGCGCCCGGGGCGGTTCGCGCGGACCATTCCGGCCAGTAGCCGCATCCGGCCGGTCAGCCGGGAGGCGACGTAGCGCCACTCTCCGGAGTCGCCCTCGCCGTGCGCCCGGTGCACGGCGGTGACCTGGCTTGCCAGCTCGGCCGGTTCCCGAGCGGACGGCGGCACCCGCTCATCGGAGGCGTCGGTGAGTATCCGTCCCACGAGGTCCGGGACGACCGCGCGGACGGCAGGCAATTGGCGCAGCCCGAGCGCGGGCAACGATACGAGAACGGCTCGGCGCCGGGCGGAGGTCTGCGCGACCAGCGGCATCCGGTCGGTGTGCAACGGCAGATCGGTGAGACAGACCGCGACGTCCCAACCATCGTCGGTATGCCGCTGAGCCAAGTCGTCGAGCAGCGCGTCGGCGCCACCGTCACGGCGCGGCGCCACGTCACCCCAGCCTTCCCGGACAATCCAACGCGCGTCGGCGTCCACCCGCTCGGCGAGTCGGCCGGCCAGCTCGGCGCGCAGCTGCGCGGTGACCCGAGCTGGGTGGTCCGGCGGGGTTGCCACCAGTCCGACGACGATCTCCGGACGGTGCGGTCCACCATGGGTCATCGTCGCTCCTCGCCGTCAGCTCGCCCTCGCCCGGCGACAGTCCGGTCCGGGCACATGCCCCGGTCTACCCGGGAAGGACCTTGCGGTCAACTTCCGAAAAGTCTGTCCATTTCGGCTCAGCACCACGGATGGGTCACGAGAGGATGCATCCGTTTCGGTGGCATTCGGAGGGGTACGCGAGTCAAATCAGACGCGCCCCGGGTCACGGTGCACCGGGACGTTCGGCAGGGTGCGATCGGATACGGAGGCTGCCATGACGCAACTGGCAACTCGAGAATCAGAGGCACGGCAGGACGAGGTGCAGCGGCGTGGCCGCGGACTGGGCTGGATGAGTCTCGGTCTGGGCGTGGCCCAGCTGGCCGCGCCGGACACGGTGCGCAGGATCAGCGGGGTGGACGACTCCGCCACGTCGAGGACTGTCGTACCACTGGTCGGAGCCCGGGAACTGGTCCATGGGGCCGGGCTCCTGACGAGCCGGCGCAAGAACGTCTGGGCGTGGACCCGGGTCGCCGGCGACGCGATGGACCTCACCGCGCTCGCCATGGCCATCGCCCACCGCGACGGGCACCGCCGACGGCGGCTCCTCGCCGTCACCGGCGCCATCGCCGGGATCACGGCGCTGGACCTGCTGACCGCGGTGCGGGCAACCCAGACGAGCAAGACCGGCTCCGCGCCGACGGCGCGGAGCGCGCGCAGAGAACGCGAAGGAGGATCCATGGATCTGACAGCCACGACAACCATCCGCAGACCCGCGTCGGAGGTGTACGCATTCTGGCGCGACCTGCAGAACCTTCCGACGTTCATGGCGCACCTCGAGCAGGTGCGTACCACCGGTGACCGGACCAGCCATTGGTCCGCCTCCGCACCGTTCGGCTCCGATGTGGAGTGGGACGCGGAGATTACCGAGGAGACGCCGGGCGAGAAGATCGCCTGGCGCTCGACCGGCGATGCCAAGGTGCCCAATGCCGGCACGGTTCGGTTCGTGCCCGCCCCGGACGGGGTGAGCACCGAGGTGCACGTCGTGCTGGTCTACGACATTCCCGGCGGCGCGGTCGGCAAGGCGGTCGCGAAGTACTTCGGCGAGGAACCGCACCAGCAGCTCGACGACGACCTGCGCCGGTTCAAGCAGGTCCTGGAGACCGGCGAGGTGGTCCGCTCCGACGGCGCCCCGTGGGGCAAACGCGCCCGCAAGGAATTCCCGCAACGCCCGGCGCAACCGCTGTCGGACGCCGAGCTGGAGAAGGGAGCAGAGGCATGAGGGCGAACACCTGGGCCGGCCGTAACAAGGTCGAGGTCCGCGACGTGCCGGACCCCAAGATCCTGAACAACCGCGACGCCATCGTCCGGATCACCTCCACCGCGATCTGCGGCTCCGACCTGCACCTGGTCGACGGCTACGTCCCCACCATGCAAGACGGGGACATCCTCGGCCACGAGTTCATGGGCGAGGTGATCGAGGTCGGATCCGGGGTGTCCGCGGACAAGCTGCGGGTCGGCGACCGGGTCGTCGTACCGTTCCCGATCGCCTGCGGCGCCTGCGGCGCCTGCGCCGCCGAGCTGTACTCCTGTTGCGAGAACACCAACCCGAACGCCGGCATCTCGGAGAAGATGTTCGGCCACCCCACCGCAGGAATCTTCGGGTACTCGCATCTGACCGGCGGCTTCGCCGGCGGGCAGGCGCAGTACGCGCGGGTGCCGTTCGCCGACGTCGGCCCGCTGAAAATCGAGTCCGACCTCACCGACGAGCAGGTGCTGTTCCTGTCCGACATCCTGCCCACCGGTTACATGGGCGCCGAGATGTGCGACATCCAGCCGTCCGACGTGGTGGCGGTGTGGGGCGCCGGCCCGGTCGGGCAGTTCGCCATGGACAGCGCCCGGGTGCTCGGTGCCGCGAAGGTCATCGCCATTGACAAGGAGCCCTACCGGCTGCAGATGGCCGAACGGGCCGGCCACATCCCGGTGAACTTCGACGAGGTCGACGTGCGCTCAACGCTGCTGGAACTGACCGGCGGCCGGGGGCCGGACAAGTGCATCGACGCGGTCGGTATGGAAGCCACCCATGGCAGTGCGCACATCGCCGCCTACGACCGGGTCAAGCAGGCCGTACGCTCGGAGACTGAACGCCCGCACGCGTTGCGCCAGGCGATCATGTCCTGCCGCAGCGGCGGCGTCGTCTCCGTGATCGGCGTCTACGGCGGACTGATGGACAAGTTCCCCACGGGCGCCTGGATGAACCGCTCCCTGACCCTGCGCACCGGGCAGTGCCACGTGCAGCGCTACATGAAGCCCCTGCTGCAGCGCATCGAACGCGGCGAGATCGACCCGACCCGGATCATTACCCACACCCTGCCGCTCGACCAGGCCGAACACGGCTTCGACATCTTCAAGAACAAGCAGGACAACTGCGAGAAGATCGTCCTCAAACCCTGACCACCCAACCGCATCCGGCCACCGCTAGCTCTCGGGTGGCCGGATGCGAACTCCATCCGGTAGCCCGTAGCTAAGCACCACCCGAGTCGGCACGGCCATCACGCTTTCAACTCCTGTACTTCCGATATCCGACGTTGCCAGCAGATGTCGCCACCGCGGTACGCGAGAGCTTGCCGCCGGGCACCGTGGTCGACGGCGAGCTTGTCATTTTTGACACCGAGGCGGGCAGCACGGTGTTCCCGGCACTGCTGGGCCGGATCACCGCCGGGCGCCGCCTTGCCCGTGAGGCCGTAGCCCGGCCGGCGAACCTCGTGTTGTTCGACGTGCTCGCCGACGCCGGAGACGATCTCACCGGCCTGCCGCTGCGCCAGCGGCGGTCGCGACTCGAGGACCTGCTCACCGACGCGCCGCCCACCCTGACGCTATGCCCGCAGACCCTCGACGTCGAGCTGGCCCGCACCTGGTTCGACGAGCTCGGCGTGACCGGCGCCGAGGGCCTGGTCGTCAAGGACCTGGCCTCGGTCTATCGCGTCGGCGGCCAGGGATCCTCCTGGTGGAAATACAAGAGAAGGGTCACCGTCGAGGCGATCGTCGGCGGGATCACCGGTGCCCTCGAAGACCCGCGGGCCCTGCTGCTCGGCCGCATCGACGGCCGCAGCCGCCGGCTGCGCTACATCGCCCGGACCGTGCCGCTCGCGCTGAGCCAGCGCCAGGAGATCGCCCAACTGCTCACCACTCCGACCGGCGCCCACCCGTGGCCGCAGCCGCTGCCCGCGGCCTGGATCGGCCAGCTCGATCGACGCGAGCCACAGCCCTACGTCCAAGTCAAGCCGTTGCTGATCGCCGAGATCGTGGTCGACCAGGCGTACGACCAGGGCCGATACCGCCATCCCGTCCGGTACCTGCGCATCCGCGCCGACCTCAATACTGCTGACGTGGAGCCGTGGCAGCCGTAGGCGATCAGCCACCGTCGCCGAACGATTCGACCACCGAAGGGTCCCGGCCCGGCCACTAGTTGCCGCCTGAACGCAACCGCCGAGTAGAGAGGCGGCGGGGCTGCCGCTAGCGGGGGCAGACTCACCCTTGAACCGCCGGGCTCGGATGTGGTCGACCGGAGCGCGAACTGACTGCCGACTAGCCCGATCCGGGAGCTTGAATGACCGCCAGGCTCGTCTCGCAGGCCTCGACGAGAGGTCGCCACAACGGGTGAGGCGTTGCTGGAACGACGATGTGGGCTTGGTGGCGGGCGCGGGTCATAACGACGTACAGCAATCACGAGCCAGACAAGATCCGCCCCGGCGGGAAATGAACCGAGCCCGTGCTCGCCACGACATCTTGACCGCTGCGATCACCCAGACGGCGCGCGGAGAAGTCCAGCGGCGGCAGCGCAAGCGGAATATCAGCTGCTAGGAGGCCATACTCCCGGTCTTGTGACCGTTATTACCATGATGGGTCCGGGAGGAAGAAACTGAGCAAGCAACGACTTGCGCTGAGGTGTGGCTGAGACTCGCACCGTAACCCCGCCCGAAGCCGACCCTTCTCCGGGAGAGCTGCTCCCCTCGGGACGACGCTTCCGGATTGTCCTCGTGCTCGGCTTCCTCACCGCGCTCGGTCCGCTCACCATCGACATGTACCTGCCCGCGCTACCCACCATCACCGAAGACTTCGGAGCCACCCCGGCCGCCGTTCAGCTCACCCTGACCGGCACCCTCGTCGGCCTAGCCCTGGGACAGCTGCTGATCGGCCCGCTGTCCGACGCCGCGGGACGGCGGGCGCCGCTACTCGCCGGCGTCGGCGTGCACCTGATCGCCTCACTGCTGTGCGTGATCGCACCGAACCTCGCGATCCTCGGCTCCCTGCGCGTGCTGCAGGGCCTCGGCGCAGCCGCAGCCGCAGTGGTAGCGATGGCGATCGTCCGCGACCTGTTCAGCGGATTCGCCGCCGCGAAACTGTTCTCCCGGCTGATGCTCGTGGTCGGCGTCGCCCCGATTCTCGCCCCCACCATCGGCGGACAAACACTGCAGTTCACCTCGTGGCGCGGCGTGTTCGTCGTGCTCACCGTCGCCGCCGCCGCGATCCTGGCGGCCACTGCAATCGTGCTGCCTGAGACCCTGCCGTCCGAGCGTCGGCGCAACGGCGGGATCACCGGCACCGTCCGTGACTACGGAAGGCTGCTGACCGACCGGGTGTACTTAGGGCTGATCCTGGTCGCCGGCCTCGCGATGGCCGCCCTGTTCGCCTACGTCAGCGGCTCATCCTACGTTTTGCAAGACGGCTTCGGCCTCAGCGAACAACAGTTCGCCTACGTGTTCGCCGGCGGCGCTGTGGGTCTGATCGGCGCCACCCAGTTCAATGTGCGGCTACTGCGCCGTTGGACACCCCAGCAAATCCTCGCCGGTTCCCTGGTCGCTGGGCTCGGCTTCGGCCTCGTGCTGCTGATCCTCGCCGCCACCAAAACAGGCGGCCTGGTCGGCATCCTGATCCCGCTCTGGCTGGTCCTGGCCATGGTCGGACTCGCCATGCCCAACGCCCCCGCCCTCGCCCTGTCCCGCCACGGTGAAGCAGCCGGCACCGCCGCAGCCCTGCTCGGCGCCGTCCAATTCGGCGTCGGAGCCCTCGCCGCACCCCTGGTCGGCATCCTCGGCGTCGGCGCGGTCGCCATGGCAGTCGTGGTGTTCGGTGGCATGCTCGCCGCCACCCTCGTCTGCTTCCTCGTCGTCCAACCGCACCGGCTTCCCGCCGAGCAGCCGGAAACGGTCGTCGTGGCTGTCGCCCACTAAAGTTTCTCGGAATCCTCGCGACCGTGATACGCCCGCTCCTCATTTGAGTAGGAGCGGGCGTATCGTGAGCCCGCTGGGTCCGTCGCTTTCTAGCTGTCGCGGTCGTTCATGCGACGTTCGATCGCGGAAATTACGTCGTCGTACATTGCCTTGCGGAGGGCGAGCAGGAGCTCGGGCGACGGACTCGGAAACTGCCGGTCAGACTGGACGTTCCACTTCACTGCCTTACCGCGCTCGATGCCAACTGCTTCGGCGACGTCCTCGACGTTCGCGAGTTTGGCGATCTTCCGCCACTGGGGCAATTCGTACGGCGGTAGTAACGCGAGACGCCCGCCGAATTGCAGATCGAGGAGGATCGGGGCGTCCGCGATCTTCGGCCAGCGTTCGGCGTTGTCGTCGAACGACATGATCAGCTCGCGAAGTACTTCCAGCTCGAACGTCCGGCGCCGCTCAGCCCCGATCGCGTTCTGCGCGTCGTTCGACTTCTTGAGTGCCCATCCCGCTATTGCGAGCGAGATCAGCCCGATCAATACACCCGAGGTGACCGCCGCGACGTCCCACGGGTTCGTAGTGCTGTCCTCGACGATGTGTACGGGAGCGGTCGTCGGTACGCCTACGCTCCCAGTAATGGCAGGCATGCTCGGCGAGGAAGCCGGAGTAGCCGATGGGGCCTGGTGTGTTGAACCAGGGGCGAGCGAGGAGAGGGGAAACGAGGCGGTCGACGCGCTGGGTGTCGGCGTGATTACGAAATGCACGGGCTTGATGTTGATGTATTAGGTCAAACACGGAAAATATTCACTGTCGCCGGCTCCTCTACCCGTCGCGCAAGCACGTTGCGTTTGGTCAAGCCCCAATACCTGCCGGGAGGGGTGTCTTCCAGCGCTCGCCCCAGCTCAGATCAGGCGCTGGCGGCCGCCAGCCCCCATGCCCGCGGCCCGGCGAGCTTCTGCACTTTGAAATCCTTCACGAAGCTGGAGCCGCTGACGTAGGCGAAGAGCGCCGAGAAGGCGAACCCGGCCACCAGGATCAGGCCGACGTAGGCCCGGTCGGTGAACATCCGCCCGTAGTCGCGCAGCACCTGGCCGCCGCGCCGGGCCGCCGGCGGCAGTGTTTCCGGCAGCACGAGCGCGGTCGCCGCCAGCCGCACGACGCCGATCACGGTCAGCACCACGAACACGCCGTGCCAGGACGTCCACTCCAGAACCAGTCCACCGACGGTCGGCGCGAGGATCGGCGCCACCCCGACGACAAGCATCAGCCGGGAGAACAGCCGGGCCGCCGCCAGCCCGTTGAACAGGTCACGCACGATCGCCATCGCGACCACGGAGGCCGCCGCCGCGCCGAGCCCCTGCAGCACCCGAAGCGTGCCGAGGAGGGGCAGGTTGGGCGCGATCACGCACAGCACCGACGCGAGGATGTGCACCGCGATGCCGGCCAGCAGCGGCAACCGCCGGCCGAGCGAGTCGGAGAGCGGCCCCACGATCAGCTGCCCGAGCGCCAGCCCGATGAGCGTGCCGGTCAGCGTGAGCTGCACCGAGGCCGCGCTCGCGTGCAGGTCGGTGGTGATCGTCGGCAGCGACGGAAGGTACATGTCGATCGTGAGCGGTCCGAGCGCGGTCAGGAACCCGAGCACGAGCACGATGCGAAAACGGCGCCCCCGGGGGATCAGTTCCCCCGGGGAAAGATCGACGGCGGGCAGCTGGGTGGGAGTCTCAGTCTTTGCCACGACTGGTGACAAGTCCGCCGGCCCGCGCGAGATTCCGCCCGGTCATCCTCCTCACAATTCCTATTTCCGCATGACGTACGGGCGGAACAGCTCGTACAGCTGCCGGTCGCTCACCGTCGACGCCAGCGGCTCCCCGCCCACCAGGAAGGCCACGCTCGGGCAGTCCTGGTCGGCGCCGTCGACCGCCGACTTGTCGAGCAGCTTCCGGCCGGTGGCCGTCTCGAAGAGCCGGACCCGGTAGGTCGCCTTCCGGAGCGCCGGCGTCTTCGGCTCCGGGTCGTCGAACTTGCAGGTCCGCACCGTCTCCCCGACGCCGGCCAGGTCGACACAGCCGACCAGCTGGGTCCGGGCCGGGTCGGCCGGGGTCCAGGCCCGCCAGTTCCGCAGGTCGGGCACGTCGACCGACGACTTGACGTGCCGGCTGGGCAGCGCCTTCGAATCGACCACCCCGACTGTGATCTGGTGCGGCGCCTTACCGGCGAACCTGGGCGACGTCGGGTAGAACCACCCGTCGCAGACCCGGCCGAGATCGTCGTCGCCACGAACCGCACCGGCGCCGGCCCGCGGCCCCACCGGGGTGGCCGACGCTCCGGGCGACGCCCCCACCGGCGGCGCCGACGGCACCGAGGCCACGCCGGCCGGCCCGGCCCGGCCCGCCTCGTCCCGCTCGGCCCCGAACGCCACCACCCGGGTGACGGCGAACGCCCCGCCACCCCCGCAGAGCAGCACCCCGGCCACCGCCGCCACCACGACCATCCACGGCCGGGCCTTGGCCCGTCCCGCCGGCTCGGTGCCGCCGGCGGGCGGCTGAGGGCTTTGCTCTTCCATGTGACACGGTCCCTGTTCGAAAAAGTGGACCGTGACTGTATCGAACCGGAGCGCCGGTGTCCGCGGCAGTCATTTTATTGCTGATGGCAACTGTTGCACCACGCACAGGTGTATCGAGAGCAGAACGAGGCGATCACCGATTGACGGGAGCGCCCCCGGCAAAAAGACTTTGGCCATGCGCGATCGTTCTCGCCGGTGGGCGTGGCTCGGTGTCCTGATCACCGGGCTGATTCTCTATGTCGTGGTGTTGCGGACCCTGGTCCACACGCAGAACCCCAACTTCGTCCCTGCCCTCATCCTGCTCGGCGCGACGGTCGTGCCGCTCTCCTTCCTCACCTTCGCGCAGGCGCGCACCGGGCGCTGGGAGGTGCCGGCGTCGGCGCTGGTCACGGCGGCGTTCTTCGGTGGGGTGATCGGCATCGTGGTGGCCGGCACGCTGGAGTACAACACCTTGCGCGGGCTCGGCGTGCTGCCGATGGTGCTGGTCGCGGTCATCGAGGAGTCGGCGAAGCTGATCGTGCCGGTCGTGCTGCTCTTCTGGATCCTGTCGCGGCATCAGCGCCGACTGCCGTCGGACGGGCTGATCATCGGGGTGGCGTCGGGCATGGGGTTCGCCGCGCTCGAGACCATGGGGTACGCGTTCACCGCGTTGCTCTCCTCCCAGGGCAACATCGGCGACGTCGAGGAGACGCTGTTCGTACGCGGCCTGACCTCGCCGGCCGGGCACACCGCGTGGACCGGGCTGACCGCGGGCGCGCTGTGGGCCCTGATCGCCGCCCCGAGCGGCAAACGACTGGTCCAGTTCCTGCTCACCTTCGTCGGGGCGGTCGCGTTGCACACCTGCTGGGACACGTTCAGCGGGCTGTGGGCGTACATCATCCTGGGTCTGATCAGCCTCGGCTGGCTGTTCATCGAGCTGGCGCGCTACCGCGCCTTCAGCGAGCACACGCTCGGCGGGCGATTCGGGCAGCCGGTGACCGTCTAGATTCACCAGCATGCGTAGCCCCACCCAGCCCGTGCTGTCCGAGACGGACATCGCCGCCATCGTCTCGCGGGGTCTCGGCGCCGGCCTGGCCGGCGCCGAGGAGCTCAGCGGGGGCACGTTCGCCTCGGTCTGGCGGGCGGACCTGGCCGACGGGCGGCCGGTGGTGGTCAAGGTGGCGCCGCCGGCGACGGCTCGCCTGCTCCGGTACGAGGCCGGGCTGATCCCGGCCGAGGCGGATTACTTCGCGTCGGTGGCCGCGGGGGCGCCCGGTGTGCCGGTGCCCGAGGTGCTGGCCGTCGAGCCGGGCTGGATCATCACGTCGATGCTGCCCGGCTCGCCGCTGGCGGGCCACGACTCGGTCCGCGCCCGCACCGAGCTCGGCGCCGCGATCCGCCGGGTGCACACGATCACCGGCCGCCACTTCGGCTACACCGGCGAGCGGGCCAGGGGCGACGACTGGCCGACCGCGTTCGCCGCGATCATCGACGACCTGCGGGCCGACGCCGCCGACTGGGACGTGCCGCTGCCCGCACTGGACGGGGTCGTCGCCCGCCACCACGACGTGCTGGCCGCGGTGACCCGGCCGGCGCTGCTGCACTTCGACCTGTGGGACGGCAACGTGCTGGTCGGCCCGGACGGCGCGCTGACCGGGCTGGTCGACGGCGAGCGCCACCTCTACGGCGATCCGCTGCTCGACTTCGTGTCGCCGGCGCTGTTCCACCGCATCGAGGAGGTCCCGGACCACCCGTTCCTGGCCGGCTATCAGCCCGAGCCGTTCGACGACTCGGCCCGCGTCCGGCTCGCCCTCTACCGGGTGCACCTCTACACGCTGATGATCGCCGAGGGACCGAGCCGGGGCATCGAGCGCGCCGACGGCCGGCACGACTATCTGACCGGCCTGCTCGAGCGGGAACTAGCCGACCTTTAAACACCTCTACCTCTCATCCGGCGCCATACGCGACCGAAGAGACGCATATGCAGACCCCCGCCGTCGCCACCCGCCGACGCACGTTCGCCGACCTCGGAGTCAACACCAAGATCATCGCCAGTGTGAGCGTGGCCGCCGCGGCGGCGGTGACGATCGGCGTCACCGGCATGCTCGAGCTCCAGGTGCTCAGCACGAACACCCAGTCGCTCTACACCGACGACGTGGCCCCGCTGACCAGCCTGTCCGCGGCCCAGCGCACCTTCAACGGCCTGCGCGCCCGCTACCTGGAGTACGGCGGGGCGTCCACCGCGACCCGTAAGGTCCTGCTCGACGAAATCGCCACGAAGAAGGCGACCCTGTCCGCGGACATTGCCTCCTACCAGCCCCTCGCGGCGAACGCCGAGGCGGTCGCGACCTTCACCACCAAGTCGGCCGCCCTGGTGCAGGAGGCCGAGCAGACGCTTCTGCCGCTGGCCGACAAGGGTGACGTCAACGGGTTCTACCGGGCCTACCGCTCGGACGCCAAGCCGTTGGTCGACGCGGCGGCCGACGCCATCGACACCGAGAACGCCACCGTGCTCGCCGAGGCGAAGCAGGCCGCCGAGACGAGCGCCGCCGCCGCCTCGACCGCCCGCACGCTGGTGCTCATCGTGCTGATCGTGGGCGTCCTGCTGGCCCTGGGCCTCGGCCTCTACGTGGCCCGGCTGATCGTGCGCCCGCTCGAACGGGTCAAGCGCTCGCTCGCCGCCCTCGCCAAGGGTGACCTGACCGTCGAGGCGGACGTCCGCCAGCGGGACGAGGTCGGGCAGATGGCCGTCCTGCTGAACGACGCCGTCCGGCAGACCCGCGACGTCATCGCGACGGTCGGCGCGGCGTCGCAGAGCCTGGCCGCGGCGGCCGAGGAGACCTCGACGATCGCCAACCAGATCAGCCGGAACGCCGACGACGCCTCGGCGCAGGCCCGCACCGTGTCCACCGCCTCCGAGGAGGTCTCGCAGAGCGTGAGCACCGTCGCGGCCGGCTCCGAGGAGATGGGCGCGGCGATCGCCGAGATCACCCAGAGCGCGAACGCGGCCGCCCAGGTCGCCGGCGAGGCGGTGGTGGTGGCCGAGGCGACCAACCAGACGATCGCCACGCTCGGCGAGTCCAGCCGGCAGATCGGCGACGTGATCAAGGTGATCACCGCGATCGCCGAGCAGACCAACCTGCTCGCGCTGAACGCTACCATCGAGGCGGCCCGCGCCGGCGAGATGGGCAAGGGCTTCGCCGTCGTCGCCAGCGAGGTCAAGGACCTGGCCCAGGAGACGGCGCGGGCGACCGAGGACATCTCCCGGCGGGTCGAGGCGATCCAGGCCGACAGCGGCCAGGCGGTGACCGCGATCGAGCAGATCGCCGACGTGATCGGCCGGATCAACGACTACACCACGACGATCGCCTCGGCGGTCGAGGAGCAGAGCGCGACCACCGCCGAGATGAACCGGAACGTGGCGGAGGCGGCCGGCGCCACCATCCAGATCAACTCCGGCATCGAGACGGTCGCCTCGAACGCGCGGCTCACCGCCGACTCGGTGGAGGACGCCAAGCGCTCCGCGGCCGAGCTCTCCCGGATGTCCCAGGAGCTCAACGTGACCGTGGCGCGGTTCGTCTACTGAGCTCGGATCCGCTCGGCGAGGGCCAGGAAGTGATCTTCCTGGTCCTCGTAGCGGGTCAGGTGCCAACCGGCCCCGGCCAGCAGGGGCGTCAGGATCTCCCGGTCGAGCGTCTCGTCCGGGCCCAGCTTGCGACCGTGCCGGGCGGCCAGCGCGGCCCGGCCGGTGGGGTGGAAGATCAGCAGCTTGCCGCCGGGCCGGGTCACCCGGGCCAGCTCGGTCAGGCCCGCACTGGGGCTCGGCAGGTGATGCACGAGGCCGGCCGCGAAGACCACGCCGGCCGCCGCGTCGGGCACGGGCAACCGGCGCGCGTCGGCGATGACCAGGTCGGCCACCTCGTCGCGGCCGGCGTCACGGGCGGCCCGCAGCATCGCGGGGGTCAGGTCGAGACCGAGCACCCGGCCGCCCGGTCCAACCGCGGCGGCCAGGGCGGGCAGGGCGCGGCCGGTGCCGCAACCCACGTCGAGGGCGAGGTCGCCGGGGCGCGGCGCGGCCGTTTCGACAGCCATCGCGTACGCCGGCAGGTCGTCGCCGAACTTCCTGTCCCACCCGGCGGCGCGAACGGCGAAGAACGCGCGACTCTCGGCCAAATACCACCGCTCGCGGTCGGCCAGGCGCGGGTGCACGTGCCGGATGACCGGCCACTGCGGATCGTGGTGGTCGATCACCACCTGGGCGCGCCGCTCCCCCTCGCCGTTGGCCGTCGAGCGGCCGCGTAGATAGACGAAGACCCGGTCGGCGGCGGGCTCCAGCACGTTGAGCGCCGAGTCGGAGCGGCCGCCCGACGGCCCGCTGAGTCCCAGCACCGCGTCGACCGTCCAGGCGCGGGCGGACGGCGGGAACGCTTCGGCGAGCCGCGCGGCGAACCGGGCGGCGGCGCCGTGGTCACCCCCGTCGACGATGACGGTGAGCGGGGCGCGCGGGGTCAGCACCTCGGCGAGAAACGCGGTTACCTCGTGGATCCGTTCCGGCACCCGACAAGCATGACGGCGCCGATGTGACGAGTGCAACGCTTGGGCACTTGCGGGGCCAGGGACCTTCCTCGCCTGGCTTTTGCGGCCCTAGAGTGGACGGGGTGACGACCTACCGCATCGGGGAGGCCGCCGAGCTGCTCGGCGTCAGCGTGGACACAGTGCGGCGCTGGGTCGACGCGGGCCGGCTCGCCGCCGCCCGCGACGACCACGGACACCGCAGCATCGGGGGCGCCGATCTCGCCGGCTTCGCCCGGTCGCTGGCCGACGAGCCCGATCCGGGGGCCCGCCGGTCGTCGGCGCGCAACCGGCTGCGCGGCATCGTCACCGCCATCACCCGCGACTCGGTGATGGCCCAGGTCGACATCCAGGCCGGCCCGTTCCGGGTGGTCTCGCTGATGAGCCGGGAGGCCGTCGACGAGTTGGGCCTCGAGGTCGGCTCACCGGCGGTCGCCGTGATCAAATCAACCACGGTGGTCGTGGAACGAGGGGACGCCGACAAATGAGGAAAACCCTGATCGGGGCGGCACTGGCGGCCGTCCTGGCGGTCTCCGGCTGCGGCGACTCCGCCTCCCCGGCGGCGTCGGCCTCGGCCGGCGCGGCGTCGGGCAACCTCACGGTCCTGGCCGCGGCGTCGCTCACCGAGTCGTTCAACCGGATCGGCAAGGACTTCGAGGCGGCGAACCCCGGGGTCAAGGTCACTTTCTCGTACGGGGGCAGCTCCGGTCTCGCCCAGCAGATCATCGCCGGTGCCCCCGCCGACGTCTTCGCGGCGGCCAGCCCGGCCACCATGAAGACCGTCACCGAGGCCGGTGACGCCGCCGGGGAGCCCCGCACGTTCGTCCGCAACCAACTGGTCATCGCGGTCGCCAAGGGCAACCCGAAGGGCATCCGGACCCTCGCCGACCTCACCCGCCCCGGCCTGAAGGTCGCGCTCTGCGCCGAGCAGGTGCCCTGCGGCTCGGCCGCCGCGAAGGCCCTCGCCGCCGCCCCGGTCGAGATCACCCCGGTCACCCTGGAGCAGGACGTCAAGTCGGCGCTGTCCAAGGTCAAGCTCGGCGAGGTGGACGCCGCCCTGGTCTACCGCACCGACGCGAAGGCCGCGGCCGGCGACGTCGAGGGGATCGAGTTCCCCGAGTCCGCCGGCGCCGTCAACGACTACCCGATCGTGGCCCTGAAGAACGCCCCCGACCCGGCCGCCGCGGCCGCGTTCGTGACGTTCGTGCGGAGCGGTCCGGCGCTGGACGTGCTCGTCGACGCAGGGTTCCAGAAGCCATAAAGAGGCGGCGGACGAAGGTTCCCCCGGCCCTGGCGATCCCCGCGGTCGCCGGGCTGGTGTTCCTCACCCTGCCCCTGTTCGGGCTGCTCTGGCGGGCGCCCTGGTCGACCCTGCCGCAACGGCTCACCGAGCCCGGCATCCTCGCCGCGCTCCGGCTGTCCCTGCTGACCGCCACCCTGGCGACCGCGGTCAGCCTGGTCCTGGGCGTGCCGCTGGCGTGGCTGCTGGCCCGCACCGAGTTCCCCGGCCGCCGGCTCGTGCGCGCCCTCGTCACCGTGCCGCTGGTGCTGCCGCCGGTGGTCGGCGGGGTGGCGCTGCTGCTGGTGTTCGGGCGGCGCGGCCTGCTCGGCTCGTGGCTCGACACCACGTTCGGGGTGAGCCTGCCGTTCACCACCGCCGGCGTCGTCGTGGCCGAGGCGTTCGTGGCGATGCCGTTCCTGGTGATCAGCGTGGAGGGGGCGTTGCGCGGGGCCGACGCCCGCTACGAGGAGGCCGCCGCCACGCTCGGCGCCGGCCGGTGGACGGCGTTCCGGCGGGTCACCCTCCCGCTGATCGCGCCGGGGGTGGCCGCGGGCGGGATGCTGTGCTGGGCGCGGGCCCTGGGCGAGTTCGGGGCGACGATCACCTTCGCCGGCAACTTCCCCGGCCGCACCCAGACCATGCCGCTCGCCGTCTACCTCGCCCTCGAACAGGACGTCGACGCCGCCATCGTGCTCAGCCTCGTGCTGCTCGTCGTCTCGATCGCGATCCTGGCGGCCCTGCGCGACAGGTGGGTCGCGGCGTGACCGACCGGCGGCCCGACGGAGGCCCGAGATGACGCTCGACGCCCGGCTCGTGGTGAATCGGCCCGGCTTCGTGCTCGACATCGAGCTCACCGCCGCACCGGGCGAAGTGGTCGCGCTGCTCGGCCCCAACGGCGCCGGCAAGACCACGGCGCTGCGTTCGCTCGCCGGCCTGACCGCGCTCGACGACGGCCACGTCACGCTCGACGGCCGCCGGCTCGACCACGAACCGCCCGAACACCGCCGGATCGGCGTGGTGTTCCAGGACTACCTCCTGTTTCCACATCTCACGGCGCTCGACAACGTGGCTTTCGGGCCCCGCTGCCGGCGCGTGCCGCGCCGGGAAGCCCGGGACAAGGCGCGGGAATGGCTGGCCCGGGTCGGTCTGTCCGAGCACGTACGCAAGAAGCCGCGCCAACTCTCCGGCGGCCAGGCCCAGCGGGTCGCCCTGGCCCGCGCCCTCGCCACCGACCCGAAACTGCTGCTGCTCGACGAGCCGCTGGCCGCCCTCGACGCCCGCACCCGCCTCGACACCCGGGCCGCCCTGCGCGGCCACCTGGCCTCGTTCCCCGGCGCGACGGTGCTGGTCACCCACGACCCACTGGACGCGCTGATGCTCGCCGACCGGCTCGTGATCGTCGAGGACGGGCGGATCGTGCAGATCGGCGACGCCGCCACCATCACCGCCCAGCCGCGCACCGACTACGTGGCCCGCCTGGTCGGACTCAACCTCTACCGGGGCCGGGCCGAGGGCACGACGGTCCGGCTGCCCGACGGTTTTTCACTGGTCACCGCCGTACCCCAGGAAGGTCCGGCGTTCGTCGCCTTTCCCCCCGCCGCGGTCTCGCTGTTCGCCTCCCGGCCCGCCGGAAGCCCCCGCAACACCTGGCCGGCCACCGTCACCACGGTGGCCCGGCACGGCGACGCCCTCCGCATCGAGCTGAGCGGGCCGATCCCGGTCGCCGCGGACGTCACCCCGGCCGCCGCGGTGCAGCTCGAACTCGAACCCGGGCGGGCGATCTGGGCCACCGTGAAGGCCACGGAAACGACCGCCTACCCCGCGTGACGGCTAGCGTTGATCGCATGGACGCACTCGAACTGGCCGACTACCGCGCCGCGAACGCCCGCCTGTATCTCGAGGCCGGGGACCTCGAGGACTTCCGCACCCGCCGCGACGACCTCTTCGCCACCCACCCGCAGTCGCCCATCCCGGCCGGCTCGTTCACCGGGCTGCGCTACTACCCGTTCTCGGCCGACGCGATAGTCGAGGCGTCCCTGCGCGAGGCCCCCGGCGAGATCGACATCGACACCGGCGGCCCCGACGGCATCGTGCACTACCGGCGAGCCGGCATCCTGTCGACACCGTTCGGCGAGCTCTCCCTCTGGTGGATCGCCGCCTACGGCGGCGGCCTCTTCCTCCCGGTCCGCGACGCCACCTGCGGCAAGACGACGTACGGCGGGGGCCGCTACCTCACCGACACGGTCAAGGGCACCCATGGCCGCGGCCTGGAACCGTTGGACGGCAACCGGGTACGCCTCGACTTCAACTACCTGTACAACCCGTCCTGCGCCTACGACGACGCCTGGCTGTGCCCCCTGGCCCCGCCGGAGAACCGCGTCGGCACCCCCATCGAAGCCGGCGAACTCACCTACCACTGACCGCCACCCGAACGGTCGGGTGCGGGAGCCTGGCGCTCGCTCCAGGATCGGGGGCCGGTCAGGTTGACCTCGCCACCCCGGCGAACCGCCCGGTAAGCGGCGGCGGCCAGCGGAACGCCCCACCGGGAACGCGGACCCCCGTAGGGCGCCTCGCAACCGCTCGCCGGGCAGAGCACGCAGACCGCGTCGGTTGCCGTGCCGGTCGCGGCCAGACCCAGGTCACGCAGGGCCTGGGTCTTCGCCTCGGTGATCGTGGCCACCGCGTTGACGAGGGCGCCGTCGGCGAGTCGCTGCGGCACCCACGCCACCACGTTGATCGTCCCCGGCCGTTCCGCAGGCGGGCGAGCCCGGGGTTCGTGGGCCTGGGTCGGGGCGCCCAGGCCCACCGTCGCCCAGAGCTGGACGCCGTCGTCCGACTCCGCGACCACGTCGGCCACGTCGACGCCGGTCAGCAGGCCGACGCCCCGGCCGGTCAGGCCGAGGCCGGCGGCGATCTCGGTGAGGTGGGTAGCCGGGTCGGCGCGGTGGTAGGACATCGGGACGGTGGCGTTGAGCAGCCAGTGGCACTCCCCGACGCCGCCGCCCAGGGTGGCCGACGAGATCGCGGTGAGCGGGGCCGGCAGGTGCCAGACCAGCAGCGGGATGTCCTGGCCGTACTCGTGGCGGCTGGTCAGCGTCGGTTCGGGGAACACCGGACGACACTAATCCCGGTCAGCGCCAGCACCACCCCGGCCGCCAGGAATGCCGTGGCCGGGCCCCGTACCTCGGTGAGCAGGCCGGCCGCCCCGGCGCCGGCCGCGTTGCCGGCGTTCGCGGCCACGTTGACCCAGGTGCCGGCCTCGGTGCTGTGCTCGGGCGGGGTGAGATCGTCGGCGGCCAGATAGGCGACCACGAACAGCGGCGACACCGCGACGCCGGCCAGCGACATCACCACGCCGAGCAGGAGCAGGCCGGGGACGGCCGCGGCGGCCAGCAGACCGGCGGCGAAGATCGCCAACAGGCCGGCGAGGTGCCACCATCGCGACCGGGTGTGCCGGCGTCGCGCCCAGAGCAGACCGCCGACCACGCTGCCCGCGCCGACGCCGGCCTCGAGGAGTCCGGCGGCGCCCGGCCGCCCGGCGTTCTGCGCGGTGGCCGCCATCGCGGTGTAGGCGACGCTGATCCCGACGCCGGCGACCAGCAGAACGGCGAGCACCCGGCGCAGTTCCCCGATGCGGAGCGGCCCGGGATCGAAGGTGCGGCGGAGCAGGGCCCGCACCCCCCTAGCCCGCAAGTCCGAAATATCGGACTCGACGGCCGGGCCCCCGGGCTCCGGGCCGACAACAGCGCGGGACGCGGCTGTCATGCCGAGCGTGCCGGCCAGCAACAGGAGCGCGGTCACGAGCAGCGCCCACCGGGCCGGAGCCACCGCGATCAGCAAGCCGGCCAGCAACGGGCCGGTCAGGTAGAGCGTTTCCTCGGCGATCGCGTCCAGCGCGTACGCCCGCTGTTTGAGCGAAGAACCCTCGGTGAGCCGGCGCCAAGCCGCTCGCATGGCCGGGCCGAGAGGCGGAGCCGCGAGGCCGGCCAGCCCGACGAACGGGACCGGCCAGGGGACAAAGGCGGCGCACGCCAGGAAGGACGCACACGCCACCGCCAGCCATGGCAGCAGTGCGGGATAGCGGGCCTTGAGCGGGAGGGTGATCGAGGTCAGGCCGAAGAGGGCGAGCGCGAGGCCGGCGGCGGCGAAGGAGCCGGTGGTGTCGCGGACAGTGAACAGCGTGGCGAGCGGGAGGAGACCGTAGGCGAGCCGGCCACCGAGCGCGGGCGCGAAGATGCGCAGCGCGTGGGGCAGCCGGAGGACGGCACGGTAACTTCCCGCCTCGACGGAGGCAGGCATGGGAGAAAGCTCCTTGGAATGTCCAGACAGACGGGCAGGGGCGGCCTATGCGAAGGGGCCCCTACGGTGGTGTCTGTGACATGCGCGGAATCCTACTCCGAGGCGAGCAGCGACCAGATCTCCGTGTCGTGTCGACCGTTCCAGGCGTAGTTCTGCCGCAGCGTGCCGTCGAGCGTCATGCCGAGCCGGCGCGCGACGTTGGAGCTGGCCTTGTTGTCGGGACGGCAGTGCCACTCGACGCGCTGCAGACCCCGCGTCCGGAAAGCCCAGTCGAGCAGCACCCGGATGGCGGCGGTGACCAGGCCACGGCCGGTGGCGGCCGGTTCGAGCCAGCAACCCACCTCGCCGTTGCCCGACCCGGCGTCATAGGTCACGAACATGACGCCGCCGACCAGGGTGCCGTCGAGCCAGATGCCGCAGATGCGGCCGGTGTCGGCGGCCTGTTTGTCGGCGTAGCGCTGCAGGGTGGCGCGAGCCGAGGCGAGATCGGAACTGATCGACGCCCACGGGATCCACGGATCGACCGTTTCGCGCGCGCGGTCCATGTGGGCCAGGAATTCCTCGGCCTGCCAGGGCTCCAGTGGCCGCAGCGCGGCGCCGCCCCCGAGATCGACGCTGTACACGCAGGAAGCCTACGTCTGCCGTCCAGGCAGTTTTCGCCTCCGGTCCACCCGCTGCCGACGATCTCCCAATAGATTCAGCTCGGTCTATCTCGAGGGAGCGGGCATGCGGGGCAAGATCGCGGTTGCGCTGGCGGCCGGAATCATCGCGACACCGGTTCCGGCGTACGCGGCGCCGTCACGAGCGGACGTGGCGCTGCGCTGGGCGCCGATCCACTACCAGGACGTGGACGCCACCGGAAGTCACGCCTTGGCCGGCAAGTCGGACTTCATCACGCGGTACGACTACGACAACAACCTGATCGGCACCGACAACTGGGACCACGCGGGGCAGCACACCGGTGCCGCCGTCTATTACGACGTGGTCGAGACCAGCAGCCACTGGTTCATCACGTACTTCTTCTACCACCCGCGGGACTGGGTCGATCACCCGTTCTTCGAGACCGAGCACGAGAACGACGGCGAGGGCCTCACCGAGATCATCGAGAAGAACGGTACGGACTACGGCGTGCTGCGCGCGGCCGTGACGGTTGCCCACAGCGACTTCTACTCGTACACGCCGAGCGGGAGCACCTGGACCAACGGCAAGGAGACGATCGACGGGACGCTGCGGCTGGAAGCGTCCACACACGACTCGTACCAGCATCCGGTGACCGCGCAGGAGGCCAAGGGGCACGGCTTGAAGGCGTGGCCGCAGTACGACATCAACGGCGACGGCATCGTCTACTACCCGTCGCTGACCGCGTCGGAGTCGCCGAGCGGGGCGGACGACCGGGACGTGCGGTATCAACTGATCGACATCTTCGGGTCGGGCGGCATGTGGGCGCAGCGCACCGACGCCAACCTGTTCGCGTCGCTGGGCACCTTCAAGGGCGACACGTCGGGCGACTGCGGGGTCGGCACCTACTCCTGCTCCACCAACTCGGCCAACGCGCCGTGGGGCTGGGACGACGGCAACGACGTACCGGCCCGGGGCGAGATCGCGACCGATCCGGCGCGGCTGGCGGCCGAGTACTTCACGGTGCCGGGAACGCTGTCGCGGACGTACACCTACAACCCGTACAACAGCGCCGCGGCCGCCCTCAAGAAGGCCGCCGCGACGCTGCCGCGCACCGTCGATTGATCAGTGCAGCCCGCCTTGCGGGCTGAACGCGGTCAGGAACTGATCGCGGAAGGTGTTCATGGGCCACACCGGCGCCGTCGGCGCCGGTGTGAGCCCCGTGGTCCAGCCCCAGCTCGCGATGCGGTCGAGGACCTTCGGGTCCTTGGCGACGATCGAGATGGGTACGTCCTTGGAAGCGTTCTGCCCGACCACGATCGAGGCCGGCTGGTGGTCGCCGAGGAACACCATCACCAGGTTGTCGTCGGCGTACTTCTCGACGTACGAGGTGAGCGAGTCGATCGAGTAGGCGATCGACTTGGCGTACGCGAGCCGGATGCTGTGGTCGTTGCTCCACACCTTGCCGGCCCCGTCGGCCGCCCCGATGATCGGGCCGTAGACCGACCCGTCGCCGATCTGTTCCCACGGCAGCTTGGTGGGCAGCGGCGCCCACGGGGTGTGACTGGAGGTCAGCGTGATCTCGGCGAGCAGCGGCCCACGGTTCTTCTTGCCGTACTCCAGCTGCTGGAACTGCTTCATCACGAACTGGTCGGGCATCGTCGACCAGCTCAGTTTGGGCCCGTGGTAGTCCAGCGTGTGCGAGTCCCACACCTGGTCGTAGCCGTAGAACTGGCCTTCCGGCCACGCGTAGGTGACGCCCGGCTCCATCCCGACGGTGCGGTAGCCGGCCTGGCTGAACGCCCGGGTCAGGGTGAGCCGGTCGGTGTTGACCAGGCTGCGGTAGCGCTGCTGGTTGTCGATCCACAGCCCGGACAGGAACGTGGAGTGGGCCAGCCAGCTGCCGCCGCCGAAGGTCGACGAGGTGAGGAAGCCGCTGCGGGCGCTGAAGCCCTTGGCCGCGAGGTCGGCGTCGTCGGCCTTGAGCTGGGCGAGCACCGGGGAGTTGAACTCCGGGTTCTCGACCGCGTCCCGTCCGTAACTCTCCACGAAACCGATGATCACGTCCTTGCCGCGCAGTGCGTTGAGCAGCTGGGCGGCCGGCATGTCACGGAACGCGTCGACGCGTACCTCCTGCTCGAATTTCTTCCGGTCGGCGAGGTCCTGCGGCACCTTGAGCGCGGTGTCGTGAGCCAGGTTGACGGCCGCCTGCGAGGCGATCGGAATACCGCCGATGATCTGGATGCCGAGGACCGTGAGCACCACCCAGGCGCTGGCGAACGCGAAGACGGCGTGCCGGGTGGGCCGGGCGTGCGCGGCGAGCAACCGCGACAGGCGCCGCACCGACAGGGTGGTGAAGATCAAGATCGAGAGCGCGAGGAGTACGGCCCCGGCCGCCACCCCGAACGCCCCGAGCTCGCCCATCGAGTCCTCGAGGAAGTGGTAGCCGTCGGTGAACAGCACCCAGTCGAGAACCGGGTCGAACTCACGGGCCAGCACCGCGTAGAAGCCCATGTCGATGATCTTCACGATGGTGAGCAGGCCGAGCGCGAAGCCGAGGACGGTGGCGCCGATCCGGCGGGCGCGTGCGGGCAGGGCGAGCAGCAGGGCGATCGCGACGATCGCCTCGAGGGGAATACGGACGAATCCGTTCAACCAGAAGTTACCCGGCGGCAGCCGGGTGATCTGGTCGGGCATGACGAGCTCGAGGAAGACCAGGAGCGCGGCGAGTGTGGTGACCACCGCGCCGCCGACACGGCGCAGATGGTGCTGTTTCTGGGACAACTCGGGTTCCTAACCGCCGATTGTTACCTCCTCTAGGAAACGGCGGGCCCCCGGCTTCGGTTCAAGAAACTGTCGTGACCGACAACATCCCCAGGATTCCCTCAGGCTCGGACGGGCGGCCGAACAGGTATCCCTGGCCGTGGTCGATGCCGATGCGGCGCAGCGTCGCCCACTGCTCGTCGGTCTCGATGCCTTCGGCCACGGTCTTCATCTTGAGCGCCGCGCCGAGGCCGGCCACCGCGTCGACCAGGGCCACGTCGTCCTCGTCGATGTGCACCTCGTCGACGAACGTCTTGTCGATCTTGATGACGTCGACCGGGAGCTGCTTGAGGTAGCTCAGCGAGGAGTAGCCGGTGCCGAAGTCGTCGATGGCCAGCCGGACGCCGAGCCGGCGCAGCGCGTGCAGGGTGTCCTTGGCGGTCTCGATGTCGGCCATCAGCATCGACTCGGTGATCTCCAGGGTGAGCGACGCGGCGTCGAGGCCGGCGTCGGCGAGGGCGGCCGCCACATCGTCGACCAGACCGGCGTACTGGAACTGCCGGGCCGAGAGGTTGACGTTGACGTGCAGGCCGGCGGCGGCCGGCGTTTCGGCCCGCCAGCGGGCCAGCTGGGCGCAGGCCTCCCGGAGCACCCACCGGCCGAGCGGAACGATCAGGCCGTTCGCCTCGGCGCCGGCGATGAAGTGGTACGGGCCGAGCAGCCCGTCGCGGGGGTGCTGCCACCGGACGAGCGCCTCGACGGCGGTGAGCTCCTGCGTGTTCATGTCGACGACCGGCTGGTAGAGCACGCGGAACTCGTCGTGCTCCAGCGCGTGCTCGATGTCGGCGCGCTGCTGCGCCTCCTCCAGGACGGACAGGGTCATCGTCGGGTCGAAGACCGCGTACGCGTTGCGGCCGGCCCGCTTCGCCGCGTACATGGCCAGGTCGGCGTTGCCGAGGAGCTGCTCGGCGTTGATCTCGTCGCCGATGGTGCTGGCGATGCCGATGCTCAGTGAGCAGGTGACGTCCCGGCTGCCCAGCCGGATCGGCTCGCGGGCGACCGTCAGCAGCCGCTCGGCCAGACCGGAGGCGTCCGCCGGGTCGAGGTCGCGCAGCAGGAAGACGAACTCGTCGCCGCCGAGCCGGGCGAGCATGTCCGCCGGGCGCACCTGGGCGCGCAGCCGGTCGGCGATGGTGGTGAGCAGTTCGTCCCCGGCGCTGTGCCCGAGGTTGTCGTTGACCAGCTTGAAGTCGTCGAGGTCGAGCAGCAGCACGGTGACCTGCCGGTCGCCGCCACCCTCGACCGCCTCGGCGAGCTTCTCCCGGAACTTCACCCGGTTGGGCAGCCCGGTCAGCGAGTCGGTGAACGCCTGCCGGCTGAGCTGCTGCTCCAGCTCGCGGCGCGCCCCGACGTCGCGCAGGCTGACCACGATGGCCTGCACCTCCGGCTTGTTCAGCCAGTTGGTGCCCATGATGTCGACGTAGACCCAGTCGCCGGCCGCGTTGCGCAGCCGGCTCTCCAGTCGCAGGCTCTGCCCGATCGGCAGATCCACCATCCGGTTCATGAAGTCGTGCAGCTCGGCGAGCCGGTCGACGCTCATCACCTTGGCGATGACCTGCCCCTGGAAGTCGGCCGCGGCAAAACCGAGCAGCCGGCGGATGGACGGGCTGACGTACTTCAGGGTGCCGTCGCGACCGATCGCCAGGACGGTGTCGGCGGAGGCCTCGAGCAGGGTCTCGGCGCGCTGTTCGGTGGCCTCGCGGCGGGCGTCGAGGCGGCGGCGGCTCTGCGAGTTGATCGCGATCAACGCGGTGACGCAGCCGAACATCGCGGACACGACGAACGTCAGTCCGGCCCCGACGTGGGCGTGCACCGGCAGCAGCACCATGTAGCCCAGGCCGGAGAGGACGCCGAACAGCACCACGACACGCGGCGCCCAGAGGGCGGCCGCCGACATCAGCAGCAGCACCGCGGCCGGCATATACAGGTACGCCCCATCGGGGTCGGCGAACCCGAACAGCAGCAGGATCGGCAGTTCGGCGAACCACCAGATGAGAAGCTGGCGCCGGAACGCCGCATTGCGGACCAGCCGGTTCCAGGGCAGGCGGAGCAGGAACGCCTGGGCCACGACGGCCAGCACGACGGGAACGGCCCACCACCGGCTCGCGCCCGGCCAGCCCATGATCCGGACGGCCCCGATCGAGGTCACCACGGCCGCGATCGTGGCACCGATACGGATCTGGCGAGCCCAGTAGTCGGCTTTGTGATCATCCATCGGTGTGTTCCGCACGAGCGCTTCATCGTCCGGACGGCCGTTTTTTTGAGGGGAAAGAAACCATGACAAATGTCAGTGGCTGAGTGAGTGCTCGCTCAGTTAGGGTCTCCTCGTGGAGAACAGGCGCAGAAGGGTTCCGGCGCTCGCCCCTGAAGAACGCCGCGCGGCCCTCATCGCGGCCACCATTCCCCTGCTGCACGAGCACGGCCTCGAGGTCAGCACCCGGCAGATCGCGGTCGCCGCCGGCGTCGCCGAGGGCACCATCTTCGGCGTCTTCGAAAGTAAGAACTCGCTTGTCGTGTGTTCGATCATCCAGGCACTCGACCCCCAGGTCACCCTCGACGGGCTGGCCGCGATCGACCGGTCGCTGCCGCTCCGGGCCCGGATGACCGAGGCGGCCGAGCTGATCCACGACCGGATGGCGGAAAACGCGGCACTGATGACCGCCGCGCGCAAGCTCATCCTGGCCGCCCAGAGCGACCCGGAGACCCGGCACCGGATGGCGTCCAGCCGGGAACGACTCAAGGACGCGCTCACCGAGATCATCGCCCCGGACGCGGCCCACCTGCGCCGCTCCCCCGAGGCGGTGGCCACCACACTGCTGCTCTTCTGCGGCGCCAACACCTACGGGCCGTTCGGCGACCCGGACAACTTCCGCGGGGCCGAGTTGGTCTCGCTCCTCTTAGACGGCTTCTATGAGCGGGGGGCTCAGTAGACGTGCTCATCCAACTACTCAGGGTCCATCTCCGGCCTTACCGGAGCATCATCGCGCTGGTCGTGTTCTTCCAGTTCCTGCAGACCCTGGCCACCCTCTATCTGCCCACCCTCAACGCCGACATCATCGACAACGGGGTCATCAAGGGCGACACCGGTTACGTGATGAAGATCGGCGGCTTCATGCTGGCGATCACGGTGGCCCAGATCGCCACCCAGATCGTCGCGGTGTATTTCGGCGCCCGGACCGCGATGCTCGCCGGTCGTGACATCCGGGCCTCGATCTTCCGTCAGGTACAGAGCTTCTCGGCCCGCGAGGTCGGCCAGTTCGGCGCTCCGTCGCTGATCACCCGCATCACCAACGACGTGCAGCAGGTGCAGATGCTGGTGCTGCTCACCTTCACGCTGATGGTCTCGGCGCCGATCATGTGCCTCGGTGGCATCGCGCTCGCCCTGCACCAGGACGTCCCGTTGTCGGCGCTGCTGCTGGTCATCGTGCCGCTGCTGATCGGCGTGGTCACCCTGATCGTGAGCCGCATGCGGCCGCTGTTCCGCTCGATGCAGGTGCGCATCGACAAGGTCAACCGGGTGATGCGCGAGCAGATCACCGGCATCCGGGTCATCCGCGCCTTCGTCCGCGACGAGCGCGAGCAGGAGCGTTACGCCGGGGCCAGCGCCGAGCTGACCGACGTGTCGATGCGCGCCGGCAAGATCATGGCGATGATGTTCCCGACCGTCATGCTCATCGTGAACCTCTCCAGCGTCGCCGTCCTGTGGTTCGGCGGCCACCGCATCGACTCCGGGCACATGCAGGTCGGCGCGCTCACCGCGTTCCTCAGCTACCTCATGCAGATCCTCATGTCGATCATGATGGCCACCTTCATGTTCGTCATGATCCCGCGGGCGGAGGTCTGCGCCGAGCGCATCGAGGAGGTGCTCGGCACCGACTCGACAGTGGTGCCGCCGCTCAACCCGGTCACCACCCTCAGCCGGCACGGTTACCTCGAGCTGCGCGACGTCGATTTCCATTACCCCGGGGCCGAGGCGTCGGTGCTGCACGACGTCAACCTCACGGCGCGGCCGCGTGAGGTCACCGCGATCATCGGGAGTACGGGCAGTGGCAAGACCACGCTGCTCAACCTCATCCCCCGGCTGTTCGACGCCACCGACGGTGAAGTGCTGGTGGACGGCGTCGACGTGCGCGACCTCGAACCGGCGCTGTTGTCCAAGACGGTCGGCCTGGTGCCGCAGAAGCCCTACCTGTTCACCGGCACGGTCGCCAGCAACCTGCGCTACGGCAACCCGGACGCCACCGACGAACAGCTGTGGGAGGCGCTCGAGATCGCCCAGGCCAAGGGCTTCGTCGAGCGGATGGAGGGCGGCCTGGAGGCGTCGATCGCGCAGGGCGGCACGAACGTCTCCGGCGGGCAGCGGCAGCGACTCGCGATCGCCCGGGTGCTGGTGCACCGGCCCGAGATCTACCTGTTCGACGACTCGTTCTCGGCGCTCGACTACGCCACCGACGCGGCCCTGCGGGCGGCCCTGACCAGCTACATCGCCGACGCCACCGTGATCATCGTGGCCCAGCGGGTCAGCACCATCCGCGACGCCGACCGCATCGTCGTGCTCGACGACGGCAAGGTGGTCGGAACCGGCACCCACCACGAACTCATGGACACCGACCCGACGTACCGCGAAATCGTCCTGTCCCAGCTCACTGCGCAGGAGGCGGCGTGAGCGAGTTCGGCGTGCGCGTTTCTCGGACCACCTCGCGGGCTTTTGGAGGCACAGCATGACCGCTCCGGTAAGGCGACCCGGGCCGCCGCCCGGCGGGCCGGGCGCTCGGATGATGATGGCCGGTGGCAAGTCCACCGAGAAGATCGAGGACTTCCGCGGTTCGACGCTGCGCCTGCTCGGCATGCTCAAGCCGCACCGGAGGCTGGTCGCGATCGCGGTGCTCTTCGGCATCGGCAGTGTCGGGCTGACCGTGTGGGGGCCGAAACTGCTCGGCAAGGCCACCGACATCATCTTCGCCGGCGTCATCGGCCGGCTGATCCCGGTCGGCGCCACCAAGGCCGAAGCCATCGCCGCGATGCGCGCCCAGGGCAACAACACCCAGGCCGACCTGCTCTCGGCGGTCGATTTCACCCCCGGGCAGGGCATCGACTTCACCGCGCTCGGTCACCTGCTGGCCTGGGTCGCGGTGGTCTACGTGGTGGGCTGGGTCTTCGGCGTCATGCAGGGCCGGCTCATCGCGACGGTCGTGCAGACGAGCGTCTCCCGTCTGCGGCAGGACGTCGAGGTCAAGCTGTCCCGGCTGCCGCTGTCCTATTTCGACAAGCAGGCGCGCGGCGAGGTGCTCAGCCGGGCCACCAACGACACCGACAACATCGCGCAGACGATGCAGCAGACGTTCGCCCAGCTGCTCAATGCGCTGCTGATGATCATCGGCGTACTCGCTTTCATGTTCTGGATCTCCTGGCTTCTCGCCCTGATCGCCCTGGTCACGGTGCCGGTCTCGATCCTGGTGACGACCCAGGTGGGCAAGCGGGCGCAGCCCAACTTCGTGTCCCAGTGGAAGACCACCGGCCAGCTCAACGGCCACATCGAGGAGATGTTCACCGGCCACACGCTCGTCAAGATCTTCGGGCGGCAGGACGAGGCCCAGCGCACCTTCGAGGAGCACAACGACAAGCTGTTCGCGTCGAGCTTCCGGGCCCAGTTCATCTCCGGGCTCATCCAGCCGGCCATGATGTTCATCGGCAACCTGAACTACGTGCTGGTCGCGGTCATCGGCGGGCTGCGGGTGGCCAGCGGCTCGCTGTCGCTCGGTGACGTGCAGGCGTTCATCCAGTACTCGCGGCAGTTCAGCCAGCCACTCACCCAGGTGGCTTCGATGGCCAACCTCGTGCAGTCCGGCGTCGCCTCGGCCGAGCGGGTGTTCCAGCTGCTCGACGCCGAGGAGCAGAGCCCCGAGCCGCCGGCGAGCGGCATGACGCGGGTGGTCGGGCGGATCGCGTTCGAGGACGTGTCGTTCCGCTACCTGCCCGACAAGCCGCTCATCGACGGCCTGTCGCTGGCCGTCGAGCCGGGCCAGACCGTCGCCATCGTCGGACCCACCGGCGCCGGCAAGACCACCCTGGTCAACCTGCTCATGCGGTTCTACGACGTGAACTCGGGACGCATCACGCTCGACGGCACGGACATCAACGCGATGCCGCGCGAGGAACTCCGCGAGCACATGGGCATGGTCCTGCAGGACACCTGGTTGTTCGGGGGCACCATCGCGGAGAACATCGCGTACGGGGCGGACTCGTTCGACCTGGAGGCGGTCAAGCGGGCGGCCGAGGCGGCCTATGTCGACGCGTTCGTCAAGACGCTGCCCGACGGCTACGACACGGTCATCGACGACGAGGGTTCGAACGTCAGCGCCGGCCAGAAGCAGCTGATCACGATCGCCCGCGCGTTCCTCGCCGAGCCGAGCATCCTGATCCTCGACGAGGCCACCAGCTCCGTCGACACCCGCACCGAGGTGCTGATCCAGCGGGCGATGAACACCCTGCGCACCGGCCGGACCAGCTTCGTCATCGCGCACCGGCTGTCCACCATCCGCGACGCCGACGTGATCCTGGTGATGGAGCACGGCAGCATCGTGGAGCAGGGCAGCCACGACGAGCTGATCGCGGCGGACGGGGCGTACGCCCGCCTGTATTCCGCCCAGTTCGCTCAGGCCGTCGCCGAGGTCGACTGACCGGCTCACCGGCAGTGGCCCGCCGCCCGCCCCGGCGGGCTACTGCCTCATCACCGCGCGCTCATCCGGGACCGAACTTCTCGCGCAGCAGCGCGGTGATCTCCTCGGCGGTGCGGGCGAGCTCGTCGAGGTCCGCTTCCGTGTATGCGTGCGGGCTCGTGCCGAGCACACAGTGCGTGCCGATGACCTCGCCGCCGATGATGATCGGCACACCCGCGTAGCTCTGCATGCCGTCCTCGGTGACCAGCGGGTTGCTCGACTGCCGGGGGTCGGTGCGGGCGTCGGGCACGATGTACGGCCGGCGGGAGACGACGGCTTGCCGGCAGAAGGACCACTCCACCGGGGTGCCCCGCGCGTCCTCCATCCAGCCGCTCAGCCCGTAGGAGCCGATGAAGTCCTGCGCCACATGCGACACGACGGTCACCAGGCTGATCGGCATGCCCAGCCGGCCGGCGGTGCGTTCGGTGAGCACATTGAGCTTCCGCCGCAGTTCCGGGTCGGCGAGGTCGAGGGCAGCCAGCACCCGGAGGCGATGGATGTCCGCCAGCGGCGCGTCGGTTACCGGGTGCACGTTACTCCTAGCGTGATTCGCGCTGGTCCTGCGCCTTGGCGGCGAGGCTGCGGTAGGCGCTGACCCGGACCTGCAGGCCACGCGCGCACAGCTGGACGAGCGGTTCGGCGGCCTGCATCACGGCGACCATGCGGTCCATTGCCGCGGAAGACGTCTCGTTCCCGGTCAACCCCGCCGTGAACAGCAAGTTCTGCCAGATGTCGCCGGTGTGCGGGCCGTACAGCGAGTGCACCGCGGCCCGGGCGTCGTCCAACGACGGTCGGGCCAGCCGGTGCCCGCCGGTGGCATCCTGCTCCGGCGTCGTAGCCGCGGCTCTCATGGTCATCCGGTTTCCTCGGCGGTCGGTGGTGCGGCCGTGCCTACGCGTCGTGCAGTGGGCGCCGAACCCGACCGTACGCCTGGCCTCGCGTCCTGGACGGCGGATCGGCGAGTCGGCCGCGGTGGATCCAGGCAATGGCGACGGGGGCGGCCGGATGGCCGCCCCCGTCTTCGTCGGGTCAGATGGTGCTCAGCTCAGCTGGTCACTTGATGGTGACCTTCTTGGTGCCGGAGTAGCCACCGTTGATGCCGTTCGCGGGGTAGCCCTGCACGAAGGCCCGCAGCGACCAGGCGGACTTGGACGGTGCCTTGACCATCGCACGCCACTGGTTGTTGCTGCCGGTCGTGCCCTTCCAGGCGGTGACCCACTTGCCGCCGACCCACTTCTCGACGACGACAGCCTGGCCGACACCACGCGGGGTGCCCTGAACCGCGAGGCTCAGCATGCCCTTGCTGGGCGAGCCGACCACGAAGACCGGAGCCTGGGTGACCATGACCCGCTTCTCGGCGGAGATGACACCCTCGGAGGCGACCTTGAAGCGGTAGCCCTGGCTCAGCGTGCGGGTGAACTTGTATGTTCCGTCCGCGCCGGCCTTGACCCACGCGAGCTTGGCCAGCGGAGCGGGCTTGGCGGAGATGGGAGCGCCCCAGAGCTCGACCGTGGCGCCCGGGGCGGTCTTGCCCCAGATCGGCGTGTTGATGCCGCCGACGACGGTCGGCGCCACCATCAGCGTGACGCTGGTGTCGACCGTGTCGTCCGACTTGATCGTGATGGTCGAGTCGGAGTAGAGCAGCGAGGCGCCGAGCGGACCGGGGGTACCGAGGCGGACCGTGAAGGTCTCGTTCGGCTCCTTCGTGTGGTCGTCCATGATCGGCACTTCGATCCAGGCCCGCATGGTGCCCGGCTTGATGTACAGCGTGCCCTTGCTGGACTTGTAGTCCTGTCCGGCCTTGGCCGTGCCGTCCTGCGTGTACCACGGGATCGTGACGGTCTGCGTGGTCGAGGTCGCGTTCGAGTTGAACTTCAGGTCGACCGGCAGCTTGGCGACGTGGTCGTTCTCGCCGACCGTGAGGTCATCGACCCAGGCCGCGGGCGGCAGATCGTTCGGGTCGTCGTTGATCCGCACCAGGGTCGAGGCCGAGGTGAAGCCCTTCAGGACCGTGGTGACCTCACTCACAGTGACCTGGAAGGTCTCGGTCGGCTCGTCGATGTCGTCGTCGAGCAGGGCGAACGACGGAAGGGACAGCGGCACGGCCATCCGGCCCAGCGGTCCCGTGTAGCCGGCCGCAACCGGCAGCACGTAGTCGGCGAGGTCGTCCGGAACCGTGTAGTCCTTGTCGAGAGTGGCCGGGAACTCGCCGCCGGGAGCGACGCTGAAGCCCAGTTCGTACGCGTACTGCGACTCTCCGACGATGGTCGGGGTGACCGTGACCTTGCCGCCCTCGGTGCCGCTGGCCGTGGCGAACGTGGCCGTCGGCTGAGCGTCGTCGTTGCCGATCGTCACCTTCGAGCTGAGCTGGCTGTCGATCGTGGCCCGCACGATGTCGGTCGGCGCGCCGTTGGTGAAGTCGACGGTGAAGAACTCGTCCTTCTCGAAGATCTTGTCGCCGTTGACCGGCACCTCGAACCACCCGGCGGTGGCACCGGCCTTGATCGTGGTGGTCATCGTCTTCGGCAGGTCGTAGTCGTCGCCACCGGGCGTGCTGGCGTTCTCCTCGGCGCTGCCGTTGGTGACGGTCGCGGTGAACTTGGCGTCCACCCCGGCCGGCGTGTTCAGCTTCAGCGGGATCTTGGCCATCATCTGGCCGCTGTTGCCCTCCTGCACCATGACGTCACCGGTCGTCCAGACCGGCTTCGCGTCGTCGTTGTTGATGGTGAAGGTGACCTCGCCGTTGACCGGTAGCTCGGCGACCCCGTTCGGGTCGGTGAGCACCAGGTTGAAGGTCTCGCTCGGCTCCCAGACCCGGTCGCCGATGATGGTGACCGGGATCGCGACGTAGTTCGTCGGGGCGGTGTTGGCGGGAACGGTGACGCTCCCGTCCTTGCCGATGTAGTCCGAGCCGTTCTTGGCCTCGACGTCGACGAACTTGTAGTTCAGCGTCGTCGGCAGCGTCGTGCCGGCCTTGAACCGCACGTAGATCTTCTTCGCGACCGGGCCGCTGTCGCCCTCGTCCCACGACTGGTCCCACGTGTTGTTCCACGGGTCGTCGGTGTCACTCCACTGGAGGTCCTGCCCGTTGCCGGTGTCGGTGATCGTGCCGTCGCCGTAGGTCTGGGTGTCGAGAGTAGCGTTGGCGCCCATCGGCAGGCTGACCGTGGCCCGGGCGTTCTCCGGACCCTCGAACACCGGGTTCATGCTGCCGTCGACCGGCAGGGTGGTCGTCGTGACCATGGCGTTGGTGGTCTTGGCGTACTTCGGGAACACCAGGTTGGTGCTGTCCCAGTGCGCGGGCGGGATGTTCGTTCCGCCTGCGCCGCCGAAGATGAAGTCGGCGTCGGGGTCGGGTGTGACGTTACCGACGTAGTCGCCCATGGCGGCCTTCGCCGGGGACTTGTCGACACCGCCGACGCTGAGGTTGTAGGTCACGCCCTTCTCGGACGGGTTTGTCAGCGTCACCGGGTAGATGAGGGGCGAGCCCTCCTTCACCGTCTTCGCGTCGCCGACGCTGATCTTCGGCTGCGCGTCGTCGTCCCGGATGCCGAGCTTCAGGCTGTCCTGGCCGCTGGTGACGTCACCGCCGAGGGTGTAGCGACCGGGGCCGGTGTCCTGCTGGACCAGGAAGTACTGGGTGTCGGTCTCGTCCGACGTGTCGTCCCAGAGCCACACGGTGACGGAACCGGAGGTCGAGTTGGCCGGGATGACGATGGCCGCGTCGGCCGCCAGCTTCGAGTAGTCCCGGTTGTCACCACCGTTGGGAGTGGCCGAGCCCGTGGTGAAGTTCGGCGCGTCGGCGACGTTGTCGCTGTTGGTGTCGTCGACGAGGAAGTCGGCCGTCTTGACCGGGATGGTGACGTCGTGCTGCTGCGGGTTCGTCGAGGTCGCGGTGATGGTGAACGAGTTCTGGACGCCGTTGGCGGCGGTCTCCGGAAGCGTCGTCGCACTGCTGCTCAGGACGATGTGGTTGGTGGCGTCGAGGTCCCAGATCACGCCGTTGCCCAGCGACGCAGCGCCCGGCGCACCGGCGGTCCCGCCGGGGACGGCACGAAGCTTGAACCGCTCGGTACCCTCCGTACCGCCCGTGGTGGTCGCGTGCACGGTGACCTTGGCCGTACCGGGCGCGGTCGTGCTCGACGCCGGGAAGGTGATGTTGGTGTCGGACGCGCCGAAACTGGGTGACGTCGGATCGGTGTAGTCGCTGGCCGGCGTCGTGGTGTCGTCGACGACGTCGAACGCGAACTCCTGCTGAACGGTGCCTGTGTAGGTCACCGTGAATACCAGGTCACCGCCCTCCCAGTTGGCGGCGTCCGAGATCGTGAGCAGGTCGATCGGGGCCGCCTGCGCGGGCGACGCGATCATCACCGTCGGGACGAGACCGACGGCCGCAGCGGCGAGGCCCGCGAGAACGTTCCGGATCCTCCCCGGTCCCCAGAGAGTGAACGGCACTCGCTCGGGCGGCGCCGTTTGGATTGGTCGATGACGCATTCTCTTCCTGTCTCCTTCGGCGGCTGGGCAACCTCTCCAGCGGGGAGGCCCCTGGCTTCGCGTCCTCGTCGGCCTGTCCGGTCGGCGAGGGTTGCCTGTTCAGTACCGCACCTTGGGGCGGTCGGGGCACCGGTCATACCGGTCCTCAGCAGCGCGAACGCGCCGATCGAAGATCCACGCGAGGCGCCGCCTTCCGTAATCTAACCGGCATATCGGGGCTTTTTTGGCGGAACGCCTTTTTTGCGGCGAGATACCTTCACAAGACCGCGCCTCATCGCCTTGACCTGGGGAAACATCTCAGTATGACGGTTGTCGAGGCGTCGCGGAGGCTGATTGCCGAGTTCGCCGACACGTCAGTGCGCAGCCACCCGTACGTCACTCGGACCTGATGGGTTGGTGGCGACCACTCATTCACAGATATTGGAGTGCGCATCAATGAATGTTCGTGGACGCGTGGCCCTGGCCGTCGCCGCGGCCGCCATCGTCGCGGTGCCGACGGTCGCCCTGGCCTCCGACGCGCACCAGGACCGCACCCAGGCCGCCAAGCAGGCCATCAAGGGTGGCAAGGCCCGCAACGTCATCCTGCTCCTCGGTGACGGCATGGGCGACAGCGAGATCACCATCGCCCGCAACTACCAGGTCGGGGCGAACGGCCGGCTGGCCATGGACAAGCTCCCGCTGACCGGTGCATACACCACGTACGCCGTGCAGAAGGCCAACCCGGAGCTGCCGGACTACGTGACCGACTCGGCCGCGTCCGGTTCCGGCTGGGCCACCGGGCACAAGACCTACAACGGCGCGATCTCGGTGCTGCCGAACGAGAAGCCGGTCCCGACGATCCTGGAACTGGCGAAGGCCGCCGGATACCGGACCGGCGACGTGTCGACCGCCGAGCTGCAGGACGCCACCCCGGCCGTACTCGGCTCGCACGTGATCAGCCGGAACTGCAAGGGCCCGGACGCGATGACCGAGTGCGCCGTCAACGACAAGCTCAACGGCGGCGCCGGCTCGATCGCCGAGCAGCTCGTGCAGACCAAGCCGGACGTCCTGCTGGGCGGCGGCAAGCAGTACTTCGACCAGACCGTCAAGGCCGGCAAGTACAAGGGTCTGACCGTCACGCAGCAGGCCCAGGTGAACGGCTACCAGATCGTCACCGACGCCGCCGGGCTGGCCGCCGCGAGCCCGAACAAGCCGATCCTCGGCGCGTTCGCCAAGAACAACATGGATCTCGAGTGGGTCGGCCCGACCCCCACCAAGACCGGCACCGCCCCGGCGAAATGCGCGACCAACACCGCGCGTACGGCGAGCCAGCCGCACCTGGTCGAGATGACCACCAAGGCGCTCGACGTGCTGGACAAGCAGACCCGACACGGCAAGAAGGGCTTCTTCCTGCAGGTCGAGGGCGCCTCGATCGACAAGCAGGACCACGCCGCCAACCCGTGCGGCCAGATCGGCGAGACCGTGGCCTTCGACGCCGCGATCAAGAAGGCCCTCGACTACCAGAAGAAGAACCCGGACACCCTGGTGGTCGTCACCGCCGACCACGGCCACACCAGCCAGATCGTGGAGACCACCACGCTCGGCTACACCGCCACCCTGGTCACGCACGACAACGCCAACATGACGATCTCGTACGCCACCTCCGACATCACCGGCTCGCAGCAGCACACCGGCACCGAGGTGCGGATCGCCGCCGGCGGCCCGCAGGCGGCCAACGTGCTCGGCGTGACCAACCAGACCGACCTGTTCTACACGATGAAGCGGGCCCTGGGTCTCAAGTAACGAGCCGCAGCGCCAGCATCGGACACCTGTCGACGGCCCGTCTCGCCGCTCCATCCAGGGGCGGCGGGACGGTGTCGCCGTTGCGCAGCACCGGAAAACCCCAGTCGTCCTCGGTGAGCATCTCGGTCAACAGTTCGGTGCAGACGCCCCGCCCGTCACACGCGGTCCAGTCGATGTGCAGTCTCATCGGGGCCCCTCCACCGCCAGGCAGCGCCCGTTCAGGTGCGCCGCGACATCCGCCTCGAAGGCCCGCATCGCGCTGAGCACCAGCCGGGCCGTACCGTCCGGATGCCGGCAGGCACCCCGCCCGGACACCAGCCGGGCCAGCCGTTGCGCCTCGGCCGCCAGCCCCGGCTCGGGGCGCCGGGCGGCCAGGTCGGCGAGCGTACCGGCCATCCGGGGCAGGCCGTTGACGCAGGGCCCGCACTGCCCGGCCACCTGGTCGGCGAGATAGCCGACGATCCGGGCCGTCTCGCTCAGCCCACAGGCGTTGCGGGGCAACGCCACGATGACGCCGGCACCGGGTGCCGCCCCGTACGGTTCGAGCGCCCGCCGGCTCACCGGGAGCGCCGGATCGGCCGGCACCCAGCCACCGTGGTAGCCGCCGATCAGCACGGCCCGCAGTTCCGCGGCCGGTCCACCGGCGGCGGCGATCAGCTCACCGAGGCGTACGCCGTACCCCGCTTCGACCACCCCCGGACGCCGCACCGCACCGCTCACCGTGGCCAGGAACGTGCCCGGCTCGTCCGCCGTTCCGGCGGTGCGGAACCAGCCGGGGCCGTGCCGCGCGATGAGCGCGAGATGGGCGAGCGTCTCGACGTTCTGCACCAGGAATCCTTTGTCGACGGTCCGGATCCGTTTGTCGGACGGCACCGCCGCACGTCCGCCGATGGCCGACACCACCGCCGTTTCCTCGCCGGAGACGAACGCGTCGGGCGCGGCGTGCAGGGTCACCGGCAAGCGGTCGTGCCGGGCCGCGAGCACCGCTCGCAGCGGCGCCAGCGCGGCCTTCGGCGCATAGAGATGAGCGGTGCCGGCCCGCGCCGCCATCCCGATCAACTGCAACCCGTCAAGGACCAGATCCGGCTGGTACGCAAGGAGAGCGCGGTCCTTCCCACTGGCCGGTTCACCCTCCGCCCCGTTCGCGATGACGACGCTACCGGGCGCGACCGCGGTGAGCTTGCGCCACACCGGGAAGCCGGCCCCGCCGCGCCCGGTGAGCCCGGCATCCCGCGCCATCCCGATGATCTGGCTCGGATCGAGGACCGGAAGCCGCCCGGGTCCCGCCGCACCGGTGCCGGCGAGCAGCCGGCGCTCCACCTGTTCCACCACGCTCGTCACTTGACCTCCTCCAGGTGGGGTCGCAGTCGCGGGGCGACCGCCCGGTCGGCCCGCGCCGGAAAACGGCTGAAGTTCGGCGAGATCCGCCACGCCAGGGCCGCGACGACCACCACGACGCAGGCGATCGAGATCGCCCACAGCCACCAGGTGCCGTTGTCGGTGCCGGTGCCCAGCCCGTGCAGGAGGGCCACCGGCCAGCACAGGTAGGCCAGCCAGTGCACGGTCCGCCAGACCCGGGCGCCCAGCCGGTGCCGCAGCAGGCTGGTGCCGACGAGCGCGACCAGCAGATCGAAGCCGAGCGTGCCGAGCCCCTGCCAGACCGGCCGGTAGTGGCCGGCGAACGGCAGCACTGTGTCGAGCAGCCGCAGTTGCGCGTACGGGTCGAACAGCAGGCTGAGCACGTGACCCACGAGGAACACGATGGCGAGCAGGGCGGCGTTGCGGTGCAGCAGGCTGACCGCGAACCGGGGCAGCCCGAACGCCGGCCGACCCGACCGGGAGCCGATGCCCAGCGCCACGACGACGGTGAGCAGGAGCAGCGAGACGACGCCACTGCCCCGGGCGAAATACCAGAGCGCGTCGGTCATGCCGGCCACCCGCCGCGCCGCACCACGTCCAGCGCGGGCGTGACCAACCGACTCGGCGCCTTGCCGAGCACCCCGGGAGCGGCGTGCCCGCGGACGATCGCAGCGGTGCTCAGGGTGTTGGCGCGCAGACAGCTGTAGGCGGCCACCGACACCGTGCGCCACACCGGCACCGCCGGCCGCCCGGTGGCCGGATCGACGATGTGGTGCAGCATCTCGCCGGGCCGGCCCCAGGTGCGTCCGGCCGTGCTCGACGTGGCCAGCGCCGCGCCGGCCGGCAGTTTGATCGTGTCGGCCGGGTCGCCGGGCCGGTCCCGCACCAGGATCTGCCAGCCGCCCGCCGGTCCCGGCCCCGCGGTGGCGATGTCTCCGCCGAGCGCGACCAGCACGCCGACGCCGAGCTCGGTGGCGATCCGCGCGGCCGCCCGATCGGCGGCGGCCGCCTTGGCGGTGGCCCCGAGATCGAGCAGAACCCCATCAGGCACGGTCAATTCGCGTACGGCCAACTTCACCGACCGCCAGTCCGGGGTGGGAAAGACCCGCACCGCCGGCGCCACCTCGCACCCGGCCAGGGCCGCGAAGTCCCGGTCGTAGCCGAGCCCGCACAACACCCCACCCACGGTCGGGTCGACGGCCCCTTCGGTCTCGCGAGCCGCGTCCAGTGCCGCCGCGACGAGATCGGCGAGCAGCGGGCTGATCGACACCGGCCGCCCACCGGCCCGGCAGGCGTAGCGCAACTCCGAGTCCTCCCGGAACCGGCTGCACGCCTCGTCGACGGCCGCCAGCTCCGCCCTGAGCATCGTTTCCGCCTCGGCCAGCCGGGCCGGCGCGGTGACCACGATCCGGGCGACGGTTCCCCAGACGTCCCACTGCGCGGTGTCCGCGCCGACCGGCAGAGTTTCCGAGAGCGGCATGTCACGACCCGCCCGAGGTGGCACTGCTGCCGCCACCGCTCGTCCCGCTGCTGTCGCTCGTCCCGCTGCTGTCGCTCGTCCCGCTGCTGTCGCTCGTCCCGCTGCTGTCGCCGGCACCGGACAGCGACGGGTAGTCGCCGGTGCTGCTCGATTGGTCGGAGGTGGTCGATTGGTCGGAGGTGCTCGTCGTGGTGGCCGACTGGTCGGACGCATAGGCCGCCACGCCGATCCCGGCCGTTCCCGCCAGTGCGGCCGCGGCCAGCGCACCGGTGAGCATCGCCGTCCGCCGTAGTCCGGTCTCCCGTTTCATCCGCGCTCCCCCTTCGTTGATGGCTCAACAAAGCGTGCGCGGCAGTTCTCGCCCTGACCTGTGCGGATCCTTCGCGGTTCCTGTGAGCGTCGACCTAAGTCGCGGCCCCCAGCCAGAACACAGCCGAATGACTGTATCGGCCCCGGGGCCCGGATCCCTATGTTGGACAACAGAATCCGCTGATCGAAGGAGCCGGGAATGTCAGAAATTCCGCAGCACACCCTCGACGACATAGCCGCAGTCAACGAGACCGGGCTCACGCCGGTGGTCTTCATCCACGGCCTGTGGCTGCTGCCGAACAGTTGGGAGCGCTGGGCCGACGTCTTCAAAGCGGCCGGCTACGCCCCGATCACCCCCGGCTGGCCCGACGACCCGGAAACCGTCGCGGAAGCCAACGCCCACCCCGAGGTGATGGCCGGCAAGACCGTCGGCCAGGTCGCCGACCACTACGCCGACATCATCGGCAAACTCGACAAGCAGCCCGCCGTGATCGGCCACTCCTTCGGCGGCCTGCTGGCCCAGATCATCGCCGGCCGCGGCCTGTCCAACGTCACCGTCGCCATCGACGCCGCCCCGTTCCAGGGCGTCCTCCCGCTGCCGATCTCGGCGTTGCGCTCCGCCTCACCCGTGCTGACCAACCCCACCAACTACCACAAGGCCATCCCCCTGACGTACGAGCAATTCCGGTACGCCTTCGCCAACACCGTCGACGAGGTCGAGGCCCGCAAGCTCTACCAGGAGTTCGCCGTCCCGGCCCCGGGCGCCCCGCTGTTCCAGGCCGCCGTGGCCAACTTCAACCCGTGGTCCGAGGTGAAGGTCGACCACGACAACCCGTCCCGCGGCCCGCTCCTGATCATCGCCGGCGAGAAGGACCACACCGTCCCGCAGGCGATCTCGGAGTACAACTTCAAAATCCAGCAGAAGAACAGCGGCACCACCGAGTTCGCCTCGATCCCCGGCCGCGGCCACTCCCTGACCATCGACAGCGGCTGGCTCGAGGTCGCCAACACGTCACTGGCCTTCGTGCAGCGTTTCGCCGAGCGCTGACCGCCTCACAACAGCCCGTGCCGCATCGCCGTAGTCACCGCGGCGGTGCGGTCAGCGACATCCAGCTTGTTGAAGACGCGCAGCAGATGCGTCTTCACGGTCGCCTCCGAAATGAAGAGCCGCCGCCCGATGTCACCGTTGGTCAGCCCGTCCGCCACCAGCCGCAGCACCTCGACCTCCCGCCCCGACAACGCCGGCCGCGCGGGCTGCCGCACCTGCCGCACCAATGTGGACGCCACGCTGGGCGCAAGCACCGTCTCCCCGCGCGCCGCCGCCCGCACCGCTTCCGCCAACTCCCGCGGCGACGCATCCTTGAGCAGATAGCCACTGGCCCCCGCCTCGATGGCCCGCAGAATGTCCCGGTCCGACTCATAGGTCGTCAGCACCATGACCCGAGTCCCGGGCACCGTGGCCAGAATCCGCTCGGTAGCCGAAACCCCATCCCCACCCGGCATCCGCAGATCCATCAGCACGATGTCCGGCCGCTCCACCGCGGCCAACTCGACACCCGCGTCCCCGGACCCCGCCTCCCCCACCACCACCAGGTCGGGCTCCGCGTCAAGCATCCCCCGAAGCCCATGCCGCACCACCGGATGGTCATCCACCAGCAGAATCCGAATAGTCACCAAGCCCCACCCCTCATCGCCCGCCCACGGATCACAACAGCTAACCCCGTTCCCCGCAGCCCGCCCCTCTCCACCCCACACCCCACACGAACGCACGCGCGGCGGATGGGCGGGGCGGACTCGGCGGGCGGGGCGGACTCGGCGGGCGGGGCGGACTCGCGGGCGGGGGAAGGGAAGGTCAAGCCGGCACCTCGAGCTCGACTGTGGTTCCGGAGTCGGGGTGGCTGCGCACGGTCAGGTTGCCGGCTACCTGGTCGGCGCGGGTTCGCATGCCGGTCAGGCCGAAACCGTTGGCGGCGGCGGGGTCGAAGCCGCGGCCGTCGTCGCGTACGACCAGGCGTACCGAGGTGGGGGTGTAGGCGAGCAGGACTGCGGCTTCGTGGGCGGCGGCGTGGCGGCGGACGTTTGTCAGGGACTCCTGGGCGGCGCGGAGCAGCACGACTTCGACGTTGGTGGGCAGCGCCCGTTCCTCGCCGGTTATCCGGACGGGGGCGGCGACTCCGGTTTCCTCGGTGAATCGGCGCGCTTGACGGCGTACGGAATCAGGCAGTGAGCCCTCGGACAACGCCGCCGGCGTCAGCGCGGCGAGCAGGGCCCGCGATTCGGCCAGGTTTTCCTTCGCGGTGCGGACGGCGAGCGCCAGCCGTTCGTCGCGCAGCGCCGGGTCGGCCGCCTGGAGCAGAGTGATGATGCTGGTGAAGCCCTGGGCGAGGGTGTCGTGGATCTCGCCGGCGAGGCGGGCTCGTTCGGCGGCCACGCCGGCTTCGTGGGAGAGGCGGGTCACCTCGACCTGGGATGCTTCCAGGGCGGCGATCAGTTGGCCGCGTTCGACGTTCTGCTCGATCACCCGGATGATCCAGAAGCCCAGCCAGATGCCGGTGGCCGCGGAGATCACCGCGATGAGCAGGTCCCATTTCACGGCCGACGGGTTCTGGACGACGTCGATCGCGGGGGTGATCAGGTTGATCACGATGACCAGGATGATGGCGCCGCGCAGGGAGGCCATCTGGAAGATCATCGGGGTCATCGCGAAGAGCAGCCAGGTGGTGAACGGGGCCGCGACGACCGCCACCGCGAAGAGGGCGATCTGCCCGACGAGGACGGGATGTGCGACGGCGTTCCGCCGGATCAGCCGGCGGCCCAGGGTCAGGTGCAGCACGGTCATCGCGGCGATGGCGCCGACCGCCAGCCAGCGGCGTCGGAGGTCGTGGCTGTCGCCGAGCAGGACCGCGGTGGCGACGGCCACCGCGACCACTCCGAAATAGGCGTCCCACCACTGCGCGTAGCGGGAATGGGCCTCGCTGCCGGTCACTGATCCTTCTCGGACCAGCGGAACGTCAGCAGGCACAACACCAATCCGATCACACACCAGGCGCCGAGAACCATGGCGGTGCGGCCGAGCTCCCACTGGCCGGCGGCTTCGTACCGCTTCATCGAGTCCGGCAGGAAGACGTACCGGAAGCCCTGGCTCATCCATTTGACCGGGAAGAACGACGCGACCGTGATCAGCCAGGCGGGCAGCTGGGTGATCGGGTGGATGAAGACGCCGGAGATGAACTGCAGGGCCACCACCGGCACGTTGAGGATCGCGCCGGCCGTGCGGGCGTGCTTGACCAGGGCGCTTACCGCGATGCCGCACAGCGTGCAGGCGATCACGGAGAGCAGGAACAGCCAGGCGAACGTCACCCAGTGCGACGCCTCCGGCATCGGCATGTCGTAGACCAGGACGCCGACGAGGAGCAGGGTGGCCACCTCGGCCACGCTCAGCACGAACACCAGGATCAACTTCCCGAGGAGGTACGCCGTGGAAGTGATCGGTGTGCCGTGCAACCGTTTGAGCGTCCCGTCCTCCCGGTCGAGCGCGAGTCCCGAGCCCATGGTGATGAAGCCGGTGTTCAGGATGCCGTACGCGATCATGCTGGCCGTGTAGACCTGGGCGACGCTGATCCCGCTGTTCTCGTAGTCGTCGCCGAAGATGGTGCCGAACAGCAGGAGCAACATGGCCGGGAACGCGAACGTGAACACCACGGCGGTGCGGTCGCGGAGGAACTGGACGATCTCCACCCGGCCCCGCGCCACGCCGTTGGCGAAGGTGCCGGGCAGCACGGCGGCAGCGGCGGTCATCAGTTCACTCCGATCAATTGAAGATAGGTGTCCTCGAGCGTCGGCCGGGTGACCGTCAGCGTGGTCAGGTCGGCTTCCTCGGCGACGAGCTTGCGGATCAGCTCGGTCGGGTCGGTGACCTGCTCGGTGTGCTGCACGCCCCCGTGGCGCCAGCTCACCTTCGCCCCGGCGGCGGCTCGTCCACCCAGCGTGGCGGGGGTGCCCTCGGCGACGATCAGACCACCGGCGAGCACCGCGAGGCGGTCGGCGAGCGCCTCGGCCTCCTCGAGATAGTGGGTGGTCAGCAGGATCGTGGTGCCCTCGGCGGCGAGGGTGCGGATCAGGTCCCAGAACTGGCGGCGGGCGGCCGGGTCGAAGCCGGTGGTGGGCTCGTCGAGGAAGAGCAGTTCGGGCCGGCCGACCATGCCGAGGGCCACGTCGACGCGGCGGCGCTGACCACCGGACAGGGCTCGGATCTTGCTTTTCCGCTTCTCGGTCAGGCCGACCAGGTCGATCACTTCCTCGACCGGGCGCGGGTCGGGGTAGAAGCCGGCGATGTGCCGCACCATCTCGGTGACGGTCAGGTCGGCGGCGTCCTCGGCGTCCTGGAGCACCACGCCGATCCGGGCCCGCCACGCCCGGCCGGCCGCACCCGGGTCCTCGCCGAGCACGCTGACCTCGCCGCCGCTGCGCTTGCGGTGACCCTCGAGGATCTCGACGGTCGTGGTCTTGCCCGCCCCGTTCGGGCCGAGCAGCGCGAACACCTCACCGCGGGTGACGCTGAGGTCGATACCGCGGACGGCGTCGTGCCCGCGATAGGTCTTGCGAAGTCCCCTGACTTCAATGGCGTCCATGCCCGCCATCGTGCACGTTGCGCACGGTCGGCCGATAGGACCGGTGAGCCGTCATCCGCTGTCCATCGTTCGGTGGACGGCGCCGGCCACGCCACCTGTGCGAGCAGTATTGGCTCATGAGCGACGAGAGTGACATCAACTTCTACTTCGATCCGATCTGCCCGTTCGCGTGGATGACGAGCAAGTGGATCCGGATCGTGCAGGAGCAACGGGACTACACCGTCGACTGGCGCTTCATCTCGCTGCGCCTGATCAACTCACATCTCGACTACGACAGTCATTTCCCGCCGGAGTACGACGCCCAGCACACCGCCGGACTACGGCTGCTCCGGGTCGCCTCGGCGGTGCGGGAGCAGCACGGCCGGGCGGCGATCGGCCCGCTGTACGCCGCGTTCGGCGCCCGCATCATGGAGACCGGCCCGGACGAGGACCGCAAGCCCGGCTGGCAGGGCACCGCCGAACTGGCCGCGGCCGCCCTCACCGAGGCCGGGCTGCCGGCCTCGCTGACCGAGCACCTCGAGGACACCTCGCGGGACGCGGAGATCCAGGCGGAATCGGATGAGGCGCTGTCGCTGACGGGCAAGGACGTCGGCACGCCGATCGTGCACTTCGAGCCGCCCGCCGGGGTCGCCTTCTTCGGGCCGGTGATCAGCCGGCTGCCGGACGAGGATCAGGCCGCCCAGCTCTGGGACCACGTCGTCGGCCTCGCCCGGTTCCCCGGATTCGCCGAGCTCAAGCGCAGCCTGCGGGAGCAGCCGCAACTGCCGTCGTTCGGGGTCACCACGCAGGAGACCGGCAAGGTCGAGGACTGGCACGCCGGAAGCCGGCGGCTGCGGAAGTAGACACCGCGGCCGGCCACGACGCCGGCCCCCGGCCTATTCCCAGCGCATCTTCTTGATCGCCGCGGTCACGCAGACGACGGCCCAGGCGGCGAGGCTGATCCAGTCGCCGCCGGGCACCGCGGCGGCGTGCGAAAGCGTCGCGCGCAGGGCGTCGGCGTGGGCCGCCAGCGGCAGCACGACGGCCGCGGCGGGAGTGGTGAACATGATGCCGCCGGCCGCCAGCATCAGCACGTAGAGCAGGGTGGCCGCGCCGGTCGTCGTCTCCGGCTTGAGCACGCTGGCCAGCAGCAGCGCCAACCCGCTGTAGGCGGCGGTGGCCAGCACCGTCACCCCGATCGCGGGCAGGATCTGGCCGCCGTGCGGGCGCCAGCCGACCGCGACGCCGACCGCCGCCAGCACCAGCAACTGCACCACGATCAGGCCGAGCACCGCGGCGGTCTTCGAGACCAGCAGGCCGGGACGGGTCAGCGGGGAGGCCCCGAGTCGTTTGAGGACGCCGTAGCTGCGCTCGTAACCGGTGGTGATCGCCTGACCGGTGAACGCGGTCGACAGCACGGTGAGCGCCAGCACGCCGGGAACCACGAACGCGAGGCGATCATCGCCCGGCACGGTGGTGACATGGGTGAGGCCGGCGCCGAGCAGAACCAGCAGGGGTACGCCCATGGCCAGCACCACGGCTTCGCCACGGCGCGCGGTGAGGGTCAGCTCCATCCGGATCTGGCTGCGCAGGATCGCCCGCATCGGGGCGCGGGCCGGGGCCGGGGCGAAGGTCCCGCTCATCGACTGACTCCTGCCTTGTTGTCCGCGGTCAGCGCGAGGTAGACGTCCTCGAGGGTGCGCCGGCGCGAGTTGACCGCGGTGACCTGGGCGCCCGCCGTCGCGAACCACGCCAGGGCCTCGGCCAGCGCGGCCGCGTCCAGGCGACCGGTGATCACGTACTCCCCCGGGGTCTTCTCCTCCGCGCTGAAGTGCGCGCTCCGCGGTTGGAGACCGGCCTCCGCGCGTACCTCCAGCAGGTCGATGCCGGCCGCGGCCGTGAGTTCCGCCGGGGTTCCGGTGGCCGCGACGCGGCCGGCTCGCATTATCACCACGTCGTCGGCGAGCTTCTCGGCCTCGTCCAGCAGGTGGGTCGTGAGCAGGACGCTCACCCCGTCGTCGGTCAGTTCCTCGATCAGTTGCCACGTGGTGTGCCGGGCCTCGGTGTCCATGCCCGCCGTGGGCTCGTCGAGGAAGACCAGCTCGGGCCGCCCGACCAGGGCGATCGCCAGGGAGAGCCGCTGCTGTTCGCCGCCGGAGAGCCGGCGGAACCGGGTGCGCTCGAACTTGCGCAGGCCGAGGCGGTCGATGAGCATCTCGGGGTCCAGCGGGTTGGCCGAGAACGACGCGAACAGGCGGAGGATCTCACCGGCCGTCGCCCACGGGTAGATGCCGCCGGACTGCAGCATGATGCCGAGCCGGGGCATCAGCTCGTCGTGGTCCTCGATCGGGTCGAGGCCGAGCACCCGGCACTCGCCGGCGTCGGCCGGCCGGAAGCCCTCACACACCTGGAGCAGGCTGGTCTTGCCGGCGCCGTTGTGCCCGAGCAGCGCCAGGACCCGGCCGCGCGGCACGGTCAGCGACACCTCGTCGACGGCGGTCGTGGCGCCGTAGCGCACGACGACGTCCCGCACCTGGACCGCGTCGTCACTCACCCTTGAGACCCCTTCCGACCCCGGCAACCTTACGTGCCGGCCACCGACACCCCGCCCCGGCATGGCCGACCTCACTCTGCACCCGTCGGTAGGGTGCACGCATGACCGTGGTGGAGATCTACACCGACGGGGCGTGCGTCCCCAACCCCGGCCCGGGTGGCTGGGGTGCCGTGCTGCGTTACGGCTCCCGCGAGAAGGATCTCTGCGGCGGGACGGCCGAATCCACCACAAACAATCGTATGGAACTGCTCGCGCCGATCAGCGCCCTGGAGGCCCTCAACCGCGCGCCGATGACAGTCATGCTCTACACCGACAGCACATACGTGCGTAACGGCATCACCAAGTGGCTGCCGACGTGGAAGCGCAACGGCTGGACCACGTCCGGGAAGCAGCCGGTCAAGAACGTCGACCTGTGGCAACGGCTGGAGGCCGCGGCCGCGCGCCATGAGGTGCAGTGGCACTGGGTGAAGGGCCACGCCGGTCACCCGGAGAACGAGCGCGCCGACCGGCTGGCCGCCCGCGGCCTGCAGGAAGCCCTAACCAAGGTCTCGTAACGCCCGCACGAAGGCCTCGCGGTCGTCGATCGAAGCCAGAAGATCATTTTCTGCGGTACGGATCTCGCGCTGGATCGCGCGCTGCTTCTGCACCCCCTTCTCGGTGAGGCGAAGCAGGCGTACCCGACGGTCGGCCGGGTCGGTCTCGCGCTCGATCAGGCCACGTTTCTGCAGGTCGTCGAGGGTCGGAATGAGCCGGGTCTTGTCGGCGCCGATGCTCTGCGCCAGCGCCGCCTGAGTGCGGACCGTCCGGCTCCCCCGCAGCGCGTTCAGCACGACGTAGCCCCACATGGTCACGTCGTGCCGCGCCAGGATCGGCTCCTCCATGGCGATCAGGCGGCGTCCCAGCCGCATCACCATCGCGCCCAGGTCGGGCCGCTCGCTCTCCACCCCCCGATCTTCCTACCCTTGCCAAACCATAAGCACATGTAGATGATAAGCAAGTGCATATGGATTTGCTGACCGCCGACCGGACCGCCGTGTCCCGCACCGTCGACCTCGTCGCCCGGGCCACCGACCGGTCGCTTCCCACCCCCTGCGCCGGGTGGGACCTGGGTGCGCTGATCGCGCACATGACCGAACAACACCGGATCTTCGCTTCCGCGGCGCGGGGCGGAGCCCCAGTTCCTGAAGTACGCACGTACGCCGCGGCCGCCGAGCTGGTTCTCGACGCGTTCGCGCAACCGGGAGTGCTCGACCGGCCGGTCCAACTCACCGAGATCCACCCCACCGCCACCTTCCCGGGCCGCCAGGCGATCGGGTTCCACCTCGTCGACTACGTCGTGCACGGCTGGGACGTGGCGGCGACGCTCGGCATCGCGTACCCCTCGTCGCCGGAAATCCTCGCGCTCACCCTGCCGATCGCCCGCGCCGTGCCCGACGGCGCGGCGCGGCAGGGGCCGCGGGCCGCCTTCGCACCCGCCCGCGCGATCCGGGCCGGCGCCTCACCGCTCGACGAGATCCTGCTGCTCCTCGGCCGGGACCCGGCGTTCGGCGGGTCGTGACCGCCGGCCGGCCCGGTGTCGTGTCGGCCGGCCGGTCCGGTGTCGGCCGGTCCGGTTAGGAAGGTCGATGGCCCTCGACTACGGGGTCATCCTTCCCGGCGACACCGCGACCGAGCAGCTCGAGCTGGCGGTGCTGGCCGACGAGTCGCGCTGGGACGGTGTCTCCGTGTGGGAGGCGGGCTACGGCGTCGACGCCTGGTCGCTGCTCAGCGCGCCGGCCGGCCGCACTAGGGCATCGACCTGAGCCGGGCGGCGTGGTCGGGTTCGCCCTCGTATGCCGGCGCCCACTGTTCGTTCGAGCTGACCCGCCTCAAGTCGATGCGCCGGGTGCTGCGCTGCGACGGCGTCATCCCCGGCCACGCCCCAGCCCCGCCGCCGTCCGCGAGATGCGCGAATGGTTCGCCCAGGGTGCCGCCCCCGACATCCCGGCCGAGGGCGAGACCCCACCGACAGGCGGCGCCGAACCGGTCGCGCCGTGGGCCGCGGCCGGCCGCCCCTGGTGGAGGGAAATCCGCTGGCCGGCCGCCGACCACGCCGAGCTCCCCGCTCGCATCGCCGCCGGCCCACCCGCCCGAGGCCGGCCGGTCAGATCCGGCCGGTCAGATCCGGCCGGTCAGATGCAACCGGTCAGATCCGGGGCATCACGGCCTCGACGATCTTCTTCGAGTCAGCCAGGTTCCGCTCGTCGGTGCCACCGCGGGAGTAGACGTCGATCTGGACGGTGCCGTAAAGCACGTACAGGTGGCCGGACAGCTGGAACGCGTCCTCGCCCACCCCACTCACCTTCTGGGCGCCGGAGATCTGCAGGTTGAACTCGTCCTCGGTGGTGCGGCCCAGGAAGAGCACCAGTTGCCCGCTGTCCTGCTGCCACTGGCAGTACCGGGTGGCGTCGCCGGGCTTGGCGTCGTCCTTGTCGACCTGGGTGATCTGCCGGCCGGTCAGGGCGGTCACCTCGGCCTTGCTGAGCAGTGTGCACGGATCGGGCAGGTCGCCCTTGTCCTTCGCCGAGCCGACCCCGCTCACCGCCGACCCGGTGGGCGTCGGCTGAGCCGTACCGCTGCCGCTTGTCGGCTGACCGCCGGCAGCGGACGCGGAGTTTCCGTCGGTCTTGTCGTCGAGCAGGCCGCAGCCGCTGAGCGCGACGACGGCGAACGAGACAACGACCATTGCGCTGAGGCGCTTCATCTTCTCCCCTGGGGTGGTGCCCGGAACCCTGTGTCTGAACAGGCTCGCGGGTCACCGGGGCCGCGCCAATGACCTGACGGCCTAGTTGACACGTTGGCGGTGGAACTTCCCTCGTTCGGATGCCCTAGGCCAACCGCGAGTGGTAAGCCGACCAGACCTTTTTGGGCACCACCATTCGCCAGGCGTCCACCACCAGTTCGGTCATCCGCTCCTCGTCCAACCGGGACAACCAGGCCTGCACCCAGTTGAACCGCATGTCGGACTCGCCCGGCAGATGAAACAGCTGAGGCTCGGCCGCGACCAGATCGTCGCGCTCCTCCTTGGGAAAGGCGAACCCCATGACCGTCTCGTCACGCGAGAAGGCCACATAGACGATCGCGCCGACCCGGAACTTCACCCGGTCGTGGATCAGGTGCTCGGAACTGCGCGGCAGCTCGCGGCAGACCCGGCGAACACCCTCGACAGTGACCATGCCGAGACCGTACGCCGGGGGTACGACATCACGCCTGACGCGGCTTCGGCACCGGCAACCGCGTCGTGGAGTCCTCCGGCAGCGGCGGCAGCGATCCAGGCACCCGGGCCCGGAAAACCCGGTCCGGCGGCAGCCGATAGGTAGCCGCCTGGACAAGCTCATCCGGAACGGTATGCCGCCCGGTCGACTCCGGCTCCGGCTCCGCCCCCGACTCCGCCCCGCCCCGCGCCCCGGACTCCGCCCCCGTGCTGACCGACGCATTCCGGGCGGTCTCGGCGGCCAGCCGGGCCTCAGCGGCCAGCCCGGCCTCGGCTCCGGGCGCGCCGACGACGGCATCCGGCATCCCACTGCCCGGCCCCGGCATCCCGAAGCCGTTCACTCCCCCGAACATCACTCCCTGCTCCGACCCCCGGGAAGCGCTCAGCCCCCGCCACAACCGACTCCCCCGGCGCCGCCCGGCCCCGACATCCCTCGCTGCCCCGCCGTCCCTCGCTGCCCCGACATCCCTCGCTGCCCCGACATCCCTCGCTCCGGCCGCCGCCGAGCCGAACCGCCCCGGCCCCCGATCGCGCCCGGCACCGTCCGATACGGAGAGCGCTTCGCCGGAGCCGACTCCCGCCGCCGCCGAGGACACCCCGCCCGCCTCACCCGCTCCCGAGATGGGTTCAGCCGTGGTCGCCGAAGCGGCCCCGGGCAGTGCGGCAAGGTCCGCCCCGGGCGCCGCGTCCGGACCCCCCACGACGGAAAGGCCGTGATCCGCTCGGCCGTTCTCCGGAAGGGCGGGATCGGGTGTGGAGACGATTCTTTCCGCTTTGCCGGACGACGGCATCGGGGTCGGACGAGGTATCGCCCGCGGTTTGGAGGGGGCCGAACCCCTGTCGAGAGGTGCGTCGTCAGGGGACCTCGGCACGTCGCGCGGGGAGTTCGGGTCGGGGAACGGCCGGTAGACCACTCCGCCGACGGCCGACGGCTCGGCTACGACCCGCGGTGACGGCGGGGGTGGGACCGGGAAGCCCAGGGAGGTCGCCTCGTTCTCGCCGGCGGAGGGCCTCCGGGACGAGGGAATCGGCGACGAGCCCGGGGTCGCCGAGCGACGCAGCAGTGCCGACTGGCCGACCGGCTCCGACCGCCGGCGCTTCTGGTCCGGAAGCGGTCCGCCACTCACTGCGGCGGCACCGCCCAAGGAGGTGCCGACGCCAGGGGCGGCACCGCTCGAGGGGGCCAGGAGGTCAGGCCCGGCACCGCTCGAGGGAGCAAGAAGACCGGGCGCGGCGGCACCGCCCGCGGGAGAGACGAAACCCGGCGCCGCGGCACCGGCCGCGGAGGAGACCGGGCCGGAGGCCGCCGCGCTGCCCGCGGGAGAGACCAGGCCGGGCGCGCTGCCCGCGGGAGGGGCGAGGCCGGGCGCGCTGCTCACCGGCGGGACGGGGCCGGGGGCGGGGGCGTTACGCCGGGACGGGCCGGGACGGGCGGCTGGGGAACGGCCCACCACGGCGCCGGAGCGGTGGGCTCGACGGCCGGAGACGGCGCGGGCGGCCAGGCTGAAGACGCTGCGGGTGCCGGTCTCGTAGCCGTCGCGGTAGGCCTCTTCGCGATCGTCGGCCGTCTGCCGCCGCTGGTGCGTCCGGCCGGCGAAGTAGCCGCAGCAGGTCACGAACACGGCCAGCAGGGTGAAGATCAGCACTGAGTTGCCGGGGGCGTCCATGGTGACGATTTTGACGGAGTTGATCGATCATCAGCTATGGCCCGTTTGACGTACCCCGATGGAAGTAGAACGGCCGGCACGGTTCAGCCAAGGGTGGCGACCCACGCGGCGATCTGGGCGCGCCGGGAGACGCCGAGCTTGGTGCGGATGTGCTCGACATGGGCGGCCGCGGTCTTCGGGGCGATCACCAGTTTGGCGGCGATCTCGCGGTTGGTCAGGCCGGCCGCGACCAGATGGGCGACCTCGACCTCGCGCGGGGACAGCGCGGGCAGGGCCGGCAGCGCGGGCGACCCGGGGGCAATCGCGGAGTCGATCGGGTCGTCCGGCGACGACAGATATCCGGGCACGGGAACGCCGACCCCGGCGTACGCCTGTCTGGCCGTTGCCAGCAAGGCCGCCGCCTCGCCCGGCCGGCGGCTGCGCGCAGCGCACCGTGACTGGTCGACAAGCGCGGCCGTGCCCTCCCAGAATCGCTGCCGGCCGGTCCAGAACCGGGCCGCCTCGGCCAGTTCCGAGCGGGCTTTGCCGGTTTGGCCCTCGTGGAGATGGATGAGGCCGCGGGCGTGGGTGAGGGCGCCGAGGGTTCCCGGGATCCGGCGTTCGGCGAGCAGTTCCGCGGTCCGGCCGAGCCATTCCCGCGCGGCCGTCGAGCCGGCGCGGGCGAGGTGGGCGCGAACTCCGGTGATCACGTACGGGAAGAGGTAGGCGGCGTCGCGGACCCGGGCGGACGCCTCGAAGCCGTTCTCGCAACGCCGCACCGCGGTGGCGTGGTCGCCGCTGACGAGAGCGACTTCGGCGAGGCCCCACCAGGCCGGCGACACGCGTTGGAGTTCGCGCATGCCGGAGCCGAGCGAGGCTGCCTCGCCGAGGTGTTCGGTGGCGGTGGCGACCGCCCCGCGCCCCATCGCGAGGAATCCGAGCACGTGCAACGCGGTGATTCGGGTGGTGATGCCGCCGCTGTCGGCGACGGCCTGCCGGGCGGCCGATTCCGCGCCGAGCCAGTCGCCGGTGGCCCAGCGGACGTGCGCGAGATGGGCGGTCAGGTAGTTGCGGTCGTTGATCTGCTCGACCCGTTCGGCGTAGGCGATTCCTTCGGGCAACCATCGCAGCGCCGACGCGTACTCGACGAGCACCGACATGCTGGAGCCGATCATCCGGTAGCCGCGCGCGGTCTGCCCCTCGAACCGCCAGCCCTGTGCGCGCGTGATGGACCCTTCCAGGAGCTGTGTTCCTTCGTCGAGCCGGCCGGCGAACAGCAACACCGACCCGAGTGTCGCGTCGAGGTTGCAGCGCATGGCGCGGTCGCAGTCCTCGACCGCGATGGACCTGGCGAATTCGCCGTCCTCGATCGCCTCGGCCAGCCGCCGGTCGAGCATGTACGCCGCGGCCAGGGCGGCGTGGATGTTGCCCCGCACCTCCTGGGCCGCGGAGTCGTCGCGGAACGCGATGAGCGGAAGGGCTCCACGCAGGGCCGCCGCCCGCTCCTCAAGGCCGGCGCCGAGCAGGTGCCGGGTGGCCACCCAGTCGGGCACGAGCGCGGCCGCCGCGAGCCGGTCGTAGAGCGACATCCGTAACCGGTAGGCCTCCGCGTAGGCCGACGACGCGCCCGCGTTGTCGTCGATCGCGGCGAGTTCCGCGGCCAGGGCGGTCAGCAGCGCGGCCCGGGTCTCGATCGGCATCGTTTCCGCCGCCGTGCGCTGGGCCCGCCGGTAGAGTTCCGCCGCCTCGCGGTGGGCCGACATCTCGGCCGCCGAGCGGGCCGCCTCCATCGCGTTCGCGAAGGCCGGCTCGCGAAGCGCGGCCCGCTCGTACTGATCGCTCACGAAGGCGGCCGGGAAGCCCGCCTCGACGGCCGCCGCGGCGGCGCGGGCGTGCAGTTCGCGCCGCCGGTGCGGGGCGAGGTCGGCGTAGAGCGCGTCGCGGATGAGCGCGTGCCGGAAGTCGAACGTCGAGCGGTCGGCGTGGGCCTGCACGAAGAACCGGTCACTGAGTTCGCGCAACCCGTCGTCGACGGCGGCCGGCCCGTCGCCGGTGATGGCCGTCAGCAGGTCGAGGTCGAACGAGCGGCCGAGCACCGAGGCGACCCCGGCCAGTTCACGGGCCGGCTCGGACAGGGCGAAGGCACGAGCCAGGACGGCGTCGGCGAGGGTGTCCGGAACGCTTTCCCGGGACGCCAGGAATTCCTCGACGTGCAGCGGGATGCCGTCGCTGCGGGCGAACACGTCGCCGGTCACCGCACCCGGCAACGCGGACCCGGCGATGGCCGCTGCCATGGCCGCGGTGTCGGCCCGGCTGAGCCGGGTGAGCCGCACCTCCTCGGCATGCCGCTGGGTCAGCAGCCGGGTCCGCCACGACCGCATCGGAACCCGCGGGTAGAGCTCGTCGCTGCGGTAGGTGCCGACCACCAGCAACGGCAGGGTGGCGGCCCGGCGGCCCAACCGGGCCAGCACGTCGAGCGTCAGGTCGTCGGCCCAGTGCAGATCCTCGGCCGTGATCAGGGTCGGCCCGGTGACCGCGGCGGCGATCAGTTCGGCCAGGTCGGCCACGAGCAGACGCCGCTGCCGGGCCGCGTCGCCGTCGGCGAACTCCCGGAGCCGCCGGGAAACGCCCGCCCCGGCCGCCAAGGTCACCGGATTTCGCAGCAGTTCGGCGCCCAGATCGGCCAGAACCGCGCCGGCGACCTCGCTGTCACCCGGCGACGCTCCGGCGCCCACCACGGTGAAACCGGCCGCCCGCCGGACGATCTCGGCGAGCAGCCGGGTCTTGCCGATGCCCGCTTCGCCGGCGAGGAACAGCAGTTCGCCGCTCCCCCGCGCGGCCAGGCCGAGCCGGCGCGCGGCGAGCGCCACCAGATCGTCGCGCCCGACGAGGATCGGGCTGCTGAGCGCGCTGTCCACGCTCGCGACTTTAGGTCACCCCGGGGGGCCTTCCTAGGTGCAATGACCGATGTCCGACTGCCCGGCTCACGGCAGTCTTCCCATGTCAGCAACATCGCGACAGCAGGAGGAGCGCCACCTGATGGCCAAGTTCATGGACGTGCACAGCGGATTCCACGGCGTCACCCCGGAGCAACTCGCCGACGCCCACGAAGCCGACCTGAAGATCGAGGGCGAGGAGGGGGTGCATTTCGAGCGGGCCTGGCTCGACCCGGAGTCGGGCAAGGTCTTCTGCCTGAGCACCGGCCCGAGCAAGGAGGCCGTGATGCGGGTTCACGAACGCGCCGGGCACCCGACGACGGAGGTCTACGAGTTGACCACCGAGGTCTGAGCTCCGGAACAGGCGGTTCGCGGTGACCGAGGGGGGCACCGCGACCACCACGGGCCGTGGCGGGGTAGACATTGGCCATGCCGATCGTCGGAATTCTGAGCCCCGGACAGATGGGGGCGGGCCTCGGCGCCGCCTTGCGAACCAACGGCGCTCGCGTCGTCACGACGGTGGCGGGGCGTTCGCCCCGCACCGCTGGACTCGCCGCCGAGGCCGCCCTCGAGGTCCTGCCGACGGTGGCGGACGTGCTGAGCACGGCTGACGTCGTGCTCTCGGTGACGCCGCCCGGTGCCGCCCGGGAGGCCGCCCGGCGGATCCGGGAGACCACCAGAGGCGGGCAGATCATCGCCGATCTCAACGCGGTGTCACCCGAGACGATGACCGCGATCGCCCAGGACCTGCCCGGCCTGCGGGTCGTCGACGGCGCGATCTCCGGGCCGCCGCCGCACCGGGTCGGCGGCACCTTTCTCTACCTGGCCGGGGCGGATGCGGGTGAGGTCGCCGGACTTCCCTGGGGCGACACCGTCGTTCCGGTCGTCGTCGGCGATCGGATCGGGGCGGCCAGTGCGGTGAAGATGTGTACGGGCAGCGTCTACAAGGGTTTGACGGCACTCGTCGCCCAGGCCATCCGGGTGGCCGGCGCGCACGGCGTACTCTCGCCGGTTCTTCTTGATCTGGAGCGCAACGATCTCGCGCGGACCGCGGCCGTCGCGACGTCGGCGCCGAAGGCGCATCGGTTCGTCGCGGAGATGCTCGAGGTGGCCGCGACGCAGGAGGCGGCCGGGTTGACGCCGCACCTGTTCACGGCGATCGCCGAGGTCTATGCCGAGATCGCCGGCACCCGCCTGGCCGAGGGCTTTCCGGAGACCGCCACCGACCTCGCACCCGACGACATCGTGGCGCGGCTGGACGTGCGGCGATGACCGATATCGATGTCATACTTGCTCCGTTTCCGGCCGCCCTACCAGCGGAGCGACATGCCCTCCGACGAATCGACCGTCCGCCGGCCGACACTCACCGAAGTGGCCGCGCTCGCGGGAGTCAGCCTCAAGACGGCGTCCCGCGCCCTCAACCGTGAGCCCAACGTCGCGCCGTCGACCGGCCGGCGCGTGCAGGACGCCGCCGACCGGCTCGGCTACCGGCTCAACGGCATCGCCCGGGAGCTGCGGCGAGGCGCCACCTCCGCGCTTGTCGGGCTGGTCAGCGGCGACCTGGCCAACCCGTTCTACTCGGCGGTGGCCAGCGGCATCGAGCGCGAGCTGCGCCAGCACGGCCTGCTGCTGATCACCGCGAACAACGACGAGGACGCCGAACTGGAGCGCAGTCTGGTCGACGCGTTCCTGGAGCGGCGGGTACGGGCGTTGCTGGTGATCCCGAGCGGCGACGACCACGAATACCTCGCGATCGAGGGCAACCGGGGCGTCCCGTTCGTCTTCCTGGACCGGCCGCCGGACGGGCTGGCCGCCGACGCCGTGCTCATCGACAACGCCGGCGGCGCCCGCAGTGCCGGCGAGCATCTGCTGGCGTACGGCCACCGGCGCATCGCGATGGTCGCCGACCTGGCCCGGCTGGCCCCGCAGCGCGGCCGCATCGACGGCTTCGTGAGCGCGATGCGGTCGGCCGGCAACGCGGCCTGGGAGCCCTATCTGCGCACGGACGTGCACGATGTGCGACACGCTGAGCGCACGATCCGCGAGTTGCTGACCCTCGACGATCCGCCGACCGCGATCTTCACCACCAACAACCGCCTGACCACGGGGGCTCTGCGCGCCCTGCGCGACCGGATCGAACCGCCCGCGCTCGTCGGGTTCGACGATTTCGACCTGGCCGATGTGCTCGGCACGACGGTCGTCGCGCACGACATGAGTGCGATCGGGCGAGAGGCGGCGAGGCTCGCCTATCAGCGCATCAGCGGCCATAACGGCCCGGTCCGGACCATCGTCATCTCGACGTCCTTGATCGCCCGCGGCTCCGGCGAACGTCAACCACACCGGCCACGGTAAAGAGCTGATCTCATTTGCCCGGCACGTCGTTAACGACGTGCCGGAGACGGGTGAATTGTCCGTTCCGGGTGATGCGCCCGGCGGGCCGGGTCAATAGGGTTCGCCGGGTGACCACCAAGGACCAGCCGGCCCCCGCCGGCTATGCCGCGCGCATGGCGTTCGCCCTGCAGAAGGACCCGGCGGAGCCGGGCCGGCGCACCCACCTGCATCTGAAACTGACGGCGGTCACGCTGGGCTGGCTGGTCACGGTCCCGCTGCTTCTGCTGTACGGCCTGACCGGCGCCCGCCGCGGCGACGACATCTTCGACGCGGCCGCCTTCGCCACCCTGCTGGGCCCGTTCGTCGCCGCCGTGATCTCCACCCGCAACCACCGCTCCGGCCTGGGCGGCGCCTATGTGGTTCTGACCCTGCTGATGCTCCTCCCGGCGGTCGCGATCACGCGCCTCTGACGGGGCAGCGGGGAGCGCGCGCGGACCCTAGTGGTCACCTCGGTCAAGTCGGTCTACGCGGTGGGCGATGCCGTCACCATCGAGGCGAGCGCCAGCAACGCCGGCCGGGCGTGACTGACCGCCCGGCCGGCTCGCCTTCCCCGGGCCTACAACTCGGCGCACTGGCCGAGGCGGGGGCCCGTCCCGGCGTTCTTCAGGCCGTTGTCGACCGGTGGGGGCTCGTTGGCCGTACACGTCAAGGAGCCGTTGATGGTGTTCGCCGCCACCACCGTCGAGCCGTGGCCGGAGGTCAGCGTGACCCGGCCGCGGATCGTGTTGTGTTCCAGGGCCACCGGGCCCGACCCGGTCGCCGTGACGATGCCGCCGATCGTGGTGTTGAGCAGCGACAAGGTGCCCGCCCCGGTCGCCGTGACCGCCGCCTTGAGGGTGGCGCCGGTGGCGTGGAGCGACGCCCCCTTGGTCACCGTGACCAGACCGGTCACGGTGGCGCCGGGGGCCAGGCAGGTGACCCCCGACTTGATCGTCAGGGCGCCGGTCACCTGGTCGGCGATCGTGGTGGTGCAGGCCAGGGCGGGCCGGCCGAGCAGTTCCACCTCGGCCAGCGAGCCATTCAGGTCGAGGGCGTAGTACTTGTACCGGCCCGGGTTGGCGATCTTGAACGGCCTGGTCTGGAGCCGCCAGTCGAAGGTCTGCGCGGTTCGGCTGTCGACGGTGGTCCAGGTCGTCCCGTCGTAGGAGCCGCGCAGCGTCCACGACGCCGGGTCGGTCCCGACGGTGTCGGCCGAGGTCAGTGTGTAGAAGGTGGCCTGTTCCCCGGCCGACGCGAACTGGTAGGTGAAGGTCCCGGCGACCGCCGACCGGGTGGCCGAGGTGTCGTCGACGAGCGCCGGGATCGACGCCGTGCCCTGGCCGGCACCGGTCAGGTCGCGCAGCGGGGCGGCCACGGCCGACCCGGTGGTCAGCGACGGCGGCGGCGAACCGGCACCCCACTTCGAGGGCTGCGGGCCCATGTCGAAGTCGAGCGTCGCCCCACCGGCCAGCAGTGCGTGCGGGAGCGAGGTCTGGTCGTAGGCGGCGCCGTTGACCTCGAGGCCCTGGACGTAGACGTTGGCGGCACTGTTGCGCGGGGCGTTGATGACGATCTTCTTGCCGTTCTCCAGGTTGACCGTGGCCTTCTTGAAGAGCGGCGAGCCGATCGCGTACGCCGGGCTGCCCATCTGCAGCGGATAGAAGCCGAGTGCCGAGAACACCTGCCACGCCGACATCTCGCCGTTGTCCTCGTCACCGGGGTAGCCCTGGCCGATCTCGCTGCCCGGATAGAGCCGGGACGTCGCCTCCCGGACCAGGGCCTGGGTCTTCCAAGGCTGACCGGCGAAGTCGTACATGTAGGGGATGTGGTGCGAGGGCTGGTTGCTGAAGCCCCACTGACCCATCCGTACGTCGCGGGCCTCGAGCATCTCGTGGATGGTGCCGCCGTAGGAGCCGGGGAAGCCGGCCGTCTCCGGGGTGGCGAAGAACTTGTCGAGCTTGTCGGCCAGCGCCGCCTTGCCGCCGTAGAGGTTGGCCAGCCCCTGCCCGTCCTGCGGCACGTGGAACGCCATGTTCCAGCCGTCGGTCTCGGTGTAGTCGTAGCCCCAGACGCGGGGGTCGTAATCCGATCCCCACCGCCATCGGCCGGCGGAGTCCTTGCCCTGGAAGAAGCCGACGCTCGGGTCGAACATGTTGACATAGTTCAACGCCCGATCACGGAAGTACTCCGCCTCCTCGGTTTTGCCGAGCGCGCCCGCCATGTTCGCGATGCCGAAGTCGTTGATGTAGCCGTCCATCGCCCACGACATCGCCTCCCCGGTCGCGTCCGACGGGGTGTACCCCTTGAAGATCGAGGTCGTCAGCCCCTTGCGGCCCACGTTCTGGTTGGGCGGTGCCACCGTCGCGTTCTTCAGCGCCGACCGATAGGCCGCGTCGGCGTCAAAACCCTTGACCCCCTTGAGGTACGCGTCCGCGAAGGCCACATCGGAGCTGGTCCCGACCATGAGATTGGCGTACCCCGGCGACGACCAGCGGGAGATCCAGCCGCCGTCCTGGTACTGCTGCACGAACCCACCCACCATCTCGCCGGCCTGACCCGGTGTGAGCAGCGAATAGGCCGGCCACGTGGTGCGATAGGTGTCCCAGAACCCGTTGTTGACGTAAACCTTGCCGTCCTTGACCGGGGCCCCGGTCTCGGTGGGCGTGCTGCCGGGTGAGCTCACCGCGGACTGCACAGTGTGCTTGTAGACCGGCGTGTCAGCCGTCCCGGTGTTCTCGTAGCCCGAGTTCGGGTAGAGGAACAGCCGGTACAGGTTCGAATAGAGGGTCGTGAGCTGGTCCTCCGACGCCCCCTCGACCTCGACCGTCGTCATCTTGGCGTCCCAGGCGTGCAGGGCCTTCTGTTTCACCGACTCCAGCGACTCGTCCGCGCCGACCTCCAGTTCGAGGTTGTGCTTGGCCTGGGCCACGCTGATCAGCGACGTGGCGATCCGCAGGTCGACGGTCCTCGCGCCGAGCTTGAGATAGCCGGTGGACGGCCGGTTCCCGCTGGTCAGCATGCCGCTCGCGGTGATCGGGGCGTCCACCGTGGCGTACATGAACATCCGCGTCCAGCCGGCCGACAGGCTACCGCTGTTGACGTCGGACCAGCCGGAGAACGACTGGTTGGCGGCGTCGATGGTCAGCCCCGTGTTGCCGTTGACGTTGTCGAGGATCAGGTTGGCGTCGTCGCCGGGAAAGGTGAACCGCATCAGCGCCGCGTGATCGGTCGGTACGAGCTCGGTCGTCAGCCCGTTGTCGAACGTGACCCCGTAGTAGTAGGGCTTGGCCACCTCGTTCTCATGGCCGAAGGCGAGCGCCCGGTTGCCGCGGTTCGCGTCCGGGACCCCCGCCGCGAGCGACGGCATCACCTGGAACGTCTGCCGGTCACCCATCCACGGCGACGGTTCGTGGCTGGCGGAGAACGCCTGGATCGTCGGGCGGTTCGCCGCGTTGTTCTGCCGCGACCACTGGTAGAGCCAGTTCGTCGAGCCGGCATCGGTCACCGGCGTCCAGAAGTTGAATCCGTGCGGCACAGCGGTGGCGGGGAAGTTGTTCCCCCGGGAGAAGTCGCCGGACGACTGGGTCCCGCGTCGCGTCTCCGCGTACTCGGCCAGGTGGGCCCGGGGTTTCGCGGGCGCGACGTTCGCGATGGAGATGTCGTCGAACCAGGCCCGGAAGCTCGTCGGCCCGCTCGGCTTGTCGTACCCGACGAGGATCCGGTCGATGGTCTTGCCCGCCGCGACCTTGCCGATCCGCGCCGTCCGCTGGTTCCACTGCGCGGTGTAGAGCGTCTTGGCGGCGCCCTGCGCGGCCGGGCTGACCACCACACCGTGCTGGTCGGTGGCCTTCAGATCGGACAGATAGGTCCCGTCGGTGAAGGCGAGATCGACAGCGGTGTAGGTCGCCGGATTGCTCAGGTCGGCCCGATTGAATTCCGGGAAGACCAGATAGGCGAGCTCGGTGTCGTCGCGCACGCTCAGATCAACGTCGAAGACCTTGCTGTACGCGTAACCGCGCCCGTCCGTGGTGTGCCGCCCGGCCAGCTGGAAGGCCTTGAGCCCGGAGTAGCCGGCGTTCGCCTTGGCGGTCGGTGAGCCGGCCGGACCGCTGCCGATCCGGCTCTGCGCCGGGCCCTGCTGCGGGGGCGTGGTGTCGGCACCGGCCAGTTCGAGGTCGGCGAGCTGGGTGAGGTTGCCCGACGGGTGCGCGGTGACGGTGAGCCGGTAGACGCTCCAGCTTCCCGGCGCCGCCACCTCGTAGGTGTTGGTGGTGAACGGGTCGGCGAACGTCTGGCCCGCCCGCGAGTCGACAGTCGTCCAGTTCGCGCCGTCGGTCGAGCCCTGCAGCGTCCAGTCCTGCGGATCCCGTTCCGGTGCGTCGTTCGCGCTGGTCAACGCATATCGCACGACGGTCGCCGGGGCGTTCAGGGTGTACTGCGCCCAGCTCGGCGACGTGTCCACCAGCCATTTGGTGGCGGCGTCGCCGTCGTTCAGGTTGGCGCCGTTCTCGCTCGAGTTGGGCTGGGCGTTCACCGCGATCGCGGTGACGTGCGAGCGCAGGCTGCCGGGCATGCCGGAGCTGATCTCGCCGTCGACTCCGCTCGCCCGTTCGACCGTGTCGGTCCAGTCCGGCTGTGGATCACCGATTTCGAACGACGACGCGAACGCCGCGGGCTCGGCGGCGTGCGCCGGGCTACCGATCAAGATCGCTCCCAGCAGACTCGATGACGCGGCGGCGACTACCCATCGTGGATGGTTCATCCGGGCTCCTCACTTCGTTCCCGTTACCTCCGCAACACATCGTTACTTGTAAATCTATAAATAGGCAAGACTCTTTCAAACAGAATCGCGCATGACTGACATCGATGTCATTGACCACCTTGCCCCGGCTCCATGCATGGCATATGGTTCGAGACGGACAGGTCGGGCCTTCACCGCCATGTTTAATCGTGTGCGTTTCCTGATGCTGCCTGAATGGCTTTCCGGGTGGTGCCGCGAGCATCTCGGCGTGGCGCCCGCCACCGTGCCGCACTCCTCGGCGCACATGTCCGAGGTGCCGCCCCACTGGCCGCGATGGTGAACTGGCCGCCGACCTCGAGGTCGGCGGCGACGCGCCCGGAGCGGTCGAACCCCCACTGCCCACCCCCGAGTGGACCAGATGGGACCACGGCGAGCCCGGCCCGTGGCCCCGCATCCCCTACCTGGCGGGCCACGGCCACGGCACCGCCGCGGTCTCGGAACAGGCTGGGGAACGCCTACGCCGGGCCGGCGCCTGATCGCCGCTGGTCGGGCAGAGCGGCGACCCAGCACTCCACCTCGGCCGGGCTGCGCAGCAGAACAAGTCGAGGGCGAAACTCCGGGTCGGCGTGCCAGGCCCGCATCCGGCGCTGCTTACGCTTGAACGACCGGAAGTGCCAGACCAGAATCGACTCCCGGCTGAGGAAGGCGTTCCGCCACGTCTCGTAGTTGCCGTTGCACGTCGGCGTGCGCCGCAGCGCATGCCCGACTGTTCGGCGCAGAAGTCGCGAAAGACTCAACCACCGAGGCAGATCGAGCGCCACCACCACCTCGACCCGCGCGAACGGAACGTCGGCCCACTTCGAGTACGCCGAGTCGATCACCCAGGCGTCCCCGGCACAGACCGCGCGCACCCGTTCCCGCTGCACCTCGTCACTGACCGGGACCCACCCCGGCTCCCACGTCAGATCGTCGATCGCGTGATAGGGCAGGCCAAGCCGCTCCCCGATCCGCTGCGCCAAAGTGGACTTGCCCGACCCGGTCACCCCGTAGACCAGAATCCGCCGCATCCCGCCACCCTACGAGCGCCCCTCGCCACCTGTCGCCGCCTTTCCCCGGCCCGCCTACCCGGCGCCGGCCGCACCAGGCACCACCTCGGGCCGCGGGGTCGGTCAGGAGCTGACGAGGCCGTCCTCGAAGGCGATGATCACCAGCTGGACGCGGCCGCGGACGCCGAGTTTGGTGATGGCGCGGCCGATGTGGGTCTTGGCCGTCAGCGGGCTGATCACCAACTTGCGGGCGATCTCCTCGTTCGACAGGCCGGTGGCCACCAGGCGGACGACCTCTCGTTCGCGGTCGGTGAGCACGGCGAGGCGGTCGGCTCCGGGGGCGGCGGCCACGGGACGGTTGGCGAACTGACTCACCACTCGCCTGGTCACGCTCGGCGACAACAGGGCGTCACCGGCTGCGACCACCCGAACCGCCTGCCGGAGGCCCTCGGGGTCGATCTCCTTGGTCAGAAAACCGCTGGCCCCGGCGGCCAGGGCGGCGAACACATATTCATCGGTCTCGAACGTGGTCAGGATCAGGACGCGGGTCTGGAGTTCGGCCAGGATCTCGCGGGTGGCGGCGATGCCGTCGAGGCCCGGCATCCGGATGTCCATCAGGATCACGTCCGGCTTGAACTGCCGGGCGGCGCGCACCGCCTCGTCACCCGAGGCGGCCTCGCCGACGACGGCTATCTCCCGGTCCCGGCGGAGCAGGCTGCGGAAACCGGCCCGGACCAGGTGCTGGTCGTCGGCGAGGAGAACCGTGATGGTCATCAGTCGTCCTGGGCCGCGATCGGGATGGTCGCTCGTACGGTGAAACCGTCCTTGGTGGGGCCCGCCGTGAGGGCGCCGCCCAGCGCGGCCACCCGCTCGCGCATGCCGGAGATGCCGTAACCGTCGGCCGGGTCGTCCGCACCGCCGCCGTCGTCCTGCACATCGACGAGGACGCCGGCGGGAGAGTAGCGCAGCGTCACCGCCGCCCGGCTCGCCGCCGCGTGCCGGACCGTGTTGGTCAACGATTCCTGGACCACCCGGAAGATGGCGGTGGCAACCGGCGCGGGCACGTCGACCGGTTCGCCGAACTCGTTGAGTGTCACGTCGAGGCCCGCGGCCCGCACCTGCTCGATCAGCCCCGCCAGGTCGGACAGGTGCGCGACCGGCCCCGCCCGTAGTACGCCGACCAGGGACTTCAAGTCGGTCATCGCTCTTCCGCGTACGTCCTGGGCCAGCCGCAGCGACTCCCTGGCCTCCCCGGGATCGGTGTCGAAGGCGTCCATCGCGACATTGAGGTGCACCCCCACGACGGCAAGCGTGTGCGAGACGACATCGTGCAGATCGCGGGCGATCTCGACGCGCTCCTCGGCCCGCCGGCGCCGGGCGTCCAGTTCCCGCTCGTGGTCGTCCTGCTCCAGGCGCCGCGCGACCTCGGTCCGCCAGAGCAGTGTGTTGCGGTACGCGGTCGCGGCCGCGAGTACGGCGGCGGCCCACAACGCCTCGCCGCCGACGTGCGCCAGCGACCAGCTGACGTCATGGTCGAGGTCGACGAAACCATCCCAGGCCAGCCCGTACGCAAGTCCGCTCCCCGCCGTGATGATCGCGGCCCGCAGCCGTCCGCTCAGCGCGAGCGCCACCAGCCCGGCCGTCGCCGGCCACACCCAGCCGGACCCGATCAGGCCGGCGGTGTGGAACGCCACCACCGAGAGCACCGACAGAATGACCACGCTCAGTGGCCACCGCCGCAGGAAGAGGGAGAAGAGGGCAAGCCAGAGAGCGAGCGTGGCAGTCATGACCGTCTGCGTGTTGCCGCCGGTGATCGCGAGCCCAGCCGGCACACCCAGCAGAGTGAGAATGAAGTTCATGGCCGGAACGTTAAATTTCCCGACCCGCCGGCCGCGTCGTCTCCCCGCCGTCACCTGCACCGACGCCTCCTGACGTACCGACTACACCAATTGACGTAGTTCGCTCGGGACGCTCACCCCGATAAGGTAACCGGGTGACCGCCGCGGAACTACTCGCCGCTTCCGGCCGATTCCCGATCGCCGCCGGACTCTCCGAATCGGAGCTGTCGGCGATCGAGCACGAGTTCGGCTTCACCTTCGCCCCCGACCACCGCGAGTTCCTCGCCGCCGGCCTGCCCGCGGGCCGCGGTTGGCCGGACTGGCGCAGCCCCGACCGCGCGGCCCTGCGCGAACGCCTGGCCTGGCCGGTCGAGGGCGTCATCTTCGACGTCGCGGAGAACAAATTCTGGTACGAGGGCTGGGGTCCACAGCCCGACAACCCGGTGGCCGCCATGGAAGTGGCAAAACGCTACCTGGTGACCGCCCCCCGAATGATCTCGGTCCATTCCCACTGCTATCTGCCGGCGGCCATTGCCGGCCACCCGGTGCTCTCCGTCTACCAGACCGACGTCGCCCATTATGGAAACGACCTCAGCGATTGGCTCAGCCGCGAGTTCGCCCTCGGCGCGCCCGCGGAACAGCGGGTGCGCGCCACAGTCCCGTTCTGGCGAGACCTTTTGTAGCCCCGGCGAACGGCAAGGCCCCCGGCTGGGTGGTTACTCTGCCTCGCGACGGGCTTTGGCGCGTCTCTTGCCCTCGTGCATGGCCTGCACTCGGGCTACCGGGATGGTGTGGCCCTGTTCGATCAGGCCGGGGTCGAGTGTCTGCGGGACGGGCATGGCTGACGCCCACGGGTCGCGGCTGCCCAGCAAGGCGGGGACGGTGTGGATGGTGAAGTCGGCGGGGTCGACGCTGTCGGCATCGTCCCAGCTGACCGGGAAGGAAACGGGCAGACCGGGCCGGATTCGGGGGCTGTAGGCGGCCACGATGGTGGCGCCGCCGGAGCGGGTCGCGTCCAGGAAGACTTTGCCGTGGCGGTCGTCGCGGATGAAGGCTGTGGTGGCGAGTTCGGGGTCGAGCTTCTCCGCTCGCACGGCGACGGCGCGGGTGGCGGCGGCCACCTCGTCGGCCGGGGATCTGCCGTCGAGGGGGACGAACACGTGCACGCCCTTGGAGCCGCTGGTCTTGAGTGCGCCGGCCATACCGAGATCGTCCAGGACCCGCTTGACGAGTTTCGCGGCCGCGACCGCCGTGTCGAATCCGCCACCCTCGGGCGGGTCCAGGTCCATGATGAGGTGCGTCGGGTGCTGGTCGCCGGCCAGCATCAGTGCCGGGTGGTACTCGATGGCTCGCTGGTTGCCGAACCACAGCAGCGTCCGGCGATCGTTGCACAGGCCGTAGGTGACCTTGCGATGCGAGGCCTCCGCCCACATCTCGGTGCGCGGCACCCACTCGGGCGTGTATTTCGGCAGGTTCTTCTGCATGAACTGGTCTTGCCCGCGGAGCAGCCGGATCACCGACAACGGCCGGTCCCGGAGCACGCCGACGAACCGTTCGCCGACCGCGTCCAGATAGTCGATCAGGTCGCGTTTGGTCGCGCCGGCCCCCTCGTACAGCTCCTGGTCGAGGTTGGTCAGTTTGACCCCGTCCCGTTCCTCAGCAGTCTGCGCCACCCCGCCATCCTCCCCCGTTTCGGGGCCGCCCGCTGAGTTCCGGGCGTCGCGGGGGACGGCTGCACAGTAGATTCGTAGGCATGTCCGAAGAGCAGCTGTGGAGTGTCATCACTGCCGGGAGTCTCGGCACCGTGGCGACGATCAAGAAGGACGGGCGGCCCCAGCTGTCCGACGTCAGCTACACCGCCGGCGACCGCCTGGTTCGGTTCTCCACGCGCACCGCGCTCGCCAAGGTGCACAACCTGCGTCGCGATCCGCGGGTGAGCATCAAGGTGACGGCGCCGGACGGCTACGGCTACGCGGTGGCCGAGGGCACGGCCGAGCTGACCCCGCCGTCGTGGGCCGAGGACGACGCCACCGTCGAGGAGCTGATCGAGATCTACCGGCTGATCGCCGGCAAGGAACACCCGGACTGGGCGGACTACCGGCGCGCCATGGTCGCGGACGGCCGGCTGGTCGTCCGCATCCACGTCGAGCACCTCTACGGATGGACCCAGTAACGGCTCCCTGACGACCAGGCTCGCCGTCGCAACCACCGGCTGGGCGCCGGTCACTTCCATCGAGATCGGGTACGCGGCGAGCGCCGTCCCCGCCGGAGCCGAGACCGTCGCCGCCGCCTCGGACCAAGCCGGCGGCTTGTGAGATATCCGAGACCGCGGCGGCCGCACCGAAACGGCCCGCCCGGTCGACCGACGGCGGCCGGCCGCCGGCCGCGCCGCCCCAGCGGGACGGCTGGTCACCGCGGGTGTGCTCGATCGTCCCGCCCGGCCCCCGGCCGACCAGGGGATGCAGTTCTGGCCGAGCCAGGGTGCGGTACCACCGGCCGCGCCCCGCGAGCAGCTGGGCATCGGTCCGGTGACCGAGCTCGGCGGCCGTTGTCGCCGCCCCCGGCCACCCAGCCGGTCCCGAGTCGCAGCGAGGACGGGACGTAACCGCGGTCGAAGTAGTAGGAGACCCCGGTACGCCCGGGGTAAGGCGAGTCGGCCGGGGGTGACCGGATCGCCGGTCATGATGCTTGGTTGCGCTGTCGACCAGTGCCCACCGCGGCAGCCATCCGCCGTGCCGCCCGGTCGAAGCCGGCGTACGACCCGGCGGCGCCGGCGAAGCTCGGGTGCAGCAGGGAGCGGTGAAGCGCTTCTCACGACGCCCGCAGCGAGTCGCGGACCTGACGCGCGCGGTCCCCCACCCCGCGGATCTTGGAGTCGAACACCGGCTGGTCGGCCCGGCCGGTGCGGAACAGCGCGTCGGCGGCGTCGGTGGGCGCCAACCGGACTGCCGGTATCGAAGCTGTCAGGTGCGTAGGAAAGTTACGTACGTCTATGTCTTGGCAACCGATTTGCACCTGAAGGAACCACCTTTGCGCCGGGTTTTCCTCAAGCGACCGGCTGATATCCCGATCACCCGTACGGCCGTCCATCTCGGGACGACCACCACCGGACCGGAGACACAGCTGATGGCTGCGACCCAAGCGCGGGGAAGAACCCCGGTCACTCCCGCGATCTGGTCGCGGCTGTGCATCGGGGTGGGCGTCGCCTTCGTCCTGTTCGCCGTGCTGCTCAGCACCGGCGCCGCCGGGCCGTGGGCGACTCAGAAGGTGGCCGGTTACGGCCTCTGCTACGCCGCGTTCTCGGCCGCGATCGCGTCCATGGAGTGCGCCCGGTGGTATCGCGGCCGGTCCCGCGGCGGCTGGCTGCTGATCGGGCTGGGGGCGTTCAGCTGGGGTGCCGGCCAGGTCGTCGACATCTACCGGACGGCGCCGGGCTTCTCCTCGCCGGCCACCCTCGGCTACCTCGGCATGATCGTGTTCACCTCGACCGGCCTGCTCGTCCTGCCCAGCGCCCAGCAGGCCCTGGCCAACCGGATCCGCAGCGTGCTCGACGGCCTGATGGTGGCGATCTCGCTGGTCCTGATCGCGTGGATCTTCCTGATCTCGCCGCTGCTGGCCTCCGCCGGCCGCACGCCACTCGAGCTCTACACCGGTCTCAGCTACCCGCTCGGCGACGTCGTGATCATCACGATCGTGCTGTACATGCTCGCGCAGCAGCGCCGGCACGGCCGGGCCTTCGGCTCCCTGTTGCTGATCGCCGGCGGGATGGCCGCGTTCGCCGTCGCCGACGTCTGCTACGCCTACTTCCACCTCGTCGGGACGTACCGGCCCGGGCAGATCAGCGACATCGGCTGGTTCGCCGGCTTCGGGCTGATCCTGCTGGCCGCGATGAAACCGCTGCCGCCCGCTCGGCCCGCTGGGGAGGTGGCTGAGAGCAACCAGCCAGTCGGCATCCTGCTGCCCTACGTCGCGGTGCTCGCGGCCCTGCTCACCACGATCGTCTGGTATGCGAAGACCGGCCACAGCAACCTCTTCATCGCGTACGCCCGATCGCTGCTGATCCTGCTGATCATCGGCCGTCAGCTGTTGACGCTGCGGGAGAACCGCAACCTGACGAAAAACCTCGAAGGGCGGGTCGCCGACCGGACCGCCGAGCTGTTCGCCAGCGAGCAGCGCTTCCACGCGCTCGTGCAGCACAGCTCCGACGTCGTCACCGTGGTCAGCCCCGAGGCCGACGTGCTCTACCAGAGCGAGTCGGTGCAGCGCGTCTTCGGCTACCCGGCCCGGTCGTTCAGCGGTCGCCGGCTGACCAAACTGCTCGACCCGGAGTCGAGCATGCGGCTCGCCCAGGCGCTGCGCCAGGTGGCCGGCCGGCCGTACGCGACGACCGTGCTGGAGCTGCCGGTACGGCACCGCGACGGCCGCAGCCGGCACGCCGAGGTGACGATCACCAACCTGCTCTCCGACCCGAGCGTGGCCGGACTGGTGCTCAACACCCGTGACATCAGCGAGCGCAAGGACCTGCAGGACCAGCTCGTCCACGAGGCGTACCACGACGCGCTCACCCAGCTCGCCAACCGGGCGCTGTTCCGGGAGCGGGTGTCCGAGGCGCTGCGCACCCGCGGTCCCGCCGACGACGTGACCGTGCTCTTCCTCGACCTCGACGGCTTCAAGGAGGTCAACGACAGCCTCGGGCACCTGGCCGGCGACCAGCTCCTGGTGCAGGTGGCCGACCGGCTGCGGGCCTCGGTGCGCGAGGACGACGTGGTGGCCCGGTTCGGCGGGGACGAGTTCGCCGTACTCGTGCGGGCGCTGCTGACCGCCGACGACGCCGAACAGGTGGCCCGGCGCATCGTCGAGGTGCTCGAGCAGCCGTTCGGCAGCGACACCCGGGACATCCACGTGCAGGCCAGCATCGGCCTCGCCGCGGCCAGCGCGCTCGGCGAGAGCGAGGGCGACGGCGCCGAGCAGCTCATGCGCAACGCCGACCTGGCCATGTACAAGGCCAAGTCGGCCGGCGGGGGCTGCTACGCCGCCTACCACCCGGACATGCTCGCCGGCCTGGTCGAGCGGCTCGAGCTGGAGGCCGACCTGCGCGTCGCCCTCGAACGTGGCCAGCTGCAACTGCACTACCAGCCGACGGTCGACCTGGTCACCAGTGAGGTGATCGGCTTCGAGGCGCTGGCCCGCTGGCAGCACCCGCAGCGCGGCCTGATCCCGCCGGCCGAGTTCATCCCGATCGCCGAGGCCACCGGGCTGATCGTGCCGCTGGGCCGCTGGGTCCTCGAGGAGGCGTGCCGGCAGGCCGTCGAATGGTCCGCGCAGTCGGACGGGCGATCGGTCAAGATGGCGGTCAACGTGTCGGTGCGTCAGTTCGACCGGGCCGAACTCGCCGACGTCGTCGCCCGGATCCTGGCCGAGACCGGCATGCCGGCCGCCCAGCTGTGCCTCGAGATGACCGAGAGCGTGCTGATGACCGACACCGACGACAACCTGGAGCAGCTGCTGCGGCTCAAGGCCCTCGGCGTCACGCTGGCCATCGACGACTTCGGCACCGGCTACTCGTCGCTTGCCTACCTGCGCCGCTTCCCGGTCGACACCCTCAAGATCGACAGGTCGTTCGTGGAGCGGCTCGGCGCCCTCACCGACGACACCGCCCTCGCCGACACCATCGTGCAGCTCGGCAAGAGCCTCGGCATGGCGACCGTGGCCGAGGGCATCGAGGAGTTCGGTCAGCTCGCCGCGCTCCGCGAGATGGGCTGCCACTTCGCCCAGGGCTACTACTTCTCCCGCCCGGTTCCCGCGTCGGAGGCCGGGGCGTTGTTCCTGGGTTCCGCACCCGCCGTCGCGCCCACCGCCACCCCGCCCGTTTCAGTCGAAGGAGTCGCATGATCTCCAGCGCCGTCGCGTCCGTGCTGTCCGCGGACATGTTGCGGGTGATCGACGTCCCGACCCCCTACCTGGTCACCGACCTCGACACGGTCGCCGACCGCTATGCGGCCTTCACCACGGCCCTGCCCGGTGTCCGCGCCCACTACGCGATGAAGTGCAACTCCTCCCCCGAGATCCTGCGGACCCTGGCCGACGCCGGCGCCGGCTTCGAGATCTCCTCCATCGCCGAGCTGCGCATGCTCCAGGCGCAGGGCGTCGACCCGGCCGGCGTGCTCTACAGCCACCCGGTCAAGGCGCCCGGCATGATCGCGGCGGCGGCCGGGGCCGGGCTGTTCCGGTTCGCCTTCGACTCCCCCGGCGAACTCGCCAAGATCGCCGAGAACGCCCCTGGCGCGGCCTGCTACGTGCGGCTGCGCGTCGACGACAGCACGAGCGTCTTCCCGGCGGGCAACAAATTCGGCACAGACCTCGACGAGGCGTACGACCTGATGCTGCTCGCCCGGCGGATGGGTCTGCGACCGTACGGCGTCACCTTCCACGTCGGCTCGCAGTGCCAGAGCACCGGGGCGTGGCGGTCGGCGATCCGGCAGGCCGGGGCACTGCTGGAGCGGCTCCTCGACGAGGGCATCGAGCTGACGATGCTCGACCTCGGCGGCGGTTTCCCGGCCCGGTACGGGGCCGGTGAGCCGTCCATCGAACAGCTCGGCGAGGTCGTCGAGCAGGAGATCGCGCTGCTGCCGTACCGGCCCGCGCTGCTGACCGCCGAACCGGGGCGCTTCCTCGTCGCCGAGGCGTCGGTGCTGGCTGCCAAGGTCATCGGGCGTGAGCTGCGTGGCACCGAGCACTGGCTCTACGTCGAGGTGGGGGCCTATCACGGGCTGATGGAGCCGATGCAGTCACCGGGCGGCTGGGACTACCCGATGTCCTCGTCGGTGGCGGAGCACGCGGAGCAGCCCACCCTGCCGTTCACGATCGCCGGGCCGAGCGGCCATGCCACCGACGTCGTCGGCTACGCCATCCCGCTGCCGGCCGGCCTCACCGTCGGCGACGTGCTCTACTTCGGGTCGGCCGGGGCCTACACCCTGGCGTACGCCTCCAACTTCAACGGCTTCGCCCCGCCGACGCCCGTTTTCGTCGGCGGGGTGCGGTAATCTGCCCGGCATGAGAACCCCTTGCGGCATCGTGCCCATCTCCGGTGTCGTGCGTCGCCTGCCGGGCTGATCACCCTCTAGGAAGCAGCGCCGCACCTCGGGCACCGGGCGCCCTCTCGGCCCTCGGGATGCTTCCGCATGTCTGCGTACCGTCTTTATCTGCTCATCTGCGGCCTCGGCTCGTTCGCCGCCCGCACCGCGTTCACGCTCAACCTCATCTATCAGGCGAGCATCGGGCTCTCGCCGCTCCAACTCGTGCTCGTCGGCACGCTCATGGAGACCGTCTGCTTCATCGCCCAGGTGCCCACCGGCGTCATCGCCGATCTGCGCAGCCGCCGCCTCTCGGTGCTCCTCGGCTACCTCCTGATGGGCGCCGGGCTGCTGGTCTGGGGTCTGCTGCCCTCGTTCGGCGCGATCCTTCTCGCCAACGTCATCTGGTCGATCGGCGCGGTCTGCGTCGACGGCGCCGAGGAGGCGTGGGCGGCCGACGAGATCGAGCCCGCGCTGGTCACCAAGGCGTTCCTGCGCGGCGGCCAACTCGGGCAGGCCGGTTCGCTGCTCGGCATCGCCGCGGCCACCGGACTGGCCCTGTTCGGCCTGGCGGTGCCGATCGTCGCGGGTGGGGTGCTCACGCTTGCTCTCGGCGTACTCCTCGTGGTCTTCATGAAAGAGCAACGCTGGTCGCCGGCCGAGACCCGCGGCTCGTGGCGGTCGATGGGCCGGCAGATCGCCGACGGCGTCGGCGCCGTCCGGCGCAGCACGCTGCTCGCCGGGATCGTCGCCGGCACCCTGTTCGCGGGCATGAGCAGCGAGGGCTTCGACCGGTTGAGCCAGCCGCTGCTGCTGCCGTTCACCTCCTTCGACGAGACGCTCGTCTTCGGCGGGCTGGCGATGGCGGCGGCGCTCGGCTCGATCGCGCTGACCGGCCTGATCGGACGGTACGTGGACACCACGCACCCGCGCCGGGTCGGTGAGCTCATGACCGTCCTGCAGGTCGTCACCGCGGCCGGCATGATCACCTTCGGGCTGGTCGGGCAGTGGTGGGCGGCGTTCGGTCTCTACCTGGTGGTGCGGCTGCTGCGCGACACCGCCGCCCCGATCATGACGATCTGGATGGTGTCCGCCACCTCGGCCGAGTCACGGGCCACCGTCTTCTCGATCCAGGCGCAGGCCGACGCGCTCGGGCAGGTCGTGGGCGGGCCGCCGGCCGGCGTGGTCGGTTCACGCGTGTCGATCGGAGCCGGGATCTCCGTGGCCGGAATCTTCCTGCTGCCGGCCGCCGTCCTGTTCTCGCTGGCCGCTCGCCGTTCTCCGTTATCGGCCGAGCGTTCCTCCGTCTCCCGTTAGAACGGTTCCGGAACCGGGAGCGACCTGGGAAGCGCTTCCCGAGCCCCCTACCAGGCATTGACAGGGGTTCGGGGGGCGGTTCACAGTGTGTTTCAAAAGAGCGCTTTCACGTGACATCCCCGACGTGAATCCGTAATCCCCGACCCAGGAGTCAACCCCATGACATCCCCGATCCTGGCCCGCAACCGACCTCTCGCCCTGGCGCTGGCCCTTCTCGGGCTGCTCGCCACCTATTTCGTGGTCACCATGACCCGGGCCGACGCCGCCGAGGTGGTCGTGTCGCAGGGCAAGCCGGCCACCGCGTCATCGTCCGAGGTGGCCGGCGCCTACCTGGCGGCGGAGGCCAACGACGGCAACAACGGCACCCGCTGGGCCAGTGCCTGGTCCGCCGCGCAGTGGTGGCAGGTGGACCTCGGCACGGCCACGGCGGTCTCCCGGATCGCCGTCAACTGGGAATCGGCGTACGCGAAAGCCTTCTCGATCCAGTTCTCCTCGGACGGCTCCACGTTCACCCAGGCCTACGCCACCACCACCGGTACGGGCGGGCAGCAGAGCATCCCGGTGAGCGGCACCGCGCGCTTTGTGCGGATCAACCTGACCGCTCGCGCCCTGGACACCTACGGCTACTCGTTCTGGGAGTTCCAGGTCTACGCCGGCGGGACGACCACGCCGACCACGCCGCCGCCGACCACCGCGCCGACCACCACCCCGCCGGCCTCCGGCACCGCCCGGCTGCTCTCCTACAACAAGCCGGCGGCCGCCTCCACCTGGCAGAACGACGTCAACTGCAACCCGTGCAGCCCGGACAAGGCGTTCGACAACGACCCGGCCAGCCGCTGGGCCACCAGCTCGACGAACGGCTGGGTCGACCCCGGCTGGATCTCGGTCGACCTCGGGACCACCGCCCAGATCAGCCAGGTGATCCTGCAATGGGACCCGGCGTACGCGAAGGCGTACCAGATCCAGGTTTCCGGCGACAACGCGAACTGGACCACGATCTACAGCACCACCACCGGTGACGGGCTCAAGGACGTCATCAACGCCACCGGCACCGGCCGCTACGTCCGGATGTACGGCACCGCTCGCAGCAGCGCCTACGGCTACTCGCTGTGGGAGTTCAGCGTCTACGGCACCGGCGGCGCGCCACAGAACCCGCCCGCCAAGCCGGCCGACCCGTCCTTCCCGGCGTCCCGTCTCGTGTTCTCCGACGAGTTCAACGGCGCGTCCGGCAGCCGGGTCGACACCTCGAAGTGGACGCTCGACCCGGGCACCGGCCAGAACGGCGAGCAGCAGTACTACACCAACGGTGACAACGCGGCCATGGACGGCCAGGGCCACCTGGTGATGACCGCCCGCAAGGAGACCGTCGGCGGACGTGACTACACGTCGCACCGGATGAACACCGGTGGCAAGTTCACCTTCCAGTACGGCCGGGTCGAGGCCCGGGTCAAGGTGCCCAAGGGTCAGGGCTTCTGGCCGGCGTTCTGGATGATGGGCGCCGACTTCCTGACCGGCCGCCCGTGGCCGTACAACGGCGAGATCGACATCATGGAGGTCCTCGGCAAGGACACCACCACGGCGTACTCGACGCTGCACGCGCCGATGTACAACGGCGGCGGCGGTTACGGCCAGTCGTACAAGGCGGCCGACCTGTCCACCGACTTCCACACCTGGGCCGCCGAGTGGGACTCCAAGGGCATCAAGTTCTTCCTCGACAACAACCAGGTCTTCTACGCCAGCAAGGAGACGGTGGAGAACACCCGGGGGGCATGGGTCTTCGACCACCCGTTCTACCTCATCCTGAACCTGGCGGTCGGCGGTGACTGGCCCGGCAACGTCGACGCGACCACGCCGTTCCCGTCCCAGATGCTCGTCGATTACGTACGGGTCTACCAGTGAGCACCGGCGCCGCCGCCGCTTTTCCGGGCGGCGGCGCCACCACCCGGCCGTCCGGCGGGGGGCCCTCACTCAGCGTGCCTGCTATAACAGACCGCATGAATTCCCGGCCGGCTCGCGGTGGCCAGCACCCGACGATGGACCAGGTGGCCGAGGCCGCCGGCGTCTCCCGGGCCACGGTCTCCCGAGTGATCAACGGCGCCCCGAGCGTGGACGCCAAGATCCGCGAGATGGTCCAGCGCGCGATCGCCGACACCGGCTACGTCCCCAACGTCGCCGCGCGCAGCCTGGTCACCCGCCGCTCCAACTCGGTGGCCCTGGTGATCAGCGAGCCCGACCGCCCGGACAACAACAGCTTCCTCAACCGGATCTTCACCGATCCGTACTTCGGCCGGATCACCGCCGGCGCGACCAGCGCCCTGCGCCCGCACGACATCCACCTCGTGGTGATCCCGACCGACTCCACCGACCATCACCAGGTGGTCCGCTACCTGCGCCAGGGCCACGTCGACGGCGTCCTGCTGATCAGCAGCCACGAGCAGGACACGCTCCCCCGCCAGGTGCACGACCTCGGCATCCCGGCGGTGGTCGCGGCCCGGCCGACGGCACCGATCGCGGTCAGCTATGTCGACGTCGACCAGCGCCTCGGCGCCCAGTTGGCCGCCGAACACCTGCTCGACCGGGGCTGTCGGACCCTCGCCACGATCAGCGGCCCGCTCGACATCCCGTCCGGCCTGGACCGCCTGAACGGTTACCGCGACTATCTCACCCGCCGCGGCTTCTCCTCGGTTCCGTCGATCGAGGGCGACTTCACCCGGGCCGGCGGCGAGTCGGCCGCCCGCGAACTGCTGGCCGCCCACCCGGCCATCGACGGACTTTTCGTGGCCAACGACCTGATGGCCGAGGGCGCCCTGCGCACCCTGCAGGACCTGGGCCGCCGCGTCCCCGACGACATCGCGGTGGTCGGCTTCGACGACAGCAGCGCCGCCCTCGACTGCCGGCCTCTGCTGACCACCGTCCGCCAGCCGGTCGAGGAGATGGCCGCCGAGATGGCCGAGGTCCTGATGGCCCATATCGCCAGCCCCGGCCGCCTGCCCCGCTCGGTGACCTTCCAGCCCTCCCTGGTGATCAGGGAGTCCGCCTGAGCCGCCCCTGGCGACGGCCGAGATCGATCACGATCTTGCCCGGCACGTGCCGGCCGGCCTGCAGCTCGACCGCGGTGCGGATCTGCTCGACCGGAAAGCCCGCCGCGATCGGCACCCGGAGCCGGCCCGCGGCGATCAGGCCGGCGATCTCCGCCAGGGCACCGGCGGGGGCGTTGGCACCGTTGGCCGCCGGCACTCCGTCGAGTTGAGCGGCGATGGTGCAGATCCGCTCAGCCGGGACGCCGAGTTCGCGGGCCGCGGATGCGGTCTCCGTCCCATGCAGGTCGATCGCGGCATCGACCCGGCCGGCCGCGACGGCCCGCACCCGGTCCGCCAGGCCGGTGCCGTAGGTGACCGGCTCGGCCCCGAGACCGCGCAGGAAATCGGCCGACGTCGCCGATCCGGTGCCGATCACCCGCGCCCCGGCGAGCCGGGCCAACTGCACCGTGAACACGCCGACCCCGCCCCCGGCCCCGCCGATGAGCACGGTGTCACCCGGGCCGGGGTCGACCACGGCGAGGGCGGCGGCCGCGGTGCGACCCGCTATCGCAAGGGTGGCGGCGGTGCGGTCGTCGACCTCGTCCGGGGTGTGATGGGCCTCGTTCGCCGCCGTGTCCCCGGCCGCCTTCACCACCACGAAGTCGGCGACCGCGCGGGACAGGGCGCCGCCGAACACCCGGTCTCCCGGGGCGAACCCGGTCACCCCGGCACCGACCTGGTCCACCATTCCCGCGTAGTCGGTCCCGAACCCGGCCGGCAGGTTCAGCCCGAACCGGGTCGCGGTGGCCGCGTCGGCGACCATGATCCAGTCCATCGGGTTGAGCCCGGCCGCGCTGACCCGCACCCGGAGTTCCCCCGGTCCGGCCTGCGACGCGGCCACCTCTCGAAGGCGCAGCACCTCGGGGCCGCCGAAGGACTCCAGCCTGACCACCCTGCTCGTCTCGGACATCTCCCGCTCCATTCCGCCGCACCTCACTCCGGCAAGCCGAAACGGACTATGCTCCGTTTGCTCGACCGAAGCTAGCACAACCGGAGCGTGATCCGTTTTGATGGAGCCGGAGACCCGTACGCCGAGGGCCGACGCGACCCGCAACCGCGACCAGCTGCTCGCCGTGGCCACCCGCGTGTTCATGGCCGCCGACACCGAGCCGTCGATGCGCGCGATCGCCCGCGAGGCCGGTGTCGGCATCGCCACCCTCTACCGGCACTTCCCGACCCGCGAATCCCTGGTCGACGCGGTCTATCGCGACCAGGTCGTAAGGCTCACGGCAGGCGCCCGTGACCTGCTCGCCGAACTCCCCCCGGCCGCCGCGATGCGACGCTGGATGGACCTTTTCGGGGACTGGATCGCCACCAAGAACGGCATGCTCGACACCCTGCTGTCGATGGTCCAGGCAGGCGAGATCGCCCACGCGCAGACCCGGACCGAACTGCTGACCGCCATCACCACGATCCTCGACGCCGGCGGCGGCGCGGGTGACCTGCGCCCCGACGTGACCGCCGAAGACGTCGCCGCCGCCCTGGTCGGCATCTTCACCGTGGCACCCCGGCCGACCCGCGAAGCCGGCGCCGCCCGCCTGCTGAACCTGCTGATGGACGGCCTCCGACCACCGCGCTGACCCGGCAAGCGGAGCGCGCGGAGCGGTGGCGGCTAGTCGGGGAGGAGCGGCACCGACGGGTTGAGGTAACGGCCCAGCGTGGCGGCCCGGGTCAGTGCGGTCGAGCCGAACCGGTCGCGGACCGCGTCCATGGCGACGTCGAGGCGGTCGTCCGACACGTCGTCGAACAGCGACGGCTGACTGGTGCCGTCGGCGTCGAGGTTGCTCATGGCCAGGCCGACCAGGGTCAGGCCGCGGGTCTCGATAAGCGGGCGGGCCTCGGTGAGCAGGGCGCGGGCGGTGTCGAGCACGGTCCGGGTCTGCATGGTGGCCTTGAGCAGGCTGCGGGAGCGGGTGGCCCGGCTGAAGTCGTCGAAGCGCAGGCGCAAGGTGACGGTGCGGCCGGGTCGGTTGGCGGCGCGCATGCGGCGGGTCACCCGGTCGACGAGGGCGGCCAGGGTGGCGTCGATCTCGGTGAAGGGGCGGGGGCGGCGGCCCAGGGCGCACTGCGAACCGATGGAGCCGCGGCGGTGCCCGACCCGGACACGTCGCGGGTCACGGTTCTGGGAGAGCGCGTGCAGGTGGCGGCCGCCGTGCGGGCCGAGCATGGTGGCCAGGGCCGCCTCGCCGACGCGGGCCACGTCGCCGACCGTGTTGATGCGGTGTTCGCGCAGTTTGGCCGAGGTGACCGGGCCGACGCCCCAGAGGCGCTCGACCGGCAACGGGTGCAGGAAGTCGAGTTCGGTGCCGGGGAGCACTTCGAGCAGACCGTCCGGCTTGCCGACCCCGCTGGCGACCTTGGCGAGGAACTTGGTGCCGGCGATGCCGACCGTGATCGGCAGGCCGACCCTGTCGCGCACGTCGGCGCGGAGCCGGGCGGCGATGTCCCGCGGCGAGCCCCGGATCTTGCGGAGGCCGGTGACGTCGAGGAAGGCCTCGTCGATGGAGAGTCCTTCGACGAGCGGGGTGGTGTCGCGGAAGATCTCGAACACGGCTTTGCTGGCGGTCGAGTAGGCGGCCATGCGGGGCGGCACCACGACGGCACGGGGGCAGAGCGCGCGGGCCTGGCCGAGCCCCATCGGGGTGCGGACGCCGCACGCCTTGGCCTCGTAGCTGGCGGCCAGGACCACGCCCATGCCGACGAGCACGGGGCGCCCGCGCAGCGCCGGGTCGTCGCGCTGTTCGACCGACGCGTAGAACGCGTCAAGATCCGCGTGCAGGATCGCCACGCAGAGCATATTAGAACACGTGTTCGATCGGTAGCAAGGCTCTGAGCTGCGAAGACATCCATCAATGCAGGCGCTGGGTATTGACCGATGGACATCGACGGGCGTTATGTGGGGTCGTTCATCCGTTTCACTGGAGGCAACGTGAATAGATCCACGCGGTCGGGGCTGGCGTTGGTTGTCGCATTAGGCACCGCCGCCGCCTCGATCCTCGGAGCCGGTCCGGCCACCGCCGCGGCCCGTCCCGGACGGCACCTCCTCAACGGCAGCCAGCCGCGCTGGCTGGCTCGGGCGAAGGCGACCGGGGGCGCGCCCGCCGCCGCCGAGTCCATCCCCTTCGGCATCCTTCTCAAGCTGCGTGACGGTGCGTCGGCCGAGGCCACCCTCGCCAAGCTGTCCGACCCGTCGAGCGCCAGCTACGGCCAGTGGCTCACGACGGCGCAGTTCAAGTCCCGCTTCGCGCCGGCTCAGACCGATGTGGACGCGGTTCGCACCTGGCTCCAGGGGCAGGGTTTCGCACTGCGAAACACCGTCGGCGGCATGTACGTCGAGGCGTCCGGCTCCACCGCACAGATCAACAAAGTCTTCGGTACGACCGTGAAGGACTACTCGTACCTGGGCAAGACCGTGCACGCGAACAGCACCGAACTGTCGCTGCCGGACAACACCCCGACCTCGGTCGTCGGGGCCGTCTCCGGCGTCCTCGGCATCGACCAGGGCCAGGCGCTCAAGACCCCCGGTGACACCCTGCCCGGCCCGGACACCGGTTTCCGGCCCGGCCGGCCCTGCTCGTCCTACTACGGCCAGAAGACCGCGACCGGGCAGCCCGCTTCGAACGGCAAGAAGCAGCCCTACGTGGTGTGTGGTTACCAGCCGAAGCAGTACCAGTCGGCGTACGGCGTGAGCGACCTGATCAAGCGGGGCGTCGACGGCCGTGGCATCACCGTGGCGGTCACCGACGCGTTCGCCTCGCCGACGATCGTGCAGGACCTCAAGACGTACAACAAGAAGCATGGCCTGCCGGCCTTCGGCCGTCAGCAGTTCTCCCAGATCACGCCGGCCCCGGACGGGTACGACCTGATCGACGAGTGCGGCGGCGCCGGATGGTACGGCGAGCAGACCCTGGACATCGAGGCCGTGCACTCGATGGCCCCGGGCGCGAACATCGTCTACGTGGGTGGCGCCGACTGCTCGACGGGCCTCGACGAGGCGTGGGCGGCCACGATCGACAACCACGTGGCCGACATCGTCACCAACTCGTGGGGCAACGGCACCGACAAGGTGGCCGACCTCGGCGCCGACTACATCGCGTTCTACCAGCAGTTCTCGCTGGAGGCCGCGCTGACCGGCATCACCGTCGACTTCTCCAGCGGTGACAACGGCGACGAGACCAAGGGCGGCACCCAGCCCGCCCTCAAGACCGTCGACTTCCCGGCCGACCTGCCCTACGTGACCGGGGTCGGCGGCACCAGCGTCGGCATCGACAAGAACGGCAAGCGGGTCTGGGAGCACGGCTGGCAGTCGGCCTACTCCCCGCTGTCCACCGACGGCAAGAGCTGGGGCGACGCGGCGTACTCGTCGGGTGGCGGAGGCGGCACGAGCATCCTGTTCGAGCAGCCGTTCTACCAGCGCGGCATCGTGCCGGACTCGATCTCGAAGTACTTCGGGGCGACCCGGATGCGTACCGTCCCGGACATCGCGATGCCGGGCGACCCGAACACCGGTTTCGTGGTCGGCCAGACCCAGACGTTCACCGACGGCACGTACTACGACGAGTACCGCATCGGCGGCACCAGCCTGGCCTCGCCGCTGCTGGCGGGCTTGCAGGCGGTGCAGGGTCAGAAGCTGCACCACCCGGTGGGCTTCGCCAACCCGGCCTACTACCGCCGGGCCGGCACCGCCGCGATCACCGACATCGTCGCGCCGAAGCGGCCGGTCCAGCAGGTCCGGGTCAACTTCGTCAACACCGAGGACAAGTCGGGTGGCCTGCAGTACCTGCTGCAGACGGTCGACGTGCAGACGACGACCATCCACAGCACGCGCGGTTACGACGCCGAGACCGGTGTGGGTGTGCCGGGTCCGGCCTTCTTCAAGTAGGGCTTTCCCCGGGGTGGTGTGTCGCGCCACCCCGGGGAATTCCGGCGTCGGACTCCAGGTTTCTCCGACTTGAGCGCAACCGGCTCACCTCGAGAGGAACCATCCATGCTGCCCCGTAGCGCGACTGTCCGTGACCTCAACCAGCTCACGGCCCGCGTCTTCGATTCCACCGGTAACGGCGCGCGCCTCGACGCGTACCGGATCGACGAAACCTTCCACATCGACATCGACCTGCCCGGCGTCGACCCGGCGGGCATCGACATCACGGTGGACCGCAAGATCTTGACCGTGCGCGCCGAGCGCAAGCAGCTCGAGGGCGACGACGTGCACTGGGATGTCGCCGAGCGCCCGACCGGCCCGGCCAGCCGCCAGGTCTTCCTGTCCGACACGCTGGACACCGACCGCCTCGACGCCCGCTACGAGAACGGCGTGCTCACGCTGAGCATCCCGGTCAAGCCGAAGGCCGAGCCGCGCGTCGAGGTCAGTGCTGGAACAGCAGCCAATTGATGTTGAGGAACTCGCCCCCGTCGTCCCGGGCGAACGTCAGATAGACGGTGTGCGTACCGGTGACGGGGGTGAGGGTCACCTCGTCGGTACGCCAACTCTGCCAGCCACCGGTCTTGGTGACACGCATCGTGCCGATCGGCGGGGCGGTCGCGTTGTCGAGGCGTACGTCCATCCGCCCGTTGTCCGCGTCGGTGGCCACCCGCACCAGCAGCTTGGTCGCCGCGACCGGACCGAATTCGATGTTGTCGAAGCGCATCGAGTCGCCGGCGGCGATCCAGCCGACGTTCTTGCCGCCGCCCTGGTCCTCGGTGTCCTGCGAGTCGATGCCGGACAGGGCGCTCGCGTTCTCGGCCTGGAGCGTCCGATAGACGGTCGGGGCCGGTGGTGCCGACGTGGCCGGCGCCACCGACGGAGCAGCGGCGGACGTCTGCGGCGGCGCGGGCACGGCGATGGCCGGCGCCGGCGTGTCCTGCCAGCGGCCGATCAGATAGCCGAGCAGCACGAGGCCCACCGCACCCAGCGCGAGGAGAACGCGCTGGCGGGTGCGGTAGGCCCGGGTGCGATAGACCGACGGGGGCGGCGGGGGCGGAACTGCCACTAGACCACTTCGGCGACGATCGATTCGACCGGCGGCTCGGCGAAGTGGCAGGCCACGGTGGTCGTGCCGGTCGGCTTGACCTCCAGCGCCGGGTCCTGGGTGGCACAGATGTCCTGCGCCTTCCAGCACCGGGTGCGGAAGCGGCAGCCGGACGGCGGGTCGACCGGGCTGGGCACGTCGCCGACGAGCCGGATGCGGGTCTTCGGCGGCACGCCGCGAACCACCGCGATGTCCGGCACAGCGGAGAGCAGTGCCTGGGTGTACGGGTGCTGCGGCTGCTCGTAGAGGTCGTTGCGCGGCCCCTCCTCGACCATCCGCCCGAGGTACATGACCGCGACCCGGTCGCAGAAGTGCCGGACCACGCCGAGGTCGTGGGCGATGAAGACGAACGCGATGCCCAGTTCCTTGCGGAGGTTCTCCAGCAGGTTCATCACCTGGGCCTGGATCGACACGTCGAGCGCCGAGACCGGCTCGTCGGCCACGATGATCTTCGGCCGGGCGGCCAGGGCCCGGGCGATGCCGATGCGCTGCCGCTGACCGCCGGAGAACTCGTGCGGGTAGCGGTTGTAGTGCTCCGGGTTGAGGCCGACGACCTCGAGGAGCTCCTGCACCCGCTTCAGCTCGCCGCCCTTGGCCACCATGCCGTGGGTCCGCAGCGCGGTGCCGACGATGGTGCCGACGGTGTGCCGCGGGTTCAGCGACGAATAGGGGTCCTGGAAGATCAGCTGGATCTCGCGGCGGTAGGGGCGGAGCTGCCGCTCGGACATGTGCGCGATGTCCACGCCCTGATATTTGATCTTGCCGGCGGTCGGCTCGAGCAACCGGGTGATCAGCCGGGCGGTGGTCGACTTGCCACAGCCGGACTCGCCGACCAGGCCGACCGTCTCGCCGGGTTGCACGGTCAGGCTGACGCCGTCGACGGCCTGCACCCACTTGGTGCCGCGGGCCAGGAGGCCGTCGCCCTTCGTGCGGAAGTGCATCTTGACGTCTTCGAGCTCGAGCAGCGGGGCACCCGGGACGCTCTTGACGCCCGACGTGGCGGGGTTGGTAGCAGCGGTCATCGTGACGATCCTCTTACGGCAGCCGGGGCAGGACTTCGGTCTCGAACACCCGATCGGGTTCCTTCAGGTGGCACCGCGAGGAGCGGCCCTGGTCAGCGGTCCGGGGGATCAGTTCAGGCTTGAGGGTGCGGCACAGGTCGCCGGCCACCCGGTCCTTGAACTCGCAACGCGGGTGGAAGGCGCAGCCGCTCGGCATGGCGAGCAGGCTGGGCGGCGAGCCGGGGATCGGGTGCAGCGGACCGGGCGTGCCGGACACCGCCGGGATGCTCTCCAGCAGGCCCCACGTGTACGGCATCAGGGGCGTACCGAGGATCTTGTCGACCGGGCCGTGCTCGACCGCGTTCCCGCCGTACATCACCAGGATGTCGTCGGCGATCTCGGCCACCACGCCCAGGTCGTGCGTGATGAACACGACCGCCGAACCGAAGTCGCGCTGCAGGTCGGCGATCAGGTCGAGGATCTGCGCCTGCACGGTCACGTCGAGGGCCGTGGTCGGCTCGTCGGCGATCAGCAGCTTCGGGTCGTTGACCAGCGCCATCGCGATCATGGCGCGCTGGCGCATGCCACCGGAGAACTCGTGCGGGTACTGATCCACCCGGCGCGCCGGGTTGGGGATGCCGACCCGGCCGAGCATGTCGATCGCGCGTGCCTTGGCCACCCGCTTCGAGACGTTGTGGTGCGCCCGGTACGACTCCATGATCTGGTCGCCGATGGTGAAGAACGGGTGCAGCGACGACTGCGGGTCCTGGAAGATCATCGCGGCGTCCGCACCGCGGTAGTCCATCAGGTCCTTCTCCGACATGCCGACGACCTCTTTGCCGCCGACCTTGATCGACCCGGAGATCCAGGTCGACTTGCGGTCGTGCAGGCCGAGGATGGCCATGCTGGAGACGCTCTTGCCGGAGCCGGACTCGCCGACGATCGCGAGCGTGCGCCGCAGCGGCAGGGCGTAGCTCAGGCCCTGGACCGCGTTCACCTTGCCGTCCGCCGTGGGGAACTGGACGTGCAGGTCGGTGACCTCGAGGTAGGCCTCTTCGCCCTCGGCGCGGGTCCGTGGCGTACGGGCGACGGTCTGGGGGGACCGGACAGTCTGATCGGTCATGTTGCCGCCTTGGGGAATGTTCGGGTCGGTGCTCATCCCAGCCGCACCCGGGGGTCGAGGACCGTGTAGAAGATGTCAACCGCCAGGTTCATCAGTACCAGGACCGTCGCGCCGACGACCACACCGCCCATCAGGACCGGCAGGTCGTACTGGTTGAACGCGTTGAGCAGGCGCATGCCCAGCCCGGGGAGCTGGAAGATGCGCTCCGTGAAGATGGTGTTGACCAGCTGATAGGCGACGTCGACACCGAAGATCGTGATGACCGGGGTCATCGCGGCCCGCAGGCCGTGCCGGTAGACCACGCGCCGTTCGGAAATGCCCTTCGACCGGGCCGTCCGGGTGAAGTCCTGGCCCAGCGCCTCGATCATGGAGGCGCGGGAATACCGGGTGTACGAGGCGGAGTTCGTCAGGCCCAGACAGAGCCAGGCCGAGAGCAGACCGCCGGCCCACGCGATCGGGTTGTCGAAGAACGGTACGTACTGCGACTTGGGCAGGAACGTGGCGTACAGGGCGATGATCAGAGCGACGACGAAGTACGGCACCGAGCCGATCACCAGCGAGGTGCCGACCGCTGCCTTGTCGAGAGTCGTTCCTCGAACACGTGCCGCGAGTGTTCCGATCAACACCCCGAACAGCAGGTAGATGGTGGCGCCGCCGACGACGATCGACAGGGTGACCGGGACCGCGTTCGCGAGCAGCTGGGTCACCGGGACACCGAGCACGTACGAGTAGCCCAGGCAGGGCGCGGCGCAGTGCCGGGTCACGCCGCCGGTGCTGTAGTCGCGGCCGACCGCGATGCCCTTGAAGTAGAGCAGGATCTGCTCGCTCGCGGGCTGGTCCAGGTCCAGGCTGCGGGTGATGTCGGCCAGCCGGTCGGGCGTGCACTTCGGGCCGCAGATGACACCGGCCGGGTCGGTCGGAGCGACGAAGAACAGCAGGAAGCTGGTCACCACCGTGACTATCACGACCGAGATCGCGCTGACCACGCGTCGCAGGATGTAAAACAGCACGGCGGCACCTCGTGTGGATTGAGATCGGGGCAGGTGAGGAGAAGAAACGCGCTGCGGAGAGTGAGCGGTGGCCCGGCCGCCGGAGCGGCCGGGCCACCGGCCGAGAACTGACTAGGTCAGCTCTTCAGGTACAGGTCCGGGAAGAACGGCATGCCCACGGTCGCGTCGCCGACGGCGCCACCGATGTTGGTGCCGGACACGACGGCCATCTTGGTGTAGTACCACGGCAGGGCGACGTACTGGCCCATGATCTCCTGGTCGAGGCCGGCCCACTTGCCGGTCGCCTGGTCGGTCGGCAGGTTCGCGACGTCCTCGATCTTCTTGTCCAGGGTCTTGTCCTGGAGGAAGCCCCAGGCGGTACCCTCGGCGATCGCCTTCGACTCGAACATGACGGGCAGCCACGACGAACCGGTCGGCCAGTCCGAGCACCAACCGCGCGGGCCCTGAGCCAGGTTCACCGGAGCGTCGTAGTCGGAGATCTTGGCACGCTGGTCGGCGGTGGTGACACCGATCGCCTTGACCTTGAAGCCGGCCTTGGTGAGGGCGTCGGCGCGGATGTTGGAGATCTGCTGCGAGATCGGCTTGGTGTTGTCGTAGTACCAGCTGAGCTCGAAGCCGAGCTTGCCCGCGTCGGTCAGCAGCTTCTTGGCGCCGGCCGCGTCACCGGCACCCGTGCCGGTCAGGTCCGGGAACGGGGTGTACTTGGTGTGGCCCGGAACGCCCGGAGGCAGGAAGGTGCTGGCCGGCTCGGCGGTGTAGTCGTTGTTGCCGTTCGCCTTGGACAGCGCGTCGTACGGGTACGCCTTGGCGATCGCCTTACGGACGTTGATGTCCGGGATCTTCCGCGTGTCGATGTTGAGCACGTAGAGGCAGGGGCTCTCGCCCTTGATCAGCTGCTTGGCCTTGTCGCCGGTCAGCTGCGGGACCAGGGAGGCGTCGACCTCGTCGTAGGCGAGCGAGTTGGCGTCGTCACCGGCCGAGTTGAGCACCTTCTGCTGCAGCGAGACGAGCTCGCCGCCCCACTTGAAGCTCCACGCGTCGGCGTACTGGTGGCGGACCGGGTCGGTCTTGGCGTCCCAGTACGGGTTCTTCTTCAGCGTCAGCGAGGTGCCGGCGACGTACTGGTCGAACATGTACGGACCGGTCGAGATCGGGTGGTTCTTGTAGTCCTGCTTGGTGTCCTTCGCCTTGGGGATCGGCGTGAACATCGCGAAGGTCATGTAGAACGGCAGGTCGGCGAACGGCTTCGCGAGGTGGATGATCAGGGTGTCGGTGCCCTGGGTCTCCACACCGGCGTAGGTGTCACCGTCGGCGTACGGGCCCTTGTACTTGTCGCCGTCCTTGAAGTAGGACAGCTGGTACGCCGGGCCGTTCGGGTACACGTCGTGGGCGAAGGACCGCTTGATCGCGTACGCCAGGTCGTCGACCTTGACGTCGGTGCCGTCCTCGTACTTGAACGTGCTCGTCATCTTGAAGGTCCAGGTCAGCTTGTCCGCCGAGACCGTACCGAGGTCGGTCAGGTCGGGGACGAGCACCGGCTGGCCGTCACGGATGTCGTACTGCGTGGGCGTACGGAACGTCAGCTTCTCGATCTCGTTCGAGTCGGTGTAGTACGTATCGGTCGGGTCGAGGGTCGACGGCGTGGTCTGGGCGACGATCGAGATCGTGCCGCCCTTCTTCGCGTCCTTCGCCTCCTCGGCCGGGCCCTTGGCGTTCGGGTCGGTCGCGGCCTGCTGGGCCGAGATCTTGCCGGTGTCCGCCTTACCGGTGTCGCTCTTCGATGACGGGCTGCCACAGCCCGACAAACCGATCGCCACGGCGGCTGTCGCCGCCACGGCCACCTTGAAGCGCCTTGCCATATCTCCTCTTCCTAAACAATGCGTCGACGGGGTCACCGTCGGGTGCGGGGATCAAAAGCGTCTCGGATCGAGTCACCGAGGAGGCTCAGCGCCAGCACCAGGATGCTGATCGCCAGGACGGGCAGCCACAGGTAGAGCGGGTCGGCCCGGTAGTACGTCGTGGCGTTGCTGATCGTTAGCCCCCACGACGGGGTCGGCTCGACCAGTCCGACGCCGAGGAAGGTCAGACCCGCCTCCGCGACGATGTAGCTGGGAAGAGCCAGCGAGGTGGAGATGATGATCGGCGCCACCAGGTTCGGCAGCAGTTCCTTGAACAGGACGTTGCGCGTGGGCACACCCAGCACCTTGGCGGCCGCGATGAACTCGCGCTCACGGAGCGACAGAACCTCGCCGCGGATCAGCCGGGCCAGGCTGGCCCAGCCGAAGAAGGAGAGAACCAGGATCAGCGAGAAGAACCGGGCCCGGGTGACCTCTGAGGTGTCGGCCGTCGTGGCGTCCTCGACGAACAGCGTGAGGATCACCGCCGGCACCGCGATCGCGAACAGCAGGTAGGGCAGGCTCAGGACGAAGTCGATGACCCAGGAGATGACGCGGTCGATCCAGCCGCCCATGAAGCCGGCGAGCAGGCCCATGACCACGCCGACGAACGCGGTGATCACGGTGACCGTGACGGCCACGATCAGTGACGGCCGGGCGCCGTAGACGAAGCGGGCGAACAGGTCGCGCCCGAGCCGGGGCTCGATGCCGAACCAGTGCTCACTGGTGGCGGAGATGGTCGGGAACCCGTAATCGTCGAGCAGGTCCTGGTGCAGTGTTGTGGTGTCCTGGCCCTCGAGCTTCGCGAGAAGCGGGGCGAACACCGCGATGAGCACGAAGAAGGCGAAGATCCCGAGGCAGAGCATCGCGACCCGGTCCTTGCGCAACCGCGCAAGGGCGATCTGGGTCGGCGACCGGTGCTGGGTCTTGACCTTCTTGGCCTCGCCTGTGGGCGCGGTCATCGCGTCGAGCGATGCGCCCTTGTTCTCCAGCGCGGCCTCTTCGATCAGCGGTTCCACGACCAATCACCTCCATCGAACGACACACCCTCACATGCGCCGTGCGCGAGAGGTATTCGGATGCTGCGGTTGGGAAGGTAGCCCGGAAATCGTCCGTAGGAAATGAGTTGACGCATCGAATGAATAACAGCCAGCTGAAAGCCCCTGGTCATCCATATCACCGAGGGCATGCTCTCCGCGGTGCATGAACTACCATCCGCCGGGCAAAAACGCCCTTTCCGGCGATTATTCGAGTCCTATTTGTCCGTTATCACAACTCAAAGGGCAATCGTACTGTTGCGCAAAGTTATCAAACTCGCGACCGTGGGCTGAACGCCAGCTGTTTCAGTCCGGTTTCACCTAGATGTCGATCTTGGCGAGGCGGACCGGGGCGCCCTTCGGTTGTGAGCGCTCTCACAAGGAAGATCTACGGCGGAACGGTCGGGAGGGGGCGGGATCGTCGGTCCGAGGGGGCCGACGGGCACGGTTCTCCGGTGATCTTCGCTGCCGGGCGCGCCCGTTCGATAGGACCCGCCGCCGGACACCCGGCCATTCCGATTACGAATCGGGTGCCATTCCCGGCCATTCCGAGGACTTAGACCGACGTCTTCCCTACGTTACGAAGCCGGTCGGAGCCGGATCGGTGATGATCTCTGCGGTCCGCTCCGGCACCCACCCGGGCCGGCTCCGCACCCCGCCGGTCCACGGGTCCCGTTCAGCTCGGGTCAGCGGGCTCGCGGTACTCGGCCGACAGCCGCTCCCCCAGCTCGGCCAGCCGGCTGTCCGGCGCCGCCGCCTGGATGGCGCCGACGAACGCCAGGTAGGCCGCCCGCAACCGGACCCGGCCGCCGTCAAGCGTGGTGGCCAGCAGGCCGTACGCGGCGACCGCCACCGGACGGAAATCGGCCGGGGTCTCGGCCGGCACCCCGGGCAGCAGGTCGAGCGGGCCCGGCTCGGCGTTGTCGGCCACCGCCGGGGACGGGTCGGCCATCTCGGCCCGCAGCCGCAGGTTGGCGCTGAGCAGGCCGGGACGCAGACCCTCGAACGACAGCGCCGGTTGATATTCCCGGGCGATCAGGCCGGCCCCGCGCGCGTTCAGCTCGGCCGGGTCGAGGTCGGCCCGCACGCCGTCCGCCGGCAGACCGAAATAGTCGGCCAGCCGGGCCCGGATCGACGGGATGCGTGTCGAGCCGCCGGAGAGGATGACCTGGTCCACGCCGGTCCGGCGGATGCCGTGGTCCAGCTCGGCCGCGGCCAGCGCGGCGGTCAGGTAGCCCAGCGACTTGGTCACGTCGGCCTCGATCATCGCCTCGAACGCCCGGCGGGACAGCGGCACCCTCGCGCTGACCGTCGCGGTCAGCAGCGGCAACTCCAGGACGGTGGTCTCGGCCGTGGACAGCTCCCGCTTCCGGCGCTCGGCCTCCCGCCGGATCCGCCGGCGGACGTGCTCGTCGCGGCTCAGGTCGACGTGGTGGCGCTCGCGGATCTGGCGTAACGCGTACCCCACGATGTGCTCGTCGAAGTCGTCGCCGCCGAGCCGGGGGTCGCCGGCGGCGCCGAACACCGCCACCCGCTCGCGCCCGATCCGCACGATGGCCGTGTCGAAGGTGCCGCCGCCGAGGTCGTAGATCGCGTAGGTGCGCTCGCGGTCGCCGGTGCCGAGCGCCACCGCGGCCGCCACCGGGTCGTCGAGCAGCCGCCGGACGTTGAGCTGGGCGAGGCCCGCCGCTTCCCGGATCGCCCGGCGCTGCGTCTCGCCGGCCGAGCCGGAGACGGTGATCACCGCGTCGTGCACCAGGCCGCCGAGATACGCCTCGGCCTGCCGTTTCAGCTCGATCAGCAGGAACGCGCAGATCTCCGGCGGGCGGTATTGCCGGCCGCGCAGCCGGAGCCGCTCGGTGCTGCCGAGCTCACGTTTGATCCCGTCGATCTGCGGCCGGGCGTCGCCGCCCGCGAGTCGCCCGACGACGATCTGGCCGGCCTGGTTCTGCCCGACCACGGCCGGGAGCGTGGACATGCCGTCGACCGGGATGACGATCAGCTCGGCGCCGTCCCAGACGGACATCGTGCACGAGGTGGTGCCGAGATCGATCCCGATCACCGGATGGTAGGCACCGGCCGAGTCTCGGTGCCCGACCAGATCACTGCGCTCGGTCAAGGCCGCCCCCTATGACCCGCTCACTGTCAGTCAACGTACCGAGCCGCCCACTGGCCACCATCGATCCGTCGGCAATCCGACCGACGCTGGACAGCCGCTCAGGACGCGCGGACCTCGGCGTCGTGCCGCGCGCGCTCGGCCCAGCCGATGCGCTGCTCGCTCAGGCCGGCCGCACGCGCCTGGTGGACCGCCTCGTGCAGCAGCCGCATCGCCTCGGCCCGGTTGCCGCCGGCCAGTTCGGCCTCGCCCAGCGCGAGGGTGCCGGTGGCGATCCGGCGCGGATCGCCGTAGCGCTCCCGCAGGACCTGGGACAGGCGCAGATGCCGCAGGCCCCGCTCGGGGTCGCCGGCCACGTAGACGTGGAAGAAGCCGACGTGCCGGTGCACCTCCGAGCGCACCATCTCGTCGGCGTAGCGCTCGGCCAGCTCGAGGGCCTCGGCGTAGAACGGCATCGCGGTGGCCCAGTCGCCCCGCAACACCTGGTGCACCAGGCCCAGCCCGAACAGCGACTCGGCCGCGCCGGCCGGGTCGTCGGCCTCCCGCTGGATCGCCAGGGCCTGCTGGAACAGTCGCTCCTCGGCGGCCCAGTCGGCCCGGCTCAGGTCCTCGCCGATCGCGGCGAAGTGCGCCAGCATGCCGAGGCCGGTGAGCGCCGCCGCCTCGGTGACCCGGTCCCGGCTGTGCTGGGCCCGCTCGCGAGCGGCCGTCAGCAGTTGCCGCGCCGGGAAATAGTCACCGGTGCGGAACGCCGCCTCCAGCATCGCCTCGTTGCCCGCGGCGAGTAGTGCCCCGGCGGTCGGCTCGCTCCCCATGGGCATTGACGATACTGAAAGTCACCACGGCATGGTGGTCCCGTCCCAGGAGAAGAAACCACCGGTGGGACCGTCGTCGGCGAGCAGCGCCAGCCGCACCGCGCCCGCCGCCGCCTCGGCCGGATCGCCGTCCGCGGACTTCGCCCGCTCGTTCAGGTCGGTGCGGCGCAGGCCCGGAGCCAGCGCGTTGATCCGGAAGGACGGCAGGGCCTGGGCGTAGAACAGGGTGAGCGCGTTCAGGGCGGTCTTCGACGAGCGGTAGGCGGCGCCGGAGCCGCCCGGGAACACGCCGGCCGCGCTCTGGGTGAGCGAGCCGGTGCCGGACGAGATGTTGACGATCCGCGGGTGGGCCGAGCGGCGCAGCGCCGGCAGGAACGCGTTGGTGACCGCGAGGACGCCGAAGACGTTGGTCGCATAGGTACGCCGGAAGTCGTCGACCGTCGCCGCCACCGGATCCTCGCCACCCACCATCACCCCCGCGTTGTTGACGAGGATGTCCAGCTCACCGACCCGCGCCGCGGCGGCCTCGACGCTGTCCGGGTCGGTCACGTCAAGCTGCAGGAACCGGACCTCGCCGGCGATCCCGGCGGCGGCGGGGCGGCCTCGATCGGCGTCCCGGGCGGTCGCGTACACCAGCAGCCCCGCCTCCGCCAGAAGCCGCGCGATTTCCCTGCCGATTCCCTTGTTGGCGCCGGTGACGAGCGCCGTGGAAGTGTTGGTCATGCCTCGACGATCGCCCGGCGGCGGAATCGCTGCCAGGGACAACCGATACCAGGCACGAGCGGGACCAGGGCACGAGCGGGACCAGGGCACAAGCGAGACCAGGGAGGCCGGCGGTGGCGAGAGCGGAGCTGGCTCGGTTCCTGCGGAACCGGCGCGAACGGCTGCGTCCGGCGGACGCCGGACCACGACGCACGCCCGGACTTCGGCGCGAGGAGGTGGCCGCGCTCGCGCACATGTCGGTCGACTATTACGTACGGCTGGAGCAGGCGCGCGGGCCGCACCCGTCCCCGCGGATCCTCGACGGCATCAGCCACGCGCTCGGCCTCGACCCCGCCGAGCGCCGGCACCTGTTCCACCTGGCCGGCGCCACCCCGACGGCCCCGGCCGGCCCGTCCACCCGGGTCCGCCCGCACGTCGCCGCGCTGCTCGACCGGATACCCGGCACCGCCGCCGTGGTCACCGCCGCCAACTACGACGTGCTCGCCTGGAACCCGCTGGCCGGCCTCCTGCTCGGCTATCCCGTCGCTGCCGCCCGGACTTCGGCGCGGCCCAACCTGGCCCGGCGGCGCTTTCTCGGTTCCGGCGAGCCACCCGCCGAGAGCTCGGCGACCGAGGAGTTCGGCGTGCTCGCGGTGGCCCGGCTGCGCGCCGCCGCCGACCGCTACCCGCGCGATCCCGGGCTCGGCGGGCTGCTGGCCGAACTACGCGCGGGCAGCCCCGAGTTCGTGGCGCTGTGGGACACCGATCCGGTGCGTTCCCCCGGCCACCGCCGCAAGACCATCTCGCACGCCGAGCTCGGCGACCTGGAGGTCAACTGCGACGTACTCACCGTGCCCGACGACGATCAGCAGGTCGTCTTCATCACCGCCGACCCCGGGAGCCTGTCCGAGCGCACCCTGCGACGGGCTACCCTGCTGAATCGTGCGGAAGATCTACGTGATCGGGATCGGTGCGGGTAACCCCGACCACCTGACCCTGCAGGCGGCCAAGGCGATCGGGCGGACCGACGTCTTCTTCGTGCTCGACAAGGGCGAGGCCAAGGAGAGCATGATCGAGCTGCGGCGGCGCCTGATGAAGGCGTACGGGCGGCCGTCCCGCCGCATCGCCGAGGGCGTCGACCCGGCCCGCGACCGCACGCCCGCCGATTACCAGGGCACCATCGCCGACTGGCGGCACCGTCGTTCCGAAGTCACCGAGGCCTTGATCAGCGAGCATCTCCTCGACGGCGAGACCGGCTCGTTCCTGGTGTGGGGCGACCCGTCCCTCTACGACTCGACGATCGCGATCCTCGACGAGATCCTGGCCCGCGGCCAGACCCTCTTCGAGTACGCGGTGATCCCCGGCGTCAGCAGCGTCTCGGCACTGGCCGCCAAGCACCGGGTGCCGCTCAACCGGGTCGGCCGCCCGTTCCAGGTGACCACCGGCCGCCGCCTCGCCGACGAGGGCTTCCCGGACGGCGTGGACGACGTGGTGGTCATGCTCGACGCCCAGCAGGCGTTCACCGCCCACCCCGACGCCGACATCTACTGGGGCGCCTACCTCGGCACCGAGGACGAGATCCTGCGCTCCGGTCGCGTGTCGGAGGTCGCCGACGACATCCTGGCCACCCGCGCCGAGGCCCGCGCCCGGCACGGCTGGATCATGGACACCTACCTGCTGCGCCGCCCCGAGCGCTAGGCCCCGGGGCGCACGCTGCCTCAGCTGTCCTCCAGGTCGCCCTCGGTGGCCAGGAAGACTTCCCGCAGGGCGGTCAGCGTGTCCGGGTCGGGGGCCGCCCACAACTTGCGGTCGGCCGCCTCCAGCAGGCGCTCGGTGATGCCGTGCAGGGCCCACGGGTTGGACTCCTGCATGAACTTCTGGTTGTCGGGGTCGAGCACATAGCTCGCGGCCAGCTGCTCGTACATCCAGTCGGTGACCACGCCCGCGGTCGCGTCGAAGCCGAACAGGTAGTCGACGGTGGCGGCCAGTTCGAACGCACCCTTGTAGCCGTGCCGGCGCATGGCGGCGATCCAGCGCGGGTTCACCACCCGGGCCCGGAAGATCCGGGCGGTCTCCTCGGTCAGGCTGCGGGTGCGGGGGTTGTCCGGGTTGGTGGAGTCACCGACGTACGCGGCGGGGGCTTTCCCGGTGAGTGCGCGCACCGTGGCGATCATGCCGCCGTGGTACTGGAAGTAGTCGTCCGAATCGGCGATGTCGTGCTCGCGCGTGTCGATGTTCTTGGCGGCCACGTCGATCCGCCGGTAGGCGTTCTCCATGTCCGGCCGCGCGGGCACCCCGTCCAGGCCACGCCCGTACGCGAAGCCGCCCCACACCGCGTACACCTCGGCCAGGTCCTTGTCGTCCCGCCAGTTCCGGCTGTCGATGAGCGGCAGGATGCCGGCGCCGTAGGCGCCCGGGCGGGAGCCGAAGATGCGCATGGTGGCCCGCCGCCAGTCGCCGTGCCGGTCGTTGTCGCGCTGAGCGTGGTCGCGCACGTAGTTGTCCGGCTCGTCGAGCTCGGCGACCATCCGGAACGCGTCGTCGAGCATGGCCACCACGTGCGGGAACGCGTCCCGGAAGAAGCCGGAGATGCGAACCGTGACGTCGATGCGCGGCCGGTTGAGCTCGTCCCGCGAGATCGGCTCGAGGCCGGTGACCCGGCGCGACGCGGCGTCCCAGACCGGGCGCACCCCGATCAGGGCGAGGATCTCGGCGATGTCGTCACCGGCCGTACGCATGGCGCTGGTGCCCCACGCCGACAGCCCGACCGAACGCGGCCAGTCGCCGTAGTCGGCCCGGTAGCGCGAGAGCAGCGACTCGGCCATGGCCTGGCCGGTCTCCCAGGCGAGGGCGCTCGGGATGGCCTTGGGGTCGACCGAGTAGAAGTTGCGCCCGGTCGGCAGCACGTTGATCAGCCCGCGCAGGGGCGACCCACTGGGGCCGGCCGGGACGTAACCGCCGTCGAGCGCGTGCAGCACGTGCGTGAGCTCGTCGGTGGTCTTCGCCAGCCGAGGCACGATCTCGGTCGCGGCGAACGCCAGCACCCGCCGCACGTCCGCCAGACGCTCGCCGCCGCCCGCGCCGCCATCGAGGCCGCCGGCCGGGCCCTCCGCGCCGCTCGGCGTCGCCGCCATCCCGGACAACTCCGAAATTTCGGCAATTCTCGCGGGATCGGACGGCCAACCGGCCTCCTCCATCGCGGCGACCAGAGCCCGCGCCTTCTCCTCGACCGCGTCGGTCTCGGCGGTGGACGCCTCCTCGGGCAGCCCGAGCGCCTCGCGCAGACCCGGCAGAGCGGCCACCTTGCCGGCCCACATCTGCCGGGCACGCAGCATCGCCAGCACCAGGTTGACGCGTGCCTCGCCGGCCGGGGCCGCGCCGAGGACGTGCAGGCCGTCGCGGATCTGGACGTCCTTGACCTCGCACAGCCACCCGTCGACGTGCAGGATGAACTCGTCGAAGTCGTCGTCGCCCGGACGGTTCTCCAGGCCCAGGTCGTGGTCCATCTTGGCGGCCTGGATGAGGGTCCAGATCTGGGCCCGGATCGCCGGCAGCTTCGCCGGGTCGAGCGTGGCGATGTTGGCGTGCTCGTCGAGCAACTGCTCGAGCCGGGCGATGTCGCCGTACGACTCGGCCCGCGCCATCGGCGGGATCAAGTGGTCGACCAGCGTGGCGTGCGCGCGGCGCTTGGCCTGCGTGCCCTCGCCCGGGTCGTTGACCAGGAACGGATAGATCAGCGGCAGATCGCCGAGGGCCGCGTCGGTGCCGTCCGAGGCGGACATGCCGACGTTCTTGCCCGGCAGCCACTCCAGGTTGCCGTGCTTGCCGACGTGCACGACCGCGTGCGCCCCGAACTCGTCGGCCACCCAGCGGTAGGCCGCCAGATAGTGGTGGCTCGGCGGCAGGTCGGGGTCGTGGTAGATGGCCACCGGGTTGGCACCGAACCCGCGCGGCGGCTGCACCATCACCACGATGTTCTCGTCGCGCATCGCGGCCAGCACGATGGCGCCGTCGTCCACATAGAGCTCGCCCGGCGGCGGCCCCCAGTGCTTGATCATGCCGGCGCGCAGGTCCTCAGGAAGCGTCGCGAAGAACGAGGCGTAGGCGGCGCCGCTGATCCGGACCTTGTTGGCCGACAGCTGGTCCTCGGTGAGCCAGTCCGGGTCCTGCCCGCCCGCCGCGATCAGGGCGTGGATCAGCCCGTCGCCGTCGTAGTCGGTGAACGACCCGGTGCGGTAACCGGCCGCCGTCAGGGCGGCGAGCAGCGCCACCGTCGAAGCCGGGGTGTCGAGGCCGACCGCGTTGCCGATCCGGGAGTGCTTGGTCGGGTAGGCCGACAGCATCAGCACGATCTTGCGCTCGGCCGGCGGGATGTGCCGCAACCGGGCGTGCGCGACCGCGATGCCGGCGACCCGGGCCGCCCGCTCCTCGTCGGCCACGTAGACCGACAACCCGTCGGGGTCGATCTCCTTGAACGAGAACGGCACCGTGATGATCCGCCCGTCGAACTCGGGGATCGCCACCTGCGTCGCGGCGTCCAGCGGCGACAGCCCGTCGGCGCTGGCCTCCCACGAGGCTCGGCTGCTGGTCAGGCACAGCGCCTGCAGGATCGGCACGTCCAGTCCGGCGAGAACCCCGACGTCCCACGCCTCGTCGTCACCACCGGCTCCGACGGTGGCCGGCTTCGTGCCGCCGGCGGCGAGCACGGTCACCACCAGGGCGTCAGCCTTGCGCAGCTCGGCGAGGAGCTCTTCGGACGCCGTACGCAAGGAAGCCGTGAAGATCGGCAGTGGCCGTGCCCCCTTCGCCTCGATCTGCTCGCAGAGCGAGTTGACGAACGCGGTATTCCCGGCCATGTGGTGAGCGCGGTAGTAAAGCACCGCGACAGTCGGCCCGTCGACGGTCGCCGCGGCCCGCGTCAGCAGCCCCCAGTCCGGCGCGGCCACCGGCGCGGCGAACCCGAAGCCGGTCAGCAGCACCGTGTCGGACAGGAAGTTGAAAACCGCGGCCAGGTTGTCCCGGCCGCCCTGCGCGAGGTAGGTGTGCGCCTCGGCGGCCACGCCCGCCGGCACGGTGGAGAGCTTCATCAGATCGGCGTCCGGCGCCTGCTCCCCGCCCAGCACCACCACCGGCACCGGCCCGGCGAGCAGCGCGTCGAGCCCTTCCTCCCAGGCCCGCCGCCCACCGAGGATGCGCACCACGACGAGGTCGACCCCGTCGAGCAGCCCCGGCAGATCGCGCACCCCGGTGCGGGCCGGGTTGGCCAGACGCCAGTCGGCGCCGCTCGCCCGGGCACTCAGCAGGTCGGTGTCGGAAGTCGACAGCAGCAGAAACACGCGCACTCCCCTCGGGGTCCGCGCCCCGGGTAGACGGAATTCACGGCGACTCGGAGTTCCTGGCTCCCAGACCTGCCGGCCTGGTGACAGTGGCGGGACCGCGCCGGACTTCGCACCGGCTTCCTCCGCGGCGTCGCCGCTCGTGAGGCTTCAGACTCCAGGGCTGCGCCAGCCGCCGTCAAGCCGGTGTATCCGGTGTGACGATCCCGACCCGAGGATGCGTTCATGTCGGGGGCCCTACGTAGTATCCGGCAGGTGCCCCACCCGATCCGCCAGTCCGAGACCGACGCCTGCCCCGGCGCCCTCCGGTTGCACCCCGCCGCCGACGGCCCGCTGGCTCGCGTCCGTCTCCCCGGCGGCCGCCTGACCGGCCGCCAGCTGGCCACCCTGGCCGACCTGGCCGACCGCCTCGGTGACGGCGGCGTGGAGCTCACCTCGCGGGCCAACGTCCAACTGCGCGGCCTGACCCGGACCACCCCCACCGAACTCGCCACCCGCCTGGCCGCCGCCGGCCTGCTGCCCGCCCTGTCCCACGAGACGGTCCGCAACATCGCCGCCCCGCCCCTGGCCGACGCCGAGACCCGCACCCTGATCGCCCGGCTGGACGCCGCCCTGTGCGCCGACCCCGGCCTGGCCGCGCTGCCGGGCCGCTTCCTGTTCGCGATCGGCAGAGTCCCGTTGATCCCCGACGTGTCCGCGGTCCGCACCGCCGACGGCTACGCCATCCTGTTCGCCGGCCAGGACGAGGGCCTGGAAGTCCGCCTCGACCAGGTCGTGCCCGCCCTGCTGACCGCCGCCCACGCTTTCCTGACCGCCCGCCCCACCACAGCCCCCGCCACCACAGCCCCCGCCACCGGCATTGCTGACGGCGTCCCCACCCAGCGTGCCGAATCGGCCCCGAGCGTCACCGCTCCGGCCGGGGGTGAGAACGCCACTCTCCGGCATTCCGGAAATGTCGCCCTGGGCGCGGCCCACCGCGCGATCAGCAGCAACGTCGTCGCCGCCGTCGCCAGCGAAAGCCGGCGCAGCACGGGCGCCGAGGCGGACCAGCAGCCAAGGCCGGGATCGGAGCCGGGGCCGGGATCGGAGCCGGGATCGGAGCCGGGATCGGGGCCGGGCTCGGCGCAGGCACCGGAGCGGGCGCCGGTTGCGTGGCGAATTTCGGAGTTGCCCGGCGGTGGGCGGCTCATCGCGGAGCGGACGGCCGCCGCAATCGGGCTGGGGCTGCGCACCCCGCCGCCGTCCGGGTCCGCGCTGAACTCGAGCGACCCCGCGCCAGGCATATCCGACAAGTCCGGCTCGTCAGGCGCGCCGGAAAAGCTGGGCTCGCTGGAAAAGCCGGGCTCGCTTGACACGCCGCGCTCGCTGGACATGCAGGGCTCGCTGGACATGCAGGGCTCGCTGGACATGCAGGGCTCGCCGGTGGGGCTGGTGACGCAGGCGGATGGGCGGGTCGCGGTGGGGGCGATCGTGCCGTTGGGGCGGCTCACCGGCGTCCAGCTGCGGGTGTTGGCGGAGGCCGAGGAGCTTGTCGTCACCCCCGGGCGGGGGGTGGTCGTGGTCGACCTGGCACCGGAGCGGGCGGCGGAGTGGCAGCGGCGTCTGCACGAGGTCGGGCTGGTCGCCGAGCCGGACTCGCGGTGGGCCGGGGTGACGGCGTGCGCCGGGCTTCCGGGGTGCGCCAAGTCGCGGGCTGACATCCGGGCCGACGCCCTCGCCACCACTCGCTTCGTCGACGGCTTTCCGGTGCACTGGCTCGGCTGCGAGCGGGGCTGCGGATCGCCGGCCGGGCCGCACGTTCGCGTCGAAGCCACCCCCACCAGCGTTGAAGCCACCCCCAGCAGCGTTGAAGCCACCCCCAGCAGTTACGCCGTCACCAGACCCGACGGCGTGGTCGTCCACCCCGAGGCGGCGGATCTGGCCGAGGCCGTCGCCACCGCGCGCAGGAGCTGAGCAATGGAAATCGAGTACGAGCGGGACGGGGCCGAGATCTATCGGCGGTCGTTCGCGACCATTCGGGCCGAGGCGGATCTGTCGGGGTTTCCCGAGGATCTGAGCCCGGTCGTGGTTCGGATGATCCATGCGTGCGGGATGGTCGACCTGACCGGTGACGTCGGGTTCAGTCCGTCGGTGGCGAGTGTGGCCCGCAAGGCTCTGCTCGGCGGGGCACCCGTCTTCTGCGACGCCGAGATGGTCGCCTCGGGGATCACGCGTAAGCGGTTGCCGGCCGGCAACGACGTCGTCTGCACGCTGCGGGATCCGCGGGTTCCGGAGCTGGCGGCGAAGTCGGGGACCACTCGCAGTGCGGCGGCGCTCGAGCTGTGGGGTGATCGGCTCGGCGGCAGTGTCGTGGCGATCGGGAACGCTCCGACGGCGCTGTTCCGGCTGCTCGAGATGATCGCGGCGGGGGCGCCTCGGCCCGCGGCCGTGCTGGGTGTGCCGGTCGGGTTCATCGGGGCGGCCGAGTCCAAGGACGCTCTCGCGGCCTCCGACCTCGAGCACCTGATCGTCCGGGGCCGGCGCGGGGGCAGTGCGATCACCGCGGCGGCGGTCAACGCGCTCGCGTCGGAAACGGAGTGACGGCGATGGCCGGGAAGCTTTACGGGGTCGGGGTCGGGCCGGGTGACCCCGAGCTGATGACCGTGAAGGCGGTGCGGCTGATCGAGGCCGCCGACGTGGTCGCCTATCACGCGGCCCGGCACGGGCGCAGCAACGCGCGCGCCATCGCCGCCGCGCACCTGCGGGAGTCGCAGATCGAGGAGGCGTTGATCTACCCGGTCACCACCGAGACCACCGATCATCCGGGTGGCTATCAGGGGGCGATCGACGACTTCTACGCGGAGGCGGCCGGGCGGCTCGCGGCCCACCTGGACGCGGGCCGCGACGTCGTCGTACTCGCCGAAGGTGATCCGTTCTTCTACGGCTCCTACATGCACATGCACAAGCGGCTCGCGGATCGTTACGAGGCCCTGGTCGTGCCCGGGGTGACCTCGGTGAGCGCCGCGTCGGCCGCGCTCGGGCGGCCGCTCATGGAGCGCGACGAGGTGCTGACGATCCTGCCGGGGACGCTGCCCGCGGGTGCGCTGGCCGCGCATCTGGCGTCGACCGAGTCGGCCGCGATCATGAAGCTGGGGCGGACGTTCCCGAACGTGCGGGACGCCCTGGAGCGGGCCGGGCGGCTCGACGACGCCTGGTATGTCGAGCGGGCCTCCACGGCCGGCGAACGTACCGTTCCGTTGGCCGAGGTCGACCCGGCCGGCGTTCCGTACTTCTCGCTGGCCCTTCTGCCGAGCCCGGCCGCGGCCGCGTTCAACGTCGAGGCCGAGCCCGACGAGCCGGGCGAGGTGACGGTGATCGGTCTCGGGCCGGGTGATCCGCGGTGGCTCACCCCGGAGGCACGCCAGGCCATCGCCGCCGCCGACGACCTGGTCGGTTACGGGCCCTACCTCGATCGGCTCACCGCCCGCGCCGGGCAGCGCAAACACTCCTCGGACAACCGGGTCGAGGCGGAGCGGGCCGCGTTCGCGCTCGACCTCGCCAAGGGCGGGCGCCGGGTCGCGGTGATCTCGGCGGGCGACCCGGGGGTGTTCGCGATGGCCGCCGCCGTGCTGGAGGTGGCCGAGGACCCGCAGTGGAAGGACGTGCCGGTGCGGATCGTGCCGGGGCTGACCGCCGCGCAGGCGGTCGCGGCGCGGGTGGGTGCGCCACTCGGGCACGACTTCTGTGTGCTGTCCCTGAGCGACCGGCTCAAGCCGTGGTCGGCGATCGAGTCGCGGCTGGTCGCGGCGGCGGGCGCCGACCTGGTGATGGCAATCTACAACCCGGCGTCGAAGTCGCGGACCGAGCAGTTGGTGCGGGCCCGTGAGGTGCTGCTCGCGCACCGTTCGCCGGAGACGGTCGTGGTGATCGGCCGGGATGTGGGCGGCCCGACCGAGTCGGTCCGGGTCACCACGCTGGCCGGCCTCGACCCGGCCACGGTGGACATGCGATGCCTGCTGCTGATCGGATCGAGCCGGACCAGGGCGGTCACCGGTGCCGACGGAACGACTCGCGTCTATACCCCGAGGCATTACCCGCCGGCCTGACCCCGATGGGGGGTTGTTCAGGGTGGTGCGGACCGAGCCGCTGACGTGCGGCACGGTGCTCCTTGAGGCCGGCCCTGAATAACCCTCAATGGCAACCCCGGCCGAGGTTTGCCCGGCCGGGGGGCTTTTCGGTGCCCGCGAACCGGGCCCGGCCGGTGCTGCCGGGCTACCGGACGACAACCGTTCCGCCGCGCCGCGAATTGCCCCGCTGATCGGCATCTGCTCAGCTCAGAGGGCTTTTAGGAACGAAACGATCCGATGTTTCGGGTGCCGACAACTCGGCTGCCACCCGAGAACTCCATCAATGCAATCAGTGGAACCTGACGCCTCGAAAGCAACTCTGCCGAAGGGAGGGCCGCTACGAACTGATACCTCGTCCCACGGAAGGGACCGCAGTGCCTTTCTCTCGCCGCCGCGCCGCCGTCATCGCCTCGACGGTCCTGCTTGGTCTTCCCTTCGTCAGCACCCCGGCCCAGGCCGCGACGCCCGTCGCGACGGCGCCCGTCGCGACGGCGCCCGCGCTGCCCACCCTGGCCTCCCGGCTGGCCGCGGTGAAGGCCGCCAAGACCATCAACTACTACCCGGCCAACGCCGGCTGGTCGAAGATGTGGACGAACTTCAACGCCGCCACCGTCGACGCCGACATGGCCAAGGCCGACGTCCTCGGCGCCACCACCGCGCGGGCGATCATCTTCCCGGCGACGTTCGGCTTCCCGGCCCTCAAGCCGGAGTTCACCGCCAAGCTGGCCACTTTCGTCGACATCGCCGAGAAGCACGGGATGAACGTCAAGTTCACCCTCTTCGACTGGTGGGGTCAGTACAGCGAGGTCGCCAACAGCTTCAACTGGGCGAACAACATCCTCAAGCCGTACCGGGACGACCCCCGCGTGATCTCGGTCGAGTTGCAGAACGAGTTCGACGTCGATGACCCCGGTGCGCTCGTCTGGGCCAAGAAGATCGTCCCGCTGGTGCGTACCGCGTACCCGGCGATGCCGTTGACCTTCTCGGTGAACGGCGAGGCCGGCGCGGCCGGTATGGGAAAGATCAAGGCGGCCCTCACCGCCAACCCGATCGACTACTACGACTACCACTACTACGGGAACTCGGAGCGGGCGCTCCAGACGATCCGGCAGGCGCTCGCCACCGTGGCACCCACGCCCATGGTGATCGGTGAGACCGGCCTCAACACCCTGCAGAACACCGAGGGTGAGCAGGCCGCGTTCCTGGCGCGGGTGTTCAAGGCCGCCTCGACCGCCGGCGTGCAGTCGGTGGCGCCGTGGACGCTGACCGACTTCGCCACCGGCTCGATCCCCGACTCCGGCGTCGGCAAGATCCCGGCCCAGTACAACTACGGCCTCTACCGCACCAACGGCACCGCCAAGGCCGCCGCCGCCGTGGTGCGGTCGGCCTGGACCGGCTCCGCCATGCCGGCCACGCTGATGGACTGGGGTTTCGAGAATCCGGTCGGACTCACGCCGTGGCGCGCCTACCTGCCCGAGCTGGGCCAGGCGGTCAAGACGCAGACGCAGGCCCGCACCGGCAACTGGTCGGTCACGCTCGCCAATACCGGCAAGTCCACCGCCGGTTCGCCGTCGTTCCGGGTCGCCCCGATCGCGCCGGTCTACTCGTACCAGAAGTGGCACGCCGAGGTGTGGGCCCGGGGCAACGCCGCCACCGGCACCACCCAGATCTCGCTGAGCTGGTTCGACCTCCAGGACAAGTGGCTGGGTGGCGCCTCCTCGGCGACGCTGCCGGTCGGCACCACCAACTGGACCAGGCTGACCGTCGACGCGGTCGCCCCGGCCGGTTCGGCCAGCATGCAGATTCACCTCAAGTCGGGCGAGAACAAGGGCACGGTCTGGTTCGACGACATGCTGGTGACGGCGGGCTGAGGCGGCGTCACCCCGATCCGCGAGAGCAGTTCGGCGTACGCCGCCACCGTCTTCTCCCACGAGGACGGGTCCGGGTGCCGGCGGCCGACGAGCCGGTCGGCGTCGTGGATCGCGGTGGCCAGCGCGGCCGGGTCGCCGGCTGGCACGAACACCGCGCCGGAGTAGTCCTCGGCCGCTTCCACCAGGCCGCCCACCGCGGTCACCACCACCGGCAGGCCGTGGCTCATCGCGATGTGCAGCGGGCCGCTCGCCGAGCTCCGCCGGTACGGGAGCACGACCAGGTCGGCGTCCGCGAAGTAGGCGTCCACCTCGGCGTCGGCCACGTAGCGGTTGACGAATTCGATGCGGGCGGCGGCCGGCGAGGTGGCGATCAGGTCGGCCGGCAACGTCCAGCCCTCCCAGGTCTCGCCCACCACGGTCAGGCGGTAGTCGCCGGGCAGGGTCGCGAAGGCTTCGATCAGGTCCTCCAGCCCCTTGTACGGGCGGATGGTCCCGAAGAACAGGATCCGGCGCGGGCCGCCGGGAGCGCGTGGGCCGGGGACGGTGGCCTCGTGGTGGTCGAACGGGCCGTGTTTGGCGACCACCGACGGGACGTCACGCAGGCCGTACGTCTGCCGCAGGCTCTCTTGATCGAAGCGCGAGTGGACCACCACGCCGTCGGTGCGCCGCAGCAGCGGCTGGATGAATTTGCGCACGTAGGCGGCGGCCAGGCGATGCTGCGCCTCGCCGGTGTCCTGCACCTCGTGGAACTCGACGATCACCTTCACGCCGGTGAGGCGGGCGGCGAGGACGAGAGTGAGGTACGAGTGCAGCACGGTGCCTGTCCACCACTGCAGCACGAGCACTTCAGGACGAAATTTACGCATAAATTGGACTGCTCGCGCGAGACTGGGCAGCCCCCACCAGTCGATGCCGTCAAAGACCGGGATCCGGTCGGCATAGCGCAGATCGCAGAGCTGCTTGCCGACCCGCTCCCGGCCCGGATAGAGCCGGGACGGCAGCAGTTGCCGCATGAGCAGGGCACCGACGTCGAAGCGGGAGTCGAGCGCGTTGGCGAGCCGGCAGGTGTAATAGCTGATCCCGGAGAGAAACCGCCAGCCGGAGCCCACCACGAGCACGCGCGGCCGAGGCACTTCGAACAGGCTTTCCGGATGAATCGGACCGGGAACCGGTGGGCGGACGGCGGGGACGCGGGTCTCAGGCGACGGCACGGTAGACCTCCTCGATCTGCGGGACCACTCGGGCGGCCGTGAAGTCGAGGCCGCGCCGGTAACCGGCGGCTCGGAGCCGGTCGGCCAGGGCCGGGTCGGTCAGCACCCGGGACAGGGCCGCATGCAGGGCGTCCGCGTCGCCGGGCGGGATGTGCAGGCCGCTCTCGCCGTCGCGGATCATGTCGGCGAGGCCGCCCACCCGGGAGGCGATCACCGGCGTACGCGCGAGCAGCGCCTCCACCGCCACCTGCCCCATCGCCTCGTTCAGGGACGGCACGACGCCGGCCGCCGCGCCGTGCCAGGCCGCCATCACCTGCGCGTGCGGCACGTCATGACGCACCAGCACCCCCGGCGGGATCGGCGGGGTGTCCGAGCGCGGGGTCCCGACGCAGACCAGCGCGGGGGCGGGCGCACTGCCGCGCCATTGCGCCACCAGCTTCCGGTACGCGGTGAACAACACGTCCACGCCCTTGTGCGGTCCGAGAGCGCCGACGAACAACAGGTACGGCCGGTCCGGCAGCCAGTCCGGCCGCTCCGTGGCCCGGGCCAGCTCGTCGAGCCCGTCCGGAACGAGGCTGCTCACCACCCGTACCGGTAGGCCCTCGGGTAGTTTCGCCTGTTCCAACGCCCGCGCCACGGAGGGCGAGATGGCGGTCAGGGCGTCGATCCCCCGATGCCGGTGGGCGCGCAGGGCGGCGGTCAGCACGGCGGCTCGGGGCCGGCCGTACTGGCTCGACGCGCACGGCAGGCAGCGCGACAACCTCGGCCCGGTCGTGCAGCCCCCACCGTCCCGGGCGAACGTCTTCTTCACGCAGGCCAGCCCGAAGTCGTGGGCGGTGTGCACGTGCGGCAGGCCGTCCGGGCCGAAGCGCAGCGGCAGATAGCTGTACATCAGCCAGTCGTGGCTGTGCACCACGTCGTACCGCCCGGTTCGCAGCTCCCGCCGGATGTCGGCGAGGGTCAGCGGATCGGGCGCGGTCGGGTGGAACGGCTTGCCCGGGTCCTGGTTGAGGCCGGGCAGCACGGTGTTGGCGATGCTGCGGACGCGCAGGACGCGTACGCCGTTGCGGGTCTCGGGGCCGGCCGCCTTGGCGGTGGCCAGGGTGAGCACGGTGACCTCGTGGCCGCGCCGCACCAGTTCCTCGCTGCTGGTGGCGATGCTGCGTTCGAGCCCGCCGATGACGGGCGCGTAGAGGTTGGCCAGATGCAGGATCCTCACGGGACTCTCCAAGATCGCGAACGGGGGCGGGAGTGCGGCGAGGGGCGGCGCGAGCCGGCGGGCAGCCGCAGGTCCGGCCGCCCGCGGACGGCCGGCTGGAGGAGCGGGCGCGCGCCGCCGCGGGGTTGCCGGGGCCGGGGTGCGATGCGGCCACGCAACGACCCGGCCCGGCGGACCGGATCGACGAAGAAGTCGTGCACGGCCAGTGCCGTCGACCGGGGCCAGGCCCGGATCCGGCCGGCGTACCGGTCCCCGCCGGCCAGGACGGCCACCAGCAGGGCGCCCAGCGACTGACCGGACAGCCAGGCCAGGCCGGCCGCCTCGATGCCCCACGACGGGAGCCACCACCAGGTCAGGGTCAGGCAGCTGACCGCCATCACCAGGTTGAGGCGTACGCAGCGGCGCAGCCGGCCGGTCGAGCGCCAGTGCGCCACCGCCAGGTTGGTGATCGCGTCCGGGATCGCGGCCAGCACCAGGATCTTCAGCAGCAGACCGCCGGCGACCGCGTAGGCCGGACTGAACAGGCTCAGGATCCAGCCCCCGGCCAGGAACAGGACCACCGCCGGGCCGCCGATCACGACCAGGACCACCAGCGACGCCCGCGGCAGCGAGGCCGAACGGGCGTTGGCGTTGGTGCGTTCGGCGTAGAGCGCCGCCGCCACCGCGGGCGAGACCATGAACAGCACCGACGCGGTCATCCAGGCCACATAGAAATGGGCGTTCTCGGCCGCCCCCAGCCGGGCGGTGACCAGCACCGGGAGCACCGCGGCCGGCCCGGCCTGGGCCAGGTTGACCAGGTGGTGGCCGGTCATCGAGCCGCGCACGTGCCGGAGTTCGGCGCCGAGACCGCCGCCGCCGAGCCGCCAGCCGGGACGCAGCCGGCGCAGGCTCCAGCGCAGCGTGTAGATCGAGACGAGCAGCGACGGCACGGTCCACGCGAGCACCACCGCCGACGCCGACGCCCAGCCCGCCGCGGTCAGCCCGGCCAGCGCGGTCAGCTTGCCGGCGGCCAGGGCCAGGTTGCGCCAGAGCATGCCCTGGCTGGCCCGGTGGGCGACGAAGACGTAATCGAGCAGCATCGAGGCGGTCAGCGCGACCGCCGTGACGATCAGGGCCGCCGCACCCGACAGGCCGTCCAGAAAACCGAAATTGCCGGCCAGGCGCGGCAGCACGAGCACGGCAGCGGCCGACGCGAAGGCGGTCGCCGCACACCCGATCAACAGCCCCGCACTGACGATCCGCGACCACGCCGCCGACCCGCCGACCGCGCCGGACGCGGTGGACGGCAGGCGCTGGATGAACATGTGCCCCAGCCCCAGGTTGGCGATCATGCTCACCACCGTGGCCGCCGAGATCAGGGCGGTGGCGGTGCCGATCGCCGGCCGGGGCAACTCCCGGGCGGCCACCATCCAGTAGAGATAACCGAGCCCGCTCGTACCGACCGTGCTCAGCATGATCAGAACGCTGTTACGCGCCAGCGAGTCCTTCAGCACGCGGCCGGCCCCCGCCCGTAGAAGACGGTGCTCGCCCCGCCCACGCTGATCTCGATGCGGGTCAGGCAACCGGTCAGCGGTGACGGCACGTGCACGGTGAACGAGCGGGTGGTGTTCGCCTCGACCGGCACCTCCCGGGGCGCGCCGGCCGGGCGGTCGCCCACGCTGACCCGCAGCCGCGCGACCGCGCCGGGCCGGCCGGAGCTGCGCACCTCGACCGGCACCTCGAGACCGCGCCGGGGGAACGTCACCGGGTGGCCGATGCCGGCCGCCCAGCCACCGAGGGCCAGGCTGGTGAAGCCGGGCTGCGGGGGGTGCGGCAGCCGGACGTACGCGATCGCCGCCGAACCGCCGACGATCAGCGTGACCACCGCGGGGATCGCGATCGCCGCGAGCGTCCGGGCGAGGCGCGGGTCGTCCGGCGCCCGGCCGGAGCGTTCCCGCCGGAGCGCGCCGCCACCCAGCACCGCCGCCAGCAGAGCGAGGCCGGCCACGGTCGGCCCGGCCCGCACCGGCACCGCCAGCAGGTGCAGGACGAGGGTGACGAGCGGCAGACTGACCAGGCCGCAGACCGCGTCGATGCCGATCCGGGCGACCGGGGCGACCGCCTCGGGGATCAGCACGCGCAGCCACAGTTCGCCGGTGGCGAGCAGGACGAACAACAGCAGGGGCGACAGCCACCAGCGCATTCCGGGATGGCCGGCGCCGAGGGCGAGCAGGCCGAGGGCCGCGAGGTCTGCGGCGATGATGCGGATCGTTGTCATTTGAGCACCGAGAAGTCGAAGCGGTAGATCGCGATGTCCCCGCTGTCGTAGATCTTGATGGTCCACGGCATCCGGTCGAACTTGGCGAGCTGGCCGATCGTGAAGCCGGGCTTGCCGTTGTGCGCGATCGGTTCGTTGTTCTCGAAGTAGATCTGGATCTCCGGAACCTCCCGGGCCATCCGCCGGTCGACCACGAGATAGCTGAACCGCCATCCGCTGAGTTGCGCGATGAGCTGCGGCGACACCGGTTTCCCGGGCTGCGCGAGGTAGACGTCGTAGGTGGGGAAGGTGACCGAGCCGGTGACCGGTTCCTGCCCGCCGAACGAGCCGAAGATCAGCCCGGAGTAGCGGTCGGCGACGATGCGCAGGTCGCGTCCCTGGGTGGCGCGCAGCCACTGCGAGGCGGCGACCACCTCGGGGGTCATGGCGCGGGTGTCCGAGCCGTAGACCGGCGGGCCGGGAAACCGGTAGGACGGGTTCATCCCGGCGGCGGTGTTGCCCACCAGCACGATCGCGAACACGGTGAGCAGGGCGACCGCGGCCTTGGCGGCCCAGCGGTCCAGCAGCCGGACCGCGAGCGGCGCCACCACCAGCGCGATGCCGAGATAGCTGAACGCCCAGGAGCGGCGCGCCCCCTCGGCCCCGGACGGGGTCAGGATGAGCACCGCGGCCGGGAAGTAGCAGGCGCCGAGAACCAGCATGGCGAGCGCGGCGGGCTCGCGCTCCCCCCGCTTGAAGAAGCCCTGTTTCCAGAAGTTCACCGCGGCCGCGGCAACGAGGACGAGCGCGCAGATCTGGGCCGCGAACGCGGTCTTCTGCTCCCACCACGGCGCGATCGACTGCTTGAACAGGGTGCGGCCGCTCTCGCCGTTGTCGGCGAACATCGCGGCGAACTGGTTGAGCGCCCTACCGAGGTAGGGGTCGAGGTAACTGGCCGTCTTCGGGGCCACCCAGAGGAGCCAGCCGGTGGTCATGGCCGCCGCCCCGAGGGCGAGCCCCCACGCGACCCACGCCCGCGGATGACGACTGACGGTGAGCACGACCGCGATGATCAGCATGGTGGCGAGCAGACCGAGCGCGGTCAGGTGGTGGGTGACGACGGTGGCGAGGGTCAGCAGCAGGGCAAGACCGGCCATCCGGGGCGAGCGCACCGCCCGGAACACGCCGACCAGCGCCCACACCCAGAGGGTGATGGCCAGCGACTCGTAACCGAACTGCGTGTCGAAGAAGAGGAACGAGCTGTTCAAGCCGTAGATCAGGGCGGCGATCGCGGCGATCCGCCCGTCCCGCCAGATCTCCTGGGCGAGCACCGCCACCCCGAGCACCAGCAGCACGTGCGAGGCGATCAGCACGGCGAGCGCGGCGTGCCAGACCGAGAAGCCGGTGAGCGACGACACCGAGGCGACAAGCGAGTGCAGCCCGGGGAAGTCGCCGATCACCCGCACGATCGGGTTCGTCTCGAACAGGCGCCCGTCGAAGAGGATCTGGCGGCTCTGCCGCCAATGCGCGAATTCGTCGTGGTACAGCGGGCCGGTCGGGTTGCGCAGCAGTTTCGGCAGATAGGAGAAGCTTGCGTACGCGATGAGCACCGCGAGCCGCAGCCGGGATGCCGTGGCTCGGCGGCCCGCCCAGTACGCCGCCGGCAGGGTGAAGACCAGCATCCCGAGCCAGAACAGCTCGAACGGGCGGCCCCGCCCCCACTCGGCGGCCCGATCCGCCGCGACCAGCGCCACCGCGCCGGCCACCCCCGCGACGGTCAGCGACAAGGCGCACCAGAGTGAGCTGCGGTCCCGCTTCGGCTCGACGCGGGGTTCGGTGGTCTCGGACCGGACGGGGGTGGGCGCGATCAAGGTCATCGTTCGGTTGCTCCCGCCCCGCTCTGCTCGATCAGTCGCGCCCGGGGCACCACGCCGGCGTAGACCTCGCGGGTCTCCAGCACCACGTCGCTCCAGGTGGGCAGGGGGTGGCGGCCGAGGTCGATGCGCTCGGTGGCGGACGCGACCCGCAGCGCGTCCGCGAGCGCGACCTCGTCGTCCGGGTTGACCAGCCACAGCGGCACGCCGGACCCGGCCATCACGGCGAGCTCCCGGTGGGCCGGGATGAACGAGGCCACGGTCGGCAGGCCGGCCGCCAACGCGTCGGCGACCGCCATCCCGAACGCCTCGTGAGCCGAGGCCGAGACCGCCGCGGCGGCCACCGTCATCCGGGTCGCGAACGTGTCCTCGGCCAGCCGCCCGTGGAAGCGCACCCGGTCGTCGCCGAGCCCGAGCCGCCGGGCCAGCTGCTCGAGCTCGTCGCGGGCCGGTCCGGCGCCGACCACGTCGAGCCGGTGCTCGTCGCTGAGCCGCGTCATCGCCCGGATCACCCGGTCGACCCGTTTGTAGCGTTCGAGTCGCCCGACGCAGAGGATGCTGCGGCCGGGCTCGTCGGCGACCTCGATGTCGAAGCGGACCGGGTCGGTGCCGTTCGGGATGACCACGATCCGGTCGGCGGCCTCAGGGAAATGCCGTACCAGCAGCTCCCGCTCGGCGTTGGTGACGGCGATGAGCCGGCTCGACCGGGCGATGATCCGGCGACCCACCGGGCGGTAGATCGGGTGCAGGGCCCGGCGCACCCGGCTGTGCCCGGTCCCGTGGTAGTGCGGGGTGAAGACCAGCGGAGTGTCGTTGGTCAGCGCGGCCGGCAGGGCCGCGAGAGCGTGGTAGCTGTGCGCGTGCAGCAGGTCGTAACGGCCGGCGTGCCCGCGCAGGTAGCTCCACAGGGCGGCGGAGAACCGGTAGTTCCGCGCGGCCACGGTGAGTGGGAAGCGCCGGACCAGCACCCCGTCGATCGTCTCGTCGGCGCCCACCGCGTGCTGGGTGAGCACTTCGACCTCGTCGCCGGCCGCGACGAGCGCGGCGCAGAGGCGGCGGGCGTGCGTCTCCACCCCGCCGACGTCGGGGTGGTAGGCGCCGGTGACGACGCCGATCCTCACCGGGCGCGCTCCACGGCGTTGATCGCCGTACGGCGCCGCGGCCACTCCCGGGCGATGGTCCGCAGCACCCGGATGCCGTCGGTCAACGCGTTGAGGTTGCTCTCCCCGTGGATCCGGGCCTGCTCGAAGCTGGGCACCTCGACGATACGCAGCCGGCCCCGGGCGGCCCGCAGGTTGAGCAGGGTCTCGATCTCGAAGCCGTCGCCCCACAGCCGGCCGTCCCCGCCCTTGGGCGCCGGGGAGGTGCTGTCCAGGTCGAAGACGTCGAGGTGCCGGGCCCAGAACGCGTTGTAGCCGTAGCACAGATCGCTGTAGCGGGTCCGGAACATGGTGTTGACCAGCAGGCTCAGGCACTTGTTGCCGGCGCTGCGCAGGCGGGTGATGTCGGCGCTGCCGCCGGCACCGTGGAACCGCGAGCCCTTGGCGAAGTCGGCCCCGGCTCGCAGCGCGGCGATGAAGCTCGGGATCTCCCGTGGGTCGGTCGACCCGTCCGCGTCGATCATCACCAGGATGTCCCCGGTGGCCGCCGCGAAGCCGCAGGCCAGGGCGTTGCCCTTGCCGCGGCGGTTCTGAGTGACGACGCGGATGCCGGGCATCAGCCGGCGGGCGACCTCGACCGTGTCGTCGACGGAGCCGCCGTCGACGAGGATGACCTCGTCGACCTCGGGAAGAGCGGCCATCACATGGGGCAGGTTCCGCGCCTCGTTGAGGGCGGGGATGATCACGCTGACCAGTGGCTCACTCGCGTCCACCAGCGCGGGCGGAGGCAGCTCGGTTCCCGTTCCAGCCGATGGCTCAACGTAGGGGACCGTGGACATGACAGTTCTCCAAGGCTCGAGTGCGGAGGCGTACGGGCAGGCACGGCCGGTACCGCGAAGATCCGCGGCACCGACGGCGCCGTCGTTCGGTCAGGCCCCGGAGGCCGAGACCGACCACGAATAGATGTCCTGCTTCGACAGCGCGCTGCCGGTGGCGGCGGTGAAGCCGACCCAGGCGCTCATCGCACCGGCCTCGGCGGCCAGGTCCACGGTGTCCTCGAGCGCCAGCTGCTCCTTGGAGCCCGCGCGCAGCGACTTCACGTAGACACGCAACCGGTTGGTGTCCGCGTCGTAGTGGACCCGTGCCATGAACGGCCGCCCGAACAACGGGATCGACGGCTCACCGACGCTGTGGTGCGAGTCGGGGTTGCCACCGAGCACCACCGCGAGGTGGTTGCTGCTCGGGTCCGGGGTGTTCTGGAACGTGTCGAACTCGATCGCGACGCTCCGCTTGATGCCGCGGTAGCCGAGGCCGCCGCCCCATCCGCCGAGCGCCCGCGGGCCCTCGGTCTGGACCAGGAACGCGATGCCGTCCGCGCCCGGCCGTCCGTGATGCAGGTAAACCTTGAAGGACGACTCGAACGAGTCGGTCAGGTCGATCTTCTGGCGATCCCAGGCCGACCCGGTCTGCCGGAAGCCGCCGGCGGTCATCCGCAGGATGCGCTGCCGGAGGTGCCCGGTCGAGACGACGATGTCGGCGGTGCCGTTCCGGTCGAGCGTCGTCGACGAGCCCGAGAACGTCTTGTAGTCGATCAGCGGCTCGTCGTCGGCGAACGCGGTGGCAGGCGCTACGACGACCGCTATGGAAAAGGTCAGAGCGGCCACGAGGCCGCCGCGAGCAACTCGCGAAGAACGTGAAGAGAACACGGTTCTGCGCTCCAATTCGGATGATTTGTCCCACTTGAACGTGCCCCAAGGTAGGACAGTGCGCAGACCCTCGTAAGCGAGTCTCGGTAAATTACCTCAAATTGGACTTCCTGGGACAAAGACCGTGTGTCTACCAGGTATGCCAGGCTCCACGAGCGACGTACGTGTCCCGCAGTGCCTCGAGATCGTCGGTCATGATGCCGTCGACGCCCAACTCGAGCAGCCGGGCGATCTCCGCCCGATCGTCCACCGTCCACACGTGCACCTGCAGGCCCGACCGGTGGCAGCAACTGAGAAAAGCCCGGTCGACCACGGTCAACCCGGCATGCCGCGCCGGGACCTGAGCCGCGACCACCGACGGGTGCGGGCGCACCTTGCGCCCGACCAGCGAGGCCAGCCGCAGCCGCAGCACCGAGCCCAGGCCCATCGAGGTGGCGACGGACGGACCGGCCAGGTCTCGGAGCACGGCGAGGCGGGCGTCGCTGAACGAGGCGAGCAGCACCCGGTGCTCGGCCGAGGCCCGCCGGATCGTCTCGACAGCGGGTGCGGCCCCCGAGTCGGCTTTCACGTCGATGTTGAACCGGATGGCCGGCCAGGACGCCAGGGTCTCGTCGAGGCGCGGGATCACGGCCGCCCCACCGACCCGCACGGTGGCCAGATCGGCCCAACCAAGGTCCTCGACCCGGCCACTGCGGCCGGTCAGCCGGACCAGCGTGTCGTCATGGAAGATGACCGGCACACCGTCGGCGGTGGCATGCACGTCGGTCTCGACGTAGCGATAGCCGAGCCGCACGGCCCGCCCGAACGCCTCCGCGGTGTTCTCGTCGCCCGCCGCCGCACCGCCCCGATGGGCGAACGCCAACGGAACCGGGGCCTCGAGATAGGCGTGAGCAGGCACCTGCCAATCGTATTGAATAGCTGGCCGATTTCAACTCATAGCTACTTCTCAGCTTCGCCGGGTCGTGAATGGTTTACATTTCTTCCCAGCGGCGGCGGCGAGGCCGCGTACGCGAGGCGCTACGGTGAGCGATATCGATCCACGCAGGTCAGCGAAATTTATCGTGATCTTGTTGAACTCCGGACATCCCCCGTTCGGAGGATGCTCGGAGTTCGAGCCACCCCCATATCTTTTCTTTAAGAATGGGCCAAGAATTCATCAAATTCGCTTCTTCAATTGCTATTACGCGCGCTTCCTTTTACCGTCTGGGAGCCGGCTGTCAGGGGACCGGTCAGATTCTTCGAAGAAGAGGTACGCGCATGCGTAGGTCGGCTTACCGCCGTGCGACCGCCCCCGCAGGGGGCAACCGGCGGCTCCTCGCGGTCGGGGCGGTGGTCGCCGCACTGGGCCTGGTCGTCGGTGTCACCACCATCTCCAGTGCCGCCGAGACCAGCAAGCCCGCGGGTAGCGGCGCCGGCAAGGTGGTCAACGGCCAGGTGATCCTCACCGACACCTGCGTCGACTCCAAGCTCACCCCGCACGACGGCTT
>NZ_BOMM01000062.1 GCF_016862195.1 Paractinoplanes ferrugineus | reverse complement strand
TGGGCCGGAGAGAAGAAGGTGGGCCGGAGAGAAGAAGGTGGGCCGGAGAGAAGAAGGTGGGCCGGAGAGAAGAAGGTGGGCCGGAGAAGAGGGGGTCAGCGGCGGTGGGTCACGGTTCGGCCGGCGTCTCGGAAGCCGACTGCGTGGTAGAGGCGGCGCGGCACCGGGTAGGCGTCGTCGCCTCGGGGGCAGACTACGGACTGGGTGGCGCCGGCGTGGCGCATCGCGTGCAGGCAGGCCAGGCTCACCGCGACGCCGAGGCCGCGGCGGCTGTGGCGGGGGTCCACGCCGACCGGCTCGAGCAGGGCCGACCGGTTGTCCTCGTCGAGCCAGCCCAGCGCCGACGCGACAAGTGTGCCGTCGGGGGCTTCGACGACCAGGTCCAGATCGGAACGGTACGGCCAGTGCCCGATGAGGTCCGCGTAACGGCTGGTGGTCATGCCGGACTCGCCGTCACCCAGGTCGACGGGTGGCACCTGCATCTCGCCGAGCCGTTTCGGTCGCCACGCGGCTCGGTGCGCGGCGGCGCGGGCGGCGAGTTCGCCCGGCTGGACGGGGCGCAGACGGTAGCCGTCGGGCAGGGTCGGCCGGGGCAGGGAGTCGTCGAGTTCGCGCAGGCAGTGCCGGAAGAACGGGCCGTCGGTGGGCCGGTAGCCGGCGGCCCGCAGGGCGTCGATGGCAGCCTTGTCGGTGTCCATCACCGTGACGCTCCGCCCGCCGCCGGTGACCTCGTCGAACCAGGTGAGCACCTCGCCGATCAGCTCGGCCGGCGAATGCAGGCTCAGATCAGCCGGCCAGGGAGGACCGGCCGGCCCCGCCAGACCAACCGGCCCGGCCAACCCAACCGGCCCGACCGGTCCCACCGGCCCGGCAGCGCCAGGGCCAGCAGCAACCCGCCACGCAGCACCAGGCCCGGCAGCACCGGAGCCGCTAGCACCAGGCCCGGCAGCACGAGAGCCGGCACCGCCAGGCCCGGCCGCACCGGAGCCGCTGGCACCAGGGCCAGGAGCGCCAGGGCCGGCGGCGAAAGGTGCGGCAGCCGGGCGCGGGGCGGGCGGGTCGGTGATCCAGGCCCAGGCGACGTCGTCCCACAGGGCGATGCGCCGGTCGGCCATGGAGGGTCGTTGCCAAGCCAGGTCGCCGATGTGCCAGTGGCTGTCGGGCGTCCAGTCGCGCTGGACGATGCGCTGCATGGTGACGAGGTCTTCGGGTCCACCGTTCCGCACCGGTCCTCCTTCGGCTCGCCGTCGTCCGGGCACTTCCTCACCGGGACGCGACGGCACCCGATTAGACCAGCTTTCGGGCGTTCACGCCGAGTCGCCTCGCGCCACTGCGCCGGTTTCGCAGGGGAGGAAGGCGAGGTGGGAGGAAGGCGAGGTGGGAGGAAGGCGAGGTGGGAGGAAGGCGAGGTGGGAGGAAGGCGAGGTGGGAGGAAGG
>NZ_BOMM01000061.1 GCF_016862195.1 Paractinoplanes ferrugineus | reverse complement strand
CGAGGTGGGAGGAAGGCGAGGTGGGAGGAAGGCGAGGTGGGAGGAAGGCGAGGTGGGAGGAAGGCGAGGTGGGAGGAAGGCGAGGCGGGAGGAAGGCGAGGCGGGAGGAAGGCGAGGCGAGGACGTGAGGCCGGGAAAGCGGTCCGCACCGTACCCTGGTCCAGATGAACTGGTCGGACCATGCGATCTGGTGGCACGTCTATCCGCTGGGCTTCCTCGGCAACGGCCGGCGCAAGCTGCCTGACCTGGCCGACTGGCTCGACCACCTGCTGACCCTCGGCTGCAACGGCCTGATGCTCGGGCCGGTGTTCGCCGCCGAGTCCCACGGCTACGACACCACCGACCATTTCCGGGTCGACCCGCGGCTGGGCACGGAAGCCGATCTGGTCGCGCTCATCGACAAGGCCAGATCCCGGGGTGTACGGGTGATGCTCGACGGCGTCTTCAACCACGTGGGCCGGTCCTATCCGCAGTTCCGGGCCGGGGCCGCCGACTGGTTCGTCCCGGCGGGCGACGACTTCCAGGTCTTCGAGGGCCACCGCAATCTGGTGACGCTCAATCACGCCAACCCGGCGGTGGCCGACCAGGTGGCCGGCGTCCTCGACTACTGGACCTCGCGGGGAGTCGACGCGTGGCGGCTGGACGCCGCCTACGCCGTGCCGGTCCCGTTCTGGCGCACGGTCACCGATCGGGTCCGGGCGAAACACCCCGGCGTCTGGTTCAGCGGCGAGATCATCCACGGCGACTACTCCGCGTACGTGGTGGAGGGTGGCCTCGACACCGTCACCCAGTACGAGTTGTGGAAGGCGATCTGGAGCTCGCTGAACGACACCAATCCGCACGAGCTGGCGTGGGCGTTGACCCGCCACAACGAGATGCTGGCGACGTTCGCGCCGCAGACCTTCGTGGGCAACCACGACGTGACCCGGATCGCGAGCCGGCTGACCGAGCCCCGGCACCTGCCGCACGCGCTCGCGGTGCTGTTCACGGTGGGTGGCGTCCCGTCGGTCTACGCCGGTGACGAGCGCGGCTGGCGGGCGGTGAAACAGGAGCGCGCGGGCGGCGACGACGCGATCCGCCCGGAGTTCCCGCCCGCTCCGGACGACCTGGGCACGGACGGTTCGGAGATCCAGCACCTGCACCAGCAGCTGATCGGCATCCGGCGGCGGCACCCGTGGCTGGTGCGGGCAACGACCGAGATGCACACGCTGGGTGACGGCGTCATGGCGTACACCCTGATGACGGAAGCGGGTCGCCTGGCTGTCGCCCTGAATTTCGGCGGTCGCCGCGTCGCGGCGAAGCTGCCGCCGGCCGCCTGGAGTCACGAGGCCGGCGACGCCACGATCGACCCGTCCGGCGCCGTGGACCTGCCGTCACTCGCATGGTCGATAGCTTCCGCACCGTAAGTCGGGTTGACTGGTTCATCATGAGAATCTCCCTGCCCGGCCGTCGCCCCGGCCGCGGCGGCAACCAGACCGCGACCGGTATTACCTGGCTTCGCACCGGGGACACGCCGAAGCGTCTGGCATGAGATTCCGTCGCCTGGCCCTCGCCGCGATGATTGCCGTGGCCGCTCTCGTGCCCGTCACCGCCGCCCCCGCGGCCGCCATGCCCGCCGCGGCGGCGGTCTCCCGGGTGATGCCGGTGCGGGCGGTCACGTTCAACATCTGCGGCAACGTGTGCCGGGGTGGGGAGACCGCCGCGACGAGCGCCAACATCGCCTACCGGATCTACCGGCTGCGGGCGACCGTGGCCCTGCTCCAGGAGGTCTGCTATTCGCAGTTCCTGGCGCTGCAGGCGCGGCTGGCGCCGTACGGCTATCGCGCCACCTTCGCGCGCCAGGCCGGCGGCGGTCAGTGCGACAACGACGACACCAAGCACGGTACGGCGTTCGGCGTCGCGATCGTGGCCCGCGGCTCGTTCGCCAGCCGGGTCATCTACCGCCTGCCCAGCCCCTATCGGGACGCGTCCGAGGGGCGTGTGGTGCTGGGCGCGACCGTGGTGCTGCCACGCCGCACCGTGTTCGTGGTGACCACCCACACGACCACCCGCGGCCCCAACCTGGCCGCCCAACTGGCCGCGCTGCGGCACTGGCTGACCCCGATCGCCGCCACCAGCCCGGTGATCTTCGGCGGTGATCTCAACTCGACCCCGCAGGACAGTGCCCTGAACGGCTTCTACACCTCGTTCACCGAGGCCAACCGCACCCGCACGCGCCCGCTGTCGACGTTCATCCCGGTGCCCCGCAAGATCGATTACCTGTTCGGCAGTCCGGGCTTCCTGACCCCGGCCGGCGTGGCCCGCGCGGACACCGGCTACTCCGACCACTGCATGTATCTGGGCGTGTTCCGGTAGCCCCGCGAAAGCCCCGCCGTTGCCGCCGGCTGAACCCGCGGACACCCGTCCGAGCTGTCCGACGCCCGCCGGGCCTCGATCGCGCCTGGGGCTGACCGCCGGGGCGCCGGGCCCGCACCGACGCGCTACGTCAACCGCGCCGGCCTCGCCCGGTGTTGTCGCCGGGCCGGGTGGCACCGGCGGGCCGTTGACCGGGACCCGGCCACCCTCGGGTAGGTCTGTCCGGGACGTGGCTGCCGGCGGTCCGACGCTTCGGGGCAACCGGCTGCCCGACGCGGCCCTGCCCGATACCGAGGCCGGGCATCGGAAACTGGCCGGCCCGCCCGACTGTGGAGTCGACGACTACGCAGGCTCGCGGAACCGATCTCCAGCTGACCCCCCGCACACCGGGCAGTCGTACTCATCGATCGCCTCCACCTCGACCGGATACCCGCAGAGGTCGCAGGGACGGTCTGCGGTCGGCCGCGCTGTCGGACCTACCGCGGCCCGGGGGCGTCGACGCGGGCGAGAGTTCGTCGGCGGTTGACGCGGGGTCACTACCGACACGCGGCCCGCCGGTCGCCGTGCTCGTCATCGCCGCCCCGCCCGTGATCATGAAACCCGCCCGCGACCATGAGATCCGGCCCGGCACCTCCGGCTCCATGATCGACGACCTCCCCGCCGGCTCCCCGGCGCAGCGCCCGCGTTGCTCGGGCGGGCTCAGTCGGCCAGCGGGACGAATTCGCGGACGGCGTCGCCGCCGGAGCGTTTCGCGTCGTACATCGCCTGATCGGCCCGGTGCAGGGCCTCACCCAGTTCGTCGGCGGGGGCGGTGGCGACGCCGATGCTGACGGTGGCGGGGGAGTCCGGCAGTTCGCGCACCGCGGCCAGCATGCGGGCGGCGATGGTGGAACCGAAGGCCGGGTCGGCGTCGGCCAGCAACGCGGCGAACTCGTCACCGCCGAGGCGGGCTATCAGGTCCTGGTCGCGTACCACCGCGGAGAGCGCGCGGGCGATCGCCCGCAGTGCCACGTCGCCGACCGGGTGGCCGAGGGTGTCGTTTATCCGTTTGAACTGGTCGACGTCGATGATCATGACCGTGACCGTGGCGCCGGCCGCGTTGCGCAGCTTCTGGGCCCGGCGGACCGCCCGGTCGAAGGCCCGCCGGTTGGCGATGCCGGTCAGCGGGTCGAGGTCGGCCGCCCGGGTGGCCTGTTCGTGCTGGGCGCGCAACAGCTCGAGGGACTTCAGGGTGTTGGCCGTGTGCAGGGTGTGCTGCCGCTGGCGCCAGAGGGCGGCCGCCACCGTGTCGCCGTACCGCAGACCGATCGAGGCGTCGGCGGAGCCGCGTGCCTCCAGCATGACCAGGTGGGTGCGCTGGGTGGCCGCGGTGATCAGCCAGCCGGCGTCGGCCGGCAGCGAGGCGACGGCCTCGGTCATCACCGCGAGGGCCTCGTCGAGCCGGCCGATCCGCTTGAGGGCGACCGCGCGGAACGGGGCGCTGTAGGCGATGGCGGCCGGACTGATCCCTTGATCCTGGCAGATCCGCAGATAGCGCTCGATGTCGATGGAGGCGCTCAGCGGGTCGTTGCGGTCCGCGCGGGCGCAGGCCGTCATCAGCAGGGCGTAATCGCGGTAGGAGGTGTCGCCCTCGTCGACGGCGCGCTGCGCGAACCACTCGGCCAGCGCGGTGTGCTCCTCGGCCGCCGCGACCTCGTCGACCTGGTAGAGCTCGAGCGCCCAGTGCAGATGCATCTCGCCGAGGTTGGCCAGCCACATCGCCCGGTTGACGTTCTGCGCCGGGTCGGCCGCGCTGATCTCGTAGGCGGCCTCGAACTGCGGGCCGGCCAGCTCGTAGAGGCGCAGCTGCTGGTAGCCGACGGCGATGCCGACCCGCGCGTTGACGGCGGCGATCGGGTCGCGGTCGTCGGGCATCTGCGCCTCGGCCGCGGTGAGGTCACGCAGGGCACGGTCGACGTCGTACTCGGCGCCGTCCTCCTCCCCGAGCCGCATCCGCTCGGAGGCGCGGGTGGACAGCGCGCAGGCCATCCAGCCCTTGCTGCCCTCGCGTTCGGCGGCCCGCAGCATGAGCTCGATGGCGTCGAGGGCGGCCCGCAGATCACCGCGCACGATGAACACGACCACGCGCACGAAGTGCATCGCGGCCAGGTCGCCGCCGGGTTCGCGCAGGATCGAGTCGACCTCGGTCAGGACCGCGTCGGCCTCACCGGCCTGCGCCCGTTCGAGCAGGCGCGCGGCCTGCCGCGAGGCGCCCTGCACAGGCGACGCTCCATGCATAGGCGACGCTCCAAGGGGGTCAATGCCGCAGCTCGCGTTTCAGAACCTTACCGGTGGCGTTGCGAGGCAGCGCGGCGAGGAACACGATGTCGCGCGGCACACAGAAACGGGCCCGGTTGCTGCGCACATGATCGCGTATGGCGTCGGCGTCGAGCACAGCGGCCTCCCGCAACACCACGTACGCGGCCAGGCGCTGGCCGTACTCGTCGTCCGGCACCCCGACCACCGCCACCTCGCGCACCTGCGGCAGGTCCGCCAGCAGGCCCTCGACCTCGCCGGGGAAGACGTTCTCACCGCCGGAGACGATCATGTCGTCCGCGCGTCCGTCGATGTAGACCCGGCCCGCCGCGTCGACGTGCCCGAGGTCGCCGGTCGCCAGCAGTCCGTCCCGCAGTTCCTTGCCGGAGCCGTTGGTGTAGCCCTCGAACAGCATCTCGTTGCCGACGAACAGCTGCCCGGTCTCGCCGGTCGGCACCGGCGCGCCGTCGGCGTCGAGCACGGCGATCACGGTGCCGCGCGGGGGCCGGCCGGCGGTGTCCGGCGCGGCCCGCAGGTCGGCCGGTGCCGCGATGGACGCCCAGGACGCCTCGGTCGAGCCGTACAGGTTGTAGAGCACGTCGCCGAACCGGTCCATGAACCGGGTGGCGAGCCCGCCGGGCAGGGCGGAGCCGCTGACCGCGGCGATCCGCAGGGCCGGGCGGTCGGCCTGCGGTCCGAGCTCCAGCAGGCTCTGCAACATGACGGGTACGGCGATCAGCGCGCTCACCCGGTGTTCGCGCATGGCCGCCAGGGCCGCCGCCGGCTCGAACTTGCGGCGCAGCACGATCGTCGCGCGCAGGGCCAGGGCGATCTGCATGCCGGCGTAGCCCCAGGTGTGGAACAGCGGCGCCGCGATCAGCACGCGCACGCCGGCCCGCAGCGGGATCCGGTCGATGATCGAGCAGAGCGGGCCGAAGCCGCCGGGGGTGGGCCGCTGGGCGCCCTTGGGCAGGCCGGTGGTGCCGGAGGTCAGCACGATGGTGCGCCCGGTCCGCGCCGGCGGCGCCAGCTCCTGCGGCGGCACCGCGCTGATCATCGCGGCCAGGGCCGACGCCGGGATCGCCCCCGGGAGGTCGCCGACGATCGCGGCGAACTCGTCGTCGTGCACGATCAGCGACAGCTCCTGGTCCTTGCCGACCACCGCGAGCTGCGCGGCCGACAGACCCGTGTTGATCAGGACCGGGTCGGCGCCCAGGGAGGTCACCGCGATCAGGGTCTCCAACATCGCGGCCGAGTTGCGGCACAGCACCCCGACCCGGTCGCCCGCCCCGACCGGCAGCGCGACGGCGAGGCGGCTGGACCGGTCCAGCAGCTCCGCATAGGTCACGGACCGGGTCTCGTCGACGACCGCGACGCGGTCCGGCGACCGCACGGCGGCCTGCCGCAGTTCGCCGGCCAGCCCGAACCCCCATCGGTGCAGGCTGGTGAACTGCCGGCCGACCCGGTGCGGCGCGCCCGGCGTGAGCAGCCCCCGCCGGGCCATGGTGGTGACGACGAACGGGGTGATGTTCATCGGCGGCGGCGCCCCTTCATCGGATGGGCATCCCGGAGATCGCGCGGGAGATGACGAGGCGCTGGATCTCCGAGGTGCCCTCGAAGATGGTGTAGATCTTGGCGTCCCGGTACATCCGCTCGACCGGGTGCTCGCGCAGATAGCCGGCGCCGCCGAGGATCTGCACCGCCTTCTCGGTGACGGCCACCGCCACCTCGCCGGCCTTGAGCTTCGACATCGAACCCTCGCCGGCGTGGAACGGCCGGTCGTTGCGGCCCATCCAGGCGGCCCGCCACACCAGCAGGCGGGCGGCGTCGATCTCGGTACGCATGTCCGCCAGAGCGAACGCGACGGCCTGGTTCTCGATGATCGGCCGGCCGAACTGCACGCGGTTCTTGGCGTACTCGAGGGCGTACTCGTAGGCGCCGCGGGCGATCCCGATGGCCTGCGCCCCGACCGCGGGCCGGGAGAGCTCGAACGTCTTCATCGCGGCCTGCCGCGACGCCTTCTGCCCGGACCGGGCCCGCGCGAGCCGCTCGTCGAGCGCCTCCTTGCCGCCGAGCAGGCAGTGCCCCGGCACGCGGACGTCGTCGAGGAAGACGTCGGCGGTGTGCGAGGCGCGCAGGCCGAGCTTCTTGAGCTTGCGGGTGCCGGCCAGCCCGGCGGTGCCCGGCGGGACGACGAACGCGGCCTGCCCGCGCGAGCCGAGCGACGGGTCGACGGAGGCGGTGACGACGTGCACCTCGGCGATGCCGCCGTTGGTCGCGTACGCCTTCTGCCCGGTGAGCACCCACTCGTCGGTCGCCTCGTGGTAGACGGCCCGGGTCTTCATCGCGGCGACGTCGGAGCCGGCCTCGGGCTCGGTCGAGCAGAACGCGCCGACCTTCGGGTCGGCCACGTCGCCGAAGCACTGCGGCACCCATTCGACGAGTTGGTCCGGCGTGCCCGACCCGTAGATCGCGGCCACCGCGAGCGAGGTGCCGGAGATCGCCATGCCGATGCCGCCGTCGCCCCAGAACAGTTCCTCGTTGACCAGCGGCAGGCTCAGTCCGGTGTGGTCGGCCCAGGTGTTGATCAGGAACTCGAACCCGTAGAGACCGATCTTGGCGGCCTCCTGCAGGATCGGCCAGGGCGTCTCCTCGCGCTCGTCCCACTCGGCCGCGGCGGGCCGGATGACCCCTTCCGCGAAGCCGTGGACCCATTCCCGGAGGTCGTTGTGTTCCTCGTTGAGGTCGAGCCAGAACTCCATGCGCGCGGACACCCTTCGGGCCGAAACCGGAATTTACTCGCCGGTAACATTACGGTGGCGTAACCACGCCCGCAAGATGCGGCTTGTCGCCGTCGAGCCGGAATTCCCAGCCTGTCGCGCCCTCGGCGGCGGTGAAGCCGATCGTCGACGGCAGCCGGACGGGCTGCTTGAACGTGACGTCCACTGTGTACCGGTCGGGCAGCCGTCCGGTGAGCGCGGCGAGCGCTCGGGCTTTGCTCCACATGCCGTGCGCGATCGGCCGCGGGAACCCGAACAGCCGCGCCCCGATCCGCGACGTGTGAATCGGATTGCGGTCCCCGGACACCTGGGCGTAGCGGATGCCGATGTCCGCCGGCACCGTCCAGCGTGCCGTCGGCGCCGCCGGGACGCCGGCGCCGTTCGGCGCCGGGGATTCGCGTTCGTCGGCGGTCGCCGGTGGCCGCTCGGTGGCCGGGGCTGCGGCGCGAGCGCGGGACAGGTAGGTGGAGACCCCCCGCCACACTGTCTCGCCGCCGCTGGAGACCGAGGCGACCACGTCGAACTGCCGGCCCCGGCGGTGCGGCCGCAGGTTCTCGCAACCCACGCGCACGTCGAGCACCTCGCCCGCGTCGATGTCCCGCAGCACAGTGATCCGGTTGGCGACGTGCACCACGCCGACGACCGGGACGGGGAAGTCCGCGGCCGACATCAACCGCATCGCCAGCGGGAAGGCGAGGACGTGCGGATAGGTGGGCGGCAGGGTGTCGGTCAGCCCGAACCCGCAGACCCGGTCGTACCGGGCGAGATGGTCCCGCTCGACGGCGACCTGCCGCCGGACGAGGGCGGTGTCGCCAAGCGCCGACGGTCGCCGGGCCGGCAGCAGACCCAGCGCCGCCCGCAGGTAGAGCCCCGACGGGGCGGAGGTCACCTCGACGACTGCCAACTCACGCCCCCAGCAGGCTCTGGCCGCAGACCCGCACCACGTTGCCGGTGATCGTGGCCGACCCCGGCGACGCGAGCCAGGCGATCGTCTCGGCCACGTCGACCGGCAGACCGCCCTGCGCCAGGCTGTTCATCCGCCGCCCGGCCTCGCGCAGGAAGACCGGCATCTTGGCGGTCATGGCCGTCTCGATGAAACCGGGCGCCACCGCGTTGATCGTGATGCCCTTCGGGGCGAGCACCGGGGCCATCGACTGCACCAGCCCGATCACGCCGGCCTTGCTGGTGGCGTAGTTGGTCTGCCCCCGGTTGCCGGCGATGCCCGCCATCGAGGACACCCCGATGATCCGGCCACCGGCGTTGATCAGGCCCCGGGCCAGCAGCAGGTCGTTGATCCGCTCCTGACTGGACAGGTTGACGTCGAGCACCGCGTCCCAGCCGCCCTCGTCCATCCGGGCGATCGTCCGGTCCCGGGTGATGCCGGCGTTGTGCACGATGACTTCGAGGCCGGTGAGCAGGTCGGCGAGGCGGTGCGGCGCGTCCGGCGCGGTGAGGTCGAGCTGCAGCGCCCGCCCGCGCACGTCGTTGGCGACGGAGGCGAGCGCGTCCCCGGCGGCCGGCACGTCCAGCGCGATGACCTCGGCGCCGTCCCGGGCGGCGACCCGCGCGATGGCCGCCCCGATGCCCCGGGCCGCCCCGGTGACCAGCACGGTCTTGCCGTCCAGCGGGCGGTCCCAGTCGGCCGGGACGCCCGGTGTGCCCGCGCCGATCCGGACGACCTGCCCCGACACGTACGCGGACCGGCCGCTCAGCAGGAAGCGCAGGGTGGATTCGACGGCCCCCTCGCCACCCGGCTCGACGTAGACCAGCTGGCTGGTGATGCCCCGCCCGAACTCCTTGCCGATGCTGCGGGTGAGGCCTTCGAGCGCCCGCTGCGCGGTGGCCTCGCGCGGGTTCGCCGCCGACTCGGGCGGGGTGCCGAGAACAACCACCCGGCCCGAGGTACGGCCACTGCGCGCGGCCGGGTGGAAGAAGTCGTAGAGCGCGCGCAGGCCGGTGGAGTCGGTGATGCCGGTGGCGTCGAAGACCAGCGCGCCGAACCGGTCGCCGTCCCCGGCCGACTCCGCGACCTGTACGCCGACGGCGGAGAGCAGCTTGCCGACGTGGTCGGCGAGCCGGCCGCCGGGGGCCGCGCCGAGCAGCACCGGCCCGTCCGTGAGCGGCGTGCCCGCCGTGAAGCGGCGCAGCCGGGGCGGGTCCGGCAGCCCGAGCCGTTTGACCACGCCGCGACCCAGTCCGGAGTTCGCGAAGTTCGCGTACCTGTCACCCATGGGCGTAGCCTACTCACGAGTAACGATATGGCCACCCGTTGGAGGAATGCAGTGCAGAACGTGCGTCGTGTCGCCGTGCTGGGGGGAAACCGCATCCCGTTCGCCCGCTCCAACTCCAGGTACGCCGAGGCCTCGAACCAGGACATGCTGACCGCCGCGCTCGACGGCCTGGTCGCGCGGTTCGGGCTGGCCGGGGAGCGGCTCGGCGAGGTGGTCGCGGGCGCCGTCCTGAAGCACTCACGCGACTTCAACCTGACCCGCGAGACGGTGCTCGGTTCCCGGCTCGACCCGCGCACCCCGGCCTACGACATCCAGCAGGCCTGCGGCACCGGCCTGGAGGCGGCGATCCTGGTCGCCAACAAGATCGCGCTGGGCCAGATCGACGCCGGGGTGGCCGGCGGGGTGGACACGACCTCCGACGCTCCGCTGCAGCTCAACGAGGACATGCGGCGCGCGCTTCTCGCGCTCAACCGGGCGCGTACGATCGGCGACCGGCTCAAGGCGGCGGCGCGGATCCGGCCGCAGCAGGCGTTCATGCCGGCCGTGCCGCGTAACGCCGAGCCGCGTACCGGGCTGTCGATGGGTGACCACGCGGCGATCACCGCTCGGCGCTGGCAGATCACCCGCGAGGCGCAGGACGAGCTGGCCCTCGCGTCGCACCGCAACCTGGCCGCGGCGTACGAGAGCGGCTTCTTCGATGATCTGGTGACCCCCTTCCAGGGACTCACCCGGGATCAGAACCTGCGGGCCGACACCACCATCGAGAAGCTGGCCCGGCTCAAGCCGGTGTTCGGCAAGCAGGACGCCACGATGACCGCCGGCAACTCGTCGCCGCTCACCGACGGCGCCTCGACGGTTCTGCTCGCCTCCGAGGAGTGGGCCGAGGCGCACCACGCGCCGGTGCAGGCCTATTTCGTGGACGGCGAGGACGCGGCGGTCGACTTCGTGCACGGCGAGGAGGGGCTGCTGATGGCCCCGGCCTACGCGGTGCCCCGGCTGCTCGCCCGCAACGGCCTGAGTCTGCAGGACTTCGACTTCTACGAGATCCACGAGGCGTTCGCGTCGCAGGTGCTGGCCACCCTGGCGGCGTGGGAGTCGCCGAGCTTCTGCAAGGAGAAGCTCGGCCTCGACGCCCCGCTCGGCTCGATCGACCGGGCCAAGCTCAACGTGCACGGCTCGTCGCTGGCCGCCGGCCACCCGTTCGCGGCCACCGGCGGCCGCATCGTCGCGACCCTGGCCAAACTGCTCGCGCGCAAGGGCTCGGGCCGTGGCCTGATCTCCGTGTGCGCGGCCGGCGGTCAGGGCGTGGTGGCCATCCTGGAACGCTGAAGCCGCTCGCTGAACTCGGCCGGCGGCACCGGCTTGCCGAACAGGTAGCCCTGGATGAACGGGCAGCCGGCCGCGTGCAGCGCGAGCTGGTCGGCCTCCTCCTCGACGCCCTCGGCGACCGCCGACATGCCGAGCGAGCGGGCCATCCACAGCACCGCCTGGATGATCGAGGACTTGCGCGGGTCGCTGGACAGCCCGGCCACGAACGAGCGGTCGAGCTTGACCACATCGGCCGGGATGTTCTGCAGCCACGTCAGCGAGCTGTAGCCGGTGCCGAAGTCGTCGAGCGCGATCCGTACGCCGAGCGCCTTGATGGTCTCGAGCCGTTCCCGGACGTCGTGCGACGAGCCGAGCATCGCTGTCTCGGTGATCTCCAGGACGAGGCGTCGCGGGTCGATCTCGGGTGAGGCGGTGAGCAGGTCGGCGAGCAGCGGCACGAAGTCCGCCTCGGCGAGCTGCCGCGGACTGACGTTCACCGAGATGTAGCGCAGGTCGTCGCTCCACTCCTGGAGGTACCTCAGTGCCGTCCGCAGCACGTGCTCGCCGAGCGGCACGATCAGGCCGGTCTCCTCGGCGGCCGGGATGAAGTGCCCCGGCCCGAGGATGGTGCCGTCGGCGGTGCACATCCGCACCAGCGCCTCGGCGCCGACGATCTCGCCGTCCTCGGCCCGCACGATCGGCTGGAACCAGACCGGCAGGTTCTGCTGCCGGTCCCCGGCCAGCGCCTCGCGCAGCATCTTCTCGCCGGTGATCCGCTCCTGCACGGACACCCGCATCTGCTGGTTGAAGACCTTGACGCGGTTGCCGCCGGCCCGCTTGGCCGCGTACATCGCGGTGTCCGCGGCGAGCACCGCGTCCTCGGCGCAGCCGGCGTCGGCCGCCATCGCGAGGCCGATGCTGAGCGAGACGTTGAGCAGGTTGTCGTCGACCGGCAGCGGCTCGGCGAACGCGGCCAGGGCGGCCTCACCGACCTGCGCGCCGGCCTCGGCGCCGCCGGGGACCGCGACGATGAACTCGTCGCCGCCGACCCGGGTGATCAGCGAGCCGGCCGGCACGAGGGCCGACAGCCGGGCCGCGATGGCCTTGAGCACGTCGTCGCCGGCCGCGTGCCCGGAGCCGTCGTTGATCGACTTGAAGCGGTCGACGTCGATGTAGAGCACGGCCGCGGTGTCGCCGGCGAGCAGCAGCGGGAGGTCGCTCTCGAACGCCGAGCGGGACAGCAGCCCGGTCAGCGAGTCGTGCCGCACCCGGTGCCGCAGTTCCTCCTGCTGGCGGCGGGACTCGGTGACGTCGATGGCGTGCACGAAGACCAGTTTGAGCCGGCCGTCCTTGTCGAACAGTGAGGTGCTGTGGGTGTCCGCCCAGATCATCTCGCCGTCGTCGGTGCGCTGGTACTGGCGTACCGCGTTGTACGAGGTGTCGCTGGTCAGGACGTCGAAGAGCTCGCTCATGGTGTGGCCGACCGGGGTGACCGGCAGGTCGGCGAGGCCGAAGCCCGCGGGCAGCTCGTCGGGCAGGCGCATCAGGGCGCGGTAGGCGGAGTTGGTGCGCAGCAGCAGGCCGTCCGGCGACAGCATGGCCATCGGCACCGGCGTCTCGTCGAACGCGACGCTGAGCTGGGCCTCGCGGTCGTCCAGGTTCTCCTGGGCGCGCCGCTCCTCGTCCTCGGTCAGCGCCCACTGCACCAGCTGGAACCCGGCCGCCAGCAGCACCGCGCCGCCGTGCAGCGCAGCCCACAGCAGCGGGTGCTGCGCGGCTCCCGCATGGTCGTAGGTGTGCTCGCTGACCAGCGTGCCGAACACGGCGTGATGCAGGGTGGTGCCGACCAGGAACACGCCGAACGGCGCCCAGTCGCGGTAGAGGGCGAGCGCGGCGACCGCGATGAAGAACGAGAAGTGCGCCTCGGTGAGGCCGTCGGACATGGAGACGAAGCCCCCGCACAGGACGTTCAGGCCGACCGCCACCGCGATCGACGCGAGCCGCCGCGACCGCAGCCGGGCCGCCGCCACCACGCACGCGAGCATCAGCAGCACCGTGGTCAGCCACGGGGCGGCCAGCGCGTCGCGGAACGCCCCGAAGATGGTCAGGCCGCCCACCGACGCGGCGAGCAGCAGGGTCAGCAACCGGTGCCGGCGCGCCCAGTCCTCGTCTCGGAGCCCGCCCCCGGTGGGAATCCAGCTCTGCCATCTCTTCAGCACGTTCTGAATGTTCGGTGCTCCGGGGCGGGGATGCAGGACCCGGCGGGTAGCGGATGGGTTGCGGCGTGACGGACCCCACATTCCGATACGGAGACGTTCCGTTTTGCAACGAGCGGGGACTAGGGTCTCCCACAGATACGGAACAGTCTCGTTTCGAAAATGAAAAGGGAACTTCACATGGACACTCCCGCCGCCACCCAGACCGGGCACCCCCGGCGCTGGGCAATTCTCGGAGTGCTGGTCATCAGCCTTCTGGTGGTCGTCCTCGACAACACGGTGCTCAACGTCGCGCTGCGGACGATCGCCGACCCGGAGCACGGTCTCGGCGCGACCCAGAGCGAGCTCGAGTGGGCCATCAACTCGTACACCCTGGTCTTCGCCGGCCTGCTCTTCACGGCCGGCATCCTGGCCGACCGCCTCGGCCGCCGGATCACCCTGGTCACCGGCCTGGTGCTGTTCGGCATCGCGTCGCTGATCTCGGCCTACGCGTCGAGCCCCGGCCAGCTGATCGGCGCCCGCGCCCTGATGGGTCTCGGTGCCGCCGCCGTCATGCCGGCCACCCTCTCGATCATCGCGAACGTCTTCTCGCCGCAGGAGCGCGGCCGCGCCATCGGCGTGTGGGCCGGCGCGGTCGGCCTCGGGGTGGCCATCGGCCCGATCGTCGGCGGCCTGCTGCTCGAGCACTTCTGGTGGGGCTCGGTCTTCCTGATCAACGTGCCGATCGTGGTCGCCGGCGTCGTGCTGGTCGCCGTGCTGGTGCCGGAATCGCGTGACCCGAAGCCCGGCCGCATCGACTTCGTCGGCGTCATCCTGTCGATCATCGGTCTGTCCCTGCTCACCTACGGCGTGATCAAGGGCGGCGAGGACGGCTTCGGCGACACCCTGGCCTGGGGCACCCTGGTCGGCTCGGTCCTCGTGCTGACCGGCTTCATCCTCTGGGAGCGGCGCGTCGCCATGCCGTCGCTGGACGTGAAGCTCTTCGCCAACAAGCAGTTCTCCGCCTCCACCGGCGTCATCGGCCTGGTCTTCTTCGGGGCCATGGGCGCGATGTTCTTCGGTGCCTTCTACCTGCAGCTGGTCCGGGGCTACGGCCCGCTCGCGTCGGGCGCGCTGTTCGTCCCGTTCGCGGTCGCTCAGATGATCTTCGCCCCGCGCAGCGCCGCGATGGTCAAGCGGTTCGGCCCCAAGGCGGTCAGCACCGTCGGCCTGCTGCTGGTCGCCCTCGGCCTCGCCGCCTGGCTGTTCATCGGCGCGGACACCCCGATCTGGATCGTCGGCGCGGCGTTCTTCGTGATGGGCGTCGGCATGGCCAACGTGATGCCGTCGGCCACCGAATCGATCATGGCGGCCCTGCCCCGCGAGAAGGCCGGCGTCGGTTCGGCCGTCTCCAACACGATCCGCCAGCTCGGTGGCGCCCTCGGCGTGGCCGTCCTCGGCGCGATCCTCTCCTCGGCCTACCGCAGCCACCTGGGTTCGGCGACCGACGGCCTGCCGGCCGCGGCGGCCGACGTCGCCAAGGAGTCCATCTCCGGGGCGTACGGCGTGGCCGAGCAGGCCGGTTCCGCCGCTCCGGCGCTGCTCAGCGGGGCCAACGACGCCTTCCTCACGGCCATGCACTACGCCGCGATCGGCAGTGTCGTCTTCGCCCTGCTCGGCGCGGTCGTCGCGCTGGTCTGGCTGCCCGGCAAGCGTCCCGCGACCGCTCCCGCCCCCACCTCCGCCGAAGGCCTGGCCGAGGAGCAGGGCGTGGAACTGGTCGAGGCGTAACGCGTAAGTAACAATGAATTCCATGAACACAGTCGAGACCGCCCAGGAGCGCAAGGCTCCTGGGCGGCCCCGTAACGCGCAGGCCGACGAAGCCATCCTCGACGCGGTGCTCGAGATGCTCAGCTCCGGCCAGAGCGTCGCGGCGATCTCCATCGAAGCCGTCGCCGCCAAGGCCGGCGTCGGCAAGGCCACCATCTACCGCCGGTGGCCCAACAAGGAAGCCCTGATCATCGACGCCGTCGCGGCGATGAAGGGCGCCCTGCCGACCCCCGCCGGCGAATCGGTCCGCGACGACCTCGTCATGCTGGTCAAGGCCAACCGCTCCGGCCGCGCCCAAAAATACGGCAAGGCGACCGTCTGCCTGCTGCCCGAGTTCCTCAAGGACGAGCAACTCCACCACATGTACCAGGCGGTCATCGAACCCCGCCGCGACGTCATGCGCTCCGTCCTGCGCCGCGGCGTGCAATCCGGCGAACTGCGCCCCGACCTCGACATCGAGCTCACCCTCCTGATGATCCAGGGCCCCGGCATGATGCAGCACATGCTCAACTGGAACCCCAACATCGCCGACGACGGTTTTGCCGAGACGCTGATCGACGCCATCCTCCGCGGCGCCGCAGCCTGACCCCCGCCCCGCCCCGCCCCGTCCTGCCCCGTCCCGTCCCGCCCCGTCCCGCCCCGTCCCGCCCCCTCAGCGCGCAGCCTGTGTCCCGGCTGCGCGCACGCTTCTACCGGTCGCCCGACGCGGCAGCGGTGGCCCGATCGATGACGGTCCAGGCAGAACCGCGCTGTTCGTCGTCGGCGCGTGCTGATCTCTGCAGGTGCACGCCGAGGTCACGCCCGGTCCCCGAAGGCGCGGCCCCGATCGCGCCCGCACCTCGATGCCGGCCGGGACCGCGGCCCGATCCCGGACGATGCCGGAGGGCGCGCGGCCTGATCTTTACGGCGCCGGCCGAC
>NZ_BOMM01000060.1 GCF_016862195.1 Paractinoplanes ferrugineus | reverse complement strand
GGTGTGCGGGGCCTGGTCTTTGCGGCGCGAGCCGGGCGCGTCACATCGCTGATGGCGCAGGCCGGGACCGCTCCTTGATCCCTGACGGCGCGGGTCCGGTGCGAGGCAGGATCGCTCACGGCGCCGGCCGCGACCGGGACCTCATCCCCGACGGCGCGGGCCACGGCACGCGGCCCGATCTCAGCGGGCAGAGCGGGTCCGAGCCGGGCGGAGCAGGTCCGGGCTGAGCTGAGCCGGGCTGAGCTGAGCCGGGCTGAGCCGAGCCGGGCCGAGCCGGGCCGGGCTGAGCCGAGCTGAGCCGGGCCGAGCCGGGCCCACCCGAGCCGAGCCGGGTCAGGGTTTGAGGCCGGCCAGGAGGAGGGTGATCAGGGCGTCCGCGTCGGGCTTGAAGGTCGGCTGGTCGTAGGCGGCGCAGATGCCGTGCAGGGCCATCATGATGGCGCCGGGGCCCACGTCGTCGCGGAGCGAGCCGGAAGCGGCACCGGTGGTCAGGAGGTCGGCGACGGCCTGGGTCAGGGCGCGGGTGCCGTCGGCCAGGGCGGCGGACTGGCCGGCCATCAGGGACGTGAGGGTGCGGGCCAGGCCCTCGTGGGCGCAGAGGTGGTCGACGAAGCCGCGCAGGAACGACTCCAGTGCCTCGTCGGCGGGCCGGGTGGTGCGCAGTTCGGCGGCGCGGGCGCACATCGCGGCCAATTCTTCCTGGTAGACCGCCTCGGCCAGGGCTTCGCGGGTGGGGAAGTGCCGGTAGAGGGTGCCGGTGCCGACGCCCGCGAGTTTGGCGAAGTCGTCGAAGCGCAGGTCGAAGCAGCCGTCGGTGAACAGTTCGCGGGCTTTGGCGATCAGGGTGGCACGGTTGCGGCGCGCGTCGGCGCGCAGCGGCTTGGCATCGGTCACGCGGGCCTCGTTTGACAAGTGGAGACTGTCTCCATATTTTGTAACTGGAGATGATCTCCGATTGTATAGTCCTGGCTTCTAGGGGTGCGGTGTGCGGATCTTGATGTTCGGCCGGGGCGTGATCGGCGGGTTGTACGGGTGGGCCCTGGAGCAGGCGGGGCATCACGTCGAGTTCTTCGTACGGCCGGGGCGCGCGGAGGCGTACGGCCCAGTAATTGATCTTGATATTCTCGACGCCCGCCGCCGGCCGTGGGGAAAGCGTGTCGTGGCGAAGTGGCCGGTGCGCTACCGCGAGTCGCTGGAACCGGACCACGACTTCGACCTGATCGTGCTGAGCGTGCAGCATTACGGCTTCGCGCAGGCCGCGGCCTTCCTCGGGCCGCGTGTCGGCCGGGCCACCGTGCTCGTGTTCAACAACCTGTGGGTCGAGCCGCTGGCCGCTGTCGAGCACCTCCGCGCCGATCAGGTGGCCTGGGGCTTTCCCGGGGCCGGCGGCGGTTTCGGCGAGGACGGGCTGCTGCGTGGCGCGTTGCTGCCGCTGGTCTTCGCCGGCACCCTCGACCGGCCGCCGACCGAGCGCGAGCGGGCCGTGCGCGAGGTGTTTCGCGGGGCGGGGTTCCGGATCAGTGAGAACTCCGACTTCCGCGGCTGGTTGTTGATCCACTTCCTGCAGAACGCCGGCCTGCACACGCAGAGCCTGAAGCGGGGCTCGCTCGCCGGCCTGCGCACCGCCGACCTACGCGAGGCGATCCTGGCCACCCGCGAACTGCTCCCGCTGGCCGAGGCCCGGGGTGTCGATCTGCGGCGGCATCGCGGTGAGCTGCGGCCGTTCACGGCGCCGCTCCGGCTGGCCGCGCCGGCGCTGGCGTGGGCGTTCAACCACTTCCCGCCGGCGCGCATGCTGACGGCAGCGCACGCGAACCCGGAGGAACTGCGCGCGGTCTGCCGCGACACGCTGGCCGAGGCGCGCCGGCTGGGCGTCCGCGTGCCCCGGTTGGAGGCGGCCGAGCCGTACTTCGCCGCCGGCTAGAGCGATAGGCTCGTCTCCCGTAGCGAGCCAGGTCCTTGGGGGAGTCGTGCGCGAGCCGTTCGAGACCGTCGCGATCGGCGCCGCTCCGGTCGTCTCGGCGCCCGACGGCTCCGAGGTGCGACCGCTCTGCGTCATTCCCGGCGCGGGCAGCTTTGCGCAATTCCGGCTTGCCGCCGGCGAAGTGGCCAAGGCGGTCGTCCATCGCACGGTCCAGGAGATCTGGTACGTCGTGCGCGGCACCGGCGAGATCTGGCGCCGCGCCGACGGGGTGACCGAGACCGTCGAGCTGCGACCGGGTGTCTGCCTGACGATCCCGCTCGGCACACACTTCCAGTTCCGCGCTCTCGGCGCGCCGCTCGAGGTGGTCGCCGCCACCGTGCCGCCGTGGCCGGTCTCCTCGCCGGACGAGGCCACCGTGGTCGACGGCCCCTGGGAGCCGACCTTCTAGCTCTCCCGCGCGTTCGGGTCTAGCATCGACAGTCAACGATGGGAGCGCTCCCACGTCGTTTGTCCAGAAGGAGAACCGTGATGGCCTCCCGTACTCGAACCTGGCTGGCCGCGGCGGTCGCCGCGATCGCCGCCGCCTTCTTCCTCGGCTACGCCCTACCGTCGGCCCAGGCCGCCCCGGTCGTCGGCAACGCCACCTACTTCGACGCGCTCGGCGCCCCGTTCGGCGGCTGCGGCCTGCCCCAGGCGGAGCTGGACACGCAGAACTTCGTGGCGCTCAACGTCTACAACACCCCGGGGGACTACAACTTCTATCCGCGCCCGGTCACCGACGCGACCAAGATCGGCGCCTGGAACAACGGCCTCAACTGTGGACGCTGGGTGCGGGTGACGATCGACGACTACTGCACCGGGGTCAACGACGGCGCACCCGGCCAGGCGTTCTGCCGCAACGGCTCGTGGGTGTCGGACGCCTACCAGGGCAAGACGTTGATGATGCAGGTCGCCGACAGCTGCGGCGACACCAACGCCTGGTGCCGCGACGACCCGAACCACCTCGACCTGGCCAAGGGGGCGCTCAACCAGTTCGCCCCCGACCTCTACCCGGACCACTGGAACAACCGGCACGTCAGCTGGGAGTACGCGCCCGCCCCGGCCTACTCCGGCGACATCAAGATCGGTTTCCTGCAGGGCGCGCAGCTCTACTGGCCGGCGATCGCCGTCGGTCACCTGGCCAACGGCATCCACGGCGTCGAGTACCTGCAGAACGGCTCCTGGGTCACCGCCAAGATGAACAGTGACATGGGTCAGTCGTACATCATCGGGGGGTCGACCGCAGGTTCGTCGAGCTTCACGATCCGCGTCCGCGACGCGAACGACCAACTGATCAACAACGGCCGCGAGTACGGCTTCGCGCTGCCCACGTCGTGCGCCACCCGCTGCTCGCCGGCCTACACGGCAGCGTCCTACAAGACGAGCGACGGCGGCATCTCGACCACCTCGCCGACCCCGCAGACCACCACGTCGTCCCCCGACCCGAGCCCGTCCACCTCCCCCACCTCCGCGTCCGGCGCCTGCACCGCCACCTCGACGGTCGCCAGCACGTGGAACGGCGGCTTCCAGGCCAACGTGACGGTCAAGGCCGGCGCCGCCCCGATCAGTGGCTGGTCCGCCCGGTGGACCTTCACCGGCGGCGAGTCGCTGAGCTCGTTGTGGAGCGCCACCTACACCGTTTCCGGCAGCACCGTGACCGCCGGAAACGTGAGCTACAACGGTGCCCTGGCAGCCGGCGCGTCCACCACGTTCGGCTACATCGGAACCGGCACCCCCGCTCCCGTCTCGGTGTCCTGCTCCACCCCCTGACCGGGCTTCCCGCAATTCCGGTTACGCGTTTTCGTGGAAAATGGGGCCTCCGGAGCAGTCCGAGGCCCCATTTTCACTGACTCGCCTTTTGCGGTCGGGCATGATCTGTCGCTCGATCGAATGTTGCCGCCGGCGTCAGCGCCCACCATCCTCGAGTGTCGGCCGGAACCGCCCCGCAGCGCCAAAGCGCACGTCGGCCTCGGAGAGAACCTCAACGCACTCCCGGATGGCCCTCGCCGAGCCCGATGATCCCTTGATCAACGGGCGGCGCGGACGACCCGCAGGGATTGTGGGCAGCTAGCCGAACTGGGGGCGCCGCAGGTGCCGGCAGCGGGCCGCCGACGGGCGGGGGCGGCGGGCTGGGTGGCCCGGGCCGTGGGGGAGGGGGACGGTCAGCGGGTTACTTTGACCGGGGTCACGTGCCAGATCTCGGAGGCGTAGTCGCGGACGGTGCGGTCGGCGGAGAAGAAGCCGCTGCGGGCGGTGTTGAGGATGGACCGGCGGGTCCACGACTCGGTGTCCTGCCAGGCGGCGTCGACGTCGTCCTGGGCGTCCACGTAGGTGCGGTAGTCCGCCAAGGTCAGGTATTCGTCCCAGCCGAGCAGGCTGTCGGCGACCTCGCGGCCCACGCCGGCGAACTTGCCGTCCAGGATGGCGTCCAGGGCGCGGCGCAGTTCGCCGTCCTGCTCGTAGTAGGCGCGCGGGCTGTAGGTGCCGCCGTTGCGCAGCTCGAGTGCGGCCGGGGTGTCCAGGCCGAACAGGAAGAAGTTGTCGGCGCCGACGCGGTCGCGGATCTCGATGTTGGCGCCGTCCAGGGTGCCGACGGTCAGGGCGCCGTTCAGGGCCAGTTTCATGTTGCCGGTGCCGGAGGCTTCCTTGCCGGCCAGCGAGATCTGCTCGCTCAGGTCGGCCGCCGGGATGATCAGGGAGCTCAGCGTGACGTTGTAGTTGGCCGGGAAGACCACCTTCAGGTACGGGGAGACGGCCGGGTCGGCGTCGATGGTGGCGGCGACGGCGTTGATCAGGCGGATGATGTGTTTCGCGGCGTGGTAGGCGGGGGCGGCCTTGCCGGCGAACAGGACCGTACGCGGCACGAAGGTCTGCCCGGGGTTCTGCTTGATGCGGTGGTACTGGGTGATGATGTGCAGCAGCTTGAGCTGCTGGCGCTTGTACTCGTGGAAGCGCTTGATCATCACGTCGGTCAACGAGGCCGGGTCGCCGAGGCCGAGGCGCACCTTGTTGGCCTGTTTGACCTCGCGCCAGCGGAGCCGGAACGAGGCGTCCTCGGCCAGCGGTTCGAGGCCGGCCAGCCGGTCGAGGTCGGTGATCCAGGCGTCGCCGCCGAGGCCCTCGGTGATCAGGTCCGACAGCGCCGGGTTGGCCATCTTGACGAAGCGCCGCGGGGAGATGCCGTTGGTGACGTTGTGGAACTTCTCCGGCCACAGCTCGGCGAAGTCGCGCAGGGTGATGTCGGCGAGCAGCCGGGAGTGCAGTTCGGCGACCCCGTTGACGGCCTGGGTGCCGACCACCGCGAGGTTCGCCATCCGGACCCGGCGCTCGGGTTCCTCCTGAATGATCGACATCCGGCGGACGCGGTCGAGGTCGGCCGGGAAGCGGTTGCGGACCTCGGTCAGGAAGATCTCGTTGATCGCGTAGACGATCTCGATGTGCCGGGGCAGGAGCCGCTCGAACATGTGCACCGGCCAGGTCTCCAGGGCCTCCGGGAGAAGCGTGTGGCAGGTGTAGGCGAAGGTCTGCTTGGTGATCGCCCAGGCCAGGTCCCAGCTCAGCCCCTCCTCGTCGACCAGCAGCCGCATCAGCTCCGGGATCGCGAGGGTGGGGTGGGTGTCGTTGAGCTGGATGACGGTCTTCTTCGGGAAGTCGGTCCAGTCCGAGTTGCGCAGCCGGAAGCGCCGGATGATGTCCCGCAGCGACGACGAGACCAGGAAGTACTGCTGCTTGAGGCGCAGTTCACGGCCCGACTCGGTGCTGTCGTCCGGGTAGAGGACCTTGCTGATGTTCTCGGCGTGCACGGCCTCGTCGACGGCTTCCGCGTACTGCCCGGCGGAGAAGCGGGAGAGGTCGAACGAGGAGTGGCTGCCCCGGGCGCGCCAGAGCCGGACGATGTTGACCGTGTCGGTGCCGTGGCCGGGCACCAGCATGTGGCTGGGTTCGGCGAACACGACCTCGCCCGGGATCCACAGTGTCCGGCCGGCGGCGTCCTTCTCGGTGTGGCCGTAGAAGAAGACGGTCTGCTGGTCGTCGGGGGCCGGGAACTCCCACGGGTTGCCCTGGAACGCCCAGTCGTCGGGGCGTTCGATCTGCCGGCCGTCCTGGAAGTCCTGTTTGAAGATGCCGAAGTCGTAGCGGATGCCGTAGCCGACGGCCGGGATGTCGAGGGTGGCCATGGCGTCGAGCAGGCAGGCCGCGAGCCGGCCGAGACCGCCGTTGCCGAGGCCGGGTTCGAGGTCGAGCGCCGTCACCTCGTCGGGGTCCAGGCCGAGCTGCCGCAGGGCGATCCGGGCGATCCGGTCGGTGCCGGAGTAGAGCATGTTCTGCTCGAGTTGCTTGCCGAGGAGGTATTCGGCGGACAGGTAGTAGACCCAGCGGGGGTTGGCGGCGTACTGGGCGGCGGCGGTGCGGACCCGGCGTTCGGCCAGGCGGTCCCGGACGGTCAGGGCCAGAGTCTCGTACGCGTCCTGGGTGCTCGCCGACTCGACGGTGGTGCCACGCCGGTAGTAGAGGTTGCTCAGCAGGTCTTGCTCGAACTCGGCCGCCGAGGTGCCCAGCGGGCGCAGGCCCATCCCGTTGCGTACGTCCATGTCCGCACCCTTCCGCAGGAAGATTGCCGGCAGCTGTCGGTTGCGTGCCGGTTGTAGAGATTCCTCGACGACGCCGGGGTCGTGCCGCCGAGCGTCGTGGATACCACGTCGTTCGGCCGCGTAGATGGCCAGGTCCGCCTGGTGCAACAGATCGGTAACGCCGGTTCCGAGTTGAGGAACCGCGTCCGGTGACAGGGGCGGGACCGGCTACAGCAGCGGCAGCCAGATCTGGTCGACGATCTCCGTGATGGTCTGCTCCGGGATCGGCTTCAGCGTCATGAACATCTCGTGGCGCAGCAGGTCGAACGGCAGGTTGACGAGGCGGGGCGGGCGGGGCCGGTCGGCGAGTTCGCCTCGTTCGACGGCGCGGGCGACGATGCGCTCGAAGCCGGTGGCGGTCTCGGCCGAGCGGAGCTGGTCGCGCAGTTCGCTGAAGCTGGTGCCGGTGTCCCGGAAGTAGCCCATCAGCTGGCCGCTGAGCAGCATCACCATCTGGGAACGGCCGGCTTCGGCGTTGCGCATGAGGCCGATGGCGTCGTCCCGCAGGCGGCCGGTGTCGGGCAGTTCGACGCGGGTGGCCAGCAGGGATCTGCGGATCGTGGCCAGCAGCAGGTCCTCGCGTCGCGGCCAGCGGCGGTAGAGCACCGGGCGGCTGGTGCCGGCGCGCGCGGCCACCGCTTCGTAGGTGAAGCCCGGGTAGCCCTGCTCGAGGAGAACGTCCCAGGCGGCCTCGAGGAGCGCGTCCTCGAGTTCGGTGCCGCGCCGGCGTGTGCGTTCCATGGACGCATCCTACGTTAGATGCACTTGCGTATCTTATCTGGCCGGCCTACCGTGAGGACGTAAGATGCATTCGCGTACCTTAAGGTGGCTCTCTTGATGTCACGCACTGCTGTTCGGACCGCCGTCGCGGTGCTCGTCGGCGGCGTCGCGGTCATCCTCGACTCGACGATCGTCAGCGTCGCCCTGCACGAACTGGACGCCGAACTCGGCGCGCCGGTGTCCACCATCCAGTGGGTCAGCACCGGCTACCTGCTGGCCCTCGGCGTGGTGATCCCGGTGGTCGGGTGGCTGCAGAGCCACCTGGGGGCCAAGCGCCTGTGGATGCTGGCGCTCACCGTCTTCCTGCTCGGCTCGGTGCTGTGCTCGTTCGCCTGGGACGCGCCGAGCCTGATCGCGTTCCGGGTGGTCCAGGGCATCGGTGGCGGCGTCATGGTGCCCCTGATGACCACGATGATCATGCAGTCGGCCGGCAGCGCCGCCGACCGCACCCGCCTGATGTCCACCGTCGCGCTCCCGGCCGCGGTCGGCCCGATCCTGGGACCGGTGATCGGCGGACTGATCCTGGGCGCGGGCAGCTGGCGCTGGCTGTTCCTGGTGAACGTCCCGCTCTGCCTCGCCGGCCTGGTCCTGGCCCGGCGGCTGCTCCCGGCCGACCCGCCCGGCCGGCGCGTGTCCCTCGACCTGGTCGGCCTGCTCCTGCTGTCACCCGCACTGGTCGCGCTCCTGTGGGGACTGTCCAACGTCCACGGCAACGGCGGCTTCTCGCGTACGGACGTGGCCGCCCCGCTGCTCACCGGCGCCCTGCTGCTCGCCGCGTTCGTGTTCCGGGCGCTCCGCCGGCGCGGCGACGCCCTGGTCGACCTCGAGGTCCTGCGCTCCCGCCCGACGTGGGCCGCGACCACCCTGCTGTTCCTGTCCGGCGCGTCCCTCTACGGCGCGATGCTGCTGCTCCCGCTCTACTGGCAGGAGCTGCGGGGGATGACCGCCCTGCAAGCCGGCCTGCTGCTGATCCCGCAGGGCGTCGGCTCGCTGCTGAGCCGGCCCGCCGCCGCCCGCCTGATGGACCACGTGAGCGCCCGTTGGGTGGCCCTGCTCGGCTTCGCCGGCGTGGGCGTGGCGACGATCCCGTTCGCCCTGGCCGGCCCCGACACCGCGATCTGGCCGCTGCTGGTCGCCCTGTTCGGACGCGGCCTCGGTCTCGGCTTGGTGATGATCCCGCTGATGACGGTCGCCTTCGTCGGCCTGGCCCACGACCGGGTCCCGCACGCCAGCATCGTCACCCGGATCGCCCAGCAGGTGGGCGGCTCGATGGGGGTGGCCCTGCTCGCCGTCATCCTGGCCACGGCCGGCGCCGGCCACACCCCGGCGGCGGCGTTCGACATCGCCTTCTGGTGGACGGTCGGCTTCACCACCGTCGCGCTCCTGCTGGCCTTCGTGCTGCCCAGCCGTCCCACCCCCGACCCGCCCCCGGAACCGGCCGCCGAACTGGTGGCCACCAAGGTCTGAGAACTGGGACACTCGGGCCCATGCCGCAGATCATCCGGGAGTTCCAGGAGTCCGACTGGCCGCCGGTCCGGGCGATCGTCGACGAGGTGGTGCGGGCCGGCGAGACGTTCACCTACGACCAGGACATGACCCCGGAACAGGTGCGCGCCATCTGGCTGGCGGCGCCGCCCGGCCGCACCACCGTCGCGGTGGCCGGGGAGCAGATGCTCGGCACGGCCAAGATGGGCGCCAACCGCGGCGGGCCGGGCGCGCACATCGCCACCGCCAGCTTCATGGTCGCGGCACTCGCGCGCGGCCGCGGCGTCGGCACAGCCCTCTGCCGTGACGCCCTCGAGTGGGCCCGCGCCGAGGGGTACGCCGGAATGCAGTTCAACGCCGTCGTCGAGACGAACCGCGCGGCCGTGCGAATCTACGAGAACCTGGGATTCCGGGTCCTGGGTACCGTCCCGCGCGCCTTCGAGCACCCGACCCTGGGCCGAGTCGGGCTGCACCTGATGTACCACGAGTTCGGGGCCTGAACGACACTCGCGCGCTTATCCTCTCGCCACGGTGGGTAGTGGCCGGTCGTGGCAGAAGGCAGCACTTCCCGGACAGTGATCGTGGCGGTCATCGCCAACCTCGGAATCTCGGTGGCGAAGATCGTGGCCGCCCTGCTCACCGGCTCGGCGTCGATGTGGGCGGAGGCGGCGCACTCGGTCGCCGACACCGGGAACGAGGTGCTGCTCTTCATCGGGCTGCGCAAGTCCGAGAAGGGACCGGACGCGGACCGACCCTTCGGGTACGGGCAGGAGCGCTACTTCTGGGCGTTCCTCGCCGCCCTCGGGATCTTCCTGGTCGGCGGCACCCTGTCGATCGGTGAGGGGATCCGGAGTCTGCTGCTGCCCGAGCCGGTCGAATCGCTCTGGGTGGGCGTCGGTGTCCTGGTGGTGGCGGCGGGCTTCGAGGCGTACTCGTGGCACACCGCCCGCAAGGAGCTCAAGCAGGCCGCCGCGGAGCGGCAGCGCACCATCTCCGAACACCTGGCGAAGGCCTCCGACCCGAGCGCCACCACGGTGTTCCTGGAGGACACCGCCGCGCTCGTCGGGCTGGCCGTGGCACTGATCGCCCTGCTCCTGCACGCGTGGACGGGCTGGGCCGCCTGGGACGCGATCGGCAGCGTACTCATCGGGGTCCTGCTCATCGCCGTGGCTTTCCTGCTCGCCCGCCGCTCGAAGGCGCTGTTGCTGGAGGAGGCGGCCCCCGACGACGTGGTCGACCCGATCCGCCGCCGGGTGAGCAGCGAGGACTGGGTCGCCGAGCCGGCCACCGTGCACGCCGTCTACATGGGCCCCACGCACCTGCTGGTCAACATCCGGGCCACCCCCCGCAACGACGACATCCCGGCCGCCGACCTGATCGCCCGCTCCTCGCGCCTGCGCAAGGAGCTCCTTGCCGACCCGTCCATCGCCCAGGTGACGCTGACCCTCGAATGATCCGCGGCCGCGCCCGGTCCGGCCGGGCGAGATCTGCGGCGCCGGGCGGCCGCGTCGACGGCCGGTGGGCGGCGGCCTCGGGGGAGTCGCCGCGCGCGCACCACGTCGGCCCGGGGCGATCAGGTCGGCCTGCACCACGAGATCCCGGGCCAGCTGCCCGACGACTACGACGTCCGCCATCCCCGGCGGTACCCGCTGAGCCCGGCGATATGTCACCGGAGCGGCGGGTCTAGCATCTGCGCGGTTCAGGCATCGAGGAACGGGGATATCGTGCGGGAGATCGTTCAGACGCGGGCGTTCGAGACGCTCGCGGCCAGGTTGCAGCAGGGCGAGACACCGATCGTCGGCACCCGGGCGCTGGTCGGCAAGCTCACGGTCGGCCGGCTGACGCCGGTCCTTCGGGAGGGCTTCCTGCTCGGTACGGGCGGAATCGTGGCCGCCGACCTCATCGCGCAGCACCGCAAGCAGTTCGTGGTGCTCACCGACCTCCGGCTGCTCTTCCTGACCCAGACGTTCATGGGCGGTGCCGGCGACGAGATCCTCGGTGCGGTGCCGCGCGAGACGGTCACCCTCGCCGAGGTGAAACTGGGCTTCGTCAGCCTGGTGCGGCTGGCGTTCGGCACCGGGGGCGACGGCGTGTCGCTGACCTTCCCGCGCGTCGACAAGGCGAACGCCCGCGCCCTGGCCGACGCGCTCGCCACCTAGCGCGGACGCCGGCCTGTCACAGATCCGCCGCCGGCTCGGTCCAAGTGGTCAGAAGCCTCGACGCAAAGGTGGAAACCATGAAGATCGCAGTGCTCGGCGGAACCGGGCTGATCGGCTCCCAGGTCGTCAAGATCCTCGGCGCGGGCGGCCACGAGGCGGTGCCGCTCTCGCCGTCGAACGGCGTCGACCTGCTCAGCGGCGCCGGCGTCACGGACGCCTTGGCCGGTGCGGACGTCGTGCTCAACCTGACCAACTCGCCGACGTTCGACGAGGCCGCCCTCTCGTTCTTCCGGACGAGCATGGACAACCTGCTGACGGCGGCGGCCCGGCAGGGGGTGCGGCACGCGGTCGTGCTGTCGATCGTGGGCGCCGACCTGGTGCCGGAGCTCGACTACTACCGGGCCAAGGTGCTCCAGGAGGACCTGCTGAGGAGCGGCCCCGTGCCGTACTCGATCGTGCGGGTCACGCAGTTCTTCGAGTTCGTCGACTCGGTCCTGAAGTGGACGGCCGACGCCGACACGGTGCGGCTGCCCGCGACGCTGGTGCAGCCGATGGCGTCGGCCGAGGTGGCGCAGGCGGTCGCCGACGTGAGCGTGGGCACCCCGCTGCTGGGCACGCGTGAGCACGCCGGCCCCGAGGTGTTCGCCCTCGACGAGCTGGGCCGCGTCACCCTCGGACACCGGGGCGACAAGCGCACGGTGATCACCGACGACACCGCCGGCATGTTCGCCGCCGCCAAGGGTGCCGCGCTGATCGCCAAGGAGGGCACGGTCATCGCCAAGATGTCGTACCGCGAATGGCTGGCCCGCTGACCGACCCGGCTCAGGCGAAGGGGGTGATCTTCGCCGGGTTGGCCAGCCACAGGATCCGGTCGATGCCGGGGGCGCGGTCCGGCGAACACTTGCGCGGCGTCGTGCAGATCCGTCACCACCCCATGATGGTGCACCGCCGGCGCCGGGCGATCAGTCCTTGACGTAGTCGGCCAGGTGCTGTCCGGTGAGCGTGGACCGGTCGGCGATCAGGTCGCGCGGGGTGCCCTCGAAGACGATGCGGCCGCCGTCGTGGCCGGCGCCCGGACCCAGGTCGATGATCCAGTCGGCGTGGGCCATGACGGCCTGGTGGTGCTCGATCACGATCACCGACTTGCCCGCGTCGACGAGCCGGTCGAGCAGGCCGAGCAGCTGCTCCACATCGGCCAGGTGCAGGCCGGTGGTCGGCTCGTCGAGGACGTAGACCCCGCCCTTGTCGCCCATGTGGGTGGCCAGCTTGAGGCGCTGCCGTTCGCCGCCGGACAGCGTGGTGAGCGGCTGACCGATGCTGACGTAGCCGAGCCCGACCTCGGCCAGGTGGGTCAGGATCTTGTGGGCGGCCGGCGTCTTCGCGTCGCCGTCGGCGAAGAACGTGACCGCCTCGGCCACCGGCATCGCCAGCACCTCGGAGATGTCCTTGCCGCCGAACTTGTAGTCGAGCACCGACGCGTCGAACCGCTTGCCCTCGCACACCTCGCAGGTGTTGGCGACGCCCGCCATCACGCCGAGGTCGATGTAGGTGACGCCGGCGCCGTTGCAGTTCGGGCAGGCGCCCTCGGAGTTGGCGCTGAACAGCGCCGGCTTGACGCCGTTCGCCTTGGCGAAGGCCTTGCGGATCGGTTCCAGCAGTCCGGTGTACGTGGCCGGGCTGCTTCGCCGCGACCCGCGGATCGGCGTCTGGTCGACCGAGACGACGCCCTCCTTCTTGGCGAGCGAGCCGTGGATCAGCGAGCTCTTGCCCGACCCCGCCACCCCGGTGACCACGACCAGGACGCCGAGCGGGAGGTCCACGCTGACGTCCCGCAGGTTGTGCGTCGTGGCGTTGCGGATGCTCAGCGACCTGTCGGACTTGCGGACGTCGGGTTTCAGCGTCGCCCGGTCGTCGAGGTGCCGGCCGGTCAGTGTGCCGCTCTTGCGCAGCCCCGCCACCGTACCCTCGAACATCACCTGGCCGCCCTCGGTGCCGGCCCTCGGCCCCAGGTCCACCACGTGGTCGGCGATCGTGATCATCTCGGGCTTGTGCTCGACCACCAGCACCGTGTTGCCCTTGTCCCGCAGCTGCTTGAGCAGGTCGTTCATCCGCTGGATGTCGTGCGGGTGCAGGCCGATCGACGGCTCGTCGAAGACGTAGGTGACATCGGTGAGAGCCGACCCCAGATGCCGGATCATCTTCGTCCGCTGCGCCTCGCCGCCACTGAGCGTGCCGGACGGCCGGTCGAGGCTCAGGTAGCCGAGGCCGATCTCCACGAACGACTCGAGCGTGTGCCGCAGCGACGTCAGCAGGGGAGCGACCGACGGCTCGTCGAGGCCACCCACCCACTCGGCGAGGTCACTGATCTGCATCGCGCAGCAGTCCGCGATGCTCACCCCGTTGATCTTCGACGACCGGGCCGCCGCGGACAGCCTGGTGCCGTCGCACTCGGGGCAGGTGGTGAACGTGACGACCCGCTCGACGAACGCGCGGATGTGCGGCTGCAGCGCGTCGATGTCCTTCGACAGCATCGACTTCTGGATGTTGGGCACCAGACCGGCGTACGTCAGGTTGATGCCCTCGATCTTGATCTTGGTGGGTTCCTTGTAGAGAAGGTCGTTCAGTTCCTTCCTGGTGTACTTCTTGATCGGCTTGTCCGGGTCGAAGAAGCCGCACCCGCGGAAGATCCGCCCGAACCAGCCCTCCATGCTGTAGCCCGGAATGCTGATCGCGCCCTCGTTCAGCGACTTCTCCGCGTCGTACAGCTCGGTCAGGTCGAAGTCGGTGACCGCGCCGCGGCCCTCGCAGCGCGGGCACATGCCGCCGGTGACACTGAAGGTGCGCCGCTCCTTGACCTCCTGGCCGCCCTTCGTGGTGGTCACGGCGCCGGCGCCGGAGATCGAGGCGATGTTGAAGGAGAACGCCTGGGGCGACCCGACGTGCGGCCGGCCGAGCCGGGAGAACAGGATGCGCAGCATCGCGTTGGCGTCGGTCGCGGTGCCGACGGTGGACCGCGGGTCGGACCCCATCCGCTGCTGGTCCACGATGATCGCGGTGGTCAGTCCCTCGAGCACGTCGACGTCGGGCCGCCCGAGCGTCGGCAGAAACCCCTGGACGAACGTGCTGTAGGTCTCGTTGATCATCCGCTGCGACTCGGCCGCGATCGTGTCGAAGACCAGGGAGCTCTTGCCCGACCCGGAGACCCCGGTGAACACGCTCAACCGGCGCTTCGGGATCTCGATGCTGACGTCCTTGAGATTGTTCTCCCGCGCGCCGTGCACGCGGATCAGGTCGTGCCTATCGGCCTCGTGCATCGGTGCCGTTTCCCCCTAGGTCAGCCATTGTCCGTCGCGCATCAGGTCTCGGCCGGCCAGCTCGTTCTCCTCGCGCCAGGCCTGCACGCGGCGCGGCGTGACGACGAACCAGCGAAAGCCGGCCGTCCCGCGCGGATCGAAGCCGGTGCGGGCGGCGAACCGGTCACCCCGCTCCCGCGACATCGCGTCCGACCCGACGACCTCGACTTCGCCGTCGATCATAGCCACGTCACGGGTCGCGCCCAGCCCGAGCCGGACCGCCCCGCCCGCCAGATTACGGCCGGTGGCGCTGCCGGCCGAGGTGGCCGGCAGCACCGTCGTGCCATCCCACTCGAAAGAGAGCGGAACCAGCCACGGCACGCCGTCCGGCGACGCCGTGGCCACCCACAGGTCCACCTCGGTGCCGAGCAGGCGCTCGGTGTCGGCGCGGCGCTGCGCCCGGGAGCGGGGCGCGGCGGTCACTTGTCCTGCACCAGTCCCAGGCGGTTGCCGTCGGCGTCGGTGAAGCTCGCGACCAGCCGCCCGCCGCCGACGTCGTGCGGCTGCTCCTCGACGGTCGCCCCGGCCGCGGTGACCTCGGCGAGCTTGCCCGCGATGTCGTCGACATGCCAGTACGCGGTGGGCCCGGTCAATCCTTGCGGCCCACCGCCGGGGACGAGCCCGATGTGCTGCCCGGCGACGTCGAACCCGACATACCACTCGCTGTCCGCCGACGGCTGCGTCTCCAGCAGCGCGGCGTAGACGGCCTTGGCCTTGCCCAGGTCGGCGACGGGGTGCAGGACGGTCTTGATGCCGTGGTTCATGTTCTTCCTCTCGTGTCGTCCTGCCGGAAACGCTAGTGGCGCCCCGGCCCCGAGACTTCTCGTTTCCTGACCGGTTCCGCCCGGTCCGCCGGTCGGGCCCGATACGCGACGACGGTACGGTTGCGTTCCACCCAACTCGTCGACTACCGTCGGTCCTGCCGCGTCGATACGGCACCGTTTCATCGTCGGAGGGCGAAGTCATGACTCAAGCCGCGATGCCGCTGCGAAACCTGGCCCGGCACAACGGACTCCGGGCCATGGGCCGACTGCCGGGGCCGGTGGAGTACGGCCGCGAACTGTGGGCCCACCGGCATTTCGTCACCGCCTTCGCCGGGGCCCGGGTCACCGCCTCGCTCGGCGGCACCCGCCTCGGCGCCGCCTGGGAACTCCTGACCCCGCTGATCAACGCCGGGATCTACTTCCTGATCTTCGGGGTCGTCCTCGGGGCCCGGCACAGCACGCCGCACTTCGTCGCGTACCTCTGCATCGGGGTCTTCGTCTTCGGTTTCACGCAGTCGGTGGTGCAGGCCGGGGTGCGGGCGATCAGCGGCAACCTCGGGCTGGTGCGGGCGCTCAACTTCCCGCGGGCCGCGCTGCCGGTCGGCATCACCCTGACCGAGGCGCGCAACATGGTCGTGTCGGCGGCGGTGCTGGTGGCGATCGTCCTCGCCGGCGGTGTGCCGGCCGGCCCCGGTTGGCTGCTGCTGGCGCCGGCGATCCTGCTGCAGTCGGTGTTCAACGCCGGGCTGGCGCTGCTGGTCGCGCGGCTCGGGGCGCAGCTCGAGGACCTGCGCCGGCTGACGCCGTTCGTGCTGCGCATCTGGATGTACGGCTCGGCCGTCCTCTACCCGGTGACGTTCCTGACCGACCACCTGCACGGCCGGCTGCGCCACCTGGCCGAGGCCAACCCGATGCTGGTCTTCATCGACCTGACCCGCCACACACTGCTGCCCGGCGTGCCACTGGTCGCCCCCGCGTGGCGCTTGTGGACCGAGGCGACCGCCTGGGCACTGCTGGTGGGTGCGGCCGGTTACGCCTATTTCCGGCGCGGCGAGAGCGAGTACGGCCGGGGCTGACCGTGCGCGCCCGCCGCAGGTTCTGCTCAGCTGGTTCACAGCGTCCAGTCGGGATAGTGAAGCCATGTCGGACAAGCCGTTCCTACCGCCGCGCTGGGTCGTGCTCTCCGCCTGGGCCGTGCACCGCGGGATCTACCGGATCAGCGGAGGCCGGCGCGGGCTGTGGCGCCCCAGGCCGGACAAGTGGGGCATGATGCGGCTGACCACCGTCGGGCGGCGCAGCGGAACCCCGCGCAGCGTGATCCTCGCCTACTACGAGGACGGGGCCGATCTCGTCACGATGGCCATGAACGGCTGGGGCGAGGGCGACCCGGCCTGGTGGCTCAACCTCCAGGCCCACCCGGACGGCACAGTCGAACTCGCCGGCGCCACCCGCCAGGTCCGCGGCCGCCCCGCCGCCGCCGGCGCCGAGCACGATCGGCTCTGGGAGCGGTGGCGGTTCTACAACAAACAGCTGGACGGGTACGCCGCACTGCGCCGCACCCCCGCCACCGTCGTCGTCCTGGAGCCACTTCCCTAGGCCCTGTCCGCCTTTCCGGGTTCGCTTTCCCGAGTTCGCTTTCCCGGGCGACCAGGCCCCTTTTTCCTGTGAAAACGGGGTGTCGGAGAGCCCCGGAGGCCACATCTTCACGGAAAGGCGGGTGGGTCGGCTCGGTGCGGCGGGCGCCATTCCGGCATTGCCGGCTTTCCGGCGGTTGCGAACCCCGCACGGCGGCGGAGCAGCCTCGGCCGGTCCCGTATTTCCGGCGAATGCCACGGGATTGGCAACGCCGAGGCGGGTCAGCGGTGGGGCGGGTCAGGGCCGGGCGGGTCAGGGTCGGGCGGGTCGGCGGCCCTGGACGGCCACGAACGGGATCACTGCCAGGGCGAGCAGGCCGCCCGCGGTGGACAGGGTCGAGTAGCTCGTGGCCGCCATGACGAAGCCGCTCGCGATGCCACCGCCCGCGCCGGCCAGGGCCACGCACAGGTCGACGAGGCCCTGGGTGGCCGGGTCGGCCGAGTCGGCGGTCATCGCGGTGCCGGCGACCAGGCCCAGGTTCCAGCCGAGGCCGAGCAGGGCGAGCGCGACGGCCAGGACCGGGACGGAGTCGGCCGGGGCGAGCGCGGACACGATGCCGGCGGCCAGCAGGGTCGCGCCGGCGGCGATCGCGACCGGGACGCGGCCCACCCGGTCGACCAGGTAGCCGGTCACGAACGACGGGAGGTACATGGCGGCGATGTGGACGGCGATCACGAGGCCGGTCGCGCCGAGGCCGTGCCCGTGGGCCCGCATGTGCACGGGCGTCATCGTCATCACCGCGACCATCACCAGCTGGGTGAGGATCATGGTGACGGCGCCGGCGACGAGGCCGGGCCCGCGCGGGCGCCCGCCCTCGGCCGGGGCGACGGGAGCCGGCCGGGCGCGGGCGGCGAGCAACGGATCGGGCCGCAGCAGGGCGAAGAGCAGCAGGCCGGCGATGCTGTACGCGAGGGCGGCGAGCGCGAACGGCCCGGCCAGGGGCGGAATCCCGAAGTGGGCGGCGATCCGCCCGGTCACCGCGACGAGGTTGGGCCCGGCCACGGCCCCGAAGGTGGTCGCCACCAGCACGGAACTGACCGCCCGGCCGCGCCGCGCCGGTTCGGCCAGGTCGGTGCCGGCGTACCGGGCCTGCAGGTTGGTGGCGGTACCCGCCCCGTACACCAGGAAGCAGATGAGCAGCAGCGGCACGCTGCCCAGGGCCGCCGCGACGACGACCCCCACCCCGCCGGTCGCGCCGGTGGCGTAGCCGGCGGCCAGCCCGGCCCGCCGGCCGAGACGCTGCGAAAGGCGCCCGACCCCGAGTGCCGCGACCGCCGAGCCGAACGTGAACAGCGCCACCGGCAGCCCCGACAGGCTTGCCGTGTCGAACATGCTCTCGGCGAGCAGCGCCCCGACGGTGACGCCGGCGGCCAGCCCGGCCCCGCTGAACACCTGGGACGCCATGACGACGGTGAGGGTGCGGCGCTGGAGGCGATCGAGGGTGATCATGTCCCACCCTATCGAGCGCCGGGCCCGGCCGGGGTACGGCGAAAAATGGGCATGATGGCGGCATGACGTCGCGCCGCGCCCGGGCTGTCCTCGGGGTTCTGTCGCTGTCGGCGTTCACGTTCGTCACCACCGAGCTGCTGCCGATCGGGCTGCTCACCGTGATCGCACCCGACCTCGGCCGGTCCCGGTCGCAGGTGGGGCTGCTGGTCAGCGGTTACGCCCTCGTGGTCGTGCTCGCGTCCATCCCGCTGGCCCTGCTCACCCAGCGGGTGCCGCGGCGTCAGCTGCTCACCGTCGCGATGCTGCTGTTCGCGGTCGCGAACGTCGCCGGCGCGCTGGCCTCGACGTACGAGATCCTGGCCGGCTCCCGGCTGATCACCGCGCTCACCCAGGCGCTCTTCTGGTCGGTCGCCCCGCCCGCCGTGACCGGGCTGTTCCCGGTCGAGCGCCGGGGCCGGGTCGTCGCGGTCTTCGGGTTCGGGCCGGCCCTCGCCCCGGTGCTCGGCGTGCCGTTGTGCACCTGGCTGGGCCAGCAGGCCGGCTGGCGGACCGCGTTCTTCCTGATGGCCGTGGCCGGGGTGGCGGCCGCGACAGCGGTGGCGGTGCTGCTTCCGTCGGCCGTGCCGGCCGAGGGCGGGGCGGCCCGCGGCACCACCCCCGATCGCCGCCGCTTCCGGATCCTGGTGGTGGTCACCGCGATCGGGATCACCGGGTTCCTGACCTTCACCACCTATGTGACGCCGTTCCTGCTCGACGTCGCCGGGTTCGGGGCCGGCGCCCTCGCGCCGCTGCTGTTCGTGTCCGGGGTCGCCGGTGCGGTCGGCACCCTCGCGGTGTCCCGCACCCTTGACGCGCACCCGGTCGCCTCGATGGCAGTCCCGCTCGCGGTCGGCGCGTTCGCCCTGCTGGGCCTGTTCGCGGTGGGCGGTTCCAAGCCACTTGCGGGCGTGCTGCTCGGTGGTTCCGGGCTGGCCTACGCCGCTTATGCCACGTCGTTGCAGAACCGCATGTTCCAACTCGCCCCGGGTAGCACCGACGTCGCCTCGGCCACCCTCGGCACGGCGTTCAACCTGGGCATCGCGGCCGGTTCGCTGGCCGGCGGCGCACTGCTGGCCCTGCCCGGGTCGCGTTCGATCGCGCCGGCCGGTGGCCTGCTGGTGGTGGCCGCCCTGGTCCTGTTGATCGCCGACAGCCGCGCCGCGAATTCACGATGCAACAAACCTGCAAATCATATTCATTGACGTGTGTATATCGGTGGTGGGAGATTCCGAGATGAAATACCCGTCCCCGGAGCCGTCGGCCCCCGGCCATTATGGATTAATCCGGTGCGGACTATTCCCGGGTGGTGGCGTTCGAGCCGCCTCATTCTGTTGCCACAGTCCGCGTCCGAGCACTCCCCGGCGGCCTCCATTTGCGACAAGGAGAAAAAGCGCATGACACCACACCCACGCGCCCGCCGGATCCGCCGGCTGGCCGGTGTCGGCGGTCTGGCCACGCTGGTAGCGGCGGGCCTGTTCGTCACCGTCACGAACGCCGAGGCGGCCACCGTCCTCAGCGCCGACTTCGAGAACGGCAGCACCTCCGGCTGGTCGAAATCGGGCGGCACCTGGTCGATCGTCTCCGACGGCACCCGGGTCCTGCAGCAGTCCGACGCCACCTCGGAACGGGCCCGGGACTTCGCCGGCCAGACGAGTTGGACGAACTACTCGGTCCAGGCCCGGGTGAAGGCGACCTCGTTCGCGAGCGGCGCCGGCGTCGTCGCGATCGCCGCCCGCGCCGCCGGGGCCACCAAGATGTACCGGCTGTCCCTCACCGCGAGCAACAAGGTGCAACTGGAGGCCATGAACGGCAGCGCCGTCACGGTTCTCGGCAGCCTCGCCCAGACGATCTCGACGTCGACGTTCTACACGCTCAAGCTCTCGGTGAACGGCACGACGATCAGCGGAACCGTCAACGGTACGAGCGTCGGCAGCGCCTCGGACAGCACGATCAGTTCCGGTCGCATCGGCCTGCTGACCGAGCACGCGGCCGGCCGCTTCGACGACCTCGTGGTCGACGACGCCGGCGGCCCGGCCCCGACGACGGCACCGACGTCGCCGCCCACCGCCTCGCCCACGGTTTCACCCACCGCCTCGCCCACGGTTCCGCCCACCACCCCGCCCACCGCGGGCGCCCTCTATGTCGCGCCCGGCGGCACCGACTCGGCGGCCGGCACCCAGGCGGCGCCCACCACGCTCGCCTCGGCGGTCACCCGGATCGCCGCCGGCGGAACGATCTACCTGCGGGGCGGCACCTACTCCTACTCGGCCACGCAGACCATCGCCGCCGGCAACAACGGAACCGCCGCCGCCCGCAAGACGCTCACCGCGTACCCCGGCGAGACTCCGGTCCTGAACTTCTCGGCGCAGGCCGAGGACCCGGCGGCGCGCGGGCTCGCCCTCAACGGCAACTACTGGCGGGTGTCCGGGCTGGTGGTCGAGCGGGCCGGCGACAACGGCATCTTCGTCGGCGGCAGCGACAACATCATCGAACGTACGGTCACCCGCTTCAACCGTGACAGCGGCCTGCAGATCTCCCGGCTCGCCTCGGACACCCCGAGCAGCCAGTGGCCCGCCGGCAACCTCGTGCTCTCGGCCGAATCACACGACAACGCCGACTCCGACGGCGAGGACGCCGACGGCTTCGCCGCGAAGCTCACGGTGGGCACCGGAAACGTCTTCCGGTACGCGGTGAGCCACAACAACATCGACGACGGCTGGGACCTCTACACCAAGTCCGACACCGGCGCGATCGCGCCGGTCACGATCGAGGACTCCCTGTCCTACAACAACGGCACCCTCAGTGACGGCTCCCAGGCCGGTGCCGGCGACCGCAACGGCTTCAAGCTGGGCGGCGAGGACATCGCGGTGAACCACATCGTCCGCCGCAGCTTCGCCGTCCGTAACGGCAAGCACGGCTTCACCTTCAACAGCAACCCGGGTTCCATGACGATCGCGCACAACGTGGCCGTCGACAACACGCAGCGCAACTTCAACTTCGACGGCGGAACCTCGACCTTCACCGGCAACACCTCATGCCGTACGTCCAGTGGCACCAACGACCGGATCATCGGCACCGCCGACAGCTCGAACCAGTTCTGGTCCGGCACGAACGGCTCCCGCTGCTCCGCCTACACCGGCGCGCTGACCTGGGCCTTCGACTCCACCGGCAAGCTCGTCGTGAAGTTCGGCGGGGTGGTCGCCAACCCGTGACGGCGAGGCGGGCCGGGACAGTCACGTCCCGGCCCGCCCCAGCCCCGCCCGGCCCCGCATCGGCCGCGCGACCCCGCCGCGCGAGACCGTCGGCGGCGGGGTGAGACTGGCGTGATGGGGCAGCGGATCGCGACGGTGACCTCGGCTCGCGGGGCGCGCATCGCCTACGCGGTGGCGGGGGCGGGGCCGCCCCTCGTCTACGTGTCCGGGTGGCTCGGTCACCTGGAGCTCAGCTGGGCGCTACCGGCCGAGCGCGCGTTCTTCGAGGCCCTGTCCGACGGCCGGACCCTGATCCGCTACGACAAACCCGGCTGCGGCCTGTCCACCGCCGCCCCGGGCGGTGCGGACGGGCCGGGCGGTGCGGACGGGCCGGCGAGCTACACGCCGGCGGACGAGCTCGATGCGCTCGAGGCGGTGGTCGGGGCGGTCGTCGGGGCGGCCGGTTCGCCCCGGTTCGACGTCATGGGCATCTCGCTCGGAGCGCCGGTCGCGGTCGCCTGGGCGGCGACGCACCCGGAGACCGTGGCGAGGCTCGTGCTCTACGGCGGCTGGCCACGCGGCGCCGACGTCGCCGCGCCGGCGATCCAGCAGCACGTGCTCGGCCTGGTCCGGCAGCACTGGGGGCTCGCCTCGGACCTGCTCACCGACGTCTTCGCGCCCGACGCCGACGCCGCGACCAGGACGGCGTTCGCCCGCTACCAGCGGGAATCGGCCACTGCCGAGATGGCGGGGGCGATGCTCGCGATGGCGTACACCATCGACGTCCTCGATCTTCTGCCGCGCATCGCGGCGCCGGTTCTCGTCGTGCACCGGGACCGGGACCGGGCCGCCCCGCTCGAGCAGGGCCTGCGGCTGGCCGACGGGATCCCGCACGCCCGCCGGGAGGTGATCCCGGGCCGGTCGCACCTGCCCTACATCGGCGACACGCGGCCGCTGACCCGCGTCGTCCGCGAATTCCTGGGGCTGCCCAAGAAGCACCGCGGCGCCGCGCCCACCCTCACCCCGAGACAGCGGGAGGTGGCCGCGTTGATCGCCCAGGGCTGCACCAACCGCGAGATCGGCGAGCGGCTGGGCATCGCCGAACGGTCGGCCGAGGCGCACGTCGAACGCATCCGCTACCGCATGGACTTCCGGTCGCGGGCGCAGATCGCCGCCTGGTATGCCGCCACCGCCGGCGCGGACTGAGGTATTTTCCGGCCTGTTCCCGGCCGCTCCCGAGCCCACGATGAAGGGCATGTTCATTCTTGGGTACGCCGTGGTCGCGTACGCCGCGTTCCTGCTCAGCTCGGCCTGGGCGATCGTGTTCCTGGCCGGCGGCATCGACGCCGGGCCCGAGCGGCCGTGGGGGGTGACGCTCGCCGTCGACAGCGGGCTGCTGCTCGCCTTCGCACTCCAGCACTCGGTGATGGCCCGCGCCGGGTTCAAGCGCCGGTTGACCCGGCTGATCCCGGCTTCGGCCGAGCGCAGCACCTACGTGCTCGTCGCCAGCCTTCTGCTGGTCGCCCTTGTCGGCTTCTGGCAGCCGCTCCCGGCGGTGGTGTGGGACGTCGACCAGGAGTGGATCTGGGGCATCTACGGGGCCGGCTGGATCCTGGTGGTCTGGTCGACGTTCGGCGTCGACCACGCCGATTTCCTCGGCCTGAAACAGGCCTGGGCGCCTTGGCGCGGCCGTTCCTATCAGCCGCCGGAGTTCACCGAGAGGCGCCTCTACGCCTGGCTGCGCCACCCGATGATGCTGGGCCTGACCATCACCTTCTGGGCGACGCCGCACATGTCGGTGGGCCATCTGCTCTTCGCGCTGTCGTCGACCGGTTACCTCCTGGTCGGCATCCGTTACGAGGAACGGGACCTGCGCCGACACCTCACGGTCGACTACGACGATTACGCCCGCCGGGTTCCTGCCCTGGTGCCGAGGCCGCCGCGGGCCCGCGTCCGCGAGTGAGGGCGTGCTCAGGAGCACTGGAAGACCATGGTGGGAGGCTCGCCGGGGCAGCGCGGGCAGGTGAAGAAGTAGTTCGCGCCGACGTCGCCGAGGCACAGGCCGGCGTCCCGGCCGCCCGCCGGGGTGCCCGCCGGGCTCCACCGGCGCCACGACTCGCCGTCCCACTCCGCGGAGGAGACGGTGAGCAGGTGCGACATGGTGGTGCCGCAGTCGCACACCGGCCATTGCGGGTCCTGGATCCACTCCGGCCAGCCGCCCACCTTGGTGCCGCCGGCGACGCTGAGGTGCGCGAAGTAGCTCCAGCCCCGCTCCTGCGCCCACGCCTGGACCCGGTCGCGCAGGTCGTCGTCGAGCTCCCAGGCCTGGGGCAGCTCGCGGACGCGCTCGGGACTGACGGCGCATGCCGCCGGCACGTGGCCGTCCTCGACGTCGTCGTCGTCCGGCGGCCCGGGGTTGTCGAGCAGCTCGCCGAGCGCGGCCTCGGTACGCCACCGCACGAGCGGCAGCGTCCGGCAGTCGTCGTCGTGCAGTGCCGGGCACCACAGCAACTGCAGGACGTCGGTGCCGGCGGGGAACGCCGGCTCGGGCACCTCCCGGGCGAAGATCTGCAGCACCGGGACCATGCCGATCGGTTCGTCGTGGTCCTCCTCGGACGTGCACACCGGCCAGGCCTCGTCAGCCGGCCACAGCAGCGGCCCGCCCAGCGAGCTGTCCCGCACCCCGGGCTCGGCGCGCCGCGGATGCAATCGCACCGTGGTCCGCCATCGGCCGGCGAACTCCGGAAACGCCCCCTGGACATCGAGCGGTGGCGGCGGCGTGCCGATGCTTCCCATGTGGACCCTCCCCGTGCGGTCGACCTGATCGGGGCACTGTAACCGCGGGGTACGACAGAAAACTGCAGCCGCGGGGCCCGACAGGAAACGGCAGTGGTCAGCCGACGAGGAAGCCGCCGGCCATGAAGACCACCAGGAGGACGGCCTGCAACGCCACCCCGACGACCAGCACCGTACGGTCGACGATCTGGTGGGCGCCCATCCGGGCCAGCACCAGGAAGATCGCGATCGCCTCCATCGCGTAGCGCGCCGACGACTGCATCGACCGGCCACCGACCTCGGTGGACATCAGCAGCAGCAGGGTGAGCGCGCCGTACACGACGAGGTACATCTGGTCGCGCCGGAACCGGAACGGGCCGGACACGCACAGGATCAGCAGCACCACCGCGAGCAGGACCGTGCCGGCGTCGAGCAGCGCCCCCAGCCCGGGCCGGGACAGCAGGCCGTGCTCGGTCATCTGCCGCACCGAGATCAGCCACGCCTCGCCCGGGAACGTGTAGCGGCGGCCCCACTGGTCCTGGGCGATGCTGAACTGCAGCCAGTGGCCCAGCTCGAGCTTGCAGTAGACGCTGTAGGCGACGACGCCCAGCGGCACCAGGGCGAGCCCGAGCACGTCGGGGCGCAGCCGGCGGTTCTGCCGCAGGTACTCGATGGCCAGCGGGGCCAGCAGCAGCACGCCGAACAGCCGGGTGCCCGACGACAGCGCGCCGAGGGCCCCGGCCAGCCACCAGTGGCCGCGCCGGGCGGCGTAGAGGGCGCCGACGACGAGCAGGATGAACAGCGATTCGTTGTAGCCGATGAACAGGAAGAAGCCGGTCGGGAAGGCGGCCAGGTACCAGGTCGCACGCTGGGCCACGGCCGGTCCGAACTCGTGCTCGGCCAGCCGGTGCAGGACGGCCAGGGCACCGAGGGCGGCGACGTTGGCGACGATCAGGGCGCCCGTCATGCCGCCGCCGGCCAGCTTGATGAGCAGCGGATAGAGCGGGAAGAACGCCGGGAACCCGGGGCCCAGGTGGTAGCCGCTCTCGGCGATCCGCACGTAGTGGATGGCGTCCCAGTTGTTCCAGTGCAGCAGGACGCCGGTCGCGGGACCCTTGGTGGGCAGCCAGGACAGGGCGCTCACGGCGAGGTGCACGACGGTCAGGACGGACCAGACCGCACCGGCGGCCAGGAACGCGGCCCGCCACGGCCGGCGGGCGGCGAGCGGCCGCGGCGCCCGGACTATCCCCGGTGCGGTCCGGGGCGGGGACAGGACGGCGGTCATCGGCGGCTCGCCGCGTAGGGGCGCTCGTCGAGGAACGAGTCCGCCGCGACCACATAGGACGGCCGGCCCTGCAACGTGGTGAAGATCCGGGCCACGTACTCCCCGAGCAGGCCCAGGCACAACAGCTGGAGGGCGCCGAGGAACACCATCGCCACGATGATCGACGCCCAGCCCGGCACCACGTTGCCCCACAGGTGCAGGCCGACGACGACGGCCGCGAGCAGCCCGCACAGGACGATCCCGGCGCAGCCCAGCCACGTCGCGAGCCGCAGCGGCGCGGCCGAGAAGCCGGTGAGGCTGTCGATCGCCAGGCGAACCATCTTGGCCAGCGGATATTTCGACCGGCCGGCCGCGCGCCGCGCCCGCGCATAGGTCACCTCGCCGCTGGGCAGGCCCAGCCACGGCACCAGCAGGCGGTACACCGGCAGGTGTTCGGGCAGGTCGACGAGCGCGTCCACGGCGGTCCGGCTCAGCAGCCGGAAATCCCCGGCATTCGACGGTACGGGCGAGCCCGCCACCCGCCGCACGACCCGGTAGTAGAGACCCGCCGTCCACCGCTTGAACGGGGTGTCGGTGCTGCGGTCCGTCCGCACGCCGTGCACCACGTCGAGACCCTGCGTCTCGGCCAGCCGCAGCATCTCGGCGATGACCTCGGGCGGATCCTGCAGGTCCACGTCGATGCTGACGACATAGGCGCCGCGGGCGCGGTGCAGACCGGCGGTGAGCGCGTTCTGGTGTCCGCTGTTGCGTCGCAGCCGCACCACCCGTAGCTCCGGCCAGCCGCGGCGGATCAGGTCGAGTACCACCGGGGTGGCGTCGCGGCTGCCGTCGTCGACGGTCAGGACCTCGTAGGAAACGCCGAGCGCATCGAGTACGGGGCGGATGCGCTCCGCGAACAGCGGCAGCACGTCCTCTTCGTTGAAGACGGGTACGACTACGGAAAGTCGCGGCCCGTCGCCCCTCTGCTGAGTGATCGTCACGGCATTGAGATTGGTCGAACCGCCGCTGATTACGGCTGTACGGCCGGCGACGTGGCACGTTCATGGGAGTTGCACAGGAGACACAAATCTCTTTCCGTCACCCTGTGCAACCCTTGGCGCTTCCTGGACGCAGCCCCTGGTCGCCCCGCCAGGGCCGCCCGGCGCCGGATCTTGTCCTAAGGTCGACGCCATGCTGGAGACGCAACGCGAGCGGGTGCCGCTCGACGACGGCGGCGAGACGGACACGGCGCTGGCCTTCCTGGCCTTCGCCCGGTCGTGCGTGCTGAAGAAGCTCGACGGCCTCGACGAGGAACAGCTGCGGCGACGGCTGGTCGTCTCCGACACCACGCTTCTCGGCCTGGTTCAGCACCTCACCGACGCCGAACGGTACTGGTTCGGCTACACCCTGGCCGGTGACCGGCGGTGGGCCGAGGTCGATTTCGACATGGTGGTGCCGCCCGAGCGGAGCGCGGCCGAGGTCGTCGCCGACTACCGGACCGCGATCGCGGAGAGTGACGCACACATCGCCGCGGCGGCCGGCTTCGACACGCTTACCGCGCAACCGGTGGGTGCCGAGCCCCGTACGCTGCGCTGGGTCGTCGCTCATCTGGCGAGTGAGACCGTTCGGCACGCCGGGCACGCCGACATCCTGCGAGAACTCGTCGACGGGGTCACCGGGCGCTGACCGCGCGGTGGCGGTTGCGACCCATGCGTAGCATCTTTCAGTCATGAGATCTTCTCGTTCCTGGTGGACCGTGGCGGCGCTGGCGGTGGCGCTGGTCGCGCCGGCCGCGTGCAGTCATTCCGCGGAGCCCGCCGCTTCCTGGGAGACGGGCCCGTCGGCGGCCGACTCCGCGCCGGCCGCCGCCCCCTCGTCGGCGGCCGCGCCCGCCACGCCCGCCGGCAAGCCGGTGCACGTGCGGCTGCTCGAAGGTGACGGCACCACCTGGGGCGTCGGCATGCCGATCATCGCGTACCTCTCCAAGAAGATCACCGACGCGCACGCCTTCACCGCGGCGTCGGCCGTGACGGTCAACGGTCAGCCGGCCGGGGGTGCCTGGTTCTTCCAGAAGTCCGCGATCTACCCCGGCTACCCGCTGGAGGCGCACTACCGCACCGAGAAATACTGGCCGGCGCACGCGAAGATCCACCTGGACCTGACCACGAAGGGCCAGCCCGCCGGAACCGGCCTGGTCTTCGACAACAGCCTGAGCCTCGACATGAACACCGGCCCGGCCAACGTCAGCAAGGTCGACGGCAAGACCGAGCGGATGGTCGTCACCTCCGACGGCAAGCCGGTCTTCACGTTCCCGGTCTCGCTGGGCAAGGCGAGCACCCCGACGTTCGGCGGCACCAAGGTCGTCATGGAGAAGGACAAGGTCCAGCGCATGACCGGGCCCGGCTACGACCTCAAGGTCCCGTGGTCGGTGCGCATCACCAACTCGGGCGAGTTCTTCCACTCCGCCAGCTGGAACGGCGGCAACATCGGCCAGCGGAGCACCTCGCACGGCTGTGCCAACCTCAACGTCGGCGACGCCCAGAAGTTCTTCGACTTCACCCAGGTCGGCGACGTCGCGGTCTTCACCGGTACGGGCGGGCCGACGATGCCGAGCTGGGACGGTTACGGCGACTGGAACCTCGCCTGGAAGACCTGGAAGGCCGGCGGCGCCCTCAAGACCGCCTGATCACCGGCTCGCGGCCGCGGCCTCCAGGGTCTCGCGGAAGGCGCGGGCGGCCGGCGAGGCCGAGCCGGCCAGGCGCTGGGCGGTGAAGATGGTGCGGCGGGGGAAGCCGGGCAGGTCGAGCAGCCGGCACGACGTCTCCCGGCCGGCCCACACCAGGTCGGGGATCAGCGCCACGGCGTTGCCCGACTCGACCAGGCGGATGTGGGCCTGCAGGTCGGCGGTCTCGTAGCGGACGTCCGGCTCGAAACCGGTGCTCCGGCACAACTGCTCGGCGAAGTGCCGGGACGCCGCGCCCCGCGGCTCCATCACCCACGGCATGACGCGGGCCTGTGCCAGCGAGTCGACCGGGTGCAGGGCGGCCGCCGCGGCGGGCAGGGCCAGCCGGATCGGGTCGGTGGTCAGCGAGCGCCGGTCCAGGCCCGGATGGTGGGGCGCGGCGTGGGCCGGGTACTGCTCGGCGATCACCATGTCGAAGTCCCGGGCCCACGTCTCGCGCAGCGCCTCCTCCGGCTCCCGCTGCACCATCTCCACCCGTACGTCCGGATGGAGCGTGGCCATCTGCCGCAGCGTGGCCGGCATGAGGGCCAGGGCGGCCGACTGGAACACCGCGACCCGGACCCGGCCGCTGACCCGGGTGAGCGAGGCCTGCAGGGCGGCCTCGGCGCGCTCCAGGGTGTCGAGCACGTCGCCCGCCGACTGCACCAGCACCTCGGCCTGCGGGGTCAGCTGCACGCGCCGGCCGGCTTTGCGCAACAGGGTCATGCCGGTTTCCTTCTCCAGCAGGCTGAGCTGCTGCGACACTGCTGAGGGGGAGAAGTTGAGCGCCTCGGCGACGGCCGCGAGGGTGCCGCGGATGGCCAGTTCGCGCAGCAGCACCAGGCGGCGGATCTCGAGCATGACTTCCCGTCCCGTGGGTAATCGGTAAGAGCAGCTGAAGAGTATCCGTCAAAAACCGTCGCTTTTCGTGAACTGAGGGTCGAACGACACTGGCGCCTATGACCGATCTCGCGATGCCCGCCGACACCGACCTCGCCAACGAGGCGATCGCCCTCGTCCGCCGCTGGTTGCACGAGTCCGCCGGCGTGCAGGTGAGCGGATCGGCCGCGCAACTGGCCGGGCTGCTGCGTGACCCCAAGGGTCTCGAGTTCGCCGTCGGGTTCGTCGACGGCGTCGTGCGGCCCGAGGACCTGCGGGTCAGCGCCCGCGCACTGCGAGCCATCGCCCCGGGCGTGCCCCGGTTCCTGCCGGTCCCGATGCGGGCGGCGGTGCGGGCGGGCGGCCTGCTCGCCCCGGCGATGCCCGCGGTCGTCGTCCCGATCGCCCGCCGCGTGCTGCGCCGCATGGTCGGCCACCTGATCGTCGACGCGACCGACGCGAAGCTCGGCAAGGCCATCGCGCGGATCCGGCGGCGTGATGTGCGCCTCAACGTCAACCTGCTCGGCGAGGCGGTGCTCGGCCGCGGCGAGGCGTCCCGGCGGCTGCGTGAGACCGAGCGCCTGCTGTCCCGACCCGATGTCGACTACGTGTCGATCAAGGTGTCGGCGGCGGTCGAGCCGCACAACCCGTGGGCGTTCGACGAGGCGGTCGACGACATCGTCACCCGGCTCACCCCGCTGTTCCGCAAGGCGAGCGCGACCGGCAAGAAGTTCGTCAACCTCGACATGGAGGAGTACAAGGACCTCGATCTCACGATCGCGGTCTTCACCCGCATCCTCGACCTGCCCGAGTTGATCGACCTGGAAGCCGGCATCGTGCTCCAGGCCTACCTGCCGGACGCGCTCGCCGCGATGATCCGGCTGCAGGAGTGGGCGGCGGCGCGCCGGTCCCGCGGCGGTGCCGGCATCAAGGTCCGCCTGGTCAAGGGGGCCAACCTGCCGATGGAGAAGGTCGAGGCGACGGTCCACGGCTGGCCCCTGGCGACGTGGGAGTCCAAGCAGGCCACCGACACCAACTACAAGCGGGTCCTCGACTACGCGCTGCGGCCGGCACACATCCGTAACGTCCGGCTGGGCGTCGCCGGGCACAACCTCTTCGACATCGCGTACGCCTGGCTGCTCGCCGGTCGCCGCGACGTGCGCGCCGGGATCGAGTTCGAGATGCTGCTCGGCATGGCCGAGGGCCAGGCCGAGGTGGTCCGGCGCGAGGTCGGTGGGTTGTTGCTCTACACCCCGGTGGTACGCCCGGAGCAGTTCGACGTGGCCATCGCCTATCTGATCCGCCGGCTCGAGGAGGGCGCGAGTCAGGACAACTTCATGTCGGCCGTCTTCGAGCTGGACTCGGACGCCGGCCTGTTCGAGCGTGAGAAGGACCGCTTCCTGCGGTCGGTCGCCGAGCTGACCGACGACGTACCCGCGGCGCACCGGGTGCCGGAACGCTACGCCGGCACTTCCGAACCGGTCCCGGGACACTTCGAGAACACTCCGGACACCGATCCGTCAGTCGCCGACAACCGCCGGTGGGTGCGGGAGGCACTCGCCCGGGTGCCACGCTCGGCCCTGGGCGCGGCCACCATCGACGCGGCCCGGGTCGACTCCGCCGCCGAGCTCGACAGTGTGCTCGGCCGGGCGGCCGCGGCCGCCGACTCCTGGCACGCCCGGACCGGCGCCGAGCGGGGCGCTGTCCTGCACCGGATCGGCCAGGCGATCGAGGCCCGTCGCGCCGAGCTGATCGAGGTCATGGCCGCCGAGACCGGCAAGACCGCCGACCAGGCCGACCCGGAGGTGTCCGAGGCCGCCGACTTCGCCCACTACTACGGCGAGCTGGCGGCGGAGCTCGACCAGATCGACGGCGCCCGGCCCGTTCCCGTACGCCTGACGCTGGTCACCCCGCCCTGGAACTTCCCGGTCGCCATCCCGGCCGGTTCGCTGCTCGCCGCCCTGGCCGCCGGTTCGGCCGTGGCGATCAAGCCGGCCGGCCCGGCCGAGCGCTGCGGCGCCGTGCTCGCCGACATCGTCCGCTCGGTGCTGCCCGACCCCGACCTGCTGACGCTGGTGCAGGTCGAGGAGGAGAAGCTCGGCCGCGACCTGATCACCCACGCCCTCGTCGACCGGGTGATCCTGACCGGCGCGTACGAGACCGCGGAGCTCTTCCGCTCGTTCCGCCCCGACCTGCCGCTGCTCGCCGAGACGAGTGGCAAGAACGCCGTCGTGGTCACCCCGAGCGCCGACCTCGACCTGGCCGTCAAGGACGTGGTCGCCTCGGCGTTCGGGCACGCCGGCCAGAAATGCTCGGCCGCGTCGCTGGTGGTGCTGGTCGGCTCGGTGGCCCGGTCCGAGCGCTTCCGCACCCAGCTGCTCGACGCCGTGTCGTCGCTGGCGGTCGGCTACCCGGCCGACCCCCGCACCCAGATGGGCCCGGTCATCGAGCCGGCCGCCGGCAAGCTCCTCGACGGCCTGACCAAGCTCGGTCCGGGGGAGTCGTGGCTGCTGGAGCCCCAGCGGCTGGACGACAGCGGCCGCCTCTGGTCACCCGGCATCCGGGTGGGTGTGCGGCGCGGCTCCGACTTCCACCGCACCGAGTACTTCGGCCCGATCCTCGGCGTGCTCACCGCGGCCACCCTGGACGAGGCGATCGACCTGGTGAACGAGGTCGACTACGGCCTGACCTCGGGCCTGCACTCGCTGGACGCGGCCGAGGTGCGCACCTGGCTCGACCGGGTCCAGGCCGGCAATCTCTACGTCAACCGCGGCATCACCGGCGCGATCGTCCGCCGGCAGCCGTTCGGGGGCTGGAAGCGTTCGGCGGTCGGCCCCGGCACCAAGGCGGGCGGCCCGAACTACCTGGTCGGCCTGACCGGCTGGGAGCCGGCGGTGGCCACCGGGGCCGGGGAGATCACCGACGGCGCGGTGCGTGGCCTGCTCACCGCCGCCCGGTCGGTGCTGACCGCCGACGAGATCGCCGTCCTCGAGCGTTCGCTGGCCGCCGACGCCGCCGCCTGGGCCGGTCATTTCCGGCAGGCCGACGTCTGCGGACTGTGGGCGGAACGGAACGTGTTGCGCTACCGCCCGGCGCCGGTGCGGGTGCGCCTCGCCGCCGGTGCGCCGGTCGCCTCGCTGATCCGGGTGGTGGCCGCCGGAGTTCGGGCCGGGGCCCCGCTGACCGTCTCGGTCGGCGAGGCACTGCCGGGCCGGCTCGCCGCGGCGATCCCGGCCGAGGTGCGGGTGCAGGACGACGCCGCGTGGGGCGCGGGTCTGGACGCCGGCCGGGTGCGGCTGATCGGCGCCTCCCGGTCCCTGCCGTCCACCCCGGACCTGGCCGTCTGGTCGCAGCCGGTCACCGAGTCGGGCCGGGTGGAGCTGATCCCGTTCCTGCACGAGCAGGCGATCAGCATCACCGCCCACCGCTTCGGCAACCCCGACCGGCTGGCCGCCGAGGTCCTCTGACCCGGCCCGCCCCGGACATGCGCAAGCCGCTGCCCCCGAACCGGTGGCAGCGGCTTCGTCGTGCTTACTGCTGCGCGGCCGGCCTGCTCTGAGCATCCGGCGTGGACGCGGCCCGGTGCTCGGTTTTTTCAGGAACGGTCGACCAGGTTGCGCAGTGGCTTCCCGGCCTGGAAAAGAGCGAGATTGGCGAGAATGAGATCCTCCGCGCCGAGCGGTCGACCGCCCGCCGCGTGCGGCGTAATGATCACGTTGGACTCGTCCCACAGGCCGGAGGTGACCGGCAGCGGCTCGGTCTCGAACACGTCGAGCGCGGCCCCGCCGAGCCGTTCCCCGCGGATCGCGGCGAGCAGGGCGGCCTCGTCGACAGTGGCGCCGCGACCCACGTTGACCAGCCACGCGTGCCGGGGGAGCAGGGCGAGGACGTCCGCGTCCACGGCGCGCCGGGTCTGCTCGGTGTCCGGCAGGATGTTGACCAACACATCGGCGGTGGGCAGCAGGGCCGGCAGGTCGCCGGGGGTGACGACCGGGAAGCCGTGCCGCTCGCCCGCGGTGCGGGCGACCCCGGTGACCCGGGCGCCGAGCGCCACCAGGTGCGGGGACAGGGCGGCGGCGATGCCACCGAACCCCCAGATCACCACGTGCGCTTCCCGGAGCGTACGGAAATTGGCCCGTTCCCGCCGGGGTTGATTGCCGCCCAGCTCGGCCGCCCAGCGCCGCCCGATCTGCGCCCGGGTCAGCAGATGGATTCGCCGCGCCGCGGCGAGCAGGAGGGCGAGGGTGTGCTCGGCGACCGTGCGGTCGTGCAGCCCGGCGCCGTTGGTGATCACCACCGCCGGCGCGAAGCCGGCCCGCAGCACCGCGTCCGGCCCGGCGGCGAGGGTCTGCACCCAGCGCAACCCGCGCAGCCGGGCGGCGGAGTCCGCCAGCTGGTGATCCGGGTTGCCCCAGACCACGAGCACCTCGGCGTCGGTGTGCTCGGCCGGGATCGGCTCACCGGCCGCATAGGTGACGGTTTCGGCGCCGTCCGGCGCGCGCAGGTCGAGGTCGGTGCTGTCGGGCAGGAGAACCTTCATGAACGCTCACATTAGTGGCGCCGGTCCTGCGTCCGGGCGACCCGGCCGAGCAGTCTCCCGGATCAGTCCTGCTCCTTCTCCTTCTTTTCGTCCTTGTCCTTCTCCCGGTCCAGGGCCAGATCGAGGGCGAGGACGCTGCCGATGATCAGGAGCGGGTCGACGCCGGCGGCGACCTGCACGGCGTACGTGTCGCGGATGGTCAGCCAGCGCTTCGACACGGCGGCCACCTCCTGACCACCGAGTTCGATCTCGTACTCGTGGTCGAGCAGATCACCCTTCATGGTCAGGTCGTCGGGGCCGGGCACGTCGATGGTGAACTTCTCCCGGAACGGGGTGAACAGCTTCTTGCGGACCTCGGCCGCCTTCTCGCCGCCGATCCGGATCTCGTAGGTCGGGCGCAGCGCGACGATCTGCCGGTGCACCGAGGCGACCTCCGCGCCGGACGGGTCCTCGATCACCACCTTGCCGCGCACGCTGAACACTTTGCCGTCGACCCGGTAGACCTTGTCGCCGTGCTCGTCGAGCACGTCGAAGTCGTCACCGATCGCGAAGAACCGCTCCCTGATCACATACATGACTCGATTGTCCCCATCCGGTCCAGAGCCTGCTCGATGACTTCCGGCGAGGTGGCGAAATTGAGGCGTACGTGCCCCGCGCCGCCCGTGCCGAACGTCGGCCCGGAGTTGAGCGCGACCCGGGCCCGGTCGAGGAACACGGCCGCGGGGTCGTCGCCCAGCCCCAGCTCACGACAGTCGAGCCAGGCCAGGTAGGTGGCCTCGCCGGGCTGGTAGTGCACCGCCGGCAGTTTCTCGGCGAGCCGTTCGCCGAGCAGCCGGCGGTTCTCGGCGAGACCGGCGAGCAGGTCGTCGAGCCATGGCCCGCCCTCGCGCAGGGCCGTCGTGTGGGCGATGACGCCGACGTGGCTCGGCTCGTTGGCGAACGCCGGGATGCGTTCCGCGGCGGCCGGACCGGCGATGACCAGGCCCGCTTTGAGGCCCGCGAGGTTCCACGCCTTCGACGCCGACAGCACCGAGAACCCGTCGTCGGCGACGCTGAGATAGGGGGTGAACGTGGCGCCCGCGAGCACGAGGGGCGCGTGGATCTCGTCGGCGATGACGCGTACCCCGTGCCGGGCGGCCAGCTCGGCCACGGCGGTCAGCTCGCCGGTGGTGTGCACGGTGCCGGTCGGGTTGTGCGGGCTGCACAGCAGATAGGCGTCGGCATGCCGGAACGCCGCCCGCAGGGCGTCCAGGTCGAGGCGGCCCCGGTCGAGCGGCGCCTCGACGACGGTGCCGCCCAGGTGCCGGATGAAGGCGTGGAACGGGGCGTAGACCGGGCTGTTGATCACCACCCGGGTGGCTCCGATCGCTCGCAGGACCGCCACGATGCCGTACATGACGTCCGGCGCCACCGCCGCCCGCCGCACCGTGATCCCGTCCCAGCCCCACCGTTCGCGCGCGAACTCCGCCATCGCCTCGGCGTAGTCGCTGCCGGCCGGATAACCGGTGTCCCCGCTCCGCACCGCGTCGGTGACGGCCCGCACGATCGGCTCGGCCAGCGGCACGTCCATCTCGGCGACGAACAACGGCAGGACGTCGGCCGGGTAGGTGCGCCACTTCTCGCTGCTGCGCGTGCGCAGCTGCGCCAGGGTGAGCTGCCGTAACGGATTCATGCCCGCGCTCCCGCCGGTCGAGCCAGCTGCCTCATCGGCCAAACTTACGCGGGCGGGCCGGCGGAGGGACGAGCGTGATCCAGTTCGAGGAACGGCCGGGCATCCTGGACCTCGGCTGGGGCCACCCGCGCCCGGCGCTGCTCCCGACGGCCGGGTGGCCGGTCGCGGCGGCCGGCGCACTGGCGGCTTTCGGCTGGCGCGCGCTGACTTACGGGTACGCGGCGGGACCGCCCCCGCTGACCGAGTGGCTCGCCCCGCGCCTCGGCTGTCCGGCGTCCTCGCTCTTCGTCACCGCCGGCGCGTCGCACGCCCTGGCGCTGCTGACGGCACTGCTGGCCGAGCCGGGTGACGTGGTGCTCGTCGACTCCCCGACCTATCACCTGGCGTTCCCGATGCTCACCGACGCACGGGTCGAGCTGATCCGCGCCCCCGCCGACGACGACGGCATCGACCCCGGCCGGCTGGCCACCCGGCTCCGGGCGATCCGGGCGAGCGGCCGCCGGGTCGCCTTCCTCTACCTGGTCCCGACGTTCGCCAACCCGACCGGCCGCAGCCTGCCCCCGGACCGCCGGCGCGCCCTGGCCGAGCTCGACCTGATGATCGTCGAGGACGACACCTACCGCGAACTGGTCTACGACGGCACCGCCCCGCCCCCGCTGTGGAACGGTGCGAACGTGATCCGGATCGGTTCCTTCGCCAAGACGGTCGCGCCGGGTCTGCGCCTCGGCTGGATAAACGGCACCCCGGAACTGGTCGGCCGGCTGTCGCGGCTGGGCTACGTCCACAGCGGGGGCGGCCTGAACCACACGACCGCGCTGACCATGGCGACGTTCGGCACGAGCGGCGCCTACGACACCCACCTGGCCACGGTGCGTTCGGCCTACCGCGACCAGCGCGACGCCCTGGTGGCCGGGCTCCGCCCGTACACCGAGATCGACAGCCCAGCCGGCGGCTGGTTCCTCTGGGTGACCCTCCCGCCGCCCTGGACCGCCGCCACCCTGCTCGTGGCGGCGGAGGCGCGCGGCGTCTCCTTCGTCCCCGGCCCGCGCTTCCACCTGCACGGCGCCGGTGGCGAGGACCGCATCCGCCTGAGCTTCTCGATGCTGCCCACCCCGGAGCTGACCGAGGCGGCCACCCGCCTGGGCACGGCCCTGACCGGCGGATGAGCCGGCCGGCCGGCCGCCGTCACTGGCCCCAGACCTCCGCGGCGACCTCGGCGATCAGGCGGAGCTTGGCGACCTCCTGGTCGTAGGTCAGGGCGTTGCCCTCGACCGTCGAGGAGAAGCCGCACTGCGGGGAGAGGCACAGCTGCTCCAGCGGCACGTAGCGGGCGGCCTCGTCGATGCGGCGTTTCAGGGTGTCCTTGGACTCCAGCTCGCCCCGCTTGGTCGTGACCAGGCCGAGGACGACCATCTTGCCGGGCGGTACGAAGCGCAGCGGGGCGAAGCCGCCGGAGCGGTCGTCGTCGTACTCGAGGAAGAAGCCGTCGACGGCCAGCTCGCTGAACAGGGCCTCGGCGACGAAGTCGTAGCCGCCCTCGGCGGCCCACGACGAGCGGAAGTTGCCGCGGCACATGTGGGTGGTGACCGCCATGTCGGCGGGCCGGTCGCCGATCGCGGCGTTGATCTGCTTGATGTAGCGCAGGTGCTGGTGCGCCGCGTCGTCGCCACGCGAGGCGAGCAGGTCCCGCTGGGCGGGGTCGTTGAGGTAGGCCAGGCTCGTGTCGTCGAGCTGCAGGTAGCGGCAGCCGAGGTCGGCGACCCGCGCGACCTGGGTGGCGTAGGCGGCGCTCAGGTCGGACCAGAACTGGTCCTCGTCGGGGTAGACCGACGGGGAGATGGCGGCCCGGCCGCCGCGGTAGTGCACCATGCTCGGCGACGGGATCGTCAGTTTCGCGGTCTGGCCCTGCTCGACGGCGAGGGACAGGAACCGGAAGTCGTCGCCGAAGATGGTGTCGACCAGGCGCACCGGCTCGTCGATGACCAGGGCCGCCGACTCGAAGTCGAGCTCGCCGTCGGCGTTGCGGAAGTGCACCTGGATCTTCTCGTCGGTGCGGTGCACCCCGCCGAGCTGATAGATGAAGTCCATGTGCCACGACGTACGCCGGAACTCGCCGTCGGTGGCCGTGCGCAGCCCCACGTCGCGCTGCATGCGCACGACGTCGCGGATCGCCTCGTCCTCGATCACCCGGAGTTGGTCGGCGGAGATCTCGCCGGTCGCCCGTTTCTCGCGGGCCTCGAGCAGAGGGGCGGGCCGGAGCAGGCTGCCGACATGATCGGCCCGGAAGGGCGGCGTGTCCCGAAGCGTCATCGGCAAACCCTACGCCTGCCGGGCCGCGCGCACATCAGGTGCCGATCCGCAGCCCGAGATAGGTGAGCGGCCCCGGATCGGGCACCGGCAGCACCTCGAATCCGAGCCGGTCGTAGAAGCCCCGGGCCGGCACGTTGGCGGTCAGCATCGCGACGTGCACGCCCGGGGCGTCGACCGCCTCGGTGAACCGCTCGATCAGCCGCCGCCCGAACCCGCGTCCCTGGTGCTCCGGCAGCAGGTCGATGTGCAGGTGGGCGGGGAATTCCGCGAGCACTTCCGGCACCACGATGTGGTCCGGGTGGTAGTGCAGCGCGATCAGGTCCTGCTCCGCGCTGCGGGGCGGGGGCGGGGGCTCCGGATAGCGATCGCGGATCCGCGCGAACCACTGCGCCGGGTACCGCTGCGCGAACGCCTCGGTGTCGCCGGTGCCGACGACGTAACCGACCACCACCCCGCCGTCGTCGACCACGAACGCCAGGTCCGGTTCGAGATGCACGTACGGCCCGGCGAACAGGTCACCCCACAGCTCGTCGGTGGAGAACTTGCCCCGCGCGTCCGCCCCGGCGTCAGCGGTGCGCACACAGATGTCGTAGACGGCCGCCAGGTCGGCGGCCTGATAGGAACGTATCTCAGCCACCGGTCGAGGCTAGGCCCCGGGCTCCGTCATTTGCCCAGTACAACCTCGTCCGGGAGGGCGCCGGTACCGGTACCGGCGGACGTTCGGGCAGTTCCTGTCGCGGAACCGGGCCGAGATGTCCGGAGCCGCCACGTATGCCGGTCTCGGTGACGTTGACATCCACGTTCTTCTGTTGCCAGCTGTGATCGAGTCTGTTGCAAACCCTTTACGGGAAGGACCCCTCCAGGATGAGAAAGTTCGGGCGGATCTTCGCCATCGGCTTGGCGGTGGTCACCGCCAGTGCGCTGACCGGCACCGCCGCCCACGCCAACCCCACCACCAAGGCGGTTCCCACGCCTGCCCTCGGCGGCCACGTCACGATCTTCGACCCGAGCATGCCGGTCGAGCAGATCCAGGCGAAGCTCGACGCGACCTGGACCAAGCAGGTCGACAACGAGATGGGCACCGACCGGTACGCGTTCTACTTCAAGCCCGGCACGTACGGCACGGACGCCAAGCCGTTGCAGTTCAAGGTCGGGTACTACACCGAGATCTCCGGTCTGGGCGCGTCGCCGAACGACGTCGTGATCAACGGCAAGGTCGAGGTCTACAACCGGTGTCTCGCCGACGGTGGCACCAGCAACTGTCTCGCGCTGGTCAACTTCTGGCGGACGCTGTCCAACCTGTCGATCAAGGTGAACAGCACCGGTCAGGCGGACTGCCGAAACGGCACCAACTTCTGGGCGGTGTCCCAGGCGGTGTCGCTGCGCCGGCTGAACGTGACCGGCGGCAACTTCTCCCTGATGGACTACTGCTCGGCCGGGCCGCAGTACGCCAGCGGTGGCTTCATCGCCGACTCCCAGTTCCCCACCGTGATCAACGGGTCGCAGCAGCAGTGGCTGACCCGGAACAGCAAGGTGGACAGCTGGAGCAACGCGGTGTGGAACCAGGTGTTCTCGGGCGTGCAGGGTGCGCCGGACGAGTCCGTCTTCCCGGGCACGCCGTACACCACGCTCGCCACCACCCCGGTCAGCCGGGAGAAGCCGTACCTGTTCGTCGACGCCAACGGCAGGTGGAACGTGCGCGTGCCGTCGGCGCAGACCAACAGCAGCGGGGCCACCTGGGCGAACGGGCTCACCCCCGGTCGTACCCTGCCGCTGAGCGACTTCTACCTGGCGAAGCCCTCCGACCCGGAGTGGCTGATCCAGGCGAACCTGCTGCTCGGCAAGAACCTGCTGCTCACCCCGGGCAGCTATGACATCAGCCAGGGCCTGAACGTGATCTGGCCGAACCAGGTCGTGCTCGGCACCGGCCACGCGACGCTCACCGCCGTGAACGGCTCCACCCCGATCAAGGTGGCCGACGTTCCGGGCGCGATCATCGCGGGCGTCACCATCGACGCCGGCACCAAGGAGTCGAAGACACTGCTGCAGGTCGGTTCGAAGCTGGGACTGGGGATCAGCTCCCCGGCCAACCCGACCACACTGTCCGACGTGTACTTCCGCGTCGGCGGTCCGCACATCGGCAAGACCGACACCGCTCTCGAGGTCAACAGCGACAACGTGCTCGTCGACCACACCTGGGTGTGGCGCGCGGACCACGGCGTCGAGGGCTTCACCGGCGGTGACACCGAGCGGTGGAAGACCAACACCGGTCGTTACGGCGCCGTCATCAACGGCGACAACGTGACCGCGACGGGCCTGTTCGTCGAGCACTTCCAGAAGTACAACACCGTCTGGAACGGCAACGGCGGCACCACCGTGCTCTACCAGAACGAGCTGCCGTACGACCCGCCGACGCAGGCCGACTGGATGAACGGCAAGGTCGAGGGCTACGCGGGTTACAAGGTCGGGGACAAGGTCCGGACCCACAGGTTGTACGGGGCCGGCGTCTACGTCTTCAACCAGAACAACCCGTCGATCCACACCGAGAACGGTTTCGAGGTTCCGAACCGTCCCGGCGTGCGGCTGCACCACATCATGACCGTCAACCTGTCGGCCGGCACCATCGACCACGTCGTCAACGGCGTGGGCGGCCCGGCTTCCGACAGCAACCCGGCGGGCCAGCCGGTGTTCATCACCGACTACCCGACGCCGTGACACCCGGGGCCGGGACCGTGAAAACGGTCTCGGCCCCTGCCATGATGTCCGAATGCCACCGTTGCCCGACCGGGAGCCCGCCGTGCAGGCGCTGATGCTCGCCAGCCGGGCGCTGGTCGGCCTGACCGTGCGGGCGCTCGCCGACGTCGAGGCCGATGTGACGATCCCGCAGTTCCGCACCCTCGTCGTGCTGTCCGCCCGCGGCTCGATGCGCGGTGCCGACATCGCCGAGGAGCTCAACGTCAACCCGTCGACCGGCACCCGGATGACCGACCGCCTGGTCGCCAAGGGGCTGGTGCGCCGGGTGCGCTCGACCGACGACCGGCGTGCCGTGCAGCTGCGGCTCACCCGGGCCGGCCACGACATCGTCGAGACGGTGATGGCGCGCCGCCGGGCCGAGCTGGAGCGCATCGTCGGCGAGACGGCCCCGCTGTGGCAGCCGGCGGTCACCGAGGCGCTCACCGCGTTCGCCACCGCGGCCGGGGAGATGCCCGAACACCAGTGGTGGATGGGCTGGACCCGGCATGCCGACGATTTGAGTTAGCACAGCGGCTACCCGTTCGCAAAGGTTGCATGGTGCAATGGGTTGGGTATTCGTCTCACCCGGCCCCTAGCTAAGCGAGCGAAGATGAACCTCGGAACCGCGTCCACCCAGCGTCGGGTGGCGGCCTCGCGAGCCCACGGACCTCTGGTCTGGCAGCGCACCGGCACGATCGGCACCGAACTGGTGCTGCGGGACAGCGTCATGCCCGGCGTCGTGACCGGTGCGTCGATCGTCGGCGGCAGCCGGCCCTACTCCGCTCGCTGGCACGCCGACCTGGACGGTTCCTGGCGCATCCGCACGCTGACGATCACCACCGAGGGCAGCGGGTGGCGGCGCAACCTCGCGCTCTCGCGCACCCCCGACGGAGCGTGGACGTGCGGCGCCGAGCAGTCCGGCGACGTGGACGCCCCGCCGCCCGGCATCGACGACCCGGCGCGTCTCGACGACGCCTCGTTGCCGCTGGTCAGCGAGTCGCCGATCTTCCTGACCTGGGCGCTGCGGGCGCTGCGCCTCGATCCGGCCACGACGGCCACCGCGGCGCCGACCATCCGCATCCGGATGCCGTGGCTGATGGTGGTGCCGGGCGTGTCGACGTTCCAGCGGATCAGCGAGAACCGGCTGCGGGTCACCGGCGACGGCCCCGCCAGCGCCTACGACCTGGACGCCGAGGGCATCGTCACCTACCAGGCCGGCCGCCTGCGCATCGCGCCCTGAACCGGGCCGATCAGGCCGGCGGCTCGGAAGTGGCCAGGGTCAGCTGCACCCGGCGCAGGAACTCCGCGTTCGAACCGGTGCCGCGCAGTTGCTCGAGCACGTGCTGGAGGGCCTCCCGGCGGTCCTGACCGGTGAGCGCGCGCCGGATCTGGCCGAGCACGGCCAGCTCGGCGCGGCCCACGATGGTCTCGTCGTGCCGGGTGCCGGTCGCGGCCACGTCGATCGCCGGGTAGGTGCGGGCCTCGGCGAGCGCGCGGTCCAGCTTCAGCTCGGCGTTACCGGTGCTCTTGTACTCCTCGAAGATCACCGAATCCATCGCCGAGCCGTTCTCGACGAGGGCGGTGGCGATGATCGTCAGCGAGCCACCACCCTCGATGTTGCGGGCGGCACCGAGGAACTTCTTGGGCGGGTAGAGCGCCGTCGAGTCGAGACCGCCGGTGAGCGTACGCCCGCGGGCCGGCGCCAGCAGGTTGTACGCCCGGCCCAGCCGGGTGATCGAGTCGAGCAGCACAACCACGTCCTCGCCCTGCTCGACCAGGCGTTTCGCCCGTTCGATGGCGAGCTCGGCAACGGCGGTGTGCTCGTGCGGCGGCCGGTCGAACGTCGCCGCGACGACCTCGCCGGCGGCACCGACCAGGCGTTGCATGTCGGTGACCTCTTCCGGCCGCTCGTCGACGAGCACGACCATCAGGTGGCACTCGGGATTGTTGCGGGCGACGGCCCGGGTGATCTGCTGCATGATGATCGTCTTACCGGCCTTGGGCGGCGCCACGATCAGCGCCCGCTGGCCCTTGCCGATCGGCATGACCAGGTCGATGAGCCGGGTGGTGAGCAGGTTCGGGTCGGTCTCCAGGCGCAGCCGCTCCTGCGGGTAGAGCGCGGTCAGCTCGTAGAAGTCGGGCCGCCGCGGCCCCGGCCGGCCGCCGTTGACCGCCTCGACCTGAAGGTCAGCCGGTTTGCGCCGAGCCTCGCGGCCGTCGCCGGTGCCCGCCGAGCCGGGGATCTTGGCGAAGCCGGTGATCCGGTCGCCGCGGCGCAGGCCGAGCCGGCGGACCTGGGGCAGGGCGAGCGGGATGTCGTCGCGGCCGGGCAGGTAGCCGTCGGCGCGCAGCCAGGCGCGGTCGTCGACGATGTCGAGGATCGCGTCGACGGCGACATCCGCGGGTTCGACCGGCTGCCGGCGGGTTCTGGGTGTACGGGTAGCGAGATCTGTCATCGAGGTGACTCCTCAGAGGGCCGGCGCACGTGGTCCGGCGGGGGAAACCGACGAGCGCGGCTCGTCAGCTGAAAAATTGCGGTTGCCGGGTCGGTGACTCTCGGCTGGGGTGAATAAGCCAGATCTGCGGGGGACGAGGCCTCATCCGCGATCCGACTGCGCCCAAGGTAGCACCTCCGGCGATGGGCGCAACAGCGGCACGCCCCCGGATGTTCCCCGGCCATCCCCTGGACACGCGGTGTTCGCTTCGGTGGTGTGAGATGCGGTGTGCACCACGCCAACCACTACTACGGCCACTCCCACGTGCTCGCCCGCTACTGCGGCCTCGACGACACCGATCCGCCGCGGCTGCACGGCTACCTCCAGCACGGATGGAACATCGGCGACGGCCTCGCGCCCGATCACGAGTACACGCCGGGCGTCCCGTCGTTCCTCTGGTCGGAGCGCACCCGGCGGCGTGCGTGGTCACTCGGCCGCCGCCAGGGGTACGTGGTCGGCGCCCCCTTCGCGTACCTGTTGGCCATGGAACCGGCGGCGGCGGACGACGAGCGGGAGGGCACCATCTGGTACCCGTTCCACGGCTGGGAGGGGCAGCACGTCGTCGGGGATCATGACGGCCTGATGGCGTCGATGCGCGAGGTCGAGGACGGCCCGGTCACGGTGTGCCTGTACTGGCAGGAGTTCCGCGACGGCAAGCTCCGGCGCCGGTACGAGGACGCCGGCTTCCGGGTGGTCTGCCACGGCTACCGCGGCGGCTGGTGGCAGGACCTCGACCCCGGGTTCCTCTACCGTCAGCTGGCCGAGCTACGCAGACACAAGCGGGTCGCGTCCAACCGGCTGTGCAGCGCGATCTTCTACGGTGCCCTGGCGGGTTGTGCGCCGGCCGTCTACGGCGATCCGATGCACCTCGAGAACGAGAAGCAGGCGTTCGGCGGCCAGCCCCGGATCCGGCGGGAATGGGCGGCGCTGCACGGCCCGTACGTCGATCCGGATCTCGCCGGTGCGGCCGCGGTCGCCGAACTCGGCGCCGACCGCCTGCTCGCCCCCGCCGAGCTGCGCCGCCTGCTCGGCTGGCCGATGCCCGACCGCGTCGCCGACGCCGAACTGACCGGAGTGCTGATCCGATGACCGTCCAGCTGATCGGCGGGGAGATGTCGGTGTGGTCCGATCTGGACGCCACACACGGTCCCGCCCCGGCCGGTGACCCGGCGCTGCGCCCGCTGCTGACCGCGATCACCGGCGACGTGCTGGTGGCCGGTCCGCACGCCCCCGAACTCGTCGACGCGATCCCGGCCGGGCGCGTCACGCTGCTGGTGCGCGGCGTCGCCGACGCCGAGTTCCTGGCGGCCCGCTACGCGTCCCGGCCCGGGGTGACGGTCTGTTGCGGCAGCCTGGACAAATTCTCGACGACCGCCGCGTACGACACAGTGGTCGCCCTTGATGGTCTTGATCGTCTTCTGACGCCCGAGGCGGCCGACCTGACCTGGGACGAGACGCTGACCCGGCTGCTCGCCGGGCTGAGCCCGCAGGGTCGCCTGCTGCTGCGCCTGGAGAACCTGTTCGGCGTGCACCGCCTGCTGTCGCTGCCGCCGACCCCGCCCGACACCGAATGGATCACCCCCGACGACCGCGACCCGACCCGCCCCCTCGGCCCCGACGCCGTGCGAGCCCGGCTGGCCTCGGCTGGTGTCGCAGTGACCCGCGACTATGCGGCCTACCCGGGTGCACTCCTGAGCGGGCCGGCCCTCACCGACCCGGCGCTGCAGGGCTTCTGGCAGGCGACCCTGGCCGCCGCCGCACCGATCGAACCCCAGCTCGCCGACCCCGCCCGCCTGATCACCGGCGCCCTGCGCCACCACCTGGCCGACGCCTTGGCCCCCGCCTGGATCTTCCTGGCCGGCCCCGCTTCCGCCGGTCCCGCTCCCGACGCCCTGATCGCGGCCCCCGCCGGGCCGGCCCCGAAGGCGGGCGCTGCCGGGCCGGCCCCGGAGGTGGGCGCTGCCGGGCCGGTCGCCGAGGTACGGCGGGAGGCCGGTGGCCGCTGGACCCACGGCGGAGTGCCGGTCCCGGTCGGGCGGACCCTGGCGGACCTCCTGCTGGCGGCGTGCGCGCGGCGGGCGCTCCCGGACGTCCGCCACCTGGTGACCGCGTGGCAGGCCGGTCCCGCCGCCGGGGTGCCGGCCGCCCAGGTGATCGTCGACGCCGACGGTGACCTGCACGGCCTGGCCCCCGCCGGTCCGCCGCTGCGGGCGCTGCGCCAGTTCGCCGCCTCGGCGATCGCCGGTGGACACGCCCATCTGTGGCCCGCACCCGCCGACGAGGCGTCGCTGACCGCCCTGCTGGCCGGCATGACGGGCCGCGAACTGGACCCGCGCGACGTCCCGGCGATCCCGCCCCCCGCGGTCGAGTCCGTCCGCGAGCTGATCATCGCCCGCGACCGCCTGACCCGCGAACTCGCCGACGCGCGCGCGAAACACGAGTTCTACGAGCGCCAGCTCGCCCGCCGTGACCACGACCTGAGACGGTTGCGCCAGCTCAACGCCGTACTCTCCGCCACCGCCCCGGGCCGAGCCGCGAACACCCTGGTCGGCGGCCTGAAAGCGGGCCGCCGGGCGGTACGCGCCGTGGTCCGCCGCGCCCGCGACTGACCCTTACCCGGTAACGCGGCCGGGCTCCGGAGTGACCGCGGGCGGGGCCGCGCGCTGCGCCGGGATCAGCACGCCCGTCGCCTCGGCCACCGGGCGGAGTGCGGTCAGGGTGGCGTAGCCCTGGGCCAGCAGGACCACGTCGCTGCCCGGTGCGGGGGCCGCACCCCGCTCGAAGGTCAGGCGGGCGAAGTCCTCGCCCTGCTCGGCGACGGCCATGCGGACCTGGCCGGCGGTTGCCAACGTGGCGTGGCGGATCTCGGCGGTGGGGCGGTCGGGGACGTTCAGGTTGGCCACTGTCCCGGGTGGGGTGCCGGCCAGCCAGTCGAGCAGGCCGGCGGCCAGGGTGGCGGCGGTGGGCCAGGGCAGGGCGGCGTCCTCGGCGAGGGTGAGCGGGCCGGTGTTGCCGGGGGTGAGCACGTCGAGGGAGACGGCCAGGCCGCGGGCACCGTGGTTGGCCGCGGTCAGGGCGGCGCCGACCGTGCCCGAGTGCAGGACCGCGGTGCCGGTGTTCGCCCCTCGGTTGATGCCGGACAGCACGATCTGCGGCGGGGGACCGAAGACGCCCAGGGCGGCGAGCACCACGATGTAGGCCGGGGACGCGGCCACGCCGTACCCGTGCGGTTTCTTCCGGAAGGTGATCCGGCCCCGGTCGGTGACCGCGGTCAGGGCGGCGCTCATGCCGCTGGCCTCCTCGGCGGGGGCCGCCACCACGGGGTTGAAGCCGTGTGCCCGCACCGCCTCGGCGAGGGCGATGAGGCCGGGGGCGTCGATGCCGTCGTCGTTGGTGATCAGGATTCGCATCCGGTCGGCTCCCCCTCCGCGGGCTCGGCCCGAAGCCCCGGTTCGGGACTTCCGCCTCTGCCCGGCCCGCCCATCGTCCCCGAGGCTTGCCGTGTTCACCAGCGACCGGAAGAGGAGCAATGCCACTTCCCTCGATCATTCAGGGCGGCATGGGGGTCGGTGTCTCGGGCTGGCGGCTCGCCGGGGCGGTGGCCGGCGCCGGTCAGCTGGGCGTCGTGTCCGGCGTGGCGCTCGACGTCCTGCTCGCGCGGCGGCTGCAGACCGGCGACGCCGGCGGGCACGTGCGCCGGGCACTCGCCGGTTTTCCGGTGCCGGCGGTGGCCCGGTCGGTGCTGGACCGCTTCTTCGTCCCGGGCGGCGTTCCGGACCGGCCGTTCCGGCCGATCTCCCGGCTCGGTCTGCGCCCTCGGCGGGAGGGTCAGCTGCTGTCCGTCGTCGCCGGCTTCGTCGAGGTGTTCCTGGCCAAGGAGGGCCATCGCGGGGTGGTCGGCGTCAACCTTCTCGAGAAGATCCAGATGGCGAACCCGGCCGCGGTGTACGGGGCCATGCTCGCCGGGGTCGACTACGTGCTGATGGGTGCCGGGCTGCCGACCGAGGTGCCCCGGCTGCTCGACGCGCTGGCCGAGCACCGGCCGGGCCGGTTGTCGGTCCAGGTGCACGGGGCGGTGGCCGATGACGACCACCATCTCACCCTCGACCCGGCCGAACTGCTCGGCGAGCGGCCGGGCCCGCTGCGGCGGCCGCGGCTGCTGGCGATCGTCTCGTCCGCGACGCTTGCCGGTTACCTCTGCCGGGAGGAGGCGACCCGGCCCGACGGTTTCGTGCTGGAGCACGCCAACGCGGGGGGCCACAGCGCCCGGCCCCGCGGCCGGCTGGTCCTCGACGACGACGGCGAACCGGTGTACGGCCCGCGCGACCGGCTCGACGTGGGCAAGGTCGCCGCGCTGGGTCTCCCGTTCTGGCTGGCCGGCGGGCAGGCGAGTCCGGCGTCGCTGGCCGCGGCCCGCGCCGCCGGCGCCACCGGCGTCCAGGTGGGCACGGCCTTCGCGCTGTGCCGGGAGTCCGGCTTGGACGACGACCTGCGGCATCGCCTGCTGCACGAGGCCTTCGTGGTACGCAACGACGTGCTCGCCTCCCCGACCGGGTTCCCGTTCAAGGTGGCGACCCTGGCCGGGACCGCCGCCGACGAGAAGGTCTACGCCGGGCGCCCCCGGATGTGCGACCTGAGTTACCTGCGCACGCCGTTCCGCCGGCCGGACGGGTCGGTGGGTTTCCGGTGCCCGGCCGAACCGGTGGACGAGTACGTGCGAAAGGGCGGCGCCGTCGAGGACACCGTGGGCAGCCGATGCCTGTGCAACGGCTTGCTCGCCACGGTCGGGTTCCCGCAGCGGCGGCCGGACGGTTATGTCGAGCCGCCGTTGGTGACCCTCGGCCAGGACCTGTCCTTCGTGCCGGCCCTGACCCGGCAGGGCGTCGACTACGGCGCCGTGGACGTCATCGACTACCTGCTGGCGGGCGCGGGCGAAGCGGGGGAGGGGGCGGTCAGCCCCCCACCCAGCTGACGACCTGCTGGCCGAGGAAGACCACGTTCAGTCCACTGAGCACGGTGACCACCGCGGTCATGCCGATCGTCGTGCCGACCGGGTTGACGTGCTCGCCCATGAGGTCGCGCCGGCTGGTCAGCCAGACCAGCGCGCCCAGCGCGAACGGGATGCCGAACGACAGGGCCACCTGGCTGAGCACCAGGGCCTGGGTCGGGTCGACGCCGGAGATCAGGAGCAGGATCGCGGGCGTCATGGTGATCGCGCGGCGCAGCCCGAGCGGGATGCGCAGGTTCAGGAACCCGTCCATGATGATCTGGCCGGCGGCGGTGCCGACACTCGACGAGGAGATGCCGGAGGCCAGCAGCGCCGCGGCGAACGCGAGGGCGGCCACGCCACCGACCATCCGGCCCAGGTCGGCGTGGACGCCGTCGAGGGTCACCGCGGGGGTTCCCGCCCCGTGGTGGAACAGTTTCGCGGCGATGGCGAGCATGCTCAGGTTGACCAGGCCGGCGAGGCCCATCGCGAGGGCGATGTCGACGCGGGCGAAGGCGAGCAGCCGGCGCGGGTCGGCGGCCCCGGTCCGGCCTACCCGGTTGCTCATCAGTCCGGAGTGCAGGTAGATGGCGTGCGGCATGACGGTGGCGCCGATGATGCCGACCGCGAACAGCAGGGTGCCGTCCCCGCTGATGTCCGGCACCAGCCCGGTCGCCACCCCCGAGGCCGCCGGCGGGACGGCGATGACCAGATAGACGAAGCCCGCGCAGATGAGCCCGAGCAGCGCGCCGATGGCCAGTTCGAACGGCCGGTGCCCGCGCCGCTGGAAGGCCAGGACGGCGAAGGCCAGGACCGCGGTGACCCCGGCCGCCATCGGCAGGGACATGCCGAACAGCAGGTTCAGCCCGATGGCGGCCCCGACGAACTCGGCGAGGTCGGTGGCCATCGCGACGATCTCGGCCTGCGCCCACATCGCCCACCGGGCGCGTGGGCGCATCCGGTCCCGGCAGAGTTGCGGCAGGCTGCGGCCGGTGACGATGCCGAGCTTGGCGGCCAGGTACTGGATCGGCATGGCCACCAGGTTCGCCAGCACCACCACCCAGACGAGGCGGTAACCGGTGCTGGCGCCGCCGGCGAAGTTGGTGGCGAAGTTACCCGGGTCGAGATAGGCGATGGCCGCGACGAACGCCGGCCCCAGGGCGGTGGCGGCCCGGACGCGGCCCGGCGCCGCGGGCCGGGCGGCGACGAGTCCGGGGGCCGCCACCGGAAGCGGCGAGGTCTGGGTCACGGGTCGGGTTCCCCTCGTGGGCGGCGTGGTGGGTGCGGAGGCGACGGACTGCTCAGCCGCTGACCCGTACCTCGCCGTTGACCCCCTTGGGGTAGAAGCCACCGTGGCTGACCTTGCCGGGGTTCAGGTAGACGATGTTCAGCACGTGTCCGGGCGTCCGGCCGAAGGCGATGCCGTTGGTGTCGGTGGGGTTGATGTTGGCCTCGCCGTACGCGGTGATGCCCTGGTCGTCCAGCGGCGGGCCGTCCAGGCTGTTGCGGGCCGCGGAGAGCTTCTTGACCGGCCCCGACATGCCCTTCTCGAACAGCGAGGTGCGGATCGTGGCCGCGTGGTACGCCTCGACCGCGAGGATGCCGGCGGCGGCGCCCAGGTAGGTCTTGTTGGTGATCAGCGGCGCGGCACCCTTGTAGGCGGTCACGCCGACGTCCTCGAACAGGAACGCGGCGAGCAGGAAGTTGTCCTCATTGGCGTACGGGTCGAAGGTGTCGGTCATGCCGATCAGCCCGGCGGCGCGGGCGGCGGCGGTGAAACTGTCCCGGATGTCGATGGCCGGTCGGGACACCGCGGCGCCGCCGAGAGCCTTGCGCAGGAAGGCGACGTGGGCCTGCTCGTCGGCGGCGATCTCCTTGGCGTACTGCTTGATCCGCGGGGTCTGGAACGGCACCTCGTACCCGCCGGTCACGCCGCCGCGGACACCCTTGCCCGTCGTCCAGCTGTCCGGCAGGCCCTCGCCGGTGACGGCGTGCAGATAGAACTCGGCCTCCAGATATTCCAGGTTGAGCGCGAAGTTCAGGACGGCGCCGTCGCTGGGGGCGGCGCCGGCGGCGGCGAACTCCGTCGCCGTCACGTCGGCGGCCTCGGTGTCGCCGGCCGCCTGCGCGACGGTGGCCCCGCCGAGCGCGCCGGCCCCGATCACGCCGAGGCCGAGTGCCCCCGCGCTCTGCAGGAACCGGCGGCGGTCCGCGCCGTTCTCCGAACTGCGTTCGATCATGTCCTTGACCATTTTTTTACCGAACATGCGGAACTCCTCACAACGTTGTGGGCGCGCTTGTACGGGTGCGAAGAGACGCACCTGAAGAAGGGGAAGGCCGGGCGGCGGGTGTCATTGTCGGACCGCCGCGTTCGCCGCCGTTTCGAGTGGATCAGTTAGGAACGTAACCGCCGACCCGCGGGGCCCGGGTGGGAAATCCGAAACCCGCGTGATCGCCGATAGCCGGACTGATTCAGGTGTGCCGGGAGGCGTCGCGGGGGGCTGCAGTGACTGCGCCGACCGGCCGCCCCGGAGAGTGTCCACAGCGGAGAAGTCAGGCGTTCATCGAGCCGCGGGCCCGGCCGCCACTTCGTCGTAGATGCCCTCGAGGCGGCGGTTCTGCACGGCCAGGTCGAACTTCGCCCGCATCCGGGCGCGGCCCTGGGCGCCGAGCCGTTCCCGCAGCGGCTCGTCGGCGAGCAGCCGGGCGAGGTTGCCGGCCAGGGCCTGCCGATCGCCCTCGGCGCCGAGCAGGCCGGTCTCGCCGTCGGTCACCGCCTCCGGGATGCCGCTGTGCCGGGTCGCGACGACCGGCAGCCCGAGCGCGGCGGCCTCCATGACCGTGGTCGGCAGTCCCTCGGTGTCGCCGTCGGCGGCGGTGCGCGACGGTGCGGCGAGCAGCCGGGACGCGGTCAGGACCTCGAGCACTTCGGCCGGGGTCCGGGTGCCCAGGAACGTGGCGTCGACGCGCAGTTCCCGGGCGTACTCCTGGATCGCCGGAAGCAATGGTCCGGAGCCGACGAGAACCGCCCGGGGTTTGGCCGGGCCGAGCGCCGCGAGGGCGGCCAGGAGGTCGTCGGCGCCTTTCTTCTCCACGAAGCGCCCGACGAACGCCACGTCCCACTGTTTCGGGACCGGCCGCACCTCGGCCGGGATGGGCACGCCGGTGTAGTGCACGCGGACCTTCGCCGGGTCGGCGCCCCGGTCGATCGCCCGGTTGCGGATCACCTCGGAGACCGCGAGGATCAGCGCCGCGCGGTCGAAGACGGTGCGCAGGTTGCGCCGGTAGCGGACGCCTTTGGCGCCACCGGCGGTGGGCTGCCGGGTGACGTCGTGGCCGTGCGCCGTGACGATCAGCGGGATCCCCAACTCGGCCGCGGAGCCGCTGATCAGCCAGCCGTCGCCACCGAAGTGGGCGTGGATCAGCCGGGGCCCGACGTCGGCGATCATCCGCCGCAGGCGGGGCGACCGGCCGGTCAGGCGCAGGCGCAGGAAGGCGTTGCGGTCGGCTTGCGAGGGGTACGCGATGAGGTCGGTGTCCCGGGCGACGGCCGACTCCTGCTTGGTCGCCCCGAGGTAGACCGGCTGCCACCGGGTGAGGGCGTCACCCTGGTTGCGCACGAACGTCTCGGAGGCGCCGAGCATGGCGCTGCGCCAGATCGCGACCCTCATGTCAGCGTCCCAGGATCGCGTCGCGCAGGCGGTGCCGCACGTTCGGCGGCAGGCTCCAGATCTGCAGGAACGTCACGTAGTCGATGGTGCCCGGCCGGCCGTGGGTGCGGGCCTCGGCCAGCAGCTCGCGGAAGACCCGGCCGCTGCGGGTCGGCGCGGCCATCGAGCTGAGCACGCTCATCGTGTACGCCGCGTAGGCGCGCTCGGTGAACAGGGCCCGGTTGGCGCGCAGCCACTCGAGCTGTTCCTCCCACGGGTTCTGCAGGCTGATCCGGTCGCGGTCCTCGTCCTGGTGCCAGAGCACGAGCGCGTCGTCGGCGTAGAGCAGCTCGACGTCGGGCTCCCGGACGACCCGCAGCGCCCAGTCGAGTTCCTGCTGGCGGCGTAGCCCGACGGTGAACGGCACCCGCCGCAGCAACTCGGTCGGCGCCATGATCGTCGAGGTCTGGATGAAGCCGTCGCCGTAGAACAGGCCCTTGCGCACGGTGAAGTACTCGCTGAGGGGTTCGCCGGGGGCGGGCAGCCGGCGCGGCATGATCGTGTCGGCGCGCGGGGTGCGGCTGATCATGCGGGTGGCGACCACCGGGGCGGCCCGGGTGGCGGTCGCGGCCAGCGCCAGCTGGGTCTCGATCTTGGCCGGGAGCCACTCGTCGTCGTCGTCGAGCAGCGCTGTCCACTTCCCCCGGGCGGCGCGGGCGCCCTGGTTGCGGGCGTTCGGCGCCTTGCCGCGTTCGGGCAGTTCGAGCACCCGCACCCGCTCGTCGCCGATCGTCCGCAGGTGTTCCCGGGTGCCCGGGTCGGGACCGTCGACGACCACGACGACCTCGAGGTCGTCGTGGGTCTGGGCGAGCGCGCTGCGGACGGCGCGGGCGGCCAGTTCCGGCCGGTTGAGCGTCGGGATGACGACGCTGACGTCCGGGTTTGCGGACATGTGGACCTGCTTAGCGGAAGGGGGCGCTGGGCTGGTCGGAGAGTATGGGCGCCGGGCGGCCGGTCGGTGAACGCGAGGGAAATGCCCGGCGTCCTCAGGACACTCGTAGAGATTTCTCACGAAATTCTCATGATCCGGACGCATCGTAAAGGGCTGCGGCATCCGTCTTAATACGTGAAGCCGTAGAGGAGATGATCTTGAGAAGAGTCGCCAGGAGTCGTCGGCCGAGCAATCGCCGGCGAAGCCCTCGCTGGGCGCGCGTGTGCCTCATGCTCGGTGCTTTGCTGGCCGTGGCCGGCGCCGGATCGGTCGTGGCCATCCAGGCGACCGTCGGGGCGGCCACCAAGTCGGTCACCCAGCAGAGCCTGATCGGCTCGGCCTCGACCACCGAGCAGGTCAAGCGGGCCTCGATCAAGGGGGCCAAGAACATCCTGCTCGTCGGCATCGACGCCCGTAAGGACGCGCTGCCCACGGCCGGCACCCGCAGCGACTCGATAATCCTGCTGCACATCCCGTCCGACCACGAGTCGGGCTACATGATCTCGCTGCCCCGCGACAGCTACGTGCCGATCCCCGCCTACGACAACGGCAAGCAGTCGTTCGGCGGCGGCCGTAACAAGATCAACTCAGCGTTCTTCTTCGGCAGCCGCGGACTGACCGGGCCCGCCGCCCTGTCGCACGGCTTCGAACTGCTCTCCCTGACCATCAAGCAGCTCACCGGCATCACCCCCGACGCCGGCGCGATCATCGACTTCCAGGGCTTCAAGCAGGTCGTCAACGTGCTCGGCAAGGTGTGCATGTACGTGGACGAGGACACCACCTCGATCCACATCGGCAAGGACAACAAGACCGGCCAGCCCGCCGCGCCCTATGTGATCAACAAGGACGGCACCCTGAAGTCGAAGATCAAGGGCGTCACCGCGAACTTCTACGCCAAGGGCAACCACTGCTTCACCCCGACCGAGGCGCTCGACTTCGTCCGCCAGCGCGACCTGCTCGCCAACAACGACTTCGACTACGGGCGCCAGCGCCACCAGCAGCAGTTCTTCAAGGCGATCATCAACCAGGCGGTGCAGGACGGCCTCTCCTCGCCGACCAAGCTGCCCGGCCTGATCAAGGCGATCGGCTCCACCATGACGGTCGACACCCAGGGCATCTCGCTCGAGGACTGGGCGTTCGCGATGCGGGGCATCCGGCCCGACGCCCTGGTCACGATCAAGACGAACGAGGGCAAGTTCAACCCGAGACGGGTCAGCGGCATCGGCGACGTCGAGATCCTCAGCGACGACAGCCTCGCCCTGCTGAAGGCGGCCCGGAACGACACCGTCGCGCAGTTCGCCACCACCCACCCGACCTGGGTGTCCAGCACGTAGTCCGGCCCGGCGGGGTCGACCCGGGCCGGTAATTCTCAGAACGGCCCGGGTCCGGCCGATAACGACATCTGTGATCCAGGCAAGGTCCGCAGCCGCGGCCATCCGCGCAGCGTTGTCCCTCGCGCTGCGCCGTGACCCCGTCATGATCGCGGCCGTGCTCTGGACCGTCGCCGGTATCGGCATGCTGTTCACCCTGTCCGGCCACGAATCCGGCCAGGTCCGGGCGTTCTGGGCGTTCCAGCCGCCGCTCGACGCCCTGCTCGCCTATTCCGCCTGGCGGGTCTGCCGGATGGCAACCGGAGCGCTGCGCCGCTTCTGGCGGGTCCTCGCCGTCGCCGGCGTGCTCTTCACGATCGGTGACACCACCCAGGCGGTCCTGGCGTTCCACCAGGACGGGCAGTCGTCGACGGCCGGCGGCACGGTGCAGGGCGCCTGCTTCGGGGTCGGCATGGGCGCGGTCATCGTGGCCATGCTGCTGCACCCGCTGCCCGGCCAGTCCCGCCGCGAGAAGATGGCCTTCTGGCTCGACTCCACCACCGTTCTCGTCGGCGGCGCCGTGGTGGCCTGGTGCTTCGCCGTCGGCAACAACGGCACCCAGGACCTGTTCGGCACCCTCGCGACCGGCGCGGTCATCCTCACCTCCGGGTTCGCCGCGGTGAAGCTGGCGCTGTCCGGCAACGCGCCGATGCACAAGGCGGCCGCCATCCCGATGGTGATCTCGGCCGGCATCAACTGCATCGGCTTCTTCCTGCCCTCCGGCGACGACGGCCAGCTGCCCGCCTACGTCTACGCGGCGCGGTTCGCCCCGTCGCTGTTCATCGCGATGGGTCCGCGCATCCAGGAGATCGTGGTCCGGTTCGACGAGACGACCGCGTTCGGGTCACGGCGGCGGCGTCCCTACAGCCTTCTGCCGTACGGCTCCATCGCCGTCGCCTTCACCGCGGTGCTCGCCGCCCTGCCCCGCGACGCGAACACCAAGCTGTGGGGTGCGGTCAGCGGCCTCGGTCTGATCTTCGCCCTGGTCGTGCTGCGGCAGCTGGCGGCGTTCCATGACAACACGCGCCTGATCGAGCGGCTCGACGCCACCCTGGCCGAGCTGCGCGAACACGAGGCCCGGCTGCGCCACCAGGCGTTGTTCGACGGCCTGACCGGGCTGGCCAACCGCACCCACTTCCACGAGGAGGTGACCACGGCGCTGGCCACCTGCACACCCGGCACGGTCTCGCTGCTGCTCATCGACCTCGACGGCTTCAAGGCGGTGAACGACACGCTCGGCCACGAGGCCGGTGACGCCCTGCTGGCCGGCGTCGCGGCGAAGCTGACCTCGTCGGTGCGCGCGGGCGACATGGTGGCGCGGCTGGGCGGCGACGAGTTCGCGATCCTGCTGCGCGACTGCTCGGACGAGGACGCGATGCTCACCTCGAAGCGGATCCTCGAGGCGTTCGCCGAACCGATCGCCTACGGCGCCACCGCGGTGCGCGCCAACGCCAGCATCGGCTTCGCCTGCGCCGAACCGGGGGACGAGGTCAGCGGCCTGTTGCGGGCCGCCGACCTGGCGATGTACGCCGCCAAGCACGACGGCAAGGGCACCTGGATGCGCTACCACGAGAGCATGCAGCCCACGGGGCGCTGAGCCACCGCCGGGCGGGCGCCGGCGCCCGTGCAACAGAACAGTCACGGCGGCTTCCGTTCCTGGCGTGAATCCGCCAAGCTGCGACGCGTGCAGCCAGACGTGCTCGGCCTCGGGGCCGACGAGTCCGCGGCCTACCGTGCCCTGATCACGGTGCCGTCGGCCGGGCCCGACGAGTTCGCGTCGCTGATGCGCGTGCCCGCCGAGAACGCCCGCAATCTGCTCGCCGGCCTCGAGACCAGGGGTCTGGCGGTGCGCAGCCTCGGCGACCCGGACCGGTTCGTGGCCGCACCGCCCGCGCCGACGCTGCGCGAGCCGCTGCCGCGCCGGCGGGAGGAACTGGCCCGCGCCGAGGCCGAGCTGGGTGTGCTCGACGAGGTCTACCGGGCGGCGGCACTTCGGCCGGGTGCCCCCGGCGTGGTCGACGTGCTGCCCGGGGCGGCCGAGATCCGGGAGGTGTTCGGCCGGCTCCAGCTCGGCGCCCGCGACGAGGTGCTGTCACTGGTCAAGGCCCCGATCGCGGTGATCAGCGCGGCCGACAACGTCGAGCAGGACAGCGCGGTGGCGCGCGGCGTCCGGTACCGGGTGGTGTTCGAGCGCGCGATGCTCGACGAGGAACCGGACGCGTACGCGCGCATCGTGGCGGCCCGGGCGGCCGGTGAGCAGATCCGGATCGCCGACGCCGTACCCGTCAAGCTGTTGATCGTCGATCGGGCGCAGGCGTTCATGCCGCTGCACGCCGGCGGTCCGCCCGGCGCGTTGCTGATCCGGGAGAGCGGGCTGGTGCGGGCGCTGGTGGCGCTCTTCGAGTTCCAGTGGCGGAAGGCGACGCCGGACGGCGGGAGATCGCTCGACGAATCGGACGCCCGGATCGTCGGTCTGCTGATGACCGGCCTGACCGACGAGGCGGTGGCGGCCCATCTGGGCACGTCGTTACGCACGGTCCAGCGCCGGGTGCGGCACCTGATGGAAGTGACGGGTGGACGGACCCGTATGCAGCTCGGTTTCCACGTCGCCCGTCTCGGTTGGTTGGACTGACCAACACCGTCTGTTATCGATAACAATTTGGTCTCTCAACTGGCAGAACACATTTGGGAAACAAGTTTCCTCAACATGTCGCGGACGTTGCCAGAACTGTTGACACCCCCGTTGTTAGCGTTCACACTCGACGCCACGCCGCTGCCCCGACGAAGGAGTTCTGCGCAATGAAACTTTCCCGGATGGGGGCCATCGCCTCCGCCGTAGTCCTTACCGCGGCCCTGGCCGCTTGTGGTTCGAGCGAGAAGACCGGCGACAAGGCGTCGTCCGGCTCGGGCAACACCAAGGGCGCTCTCATCGGTGTCACCATGCCGACCCGGTCCTCCGAGCGGTGGATCGCCGACGGTGACAACCTGAAGAAGCAGCTGGAGGCCCTGGGCTACCAGGTCGACCTGCAGTACGCCGAGAACGACATCCCGACCCAGACCCAGCAGCTGGACAACCAGATCACCAAGGGCGCCAAGCTGCTGATCATCGCCTCGATCGACGGCACCGCGATCACCACCCAGCTGGACAACGCGAAGACCAACAACATCCCGGTCATCGCCTACGACCGGCTGATCCGCAACAGCCCGAACGTCGACTACTACGCCACCTTCGACAACGCCAAGGTGGGCGTGCAGCAGGCGACCTCGCTGCTGACCGGGCTCAAGGTGCTCAACGCCGACGGTTCGAAGGGCACCGCGAAGGGCCCGTTCAACGTCGAGCTGTTCGCCGGCTCGCCCGACGACAACAACGCGACGTTCTTCTTCAACGGCGCGATGACGGTGCTCAAGCCGTACATCGACAACGGCACCATCGTCGTCAAGAGCGGCCAGAAGGACTTCAAGACGGTCGCCATCCTGCGGTGGGAGCCCAAGACCGCGCAGGACCGCATGGAGAACCTGCTGACCTCCACCTACAAGGGTGGCGCGAAGGTCGACGGCGTCCTCTCGCCCTACGACGGCCTGTCGATCGGCATCCTGTCGGCGCTCAAGAGCAACGGCTACGGCACCGCCGCGCAGCCCTACCCGGTCGTCACCGGCCAGGACGCCGAGCTCGCCTCGGTCAAGTCGATCCTCAAGGGTGAGCAGTACTCGACGATCTACAAGGACACCCGCGAGCTGGCCAAGACCACTGTCGCCATGGCCGACGCGGTCCTCAAGGGCGGCAAGCCCGAGGTCAACAACACCACCGACTACGACAACGGCAAGAAGGTCGTCCCGTCGATGCTGCTGCAGTCGGTCATCGTGGACAAGTCCAACTACCAGAAGGTCCTGGTCGATGGCGGCTACTACACCCAGGCCCAGCTGGGTTCCTGACCACAGATGACCGAGTCAATCCTCCGCATGCGGAGCATCACCAAGACGTTCCCGGGCGTGAAGGCGCTCTCGGACGTCAACCTGGAGGTGCTCCGCGGCGAGATCCACGCGATCTGCGGGGAGAACGGCGCCGGAAAGTCCACCCTCATGAAGGTGCTTTCCGGCGTCTACCCGCACGGTGACTACGACGGCACCATCGAGTTCGAGGGTGCGGAATGCCAGTTCTCCGGCATCCGCGACTCCGAGCACCGGGGCATCGTGATCATCCACCAGGAGCTCGCACTCGCGCCGAACCTGTCCATTGCCGAGAACATCTTCCTCGGCAATGAGCAGGCCAAGCGCGGGCTGATCGACTGGAACCGCACCAATGCCGCAGCGGCCGGTCTGCTGCGGCGCGTCGGCCTGCGGGAGAACCCCACCACCCAGGTCGTCGAACTCGGTGTCGGCAAGCAGCAACTGGTGGAGATCGCCAAGGCGCTCTCCAAGCAGGTCAAACTGCTGATCCTCGACGAGCCCACGGCGGCGCTCAACGACGAGGACTCGGCTCACCTGCTCAACCTGCTGCGCGGCCTGCGCGACGAGGGGATCACCTGCGTGATCATCTCGCACAAGCTCAACGAGGTCCTCTCGATCGCCGACCGGGTGACCGTCCTGCGCGACGGCCGGACGATCTCCACACTGGACAGCGAGGGCCTGACCGAAGACAAGATCATCTCCGGCATGGTGGGACGGGACCTCGAACACCGGTTCCCGCCGCACGAGTCGACCGTCGGCGAGGAAGTCCTGCGCATCGAGGACTGGAGCGTGCACAGCCCGACCCAGCACGGCCGGCTCCTCGTCGACAAGGCCAACCTCGTACTCCGGCGCGGTGAGGTCGTCGGTCTCGCCGGCCTGATGGGGGCCGGGCGCACCGAACTCGCGATGAGCGTGTTCGGCCGCGCCTACGGCGCGAACATCTCCGGCAAGGTCTTCAAGAACGGCCGGGAGATCCAGATGCGGTCCGTGCGCGAGGCGATCGACCACGGCATCGCGTACGCGACGGAAGACCGCAAGAAGTACGGGCTGAACCTGATCGAGGACATCAAGCGGAACGTCTCCGCCGCCGCCCTCGGCAAGCTCGCCAAGTCCGGCTGGGTCGACGACAACGAGGAATACAAGGTCGCCGACGGATTCCGCAAGTCGATGAACATCAAGGCGCCGAGCGTCTCGAGCATCACCGGCAAGCTCTCCGGCGGCAACCAGCAGAAGGTCGTCCTGTCCAAGTGGATCTTCACCGATCCGGACGTCCTGATCCTCGACGAACCGACCCGCGGCATCGACGTCGGTGCCAAGTACGAGATCTACACGATCATCAATGCGCTCGCCGACCAGGGGAAAGCCGTCCTGGTCATCTCGTCCGAACTGCCCGAGCTGCTCGGACTCTGCGACCGCATCTACACCCTCTCGGCCGGGCGGATCACCGGTGAGGTCCCGCGCGCCGAAGCCACCCAGGAGGGTCTGATGACCCTCATGACCGCGGGACAGGAGGCGGGCAAGTGAGCCTCGCACCCACCAATGCCGACATGGTCGTCCTGCCGAACCCCGGCGCGCCCGACGACAATTCCGGCAAGCCCGGGTTCTCCGTCAACCTGCGGCAGAGCGGCATCTACATCGCCTTCGCCGGCATCGTGGTGCTGTTCACGATCCTCACCGGCGGCGACCTGATCGCGCCGCAGAACATCAGCAACATCATCGTCCAGAACTCGTACATCCTGATTCTGGCGATCGGCATGATCCTGGTGATCATCGCCGGGCACATCGACCTCTCGGTCGGCTCGATCGTCGCCGCCTCCGGCGCCATCGCCGCCGTCCTGATGGTCAATCAGAATGTGCCATGGCCCCTCGCGATCCTGCTCACGCTCCTGTTCGGAGCGTTGATCGGAGCGTGGCAGGGCTACTGGGTGGCCTACTTCGGGATCCCGGCGTTCATCGTGACGCTGGCCGGCATGCTGCTGTTCCGGGCGATCACCTACATGATCCTCGGCAACCGTGGCATCGGCCCGTTCCCGGACTCGGTCCGCACCCTGTCGAACGGGTTCACCAACGGCTACCTCGGCAACATCGGGCTCGGCGCGCTCGGCGGCGCCGATCTGTTCAGCCTGCTTGTCGGTGTCCTCGCGGTGGCCGGCTTCGCGGTGACCCAATGGCGTTCACGCGCCGGCCGGCTCCGCTACGGCCAGAACGTCGACACGCTGGTGGTGTTCGTCGCGAAGATCGCCGTCGCCGCCGTCGTCGTCATGTTCGTGATCGTCCAGCTGGCCCGCTTCCGCAACCTCCCGTGGGTGCTGGTCCTGCTGGCCTTCCTGGTGCTCGGCTACTCGGTGCTGTCCCAGCGCTCGGTGTTCGGCCGCCAGATCTACGCCGTCGGCGGCAACCTGCAGGCCGCCACGCTCTCCGGCGTGAAGGTCAAGTCGGTCATGTTCTGGATCTTCGTGAACATGGGCGTCCTGTCCGCGGTGGCCGGCATCATCTTCGCCGGCCGCCTCAACCAGGCCAACCCGACCGCCGGCAACCAGTTCGAGCTGGACGCCATCGCCGCCGCCTTCATCGGTGGCGCCGCGGTCCAGGGCGGCGTGGGCAAGGTCGTCGGCGCCATCACCGGTGGCCTCATCATGGGCGTCATCAACAACGGCATGAGCCTGATCGGCGCCCCGTCCGAACAGGTAATGCTGGTCAAGGGCGCGGTCCTGCTGGCCGCCGTCGCCTTCGACGTCTGGACCAAGCGCCGGGCCGGCGCCTCGCGCTGACCCAGCCCCCGAACGGCGCCCGGCCCCCAAGCCGGGCGCCGTTCTGCGTCCGCCCCAGTTCCGGCTGGGCCGACTCGTTGCCGCCCCCATTCCTTGCCGCCCCTACTCCTTGCCGCCCCCCACTCCTTGCCGCTCCGCCCTCTCGCCGGGGCCGCCCCGTGCGGCGTCCGGTGCCACGCCACCGCCGCAACGTCCGCCCGCTGCGCCGGCACCCGCGCTATGCCGGCACCCGCGCTATGCCGGCACCCGCGCTGCGCCGGCACCCGCGTTGTGCTGGTGCCGCCACCCCTGTTGCAGTCGCGCTGCCGCGGGACCGCTTTTGTTGCCGGGCCGACCAGCCGCGCCGAGCCCGCCACCGCCTGCCCGCCTGCCGAGCCTTCGATGCGTCGCGGTGCGTCTCGCTCAGGTCCCGCCTTGTGCCGCCGGCCGGTCCGCGTTCACCTTGCCGATCTCCGGCGTAACCGGGTCGATGAAGTGGCGAGATGAAACCCGGCAATCGGTGATCGCCGATCTCCCGGCGCCGATATGTAGGGAAGGCGTGGTTTGTCGCGCGGCGGGCTGCGTCGACCGGGGCCGAGACCCGCCCTTTTCAGAGGAAAAGGGCTCTCCGGAGCTCGGGAGGCCCCTTGTTCGCTGAAGAAGGGGTCATCGGCCTGGGCTCAAGCCCACTTCCGCCAGTCCTGCCTGACCCGCTGGGCCACGGAGGCCCCTTCTTCAGGGAAGAAGGGGTCACCGCACGGGCGAAGAAACTTGCGGGGGAGCGGCAACCTAACGCCGGGCCGAGGCCACTAGAAGGACGTACGACGTCGATCCGAAATAGCCGGTTCGAGATCGTGCGCCGGTCCAGGGCACTTCAGCCCGGTCCTGGACCGGCGTGCCGACGTGGCGGGAGGCCATGGCTTGGCACGCGGTAGTCATTGCCGAGGGCGAAGTATCGAACTTACTGTCGTCGATAGGTGCCTGGTCGCATCTGTTGACACCGGGACGGCAACTCGACGTCGATCCGCCTGGATGTCCCCCACCGAGATCCTGGCCGTGAGCCGCGCCGAAAGGCTTGGTCCCGCATGTCCGAATTCTGCCTGCGTGCCGCCGCCGTGACTGGCTTCCTGCTGCTGAACACGATGGTGCCGGCCGCGATGGTGCCGGCCGGGACGGTGCCGGCCGCGACGGTGCTGAACACGATGGTGCTGAACACGATGGTGCCGGCGGCGAGGGCGACAACCACGACGGCGCCCACTCTGGCCGGCCGGCTGGCTGCGGTCCGGGTGGCGAAGACGATCAACTACTACCCGTCGAATGCCGGCTGGACCGCGATGTGGACCGGCTTCGATCCGGTCCGCATCGACGCCGATCTGGGCAAGGCGGCCGCGCTCGGGGCGGACGACGTGCGAGTCATCGTGTTCCCGCAGACGTTCGGTTACCCGACGCCGACCGCGGCGTACGCGGCGAAGCTGGACCAGTTCGTCGGGATCGCCGCGGCCCACGGGCTGTCCGTCAAGTTGACGTTGTTCGACTGGTGGAACGGCTACTCCGACGTGCACAACAGTGTGCTCTGGGCGTTGAGTCTGCTGTCGCCGTACGTCGATGATCCGCGGGTGATCGCCGTCGAGCTGAAGAACGAGATCCAGCCCGGGGACGCCGCCGCGATCGCCTGGGCCCGGCAGCTGATTCCGGCGATCCGCGCCACCGCGCCGGCCATGCCGTTGACCCTGACTGTGGACGGCGGCAGCGGCGCGGCCGGCATGACGAGTCTGAAGGCGCAGCTCGGCACGACGCCGCTGGACTACTACGACTTCCACTTCTACGGGGCGTCGGAGCGGTCGCTCGCCGAGATCCGCCGGGCGCAGGCGGCCGTGGCTCCCGACCCGATGATCGTCGGGGAGACCGGGCTGAGCACCCAGTCGAGCACCGACGGCGAACAGGCGGCGTTCCTCGCCCGGGTCTACCGGGCGGCCCTGGAAGCCGGCGTCGGCTCGGTGGCACCGTGGACGTTCAACGATTTCGCTCCGGGTGCGATCCCGTCGAACTCGTCGGTGTCGACCCAGCCCGCGCAGTACAGGTTCGGGCTGCACCGCACCGACGGGACGGCGAAGCTCGGCGCCTCGGTGGTGGCGGGCGCCTGGGCGAACGTGCCGATCTCGAACAGCGTGCTCAACCTCGGCTTCGAGGCTGCCGCGGCCGACTCGCCGTGGCGGCAGTACCTGCCGCAGGCCGGGGCCGCCGGCATCGTCGGTGACACCGCCCGCACCGGCACCCGGTCGGCCCGCTTCACCGGCACCACCCGCAGCGGAAGCAATCTGCCCTCGCTGCTCACCGCGCCGATCACGCCGGTTCAGGCCGGGAACGCGTGGCATGCCGAGGCGTACGCCAAGGGGCTGGCCGCCACCGGGGTCACCGAACTGGCGCTGAGCTGGTTCGACCTCAGCGGCGCCTGGCTCGGCCAGAACACCTCCAACCGCCTGCCGGCCGGCGACTCGGCCTGGACGAAACTGTCGGTGGACGCGGTCGCACCGGCCGGCGCGGCGAGTGTTCAGGTGCACCTCAAGTCGGGCGACAACACCGGCACCGTGTGGTTCGACGACGTGGCGATGAACTGACTAACCGCGGAAGAAGTCGTCGGGCAGGGCCCGCACCTCGGTCGCGGCCTGTTCCAGGTTGGCCGCGACCGGTGCCAGGGCGACGGCGGCCGGGTCACCGGCGTCGGCCATCCGGCGCAGCACGGCGGCCTGCCTGGTGGCGCGGGCGACGAGCACGTCCTTGAACGCGCGCCGGTCACCTTCGTAGCCGTACGCGTCGAGCAGCAGACGCAGGCGGCGCGAGCGGTCGCCGGGGTTGCCGAATCCCAGGTGCGCGGCGGCGCCGGACGGATAGAGCGGCACCCAGGACAGTGCCGTGAAGGCCAGGTCGACCTCGCGCGTCGACGGGCCGGCGGTGTCCCAGTCGAAGAAGCCGGCCAGCCGCGCACCGTCCATGACGGCGTTGTAGGGCGCGGCGTCCTGGTGGCCGACGATCAGGCCGGGCCGCATCTCGCCGCCGGCGAACCAGCACTCACCCGGCGGCGGCCGGAAGTCGGCGGTCAGGTCGTGCAGGCCGCGCAGCCACTGCCCGACCTGGGTCAGCGTGCCGTCGTCGAAGGCCCAGGCCGGCCACGGCACGCGGCCCCCGACCACGTCGCCGGGCAGGTAGGTCAGCATCTCGCGGCCCTCGCCGTCGAAGCCGAGGGCCCGGGGGGCACCGTCGAACCCGGCCTGCTCGAGATGCCGCAGCAGGGCATGCACGGTGGGTGTCCACGGCGAGGCCCGTTTGTGGACCACGTCGTCGATCCGGACCGCGCCTGTGGTGTTGCCGCCGGGTAGCACCGCTCCTTCATACCGGGCCACCCCGGCCGGACGACACCGAATTAAAGGCGTAGCGCCCCCGGTGCCGTGGCGGGGACCGCCGGGTGGCGGGGCGGGACGGCGGCGACCGGGCGGTAGGCCGAGCCGGGGGCCGGGCGCGGGTCCTCGTCGCCCGCGTTCGGCCACTTCGACACGGCCCGCTCGGCCAGCGCGGTGATCGTCAGGGACGGGTTGACGCCCAGGTTGGCGGCCACCGCCGAGCCGTCGATCACGTGCAGGCCGGGATGCCCGTACACCCGGTGGTAGGGATCTATGACCCCGTGCGCCGGATCTTCACCGATCGCGCAACCACCGATGAAGTGGCCGGTGACCGGGCGGCCGACGAGTTCGGTGACCGCGCCCAGCGGAACCCCGTCGATCTTCTCGGCCACCCGCCGGGCCACGTCGTGCGCCGCCGGCACCCACTGCGGGTTGGGCTGCCCGACGCCGGGCCGGCTGCGTAGCCGGCCGCGCTTGCGGAAAAGGGTGATCGAGTTGTCGAGCGGCTGCATGCCGAGGAGCACGATGGTCTGCTGCGACCAGCGGCGCGGCGAGGCGAGCAGGCGCAGGTCCTTGCGGTCCTTGACGAGCCGGCGGAGGCCGGCGAGCAGGCGCGACCGGCCGCCGGTGTCGTCGATGAGCACCGTGGAGAGCAGGGCGAGCAGGTTGCTGCCCGGTCCGTAGCGCACCGGCTCGATGTGGGTGGCCGGATCGGGGTGGATCGACGAGGTGATCGCGACGCCGCGGCTGTAGTCGGCGTCGCGCCGCCGGGTGCGCGCCCCCAGGATGGACTCGGAGTTGGTCCGCGACAGCTCACCGAGCCGCGGCGAGAGGTCCGGCAGCCGGCCGCGGTCGCGCAGCCGGTGCAGCAACCGCTGGGTGCCGACGGCACCGGCGGCGAAAACGACCTGCCCGGCGGTCAACTCACCCTTGGCGATCCCGCCGGTCTTGCGGGTACGCACGGAGAAGCCCCCACCGGACCGCGAAAACACATCGGTGACCGTGGTGAGCGGCTTGACCACGGCACCGGCTTGCTCGGCGAGGTAGAGGTAGTTCTTGACCAGGGTGTTCTTGGCCCCGACGCGGCACCCGGTCATGCAGGCCCCGCAGAGCGTGCACGAGCGCCGTTGCGGGCCGGCACCCCCGAAGAACGGATCGGGCACGGTCCCCTTGCCCTCGAACAACACTCCCACCGGCGTACGCCGATAGGTGTGCTCGACGCCGAGGTCCTGGGCCACCGAGCGCAACGCCCGGTCGGAAGCCGTCTCGACCGGGTTCTCGGTCACCCCCAGCATGCGTTTGGCCTGGTCGTAGGCGGGGGCGAGCTCGGCCTTCCAGTCGGTGATCGCGGCCCACTGGGGATCGGCGAAGAACGCGTCGGGCGGCTCGTAGAGCGTGTTGGCGTAGCCGAGGGAACCGCCGCCGACCCCCGCACCGGACATGATCATGGCGTGCCGCAGCAGGGTCAGGCGCAGGATGCCGTAGCAGCCGAGCGCCGGCGCGAACACATACCGCCGCAGACGCCACGACGTCTCGGCGAACTCGTCGTCGGTGAAGCGGCGGCCCGCCTCCAGCACCGCGACCCGGTAACCCTTCTCGGTCAGCCGGAGCGCGCTCACGCTTCCCCCGAAACCCGACCCGATGATCACGACGTCAAAATCGTGCGGCATGGCGTACGGTGACATCGTTGTTGGCATGATGTCAATAAGCGGAGCGTGGCCGTGCATCATCACCGTCAGGGAAGTGGCAGTCCGATCGTGCTGATCCACGGCATCGGCAGCCGCTGGCAGGTGTGGAAACCGGTGCTCGACGCCCTCGCCGAACGGCACGAGGTGATCGCGCCGGACCTGCCCGGCTTCGGCGGCACCCGGTGGGACGGCGTACCCGGATCGGTGCCGCACCTGGCCGACCGGGTCGAGGCGTTCCTGGACTCGGCCGCAATCACCCACCCCGTCCTCGGTGGATCCTCCCTGGGCGGTGGCGTCGCCCTCGAACTGGCCCGCCGTGGCCGGGCCCGCTCGGTCGTCGCGTTCTCCCCGGTCGGCTTCGCCGGTCCGGCCGGCGCGGTCTGGAGCCGAGCCGTCGTGGGCAGCGCCCGAACCGGCGGCGCCGCCGTCAAGCCGCTACTGCCCCGCCTCCTCGCCACCCGAGCCGGCCGGGTAGCCCTGTGCGGCGTCTTCTTCGGCCATCCCGGCGCCCTGCCCCCCGCCGAATGCCTGGCCGACGCCCACGCCCTGCTCGCCGCCCCCGGCTTCCCCGCCGCCCGCCGCCACCTGGGCCGATGGCGCCTGCCCACCCCGGTCCCCGACGTCCCGATCACCATCGCGTGGGGCACCCGCGACCTGGTCCTGCCCTATGTCCAGGCCGCCCGCGCCCGCACCCTGCTTCCCGGCGCGCGCCACGTTCGCCTCCCCGGTTGCGGCCACCTCCCGTTCGCCGACGACCCCCAGACGTGCATCCGCCTCCTGCTCGAAGCCCGGCCTGCGGGCGCTGCCGGATCGTAGAGTCCGTCCGACTTTCTCGGAAAGGATCCGGGAGATCAGCGGTCGGTGACGACTATGCCGAGGACGTGGGCGAGGGACGGGGCGATCTCGGCCAGCTGCTGGGAGCCGATCGTGGCGCCGCGCAGGGACTCCCAGCCCTGGGCCACGTCGAGTTCGCGGGCGCCGCGGAAGTCCAGCTTCTTCGGGGTGGCCTTGGTGAAGCGTGCGCGGCGCAGGGCTGAGCCCGGGAAGGTGACGTTGATCAGGGTGGCGTCGGTGAAGTCGACCTCGGTGAGGTCGCAGTCGCGGAACTCGACGTCCTGCAGTTTGGCGCCGCGCAGGTTGAGGCTGTCGAGTTTGCAGCTTCGCAGCTGCACCCGGCGCCAGTAGCCGCGGTAGGCCTGGACGCCGGCCATGGCGCTGTCCTGGAGGTGGACGCCGAGCAGCTGGGAATCCGACCAGTCGCCGCCGATCCAGCGGCAGCGGGAGATCCACACGTCGTCCAGGCGTACGTGATCGAAGGTGCCGCCGGTGAAGGTCAGGCCGGTCATCGCGCTCTCCGCGAAGCGCGAGCCGGGCGCCCGGGTCTCGTCGAACTCGGCCCCGTCGAGGTGGACCTCGTGGTGGTCGCCGTCGTAGCCCAGCTCGCCGTCGAACGGCCGCAGGTGTCGGGCGTAGGGGAGCGACTCGAGGTCCGGCATGGTGTTCCTCTCCGGCCGGGGTGCGCACCTTGGCCGAACGCAGAGGCTACCCGGGTCGGCTTCAGGACAGTCGCCGAACGCTATTGGCACACTGCCAACAGGCTGCTACTTTCGGGCCCAACAATCCGCTGATGAGGGGACGCCGATGAGCCAACCCCGCGCCACCATTGCGCCCGAATTTATCAGTTTCGATCTGGTGATCGCGGCCCTGAGGGCCGACGCCGCGACGGCGGAGACGGTCGCACCGCTCGATCTGTTCCTGCCCCGCGGCCCCCGGGCCGAGCACGGCGAGGGTGAGGACGGCGGCGGCAGTCATTCGCCGCCGGCCGAGGACGGCCCGGCGGACGGCGGCCCGGCGGAGACCGGCACCGGCGAGGACGGCGGCGGCAGCCACACACCACCCTCGAAGGACGGTGGCGCAAAGGACCGGGGCACCGGTGAGGACGGCGGTGGCAGCCACTCGCCGCCGGCGGACCGGGCCGCGGCCGTACGCCGATCGGGTGGAAGCCCCACCTAGATGAGCCGGGTCGTGATCATCGGCGCCGGTTTCGGCGGGATCGCGGCGGCCGTCGAGCTCCTGAGGCGAGGGCTCGACGACGTCGTCCTGCTGGAGAAGGGGGATCGGGTCGGCGGCGTGTGGCGGGACAACTCCTACCCGGGGTGCGCCTGCGACGTGCCGGCACCGCTCTACTCGTACTCGTTCGCCCCGAATCCGGGCTGGTCGCGGCGGTTTCCGCGGCACGAGGAGATCCTGGCCTACGCCCGTGACGTCGCCGACCGGTTCGGGGTGACCGAGCGGGTGCGCTTCGGCACCGAGGTCGCCGAGGCGCGCTGGGACGGCCGGTGGCACCTCACCACGACCGGCGGCGAGCTGATCGAGGCCGACATCCTGATCCCGGCGGTCGGGCAGCTCAGCCGCCCGGCCACGCCGGCTCTTCCCGGCGCGGACCGGTTCGCCGGCCGGGCGGTGCACACGGCGCGATGGGATCCGGGCGTCGAGGTCGAGGGCAAGCGGGTAGCGGTCGTCGGCACCGGCGCCAGCGCGATCCAGTTGGTCCCGGCGATCGCCGGCCGGGCCGCGCACGTCACCGTCTTCCAGCGGAGCGCGCCGTGGACCCTGCCCAAACCCGACAGGCGTTACGGCCGCGCGCGGACCACCGCGTACCGGAAGATGCCGCACCTGATGCGCCTGGCGCGCGCCGGCACCTGGGGGATGACGATCGTCACCGGTCTCGCCATCACCGGCAACCGGCCCGCCGGGGCGTTCCTGCGTGGCGTCTCCGGCCTGCAGCGCCGCTGGCAGGTGCGCGATCGGGCGCTGCGGGCGCGGGTGACCCCGGACGAGCCGATGGGGTGCAAGCGGGTGCTGTACACCAGCAGCTGGCTGCCGGCGCTCGCCCGGGCGGACGTCTCGCTGGTCACCGAGAAGATCGTCGAGGTGGTCCCGGAGGGCGTCCGGACGGCGGACGGCGCGGTGCATGGTTGCGATCTGCTGGTGTACGCGACCGGGTTCGCCGCCACGGAGTTCCTGGCCCCCATCCGGATCACGGGGCGTGACGGCCACACCCTTGACGATGAGTGGCGGGACGGGGCGTACGCGTACCTCGGAGTGACCGTGCCGGGGTTTCCCAACCTGTTCATGATCTACGGTCCGAACACGAATACCGGCAGCACCTCGGTGCTCTACTTCCACGAGGCCCAAGCGCGTTACGTCGCTCGATTGGTGGCCCTGGTCGACAAGAAACGGGCCCCGATCGAGGTACGCCGTGAGCGCGCGGCCACCTACGACGGTGAGATGCAGCGCCGTCTCGCGAGCAGTGTGTGGACGGGTTGCCAGAGTTGGTACCGGACAGCAGCCGGGCGGATTGTCACGAACTGGCCGGGTATGGCCGGAGAATATCGTCGGCGTACATCACACCTCTATGACGGCGATTACACGGCCATAACGGTCCGAAACGAAACGACTCGATGACTGCTAGCGTGGCGATATGTCGCATCTGCGCCGGGGGCTGGCGTTCCTGATGCTGCTGACGGGTGGACTGTCCACAGTCGCCTGTCAGAGCAAAGAGAAAGTCGACCCATGGCTGACCGTCCAGCTGGTCGACAACAGAATGGTGCTGTCCATAGGCGGCCAGTGCGGGGCGCAGAGCTTTCTGCGCCGGCTCGAGGTCGCCGACACCGTTGTTCCCAACCCGTCCGGGTCCGGGTCGGGCCGTCACATCCTGTGGTCGGTCCGCCAACTCGAACCCACGACCGCAACACCCACCGTCACTGTCGGCCAGGTGCCCACCGGGTTCGAGGAGATCACCCCGATGGGGTCGCTCACCTGGCCGATCTCGCTCGACGTGTGGACCAATTTCCGGTACGGCGTGCACATCCCCCAGGGTGACCTGGCCGGCGGGGCGCCCAAGAAATACGCTCCCCAGCCGATCTGGAACGAGAAGGCCGAGGTCCACCCGCCGAACTGCTGAGCTGCGGCTCCGCCCTGCCCGGGTCGAAGTGCCGGGGCAGGGCGGGCGGCAGCGCTCCCGGCCACCTCGTCGGGTCGATGCGGCCGGGTGCCGCTATGCCGGGGTAAGCCGGTAACGGACCCCCGGACGGGCCTCGAAGGTTACTCGATCATCCTGGTGCCGGGCCTGGACCGTACCGTCCGAACCCGCCTCCACCAGGCGGAAGCCGGACACCAACGCGGCCGACCGCACGCCGACCCGGCCGCCCTGCCCGGCCGTCACCGCGATCTCCCGCGCCGCCCCGGCCGACCAGGCGATGTCGACCGTCAGATCGCCGCGCGCCCGCAGACCCGTCACCGCACCCGCCGGCCAGACCGCCGGCAGTGCCGGCAGCACGTGCACCTCGCCGCCGTGCGACTGGAGCAGCATCTCGACGATGCCGGCCGTGGCGCCCAGATTGCCGTCGATCTGGAACGGCGGATGAGTGTCCCAGAGATTGGCGAGCGTACTGTTCCGCAATTGCTCGCTCAGCATCAGATGCGCGTGGTCCCCGTCGAGCAGGCGCGCCCAGAAATTGATTTTCCAGGCCTTGCTCCAGCCGGTGCCGCCGTCGCCGCGCGCCCGCAGGGTCGTCTTCGCCGCGTGCGAGAGTGCGGGCGTCGTGAACGGGGTGATCTGCCGGCCCGGATGCAGGGCGAACAGATGCGAGACGTGCCGGTGCTCGTCGGTCGGGTCGTCCCAGTCACCTTTCCATTCCTGCAATTGTCCCCACGACCCGATCCGGGTGCCGGGGTCCAGCCGGTCCCGCGCGGCGCTCACCTCGGTGGCGTCGTCCCCGACGATCGCGGCCGCCTCCAGAACATTCGTGAAGAGGTCGTGCACGATCTGCTGCGACATCGCGGCGCCGGCCGTGAAATCGCCGTGCTCGGGGGAGTAGCTCGGCGAGACGACAAGCGTGCCGTCGGGCCCGGCGACCAGTTCGGCCAGCCAGAACCGGGCCACCTCCCGCATGGCCGGATAGGCGCGTTCGGCCAGGAACCGCCGGTCCAGCGTGAACCGGTAATGGTCGTAGAGATGGTGCACCAGCCAGGCCGCCGCCTCCGGGAACCAGAACGAGGTCGCCCAGTCGTGCACCCCGGTGAAACCGAACGGATTCGTCTCGCTGTGCACCACCCAGCCCGGCCCGCCGAACATTTCCTTCGCGGTGACGGCCCCCGGTTGCCGGAGCGATTCGACGAACGCGTGCAGGGGCTGAGCGGTCTCGCCGAGGTTGGCCGGGCCGGCCGGCCAGTAGTTCATCTGGACATTGATGTTCGCGTGGTAATCGGCACTCCACGGCGCCTGTTCGGACTCGTTCCAGAGGCCCTGCAGATTCGCCGGCAACGGATCGCCGGCCCGGCTGGAGGCGATGAGCAGATAGCGGCCGTACTGGAAGAACAACGCCTCGAGCGCCCGGTCGGCCGGCGTGCCCGCACCCCGGTAGGCCGCCAGCTGCCGGTCGGTCGACAGATCCGGGGCGGCTTGGCCGAGGTCCAGGTGAACCCGGTCGAAAAGGGCGCGGTGGTCACGCTTGTGCGTTTCCCGCAATTGCTCGTACGGGATTCCGGCGGCGGCGCTCAGATCGGGTGCCGGGGCCGGTCCACGGTATTCGGGATAGCGGTCGCTGTAATCGGTGGCGGCCGCGATCAGGATCGTCGCGCTGTCCGCCTCGGTGACGGTCACCGAGCCGTCGGCGTTGTCGGCCCGGCGGCCACCCTCGACGGCGATGTGGACCAGTGCCGCGAACCGGAGACCGTTGTCGGCGAGTGCCCCGGCCACGGTGATCCGCCCCTCGCGTACCGTTCGCGTCGTTTTCCGGCCGCCCGCCGTCGTTTTCCGGCCGCCCGGCATTTCGAGGGCCGCGTCTTGGTCGCCCGGCATTTGAAGTGCTGCGTCTTGGTCGCCGGGCATTTCGAGGGCCGCGGTGAAGCTGATCCGGCCGGTGTGGTCGGCGGTGAGGTGGACGGCGATCACCCGGTGCGGATGGCTGACGAAATGTTCGCGGCGATACCGGACCCCGGCCGCCGTGTATTCGACCGTGGCGACGGCATCGGCGATGTCGAGTTCCCGCCGGTAGTTCTCGACCCGCTCCGGGGCCGGCATGGTGAGCACCAGGTCACCGAAACTCTGATAGCTGCCGTAACCGACCCGGTTCTGCCCGAGTGCCGTCGCCACCTCGTCCGGCCCGACCCGTTCCCGCTCGTTGATCCGCCGCCGGATGTCGGCGATCGCCTCGGGCCGGGCCGCCCGCCAATTGCCGGAGTCGTAACCCTGCCGCGAGCCGGGTCCACCGGTCCACAGCGTCTTCTCGTTGAACTGGATCGATTCCCGGCCGATCCGCCCGAAGACCATCGCCCCGAGCGAACCGTTGCCGATCGGCAAGGCCTGACTTTCCCAGTCGTCGGCCGGCGCGTCATACCAGAGCGTTCCCACTAGCCCTCCGTCGGCGATCGACACGGATCAATGACGAGGGAGAGGTTATCCTGTCGTCCGCGACCCCGAACGCGGCGACAAGCGCACCGTGACGCCGTCCGCGCCGATCCACCCGCCGACCGTCGCCACCCGCCGGGCCATCGCGAGGAAAGCGGGGCCGAACAGGACGCCGACGATCCGGGCGACGGCCGAGTGCGGGTCGGCAACCCGCCGGTCGGCGTGGGGTCAGCCGCGATCGTGCAGGCGGCCGGGATCCTCCGACGGGGCCGGCTCACCGCGGTGCACGATCTTGGTGCGCGGGCCGGAGCGGGCGGCGGCGCGCCGGGGCGGGCGGGTCCGCTGGTCGGGGAAGACGAAACGCTTGAAGGCCCACAGACGGAAGACCATCGCGATCAGCGTGCCCACGATCATGCCGCTGACGAAGTCGGCGATCTCCTGGACGGGCCGGGTCACGTCGGGGACACGCAGGTCGAGGGCATAGCGGGAGACCCACAGCGGGAGCACGTTGAGGCCGATCCCGATCGCGCTGACCGCGAAGAACAGGGCCGCCTCATGGTGGCGTTCGCGGCCACCGCGGGCCCGGAAAGACCACTCCCGGTTCAGCACGTAGGACAGGATGGTGGCCAGGACCGTGGCGAAGGCCAGCGCCGTCACCGGCTTCTCGTGCAGGATCGTCAGCTTCAGGGCGTAGTTGACGACCGCGGTGGCCAGGAAGCAGACGCCACCCACCAACAGGAACTTCGCCGCCTCGTGATGCCTGCTCCAGATCCGGCTCACCATCTGCATCCGGCTCGACATCTGCGCGAGTCTAGTCAGCGGGGCAAGCCGGTGCGCTGACGGCCGGATGAGAACCTCGTGTGAATCGCCACCCGAGGGCGGGCCAGGCCACGGCGGACGGGGCGAGGACGGCGTCGCCCGGGGCCGGGACCGCACCCGCCGCCGCCCGCGCCGGCGCGAGCGTCAACCGGCCGGAGACGGGGCCGGCAGGGGGCGAACAGCACCCGGCCGACCACGTGATCATCAGGTTACCTTCGGGTAACAGCAAACGGTGCGTCGTCGATGGCGTCAACGGGGCCGGTCGACCGTTACCGTGTGGAATCACCCGGGATCGCTTTCAGGAGCATCGATGACCACGAGCCGCCGCTCCGTCGACGACCGTCGTCGCGCGCTGCTCACCCGGCCGCCGCAGGGCAGCGACGGCGTCGAGCTCCTGCGGACCGATCTGGAGCGGCTGCTGCTCGGCGATCCGGAGGCGCCCGCGGACGTGGTCGCGGGGGCGACCGCCGCCGCGATCGGGGCGGCCCGCAACCGGGGCTGGGTGGAACTCCCGGCCAAGCACTTCCCGGCCGAGGGCGTGCCGATACCCCCGGTGACCTGGCTTTCCGCGTACGGAATCTGTCGCCGGGCCGGTGCCCGGGCCGCCCTCACCGCGCTCAGCCACCCGCCGGTCGTCGGCCTTTTCGGACATGAGGCGTGGATCGCGGTGGCGCACGCGCTGATCGCCCCGGGCCCGGAGACGGTCGGCGCGGCGCGGGCGGCGCTGCGCACGGCCGAGGTGGCCACGGTGGCCGAGCCGCTGCTGGACGTCATCGCCGCCACGCTGCGTGGTGACGAGGAGGCCACCGACGTGCTGCCGCTGCTCGCGGCAGCCGTGCTGACGCCCGGCCAGGCGCCGGACGTCGCCGCCTTACCCCCTGTTCCGGTACGGGGTGAGCACCCGCCCGTCCGTTACCGCTACCCGCCGGCGAGGTCGCATCGCGTCGAGGAACCGACCTGGTTCCTCGACCTCGAGGGCTTCCCGCGGGCCGGCCGCGACCACACTGCGCACCTGCTGGTGGCTCGCGGTGGGCCCGGTCTGCCGGAAGCCGTCCTCGACGTCATCGCGCCGCCGGACCCGGCTGCCCGCTTGCCCGATCCGCGGTCGGCCGGCGCCGGCCTGCCGGAACTGTTGGACACCGGCGAGTTGGTGCTGGTGGCCGACCTGTTCGCGGAGCGGGCGGCGACCGTCGAGGATCAGCGGGCGGCGCGGGCCTGGCTCGCCGAGGCGGCCGACTGCCTGGCCGCGGCGCGCGCCCGCGGTGAGTTCCGGTTCGGCAGCGAGCGGGGGACGCACGCGTTCCGGGCCGACCCGGCGCGTTTCACGCCTGAGGCGATGGCCGTCGTGGAGAGCGGCTGGCGGCAGATCCTGGCCGACTGGGATCCGGCCGGCCCGTCGTCCGCGGTCCTGCGGCTGCGTCTGGAACCGCTGTTACGCGCGATCGCCAGCGACGGCACCGGTGTGGCGCTACGTGACGTGCGCCCGCGGGACGACGACTATGCCAAGGCGTTCCTGCCCCAGTGCCGGGAACGGGCCCGCGTGCACTACGAACGACTGTGGTCCGGGCCGATCGATTTCCGTCATCCGCCGCCCGGTTTCCGGGTCGAGGTGCGGGTCGCCGCGGCCGGCGACGGTGCGTCGCTGACCCCCGGCCGGATGTGGGCGACGTGGCGTTACATCGTGCCCGGCCAGACCGCGGGCCTGTCCTTCGACGGTCTGGTGTGGTGCGACGACCACTGGGCCTGGTTTCCCCGGCCGCACCGGCTCTGAGGTGGACTCCGCCGGCCGCCGGGGCCGGTCAGGACCGTGGGGGAGCGGTGCTCGCGCGCGTGATCAGCGTCGTCGGCACCAGTTCGGTGCCGGGCTCGCCGCCCTGGTCGCGGATCTGCGCCAGCAGGCCCTGCACGCAGCGCCGCCCGACCTCGGCGAAGTCCTGGTGGATCGTGGTCAGCGGGGGCAGGTAGGAGGCGGCGTCCTCCAGGTCGTCGAAGCCGATCACGCTGACGTCGTCGGGAACCCGGCGGCCGTTCTCCTGCAGGGCGCGCAGCACGCCGAGCGCCATCTGGTCGTTGGAGACGAAGACCGCGGTGCATTCCGGGACGGCGGCCAGGCGGCGGCCCGCGCGGTAGCCGGACTCCGCCGACCAGTCGCCGCGCAGCAGGTCGGGCACCGGGCGCCCGGCCGCGGTCAGGACCGAGCGCCACGCCTTCTCGCGCCGCTCGCTGGCGAACGACTCGGCCGGGCCGGTCACGTGCCAGACCGTGGGGTGGCCCAGGTCGAGCAGGGCGCGGACGGCCTGCCGGGCGCCGTCGGCCTGGTCGGTGTCGACGACCGGGTAGCGGGTGCCGGCGTCGGAGTCGACGACCACGACCGGCACCCCGACCGGCAGGGTCAGGTTGGCGGTGTCGAGCAGGTGCACTTCCATGATCACGATGATGCCGTCGACGGCGAGCTCGCCGAGCCGGGTGAACGCGCCGAGCACGCCGTCCTGGGTCGGGTGCGCGACCGGGATCAGGGTGATCGCGTAGCCCTCGCGAGCCGCGTGCGACGCGATCGCCTCGACGGTGCGGCTGTTGCCGGTGGTGGCCAGGGTGAAGACGATGACGCCGAGGGTGCGGAACTCGCCGCGCTTGAGGGCCCGGGCGGCGCTGTTGGGCCGGTAGCCGAGCTCTTTCATGGCGGCGAGCACCTGCTGGCGGGTGGCTTCGACGACGCCGGGGTGGCCCGTGCTCACCCGGGAGACGGTCTGTGACGACACGCCGGCCAGCCGGGCGACGTCGGCCATCGAGACTCCGCGGCGTCGTTGTGCGGCCGCGGCGGCCGGGTCCCTTGACGATCTTTGCACGCGGTGAAACTATCACCTCGATGTTTACGTAAACATCACATTCGAAGCAGGCCCGAAACATGGCCTGGTCGGCGGTATGTTTGCGCAAACATCCCGACAGGATGAGGTCCCATGACAGCACCACCGATCGCGGCGCCCACAGATGTGCGCCGGCGCCGCCGCCCCTCGTTCCGGGGATGGCAGTTCGTCGGGCCGTTCATGCTCGTGTTCGCGCTCGTCTTCCTCGCGCCGATCGCGTACTCGATCTACCTGAGCCTGTACCGCAACCGGCTCGTCGGTGGTAACTCGTTCGTCGGGCTGGACAACTACCAGCAGGTCCTCGACGACCCGAACTTCTGGTCGTCGGTCGGCCGGGTCTCGCTGTTCCTGATCGTCCAGGTCCCGATCATGCTGTTCCTGGCGCTGCTGATCGCTCTCGCGATCGACAGCGGCCGGCTCTACGGCGCCGGGTTCTTCCGGGTCACGGTCTTCCTGCCGTACGCCGTGCCGGCCGTCGTCGCCGCCCTGATGTGGGGCTTCATCTACGGCTCCCAGTTCGGCCTGATCGGCAGCATCAACGACGCCCTCAACGTCACCCTGCCCGACCCGCTGAAGCCCAGTCTGATCCTTGCCTCCATCGGCAACATCGTGACCTGGGAGTTCGTCGGCTACAACATGCTGATCTTCTACTCCGCGCTCAAGGTCGTGCCGAAGTCGCTCTACGAGTCGGCCGAGATCGACGGTGCCGGGCAGTACCGGACGATCTGGTCGATCAAGCTCCCCGCGATCCGGGGTGCCCTGGTCATCGCCACGATCTTCTCGATCATCGGCAGCTTCCAGCTGTTCAACGAGCCGGCCATCCTGCGCGCCTCGGCGCCGAACGCGATCACCACCTACTTCACGCCGAACTTCTACGCGTACTCGCTGACCTTCTCCGGGCAGCAGTTCAACTACTCCGCGGCGGTGGCAGTCGTGATGGCCGTGATCACGATGATCGTCGCCTACGTGGTCCAGCTCCGCGGAACGAGGGACCTCTGATGACCACGACCACGGTGCCCGGCTCCACCCGTACCCCCTCGACGTCGGCCGAGAGCCGGCCGGCCAAGCGCAAGCGGCGCGGCAGTGTCACCCTGACGGCGCTCACCGCACTGATGGCGATCTATGCGCTGGTGCCGCTGGCCTGGCTGGTGTTCAACTCGACGAAGACCCAGGAGGGGCTGTTCAGCTCGTTCGGGCTCTGGTTCGACGACGGACATTTCGCGCTGTGGGACAACATCAGGACCACCTTCACGTACGACGGCGGGATCTTCAGCCGCTGGCTGGGAAACACCCTGCTGTACGTCGTCGTCGGGGCCGGTGGCGCGACCTTCCTCGCCGTCCTCGGTGGCTACGGGCTGGCCAAGTTCCAGTTCTTCGGCAAGAAGGCCGTGTTCGCGATCGTGATCGGCGCCGTGGCCGTGCCGCCGACCGCACTGGCCGTGCCGACCTTCCTGATGTTCAGCAAGATGGGCCTCACCAACACCCCGTGGGCCGTGATCATCCCGTCCCTGATCTCGCCGTTCGGCCTGTACCTGATGTGGACGTTCGCCGCGCAGGCCATCCCGACCGAGATGCTCGAGGCCGCCCGGGTCGACGGCGCGAGCGAGTTCCGCACGCTGTTCCGGATCAGCCTCCCGCTGCTCGCGCCGGGCATCGTCACCACTCTGCTGTTCACGATGGTCTCGACCATGAACAACTACTTCCTCCCGTTGATCATGCTCAAGGACCCCGACTGGTACCCGCTCACCGTCGGCCTCAACGCCTGGAACGCCCAGGCCGCCACCGCGGGCGGCGAGGCCGTCTTCAACCTCGTCATCACCGGCTCACTCATCACCATCACGCTGCTGCTCGCCGTGTTCCTGCTGCTGCAGCGGTACTGGCAGTCCGGCCTGGCAGCCGGCTCCGTCAAGGAATAGCCCTCCCGAAAGGACCATTAATGTCCAGATTCCGCACAGTCGCGGCCGTCGCCTCAGCGGCCGCACTGGCTCTGTCGATGGCCGCCTGCGGCTCGTCCGACTCGTCGTCGGACTCCGCCTCGTCCGGCGGCGGCAAGGCAGTCTCCGACGCCGACGTGACGGCGGCCCTCGAGAAGGGCGGCAACCTGACCGTCTGGGCCTGGGAACCGACCCTCAAGCAGGTCGTCGCGAAGTTCCAGGAGAAGTACCCGAAGGTCAAGGTCGACCTGGTCAACGCCGGCACCGGCGACAAGCAGTACACCGCCCTGCAGAACGCGATCGCGGCCGGCAAGGGTGTCCCCGACATCGGCCAGATCGAGTACTACGCGCTGCCGCAGTTCGCCCTCGGCAAATCGCTGACCAGCCTCGGCACGTTCGGCGCCGACGGCATCAAGGCCGACTTCGCGCCCGGACCGTGGAACTCGGTGAACAACGGCGGCCAGGTCTACGGCCTGCCGATGGACTCCGGCCCGATGGCGCTGTACTACAACAAAGAGGTCTTCGACAAATACAAGATCGCGGTGCCGACCACCTGGGACGAGTACCTCGACGCGGCCCGCAAGCTGCACGCGGCCGACCCCAAGGCGTACATCACCAACGACACCGGCGACGCCGGCTTCGTGACCAGCATGATCTGGCAGGCCGGCGGCAAGCCGTACGCCGTCGACGGCACCAACGTCACGATCAACTTCTCGGACGAGGGCACCCAGAAGTTCGAGAAGGTCTGGCAGACGCTGATCACCGAGAAGCTCGTCGCGCCGGTCTCGTCGTGGAGCGACCAGTGGTTCCAGGGCATCGCCAGCGGCTCGATCGCGTCCCTCGCGACCGGCGCCTGGATGCCGGCGAACTTCGTCTCCAGCGCGCCCGGCGGTGCCGGCAAGTGGCGTGCCGCCGCGCTCCCGCAGTGGACCGCCGGTGCGAACGCCAGCGCCGAGAACGGTGGCTCCTCGCTCGCCCTGATGGACAAGGGCACCGCCGACAAGGCGCTGGCCTACGGCTTCCTGAAGTACGCGACCGACGGTGACGGTGTGCAGACCCGCGTCGACAACGGCGCCTTCCCGGCCACCACCGCGCAGCTGTCCGACGCCAAATGGCTCGCCACCGAGTTCCCCTACTTCGGCGGTCAGAAGGCCAACGAGATCTTCGCGAAGTCGTCGCAGAACGTCCTCACCGGCTGGTCGTACCTGCCGTTCCAGGTCTACTCGAACAGCATCTTCAACGACACCGTCGGCAAGGCGTACGTCTCCGGCACCACGCTGGCCGACGGCCTCAAGGCCTGGCAGGACCAGTCCGCGAAGTACGGCACCGAGCAGGGCTTCACCGTCAAGTGACACCCGGGGGCCCGCGGTTTTCGTCGCGGGCCCCGTCTTTCTTCCTGGCTAGGAGTTCGTGTGAGTTCCCCTCGATGGCTGCGTCGCGACGGTGCCCCCCGCTTGGAGTTCGGCGCCGACTACAACCCTGACCAGTGGCCACGTGATGTGTGGGACTCCGACGTCCGGCACATGCGCGAGGCCGGCGTCACCATCGTCTCGCTGGCGATCTTCTCGTGGGCCAAGCTCGAACCGGCCGACGGCGAGTTCGACTTCGCCTGGCTCGACGACGCCATGGATCTCCTGCACGCCAACGGGATCCTGGTCGACCTGGCCACCGCGACCGCGTCCCCGCCGCCCTGGCTGACCGCCGCCCACCCGTCGATCCTCCCGGTCGACCGGCTCGGGCACACCATCTGGCCGGGTGGTCGCCAGCAGTGGCGGCCGACCTCGCCGATCTTCCGCCGCTACGCGCTGCGGCTGGTCTCCGTCCTCGCGGAGCGTTACCGGGACCACCCCGCGCTCGCGGCCTGGCACGTCTCGAACGAGCTCGGCTGCCACAACATCTACGACTACTCCGACGACGCGGCCGCGGCCTTCCGCGGATGGTTGCGCGACCGCTACGTCACCCTGGACGAGCTCAACGACGCCTGGGGGACCGCGTTCTGGGCGCAGCGCTACACCGACTGGGCCGAGATCATCCCGCCGCGCCTCGCCGCCACCCACCCGAACCCGGGCCAGCAACTCGACTTCAAGCGGTTCTCCTCGGACGCGCTGAAGCAGTACCTGGTGGAGGAACGCACGATCCTGCGCGCCGCCACCCCCGACGTCCCCATCACCACGAACTTCATGGTGATGGGCGAGACGAAGGGCATGGACTACGCCGACTGGGCGAGCGAGGTCGACTTCGTCTCCAACGACCACTACCGCCAGCCCGGCCCGCAGTCGCTCGACGAACTCTCCTTCTCGGCCAACCTGACCGGCAACATCGCCGGCGGCCGGCCCTGGTTCCTGATGGAGCATTCGACGAGCGCCGTGAACTGGCAGCCCATCAACGTGCCGAAGAAGCCGGGCGAGCTGGCCCGTGATTCCCTGCTGCACGTGGCCCACGGCGCCGACGCGGTCTGCTTCTTCCAGTGGCGCCAGTCCCGGGCGGGTGCCGAGAAGTACCACTCGGCGATGCTGCCCCACGCCGGCACCGACAGCGACCTGTTCCGCGCCGTCAAGTCGCTCGGCGACCGCCTGACGTCGTTGTCCTCGCTCGCCGGCACCCCGCGCACCCGCGCCCGCGCCGCCATCGTCTTCGACTGGCCGTCCTGGTGGGCGTCCGAACTCGACTCGCACCCCACCGACCGCCTGCGCTACCGGCAGGAGGCCCTGGACTGGTACACCGCCTTCCTCGACCTGGGTGTCCGCGCCGACGTGGTGCCGCTCTCGGCCCCGCTCGAGGACTACGACGTGGTGGTCGCCCCGATCCTGCACGTCGTTCCCGCCGACCTGGCCAAACGACTGGACGCCTACGTGTCGGCCGGCGGCCACCTCGTCACGACCTACTTCTCCGGCATCGTCGACGAACACGACCACGTGTGGCTCGGCGGCTACCCGGGCGCCCTGCGTGACCTGCTCGGCATCCGCATCGAGGAGTTCGCCCCGCTGCTGGACGACGAGAGCGCCGCCCTCTCGAACGGCACGGTCGGCACCGTGTGGACCGACCGGATCGACCTGACCGACGAGTCGACCGAGGTGCTGGCCTCCTACGACTCAGGCGAGATGAGCGGCCGCCCGGCCGTGACCCGACGCCCCGTGGGCAACGGCTCAGCCGCCTACGTCTCGACCCGCCTCGGCGCCACCGGCCTCACCCCCGTCCTGTCGACCTTGCTGGACCGCGCGAACCTGCACAGCGACCTCCCGGTCGCGTTGCGGGGCCAGGTCGAGGTGGCCCAGCGAGGCGACTTCCGTTTCGTCGTGAACCGCACCGACAACCCGCTCGACATCACCGAGCTGGGTGCCCCCGAGCCCACTCTCGCCGCCAGGGGAGTGGCGGTGTTCCGCGCCTGACCTGCCAGTCGCCCGCCGAGCGACCCGGTGACGACCTTCCAGACGTCACCGGGTCGTTGCACATCCACCCCACACCGCCTCTCGGCTGCGCCTCGACGTTCCCCCGCGGCCCCTCGTTTCATCCTGCTCGGCTCTATGGGGTCCGTTTCGGCCTGTGGCTTTCGCATTGCCCTCAGCGGAGCTGTGCGTGTCGCGGCACGTGCGGCTTTCTCTTCGTCGATGCAGGCCCTTCCGACGCGGGTCTCACCGGTGCGCCGTCGCGGGGCATCCCGAGGCGGCCGCGTGTTGCCACCATCAGCACCGCGGCGGCCAGACCGGCGCTGATCGTGAGAGCGTGCAGCGAGTCGCGGAACAGGTCCAGCTGCGGAAAGATCTGCGGCCATACCAGCGAGAAGACAGTGTTGACGCCGGCGTGCAGCAGCATGACCAGTGGCAGGCTTTCCCCGGTCCGGTTGAACACCCAGGTGAGCACGATGCTCAGCACCGTCGAACCGGCCAGGAACTCGACCGGCATCACCCAGTCGACGTGGGGCCAGCCCGCCCATTCGGTGAAGAACAGCGGCAGATGCCAGGCGCCCCACAGCGGACCCAGGATCAGCGAGGCCCGGAGCGGCCCGAATCTGATCTGCAGGCGCGGCTGGGCGAAATCGCGCCACCCGGGCTCCTCCGCCACCCCGGTCGTGAGGACCTGAAGGGCGAGTATCGGCAGGTAGAGCAGCAGGATCGTCGGCGACGGCAGGTGCGCGCCGGCCCAGGCGCGGGGCAGCGCGAACGTGGCGGCGATGGCCGCGGCCGGCACCCCGAGGAGCACGAGGGCATACCACCGGAGGCTCACTCGCCACCGAACCAGTCGCCGCACCCACCTGGTCAGTCCCGGTCGCCCGGCGGCGAGCGCGGTCACCACGAGCGCCGACGTGACCGGTCCGAGATAGGCACCGGGCAACACGCCGAGCAGCTGGGTGCTGCCGAACAGTCGCGGCGGGTGCCACGGCAGGATGCCGAGGCCCGACGTGGACAGGACGAACGGGAGCCAAGCGAGCCACGTCAGGCCGAAGGTCAGGATGAAGTAGGCGAGCAGGGGGCGGCGGGCGATGAATCCTCGCGGGCTGGTCATGGAGCGAGAAGACCATGCGGTGTCCGCCGCGGGCACTACGTCCAGGCGCCGCTTGAAGGTATGCCTAGCACTACCTCAAACGTATGCCTAGACGGCTGGGCCGTCCCGAGGACCCTGGATAGCGTCTCTCCCATGCCCGAACCCCACGCAAACACCGCCCTGGCTGCGCTCCGCCGTGGCCGGTTCCTGGCGAGCTCGTGGCCGTGGCGATCTCTCGCCTTCCTCATCACCACCGCTCCGCTGGCCTCCGTGATCGCCATCCCGTTCGGCCTGCTGACCCTCCCGTGGCTGCTGATGCTGCGATGGTCGACGAGCGGCCGGGTCGGCCTGTTCGGCGGGCTGTTGCTCTTCCTGGGCGGCGCTGTGCTGGTCGCGGGGCTCGGTCCGCTGGTGGCCTGGCCGCTCGCCGAGGCGGAGCGGGTCCGGTTGCGTCTGGTCGACAACCGGGATGTCGTGGTGACCCGGTCCCGCTGGCGGCGCCTCGGCTACGCGGTATTCCTGGTGACCGGCGTCCCGATCGTCTACAGCGCGATGGTCGTGCTGATCATGCTGTTGGTCGTCTGCGCGCTGAGCCCGGCGCTGGTCGGTGATGGCCCGGTTTCGTTCGGAGTCGTCACGATCAACACCTCCCGAGAGGCCGTGCCCTATTCGATCGTCGGGGCACTCGCCCTGATCGGAGTTCCTTTCCTGATGGGGGCCGTCGCCGGCGCGCACGCGGCGCTGGCCCGCGGGATGCTGCACGCCGGCACCAGCGCCGAGCTGCGGGCCGAGCTGGTCGAGGTGTCGCGGTCGCGGGCCCGCCTGGCCGGCGCGTTCGAGGCCGAACGCCGTCGTATCGAGCGCGACCTGCACGACGGGGCGCAGCAACAGGTTGTCGGGCTGGCGTTGCAGATCAGCCTGGCCAGTCTCGACGTCCCGGCGGGCTCGCCGGCCGGCTCCGCGCTGGAGAAGGCGCAGGTCCAGGCCAAGGAGTTGATGGGCAACCTGAGGGAGCTCATCCACGGCATCCGGCCGCAGCTGCTGACCGAGCTGGGTCTGCCGGCCGCACTGCAGGATCTGGCCGGGCGCTCGGCGGTCCCCACCCGGGTCGACGTCGACCTGCCTCGGCGGCCGCCCGAAGACGTCGAGGCCACTGTCTACTTCGTGGTCGCTGAAGCCCTGGCCAACGTCGCCAAGCACAGCGGGGCAAGTTCGGCCGCAGTAACCGTCCGCTGGGCCGGCGAGTTGGTGAGCGCCGAGGTCACCGACGACGGGCGAGGCGGCGCCGACCCGGCTCACGGCAGCGGGCTGCTCGGGCTGGCCGACCGAGCCGCTGTCGGCGACGGACGCATGTACCTGTCCAGCCCGGCCGGGGGACCGACCGTGATCCGTGTGGAGTTGCCGTGCCGCCGAAAGTGACAGTCGTACTCGCCGAGGACGCGGTGTTGCTCCGTGAAGGTCTGGCCGGCTTGCTGCAGCGCTTCGGCTTCGATGTGGTGGCTGCTGTCGGCGACGCGCAGGAGTTGATGGCCGCGGTCGCGAGGCACAAGCCGCAGATGATCGTCACCGACATCCGGATGCCGCCGACGTTCAGCGACGAGGGACTCCGAGCGGCTGTGCAGCTGCGCCGCGAAGATCCAGGCCTGGCGGTCGTGGCGTTGAGTCAGTATGTGCAGCACGGCTACGCCGCCGAGTTGCTCGACTCCGGCAGCGGCCGCAGCGTCGGCTACCTCCTGAAAGACCGCGTCGTCGATGTGGAGGACTTCATCGTTGCGCTGAACCGGGTGGCAGCGGGCGACACGGTGGTCGACCCGGAGGTGGTCCGCAGCCTGCTGGGCCGCCGGAACCACCCGCTCGACGCGCTCTCGCCGAGGGAGCGTGAGGTGCTGGCGCGCGTGGCCGAGGGTTACTCGAACGCCGCGACAGCCCGCTTGCTGAGTCTTTCCGAGGCGGCGGTGGGCAAGCACGTAGGCAACATCCTGGCGAAGCTGGACCTGCCGCCAGACGACAACACCAACCGGCGTGTCCTGGCGGTCCTGACCTATCTGCGGGGCCAGTCATGACTGTCCACGCCCGACCACCGCCGTGAGTTCGTGCCCCCGGCCCGCTGCAGCGGCGAGATGGACGAAGCGGTGTACATGTGGACAGTGACGATCAGCCATAGAGAGATCTTTGAGCGGTACCTCTACGCGGGCGCCATCACTCGCAACCCCGACGCGTTTGCTGAGTTGTTCACGGAGGACGGCATCTACGAGGTGCCGCTGGCCGGTGACAGGCTCGAAGGACGTGCGGCGATCCGGGCCGGCATCGCTGTCTATCAGGTGCAACCGGAAGGGCTCGGCACGGTGAACATGGAGCTGTCCAAGGTGGTCCTGCATGACACCGCCGACCCGGACGTCTTCATCGCCGAGATCGACACAGTCCTGGACAGCCCGACCGCCGACAGCCCGGCCGCCGACAGCCCGGCCGCCGACAGCCCGGCCGCCGCCGAGGAAGAGCCGGCGGTGGCTCGGCGCACGATGTCGCTCGTGCAGATCTTTCGGGTCCGGGGTGAGCAGATCGCGCATCTGCGTGACTACTTCGAGACGGAGCCGAGGGCGGCGGCGGGCTAGTGAGCGGCCTCCAGAGCGGCGGCGCGGGCAGGGGTGGCCGTCCGAGACGTCAAGGTGTTCGCCAGTGCGCCGGTGAAGCGTTCCAGTGACTGGTTGAACGCCTCGCGGACAAGCTTCCCAGGGCGGGCGAATCGGGGCGGGGGATTTCCCGTCTAGGGCAGGCGAGTCCAGGGCGGGCGAGTCGGCGCGGGCTGAGTCGGCACTGTGATGGAGCAGTCAGCAGGAGTAGAATTTAATAGCTGCATTATGCAGCTAGTGTGGAGCTGTGCGAAACAGGAGGGTGGGTTCTTCGATGTTCAAGCAGCCCAAGGCGGTCTACGCGGTGGCGTTCGCCTGCGTGGTCAGCTTCATGGGGATCGGGCTCGTGGATCCGATCCTGCCGGCGCTGTCGAAGCAGCTCGATGCGACACCCAGTCAGGTCAGTCTGCTGTTCACCAGTTATCTGCTGGTCACGGCGGTGGCCATGCTCTTCACGGGGTGGGTGTCCAGCCGGATCGGGGCCAAGCTCACGCTGCTCGCCGGCCTTGGCCTGATCGTGGTGTTCGCGGCGCTGGCCGGGCTGTCGGGGTCGATCAACGGCATCGTGGGCTTCCGGGCCGGTTGGGGCCTGGGCAACGCGCTGTTCATCGCGACCTCCCTGGCCGTGATCGTGGCGTCGGCGTCGGGCGGGTTCGCCGGGGCGATCATCATGTACGAGGCGGCGCTCGGGCTCGGCATCGCGGCCGGGCCGCTGGTCGGTGGCCTGCTCGGCAACATCAGCTGGCGCGGGCCGTTCTTCGGGGTGGCCGTCCTGATGGCGATCGCTCTGCTCGCCACCGCCACGCTGCTGGAGCCGCAGCCGAAGCCGGCCCACCGGACGTCGATCCTGGCTCCGCTCAAGGCCCTCCGGCACCGGAGCCTGCTGACCATCAGCTTGACGGCGGTGCTTTACAACTGGGGCTTCTTCACGATGCTCGGCTACGCGCCGTACCCGATGGAGCTCTCGGCCACCAAGCTCGGCTTCGTCTTCTTCGCGTGGGGCCTGCTGCTCGCCTTCTTCTCGATCACCGGCGCGCCGTGGTTGCAGCGGCGGTTCGGCACGGCGCCCTCGATGTACGGCGCGCTGACCGTGTTCGCGATCCTGCTGCTGCTCATCGGTCTGTTCACCGAGAACCGCTGGGCCGTGATCGTCTGTGTGGTCGCCTCCGGCGTCGTGGCGGGCATCAACAACACTCTGACCACCCAGGCGGTCATGCTTGTCGCGCCGGTCGAGCGGCCGGTCGCCTCCGCGGCGTACGGCTTCGTCCGGTTCATCGGCGGCGGGCTCGCCCCGTACTTCGCGGGCAAGATGGTCGACCACTGGAACATGCACGTCCCGTTCGTGGTGGGCGCGATCGCCGTACTCGGCGGGGTGGGAATCCTGACCACCGGCCACCGCATGCTCGCCGCCGCCGACGCCGAAATGGCGGCGGGCCGGCCGGGGAATCCCGAGGAGGTCGCCGGTGAGATGGCCGACGAGTTCGGCGGTGCCCCCGACGCGATCGACTTCGAGAAGGAAGCGACCGCGCGCTAGGGCCGCGTCGCGCCGGGGACGGCGGCCCAGGGCGAAGGCTGCCGGCTACGGGGTGGTCACCGCACGCATGAGGAAGTCGACGAGCTGCCGGGCGTGGTCGGCGGCGTTCGCGGCCAGGGCCGGGGGAGTGCTCATCGCGTGCACCATGGCGCCGCCGACCAGGGTGTCCAGCAGCAACGTCACCGACGTGCCGGCGGGCAGTTCGCCCCGGGCGATGCCGCGCCGCACGATCGAACGGGCGGCGCGGGTCTGGGCCTTGCGGATCGCCTCGTAGTTCTCGGCGACGCCGGGAATCGCCCCGGCCTCCAGCGAGACGCGCAAGGCCGCGCGGCTCGCCGGGCCGGAGTAGAGGTCGAGGATCTGCGTGGCCAACTCGACCATGTCGCCGTGCAGGGTGCCGGTGTCCACGTCGCTGACCCGCACCAGGCCGGTCGAGAGGGCATCGCTGAGCAGCGACTCCTTGCTGCTCCAGCGCAGGTAGAGCGATGCTTTGCCGACCCCGGCCCGTTTCGCGACGACCTCCATGGCGAAGCCGGCCCAGCCGAGCTCGCCGAAGACGTCCAGCGCGGCCCGGGCGATCCGGCGATCCACCTCGGGATCGCGGGGCCGGCCGGGCGCGGCGCTGGTCGTACTCATCGGGTGATTCTATTTGGGTCAGGGCGTGGCGGCGGCCACCAGTTCCTGGTAGGCGGCGACGCCGTCGGGGTCGGCGTAGCCGCCGGCCGGGAAGGTGCTGGCGCCCAGGTACCAGTTGTCCATCTGCCAGTAGGCGACGATGTGGAAGTTGTGGCTCGTCAGCCACGTGCGGGAGGCGCGGATGGCCGGCCCGCGGGAGGCCCGGGTGCCCTGGTCGTCGTCGATGCCCCACTCCGGCAGGGTGAGCGGCCGGCCGAGGCCGCTGACCGCGTTGTACCAGCGGGTCATCCGCGGGTCGGCGTTCACCGCGACCGGGTCGTCCGGCTCGCTGCCGCGGGTGCTGGCCTGCCAGTAGAGATCGAACCCATAAGCATCGGCGTACGCGGCGGGAACGAGCCAGTCCTGGATCTCGTAGTCGCCGCCGGTGCCGTTGTTGGTGACCTTCGTCGAGCCCGTCCGCCACTGGTACGACATGTAGATCGGCACGACGTTGAGGCTCGGCTTGACCGCCTTGGCCACCGTGTAGGCGCGGCTGAACGCGGCGACGAACTGCACGCCCGTCATGTCGTTCTCGGGCTCGTGGAAGTAGGTGAGGTAGCTGTTGGCCGGCATCGCGGCCGCGATGTTCTGGATCTCGGTGTCGCAGCTGCCGGCCGCGACCGCGGTCGGCGTGCAGGACGTCTTGAACGAGAACCAGAGGCCGGCGCCGTTGTTGTTGTGGCAGTTCAGCGCGTCGTTCGGGGGCAACTGGCCGGCGCTGGCGAAGACCCGGCGGATGCCGAGCGCGCCGAGGTTGGTGCGTTCGTCGAGGAAGCCGGCGCAGGTGTTGCCGCTACCGACGGTGTCGGCGGCCGAGGTGGTGGCGCCGACGGCGAGGGTGGGGAGGGCGGCGCCGGCCGGCGTGGCGGCCGCGGCAACCGTGACGAGGGCGACGACAAGAGGGGCAGCGAAACGCATGTCTTCAAAGTAAGTACACATATCGAAAGATCGCCATACGACAATGTTTCACTCACGAACGATCGTGGCTCGGGAAGCGCTTCCCCGAGTTTCACCACATGGTGTCGATTAGTGCACGCCGAGGTAGAGAGAGCGCTTCCCCAACCTTGATACTCCGGGCACTTCCTATCCCCGTTCCCCAAGGGAGTGTCAATGCAGTCATCCCCACGTGTCCGCGTGCTGACGGCCGTCTCCACAGCGGTCGCCGGCACGCTCTTGTTCGCCCCGACGGCGGCTCAGGCCGCCAGCGTCACCGTCCAGGCCGAGTCCTACGCCGCCCAGTCCGGCGCCCAGGTCGAGGCCACCGCCGACAGCGGTGGCGGCCAGAACGTCGCCTACCTCGGCAACGGCGACTGGCTGCGCTACGACGGTGTCAACCTCGGCGCGGCCGGCTCGCTCACCGTGCAGGCCCGGGTCGCCTCCGCCACCGGCACCGGCAGCATCGAGTTGCGCACCGGCTCGCAGACCGGCCCGGTGCTGGCCAGTTTTGCGGTCGCCAACACCGGCGGCTGGCAGGCGTGGTCCACCCAGACCACCACCGTGGCCAGCCACCCGACCGGTTCGCAGACCGTGTTCGCACTTCTCAAGAACTCGACCGGGGGCGACTTCGTCAACCTCAACTGGTTCTCGTTCGGCGACGGCGCGGCGACCGACGGGCCCGGCTGGATCCCGCTCGACCAGGCCGCCTGGAACGCCCAGCTGGCCCAGTTCAACGCGCTCACCCCGAAGGCGGTGCCGGCCGGCACGGTACGGGTGTCGGAGTTCAACGCCACCTGCGCCTACAGCCACTCGCGCCCGGACGACCCGATCATCTTCCCGGGGATGCCGGGGGCGTCGCACATGCACACGTTCCTGGGCAACACCAGGACCGACGCCGCCACCACGACGCAGGCGCTGCTGTCCAACGCCGGCACCACCTGCCGGCCGTCGCCCGACCTCTCGGCCTACTGGATTCCCACCCTCTACAACGGTGACCAGGCGATCGAGCCCAAGGACGTCGTCGTCTACTACGGTTCCCGGATCACCGACCCGAGCGTCACGAAGCCGTTCCCCCAGGGCTTCAAGATGATCGCCGGTGACGCCAAGCTGCAGACCCCGACGCCGGCCGGCTCGGTGAACGCGTTCTACTGCGCCGGCCCGGGCGGCGAGATCGGCCGCAGCGCCGACGGCAACTGGCCGATCTGCGCCTCCACCGCCGTGCTGATGTTCCACCTGGTCTTCCAGGACTGCTGGGACGGCAAGCACCTGGACAGCCCCACCCACAAGGCGCACGTCTCGTACAGCTACGACGGCACCTGCAAGGGCGACTACCCGGTCGCCATCCCGAACCTGTCGTTCCTCATCTCCTACCCCACGCAGGGGTCGGCCAACGGCTTCCGGCTCGCTTCCGGCCTGGCGTCCTCGATGCACGGTGACGCCTTCTTCGCCTGGGACAACCTGGCGCAGAGCCAGCGGGTGAAGAACTGCATCGTGCAAAAGGCCAAGTGCAACACCGAAGGCAATTTCTGACGTACGGGCGGGGCCGGTGCGTTCGCACGCCGGCCCCTTCAGTCGTGGTCCCAGCCGGAGCAGCACCGGTTAACAAGGTTGCCCAAACGTGCAAACAAAATCGAACACGATTCAGCGCTTATTGACGCTTTCGAGCGTCCGGGCGTAACTTCCGGGCCAAGGTGTCGACAACCTTGAATGTCTGCTCTCATCCCCAGGAGCGCTCATGCGCAGACTGTTCCGGATCTTCGCCGCGCTGGTCCTCACCGCCGGCACCCTCTTCGGCATCGCCGGCGTCGCCCACGCGGCCGCCGCCCGCCCCTGCGACATCTACGCCGCGGCCGGCACCCCCTGCGTGGCCGCGCACAGCACCACCCGGGCCCTGTTCGGCGCCTACAGCGGCCGCCTCTACCAGGTGACCCGGGCCTCCGACGGCGCCACCCGCGACGTCGCCACCCTGACCGCCGGTGGCTATGCCGACGCGGCCGGCCAGGACGCCTTCTGCAACGGCAGCACCTGCCGGATCACCCGGATCTGGGACCAGACCAGCCGCCACAACGACCTGTCGGTGGCACCGGACGGCGGGGCCGGCAGCGGCGACCGCGGGGCGAACGCGAGTGCCATCGCGGTCACGGCCGGCGGGCACAAGGTGTACGGGATCTGGGGCACCCCGGGCGTCGGATACCGCTACCCCGGAGTCGCCTCCGGGGTGGCCGTGAACGGTCAGCCCGAAGGTGTCTACATGGTGGCCAGCGGCACCCACGTCGGCTCCGACTGCTGCTTCGACTACGGCAACGCCGAGTCCACCCCGTACGACACCGGCAACGGCCACATGGACGCCGTCAGCATCGCCACCACCTGCTACTTCGCCCCGTGTCAGGGCTCCGGCCCGTGGATCGAGGCCGACCTGGAGAACGGCATGTTCCAGGGCGGCAACGGCTCCAACCCCAACCCGGGCAACAATTCCGCGTTCGTCACGGCGGTCCTGAAGAACAACGGCCGGACGACGTACGCGCTCAAGGGCGGCAACTCCCAGTCGGGCGGCCTGACCACCTGGTACGACGGTTCGCTGCCCACCGACAAGAGCGGTTACCGGCCGATGCACCAGGAGGGCGGCATCATCCTGGCGATCGGCGGCGACAACAGCAACCGCAACCGGGGCACCTGGTTCGAGGGCGCGATGACGGCGGGCTACCCGACCGACGCCGCCGAGAACGCGGTCCAGGCCGACGTCGTCTCGGTCGGTTACGCCGGCCAGACCAGCGTGATCAACGGCCCGGCCGGCACGGTGACCGGTCCCGGCGGCAAGTGCATGGACGTGGCCGCCGACGACACCGGCACCAACGGCACCGCGGTCCAGCTGTGGGACTGCCAGTCCTACGCCGCCGACCAGCACTGGTTCCGGAACTCCAACGGCTCCCTGCGCACCCTCAACCGCTGCCTGGACATCGTCGGCAACGGCACTGCCGACAACACCCAGGTCGAGCTCTGGGACTGCAACGGCGTCGGCGGCCAGGTGTTCCAGCAGCAGGCCGACGGTTCCCTGAAGAACCCCCAGTCCGGCCGCTGCCTGGACGCCCCCAACGGCACCAGCACCAACGGCACCCGGCTGCAGATCAACGACTGCAACGGCAGTGCCGCCCAGAAGTTCGCCCTCAGCTAGCCCGCGCGCCGAGCGTGGCCCTCCCCGGCGGCAACCCGGGGAGGGCCACGCGCTACGAGCCTGGGTAGAGCATCCCGACAATTTGACGTGTCAGGGCCTTGGCTTCTGCGTCCTTGCCGAGATCGTGCAGGATCAGGGTCAAAGTGCCGACCTGTTCGACTGCCGCCATAGTGTCGAGGCTCGGCGCGGCCTGGGTAATGGTTACGGCGCGTCGTGCCAGTGGCTCGGCTTCGACGGCGCGATCCAGCTTCCGCAGGGTGACGGCGAGGTTGTCCAGCACCGCCGCTACTTCCGGGTGATCGGACCCCAGAACATTCTCGACAAGGGTCAAGGCTCGGCGGTGCATCGTCTCGGCCTCACCGGCCCGGTCGAGCTCGCGCAGGCAACCAGCGAGGTTGTTCATCACGGTGGCCACGCGGTGATGGTCGGGCTCGAGCGTCTTCTCGGCTATCAGCAGGGCGTGACGGAGTAACGGCTCCGCTTCCGCCGGCCGGTTGAGGTCACGCAGGCTCGTGGCCAGGTTGTTCAAGCACAAGGCCACCAAGGGGTGACCGGAGCCGAACGCGGACTCGGCAATGGCGAGAGATCTGCGAAAGAGTCGCTCGGACTCGGCCGCCCGGCCGAGATCGCGAAGGGTGCCCGCGAGGCTCCCCAGCCGATTGGCGACCTCGGGATGCTCGGGGCCCAGATTGGCCTCCGTGATGGCCAGCGCCCGGCGCTGCAACGGCTCGGCCTCGTCGGCTCGTCCAAGATCTCGGAGTGTATTGGCGAGGTTGTGCAGGCTTGCGGCCGTGTCTGTGTGGTCGGGCCCGAGCGCGGCCTCGGTGATGGCCAGGGCCCGGCGCTGCAACGGTTCAGCTTCGTCCGCCCGCGCCAGGTGAGTCAGGCTCACCGTCAAATGATCAAGTGCAGCGGCCACCTCGACATGATCAGGGCCGCGTACCGCTTCGATGATGGTCAGAGCACGTCGGTCGTAGTCCATCGCGCGTCGGTAACGGCCCTGGGTGGTCTCATAGACGGCTGCCTTCAGGAGAAGCTCGGCCAGATTCAAGCCCGGACCGTCGTCGCACAGGCGCTCGAGCGCGGCGACGTGCGGACTCAGTGCCGCCCAACGAGTTCGTTCAGTCAGGACGAACTCGGGATTACCGACCGGCACGGACGTCGCGAGGATGTCGACGGCCAGCCTGAGCAGTTCTGGCCAGGGACTCGCCGCACCCGGACTCGTCGCGCCGGCGTCGCCCGCGCCGTCGACGATCTGGCTGATGGTCGCGGATTGCACCAGCCGATGAACCGTCACGGTGTCTTTCGTCAAATCGATCATGTGGTAGGACGCCAGAGTCCCCAGTGCGGCCGCGGCCTCCGCCTCCCAGGCCGCATCTGTGCCGGAAACAATTACTTCGCGCGGAAGGGCGTCTGTCGCGTAGCAGGACAGAAGGTGCATCAGGAGCGCGGCCAACGGTGCCTGCTCCTCGATCCGGCTCATAGTGATCGACCAGGTGGAGGCCACCGAACGCGACGCGTCGTCGCCGAACGCCACCGTGGCCAGAACCTGCCCCGGCTCATCGAGCAGCCGTCGCAGGTAATCACCCATCGCGGTTTGGGTCTGCCGTAGATATGCCCCGGCCTGCTGCAGTGCCAGCGGTAGGTGGCCCAGTTCCCGAGCCAGGGCGGCGGCGGTCGCCGGATCGTCCTGGCCGCTCAGCCGGATCAGCAGGGCGATCGAGGCGTCTTCATCGAGCACGCCGAGCCGCAGTGACCGATCGGTGATGCTCTCCCACCGCGCATCGCGTCGAGTGGTGATCAGTACGTGGCCGTTGCTCAGTTGGCCCAGCAGAGGTTCGACCTCGTGCCGGTGTTCCACGTTGTCCAGCACCAACAGCCAGTCGTCGTGGCACTGCAACCAGCCGATAGCCCAGTCGGCAGCCGCCGCCTCCGTAACGAGGGTCAGGATGCCCGGGTGCAGACGCGAGGCCAGCGTGTGGAGTCCCGCTTGAATCGTGTCCGCGGATTCGGCGACCACCCACCAGGTCACGCGATAGCGCGCTCGGTGACGCGTCGCGTATTGCAGAGCCAGTTCCGTCTTCCCGACGCCGCCGAGCCCGTGCACGGCCTGGGTCACGACTCCGGCTCCGCCACCCCCGAGCGGATCCAGTTCGTCCAATTGGCTGGATCGTCCGACGAACTCGCGCGTCGCCGCCTTGGCGACTCCCCACACCCCTGAGTCCGGCGGGTCCACCTCCGACGGCGATCTCAGGGTGATCGCCCCGCTCAGCACCCGGGCCTGCGCGTGATCACCGGTCTGAACGATACCGGCGTTGTGGCCGATCGAGATCGAGCGCTCTCCGAAGTTGCCGGGTCTCGGCATGTCAATCGCGATCTTGCCAGGCCGTGCTGCGGTCACCCGTCTGCACGATGCCGGTGTTCTGGTACATGGCCGTCGCACGGTTCCCGGACGCATCGATCGTCGCGCCGTCCGTCCCCAGCAGCGTGGCGACGTCGGCGGCCAGCACGGTGTCGGCCTCGATCGCCTTGCGGATCTGTGATCGTAGGGCCGCGACACGGTCCGCATCGTCCGGCCGGTCGGCCACGTCCTGCACGGCTGCGGCGATCGCCGGTTCGGATTCGCCACGACGGAGGATCCGGTTCAGCAGCCGGCGGCCCAGTCTTGCCGTGCCGTCGGTGGTGGCGTCGACAGCCCCGTCCTGCACTCGCTGCGCGATCGCCGACCCGTACGCGGCGACCGCCGCCGTGACATAGGGCACCACGACAGCCGCCAGGTCGATATCCACCACGATCAACTCCAAACGGCGCACTCAGTTCCTCTGAGATGTATCACGTGGTGTCACTGACGGCCTGCGGACCGGCGGCACGGGAATCCGGTGGCATCACGCAGAGTCGTCCGGCGTAGGCCCTCGAGCCCGCCGGAGTTGCCGTACCGCTCCTCGCATGACATCGCCGCCCGTTCTCGTCGCCGCGAGGACCAGACCTGACGAGTTGACTTGCCTCGGCGACGACCGCACTGCCACGGGCCTCGTTCCTGCACGTGCGGCGGCCGGCCCAGCAATCAGGCCGAACGTTCGTAGGGGATCTTCTCGCCGGCCTCCACCGCGATCGGCAGCCGGTTCTCGGCGGGCGGCAGCGGGCACGTCGCGAAATCCGTGTAGGCGCACGGCAGGTTGGTCGCCCGGGTGAAGTCGAGCGTCACGGTTCCGTCGGCGGTCGGCGCGTCGATCGCCAGGCTGCGGTTGGCCGCATAGGTGGTGACACCCGACGTCTCGTCAGTGAACAGGGCGAAGAACGACCCCGGGGAGCGCCCGTTGAAAACGGTCAGCGCCAGCGGCGTCCCCAGCGCCTCGAACTCGACCTGGCCCGGCGACTCGTAGACGTGCTCCAGCCCCTCGACCGCCGCACCCACCGTCACGTCGCGCGGCGCCTCGAACGGCACGAACCGCCCGCTGAGCACCCACTTCTCGTCCGGCTCGTAGGCGGGCGTTCCGTGGAACTGCTCGCGCAACGCGTGGGCGGGGTGCCGCGGCCGCACGATGTCGAAGCCACCGCGCTTGGCCACCTCGAGCACGGCGTCGCCGGCGAGCACGTCGATGCCTTCGCGTTCGGCGATGACGCCGAGCGTGACGGTCCCGGTCTTCTCGACGCCGTCGACGGTCACGGTTTCGCCGTCGTCCAGCGCGACGACCACCCCGGCGGGGCCGGTCGACCATGCGCCGGGCGCGTCGGGGAAGCGCTGCGGTGTCGTGGTGAGGAAGTTCAGGCTGGTGATGGCCAGGAACCCGTGCGGGGCGGCCAGTTGTTGTTCGTGCGCGGTGTGCCACTGCGCCCAGTCGTCGGTAGCCATGGCCCGAGCCTATCCCTACGGACACGATAGGAGATAGGGCCAGGGGATACGATCTTGCAGATGTACGTGCTCTTCCCCGGCCGCCATCACCTGCTGACCCGGTTCCAGGCCGACTACCTGGCGCGGTTCGCCGACGCCACCATCGTCTGGGCGGTCACCTCGGCCAACCACGAGAACACCAAGCGCAACCCGGTCCCGTACCACCGCCGGGAGGCCGCCGTCGAGCGCCTCAGCGCGCAGACCGGCCTGCGTTCCCTGGTCGTGCCGATCTTCGACACCGCCCCCACGAACGCGTTCGCCGAGGTGACGCTGAAGACGGTGGCGGTGGCGACGGGTCTGGAGCTGACTCCGGCCGACACGGTGGTCGCCTGTTCGACGCCGGAGGTCGCGGCGCTCTACGAGAAGCTCGGCTTCGAGATCGCGCTCGTGGAGGCGGAGACGGACCCGGCCCCGGAACGGCCCTGGGACGTGCTGCTGCGCCTCGCCGGCGGCGACGAGACCTGGCGTGAGCTGGCCCATCCGGCGACGATCGACGTGTTCGAGCGCTACCGCCTCGTCGAGCAGGTGCGGGCGGCGGTCAACGATCCGCTGGTCGGCGACGAGGGTGGGCTGACCACGACGCGCGACTACCGCACCTATGTCGAGGCGTTCGCCGACGCCGCCGAGCGCAAGTGGTCCGCGGTGAAGAGCCACGTGCGGCCGGGCCGGATCGTGGACATCGGCTGCGGGGCCGGCTCGTTGCTGGAGCTGGCCGACCGGGAGCCGGCGCTGCACGAGAGCGACCTGATCGGCGTCGAGGTGGCCCGGCACCTCTTCCAGGAGTGCGTGCACAAGAAGGCGCAGGGCGTCTTCCAGAACGCGAACGTCTACTTCTACCAGCGCAACGTCCTGGGCGGCGCGATCTTCGCGGACCGCTCGGTCGACACCACGCTGACGTTCGCGCTGACCCACGAGATCTGGTCGTACGGGCAGCAGCGGGAGTCGCTGCGGCAGTTCGTCAAGCGGATCCACGACCACACCGCGCCCGGCGGCGTCTGGATCAACAGCGACGTGTGCGGGCCCGACGACCCGCACCGCGAGGTGCTCCTGAAGCTCACCACGGTCGACGGCGACAATCCGGCGGAACCACGGCGCGACCTCGGGACCGAGGAGCACGTCCAGGCGTACGTCGCGAGTCTGTCGACCCGCGCCAAACTGGACCAGTTCGCCGTCGATTTCGCCTTCCCGTTCCGGTTCGAGCCGGTCGGCGAGGACGTCGTGCGGATCGAGCTGGGCGCCGCCATGGACTTCCTGACCCGCAAGGACTACGTGGACAACTGGCTGTCGGAGACCCACGAGCAGTTCTGCGGCCTGAGCTTCGCCGACTGGCGTGAGTTGCTGGCCGAGGCCGGGTTCGAACTGGACCCGGCCTCGGCGGCGATCCGCAACGACTGGGTGATCGACAACCGGATCGCGCCGGTCGCGTCGCTCAGCGAGCTCGACGGCCGCGAGCTCGACTGGCCGACCACCCACCTGCTCACCGTCGCGCGGCGCCCGCGCAACGGCTGAGGCTCACCAGCCCACCGCCACCAGCAGATACTGCGGGTCGCCGTGCGAGATGAACGTCGACTGCCCGGCCACGTCGTCGTAGGGGAAGCCGTAGGCGAGCGCGCCGAGCGAGTTGTCGTGCCAGAACTCGGCGTAGTAGTTGGCCGGCGCCGCCCGGTAGAAGTTGCTCACCGTCTCCTGCTGGGCGGCGGGCAGGTCGGCGGTGTGCCGGTTGAGCGCCGCGCACTGGGCGGCGTTCGCGGCGAGCGGGCCCGAGCAGCCGAAGATCTGCTGGGTGGTGGCGCTGACGCCGACCGACGACGCGTACGAGGACAGGTAGTTCTGGTATTGCCCGCCCGGCTGGAAGGCGGGGTCGCCGCCCGGTGACACGATCCGGTACGGCGCGGTGGCGGTGGCCGAGTGCTGGAACGGTGTGGGAACGGCCGCCGCGAACCGGGCGAACGTGGCCATCCGGTCCTCGGTGAAGGTCTGGTAGTTCTCGCCGACCTGCTGGTCGGTTCCGTCGTGCGAGTGCAGCCGCAGGGCGAGCTTCAGCCCGAAGGCGTCGACCCGGGTGGTGTTGCCGTTGAAGACGTCCGGTCCGACGGTGAACTCGATGAAGTCGTAGTACTGGCTGTCGGCCGAGCCGAGGTGGAAGTACATCCGCCCGGCCGAGTTGGCCGGCATGTCGAGGTAGGGCTGCTCGGCGATGGAGTGGGTCTGGCCGTTGAAGCTCCAGAACACCTGGCTGTCGGGGTACCGGCCGTTGGTCCGGTTGAGCACCTTGACCTCGACGACGTTGCGGGCGGCCGGGATGCCGGCGGTGTCACCCCAGAACGAGTCGGGCATCGCGGTGCTGCTGCCGCCACCGCCGGTGCCGCCGGTGCCGTAGACCTGGAACTCCCACAGCGAGTAGCCGTAGGGGGTCGCGCGGACGGTGCCGTTCACCCGGACGTATCGCCCGGAGCCGCGCACCGTGAGGCTCTGCGTGCCGCCGGTGCCGGTGGTGGTGCTGTAGACGGTGGTCCAGGTGCTGCCGTCGGCCGAGGTCTGGATCTGGAAGGACTTCGCGTACGCGGCCTCCCAGGTCAGCTTGACCGAGGTGATGGTGGCTGTCGCGCCGAGGTCGACCCGCAGCCACTGCGGGTCGCTGAACGCGCTCGACCAGCGGGTGCCGGTGTTGCCGTCGACGGCCGCGCTCGCGGCGTAGGCGCCGCTCTCGGTGCTCGACGCGGTGGCGGGTCGGCCCTGCGAGAGCAGGGTGTCGGCGGCGTCGGCCCGGCCGGCGGCCGGGAACAGGCCGAGGACCAGGAGTACGGCGCCGAGCGCGGCCGTGGTCAGCCGGCGCCGGGGGATGGCGTGTCGCATGGGAGTCTCCCGAACAGTGGTGCGCCCTCGCGGCTAGGGGGATGCGAGAGCGCTCTCACCGTCCGAGTCTCATCGACCGGAGCCGCTACCTCAAGGAAACCGGGTTCCGGAACTTCGGCGCCCAGCCGATCGCCGGGGCGATGTGCTTCACGATCGTCTCCAGGATGCGCGCGTTGTAGGCGACACCGAGCTGGTTGGGCACCGTGAACAGGATCGAGTCGGCGGCCCGGACGGCGGCGTCGTTCGCCAGTTCCTCGGCGATGCGGTCGGGCTCACCCGCGTACGTGCGGCCGAAGCGTGACCGGACCCCCTCGAGCAGGCCCACCTGGTCCTCGTTCTCCTGGTTGCCGAAGTAGAGGCGGTCGATGTCCTCGGTGATCGGCAGCACGCTGCGCGAGACCGAGACGCGGGGCTCCCGGTCGTGGCCGGCCTCTTTCCAGGCGTCCCGGTAGAGCTGGATCTGCTCGGCCTGGAGCTGGTCGAACGGCACCCCGGTGTCCTCCGACAGCAGCGTCGAGCTCTGCAGGTTGAGCCCGAGCCCGGCCGCCCACGTCGCGGTCTGCCGGGTGCCCGCGCCCCACCAGATGCGCTCGCGCAGGCCGGGGGACTGCGGCTGGACGGCCAGCCCGCCACTGATCCCGGTGCGGGCCGGGTCGGTGCGCGCCATCGCCTTGCCGCTGATCGCGTCCAGGAAGATCGTCGTCTTCTCGCGCGCGAGGTCCGCGACGGTGCTGCCCTCCGCCGGTACGTAGCCGAAGTTGGCGGCGCCGTCGAGCGCGGTCTCCGGCGATCCCCGGCTGACCCCGAGCTGCAGCCGCCCGCCACCGATCAGGTCGGCGGCCGCGGCCTCCTCGGCCATGTAGAGCGGGTTCTCGTAGCGCATGTCGATCACGCCGGTGCCGATCTCGATCCGCCGGGTGCGCGCCCCGATCGCCGCCAGCAGCGGGAACGGTGCGGCGAGCTGCCGCTCGAAGTGGTGCACTCGCACGTACGCCCCGTCGACCCCGAGTTCCTCGGCCGCCTCGGCCAGCTCGATGGTCTGCAGCAGCGAGTCCGCCGCACTGCGTGTCTGTGACCCGGCGGCATCGCGCCAGTGCCCGAACGACAGGAATCCGATCTTCTTCTCCACGCCCGTGCCAACCCCGCGTGGTGGCCCCGGATTCCCGTCAGGCGGTGTCGAGGTGGTTCTTGATCGTTTCCATGACGGTGGCGAGGGCTTCCAGCTCGGCGGAGCTGAGCACCTCGGCGAAGTGGGTGCGGACGGCCTGCGAGTGCTGCTTGGCGGCGCGCCGGAAGGTCGCCCGGCCGTGCTCGGTCAGGCGGACCTCGGCCACCCGGTTGTCGGACCGGTGCCGGCTGCGCACGACCAGTCCGCGGCTCTCCATCCGGGCCAGGTGGTGGGACAGCCGGCTCTGCTCCCAGCCGATCAGATCGGCCAGCTGGGTGGAGCGCAGCGCCGGTTCGCCGCGCTCGTGCAGGGCCACCAGCACCGGGTAGTCACTGCCGGACAGCCCGGAGTCGGCCATCAGCAACCGGTCGAGGTGCCGCTGGAGCAGCGGCGTGACCTCGATGAGCCCGCGCCAGGCCCGGAGCTCGAGCGGGTCGAGGCCGCCCGGTTCAGGAAGATCGTCGACCACGGTCCGAACCTAGCAACGGGGTGTCCGACAACACCAGCCAATTGCATGACGTGTCATATATCGTCTTCGGCACGCGAGCCCCGTGACTTGAGGCCCCTGATTCGAGGAGAGTGCGATGGCCACCGTCGAGCAGCTGATGAACGCCAACCTGCTGGAGGTCTTCAACGAGCGCGACGGCGACCGGCGCCGGGCCGCGATCGCGCGGACCTATGCGCCGCACGTCCGGTTCGCCGATCCCGACGCGGTCGTCGAGGGCCACGAGGCGCTCGACGCCAAGGCGCAGCAGATCCTCGACGGGGCTCCGGGGTTCGTGTTCACCGCCGGCGGCCCGCTGCGGGTCAGCCACGACCTGGGCATGCTGGAGTGGAACTTCGGTCCCGAGGGACAGCCGCCGGTCGTGCGCGGGGTCGACATCGCGCTCGTCGCCGACGGCTTGATCACCAGCGTCCACACGCTGCTGCTCGACTGAGCCGCCGCGCCGGGCGACGATCGGATCGCTAGGCGCGCTCCGGGCCGGCGGCTGACGGCCGCAGGGCCAGCTTGCCGACCGTGGCCCGGGCCTCCAGCTCGGCGAGTGCCTCGGGGCCCTCGGCCAGCGGCCGGACGGTGGGCTCGGCCGGCCCGAGCACGCCCGCCGCGAGCAACGCGGACATCTCGGCCATCAGTTCGCCGAACATCGCCGGTGCGGCCTGGATCAGGACGCCGATGTTCAGGCCGACGACGTGGATCTGATGCCGGTAGACCAACTCCCAGTTGGTGACCCGGGCCTCGCCGCCGGCCAGGCCGAAGACGACGACCCGGCCGGTGACCCGCCGGGCCGCGGCCAGACTCGCCGCGAAGGTCGCGCCGCCCGCCGACTCCAGCACCAGGTCGGCGCCCGCGCCGCCGGTCAGCCGCCGGACCTGCGCGGCCAGGTCGGCCCGGCGGGAATCGAGGACGTGGTCGGCGCCCAGCGCGCGGACCAGGTCGTGCTTGCCGGGCGAGGCCGTGCCGATCACGGTGGCGCCGTAGTGCTTGGCCATCCGTACCGCGGCCTGGCCGGTCCCACCGGCGGCGGCGTGGATCAGCACGCTCTGTCCCTCGGCAACGGCGCCGAGCGGCTTGAGCGCGGCCAGCGCGGTCGGCCAGTTCACCATCAGGCCCAGCGCCTGCTCGTCGGCCCAGCCGGCCGGCACCGGGACCGCCCCGGCCGCGGGCAGCACCATGAACTCGGCGAACGCCCCACCGTCGATCCCGACGCCGACCACGTGGGTGCCGGGCGGCGGGCCGGTCACGCCCGTACCGGCGGCGACCACCTCACCGGCGCCCTCGATGCCCGCCACGTAGGGCGGCCGCGGGCCGTCCGCGAACGTGCCGCGGGACTGGGAGATGTCCACGAAGTTGAGTCCGGCCGCCATGACCCGGATCAGGATCTCGCCGGGCCCGGGGACCGGCGTCGGGGCGTCGGTGATCAGTCGCAGGTCCCGGGGGCCGTCGAAAGAGGTCTGCTGAAGGGCACGCACAGTCGGTCTCCTCGGTTCGGGCGGGCGGCGATCGCCCGCCGATCACCCAGGAAGACCCGGCCGGGCCGGCAAAGGAATCGCGGCGAACCCGAAGAACGCGACCAGATCCGGATCACCGAAGGAAGAGATCCGGCGGATGCCGTCGTCGGTCACGGTGAGCACACAGATTCCGTACGGTTGGTAGTCGCCCCGCTCGTCGCGCCGGTAGGCAGCCGCGGCCGGTTGGCCGTTGGCGCTGGTCGCCAGCATGCGCCAGGCGCCGGGCCGGCCCAGCAGGTGATCGCGCAGGAACGGCAGGCAGGCGGCGCGACCGGCGAACCAGGTGCGCAGCGGGGTCGCCTCGATCGTGGCGTCGGCCAGCAGGAGCCGTTCCAGGGCGGCGGCGTCGGCGTTCTCGAACGCCGCGATGTACTCCTCGAGAATCGCCCGGGCCCGCGGCTCGGCCGGCTCGGCGATCTCCGTCTCGGCCAGGCCCAACTCCTCGATCCGCGCCCGCGCCCGCTGCAACGCGCTCTTCACCGAGGCGGTCGTGGTGCCGAGCATGACCGCCACCTCGGCCGCCGGGAACGCGAGCACGTCCCGCAGCAGCAGCACGGCCCGCTGCCGCGCCGGAAGGTACTGCAGGCCGGCGGCCAGGGCCAGCCGGACCGAGGCCCGCTCGGCCACCACGGCCGCCGGATCGGCCGACCCGGCCAGGACCATCGCGTCCGGCGCGGGCTGCAACCAGCTCACGTCCGGGTCGGCCGTCAGGTCGGCGTCCGGATCGTGGGCCGGGTCGGACCTCCCCGACGGCAGCACCCGCCGGCTCCGGCCGGCCAGCTCGGTGAGGCACCGGTTGGTGGCGATCCGGTAGAGCCAGGTGCGCACCGAGGACCGGCCCTCGAACCGGTCGTAGGAGCGCCAGGCCCGCAGATAGGTCTCCTGAACCACGTCCTGCGCGTCGTGGATCGAGCCGAGCAGGCGGTAGCAGTGCGCCACCAGCTCCCGCCGGAACGGCTCGGCCACGTCGGCGAACCCGGCCCGATCGCTATCCACGGCGCCTATTCAAGCACCACCGGCCTTCGCCTACTTGGACTGTTCGGCCGCCCACGCGGCGACGCGGCGGGCGCTCTCCTGCTCGGAGAGGTCCTCGACCCGGGTCATGATCGACCAGCGGACGCCGTGCGGGTCCCGGACGCTGGCGAACCGGTCGCCGGACACGAAAGTGGTCGGGGCCTCGCGGATCACCGCCCCGGCCGCCTCGGCGCGGGCCACCACCTCGTCGACATCGGGACAGTAGAAGCCCAGCGAGTAGCACGCGCTGTCGCCCTCGGGCGCGGCGACCAGGCCGTAGTCGGGCATCGGCTCGCCCAGCTGGAGCAGGCCGTTGCCGAAGTCGAGGACGGCGTGCGCGACCACGTCGCCGAACTCGGTCACGTCCACCACGCGTACGCCGAAGATCTTCTGGTAGAAATCGATGGCGCCGCGGGCGTCGCGGATCGCCAGGAAGGGTGTCAGGGCGGTGGCGCCGTGCGGGGTGCCGTTCGTGGTGTACTGGCCGTCGGCCGGCGCGTTCGTCTCCGTCATAGCTCAGGATCGTAGGTATGCCCGGTTCAGCGGGGCTTGAAGATTCGCGACAGCCGCGCGGGATCCTGTACCCGGCGCGGCTGCCCACGTTCGACCGGATCCCGGCACCCCCGGCGGTGGCCGACCTGGTGCGGTGGTTCTGGATCCCCGAATGGCGGATCCAGCCGGGCCGGACCTCGCGGCAGCACCTGATCGCGTTTCCCGCGTGCAACCTGGTGGTCGAGCCGGCCGGGGTCGGCCTCGCCGGGCCGGCGACGCGCAGCTCCCACCGTGATCTGAGCGGGACCGGCTGGGGCGTCGGGGCGCTGCTGCGGCCCGCGGCGGTGCCGCACCTCGCCGGGGACCCGGGGGCCCTGCGCGACACGTACGTCAGCAAGGATCTGCCGGATCTGCACGACCTGGTCGGCCGAGCCATGACCGGGCCGGGGGACCGGCACCGGCGCGCCGTCGACGCCTTCGCCGGCTGGCTCGCCGCCGAGGTCCCGCCGCCCGATCCGGAGGCGCTGCTGGCCAACCGGATGGCCGAGGTGATCGACGCGGATCCGGCGATCCGCACGGTACGGGACGCGACCGAGCGCCTGCACCTGTCGGCCCGGTCCCTGCAACGGCTGGCCGGCCGCTACGTCGGGCTCACCCCGCTGGCGATGATCCGCCGGCGGCGGCTGCAGGAGGCGGCCGAGCGGCTGCGGGCGGAACCGGGCACGAACCTGGCCGCGGTCGCCGCCGACCTCGGCTACAGCGACCACGCCCACCTCGCCAACGAGTTCCGGGCGGTGCTCGGCCTCACCCTGAGCGACTACCGGGACCGCGCGAGCGACTAGCGGTCAGTCGCGGGGCTCGGCGTCCGGAAAGGCGGCCCCGGCCGGGTGGCTCACGGGTGGCCGGTGCTCTGCCGGATCAGCAGTTCGAAGGGGGCGTAACCCTCCTGGGGGGACGCCGACGCGCCGCCGTCGATCCGGCGCTCCAGCAGGGCCAGGGCGAGCCGGGCGATCTCCGCCCGGTCGGGGCGGATCGTGCTCAGCGTCGGGGTGTGGAAGTCGCCCTCCTCGATGCCGTCGAAGCCGATCACCGCCACGTCGCCGGGCACGCCCCGGCCGCGCTCGTGCAGGGCCCGCAGCGCGCCGATGGCCAGCAGGTCGTTGAAGCAGAACACGGCGTCGGGTGGCTGGGGGAGGTCCAGCAACTGGTTCATCGCGGCGTAGCCGTCGGCCCGGTGGTAGCTCTTCGCCGGCTGCACCAGGGTCGCGTCGTAGCGGATCCGGGCGGTTCGCAGCGCGGCCCGGAAACCGCGCAGGCGCAGGGCCGCGGTGCCGCCGGAGATGTGCGGCTGGCTGCCGATCGCCGCTATCCGGCGCCGGCCGAGGGCGAGCAGGTGGGCGGTGGCGGCGGTCGCGCCGGCCACGTTGTCGATGCTCACGTGGTCGACCGGGGCCTTGGTCAGGCGCTCGCCCAGCAGCACCAGCGGGGTGCGGTCGCGGCGTTGCTCGATCTCCTTGGCGGTCAGCGCCAGCGGGCTGACGATCAGGCCGTCGATCAGGTGCGACTTGATGCCGTCGAGGACGATGCGTTCGCTGTCCTTGGCACCCTGGGTCTCGTCGATCAGCACGGTCCAGCCGTGTTTCTTGGCCTGCTGCACGAACTGGGCGGCCAGCTCGGCGAAGTAGGGCGCGCTGATCTCGGGGACGGCGAGGGCGACCACCCCGGTGCGGCCGCCGCGCAGCAGCCGGGCCGACAGGTTGGGCCGGTAGTCCAGCTCGTCCAGCGCGGCCTGGACCTTCGCGCGGGTCGCGGCCGAGACGAACGGGAAGTCGTTGATCACGTTGGACACGGTCTTGACCGAGACGCCGGCATGCAGCGCGACGTCCTTGATGCTGGCGCCCATGAGCCTCCTCCGCCGGACCTCCCAGGATAGTAAAGCGCGTTTCCCGCTCTTTACAACGTAGTAAACAACGTTGTAAAACCAAGCCCATGCACAACGCGAGGCTGACTCTCGACCCGGCGTTCCGGATCGGGACCATCGACCGCCGGCTCTTCGGCTCCTTCGTCGAGCACATGGGCCGCTGCGTCTACACCGGCATCTTCGAGCCCGGCCATCCCCGGGCCGACGACCAGGGCTTCCGCACCGACGTGCTCGACCTGGCCGGCGAGCTCGGCGTCACCGTCGTGCGCTACCCGGGCGGCAACTTCGTCTCGAACTACCGCTGGGAGGACGGGGTCGGCCCGCGCGAATCCCGCCCCACCCGCCTGGACCTGGCCTGGCGCTCGATCGAGAGCAACCAGTTCGGCCTGGGGGAGTACATGTCGTGGATCCGCCGCCTCGGCGCCGAGCCGATGCTCGCGGTCAACCTCGGCACCCGCGGCCTCGCCGAGGCCGTCGACCTGCTCGAGTACTGCAACTTCCCGGGCGGCACCGAGATGTCGGATCGCCGGATCGAGAACGGCGACCCCGAGCCGTACGGGGTGAAGCTGTGGTGCCTGGGCAACGAGATGGACGGTCCCTGGCAGATGGGACACCAGACCGCCCACGAGTACGGCCGCAAAGCCGCCGAGACCGCCCGGGCGATGCGCCGGCTCGACCCGTCGGTGGAACTCGTCGCCTGCGGGAGCTCCAACCGGCAGATGCCCACGTTCGGCTCCTGGGAGGCGGCCGTGCTGGAGCAGACGTACGACCAGGTCGACTACATCTCCATGCACGCGTACTACCAGGAGCACGACGGCGACGCGGACAGCTTCCTGGCCTGCGCCGTCGACATGGACGCCTTCATCGAGGACGTCATCTCCACCGCCGACCACGTCCGCGCGGTCGGCCGGCACCGGAAACGGCTCAAGATCTCGTTCGACGAGTGGAACGTCTGGTACGCGTCCCGCTTCGGCGGCGAGGCGAGCCTCGACTGGGCGGCGGCGCCCCGGCTGATCGAGGACGAGTACAGCGTGCTGGACGCGGTCGTCGTCGGCACCTTCCTGATCTCGCTGATCGGCCACGCCGACCGGGTCGCGATCGGCTGCCAGGCCCAGCTCGCCAACATCATCGCCCCGATCCGGACCGAACCCGGCGGCCCGGCGTGGCGCCAGACGATCTTCCACCCGTTCGCGGCCGCCGCCCGGCTCGCCCGCGGCGAGGCGCTGCGGGTCGCGCACGACTCGCCGCTGATCGACACCGCCCGTTACGGGCCGGTCCCGGCCCTGACCGCCGCCGCCTCGCTCGACCCGTCGACCGGCGACACCGCGCTCTTCGCCGTCAACCGCGACCGCACCGGTCCGCTTTCCCTGACCGTGGATCTGCGCGCCCTCCCGGGAGCCTCGTTGCGCTCGCACGAGGTACTCGCCGACGACGACCAGCGCCGCACCAACAACCAGCAGCACCCCGACCGGGTCGCCCCGCGCGCGGTCGCCGGCCGGGTCGAGGACGGCCGGTTGACCGTCACCCTCCCGCCCGCCTCCTGGAACGTCCTCGAGATATCCACCGACGCCAAATAGGAGTACCGATGACCCCCTCAGCACACTCCCTGTCCCGTCGCCGGTTCCTCGTTCTGACCGGCGGCGCCGGCACCGCCGCCGCGCTCGCCGCCTGCGGTGGCACCTCCCAGGCGCCGACCGCGGCCCCGGCCGGCGGCAACGGCGGGGCCAGCTACAGCGGCCCGAACGTGACGATCAACTTCTGGAACGGGTGGACCGGCAGCGACGGTGAGACCGCGCAGAAGATGGTCGACGAGTTCAACAAGGCCAACCCCGGTGTCCAGGTCAAGATGAACGTCTTCCAGTGGGCCGACTTCTACCAGAAGCTGCCCGCCGCCGTGCAGAGCGGCAACGGGCCCGACGTCGGCGCGATGCACATCGACGACCTGCCGACCCAGGCCGCCCAGCAGGTCATCGTGCCGCTCGACGACATCGCCGGCACGCTCGGGCTGAAGGAGTCCGACTACGCGCCGGCGGTCTGGACCGGCGGGATGTACCAGGGCAAGCGCTACGGCATCCCGATCGACGTGCACAACCTCGGGCTCTACTACAACAAGACGGTCATGGAGCGGGCCGGCCTCGACCCGGAGAAACCGCCCACGACCAAGGACGAGTACATGTCCCAGCTCGAGACCCTCAAGAGCAAGGGCATCCAGGGTTCCTGGGTCTCGCCGTTCCAGTTCACCGGCGGCTTCCAGTTCGAGTCGCTGCTGTGGCAGTTCGGCGGCGACGTGTTCAACGCCGACGCGTCCGGCGCCACCTGGAACGGCGACCCCGGGGTGCAGGCCCTCACCTGGATGGTCGACCTGGTCAAGAACGGCTACAGCCCCAAGAACGTCGGGCAGGACGCCGATTACCTGTCGCTCAAGAACGGCCGGAACGTCTTCAACTGGCAGGGCATCTGGCAGGTCAACGACGTCGCGGCGCTCACCACGTACAAGATCGGCACCGCGCCGCTGCCGAAGATCGGATCCACCGGCGGGGTCTGGGGCAACAGCCACCAGTTCGTGCTGCCGCGCAAGAAGGACGACGACGCCAACAAGTCCAACGCGAGCCGGTTCTTCATCAACTGGTTCACCCAGCACTCGGCCGACTGGGCCAAGAGTGCCAAGGTGCCGGCCCGCAACGACCTCGCGCAGTCGGCCGACTTCAAGGCCATCCCCGGCCTGAGCTCGTTCGCCGGGGACGTGCGGTTCACCCACTTCCCGCCGTCGGTGGCGGGCATCGGCGACGCGCTCGCCCAGCTCTACACCGGGGTGCAGAGCGCGGTGCTGCTCAAGCAGGACCCGGCGGCCGCGCTCGACTCGGCGGCCGACAAGGCCAACAAGATCCTGGCCGACAACAAGAAGAAGTACGGGGCCTGATCGTGGCCGTCGAAGCCCGGCCGGCGCGCGCCGTCGACGCGCCGGCCGCCGGATCGGGCGGCACCGTACGGCGGCACGCGACGTTCACGCCGTACCTCTTCCTCCTGCCCTTCGGGGTGCTGTTCGTCGGTTTCGTGGTGGTCCCGGCCGGCTACGGCCTGTGGGTCAGCCTGCACGACTACAACTACCTGCTGCCCGGCAAGCCCTGGACCGGGCTGGGCAACTACCTCGACCTGTTCACCCCGGACAGCCGCGACAGCGGCGACTTCTGGAAGAGCATGCTGGCCACCGGCATCTTCACGGTGTTCAGCGTGCCGTTCCTGATCGTCTGCCCGCTCGGCGTGGCGCTGCTGCTCAACCGGGCCGTCAAGGGCCGCGGCTTCTTCCGGGCGGTCTTCTTCGCACCGTACGTGCTCGGGGTGGCCGTCGTCGGCCTGCTCTTCCGGTTCGTGCTCGACCCCAACATCGGCCTGGTCAACAACTACCTGGGCCACGCCGTGCCGTGGACCACCGACCTGCCCTGGGCGTGGATCTCGCTCATCGGCATGACCGTGTGGTGGACGCTCGGCTTCAACGCCGTCATCTATATGGCCGGCCTGCAGGACATCTCCCCGGAGCTGTACGAGGCGGCCCGGGTCGACGGCGCGTCGCGCTGGGACGAGTTCCGCAACGTGACGTTGCCCGGCCTCCGACCGGTGCTGGCGTTCGTCACGACGATCACCATCCTGGCCTCCGCGAACATGTTCGGGCAGTCGTTCCTGCTGACCAAGGGCGCCCCGGCGAACGAGACCCGGACGGCCATCATGTACATCGCGGAGACCGGCCTGGTGAACAACCGGCAGGGCATGGCCGCCGCGATGAGCTATGTCCTGGCCCTGATCCTGATGGCGGTCAGCGTGCTCAACCTGCGCCTGACCCAGCGTAGGGAGGTCTGATGAGGCCCGGCCGCGTGCTCTTCTGGCTCACCCTCGGGGTGCTCACCGTCATCTTCGTGGCGCCCCTGCTGTGGATGGTGGTCACCTCGTTCAAGACCAACAACGACGCCACCGCGATCCCGCTGTCCTGGCTGCCGCACCCGTTCAGCGGCGCGGCCTACTCGACGGTGCTCACCACCGACTCGGCGACCCCGGTGCTGCGCTGGTTCGTCAACAGCGTGCTCGCCGCCGTGGCCAACGCGGTGCTCATCATCGCGGTCGACGCGATGGCCGCGTACGCCCTGGCCCGGCTGCGCTTCCGGGGCCGCCGGCTGGCCTCGGCGACGATCATCGGCACCCTGTTCGTGCCGCCGTTCGTCTTCCTGATCCCGAACTTCCTCATCGTCAGCCGACTGGGCTGGCTCGACTCGCTGTGGGCGATCATCATCCCGTCCGCCGGTGGCGCCTTCGGGGTCTTCTTCCTGCGCCAGTTCTTCGCCGCGCTGCCGGTCGAACTCGAGGAGGCGGCTCTGCTCGAGGGGGCCAACCAGTGGCAGATCTTCACCCGGATCGTGCTGCCGCTGGCCCGGCCCGCCCTGGCCACGCTCACCGTGCTGTCGTTCCTGACCAACTGGAACGACTTCCTGTGGCCGTTGTACGTGCTCTACAGCGCGGAACACCTGACCCTGCCGGCCGGGCTGGGGAACCTGCAGAACGCGGCCACCACCAACTATCCGATCGCGATGGCCGGTGCGGTGGTGGCCAGTGTGCCGGTGCTGATCCTGTTCGTGGCCGCGCAACGGCACGTGATCCAGAGCGTCACACACACCGGCGTGAAGGGGTGAGCCCATGTTCCGTGCCCTGTTGATGACACCCGTGCTGGCCGCCGGCCTGCTGAGCGTGCCGGCGGCGGCGGTGGCCGCACCGGCGGCGGCGTTCACCAATCCGGTCTCGCGGCCGTTCGCCGACACCTTCGCCGACCCGACGGTCATTCGCGGGCAGGACGGTCTCTGGTACGCGTACGGCACCGGTGACCCGCTGCGCTCCGGCGAGGGGACCGCGCACCGCATCCCCATCGCCCGCTCGTCCGACCTGGTGAACTGGGCCTATGCCGGGGACGCGCTCACCGGGGCGGCGGCACCCTATGTCGCCCCGGGTGCTTCCTACTGGGCGCCCGACGTCCGCTATCTCGACGGCCGCTACGTCATGTACTACGCGGTCACCGACACGACGGCCTCGGCTGACGGCTCCGACTTCGCGATCGGTGCGGCCGTCGCTCCCACCCCGGCCGGGCCGTGGACGCAGCAGCCGGCGCCGGTGGTGGCCCCCCGGCCGGGCGGTGGCGGCGGTTATCTCAGCACGATCGACCCGGCCCAGCTGACCGCCGCCGACGGGACCCGCTACCTCTATTTCGGCAGTTACTACGGCGGCATCTCGGTGGTGCGGCTCAGCCCCGACGGCCTGACCGCGGCGGGCGCGCCGACGCTCGTCGCCCTCGACAACAAGTACGAGGGTGCCTATGTGGTCCGCCACGGGGCTTACTACTACCTGTTCGCCTCGTCGGCGAACTGCTGCGCGGGGCCGGCCACCGGTTACTCGGTCTCGGTCGGGCGTTCGGCCTCTGCGCTCGGACCGTTCTACGACGCCGAGGGCGTCTCGCTGACGGCTTCCCAGGTGGGCGGCACACCTGTGGTGACCCAGAACGGCAATCGCTGGATCGGCGCGGGTCACAACGGGGTCGTCACCGATCTGTCCGGCCAGGACTACCTGGTCTATCACGCCATCGATCGGGATCTGCCCTACCTGGACGAGGCCTACGGGATCAACCGGCGGCCGATGCTGCTCGACCGGCTCGACTGGACAGCCGGCTGGCCGGTGGTGCGGGCGGGCGCCGGTCCGTCGGACACCCCGCAGGCCGCGCCGGCCGCGACCGGGGCGCAGACCTTCGCCCAGCCGGTGCGCTGGTTGCCGGCGGGGTGGCGGGTGAGCGGCGGCCACGCGACCGGCAGCGGCACCGTGCTGCGCCCCGCACCGGCCGGTGACCTGCGGGTCGAGGCCGACCTGCGGGTGCCGGCGGGTTCGTCGGCCGGCCTTGTCGTCGGCGCGAGCCGGGTGCTGATCGACCGGGCCGCCGGGCGGCTGACCGTCAGCTCGGCGGGCGCCCGGCCGGCCGGTGCCGCCCTTCCGGCCGGGCTGGACCTCGGGACCTGGCACAACCTCGCGGTCTCGGTGCGCGGGCGTCACCTGGTCGCCGAACTGACCGAGGCGCGGCAGAGCGGGCCGATCGTCTCGGTCGAGCTCACCGCCCCGGCCGCGGGGCCGCCGGTCGCCGGGTTCACCGGTCGCGGCGACGTCGACAACGTCAGCGCCCGGTCGCTGTTCCGGCCGGTGACCCGGGCGATCGCCGGGCCGGCGACCGGGCGTCTCGTCTGGTCGGACGAGTTCACCGGCGCACCCCGCGCCGGCTGGTCCTGGGTGCGGCCGGACGCCGCGGTCACGGTCGCGGGCGGGAAACTGAACTGGCCCGTCGAGGCCGGCGACCTCACCGGCACCAGCAACAGCGCCTCGGTGCTGTTGCGCGACGCCCCGGCCGGCGACTGGACGGCCGAGACCAGGCTGACCCTCGACCTCGGCACCGACGACGTGCGGAACTACCAGCAGGCGGGGCTGATCGCCTACGCCGGGGACGACGACTTCGCCCGCCTCGACGTGGTGTCGATCTGGAACACCCGGCAGATCGAGTTCGGCCGCGAGCTGCCCTACGCCGGGAGCCCGGCCTACGGCGGGATCACGCTCGGCACCCCGGCCACGACCACCTGGCTGCGGCTGGTGCACCGACTCGGACCCGGCCGGGAGCACCTGTTCCGGTCGGAGTCGAGCACCGACGGCCGCACCTGGACCGTCGGTGGGGTGTGGACGTTCCCGGCCGGGGCCCGGCCGAGGATCGGGCTCGCCGCGCACGGCGGCGCCACGCCCGCGGTCACCGCCCGGTTCGACTACCTACGGATCTATCAGCCGTGACCCGTACCCGAATCGTCTCGGTGCTGGCGGCGACCCTGCTGGTCGCCGCCTGCGGCGAGGCCCCGGCCGAGAAGAGCCCGATGACCTTCACCAACCCGGTCCACGACCGGAACTTCCCCGACCCGGGGGTGCTGCGGGTCGACGGCACCTTCTACGCCTACGGGACCAACAGCGCCGTCGCCAACGTGCCGCTGCTGACCTCGACCGACCTCGTGCACTGGACCGAGCGGGGCGACGTGCTGCCGGCCGTGGGCGAGTGGGCCGACCCCGGCAACACCTGGGCGCCGGAGGTGCTGCGCACCGACGCGGGCACATTCGTCCTCTACTACACCGCCCGCTGGAACAAGGCCGACCGCCAGTGCATCGGCACCGCCGTGGCCGACTCGCCGACGGGCCCCTTCCTGGACACCTCGGGCGAGCCGCTGATCTGCCAGGACGACGAGGGCGGCTCGATCGACGCGAGCCCGTTCCGCGACGAGGACGGTTCGCTCTACCTGTACTGGAAGAACGACGGCAACCACATCGGCGTGCCGAGCCACCTCTACGCCCAGCGCCTCGACCGCGACGGCCGGAAGCTGACCGGCGACCGGGTGCGGCTGTTGACCAACAACCAGCCCTGGCACGGCCCGGTGGTCGAGGCGCCGGAGATGCTGCGGCACGACGGCAAGCTCTATCTCTTCTATTCCGGCGGGGCGTTCGACCAGGACGGGTACGCCGTGGGTTACGCCACCTGCGACTCGCCCCTGGGTCCCTGCCACGACGCCGCGGAGAACCCGATCCTGCGCTCGGCCGGCAAGGCCGCCGGGCCGGGCCACTGCTACCCGGTGACCCTCGCCGACGGCACCGTCTGGCTGCTCTATCACGCCTGGCCGGCGGACGCGATCGGCAGCATCAGCCCGGGCCGGCAGATGTGGCTGGACCGCGTCGACTGGGTCGGCGGCAAACCGGTGGTGCACGGCCCGACCGCCGATCCGCAGCCGATGCCGGGGACGGCAAACCCGCAGAAAGGTGGATAGCCCCCTTCGGCCGCGCGTTCCGTCAGGACAGGACGAAGCGCAGTTGGGGCAGCAAGCGGCCGGGGACGGCGGTCGACGCGCTCTCGCCGACCCGGGTGGCGCCCATCGCCCGGTAGAAGCCTTCGGCGTGGGGGTCGGCGTCGATCAGGAGGCTGGTGAAGCCGAGATCCGCCGCCACGTGGGTGGCGTGCTCCCACAGGGCGCGGCCGATGCCGCGGCCGATGAAGGCCGGATCGATCCAGAGGTTGCCCAACGCGCCGGCCGGCGGAGTGCCGTCCAAGGTGTAGAAGCCGGGCGGGCGATCACAGCCATCGCAGGCCCGCCTCGGTGATGCGGGCGACCAGGCAGTCGCCGTCGTGTTCGGACCAGATCGCGGCCGTGCCGAGGTCGGCCGGCGTGGTCGGGACGCCGTCGGGCCAGGGCATCGGCCAGAACTGGAAGCGGCGCACCTCGATCAGGCGGTGCGCGGCCATCGACACCGCGCCCGGGCCCAGGACCGCGGCGATCTGCTCGATCGTCGGCAGGGTGCCGACCACGCAGCGGACGAAGTCGTCGGCGATCTCGAACAGCGGCCGCGGCTCGCCCGCCTCCAGGGGCGCGAGCACCAGATATTCGCCGTCAGTGAGGCCCTCCACGTCAGGCGACCTTGGCGACGATCTCCACCAGGTTGCCGTCCGGATCACGGACCACGGCGCTGCGGTTGTCGTTGCCGGCGTCATGCGGCGCGATCACCACCGGGACGCCGGCCGCGACGAGCCGGGCGAACTCGCGGTCCACCTCGTCGGTCCAGAACACCAGGGCCATGGCCGGGCGGCCCGGCTCCGCGTCGATGCCGTGCACGCGCCGTGCCGCCTCGACCGAGCCGAGACCGAGCGTGAAGCCGCCGGCCCGGAACTCGACGTGCTCCGGCGCCCCCTCGGTCGGCGTCCGGAACCTCTCGGCCAGGCCGAGCAGGTCACGGTAGAAGCGGATGGCCGCCTCGATGTCACGCGTGTAGACGTTGACCAGACCGTCGGCAAGCATGCCGCCCAGCCTAACCTCAACCGGCCGCGAGCTCAGCCGTCGACGCCCCCCGGCGTCCCGGACAGCGCCGAAGCGGGGCAGCTCCTCTTGTGAACCTTCAGCGCCTCGTCCGGGGACGCCGTCCAGGTGGCGTCGCCGAAGGCGCCGTCACCCACCCGCGCGGCGATCATGTCGGCCGCCGTCCGCGCACCGACCTCGATCCCGCCCCGCTTGGCCCGACCGTCCGGACCGTGGCCGGCGACGTCGCGTACCTGCTGTCGAGCGAGATCGAATCGGCTTCGGTGCCCGGGGCAACCCCCTCTCGCCGATGTGGTGGGACGGAAGCTTGCCGTCGAATGCCACAATCCGGAGATCGGAGGTGAGCTGATGCCCCGACCGGAACCCGACCGGATCGTGACGCCGGCCGACCTGCGGGCGGCGCTGGCCGACCTGCTCGACGGCCGGGGCACGTTGCGTGAGGTGGCTGACGACTGCGGGATCTCCAAGACGTCGGTCGCCCAGATCCGCAGGCGGGAACGACTGCCGCATCTCTCCACCCTGGAGCTGATCGTCGGCCGCTACGACGGCGGCCACACCGAGGCCTGGCGCCGAGCCTGGCATCGGGTCCGCAAGGAGCCCCGCCGCGGCCTTCTCCCGCTCGACACCATCCGGTTCGAGGGCCGCGCCGACGAGGTCGCCGGACTGCGAGTCGCGCTGCTCGGCCCGGAGTTGCCGAACATCGTGGTCGACGGGATGCCGGGAGTGGGCAAGACCGCGCTCGTGCTCCGGGCCGCGCACGAGGTGGCGGCGAACTTTCCCGATGGCTGCTTCTTCGTCGACATGCGGGGATACGCTCCGGCGGCGGAGCCCCGCACGTGGTACGAGACGCTCGGCGAACTGTTGCCCGACGGCGCCGCCGATCCGGCCGAGCGGCTCGCGGAGTACCGCCGATGGCTCACCGGCCACGCCGTACTGATCATCCTCGACAACGTCCGGTTACCCGAGCAGGTGGCTCTGTTGCTCGCCCGGCCCGGCCGCAGCCGGGTCGTCGTGACCACCCGGCACCAGATGCCGTCCCTGGACGACACCTGGCCGATGACTCTGGACTGCCTGGCCCCCGGCGACTCGCTCGCCCTGCTGAGGACGATCATTCCGGCCGATCGGACGGTCGGCCAGGACGCGGCACTGGAGCGGCTGTCGGCGTTGTGCGGCGGGTTGCCGCTGGCACTGCGGATCCTGTCCGCGCGACTGCTCCGGCGGCCCAGGTGGACGCTCGAGCACCTGGTCGATCGGATGGCCGAGGAGCGTCTGCGGCTGCCCGAGCTGGACGACGGGGTGCGCAGTGTCGGGGCGGCCTTCCAGCTGTCCTACCGCGAGCTGGACGATCGGCAGCAGCGGTTCTTCCGGGCGCTCGGGGCCGCACCCGGCACCGACATCGATCCGGAGCGGGCGGCCGCGCTGGCCGGCGTCGACGTCCCGGCGGCGGGCCGGCTGCTGGAGAGCCTGCTCGACTGCAACCTCGTCGGGCAGCTGGTGCCCGGCCGTTACCGCCTGCACGACCTGGTCGGCGTCTTCGCCGGGCACAAGGCGGCGGCCGTCCCCGCCGAGCGGGCACCGGCCCGCGACCGGCTGCTGGCCTGGGCGACGAGGGTGGCCACCGAGCGGCTCGCCGGGCTGTTCACCGGGGACCGGTCGGCGCGCGACTGGTTCATCCTCGAACGGGACAACCTGATCGCCTCGGTCGCCGCCGCGGACCGGTGGGGCCTGCACGCGGCCACGGCCGAGCTCGGCGCGGCCATCAACCGGCCGCTGATTGTCACCGGGTGCTACGAGGACGCTCTGCTCGTCGCGGGCTACCGGGCACACGCCGCCCGTGCGCTCGGTGATCTGACGGCGCAGGCGGACGCCCGCCTCGCGGCCGGGCAGGCGGGGGCCCGTCTCGGCCGGCGTTCGGCGGCGCTGACCGACTGCCGGGCCGCGCTGGCCGCCTATGCGGACGCCGGTGACCTGGCCGGGCAGGGCGCGGCGCTGAAGGAGATGGGAAACATCCACTGGTACCGCAACGAATACTCGAAGGCGCTCGAGCACTACCGGCGCGCGCTCGCGCTGCAACGGGCGGTGGGCGACCGGGTCGGTGAGGCCACGACGCTGAGCAACATCGGCGCGGTGCACTGGCAGCGGGGCGAGCCCGGGGACGCCCTGGCGAACTACGACGAGGCGTTGCGGATCCGCCGCGGCGAAGGTGACCTGGTGGGCGTCGCGCAGACGCTCAACAACATCGGTCTCGCCTGCGAGCGGCAGGGCCGGCTGGACGAAGCCGGTAAGGCCCTGCGTGAGGCCCTGAAACTCGGCCGGGCGCTCGCGGACCGGGCGCAGGTCTGCTCCACGCTCACCAACCTCGGCAATGTCAGCCGCCGGGCGGCACGCTACGACGACGGCGCGCGTCACCTGAGCGAGGCGATCGACCTGGCCCGCGCGCTCAAGTCCGCCGTCCTGGAGGCGGAGGCCTGGAACTGCCTGGCCGACCTGCGCCACGAACAGGGCCGGCCGGCCGACGCCCGGTCCGGCTACGAGACCGCGCTGGGCCTGGCCACCGGGGTCGACCGGTTCGAGGAGGCGCACGCGCACGAGGGGCTCGGGGGAGTGCTGGCGGCCGAGGGGAGCCTCGCCGAGGCGGCCGAGCGGTGGCGCACCGCCGCGGCGGTCTACGAGCGCCTCGGGGCGCTGCCCGACCTGAATCGCGTACGCGATCTTCTTGTCCCGTTTCGGAAAGGGGACAAAGCGGGACCGCCCTGAGCTGGCCGGTGCCGTCCCGGTGGTCGCACGATCGAGGTCTCCCCGAGGAGGTGGCGACCATGAACCAGATCATGACGATGATTCCGTACGGCGAGGACCTGCCGGGAAACACCATACGCGCCGAGCAGGTCACCGGGTTGCTCGAGCGCGTCGAGCAACACCTGCACACGATGAGCCTGCGCTGGCGGGACGTCTCGCTGCTGCTGCTGACGAATTCGAAGCTGACCCGCAACGTCGCCGACCAGGCGGTGTCCGATCAGAACATCCGGGACGGGCTGCAGGAGTTCTGCGCCGATCGGGGATGGTCACCGAGCCTGATCGGCGCGACCGTGGTCGGCAGCTTCTTCCGCAGCGCGGACAAGTGCGAGCCGGACATCTCCGACGGCCTCATGGTGGTGGCGGTGATCAGCGCGGTGCTGCAGCGGATCCCGGTCGCGCACGAGATCACCGAACAGGAGGGCGAACGACGCTTCGCCGGGTCCCGGGTGCTCGCGAAGGCGCTCCGCCTGCACGCCACGAGCATGCGTGCCGAGCTGGATCTGGACACGCACCAGCAGGTCATCGCGGAGACCAGCGCCGGGCTGATCTTCACCAGCGGCACCGGGCACACCGAGCACCGCGATCAGGTGATCGACTTCAAGGACTGCTACGCGGTCGGCCAGGAACTGCTCGACGCGGCCGACCGGCTCAACGGCCAGATCGCGGGCGGCTGCGCGTCCAACCGTTCGCAGGCCCAGTTGCAATGCCTCTACTACTCGACCGAGGTGGCCGGCCGGGTCCGGTACCGGTACACCTACCAGCACGGGGCGGTGCTCGCGCTGCTCCCGTTCGCGCGCGCTCAGCTCGTCCTGCAGCACCCGTACAAGCGGATCGAGGACCACCCCAAGCTCAACCTCCGATTCCATGCCCACGACCAGTACGCCGACGGCCGGTACTTCTACGTGGAGGAGATCGACGGCCGGCTGCCTGTCGAGTTCCTCACCGAGGTCTGGGGCTTCGACCGGGACCAGCTGGCCGCCATGGTCACCGGCCACACCGCCATCCAGCGGATGCCCAAGGCGCATCTGGTGACGGTCGCCTCGTCGCTGAGCAAGTACGACAAGATGATCTGGCCGAACGTGCCGGTCTGGCTGGACCAGGTCGACGGCAAGGTGATGCTCCGCCTCGTCCGGGCCGAGGCGGAGGACAGCAACTACTACCTGATGGAGATGAAGCACAACTACATCAGCGAGAACGCCCAGCGCCTGATGGACGCCGTCGAGTCCAGCCACGCGGCGAACGTGAACACGCTGGCCTTCCTCTGCGAGAGCCGCAAGTACGTGCTCAACGAGGCGGGTAGCAACGCCGAGGCCGAGGAGATGCTGGGCCGGGCCGGCTCGGGGGGTCCGGTGATCGGCATCTACCTCAACGGCGAGTACTCGACCGGGTCGCGCCAGTCGATCGGCTACCACAACTACTCGCAGATCGGGCTGCTGCTCGCCGGCCGTCCCGTGGGGCAGCTGCCGCGCGAGGTCGCCGAGGCCCTCCGGCAGGCCGGCAGCGAGATCTTCGTCTGCCACGGTCGCCGCGACAAGCCGGCCGTCCGGGAGTTCATCGGCTTCGTCGAGTCGTTCATCCCCGGCACGACGCACTGGCTGGACGAGCAGAACCTCAAGGCGGGCGACGCGTTCGAGATCGCGATCCGGCGCGCCATCGGCCGCAAGGACCAGTTCTTCCTCGCGTTCCTCAGCGACCGGTCGATCTCGTCCCCCTGGGTGCAGCGGGAGCTGCGATGGGCGATCGACGAGCAGGCAAGACACGGCCGGCCGATGATCATCCCGGTGATCCTGGACGACCTCGGCGACGAGGTGCTGCAGGAGCTGCGGAGAACCTGGGGGCCCGATCTCGTCTCGTACATCGAGCAGCACATCCACGTACGCATCACCGACTTCACCGAGTACGAGTTCCGGGTCAAGGCCAAGAGCGTGGCCGACGCCATGGCCGGCTGGCTGCGGGAACGGCCGTCCGAGCGGGACGACGAGTTCGATTTCATGCCGGGGATGCAGCCGTTCCTGTCGGCCCTGCCCGAACACCCCCACCGCGTCCAGGCCCTCACCGGCTCCGCCTCGACCGCGGCGGACGTGAACTGAGCTCACCCGGGAGGGAAGCCCGGAAGATCCGCTCCGGGCTGAACCCTTCGCGGTCCGCGCCCGTACTGGCAGGGGTGGGCGGCTCCCGCGTGCCGCCCCCGACCGAAGGGCTCCTGATCTTGCCGTCGACAACTCGGTCCCGGGTGCGCACCGTGCTCTCCGCCGCCCTGACCGCCGCTGCCGCCGTCCTCGTCTACCTGGCCCTGGTCGTTCCGGACGCGGTCGGACGGATGAAGGAAGGCACGTTCGTCGCGGGGGCGTTCCTGCGTGTCCCCATCGAGATCATCATCGGCGGGGCGATCCTGCTGGTCCTGTCGCCGAGGTGGCGGCGGCCGGTGGCGGTGCTGCTGGGCCTCGGCCTCGGCGCGGTGGTGGTGCTCAAGATCGTCAACGTGGGCTTCCGGCAGGTGCTGGGGCGGCGCTTCGACGTGGTGCTGGACCCGCCGCTGTTCAAGGACGGCTACAACGCGCTGACCGAGACCGACGGCCGGACGTACGCGATGCTGGCCGTCGTCGGGGCCGTGCTGCTCACCCTGGCCGCGCTGGCCGTGTGCACCCTCGCGGTGCTGCGCCTGACCCGGGCGACCGCCCGCTACGCCGGCCCGGCCCGGCGCGGCCTGGTCGGCCTGACCGCGGTGTGGCTCGCCCTCGCGATCAGCGGCATCACCCTCTTCCCGAACGCGCCGGTCGCCTCCGACAGCGCCGCCGACCTGCTCAAAGCCACTGCCAAGTCGGTGCCGACGGCGTTGCGCGACCAGCGGAAGTTCGCCGCTACGGCGCAGAACGACCCGTTCCGCGGGGTGCCGCCGGCCGACCTGGTGAGCGGTCTGGCCGGCAAGGACGTCGTGATCGGCGTGGTGGAGAGCTACGGCCGGTCGGCGCTCACCGACCCGGCGATGAGCGCGGTGGTCGGTCCGGTGCTGGCGGCCGACGAGAAGAAGCTCGCCGCGGCCGGGTTCGCCGCCCGCAGCGGATGGCTCACCTCCTCGACGTACGGCGGCGGCAGCTGGCTGGCGCACGCGTCGTTCCAGTCCGGTCTCTGGATCAACAGCCAGCAGCGGTACCGCCAGCTGACCGCCGGCAACCGGATCACCCTGACCAGCGCGTTCCACGACGCCGGCTGGCAGACCGTGGGGATGGAACCCGGCAACACGGTGGCCTGGCCGGAGTCGTCGTTCTACGGATACGACGAGGTCTACGACTCGCGGAACATGGGCTACACCGGGCCGCGTTTCGGCTGGTCACGGATGCCCGATCAGTACACGCTCGCGTCCTTCCAGAAGAACGCGTACGCCAAGCGCACCAAGCCGTTGATGGCCGAGATCACCATGACCTCGAGCCACGAGCCGTGGACCAACATCCCCGACACGGTCGACTGGGACCAGATCGGCGACGGCTCGATCTACAAGCCGATGGCCGCCAAGACACTGTCGCGCAACACGCTCTGGAGCAACAAACCGAAGACCCGCGATCAGTACGCCAAGTCGATCGGCTACTCGGTCGACAACCTGATCTCGTGGGCCACCCGGTACGGCAACCAGAACCTGGTCGTCGTCATGTTCGGCGACCACCAGCCGATCCCCCTGGTGAGCGGCGAGAACGCGAGCCACGACGTCCCGGTCACGATCATCGCGCACGACCCGAAGGTGCTCGACCGGCTGGCCGACTGGCACTGGGCCGACGGTCTGCGGCCCACGGCGGCGACCCCGGTCTGGCGGATGGACCAGTTCCGCGACAAGTTCTTCACCGCCTACCGCGCCGAGGGCGGCACGGCGCTCCCGGCCCACCGCTGACCGGCCCACCCTGACCGGCCCACCCATCGACCACGTCGGGGGTTCCGGTCACGGATTCCTCCTCGGAAAGTGGCCGATTTCCCCCGGTCCGGCGGCATAACTCGGTGATTGCCGGGCATCCGGGGCGCATGAGAGCTTTGACTTGGCAGGGCACCGGCAAGGTCTCGGTGGAGACGGTGCCGGATCCGACGATTCAGGAACCGACCGACGCGATCGTGCGGATCACCTCGACCGCGATCTGCGGGTCGGACCTGCACCTGTACGACGTGCTCGGCATGTTCATCGACAAGGGTGACATCCTCGGGCACGAGCCGATGGGCATCGTCGAGGCGGTGGGCTCCGAGGTCAGCCACATCAAGCCGGGCGACCGGGTGGTCATCCCGTTCAACATCTCGTGCGGGTACTGCTGGATGTGCAAGCGCGGCTACTTCGCCCAGTGCGAGACGACCCAGAACACCGACCAGCGCAAGGGCGCCTCGCTGTTCGGCTACACCAAGCTGTACGGCCAGGTGCCGGGCGGCCAGGCCGAGTTCCTCCGGGTGCCGCAGGCGCAGTTCGGGCCGATCAAGGTACCGGCGGGTCACCCGGACGAGCGTTTCCTGTTCCTGTCCGACGTGCTGACCACGTCCTGGCAGGCCGCGAAGTACGCCGACATCCAGCCCGGCGACACCGTCTTCGTCACCGGTCTGGGCCCGATCGGCCAGATGAGCGCCCGGATCGCCCGGCACCTCGGCGCCGGCCGGGTGATCGCCAGCGACCTGGTGCCCGAGCGGCTGGCGATGGCCGAGCGGCACGGCATCGAGGTGCTCGACCTCAACAAGATCGACGACATCCCGGCGGCGGTCCTGGACCTCACCGACGGGCGGGGCGCGGACGGCGTCATCGAGTCGGTCGGCATGGAGGCGCACGGTTCGCCGCTGCAGGAGACGGCGGTGCGCGGCGCCGGCCTGCTGCCCGACGCGCTCGCCAAGAAGGCGATCGACAAGTTCGGCATCGATCGGACGGCCGCGCTCACCGACGCGTTCGGCGCGGTGCGGCGGGCCGGCACGGTGTCGATCATCGGGGTGTACGGCGGTCAGGCCGACCCGTTCCCGATGATGGACCTGTTCGACAAGGGCGTGACGCTGCGCATGGGTCAGGCCCACGTGAAGCGCTGGGTCGATGACATCATGCCGTTGCTGACCGGCGACGACGACCCGCTGGGCGTGGACGACCTGGTCACCCACCGGCTCCCGCTGGAGGAGGCGCCGCACGCGTACGAGATGTTCAAGAACAAGGACGACGGCTGCGTCAAGGTCGTGCTCAAGCCGTGACCGGTGCTGCCACCATCGAGACCGAGGAAGTCACGGTAGTGGTGGCGACGCGCAACCGGGCGGATCTGCTGCGCGAGACGGTGCCGCCTCACCCGGCGCCGGGTGGGCGAGCAGCACCGGCTCGACCCGGTCTCGGCCGGGACGGCGGCGGCACCGCTGGGCCTGGCGCCCGGCGGTGCCGGCCCGGCGGTGCTGCCGGATCTGCGCCGGGCGTGGCGGCCCCACCGCCGCTTGCCGCCGGGGTCGAGGCGGGTCTGCGACGGTTAAGCACGTGACCACGGGGCATCCGCCGGTCATGACAGAGTTTGCTGTGATCACCGGAGCGTCCAGCGGGATCGGGTACGAGCTGGCGAGGCAGTTCGCCGAGCACGGATACGACCTGCTGCTCGCCGCCGAGGACGACGCCATCGAGCAGGCCGCCGCCGATCTGCGCCGCGACGGCCGCACCCAGGTCACCGCCGTGCGGGCCGACCTGGCCACCTACGAGGGCGTGGAGCGGGTCTACGCGGCGATCCGGGAGAGCGGCCGGGACGTCGACGCGATCGCCCTGAACGCGGGCCGTGGCATCGGCGGTGACTTCACCCGGGACACCGACCTGGCCGACGAGCTGAACGTGATCGACGTGAACGTGACGTCCACTGTGCACCTGGCCAAGCGGGTGCTGCCGGACATGGTGGCCCGCGGCGCCGGGCAGGTGTTGTTCACCTCGTCGATCGCGTCCACGATGCCGGGTACGTTCCAGGCCGTCTACAACGCCTCCAAGTCGTTCGTCCAGTCGTTCGCCGAGGCGGTGCGGGCCGAGCTCAAGGGCACCGGCGTGTCGGTGACCGCACTGATGCCCGGCCCCACCGACACGAACTTCTTCCACCGTGCCGACATGGACGACACCAGGGTGGGCGCGGGCAAGAAGGACGACCCGGCGGTGGTCGCGCGGCAGGGCTTCGAGGCCCTGATGAAGGACAAGGAGAAGGTCGTCGCGGGCTCGGTGAAGACCAAGGCGCAGGGCGCGATGAGCAACGTCTTGCCGGACCGCGCCAAGGCCGAGTTGCACCGCCGGATGGCCGAGCCGGGCTCGGCCGAGAAGTAGCGGAAAATCTTGCCGAAATGCTTGGCACTCCGCCCTGCTTGGTGCTAAAAAAATAGCTGTCGCTGCTGGTCAAGCCGGGGTGATGCACCTCAGCAGACCATGCGGCCGACTCGGCAGAACTGATTGTTAGCCGACGCCACGTGTCCGCCGGAAAGGCCGGCGGACGGTCTTGAGGAGGTGTTCGTGGTGCTGACTTTCGATCCCTTCCGCGACTTCGACCGGCTCCTGGGCTCCGGTTCGAACGCGATGCCGCTCGACCTCTACCGTTCGGGCGACCACTTCGTGCTGCACTGTGACCTGGCGGGCGTCGACCCGGGCTCGGTGCACGTCGGCGTCGACAACCGGGTGCTGACCATTCGCGCCGAGCGCTCCCCGCGCCCCGACGAGGATCTGCAGTGGATCCGCCGCGAGCGGCTCACCGGCACGTTCGAGCGCCGCATCACCGTCGGCGACGGCCTCAACCTCGACGACATCTCGGCCACCTGGCAGGACGGGGTGCTCACGATCACGATCCCGGTCGCCGAGGCGGCCAAGCCGCGCTCCATCCCGATCACCCTGGCCGGCGACCGCCGCGTCGTGGAGAGCTCGGTGACCGCCGGCGCCTGACCCACGCGAAGCCGGGCAGGAGGTTTCTCCTGCCCGGCAGATCCCGGTCGAGCACTGCTCAGTAGGGGTCACCGGTGCCGGGCAGCCGGCCTTGTGCCAATCCGCCGGGCCGCCCCGGCAGGCCGGGGTCACCCGACAGCGGCGGGCTCGCCGCGTTGTGCGCCCGTTCGGCCATCCCGGCGACCAGTTCCCGCAGTGCGGCCACCGAGTCCACCCGCGGTTTCCAGTCCAGTTCCCGGGCCGCCCGGGAGCTCGACATCAGCGGCGCAGCGAGCGCCAGCCGGATCCACCCGGCGTCGATCGGCTGCAACCGCAGCTTCCAGCTCGCCGCGGCCGCCGCGGCGAGGGCGGGCGCGGGCACCGGCACCGTGATGCCACGGAACACCTGCGCCGCCAGATGCGGGTCGAGCACCGGGTCGGCGGCGATGTTGAAGGCCCCCCGCAGGTCGGTGCGCAGGATCCGGGCGTACGCGTCGGCGACGTCGTCCGCGTGCACCGCCTGCATCCGCAGCCGCCGGTGCGACGGCACCACCGGAACCCGCTCGTGCCGCAGCAGCCGCGCCGGCAGCAGCGGACCGGCGAAGTACCGGGCGATCTCGGTGCCGGCCTCCCGCTGGAAGATCAGCCCCGGCCGTACCCGCACCACCCGCAGCCCCGGGTGGTCCGACTCGATCTCGTCGAGCATCCGCTCCACCAACGCCTTGTGCCGGCTGTAGGACGATTCGAGCACCCCGCGCCGGGGATGACTCTCGGACACGAACTCGGTCTTGGGCCCGGGGGAATAGACCCCGACCGACGACGCCTGCACCAGGGTGTCGACCCCGGTGGCCAGCACCGCGCGCGCCACCGCCCGGCCGCCCAGGACGTTCGTGCGAAACAGCCGCCGCTGATCGTGGCTGGGCTGGATCTGCCAGGACAGGTTGACCACCGCGCCGGCCCCGCGGAACACCTCCGCCAGCCGGTCGACCGACCCGTCGGCCGCGACGTCCACCGAGTGCCAGTCGACGCCCGCGTAGACGCCGACCGGTTCCGGCCGTCGCCGCGCCACCCCCACCAGCTCGATGTCCGTTTCCGCCCGCAGCCGCCGCAGCAGCGCGGTGCCGGCGTTACCGGTAGCTCCGACGATCACCACACGCATATCAGGGGCATACCCGCGCACCCGGCACCGAACCGCGATCGCCCCCCGCGATTGACCGGCCCCCGTCCGGGTAACAGCACCCCGTGCGCAAGATCGACCTGCCCGACCTCCCGCTTCCGGGCCACGGCGCCACCGCCGACCGCCTGCGCGGCCTGACCGCGCTGGGCCGTGCCGACCTGGTCACCTGCCGCCTCGCCGAGGGACACCTGGACGCGGTGGCGATCCGGGCCGAGCTCGGCGACGCCGAGCAGAACCAGCCGGGCGAGCGCTGGGGCGTCTGGGCCGCGGCGCCTTCTTCGGTACGCGCGGAGCCCGGCCCGCGGGGCTGGACCCTGACCGGCGACCGCCCCTGGTGCTCCGGGGCCGCCTGGTGCACGCACGCCCTGGTCACCGCGGCCGCCGCCGACGGCATCCGCCTGTTCGCCGTTCGCAACACCCCGCCGCACGCCACCCCGCTCGACGACACGTGGCCGGCGGTCGGCATGGCCGGCAGCGACAGCCGCACGATCCGCTTCACCGGGGCCCCCGCCCGCCCGGTCGGCGATCCCGGCGCCTACGTGCAGCGGCCCGGCTTCTGGCACGGCGGCGTAGGCGTGGCCGCCTGCTGGTTCGGCGGCGCCCTGGGCGTGGCCGACACCCTGCTGAACGCCGCCCGCCGCCGGGATCTCGGCCCGCACGCCCTGGCCCACCTGGGCGCCGTCGACGTCACCCTGACCGCCGCCGGTGCCGTGCTGGCCGACGCCGGCCGTCAGATCGACACCGACCCCCAGGCCGACGCCCACCGCCTGGCCCTGCGCGTCCGCGCCGGCGTCGAGGCCACCGCCACCGAAGTCCTCGACCGGGTGGGCCGAGCCCTCGGTGCCGGCCCCCTGGGCAAAGACCCCGACCACGCCCGCCGAGTCGCCGACCTGACCGTCTACCTGCGCCAGAGTCACGCCGAAGCCGACCTGGAACAGCTGGGCCGCCTCCTGGCCGGGAGCGAGGACCGGTGGTGAGGCCGATCGTGGGGAACGGGACCGCCGAGGACGAGTGGCGGCGCTGGGCGGCCGTCAGCGACTGGCCGGCGCTGGACCTCCGGCCGGCGGCGGTGCCGCTGGTGGTCGCGCCGCACCCGGACGACGAGATTCTCGGGGTGGCCGGGACGATGGCGCTGCTCGGGGCGGCCGACCTCGCCGCGGTGACCGACGGCGAGGCGTCGCATCCCGGTTCGACGGTCTACACGCGGGCGCAACTGGCGGCGGTGCGGCGCGACGAGACGGACGAGGCGTTGCGGCGGCTCGGGCTCGGGACGGCGCGGGTGCACCGGCTCGGGCACGCCGACGGCGGGATCGACGAACAAGCGCTCGCCGGGCAGCTGGCGGAGCTGCTGACGCCGGGCCGGTGGTGTTTCGCCACCTGGCGCGGGGACGGACATCCCGACCACGAGGCCGTCGGCCGGGCGGCCGCCCGGGCGTGCGCGGCGACCGGGGCCAGGCTGCTCGAATATCCGATCTGGGCCTGGCACTGGGCGTACCCGGATGACCCGCGGGTGCCCTGGGCGCGGGCCCGGCGCATCGATCTGCCGCCGGCCGCGCGAGCGGCCAAGGCCGCGGCGATCGCGGCGTTCCCCAGTCAGACCGAACCGCTCGGGCCGGCCGACGCGGACGCCCCGATCCTGCCGCCGCACATCGTCGCGCGGTTCACCCGACCGTTCGAGGTGATCTTCGAATGACCACGCCGATCAGTTACTTCCAGCGGATGTACGACGCTGACCCGGACCCGTGGAGTTTCGAGACCCGCTGGTACGACGCTCGTAAGCACGCGCTCACCGCCGACGCGGTGCCGAACCGGCGGTACCGCTCGGGCTTCGAGCCGGGCTGCTCGACAGGCATGCTGACCGCGCGCTTGGCCGAGCGGTGCGACCGGCTCCTGGCCGTCGACGCGGTCGGGTCCGCCGTCGCGACCGCGGCCGAGCGGGTCGCCGGCCACCCCGGGGTGACCGTGCGGACCGGCCGGATGCCGCACGACTGGCCGGCCGAGACGTTCGACCTGATCGTGCTCTCCGAGCTGGTCTACTACTTCGACGACGCCGACCTGGCGCTCCTGCTCGAAAGCGTGAGCGGATCGCTGGCACCGGACGGTGACGTGGTGGCCGTGCACTGGCGCTGGCCGGTCGACGAGCACGCCCGCAGCGGCGACGAGGCGCACGCCGCCCTCGCCACCGTTCCCGGACTGCACCGGATCGCCCGGCACGAGGAGCCCGACTTCGTGCTCGAGGTGTTCAGCCGGGACCCGCGGTCGGTCGCCCGGCGCGCGGGCCTGGTGTAACGGGTGCACCGGGTCGCGGTCGTCGTGCCCGCCCATGACGAGAGCGCGCTGCTGCCCGCGTGCCTGGCGGCGTTGCGGGTGGCGGCGGCCGGGGTGGCCCCGGTGCCGGTGCGGGTGATCGTGGTGGCCGACGCGTGCACCGACGACACGGAACGGCTGGCCCGGGCGGGTGGCGCCGACGTGGTGACGATCGGCGCGGGCAACGTCGGGCGGGCGCGGGCGGCCGGGGTCGCGTACGCGATGAGCGCCGACGCCGGCGCGCTCTGGCTGGCCACCACCGACGCCGACAGCCGGGTGCCGCCGGAGTGGCTGCGCTGGCAGGCGCGCCATGCCGAACGGGGCGCCGATCTGGTGGCCGGGACCGTCGAGGTGGACGACTGGTCGCAGTGGGCCGGGCCGATGCCGGCGCGTTATGAGCGCCGCTATCTCGAGTTGGTCGCGGGCTTGCGGCACGGCCACATCCACGGTGCCAACCTGGGCTTTCGCGCTTCGGCCTACGCCGCTGCGGGCGGTTTCCCGGGGCTCGCCCACGACGAGGACCGGGAGTTGGTCGCCCGCTTCCACGCGGCCGGCGCCACGGTCGTCACCGACACCGGCTGCCCGGTCCGCACCAGCGCCCGGCCCGACGGCCGCGCCCCGCTGGGCTTCTCCGCCCACCTGCTCAGCCTGGCCACCGAATAACGCCCGGCCCGCTGCTCAGCCGGCCACCGGACAAGGAACGGCCCGGCGACGAACCGTCACCGGGCCAGCTCCTTCAGCGGTACGGCTGAACGAGAAAACTAGGACTTGAAGGCGTCCTTGACGTTCTCCACTGCCTGCTTGAGCTTCGAGCTCGACTGGTCCGCCTTGCCCTCGGCCTCGAGCTGCTCGTCGTCGGTGGCCCGGCCGACGCCTTCCTTGACCTTGCCGCCGAACTCCTCGGCCTTGTTGTCAACCTTGTCGTCGAATGCCATGACCGTCAGCCTCCACGTCGTCGTACTGAGACGATCAGTAGGTACCCACGGTTGCCGGGCGGCAATCATCGGCGTTGCTGGGCCATCCACTGCCAGATGTGGGTGCCGTTGATGCTCGGGTCGTTGCGGGCCACGTAGATCCACGACCAGTGCCCGGGGAACTGGTAGCCGTTGCGCACGACGTTGTCGTACAGCGTCATCCTCGAGCCCGGAATGAGGTCGTGGGCGTGGACCGTGTTGGCCCCGGGATCGACCGTGTCGTCGTCCCGTGACGCCACCAGCCAGGTCGGGGTGCGGACGGCGGCCAGCTCGGCGTCGGTGAGCACCGAGGTCACCACGCCGCAGACCGGCACCGACGCGGCGTACGTGTCGCGGTAGACGTTCGTCATCTCCAGGCTCATGTAGCCGCCGTTGCTGCACCCGGCCACATAGACGCGTCGCCGGTCCACGTCGTGGCGGCGGACGACGTCGCGGACGATCTCCTGGATCCGCGGGGCGAAGTGGGGCCCGTCGGCCAGCCAGTACGACGTGCTCTGCGGCGCCACCACGTGCGCGCCGCCGAAGATGCGCTGCCCCGCACCGGTCGCGAAGCCCAGCGCGCCCCGGTTGGCGCGCAGCGTGGTCTCGTTGTCGTAGTAGTCGTCGGGCAGCGACGCGCCCTCGCCGCCGCCGTGCAGCCAGACGATAAGCGGGCGCTTACGACGGTCGGCGGCGAACAGTCGGTATTTCATCCCCGAGCCGGAGGTGTGGTAGCTGAAGGCGTCGACTTCCGGGTTGACCAATCGGCCCTGGGTGAAGCGGGAGATCCGGACCGGGCCGCCGTGGCGCCGGGCCAGCGGGGCGTTCTGCGTGATCGTGTAGACGAGGTCGAGCCGCACGTTGCGACCCCGGCCGGTGAGGTAGCCCAGGGTGCCGCCGCCGACCTGACCCTCGGCGTGGCTCAGTTCCAGGACGATGTTGCCGCGGTGGTCGAGGCGGGCGGCGGTGACCGGGCGGTCCAGGTCGTACTCGCTGAGGATCTGCTCGCCCGGGGCGAGCGGGAGCGGGCTGGTGGCCTTGGCGTGCACGCTGAAAGTGCTGGTGGTCAGGCCGGCCGGGTCGATCGGGCCGAGCCGGCGGGTGTCGAGGGTGATGGCGACGACCTGCTCGCCGCCGTCGAGCGTGACCGCGTCGAGGGTGAACCCGACGGCGGTGCCGGCGGACGCCTCCCTGGGCAGGGCCAGGGTGGCGGCGGCACCGGCCCCGGCGGCGAGGACCGTGCGACGACTGATGGGCATGTGGACTCCCTTGTCGACAGAGGAACCAGGAGCTCGCCGAGGGGAGAGGACGGGGGAGCGGGCCGACGCTCAGCCCGAAGTTATCGCTGTCGAAATCCTCCCGCAACAATTGACGAGCGTTAATCTCGATCCAGGCTCGCCGATGAAGGGCCCCGGGCGGCCGAGCCCGGGACCTTTCCGGGGGCCGCCGGTGAACGGCGGCCCCCGGCCCCCGTTCACCCAGCGGCCGGGACCGCCGACCCGGTGGTGCCGCGCCGGTCCGTCATCAGCCAGGCCACGATCGCGAACAGCGCTCCCGCGACGGAGAGCTGTACCAGCATCCAGGGAGTGCTGTAGCTCCAGTAGGGACTCGCGTTGAGCGCGCTGTGCACCGTGTTGACGACGCTGCCCGAGGCCTCCAGAACGCGCATCACATTGATGTAGAACGCGAACGCGGGTGTGGCCAGCGCCGCGACGGCGAGCCCGGCCAGCAGCGCGGCGATCCGGCGCCGGCCGCCGGGCGACTCCCGCATGCGGTAGGCGCCGGCCGCGGCGACCATCCAGCCGCCGAGCAGCCCGAGCAGCAGGCCGGCGACCGTCAGCGGCTTGAGGGCCCCGGTGTCGGCCGGCCACAGCATGATCGACACGGTTCCGTGTCCGGCCGAGACATGGCCGGTGACCTGCATGAGCAACCCGTCCCGGGTGGCATCGAACGCGGCGCTGCGCGCCTCGACGCGCTCCACCCGGCCGTCGGAGGTGCTCGAGCTGTAGACGGCCCCGGCAAGGTTGCGGGTCGCCCCGACCCGCCAGCCGTCGGCCGCGAGCCGCCGCTCGGCGTCCTGGGCGGTCCACCCCGGACTGTCGACCGCGCCCAGCACCATCTCGGTGAACCAGGGCGACGCCGAGCGATCCGTCGAGAAGTCGTCCCCGCCGCCGCCGGCCGCCTGCCGGGTCAGCGCGGCGACGGCGGCGTCGCCGGGCAGCGCGGTGAAGGTCCGCTCGGCCGTCCACGAACCGGCGGCCGCCCCGAACCCGCCGCCGATCAGCGTGGTCAGCACGGCCGCGACCAGCACCAGGGGCCGCCCGGACGGCACCCGGAACCGCTGCCGCAGGCCGCCGAGGAACAGGTGCCAGGCCTCGGCGGCGAAGGGCCGGCTCTGCCCGGCGTCGGCCATGTCCATCAGCGTCGTGACCATCTCGGCGCCGTGCACTCGGCGATAACGCCCGGGATAGGCCAGCAGCAGCCGCCGGTAGCGGCGCTCCAGCGGGGCGGCGGTCACGCCGCGCCACCCATCAGCGGACGCCGGCGCAACTGCGTCTCGGCCGCCGCCGCGTTGCGCCGCAGCCGCTCGGCCTCGGCCGACAGCGCCCCCGCGCCGTTGTCGGTCAACTTGTAATAGCGCCGGAGCCGGCCGTCGACGGCTTCCTCCCGGTCGACCTCGATGAGTCCCTGCTCGGTGAGCCGGTCGAGGGCGCCGTAGAGGGTGCCGGCCCGCAGCTTGACGTCGCCGGCGGACAGCGACGCGACGGACTGGATGACGCCGTAGCCGTGCAACGGCTCGCCCGCGAGCGCGGTGAGGATGAGAAACGTCGGTTCCTGCATGCCGGGGACGCTACAGGAGGCGGTATATATCGGCAAGCTGACTATACGGGGCTCAGGATGATCGCCGGGTCGACCGGGTGCCCGACCCGGCGCAGCAGGTCGCGCAGCACCAGCCAGACCTGGTCGGCGAGCCATCCGGTGAGCGCGTCCGGGCCGGTCTCGTCGGGATGGTCGAGCCACCACACGAGGCCGGCGTCGACCATGCCGACGATGCCGGCCACCACGTACGCCGGGGGGCGGGTGTCGTAACCGGCCGCGCGCAGGTACGCCGCCAGGGCGTCGACCAGCTCGCCGACCGCGCCGCGCTCGCCCAGCCGGGCCCGGAACCGGTAGAGGTTGGGATGGTCGACCGCCCAGGCCACCACCCGCGCGATCAGTCCGTTGATCACCGCGGCGGGGGTGCCGCTGGCCGTCAGCGACGGGCGGATCCAAGCGCTCAGCAGGCGCGCGGCGTGCCGGGCGACCTCCCGGTCGAGGTCGTCCTTGCCGGTGAAGTGGCGGTAGACGTGCGGCCGGGCGACCCCGGCCTGATCGGCGATCGCGGCCAGGCCGGCCTCGGTGCCGTGCTCCTCGATCGCCCGCGCCGCCGCCTCGACGATCCGCCGCCGTTTGTCGTCGGTGGCGCCGGCGCGGCGCGAGGCGATCGTGTCCCGTTTCACAGCTCGCAGATTACGTCACTGGGTACAGTCTGTACCCATGACGGGTCTTCAGGACGCACTCGACGGCCGCTGGGCGGACGTCCGCCGCGAAGCGCGCAAGCAACTCGCCGGCGCCCACTTCGTCGCCGTTGCCGGCGAGACCCTCGAACAGGCGCGGGCCCGGGTCTCCCGGCTGCTCACCGAGCTGCCGACGGACCCGGGCGTCGCGGCCGGCTTCCCCAAGGAGTACGGCGGGAGCTCCGACCCGGGCGGCTCGGTCGTCGCCGCCGAGATGCTCGCGCAGCTCGACCTGTCCCTGATGGTCAAGGCGGGGGTGCAGTGGGGGCTGTTCGGCGGGGCGGTGGTGGCCCTGGGCAACGACCGGCAGCACGCCACCCACCTGCCCGACATCATCTCGGCGAAGCTGCTGGGCTGCTTCGCGATGACCGAGACCGGCCACGGCTCGGACGTGCAACAGCTGCGCACCCTTTGCACGTACGATCCGGCGACCGAATCCTTTGATCTGCACACCCCGCACGAGGCCGCGCGCAAGGACTACATCGGCAACGCGGCCCGCGACGGCCGGATGGCGGTGGTGTTCGCGCAGCTGATCACCGGCGGGAAGAGTTACGGCGTGCACGCGTGGCTGGTGCCGATCCGGGACGAGGACGGCAACCCGCTGCCCGGGGTGACCGTCGGCGACGACGGCCACAAGGCGGGCCTGCTCGGCGTCGACAACGGACGTCTCTCGTTCGACCACGTGCGGGTGCCCCGCGACATGCTGCTCGACCGCTACGGGCAGGTGGCCGAGGACGGCACCTACACCAGCTCGATCGAGAACGACACCCGGCGCTTCTTCACCATGCTCGGCACCCTCGTGCGCGGCCGGATCGTGGTCGGCGGCTCGTCGTCCGCCGCCACCAAGAGCGCGCTGACCATCGCCGTGCGCTACGGCGACCTTCGTCGCCAGTTCCGGGCGCCGGGGGAGGGGCTCGAGATCGCGCTCAACGACTACCTGGCCCACCAGCGCATCCTGCTGGTCGCGCTGGCCAAGACCTACGCGCTGACGTTCGCCCAGGAAGAGCTGGTCACCGCGCTGCACGAGGTGCAGACCGCGACCGGCGGCGTCGACGAGCACCGGCAGCGCGAGCTGGAATCCCGGGCGGCCGGCCTCAAGGCCGTCCAGACGTGGCACGCCACCACCACCATCCAGGCCTGCCGGGAGGCGTGCGGCGGGGCCGGCTACCTGGCCGAGAACCGGCTGCCCGGACTCAAGGCCGACACCGACGTGTTCACCACGTTCGAGGGCGACAACACCGTCCTGCTCCAGCTCGTCGCGAAGGGGCTGCTCACCGGCTACCGGGATGCGTTCGGCTCACTCGACGGATGGGGGCGGGCCGCGTTCGTCGCCGAGCAGGTGCGGGAGATGGTGCTCGAGCGTACGGCGGCCAGGTCGTTGATCCAGCGGTTGGTCGACGCGGTGCCCGGCCGCGACGAGGAGGTCGCCCTGACCGACCGCGGCTGGCACCTGGCGATGTTCGAGGACCGCGAGAAACACCTGCTCGACGGCGTGATCCGGCGGCTCCGCAAGGGGGCCGCCACCAAGAAGGACCGCCAGTTCGACATCTTCAACGACGTGCAGGACCATGTGCTCGAGCTGGCCAAGGCGCACGTCGACCGCGTCGTGCTCGAGGCGTTCGTCGCCGCCGTGCAGCGCAGCGGCGAGCCGTTGCTCGACCGGATGTGCGACCTTTACGCCCTGTCCACCATCGAGGGCCACAAAGGCTGGTATCTGGAGCACGGCCGGATCACGCCGAACCGGTCTAAATCGGTCACCGCCAAGACCAACGAACTGCTCAAACAGCTCCGGCCGCACATGCGCGAACTGGTCGACGCCTTCGCCATCCCCGACGAGTGGCTCGACGCCGCGATCCTCCGCGAGGAGGGCCACCGCCAGGACACCATGGCCGCCCACGACGAGACCCGCCGG
>NZ_BOMM01000059.1 GCF_016862195.1 Paractinoplanes ferrugineus | reverse complement strand
GGCTCATTGAGCGTGATCGTCGGCGTGGAGTGACCGAGTGCAAGTTGCACGGTCTTGACGCTTGCCCCGGCGTGGATCAGCAGCGTCGCGTAGTAGTGCCGCAGGCCGTGGAACCCCCAGCGCGGCGGCAGCCCGACCTTGGTACGGACCGGCGTCCAAGTTCGGGAGAAGGTCGAGGCATTGACCGGCTCGCCGCTCGCGCCCCGGAACACCAGACCAGCCAACTCCGGGCAGGCGGAACCTCCGGACTTACCATCCTCGCTGAGCACACCAACGGACGTTTCTTCCTGCTCGACCCCTCCGGGGGAACCGAAGGAGTGCGCCTGCAACTCACTGAGCTGGCCGAGTTGGTGAACGCTGTAGATGTGACGTTGGTGGATGTGGGTGGCGACATCGCCGCCAGTGGCCACGAACCCGAACTATCGAGTCCGCTCGCCGACTCCCTCGCTCTTGCGGCGGTGGCCGGCCTTTCACTTCCCGGCCGGGTTGCAGTTGCAGGCCCAGGTCTTGACGGCGAGCTTCCTAGCAACAGCGTCCGAGCAGCTATGCAGAAAGCAGGGGCGTCAACTCATCTCCTCCATGGCGAATGCAGTCACGCCCTTCAAGGGTGCGCTTGACCATCACCCCTCGGAGGCGACGGCCTTGCTGTCGGCGGCCGCACTCGGCATCAAGGGCAGGCAGAGATTCGCGATAATGCCTTACTGGTACCGCTGGGCGCCGACAGCGCCGACCTGCTCATCGCCAAGGTCGAGGCGCTTGTGGCAATCAACCGCGTCGCGCAGGACCTGATGGGCACCCAGTCATTCGTCGACGCGGAAGCAGTCACCCGCAAACGCTGCGTACGAACCGAACTCGACCACGAACGCCGCAAAGCCGAGACCCTCGCCCAGAAGCCTTACCAGACACCGACCGACGACGAGATCCGCACCCGCATCACCGCCCACCAAACCCGGGCACGCGAACGGGGAGCCACCCTTGTCAGCCTGCGCCGCCTCGGCGAAGTCGTGGGACTCCGAACCTACGAACCGGCAATCATCCGAACCGCGATAGGAAACCGGGGTATCCACAGCGTTCCCCTATGTCGACTGTGAACGCGCCCAGTGCTCCGCCGGCCGCTTCCGTGTCAAGGAACGATCATGGCGGGTTGACCTCGGTTAAAAGGCGCGTTGAGCTGTTCAAACTGTCCGTCAGCATCCATGGACGTCCCCCTGCTGCTTGCCCAACTGAACAGCCCATGGACGAATGCCTATCAGGTAACCGCGCCGCTACACAGAGTAGTTGTACGCGCGGCGGGTATGCCCCCCGATCTGCTTGGCCGCGGTCGCAGAGCGCCGACCTCCACTGATCGAGTCACGGCGGTGCGGTCGGACCAAGTCCGATATGAGGTCAGACGGCCTACGGCGACCCCACACGGGTTGATGCGGTTGGATCGATTGCTGTGCTTCGCTGCTGCACAGAGCGCGAGACAGTATCGATAGGGCGGCACAGCACCTGCCGCCATGTTGCGTGATGCTGACGCAGTGGAAGTTGAGCGACCCGCGCGTGGTAACGGAACGTGAATATGAGCGTAGGTAACATGCCGCCCAGCTACCTCTTCTGAGTGAATTTCCGCTCCCAGCACCATAATGCTCAAACAGCCAGTACTCGGCGATGGCGACTCGCTCGTGCCCCTGACCAGTGCAGATGCACCGATGCACGATTATCCCGGGGTCACGAAAGCCCCAGGGGTTCCCCTCAACACGCAAAATTACTCAGAGTGAGTGCCGGCCGAGACAGCATCAAATACCCATCAAACAAGTCCGTACCAGGTTTTCGCAGGTCAGATGGCCTACGGACTCGTCTGGACTTGCGATACGAAGTTGCTCGTCAAACAACTTGTCACCGCAGGTCACAAGATGTCACCTGTGGTCAGAAGGTGTCGCGTCTCGCAACAGGTGTCCCACGAGGGTCCTCGCGGTGCGCTCTCTGGATCACTGGCTCCGCTACCGCAGAAGGGCCGCCGGCCGATCAGTCGACCTCGCGCTAGGAGGGCTTCGTTAACTCTGGCCCTGCCCACCACGGGACGTACTCGCGAAGCTTCAACGGGGCTTGGGGGTCGCGAAGGACAACCAGCCCCTCCTCCATCGCCTCTTTGATAAGTCGCGAAGCCCTAGCGCTGTTCTTGGGATCAATCCCAAATCGCTCACGAACCGTCGTATTTGTCGACTTCTTGCCGCTCACGTACCGAAGGCAGGCGTGAAGATAGACAGCGCGCACACGGTCGGACCGATCCATGTCCTTTAAATCGCGGTGCCCGTAGAGCGTCACCTTGGTATGGTCCTGCGTCACTTCCACCAAGGGCGCCGGAAGCTGATGGTATTCGATTTCAAAGCCGATTTTATCCCAACCGCTGCCGCGTTCTTCGCAGATTCCGCCACGGCGCATAACGCGACCGAGCTTTTCGTTGCGACTAAGCGGTGGGCTGTCGATAAACCTCAGCGGGTCGACAAGAGGCCTTCCCGGATTGGTGATCTCAATCCGGTCGTCGAAGATTTCGACAGTCGGGCCACTTCCCGAAATATGAAAATCTTGATGGATGAGCGCATTTGCGATCAGTTCCCGAACAGCGAGCTCCGGGTACATCTTCACCGTTTGCCTGAGAGCTTGCCCTATAATTTCGTTTGACGGCAACAAGCCGTTGATGAACTTTACAAGCCCCTCGAACCCACTGGCGTAACCGAGCACACCCTCCTGCTCTTTGAGCGTTTCCATTCGATTGCCGCCTTGGTACTGCATCACTCGGATGGCCTTGCGATGCAGTGATGGGAAGTCGGCTAGATTATGAGCAAATAGGATAGCTCCAAGATTCAAGATGCTCCATACTCCCGCGTCATCTCGGGTAATCATCCCTTCCGCGAGCAAGGCATCGAGGATTCCCGACCTATTCTCGGGGAGTGGCATCTTCATTAGACGGAAGTATGAAGGATAATCAAGGAGCTGCAGAATTTCGGAGGGCTCAAGTCCCGTGGCTGCAGTTCCATCCTCAAAAGATCCTAAGACGAATGCTTTCCACAGCCGCCGTTCCACATCATTATGTTCGCTCAGCTTCTTTTTGTAAGAACCAATGCGAATATAGGCGTCGCTCTTGAAAGTGACAGGCTGATTAGCGGCCTTGTCAATTTCAAGAACTACAACGCGTTTTTGGTCAACAATAGCCTCATGGAATTGAAAGTGCACCTGAGGCGACAAGTGACGCAGAAGCCAATTATCGAGATTTTCGTTGCCGACTTTCGTTGTGGACGGCTGGAAGGTCGTATCTAAAATCTCTCGTGTACCGTCTTCGATTCCCCAAAGCAAGTAGCCGCGTTCATGCTCGACAAGAGCAGCACCGTTGGCCAGAGCGGAGATGTACTGGCCAATCTCATCCGGATTGTGATTCCTATTCTTGTCTTCGACCCACTCAGTCTCGGCCGGAAGAGTCAACAGCTCTTTTACAAGACGAGCCAGCTGGTCTGGCGGGCGTGTAGGGCTCAAGACTTCCTCCTAACTTCGGGACTAGCATATGGGGCAGACGTACCTGCCGTATTAGATCAAGTCATATCCCGTGGACAAGCACGAGGTACCCCCGGTCGAGTGGGCAGATGCGGTACGGCCAGCCCTGCGGGCTATTGGCACGTCAAGGCACCCTTGACACCGGCAATGCCCGGTCGGCGGCGAGTCAGTGACGGGTGTGGCGGCACGCGCCTACGTGTGGGCAGGCCACCGGCCTGCCGCTTGACCCCTGACGCTCAGGGTCGCAGAGGCTCCGCTATACAGGGAGGCCGGTTTGTGGCCGTCGCTTGCGCCGCGAAGCGCCCTTGACGGTGGAGGGGCGCCCGGACACCGGCAGCAACTCGCCCTGCGGCCCGGCGCGGCAGTCGGCCGCGTCGCCCAGGCCGAGCCGGTCGGCCGCCGGCCAAATCTCCCGACCTTCTTAACCCTCCACCCGTTCTTATCTGTCATCGGGGCGCGGCCCGACTCCGAAGTTCCACGCCAGTCGACGGGCTGCTTGCGTGGCCGGGCCAAGCGCCAGCGGCGGCACGGGCATGCGCCCAGTCGGCGGCGTGAGCGGCCCGTTTCGGGCCGCCTTGAAAGCGCGTAGAAACTTCGAACGGCCAATTCGAGCGGCCAACTCGAGCGGTGAGAACCTTCTCTACATCTTTAAGGCGGCCCTCCGGGCCGCACGCGAGCTGCTTCGCCGACCGTCCGCCGACGCGACTCCGAGCGGACACGACGAAGCCTCGGCCATCCCGCACGGGGGGGGTAGCCGAAGCGTACCGAGGTTCGTTCAGGGTCAGGCGGGCTCTCCGGCTGGCCGTCAGCGCACGTTCGCGCGGAGCGACTACTATGAGTGTGCCTGGATGACTTCAGACTCAGACTTTCCCTGTCACTAGTTGACAGTCCCGGTGCCACCAGGCCCCGCACTAAGCGGTGTGATCTCGGGGCGTTGACGCAAGAGGCTTAGGAGCCTCGGGTGTCGTACGCCTACATTCCACTGCTCGTCGCCTTTGTCACCGCACTGCCGGGGATCCTCCGTGCGGCTGCTGTGATGGTCATCGTCCTCCGCGCGAAGACCGATGACCTTCCTGCGATCGCGAAGAGCCTCGACGGCCGGTCGCGCCAGATCGGTCAGAAGCGCAAGTCCGGGTAGCAGCCATGCGCCCTGCCCGGCGAAGGTCACCCAACGATGGCCTCCGGCGGGCAGGGCCTCCGACCCTACGACCCGGGAGGGCGCCTCCGGCGGCCGGGGCTCCGCCCCTGGACCCTGGGCCGCTCTGGGATGGCCGGAACCCGGCGGACCATCGCACCCTGAAGGCCGCCGCCCGCGCCAGGCTTGCGCGACGGAATACCACTTCAGCAGGCGGGCCGCTCGCCCGATGCGGCCACGGCCGCAGGTCAGCGACGTTTCGTGGTTCGGATCGCGTTGGGGATACTGGTGGGCGTGATGTGGCCGAGCGGCGAATTCCCGCACAACAGCTGGGCGCTTGGTCTGTTCGACGAGATTCTGCACAGCGCGCACGCCACGATGCCGGTCGTGGAGCTGATCGGCGGGGGCATCGCCGCGGAGGCTCGCTGTCATCTGGTGCTGCCCGAAGAGGACAAACGACCGCACGATGATCCGGCGGCCGTGGTGATCGGGCGTGCATCGGCGTTCGCCGACCGGGTGGCGGAGCTCTGCGGTATCGAGGACGACCTGGCCGGGCAATGGTCACGGCAGGTCGAGCAGTCGGAACCGGCCCGATTCGAGGCTGCGCTGCGGGACATCGTTCGTCGCTTGGAAGGCTGGCCTGGGCACTTCGAGGGCAGCACCTAGAGATCGTCGTTCGCGGCGCCGTTCATCGGCGGCTGACGAAATCGTCGAGGTCGACGCACTCCGGCGGCTCGATGCCCAGCCGGCGCAAGGCGCGGGCCTGGACCGAGCGCACCTGGCGGCCCCAGCCGAGGCCGTCGACGTTTCGCCTGCAGTAGCAGTCGAGCCGCACCTCACCGGGCTCGAACGGATCCCAGTCGATGCCCCAGCTTCGCAGTCAACGCTGCCAGGTGCGATGCCACTCCCGGGCGGAGGCGCCGCCCTCGCTCGACTGCACGACTATCCATTCCGACCGGCGCACCGTCGCAGGATACCGCTCCCGTCCATCAGCGGCGGCCCCCGACGGTGGTCGGCATACTGGCCGGGTGATCGAGAAGTCGGCGGCGCGGTCGGGCCCAGCCTCGAGTGTGGTCGCGCTCGGGGCGCTGATGCTGGCCGGGTTCTCGTTCTTCACCGTGGAGATGCTTCCGGTCGGGCTCCTGTCGGTCATCGCCGGTGACGTCGGGGTCTCGGAGTCGGCCGCGGGGCTGCTGGTGAGCGGGTACGGCCTGACCGTGGCGATCGTGTCGTTGCCGTTGACCCATCTGGTGCGGCGGATCCCGCGGCGTCATCTGATCTCCGGGCTGCTGGCTGTCTTCGTGGCCGCCACCTGCGTGTCGGTGACCGGCGGCTATCGGCTGCTGCTCACCGGCCGGGTGGTCACCGCGCTGGCGCAGGCGGTCTTCTGGGCGATCGCCCCGCCGGCCGCGGCCGCGTTGTTCTCGCCGCGGGTGCGGGGGCGGGTGACCGCGGCCCTGATCGGTGGCGGGTCGCTGGCCTCGGTTCTCGGCGTGCCCGGCGCGACCTGGCTCGGCCAGCAGGCCGGCTGGCGGGTCGCCTTCCTGGCGGTGGCCGGGCTGGGGCTGGTGGCGTTGGCCGGCGTCGCGATCCTGCTGCCGACGTCGGCGCCGGATCAGGGGCACGCGGCGACCGGGTCGGCCCCGGATGCCCGGCGCTACTGGACGATCGTGGCCGCGACCGCGGTGGCGATCGCGGGCGTGTTCAGCGCGTACACGTACATCTCGCCGTTCCTGACCGAGGTCAGCGGCTTCGCCGCGGCGACCGTCTCCGGGTTGCTGCTGGTCTACGGCTTGGCCGGGCTCGGTGGTGTGGCCACCGGCGGAGCGCTCGCCGATCGGGTGCCCCGCGCCGCCATGCTCGCGCCGCTGCTGATCCTGACGGTGACGCTGCTGACGCTCTACCTGTTCGGCACCGGTCACGCCGTGACGGTGGCGTGCGTGGCGCTGTGGGGCTTCGCGATGCCGCAGATCCCGGCCACGTTCCAGAGCCGTGTGCTGCAGGTCGCCCCGGGCAGCACCGACATGGCTTCGGCGGTGTTCTCGGCCATGTTCAACGTCGGCATCGCCGCCGGCGCCCTGATCGGCAGCGTGCTGCTGGCCCACAGCGGGGTGCGCAGCGCGTTCCTCGCGGCCGCCCTGCTCACCGCCGCCGCCCTGGTCGTCCTGCTGACCGAGCCACGCCGCCGGACCGGCCGGCCCTGATCAGGGCGAACCCGGTGAACCACGCCGATCAGGGCACCTCGTTGACGAGGGCTGGGTGCCGAGGACGATGGCCAGGGCGACCCAACCCGGGCTGAACGACCCCTCGACCGGGCGGGCAGAATCGTACGCGTGGACATCGCGGTGCTCGGGCCCGTCGAGTTGCGCGCCGGCGCCGAGGTGGTGCCGGTCGCGGGCGCGAGGTTGCGTACCCTCCTGCTCCTGCTCGCCCTCGACGTCAACCGGGTGGTGACCGCCGAGCGTCTGATCGACGGGGTGTGGGGCGACGAGCCGCCGCAGGCGGCCGGCAACGCGCTGCAGGCGCTGGTGTCCCGGCTGCGCCGGGTCTCGCCCGAGCTGGTCGTCCAAGCCGCCCCGAACGGTTACCGGCTGGTCCTCGAGCCGCGGAACATCGACTCCGTCCGGTTCACCGAGCTTGCCCGTGTGGATCCGGGCGAGGCGCTGGCGCTGTGGCGCGGTGACCTCGATTTCCCGGACGTCGCGCGCGCCGACGCCCGGCGGCTGGAGGAGCTCCGGCTGACCGCCCAGCGCCGGCACCTCGAGGAGCAGATCGGCCGAAGCGACGTGGTTCCCGAGCTGGAGGGCCTGGCCGCGGCCCACCCGTTCGACCAGCCCCTGGCCGTGCTGCTCATGCGAGCGCTCGCGGAGCAGGGCAACCCGGGCCGGGCCCTGGAGATCTTCGAGGCGATGCGCCGGCGGCTGGCCACCCAGCTCGGCACCGACCCCGCCCCGGAACTGGCCGAGCTCCATCTCGGACTCCTGCGGGCGGCCCCGGCGAACCCCCGGGGCAACCTGCCGGCCGAGGTGAGCAGCTTCGTCGGCCGGGACACCGACGTGCGCGAGGTCTGCGCCCTGCTCGCCGGTCATCGGCTGGTCACCCTGCTGGGTCCGGGCGGCAACGGCAAGACCCGGTTGTCGGTCGAGGTGGGTGCGCGGCTGGCGGGCGAGGTGTGGCGGGTCGAGCTGGCCCCGGTGACCGATCCGGCCGAGGTGCCCCGGGCGGTGCTGACCGCGCTGCGGCTGAGCGGGCAGATGAGCACCGGGCGGCTGACCGGGCCGGGCGAGACGCTGCCGCCGCTGGCCCGGCTGGCCGAGTCGCTGGCCGGCCGGGAGATGGTGCTGATCCTCGACAACTGCGAGCATCTGATCGCGGCGGCGGCCGAGCTGGCCGACACCCTGCTGCGGGCGGCGCCCGGCCTGCGCCTGCTGACCACGAGCCGCGAACCGCTGGCGATCGCGGGTGAGCGCCTCTTCGCCGTCGAGCCGCTGGCCCTGCCCCCGGTGGGGGCGGCGGCGACGACCGCTTCCGCTTTCCCGGCCGTACGCCTTCTGCTCGATCGCGCCGCGACCCTGACCCTCGACGAGCGGACGGTCGAGCCGGTGATCCGGATCTGCCGGGCCCTCGACGGCATGCCGCTGGCGATCGAGCTGGCCGCGGCCCGCTTGCGTACGCTCCCCGTCGCCGTGCTCGCCGATCGCCTGGCCGACCGGTTCCGGCTGCTGACCGGTGGCAGCCGGACGGCTCTGCCCCGGCATCAGACGCTGCGTGCCGTGGTCGACTGGAGCTGGGATCTGCTCGATGCGGGCGAGCGGCGGCTGTGGCGCCGTTTCGCGGTGTTCCACGGCGGCGCCGACGTGGCCGCGGTCGAGCAGGTCTGCGTCGCCGACCTCGACCTGCTCGGCGCCCTCGTCGACAAGTCCCTGCTGGTGCTGGGCTCCGACGGCCGCTACCGCATGCTGGAGACGATCCGGGAGTACGGCCTGGCCCGCCTCGCCGAGGCCGGCGAGGCGGAGTCGCAGCGCCGGGCCCTGGCCGAGTGGCTGCTGGCGCTGGCCGAGACGGCGGAGCCGAAGCTGCGCTCGGCCGAGCAGCTGGAGTGGCTGCGCCGCGTCACCGACGAGCACGACAACTTCCACGCTTCGGTGCGGGCCGCCGTCGACGCCGGTGACAGGGCCACGGCGGCCGCGCTCGTGGCACGGCTCGGCTGGTACTGGTGGTTGCGCGGACACCGGATCGAGGGCGCCCTCCTCGCCGCCGCGGTGTCCGAAATGCCCGGCCCGATGCCCGACATCGCCGGCGGGGTGTCCGGCCTGGCCGGCGCGGTGGACCGGGAGGATCTGGCTCTCGTGCACACGTTCGCGGCGATCAACGGGCTCGAGGGTGCTCTGCCGATCGACGCCGTCCAGCGGCATCTGCTGGCGGCCGAGGCGCACGGGGCCGGGCCGGCTGCCACGCACCCGGCGCTGCGGCTGCTCAAGCCGCTGGCGGCGATCTTCGACAATCCCGATCCCGACGCCGGGTTCCGCGCGGTCGAGCCGCTGTTCGAGGATCCCGATCCGTGGTGCCGGGCGACCGCCAAGATGATCGTGGCGCACCTGCGGCTGAACTTCGGGCAGCGCGGCCCGGCCGCGATCGCCGACATGCGGGACGCCCTGGACGGCTTCCGGACGGTCGGCGAGCGCTGGGGCATCGGCTTCACGCTGAGCGCCCTGGGCGACCTGGTCTGCGCGCAGGGCGATTTCGTGCAGGGGATCCAGCTGCAGCGGGAGGCGATCGCACTGGTCCGCGAGGTCGGCATCCGCGAGGACCTGCCGCAGCTGGAGGTGAAGCTGGCGCACCAGCTCTACCTGAGCGGCGAGCGCGACGAGGCCCGGCGGGTGCTGAACCGGTCGGCGGAGATGGCCGAGGAGATCGGCCTGCCCGAGGTGCTGGCGTCGGTGCAGTACGGCTACGCCACGATCGCGCGCCTGGAGGGCGACCTCGAGACGGCCCGGCGGATGATCGGCCGTTCCGCCGACATGATGGGCAACCCGGCGTTCGCCCCGCAGTTCGGCGCGATGACCCGCAGCACCCAGGGCCTGATCGAGGCGGCCGCCGGCAACCTGGAACGGGCCCGGCGCTGCCAGCACGAGGCGGTGCGGATCGCGGTGGACTCCCGGGACGCCCCGGTGATCGCGATGACCCTGGTGGGGCTGGCCGATCTGGCGCTGCGGGAGAGCGACCCGGCGCGGGCCGCGTTCCTGCTGGGGGCGGCCGACGCGGTGCGCGGCTCGCGGGACCGCACGGTGCCGGACACCGACCGGATCACGTTCGAGGCCCGCGCCGCGCTGGGCGACGCGGGCTTCGAACACGAATACGACCGCGCCGCCTCGACGACCGGGGCGGAGGTCCCGAGCCTGCTGGAGACGGCGCCACCCCCCAGGACCGCCACCGGGTCAGGGGCTGGGTGACAGCCCGGCCGGCTCCGTGCGGACCTCGGCCGGCTCCTCGACGGCGGCCGGGGCCCGGTCGCTCAGCGGCGTCCAGATCAGCAGGGCCAGGCTGAAGTAGACGTAGGTGTTGCTGCCGATGATCTCCAGTGGCGGTCTCGGCGCGTACTCCCACAGCCAGGTGACCCGCGACGTCATGACCAGATAGGCGGCGACGGCCAGGTAGAGCACGCGTCGTTGCCGGCCGGTGCCGGACAGCCCCGCGTCGACGCAGCGGACCAGCGCCGGGATCAACCAGACACAGTGGTGCACCCAGGTGACCGGGCTGATCAGGCAGCCGACGACACCGGTGAGGGCGAGCCCGCCCAGCACGTCACCGGGCGCCTTGCGCAGGCGCAGCACCCAGACCGCGAGCGTGGCGAGCACGCAGACCAGCCAGATCTTGCCGGCGTACTGGTCGATCGGCAGCCGGGCCAGGTAGCCCCGCTCGGACTGGTTGGACAGGTAGGACAGCACCCCGACCCGGTTGGTGTCCCACAGCGCCGACGTCCAGAACTCCCGGCTCTCGTCCGGGAAGATCAGGCCGCCGAGCAGGGTGGCGCCGGCCGCCGCGCCGATCGCGGTGGCCGCGTCCCGCCACCGCTTGGTGATCAGCAGATAGAGGATGAAGATGCCGGGCGTCAGCTTGATCGCGGTGGCCAGCCCGATGCCGATGCCCGCCCACTTGCGGCCCTTGGCGACACCGAACAGCATGTCGCCGGCGACCAGCGTCAGCAGCAGCGTGTTGACCTGACCGAAGGTGATCGTCTCGCGGACCGGCTCGAACGAGATCGCCAGGCAGATCGCGACGCCCAGGGCGAACCATCGGGGCCAGCCCATCCGCGCGATCAGCGGCCCGGCGAACCAGTGGACCAGCAGCGCCGTGGTCAGGACCGTGGCGAGGACCGCGATGACGAGCACGGCGGCGAACGGCAGCGCCGCCATCGGCGACATGACCAGGCCCGCGAACGGCGGGTAGGTGAAGCCGTACGGCGAGTCCGGTTTCATCCAGTCGTAGACCATGCCGCCGTCGCCATGGAACCAGTACTGGATCGCGCCGTAGTAGACCTCGGAGTCGAAGAACCCGTTACGGATCTCGGCGAGATAGACGATCCCCAGGGTGATCAGGACGAGCAGGCTGAGGATCAGCACTTTTAGCCGCATACGACGCTTTCATGATTTTAAATCGAACAAATCCGAGATAACCGAGCAGGACCGTCATGGCGACGGCTCCCTGAGTTTTCAGGGCGAGCGCGAGGTTGTAGCCGTCGGGCAGACACAACGCGGACACCACCGCCGCCGGTACGAGCACCCAGCGACTCTCCCGGCGCAGCGTAACGGCGAGCAGCGCGAGGGCCCACGTCGCGTACCAGGGATGAAAGACCGGCGCGAGCACGACGGTGGCCGCCATCGCGTACCCGGTGCTCAGCCACACGTCCCCGCCGGACAGCGCCCGCCACCAGAGCCGGACCAGCACGACGACCAGCAGCACGATGCCGAGGACCCGGGTGACCGGCACCGCGTTCACCCCGAACAGTCCGATGGTCATCCCGACGGCGGTCGGCGGCGAGGTCCACTGCACCGAGATCCCGCTGCCGGTGAGCCCGGCGATCCACCCGAACCCGCGCCCCGAGACGGCCGAGACCGCCGCGATCGTCGCCACCACCCCGACGATCAGCTCGGCCGCCTTGCGCAACCCGAGCCGCGGGCCGGCCGGCGCCCCGGCGGGCCGATAGACCAGCAGCAGGGCGAACGGCACGACGACCACCGCGGTCGCCTTGACCCCGATCGCGAGGCCGAACAGGGCGCCCGCCAGCAGGGGCCGGCGGGCGGCGGCCAGGGCCAGGCCGGCGAGCAGGAAGCCGAGCATCACCGCGTCGTTGTGCGCACCGGAGATCAGGTGGATCGGCACCAGGGGGCAGGCCAGGGCCAGCCACACCGCGCGCTCGAGCGGCACCCCGGTGCGGCGGGTGAGCGCCGGCAGCGACGCCGCGATCAGGCCGACGCCCAGCACCGCCACCCCGCGCAACACCGCGATGGTGCCGCCGAGTGAGCCGCCCAGCTTCGCCGCCGCGGCGGCCAGCAGCAGGAACACCGGGCCGTAGGGGGCCGGGGCGGAGCGCCACGTCGGCGCCACCGAATCGGCCCAGGGACAACCCAGAAGATCGACCCCGCCCGTGTACGGGTCGAGCCCGGCCGCCTGCTGCCAGCCCTGACACGCGTACGAGTGGGCGTCGTAACTGCCCAGCGGAAGGAACGGCAGCAGCGGCAGCATCCACAGCGCCGCCGTCACGTAGGCCCACCGGGCCGACGGGAGGTCGCGCCGCCCCACCCACCACGCGCCGATCAGCAGCGCCGTGCCGAACAGCCACGCCAACGGCGTGACCACGCCGTTCTGGCCGGTGATGATCGTGCCCGGGGTGATGGTCGGTGACCACGGGCTGTGCGCGCCCCCGCGGTAGGCCGCCACCGCCAGTAACAGACTGCCCGCCAACCCGGCGTAACGGACGCGGGCTGGCGTGGACATGGCGAGCACCCTACCGTGACGCGCTGCAACCGTTGAGGAGCCCGGTAGGGTCGGGCGGGTGTCGGCCCGGCATCGGCTCGAGTGGGGCACCGCCGGAGTCGCGGCGGTGCTCGCCGTCGTGTACCTCGTCCTGCCGCCGATGGGCTCGGACCTGTCGGCGCAGGTGGCTCGGGCCGAGTTCTTCGCCGCCCACGGCTACACCCCGATCGACCTGCGCTGGTACGCGGGGGTCGACCAGCTCGGCTACAGCCTGGTGTCGCAGCCGGTGATGGCCCTGCTGGGGGTCCGGCTGACCGGCGCGCTCACCCTGGTCGCCTCGGCGGTGCTGCTCGCCGTGCTGTTGCGCCGCACCGGCGTGCCCCGTCCCGGGGCGGGTGCCCTGGCCGGGGCCGCGTGCCTCGCCGGGAACCTGGTGAGCGGGCGGGTGACGTACTCACTCGGGGTGTCCTTCGGTCTGGCCGCGCTGACCCTGCTCACCTTCCGCCGGCTCCGCCCGTTCGCCGCCGTGGCGGCGGTCCTCGCCGCCGCGACGAGTCCGGTGGCCGGGCTGTTCCTGGGCCTCGCCGGCGCCGCGCTGCTGCTGTCCGGCCGCGTCGGCGACGGTCTGCTGGTGGCGGTTCCGGCGGCGGTGCCGCTGGGGCTGACCGCGCTGTGGTTCGGCGACGGCGGCTGGATGAACATCAGCCACACCGACACCCTGCGGGCAGTGGTGGCGAGCCTGGTCGTGGCGTTGCTGGTGCCCGCCCGGCCGGTGCGGACCGGCGGCGTGCTGTCCGCGCTGGGGGTGCTGGCCGCCGCCCTGGTGCACACCCCGGTCGGCCTCAACGCGACCCGGCTGGCGGTGATGTTCACCCTGCCGCTGCTGGCCGCCGCGGCCGCCCTGCCGAGGCGGAAACTCCCTCTTGCCGTCGTGCTCGCGCTGGTGGCCGCCGCCTGCTGGTGGCAGCCCCCGGTGGTGGTCGGCGACCTGCGCGATCTCGGCAACCCGACCGCCTCCCGGGACTACTTCACGCCGCTGCGCACCCGGCTCGGCCCGGAGGTGCTGACCGGTCGCCTGGAGATCCCCCCGACCCGGGACTACTGGGAGTCGGCGCACCTGGGTGACGTCCCGCTGGCCCGGGGCTGGCTCCGGCAGGCGGACATCGCGCGGAACCCGTTGTTCTTCGGCGAGATCCCCGGCGCGGCGGGTACGGGCGTGGCCCTCACCGCCGACAGCTACCGGGCGTGGCTGGACGAGACGGCCGTGCAGTTCGTGGCCGTGCCCGACGCCGAGCTCACCTGGTCGGGCCGAGGCGAGGCGGCCCTGATCGCGGCCGGCCTGCCCTACCTCACCGAGATCTGGCGGGACCGGCACTGGCACCTCTACCGGGTCACCGCGCCGCAGCCGATCGTCGCCGCCCCGGCCACCCTGGTCAGCCAGGACGCCGCGTCGATCACGTTCCGGACGGAGCAGGCCGGCCCGGTCGTGGTGCGCGTCCGCCACAACCGCTGGCTGCGGGTCGACGGCGGGGCCACGCCGGCCCGCGCCGGCGACTGGACCCTGGTCCGTGTCCCGCACGCCGGCCGCTACACCCTGACCAGCTGACCGGGCGGGGGGTCAGGAGTCCATGACGCGTTCCGTGGCGGCCCGCGAGCGACGGGTCAGTCGCAGGTAACGGTCGACGAACTCGCCCGGGTCGCCGCCACCGAGCAGCTGCACCGTGCCGGCCAGCTCGACGCCGTGCCGGGGCAGCTGGTCGGTGGGCCGGCCACGCACCAGGGTCAGCGCGTTGCGCACCTGGGAGGCGAGCGTCCAGCCGGCCGTCATCGCGGCCGCGTCGACCTTGTCGACCAGCTTCGCCCGCACGGCCGCGTCGAGCGCCTCGAGCGTCTGCGTCCGGCGCAGGTCCGGCACCGCGTACGCATGCCGGAGCTGAAGCAGCTGCACCGCCCACTCCACGTCGGACAGCCCGCCCCGGCCCAGCTTGGTGTGCGTGTTCGGGTCGGCGCCGCGCGGGAGTCGTTCGGTCTCGATGCGCGCCTTGATCCGCCGGATCTCGGTCACCTGTTCCCGGCTCAGGCCGCCGGACGGGTAGCGCATCGTGTCGGCGAGCTGCTCGAACTCCAGGCCGAGCGAGCGGTCGCCGCCGACGAACCGGGCCCGCAGCAACGCCTGCGCCTCCCACACGCGTGACCAGCGGGCGTAGTACTGCTGGTAGGCGCCGAGGGTGCGGACCAGCGGTCCCTGCCGGCCCTCGGGCCGCAGGTCGGCGTCGATGCCGAGGGGCGGGTCGGGCGCCGGCGCGGAGAGCATCCGCCGGAGTTCCTCGGCGATGGCGAGCGCGGCCGCACTCGCCTGTTTGTCGGTGACGCCGCCGGCGTGGTCGTAGACGAACAGCACGTCCGCGTCGGAGGGATAGCTCATCTCGTAACCGCCGAGCCGGCCCATCCCGATCACCGCGAACCGCAGCCCGTGCGGTGCCGCGCGGCGGGCCACCAGCAGGGCCGCGTTCAGGGTCGCGTCGGTCACGTCGGACAGTGCGATGCCGAGCTGGTCGACGTCGATCGGCTGGGCCGGGGCGAGCTCACCGGCCCTGCTCAGGATGTCGGCGCAGGCCAGCCGGAACAGTTCGCGGCGGCGCAGCGCCCGCACCGCCACGGTGGCCTTGACCGGGTCGTCGTAGTGCCGCTCGGCGGCCGCCGCGAACCCGTCGATGAGCGACTCGCGGCTGCGCGGAACCAGTTCGGCGTCGTCGGCGAGCAACCGCAACGCTTCCGGGTCACGGGTGAGCAGGTCGGTGGCATAGCGGGAGAGGCCGAGCACCCGGGCCAGGCGCAACGCCACCGGGCCGCCGTCGCGCAGCAGGCGCAGGTACCACGGAGTGCTGCCGAGCTTGTCCGAGACGTCGCGGTAGTTGAACAGGCCACGGTCGGGTTCGGGGGCGTCGGCGAACTCCTGCAGCAGCATCGGCAGCAGGGTGCGCTGGATCGCGGCGGTGCGGGTGACACCGCCGGTGAGTGCCTGCAGGTGGCGGATCGCGGCGGCCGGGTCGGCGAAGCCGAGGACGGTCAACCGCTTGGCGGCCGACTCGGAGGTCATCCGCAGCGCCTCGGCCGGCACCCGCGCCACCGCCTCCAGCAACGGCCGGTAGAGCAGTTTGATGTGCAGGCGGCGCACCTGGGCGGCGTGGCCGACCCAGTCCGACTTGAACGCCTGGACCGCGTCGCGCCCCGGCAGCGCGGTGTAGCCGAGTGCCGCCGCCAGCCAGCGCAGCCCGGCCGGATCGTCCGGCACGGTGTGCGTACGCCGCAGATTCTGCAGTTGGAGCCGGTGCTCCACCCCGCGCAGGAAGCGGTAGCCGCGCAGCAGCGTCTCGCCGTCCTCGCGCCCCACGTAGCCGCCGGTGACCAGGGCGCGCAGCGCCGGAAGCGTGCCGCCGTGCCGCAGCGTCTCGTCGACCCGGCCGTGCACGAGCTGGAGCAGCTGCACGGCGAACTCGATGTCCCGCAGCCCGCCCGGCCCCCGCTTGATCTCCCGGTCGAGCTGGTTCGCCGGCACGTTCTCGATGATCTTGCGGCGCATGTCCCGCACGTCGGCGACCGCCTCGGGCCGCTCGGCCGCGTGCCACACCAGCGGCGCCAGATCGTCGATCCACTCCTGGGCGAGCAGCAGATCGCCGGCCGCCGGCCGGGCCTTGATCAGCGCCTGGAACTCCCACGTGCGCGCCCACTTGCGGTAATAGGCCTGGTGGCTGGCGAGCGTGCGGACCAGCGGACCCCGGCTGCCCTCGGGGCGCAACGCGGCGTCGACCTGCCAGGCCACCTGCCCGCAGATCTCGATGAGGCGGGCGGCGAGGGTGGTGCCGGCGCTCAGGTCCTCGTCCCCGGCGGCCACGAAGATCACGTCGACGTCCGAGACGTAGTTCAGCTCGGTCCCGCCGCATTTGCCCATGGCCACCACGGCCAGCCGCGGTTCGCGCGCGCTCGCCGGAAGACCGGCCACCGCGATGTCGTACGCGATGGACAGCGTCTCGTCGGCCAGGCGCGACAGCGCCGCCATGGTCGGCTCCAGCCCCCGCCCGCCGGTCAGGTCGGCGGCGGCGATGCGCAGGAGCTGGCTGCGGTACGCGTGCCGCAGTCCCGCGACGGCCGGTTCGCCGTCGATCTCGAGATGTCCCTCGGCGCTCGGCGGCAACCCGGTCTTGCCGGTCGCGAGGACCTTCCAGTCGTCCGGGTTGGCGACCAGGTGATCGCCGAGGGCCGAGGAGGCACCGAGCACCGCGACGAGCCGGCGGCGCAGCCCGTGATCGCGGTAGACCGCCTCGAAGATCTCGTCGGTGGCGGCGTTGGGGCTGATCTCGCCGCCCGGCCCGGTCGCCGGACCACCGTTGGCCCGGTCGGCGGCCCGGCCGGCCGCGTCGACGAGCCGGTGCAGCTGGCGCAACGCCAGGGTGGGGTCGGCGGTCCGGGACAGCGAGTGGATCAGCTCGGCCGCGTCGGTGCCGGTCGGCCCCTGCGCCTCGGCGTCCCACAGCCGCAGCCCGGCCGGCCCGAGCAGGTCGGCGGCGCGGGCACCGTTGTCGGCGAAACCGTACCGGGCGAGCCGGCTGGGCCGCGTCACGTCACTGCCCCAGCAGCGGGAGCGTGTGACCGGTGGGGTTGGGTATGTCGGAGTCGGGCAGCGTGCCGAGGGCGAGCGAGGCGAAGCGGGTCGCGAACGGCTGCCACACCTCCTCGACGTCGGGCAGGATCTCGGCGATCGCGTAGACCACCGCCTCGGCGTCGTAACCGAGCTCGTCGAGCCCGTCCCTGTCGCTCGCCGCCCACGCCTCGACCATCTCGATGTCGCACTCGATGTGGAACTGCACGGCCCAGGCCCGGTCGCCGAGCCGGAAGGCCTGATGGGGACAGCGACTCGACGCGGCGAGCAGCACCGACCGCAGCGGCAGCTCGGTGATCTCGTCGCGGTGCCACTGGATCACGTCGGGGATCAGCGGCACCCATTTGAACAGCGGGTCGTTGTCGGTGGCGTCGCGCTTGCCGACCAGGCCCGGCCCGATCTCCGGACCGGACGGGCCGCGCTCGACCAGCCCGCCGTGCGCCTGGGCCAGCAACTGCGCGCCGAGGCAGATCGCGAGGGTCGGCACCCGGTTGCGCACCGCCTTGCGCAGCAGGCCCTCGAGCTGCGGAAACCACGGCGCGCCGGGGGTGCCGTCGGCGGCCGGGTAAGCGTTCTGGTCGCCGCCGAGCACCACGAACGCCAGGTAGTCGTCGAGGGTCTCGGGCAGGGCGTCCCCGGCGTGCGGCCGCAGCACGGTCAGCTCCAGGCCGGCCTCGGTCAGCCACTCGCCGAGCCGGCGCAGGTCGTCGGACGGGTCGTTCTCGATCACAAGTGCGGTTCCCACGCTCCCGAGGCTAGTCCCAGGCTCGTCCGCAAACACCGACAGGAGGCTGTCGCGGACGGCGGCGAGGGTGGTGCCAAGCACTTTTCGAGGAGGCAACAATGTCCGCAGCCAATCAGGTCGACTGGTTCCAGATCGGCACCGACCGGCCCGAAGCCGCCGAACGCTTCTACAGCGACGTGTTCGGCTGGAAGTTCGCCGGCGAGCCCGGTTACCGCCTCGTCTTCACACCGGGCTCGCCCGCACCGGCCGGTGGCTTCGCCGACGTCTCCGACGGTTCGACCGGCCCGCACGCCATCCCGTTCGTCAACGTGGCCGACACCGCCGAGACCTGCCGCAGGGCCGAGACGGCCGGCGCCAAGATCCTGGTCGCGCCGGCCGACGGCGGCGACGGCCTGGTCTTCGCCCACCTGATCGACCCGACCGGCAACCACATCGGCGTCTACACCCCGGCCGGCGGCTAGGCCGGACTCCCGGCGGCCGGGCCGGACCCCCGACTGGCGGCTAGGCCAGGCTGAGCGCGCTCATCCGGTCCCCCGGCACGTCGAGCTCGCCCGGCGTGAGCTCGCGCGGCGGCGGTTCCTCGGCGGTCACCACGACCGCCGAGATCCGGTCGGTGCGGAACACCCGCACCGACCGGCGCAGCCGGCACCAGGCCACCAGATACCAGTAGGCCGGCATGCCCACGAACGCGAGCGGCTCGATCTCGCGGACCGAATCGGTCCCGGCCCTGTCGGCGTAACTGATGCGCAGCACCCGCCGGATCGACAAGGCGTCGGCCAGCAGCCGCGGAATCTCCACCGACGGCGTCTCGACGAGCCGGACGCGGGCGGCCATCTCCCGGGCCCGATCGGCGTCGCCGGGGTGCATCGCGGCGACAAGTTTGCGCAGCGCGGCCGCCGCGGCGGCGTGGAACGGCGAGCCGGCCAGCCGATGCAGGGCGACGGCCATCGCCACCGCCTCGCTCGGCGTGAAGTTGACCGGTGGCAGCGTGTGCGACTTGTCGAGGCAGTAACCACCGGTGCGGCCCGGCTCGGCGTAGACCGGCGTGCCGGACTGCTGCAACGCCGAGATGTCCCGCTCGACCGTGCGCACGCTCACCTCGAAGCGGCCGGCCAGCCAGCGCGCGCTGCGCGGCCGCGGCGCCACCGCGCGCAACTCCTCGACGAGGGCGTAGAGACGGTCGGTCCGGTTCACACCGGCAGGCTACGACGGGGGTACGACAAACCGGCCGGCGGCTAGAAGGTGTGCTCCGCGGCCGGGAACTCCCCGCCCCGGACCTCCGCCGCGAACTGCCGGGTGGCCTCGCTCAACGCCCCGGCCAGGTCGGCGTACTGCTTCACGAAGCGGGGCATCCGGCCCGTGCGCAGCCCGGCCATGTCCTGCCAGACCAGCACCTGGGCGTCGGTGTCGGGGCCGGCGCCGATGCCCACCGTCGGGATCGGCAGCTCCTTGGTGACCGTCTTGGCGACCTCGCCCGGCACCATCTCGACCACCACCGCGAACGCCCCGGCCTCGGCCACCGCGCGGGCGTCGGACAGCACCTGGGCGCCCTCGTTCTCCCGGCCCTGCACGCGGTATCCGCCCAGCGTGTGCTCGCTCTGCGGGGTGAAGCCGATGTGCGCCATGACCGGGATGCCGGCCCCGGTCAGGGCCTCGATCTGCGGGGCCACCCGGCGACCGCCCTCGAGCTTGACGGCGTGCGCGCCGCCCTCCTTCATGAAGCGGACGGCGGTGCGCAGGGCCTGGGTGGGGCCCTCCTCGTAGCTGCCGAACGGCATGTCGGCGACGATCAGCGCGGTACTGGTGGCCCGGACGACCGCGCGGACCAGCGGGAGCAGCTCGTCGACGGTGATCGGCAGGGTGGTCTCGTGGCCGAAGACGTTGTTGGCGGCGGAGTCCCCGACGAGCAGGACCGGCACGCCGTTCCGGTCGAAGATCGACGCGGTGTACTGGTCGTAGGAGGTGAGCATCGGCCAGCGGTCGCCGCGGGACTTGGCGGCGATCAGGTCCCGGGTGCGGACGCGTCGCGTGGCGGGACCGCCGTACAGGGTGGGAATCTCCTGCATCGTCCTTCTCCTTCATCCCTCGAGGCCGCTCGGGTGCGGTCCCCGGGTGCGGCAATCGTCGCACCGGGAAAGGGCCGATGGTCAGGGGTCAGTGGAGGTTGTCACAGCCCTTCCCGAAACCTGTTCGTAATCGGAAGGCGACGATCGCGGCCGAACGCCTTGCCCGAGATCTTCGGCCCCGGGGCGGACTGGCGGCGCTTGTACTCGGCCAGGTCGACCATCCGCAGCACCCGATCGACCAGGGCGGGATCGTTGCCGGCCGCGATCAGCGCGGCCCGGCCCAGGTCGTCGTCCACGTACCCCTTGATGATCGGGTCGAGCACGGCGTAGTCGGGAAGCGAGTCCGAGTCCTTCTGATCGGGCCGCAGCTCGGCGCTCGGCGCCTTGGTGATCGAGTTCTCCGGGATGGGGGCGCCCGGCTGCGTGTTACGCCAGCGGGCCAACTGCCACACCATGGTCTTCGGCACGTCCTTGAGCGGGTTGAAACCGCCGACCGAATCGCCGTAGAGCGTGGAGTACCCGACGGCCAGCTCGCTCTTGTTGCCGGTGGTCAGCACCAGGTGCCCCTCCTGGTTCGACAACGCCATCAGGATCACCCCGCGCACCCGGGCCTGCAGGTTCTCCACCGCCAGACCGGACAGCGCCAGGTTGGCCAGGAACGCGTCGACCATCGGCTGGATCGGCTCGGTGCGGTAGTCGATGCCGGTCCGTTTCGCGAACTCGGCGGCGTCGTCGCGGGAGTGGCCCGAGGAGTAGCCGCTGGGCATGGACACCCCGAACACCCGCGCGGCCCCGAGCGCGTCGACCGCGATGGCCGCGACCACCGCCGAGTCGATGCCGCCGGACAGACCGAGGACGACCGACCTGAACCCGTTCTTGTCGACGTAGTCGCGCAGGCCGAGCACGAGCGCCGACCAGACCTCGGCCTCGTCGGCGATCCGCTCCGCCACGCCGCCGTCGCGCCGGCCACCGTGCGCCGGCCGGGGCGAGACCTCCAGGTCGACCCGGTGCACGGCCATGTCGTCGGGGATGTACTGCTCGACGTTGGGCAACGGCGCCGCCGCCGTCTTCGAGGCGACGTTCGGCGCCTGCGACCCGGCCGGCAACGGCAGGTCGTGGATCAGCAGCTCCTCGGTGAACTGGCCGGCCCGGGCCAGCAGGTCGCCGCCGGCCGTCACGATCATCGAGTCGCCGTCGAAGACCAGCTCGTCCTGGGCGCCGACGGCGTTCACATAGGCCACAGTGGCCCCGGCCTCGGCCGCGCGCCGCATGACCAGCGGGAGGCGTACGTCGTCCTTGTTCAGTTCGTAGGGTGACGCGTTGATGTTGAGCACCAGGCCCGCGCCCGCCCGCCGGGCGGCGGTGAACGGGCCCCCGGCCTGCCAGATGTCCTCACAGACGGTGAGCGCGATGTCTACGCCGCCGAACCGCACCACGGTGAGTGACTCACCGGGCTCGAAATAGCGGTCCTCGTCGAAGACGCCGTAGTTGGGCAGGTGGTGCTTGAAGTAGCGGGCCGCGACCCGGCCGCCGAGCAGCAGCGCCGACCCGTCCCGGGGCCCGCGCCCGGGTGTGGCGGAGGAACTGGTGGCGGCCGGTCCGTCGGCGTCCACATATCCGACGACCACCGCCAGGTCGCCCAGCCCGTCCCCGGCCAGATCGGCGGCCAGGGACTCGAGTGCGGCCTGCGAGGAACGCACGAACGAGTCCCGGAACACCAGATCCTCGATCGGATAGCCGGTGAGCATCATCTCGGGGAAGGCGACGAGCTGCGCACCGGCGTCCGCGGCCTGCCGCGACCAGCGACGAACCGTGGCCGCGTTGCCGGCGATGTCGCCGACCGTCGAGTTGACCTGAGCCAGGGCGATCCGGAGCGTGGGCATGGACTTTATTCTTCCCCACAGAGCGACCCCGGCACCCCGCGGTAGGCCCCGCTCAGCGTAATCTCGGCGTAATGACGCCGGGGAAGACTGGCACGCCAAGGCATCACCACCAGGAGTGAACGTGGACCGACAGCAGGAGTTCGTGCTTCGCACTCTCGAGGAGCGCGACATCCGTTTTGTCCGGCTCTGGTTCACCGATGTGCTGGGCACCCTCAAGAGCGTCTCGGTGGCACCGGCCGAGCTCGAGAGCGCCTTCGAGGAAGGCATGGGCATCGACGGCTCGGCGATCGAGGGCTTCGCCCGGGTCTACGAGTCCGACATGGTCGCCATGCCCGACCCCACCACGTTCCAGGTCTTCCCGTTCGAGGGCGGCGTCTCCGGCGAGAGCGCCCGGATGTTCTGCGACATCCTGCTGCCCGACGGCAGCGCCGCCTGGGCCGATCCGCGCCACGTGCTGCGCCGCGCCCTGGCCAAGGCCGCCGAGAAGGGCTTCACCTTCTACACCCACCCCGAGGTCGAGTTCTTCCTGGTGCAGGACGGCCCGCTGGACGGTTCGGTGCCGATCCCGGTGGACACCGGCGGCTACTTCGACCACACCACCCACGCGGTCGCCCGCGACTTCCGCCGCCAGGCCGTCCTCGCCCTCGAGCGGATCGGCATCTCGGTCGAGTTCAGCCACCACGAGGTCGCCCCCGGCCAGCAGGAGATCGACCTGCGCTACGCCGACGCGCTCTCCACCGCCGACAACATCATGACGTTCCGGCACGTGGTCAAGGAGGTGGCGCTGTCCCAGGGGGTGCGCGCGACCTTCATGCCGAAGCCCTACACCGACCAGCCCGGCAGCGGCATGCACACGCATCTGTCGCTGTTCGAGGGCGAGCGCAACGCCTTCTTCGACGCCGACGACCCGCAGAAGCTGTCCAAGACGGCCCGCGCGTTCATCGCCGGCCTGCTGGTGCACGCCCGGGAATACACCGCGGTGACCAACCAGTGGGTCAACTCGTACAAGCGGCTCTTCCCGCTGCAGCTGCCCAACGCGATCACCGAGAGCCCGGCGTTCGTCAGCTGGGGCCACCTCAACCGCTCCGCCCTGGTCCGGGTGCCGGCGTTCGGCAAGCCCAACTCGGCCCGCGTCGAGGTCCGCTCGATCGACTCGGCGACCAACCCCTACCTGGCCTTCGCGGTGATGCTCGGGGCCGGCATGAAGGGCATCGAGGAGGGCTACGAGCTGCCGCCGGGCGCCGAGGACGACGTCTGGTCGATGTCGGCGGCCGAGCGCAAGGCGATGGGCTACGACGCCCTCCCGGAGAACCTCTCCGAGGCGATCGACGTGATGAGCAAGTCCGAGCTGGTCGCCGAGGTGCTCGGCGAACACGTCTTCGACTTCTTCCTGCGGAACAAGCAGGCCGAATGGGAGCAATACCGGCGCGAGGTAACGCCGTACGAGCGGCAACGTTATCTGGGCGCTCTGTAAACGCGTAGATCTGTTCTTGTACGGTCTCTCCTGACAGTGGCGAAGGAGAGACCGTGCTGCAAGATCTGCTCGAAGGTGCTGGCCGCAGCATCGTTTACGGCCTGGTAGGCATCGGCCTGATGGCCGTCGGATACATTTTGATCGATCTTCTGACGCCCGGAAAACTCCGGGATCTGATCTGGGCCGAGCGCAATCAGAACGCCGCGCTCCTGCTCGCTTCCAACCAGCTGGGAATTGCCCTGATCGTCTTCACGGCGATCTTCACGAGCTACGACTCGTTCGGCCGGGGCCTGGCCTCGACCGTCATCTTCGGCCTGGTCGGCATCGCCATCATGGGCCTGTCCTTCCTGGTGCTCGACTGGATGACCCCCGGCAAACTCGGCGAGGTCATCTGCACCCCGGAACGACACGGCGGCGCTCTGGTCTCGTCCGCGACCCATTTCGGCGCGGCGCTGATCATCTGCGCCTGCATTTCCTAACCGCCACCATGAGTACGGGCTTGCCCGGTCCCCGGTTTCCGGGACCGGGCGCTGCCCACTCACCCTCCGCGCCCGGCCATCCGGGTGGGCCCGGCCGGCCGGGCCCACCCGGCGGGCAGCGCGGTCGCGCTACCCGGCGTGCTCGAACTCGACCTTGCGGGTGGCCGGGTCGGCGGTGGTCAGGCGCACTGCGACACGCTCGCCCAGCGGCAGGTCACCGACGCAACGGGCCCGCACGGCGGGCTCGTCGAGGGCCACCGTGCCACCCGGCGGGCGGTTGCCGCGCGGTTCGTCCCGGTCGACCACCCCGGCCTCGAACGTCTCCCCCACCCGGTCGTGCAGCAGCACCGCCTCGGCCAGGTCGATCGCGCCCCGGTTGGCCGCCCCGGCGAGCCGGTCGCTGTCGCCCATCGCCTTCGGCAGTCGCGGCAGTGCCTCCCGAGCCCAGTCCGGCACCGGCTCGCCCGCGGCCAGGGCGAGGCAGACCTCGGTGGCGAAGCGGTCGGCCAGCCGCCGCAGCGGCGCCGTGACATGCGCGTACGGTGCGCCCACCCCGCCGTGCCCGGTTTCGGCCGGCGGCGCCCCGTCGAACGGCGTGTAGGCGGCTCCCCGCAGCAGTTCCGCGGCCTGGTCGAGGAACGCCGCGCCGCGCGGTGTCCCCGGGTCGACGGCGGCCACCACCGCGCCGACCGAGGCGCCGGCCGGCCACGGCATCCCGAGCGACCCGGCCGCGGCCCGCAACTTGTCCACCGCCTCCGGCTTGGGCGCCGGCATGGTCCGCAACAACCCGACCCCGCCGCGGAGCATCAGCCCGGCCCCGGCCATCCCGGTGAGCAGCGAGATCTGCGCGTTGTACTCCTCGACGGCGAGCGGCGCCCGCAGCACGAGCCGCCAGCCGTCCCCGGCGCGCTCGACCTCCTGCTCGGGCAGCGGCAGGTTGACCGCCCCCCGATCGGCGGCCCGCCGGGCGAGCAGCGCGCCGAGTTCGGGAAGCAGCGCGAGCGGCTCCGGCGCGGTGCCGGCGTCGACCTGCCGCTGCACCCCCTCGTAGTCGAGCTTGGCCCGGCTGCGCACCCGCGCCCGCTCCAGCCCGACCTCGGCGATCGCGCCGTCCGCGTCGAGGTCGATCGTCCACAGCACGGCCGCCCGCTCGACCTCCGGCAGCAGACTGGCCGCCCCCTCGCTGAGCACCGCGGGATGCAGCGGGATCCGCCCGTCCGGCAGATAGACGGTCTGGCCCCGCACCCAGGTCTCGGCGGCGAGCGCCCCGTCGGCCCGGACGAACGAGGCCACGTCGGCGATCGCGTAGCGGACCCGATAGCCACCGCCCGCCCGCCGCTCCAAGTGCATAGCTTGATCTAGATCGGTGGACGAGGCCGGGTCGATCGTCACGAACGGGATGTCCGTCCGGTCCGCCCCCGTCAGTCGGCCCTCCCGGGCCGCGGCCTCGGCCTCGGCCATCGCGTCGGCCGGAAACTCCCCGGGCAGCCGTAGCTCCCGCCGCAGCACCGAGAAGTCGATCTGCGGCGCCCAAACCCTTTTGATCGGCACCGCCCATTCCTACCAGCCCGCACACACCGATGGCCGCACCAGGCGGTGCGGCCATCGGCGGAAATGCTCTGGTTCAGGCGCGCTTCGCGCCGATCTCCCGGCCCGCCATGTCCCGGCCCCCGGTCTCCCGGCCCCCGGTCTCCCGGGCCGCCGTCTCCCGGCCCGCCGCTTTACGGGCCGCCGCCGGGCTGTTCCCGGCCGCCGCCTTGCGAGCCGCGGCAGCCGTGGTGGCCTTCGCGACCTTGGCCGCGTTGGTGGCCGAGTTCTTGGCCGTGCCCCCCGCCTTGCCGACGTTTGTCGCCTTGGACCGCGCCGTGGTCTTGGCCGCCCGACCCGCCGTGTTGGCCGCCTTGCCCGCCATCGCCGCGCCCGAGCCCGCCTGCGCCACCGCCGACCGGCCCGCCGCCACCCGCTTCGCCGCGCCCGCCTTGGCCGCGCCCGTCTTGGCCGCGCCCGCCTTGGCCGCGCCCGCCTTGGCCGCGCTCGCCTTCGTAGCCGCCTTGTCGGCCGCCGCCTTCGCCGCCGTCCCGGTGGCCTTCGCCGCTGTCGCGGTGGCCTTCATCGCCGTCCCGGTGGCCTTCGCCGCAGCGCCTTTGGTCCTGGCCGCGGTCCCGGTCGCCTTGCCCGCACCGCCCGTGGCCCGGCCCGCAGTCCCGGTCGCCCGGCCCGCAGTCCCCGTGGCCCGGCCCGCAGTCCCCGTGGCCCGGCCCGCAGTCCCGGTCGCCCGGCCCGCGGTCCCGGTGGTCGTGGCCCTGTTCGCGGTCTTGGTGGCTTTCGCGGCCGTCCCGGAGACCTTGGTCGCGCCCCGCTTTGCCGGCTTTGTCGCGGTCAGCGCCATCGCGGCGTCGGCGGCGGCCCGGCTGGTGGCCGATTTCGCCGCGCTGCGGTTCGCCGCCGCGAGTTTGCCGCCGGCCGCCGACTTCGCGGCAGCGCGGTTGGCCGCCGCCATCTTGGACGCCGAGGTGCTCGTCGAGCGGGCCGCGGCCCGGTTCGCCGACGCGGTCTTCGAGGCCGGCATCCCACTGGCCGACTTGGCTGCCGCCCGGTTCGCCGCCGCCGTACGCGAGCTCGACGAACCGCCGGCCGACTTGGCCGCCGCCCGGTTCGCCGCCGCCGTGCCGGACGATCCCGCTCCCGACGCCGACCGAGCCGCGGCCCGGTTGGCCGCCGCCGTGCCGGTGCGCCCGGCCGCCGACTTCGCGGCGCTCCGGTTGGCCGCCGCGATCTTCGACTCGGCCGTGCCCGCCGCCGAAGCGCCGGCCTTGACCGCCCGACCGGTGGTCTTCGTTGCGGTACGCGAGGCCGACTTGACGCCGGTCGGGGCCGTCTTGCCCGCGGCACGGCCGGTGGCCTTGGTGGCGGGCGCCCGGTTCGCCGTCGTCTTCGTAGCCGGCGCCTTCTTGGCGGCCGCGGCCCGCGTTCCGGCCTTCGCCGTCGCCTTGGCCGCCGTCGCCTTGGCCGCCGTCGCCTTGGTAGCCGTCGCCTTGGTCGCGGAAGCCTTGCTACCGGACGCCTTGGTAATAGTGGCCTTGCTACCGGACGCCTTCAGCGCGGCGGACTTGGAAGCACTCGCCTTGGTGGCACTCGCCGCGGTGGACGCCTTGGTCGCGGTGGCCTTGGTCGCGGTCGCCTTGGCGGTGGCGGCCTTGGCCGCGCTGGTGCGGGCGGCCGCGGCGGTCCTGGCCACGGTCTTCTTCGCTGCCGTGGTCGCCTTGGCCGCCGTCCTGCCGGCGGCGGCGGTGCGCGGCCCGGCCGGCTTGGCGGCGGCGGTGCGCGGCCCGGCCGACTTGGCGGCGGCGGCCTTGCCGGCGGCCGCGGTGGCCCGGGTCGCCGACTTGGCGGCGGCCTTGGTGGCGGTCCTGCGGGCGGTGGTCTTGTCGGCCGGCTCCGGCGTGATCACCGGCATGCCGCTGATCGCTCCGATGACGGCCGGCATCTCGGTGTTCCGGCCGCGCCGTGGTGTCGTCCGGCCGGCCGGCTTGCTGCCCGACGCGGTCGACTCGTCCGTCCGGGGCGAGGCGGCGAGCGGCATGTCGTCGTCCATGTCGGCCGCCGGCGTCGCCGGAATCGTCGCCGTGGTCATGCCCGGCAGCGGGCTCATCGCGGCGGCGGTCCGCCGCGGCGTGACGGGCCGGCGCTTGCTGGCCGCGGTCCGGCCGGCCGCCGCCGTCTTGACCCCGGCGGTACGCGTCGAGGCCCCGGCCGCACCACGCACCGCCCGAGCCGCCGACGCCGCGGTGGGCTTCGAGGTGGCGGGCTTGGCCGTGGTCGGCTTGGCCGGACGAGCCGGCTTCGGCGCCGGCTTGGCCGCCCCGGCGCGAGCCACAGTCGCCTTACCGGCCGCCGTCCTCGAGGCACTCGCCTTACCGGCCACGGACATCGAGCCGGTTGCCTTGCCGCCCACGGGCTTCGAGGCGGTCGCGGACTTCGACGGGGTCGGGCGCGTGGTGGCGGGGCGGGCGGCGGGAACCTTGGCTACCGCGCCGGCCGGCCGCGTCGCGGGGGCCTTCGCGGTCGTTGTCTTGGCAACGGCGGACTTGCCCGCCGACTTCGCATCGACCTTCGTCACGCTTTTTCGTGAAATTTCGGACAGAGCGGCGGCGGACTTGCCCGCGGACTTGGCCACCGCCTTGGCGACCGGCTTCGCCACCGCCTTGGCGACCGGCTTCGCCACCGCCTTGGCGACCGGCTTGCTCGCCGCCGACTTGGCGGCGGAGTTCACGGCCGGCGCGCGGTTGGGGCTGGTGGGCTTGGGCACGGTGGGACGGGTGGTGGTCGTGGTGCGAGAAGTCGCGGCCGCGACCTTCCCGCCAGGGTTCGAAGCTCTGGTCGGAGCCTTTTTGGCAGCGGCCATCTGGGTGTTCCTCCTTGCGAATGACTGCGGGCTCGTCTCCGCCTGGAGACTACGAATTCCGGCTTGGACACAGGGGGCATCGAAGCCGGTGTTAGCTTTCCTCCCCGGTCCAGCGGGCATCCGCGGCATCCCACTCGGCATTGCGCTTCTCGACAGTTTCGAGTGCCCGCGTCGCTTCGTCAGCCGTGGAGTAGGGCCCTAGCCGGTACTGGGCGGGACATAGGTCGTCGCCGGTCTCGACACGGCTGTGGCGAAGGCACCAGAAATAGTCGCCTCCGCCGGGCCCAGTGTCGTTCATGCAATCACTGTGCACCTCAAACCGACCATCCGCCACCGATTCGGGCAAAAAGTCCTAGATTTCCACATTGGAACTGAGGAGAACTCAACAAAAAACGCCCCGACCGGGTGGCGGTCGGGGCGAATTCTCGCGAACGTCAGCCGAGCTCGGCAGCCACCAGCTCGGCCACCTGGACGGCGTTGAGAGCCGCGCCCTTGCGCAGGTTGTCATTGGAGACGAACAGGGCGAGACCGTTGTCGACCGTCTCGTCGGCCCGGATGCGACCGACGAAGGAAGGGTCGCGGCCGGCCGCCTGGAGCGGGGTCGGCACGTCGGCCAGTTCGACGCCGGGTGCGGCGGCGAGCAGCTCGCGGGCGCGGGCCGGCGTGAGCGGCCTGCCGAAGCGGGCGTTGAGCTGGAGCGAGTGGCCGGTGAAGACCGGCACTCGCACGCAGGTGCCGGAGACGAGCAGACCGGGGATGTCGAGAATCTTGCGGCTCTCGTTGCGGAGCTTCTGCTCCTCGTCGGTCTCGTCGCGGCCGTCGTCGACAATCGAGCCGGCCAGCGGCAGCACGTTGAACGCGATCGGCTTGACGAAGGAACGCGGCGCCGGGAACTCGACGGCGGCACCGTCGTGGGCCAGTTCGGTGGCCCGGTCGGCGACCTTCTTGATCTGCTCGTCGAGCTCGGCGACGCCGGCCAGACCGGCCCCGGAGACGGCCTGATAGGTGGTGGCGACGAGCGCCACCAGCTCGGCCTCGTCGTGCAGCGGGCGGAGCACCGGCATGGCGGCCATGGTGGTGCAGTTCGGGTTGGCGATGATGCCCTTGGGCCGGTTGCGGGCCGCGAGCGGATTGACCTCACTGACCACGAGCGGCACCGACGGGTCCATCCGCCAGGCCGACGAGTTGTCGATGACGACCGCACCGGCCTCGGCGACGCGCGGCGCGAGCTCCTTGGAGCTGGCCTTGCCGGCCGAGAAGAGCACGATGTCGAGGCCGCCGAAATCCGCGGTCGACGCGTCCTCGACAGTCACCTCGCCGCCGGCCCACGGCAGGGCACGGCCCGCGCTGCGGGCGGAGGCGAAGAGACGGAGCTGGTCCACGGGAAACTCGCGCTCGGCCAGGATGCGGCGCATGACGCCACCGACCTGTCCCGTTGCGCCGACAATGCCGATCCTCATGCCGATAAAAGTACGGCCTGATCAGCTCGGGAAGAAATCACTTAGTCCACGGCGTACCGAAGAATGGGATTTTTGTTCCACATAGCAAGACAGGAGGGCTAGCTTCGGTGGCATGGCGACCTACACGCACGGACATCACGAGTCGGTCTTGCGCTCCCACCGCTGGCGCACCGCAGAGAATTCGGCGGCATACCTGTTGCCACGGCTGAATTCCGGACTTTCGGTTCTCGACGTCGGCTGCGGTCCCGGCACCATCACCGCCGACCTCGCGAGGATCGTCACACCGGCCCGGGTCACCGCCCTGGAGATCACCGACGCCGCCCTCGGCCTGGCGCGCGCCGAGATCGACCGGCGCGGTCTGACCAACGTCGACTTCGCGACCGGTGACGTGCACGCCCTCGACTTCGCCGACGACACGTTCGACGTCGTGCACGCCCACCAGGTGTTGCAGCACGTGACCGATCCGGTGGCGGCACTGCGCGAGATGCGCCGGGTCACCCGGCCGGGCGGGGTCGTGGCGGTGCGCGACAGCGACTACGCGGCGTTCACCTGGTTCCCGCAGCTGCCCGAGCTGAGCGAGTGGCTCGACCTCTACGAGCGGGTGGCCCGCGGCAACGGAGGCGAGCCCGACGCCGGCCGCCGGCTGCTGTCCTGGGGTCGCGCGGCCGGATTCACCGACATCACGGCGATGTCGAGCACGTGGTGTTTCGCCGATCAGGAGGATCGTGACTGGTGGGGCGGCATGTGGGCGGATCGGGTGTTGAAGTCCGACCTGGCGGCCACGGCGCTGCGCACCGGCGCCGCCGGCCAGGACGACCTGCGACGCATCTCCGACGGCTGGCGGGCGTGGGCGGCCGACCCGGACGGCTGGCTCTCGCTGCTGCACGGCGAGCTGCTGGCCGTCAAATAGGCGCGGTCGGACAGGGCACGGTCGGACAGGGCACGGTCGGACAGGGCACGGTCGGACAGGGCTAGGAGACCAGGCCCGGGACCTTGTCCGGCTTGAAGCCCCAGTGCCAGCTCTCCCGCGACGCGGTGTTGTAGAAGCCGTACTTGTCGGCGTTCGCCCGCACCCACGAGAGGGCCTTGGCGTTCAGGTCGAGGTCGGTGGCCATGCCCCAGCCGTGCTCGCTGGTGCCGGGCTTGGCCGCCAGCCCGCCCTGCGAGTACAACCCTTTCCGCTTGGCCAGGTCGACCTGCTCGGCGTACGGGCGGTAGGAGTCGGTGATGCCGATGGTCACGCCGTCCTTCTTGGCGTCCGCGATCATCTGGGTCAGCTTCTCGGCGGCCGGTGCCCACAACTTGTGCCGGGTGTCGCCGACCTGCTCCAGCGCGGTGGCCGGGACCTTGCCGTTGCCGTACGCGACGAGGTCGGTCGGGATGCCCTTGGCGTCGAGCTTGTAGGTACGTCCGGAGGTCGGCGTCTGCTGGACGGCCTGGGACAGATAGCTGGCGAAGTCGTCGCCGGCCGCACCGCCGGTCGTCGTGGTCTGCTGGCTCTGCGCCGGGGTCGCCGTCTTCTGCGTCTGGAGCGCGATGATCCGGCTCTGGATGTCGGCGATCCGCGAGTTCACTCCCTCGATTCCCACGTAGTCCCGTTCGGCGCGGGCCGGGAAATCCTGAACTCAGCCGGCGATCGGCAGGTCGATCGTGTGCCGGGTGTGGTCGACCTTGGCCTGCAGATAACGGTTATTCGCCGCGGAAGTGTGCACAAGGGTCGGTAGCACCTCGCGAACCTCGATGCCGAGCGTCCGCATCTGGCCCGACTTGTCCGGGTTGTTGGTGAGCAGGTCGATCTTCGAGACCCCGAGGGCGGTGAGCATCTGGGCGGCGGCGGTGTAGTCCCGCTCGTCGTCGAGGTACCCGAGTGCCCGATTCGCGGCGTACGTGTCGAGCCCGGCGTCCTGCAGCGCGTACGCGTCAAGCTTGGGGTAAAGGCCGATCCCCCGGCCCTCCTGCCGCAGATAGAGCAGGTAGCCGCCGGTCCGCGTGATCCGCTCGGCCGCCTCGCGCAGCTGCGGCCCGCAGTCGCAGCGCAGCGAGCCGAGCACGTCGCCGGTGAGGCACTCGGAGTGCAACCGCACCAGCGGCACCTCGCCGGGCGAGCCGAACCGCAGCGCCAGGTGTTCCTTGCCGTCGGCGAGGCCGGTGAAGGTGCTCACCCGCGCGTCGGCCGCGAAGCCGTCGGCGAAGCGCAGCGGGACCGTGACGGTGGTGCGGATGGCGGCGGGCATGCACGCCAGATCGGTCAGCCGCGGCCCGGGGCTGAGGTTTCCAGCTCCACCGGTTCGCGCCGCTCGCCGCCCTCGAGCCGCTCGACGAGGTCCAGCTCGACCTCGGAGGTGCGGTTCCGCCGGTTCGGCAGCATGTTGGTGATCAGCACGACGAACGAGCCGATCCCGGCGTAGAGACCGAGGACGATCAGGTGCTGGCGGATCTCGGCGGCCGGGAAGTAGAGGTCGTCGCGGACCGCCTGCACACCGGCGCCGGTGGGCAGGTTCTCGCCCACGGTGCGGCCGAAGGCGGGCAGGAACTCGGGCAGGATGCTCGCCCCGGAGATGACCGTGCCGAGCGTGAAGTACATGGCTCCGATCAACGCGCCGGCCGGGCCGAACAGCGCGACCGCACCGGCCGTGGAAGCGGTGATGGCGAGCGAGATCAGCGAGAAGATGCCGAGCATCTCGCCCCGGTCGGCGGTCTCCCCCACCCCGAACCAGGTCATCGACCAGAGGATGACGGCGGCCGAGCCGATCGCGTACAGGATCAGGATCGACACGTGCGCGATGCCGCGCCGCCACGAGCGGCGGGCCCGCGGGATGAGCCGGCCGAGGCCCATCGAGGCGATCGTGCCACCGAGGGCGAGAGCCTGGGTGAGGAAGCCGAGCGAGACGCCGTTGACGTCGTCGCCGGGCAACGGCACCACGTCGGTGACGGCCGGCGGGGTGTTCAGGTCGGTGGCCGCGCTGACCTTCATCGTGTCGCCGGACTTGGCGTACTCGGCCAGGATCGCGGCGGTCTGCTGCTGCACGACCGCGGTGTAGGTGCTCCTCAGCAGCCCGGCGGCGGCGGTCCCGGCGGCACCGGCCACGTAGAGGTGCGGCTTGCTCGAGGTGATGTCGACGCCGCCGTAGACGTCCCGCCGTTTGATCGCGAGGGTCAGGTCGTCGGCGGTGGCGTAGTCGGTGACCTTGAAGTAGTCGTTCTCGGACAGCAGGGCGACCACGGCCTCGCGCTTGGCGGCCGGCGAGACGAGTCCGACCGGCAGCTGGTGCGGTTGCGCCTTGTGGCCCATGGCCAGGTAATAGGCGGTCAGGCCGAGCTGCACGAGCACGCCGATCACGCAGACGGCGAGCGCGAAGCGGCGGAACGCCATGATCGAATCGGCCTGCCGGTTCTCCTGCGTCACTCCCTGAGCATTACGGACGAAAGCACCTCATGCGGCCGTTTCGCTGATCAGGGCGAGAAGGGCTCGCGCGGCCGCGCTCGGGGCCCGCAGCGCGGAGACGGCGACGCCGAGGGGCCAGTCCAGGTCGGCGCCGAGCACGCTTTTCAGGATCAGACCCCGCCGATCCGGTACGGCGAACGGCGGCAGTACGGCGATGCCGAGTCCTTCGCGTACGAAGTCGGCGCCGCTGCCGATGTCGATCACCTCGATGCCGACCCGCCGCCGGGTGCCGGCCGCCGCGAACGCCCGGTCCACCACCACCCGGTTGCCGTAGCCCTCCGGGAAGTCCACGAAACGCTCGTCGGCCAGGTCGGCGATCGTGACCTCGTCGGCTTCGGCCAGCCGATGCCCCTCGGGCAGCACCAGGTCGAGCCGCCGCCAGGCCACCTGGCGCACCTCGATGCCGGCCGGCGGGCGTCCCGGCACCGACACGACGGCCAGGTCCAGCGAGCCCTCGGCGAGGCCGTCGAGCAGCCCCGCCGTGCCCCGCGGCGAGTGCGTGAGCTGCAGCAGCACGCCCGGATGGGTGCGATGGAAGGTGCCGAGCAGCCCCGGCACGTCGATCAGGCCGACCGAGGTCAGGGTGCCCAGCCGGATCGTGCCGCGAAGTCCGCCGCGCACCTCGGCGACCGCGTCCCGGGCGGCCTGGGCGGCGTCGAGCGCGGCCCGGGCCCGGGGCAGGAGCGCCTCCCCGGCGTCGGTCAGGGTCACCCGCTTGGAGTTACGTTCGAGCAGGTCGGCACCGAGATCGCGCTCGAGTGCTTTGATCACCGACGAGACACCGGACTGGACCACGTGCAGCCGGGCCGCGGCGCGGGTGAAGCTGCGCTCCTCGGCGACGGCCACGAAATACTCGAAGTGCCGTAGTTCCATCCGGCGATCATCTCAGTTGGTGATAGATCCTGTCAGTAATCATCGTTGGACGAGATGGTTGTGTCGGCGCACTCTGACCTCATGACAGTCCTGACCCGGCCCGCTCCCGCCGAACGAGCCGACTCCGCCCGGCACGGCGTCGCCTTCTGGCTGATCGCCGCGGTGTTCCTCGTGTCGCTGGCCTTCTCCACCGTGCCCGCCCCGCTGTACCCGCTCTATCAGCGTCAGGACGGCTTCTCCTCGTTCACCGTGACGATCGTCTTCGCCGTCTACGCGATCGGCGTCGTGATCAGCCTGCTGCTCGCCGGGCACGTGTCCGACTGGGCCGGGCGGCGGCGCGTGCTGCTCCCGGCTCTCGGCCTCGAGATCGTGGCCGCCCTGCTCTTCCTGTTCTGGCCGGCCCTGCCCGGACTGATCGTGGCCCGGTTCCTGACCGGACTCGGCGTCGGCCTGATCACCGCGACCGCCACCGCGTACCTTCTCGAACTGCACACCGCGCACCGCCCGGCCGCCGGTCGCGCCCGCTTCGAGATCGTGTCGGCGGCGGCGAACCTGGGCGGGCTCGGCACCGGCACCCTGGTCGCGGGTTTCCTGGCCCAGTTCGCGCCGGCTCCCCTGCGTACGCCGTACATCGTCTTCCTGATCCTGCTGACGCTCGCCGTCGCCGCCGTCGCCGCCGCGCCCGAGACGGTGCGCGCGCCCGCCGTGCGGCCGCCCTACCGGCCGCAGCGCGTCCGGGTCGATCTTGTCGCCTCGATGACCGCCTTCACCGCCTTCGCCGTCTTCGGCCTGTTCACCTCGCTCGCCCCGGGCTTCGTGGCGGGCTCGCTGCACCACCCGAGCCGCCTGCTCGCCGGCGCCGTGTCGTTCGTGGTGTTCGCGGCGGGCGCGGTCGCCCAGACCGCCGCCCGGCAGCGCCTGGGCACCGGCCTGGTGGCCCTCGCGGCCGGCGTCGTGACCGTCGCGGCCGCCACCCAGCTCACCTCGCTCGGGCTGTTCCTGGCCGGCGGCGCGCTGGCCGGCGGGGGCGCCGGGATCATGTTCAAGGCGGCGGTCCGGGTGGTCACCTCGACGGCCGCCGCGCACCAGCGCGGTGAGACCCTGGCCGGCCTGTTCCTGGTCGCCTACCTGGGCCTGGTCGGCCCGGTTCTCGGCCTCGGCGTCGCGACCCGCTACGTGCCGGCCACCACGGCGATGCTGTGGTTCACCGGTTTCCTGCTGGCACTGCTCGGCACTATCACACTTCTCGATCGCTTAGTTCGGCGGTGAAAGGATTCAGTGATTGTCGCCACGGTGTTGATCGGTAGCGGAATACCGGTCAGCACCGTCCGGCTTGGAATTCTCGGCGAAAAATGGCACGCCTGGCCGGAAAGCGCACGATCGATCCGGAACACGCGGGCCGGCGCCGGACCCCAATCACTGTTTAGTGGGGTGTCGCAACAACTGTCGGACTGCTTGATCGCCATCGACCAGGTCTTATATGGATCAACGGGCAGCCTGTGAGAAGTCCTGCGTTGACGTGCAAGTTGCACGACTCATAGTGTCGAGGGCGTGACGACGGGTGCCTGACCCTGAAAAAGGGCCGGGCCGGGGTGGGGTCAACTCTGTCCGACGGCATGCGGCAACTCGGAACACCAAGCGGCCTAGGAGCCCTCGATGACTGTCACGATCGGCATCAACGGATTAGGACGGATCGGCCGAAGCGTCACGCGGATAGTAGCGGCGTCGGGAGATCCCGGAATATCCATTGCCGCCGTGAACGACCTTGCGTCGACCGAGAAAATGGCCTACGGACTGCGCCGCGACAGCATTCGTGGAGCCTTTCCCGGCACCGTCTCGGCGCGCGCCGATCACCTCGTCGTCAATGATCACGCCATCCGGGTCTTCCATCACGCGCAGCCCGAACGCATCCCGTGGGCCGACGCCGGGGTCGACGTCGTCATCGAGGCCACCGGCCGCTTCCGGGCCGGCACCACGGCGCGGACCCACATCACCCACGGCGGCGCCCGCAAGGTGGTGATCAGCGCGTCCGCCGACGACCCCGACGCGTTCCTGGTCTACGGCGCCAACCACCACATCTACGACCCCGCCGAACACGACGTGGTCTCCCCCGGCTCGTGCGGCGTCAACGCGCTCACCACGATGGCCAAGGTTCTGCTCGACCGGTTCGGGCTGCGCTCGGTCACCACCTCGGTGATGCTCGCCGTCCAGGGCTGGCAACGCGCGCAGGACTCGGTGGTCGGCACCTCCCGCGACGACCCGCGGCTCGGCCGGGCCGCCGGCGAGAGCATCATCCCGCACAACCACGTGGTCGGTGACCTGGTGCGGGTGGCGCTGCCGGAGATCGGCGAGATGCGCTACAGCTACTACTGCGTACCGACCCCGATCGGCTCCCTCGCCGAACTCTCCGGCCTGACCGACCGCCCGGTGAGCGTCGAGGAGGTCAACCGGGCGATGGCCGAGGCGGCCGGCGGACCGATGCGCGGCATCCTCGCGTACGACCCCGACCCCACCGTCTCCGTCGACGTCAAGAACAACCCGGCGTCCTGCCTGTTCGACCCTTCCGGGACGCAGACCACCGCCGACGGCGGAGTGAAGGTGCGCGGCTGGTTCGACAACGAGTGGGGCTTCTCCAACCGCCTGCTCGACCTCGCGCGGCTGGTGGGAGAACGCTCACCCGTCACGTCCCGGCGGGTGACCTGGAGCATCGCCTAGAGTCGGCTGATGCTTCCCGAGTTTGATCTCTCGTCAGCGGCCGCCCGGATCAGCGACCGGGTGCGGCACACCCCCGTCATGCGGGCCGACCGGCAGCTCTGGTTCAAACTCGAACACACCCAGCACGCGGGCAGCTTCAAGACCCGGGGCATGTTCAACCAGATCCTCGCCGCCGCCTCCCGCGGCGACCTGCCGGCCGCCGGCATCGTCGCGGCGTCCGGCGGAAACGCGGGCCTGGCGGCGGCGTACGCGGCCCGCGAGCTGGGCATCCCGGCCGAGGTGTACGTGCCGGAGACCGCCCCCGCCGTCAAAGTCGCCAAACTGCGCAAGTACGGCGCCCACGTGGTCCAGATCGGCACCGAGTACGCGGTGGCCGCCGCCGCCGCGGTCGAGCGCTCGACCGAGACCGGCGCGTTGTTCTGCCACGCCTACGACAACGCCGACATGGTCGCCGGCAACGGCACCCTCGGCCTGGAACTGCTGTCCCAACTCGACTTCGACACCGTGCTGGTCGCCGTCGGCGGCGGCGGCCTGATCGCCGGCGTCATCGCCGCCGTCCACGACCGGGCCCGCGTGATCGCCGTCGAGCCCGCCACCTCGGCCGCCCTGCACGAGGCCCTCCGCGCCGGCGGCCCCGTCGACGTCCCGGTCTCCGGCGTGGCCGCCGACTCGCTGGGCGCCCGCCGCGCCGGCAAAATCGCTTACGACCTGGCCGCCGGCGCCGGGATCTCGGCCATCCTGGTCGACGACAAAGCCATCGTCGACGCCCGCCGCCGCCTGTGGGACGACTACCGCCTCGCCGTCGAGCACGGCACCGCCACCGCCCACGCCGCCATCACCTCCGGCGCCTACCTCCCCGCCGCCGACGAACGCGTGGTGGTCCTCCTCTGCGGCGCCAACACCAACCCCAGCGACCTCATCTGACCCCGCCGCCCGCCGCGTCCCGCCCGGCTACGGGAGGGCCCCTTCTCCAGAAAGGGGCCTTCCCGGGCAGTCCGAGACCCCTGGTTCAAGGAAGATGCGGCCTCGCGGACGCTCGGAGAAGCCTCGATCGAGCACGTTGCGCGGATCCGGCCGGCCGGGCCGGGTCAGGTGATCGCGCGATAGAGCAGGAGCAGGCCGACGACGGTGCCGAAGACGACGATGACGGTGCGGAGCACGCGGGCCGGGAGCCGGCGGGCGAGTCGGGCGCCCGCGTAACCGCCGACGACGGTGGCCGGTGCCAGCACCAGTACGGCGCCCCAGTGCACGGGCCCGAACAGGGCGAAGACCACCAGGGTGACCAGGCCGACGGTCGCCGACAGGGTGTTCTTCAGCGCGTTGATCCGGTTGAGTGGCTCGTCGAGGATCAGGGCGAGGGCGGCCACGTACATGACCCCGAGCGCCGCCCCGAAGTAACCGCCGTAGATCGCCCCCACGAACACCACGGCCTGAAGTGAGACCGCCGCCCGCCGAGCCGACATGTGCCGCGGATGCCCGACAAGGCCGCGCAGCCGCTGCTGGAAGGCCAGCGTCGCGGCCGCCGCCAGCACCAGGAACGGCACGATCCACTCGAATGCGCGGGCCGGCGTCACCAGCAGCAGCACGCAGCCGACCACCGAGCCCACCACGCTCGTCGGCAGGATCGCCCGCACCCGCGCCGACTGTCCCGCGAGATCGGCCCGGCTCCCGGCCACGCTCGACACGTAGCCCGGGAACACCGAGACCGAGTTGGTGACGTTGGCGTCGACGGTCGGCAGTCCGGTCGCGATCAGGCCGGGAAAGGTGATCAGCGACCCGCCCCCGGCGACCGCGTTGACCCCGCCGGCCGCGACACCGGCGACGATCAGCAGAAGTACATGCGTCAGATCCATGGCGAAGCTGAATCTACGTGCCCCCTGCGGCACCCCCACCGGCCGCCCGTAGGATTGTGCCGACGGACGAGTCGGCCGGGCGGTCGCGTCGGCGCCCCTGTGGCGTCACCGAGGAACGTCCGGACTCCGAAGAGCAGGGTGGTTGTTAACGGCAACCCGGGGCGACCCGCGGGAAAGTGCCACAGAGAACAGACCGCCGGCATCATCTGCCGGTAAGGGTGAAACGGTGAGGTAAGAGCTCACCAGCACCCCGGGTGACCGGGGTGGCTTGGTAAACCCCACCCGGAGCAAGGCCAAGTAAGGCCTGCCGCAAGGCGGGCCGGCGCAGGCGTTCGAGGGCTGCTCGCCCGAGTCTGCGGGTAGGCCGCAAGAGCGCACCGGCAACGGTGAGCCGAGATGGATGACCGCCCCCGGCGCAAGCCGTGGACAGAATCCGGCGTACAGGCCGACTCGTCCGTCACCTTCACCGGCAGTGCGTTCGCTGCCGTTACGGGTCAGGTTGCCTGCAGTCCGCGGCGCCAGGACAGTGCGCGCCGTTCGGCGGCCCGCAGAAGCAGGTCGGACAAAAGGCCCAGCGCGCCATAGATGAAAAGCCCCAGGAGTACGACGTCGGTCCGGCTGAACTCGCGCGCCTCCATCATCAGGAAGCCGATGCCGTTCTGGGTGTTCGTCTGCTCGCCGACGACCAGGCTCAGCCAGGCCGCGCCGATCGCCAGCCGCAGCCCCAGGAAAAGGGAAGGCATCGCGCCCGGCAGCACGACGTGCCGCAATCGGGCCCAGGTGCCCAGCCCGTAACTGCGGGCGAGTTCGATCAGCCGCTCGTCGATGTCGCGGATTCCGGCGTAGATGTTGAAGTAAAGCGGGAAGAACGCGCCCAGCGCGACCAGCGTGATCTTCATCGACTCGCCGATGCCGACCCAGATGATCAGCAACGGCACCAGCGCCAGGTGCGGCAGCATGCGAGCCATCTGAACGGGCGGGTCGATCGCTTCGTCACCCAGCCGCAGCAGCCCCGCCAGCGAACCCAGGACCAGGGCCAGCGTGCCACCGATCAGCAGCCCGACCACCGCCCGGGTCAGCGAGTCGAACAGGTGGTGACCGAGCGTGCCGTCCGCCGCGAGTCGCCAGCCCGTCCGCAGGACGGCACTGGGCGCCGGCAATTTGTCCGCCGGGATCACTCCGGCTCCGGCCCCGGCCTGCCAGAGCCCCAGAATCAGCAACGGACTCACCGCGCGCCGCCAGCGCCGCTTCCGCACCTTTCCGGCCGGTACCGCCGCGGTCGCCGAATCGGGCCGGGCCGAGACGAGCGTCATTGCGCCGCCCCGGTGAACCGGGTGTCGACAAGCTTGTCGACCTGCACCTTTCCCGGAATCAGTTCCAGCTCGGTGAACCCGTCGGCGATCCCCTGCAACTCCGCGCCGATCTCGCCGGTCAGCGGCGCCACCGGCTGCGCCGCCCGGGCCAGGGCCCGTTTGGTCGTCGCCTCGTCGATCTTCAATTCCGGCGACAACACCTCGGCGCGTTCGTCCGGGTTGGCGATCCCCCACGCGGTCGTTCTCTCGTACGTCGCCAGAAAGCTCTTGATCTGCTCGGTCTTCTTGTCGGCCGCCTCCTGGGCGACCAAGATGTATTCCCGGTTGTCGGCGACACCGGTCGCATCCGCGAGGATCTGCACGTCGTCGCGCTCGGCCAGCGCGAAATACGGATCCCAGATGATCCAGGCGTCCACCTGGTCGTTGTCGAAAGCCGGGCGACCCTCGGCCGGTTTCAGATATTTGACGTTCACGTCGCTGAGCGTCATCCGGTTGGCCTGGAGCAGCCGCACCAGAAGCCAGTGCACATTGGAACCCTTGTTGAGCGCGATCGTCTTGCCCTTGAGATCCGCGAAACTCCTGAACCCGCGACTCCTCTTGACGAGCACCGCCTCGCTCTTCGGCGAGGGCGCCCCGACCGCCGCGATCCTGAACGGCGTCCTGGCCGCCGCCGCGAAGATGGGCGGCGCCTCCCCGGTCTGCCCGACGTCGATCGCCCCGGCCTTGATCGCCTCGGTGAGCGCCGGCCCGCTCTCGAACAGCGACCAGGTCACCCCGGGCGCGTCGTGGCGGGCCTTGACCAGGCTCAACCCGCCGAACCGCTGGTAGCCGATCCGCAGGGGCGCACCCCCACCCGCGGCCTTGTCGTCGCTTCCACCACACCCCACGAGCGAGGTCGCGACAAGCGTCAGAACAGCGGCAAATCCTGAAGTACGGCGCATGCCCCAGAGTCTATATAACCGATAGGAAATATCGATAGAGTCTGAGAACCGTGGAAACCAGGCCGGTCCGCGACGCCGGGACCGAGCCCCGGGTGGCGGGCTTCGGGCGGGTCAGTGCTTCAAGGACTTCAGGGCGACGTCGAGGGTGGCGAAGACGGTGTCGGGGCTGCCGCTCTCCCAGTACGGGACGGGGTCGGGCCGGCCGGGGGCGGGTGACCACAGCCACCAGACGTTCTGCCAGGGGTCGAGCATCCGGCCGAGGGTCTTCTCGCCGTAGAACGGGACCGGCTCGGTGATCACGGTGGCGCCCCGGTCGAAGCCGCGGGCCAGCACGGCGGACACGTCCCGGACCCACAGTTGGAGCAGGGCGGGGCGGGCCGGCCAGCCGGGCCGGCGGTCGGCGAACATGAGGTCGACTGTGCCCAGGCGGATCTGGGCGTGGATCAGCTTTCCGTCCGGCGTCGGGGTGCGGGCCGCGGCGAGTTCGGTGACGCCGAAGACCTCGGTGACGAAACGGATCAGGCCGGCGGCGTCGTCGACGATGACGAACGGGTTGAGGGCGGCACCGCCGGAAGGGGCTGTATCCAGGATCTCTGTGTTCATAACGGAAGCCTCGCAGGCCATCCGGCCAGTTTCTGACCGCTGAAGGCATTGCCTCGGTCGCGCATGGACGTTTAGCTTCGTCAATCAGAAAACTTTGTTTACAGCCCTGGAGGGCTCATGCGCGATAACACCCGCCGCCTCGTCGCTGTGGCGGCCACGGCGGCGACGCTGGTCGCGGCCGCACCCGGGGCGGCCCAGGCGCACGACAGCGGGCACCACGAGTACGGCAAGAAGTACGTGAAGGTCGGCTACTTCACGCAGTGGGGCATCTACGGCCGCGGCTTCCCGCTCGCCAAGGTGCAGAACTCCGGCGCCGCCGCCGGGCTCACCCACCTCAACTACGCCTTCGGGCCGGTCACCGCGACCGGGGAGTGCGTCAGCGCCGACCCGTGGGCGGACTGGCAGACCTCGTTCTCCGACGCCAACAGTGTCGACGGCGTCGGTGACGTCGCCGGGCAGCCGCTCGCCGGCAACCTCAACCAGCTGGCCGAACTCAAGAGCAAGAACCCGAAGCTGCGGGTGCTGATCTCGCTCGGCGGGTGGAGCGGATCGGCGTACTTCTCGGACGCGGCCCTGACCGATGCCTCGCGCAAGAAGCTCGTCAGCTCCTGTGTCGATCTGTGGATCAAGGGGAACCTGCCCGGCCTGCAGGCCGGTGTCGCGGGCGGGATCTTCGACGGCGTCGACCTCGACTGGGAGTGGCCGGGTTCGGCGGGCAACACCGGCAACGTGATCCGGCCCGCGGACAAGGCCAACTTCACGCTGCTGGCCGCCGAGTTCCGGGCGCAGCTCGACAAGCTCGGCCGCGGCACGCGCAAGCACTACGACCTGACCGCGTTCCTGCCGGCGGCGCCGGCGAAGATCGACGCCGGCTTCGAGGGGCGGAAGATCTTCAAGTACCTCGACTTCGGAACGGTGCAGGGGTACGACTTCCACGGCTCGTGGGAGCAGCGGTCCAACCAGCAGTCGTCGATCTTCGTACCCAGGGGCGCGCCGGACAACCCGGACTTCTCCGTCGACAACGCGATCAACGCGTGGACCGCGGCCGGTGCGCCGACGAGCAAGCTCGTGCTCGGGCTTCCCTATTACAGCCAGGGCTGGACCGGGATCACCGGCGGCGGGAACGGCCGGTTCGCCACGGCCACCGGGCCGGCCAAGGGTGTCTTCGCGGACGGGACCGAGGACTACAAGACGGTGAAGAACCTGCCCGGGTTCAAGCTCTACCGGGACTGGCGGGCCGGCAACTCGTGGCTGTTCGACGGAACCACGTTCTGGACGTACGACGACCCCGCCCAGATGCGGCAGAAGACCCGGTACATCCGGGGCAAGGGTCTCGGCGGGGCGATGATGTGGTCGCTCGACGGCGACGACGACAACGCTTCGCTGACCAAGGCGGTAACTGCCGGGCTCCGATAAAAGCGGCCGGGCTCCGATAAAAGCGCAAAGTTACGCGGGCGTGGCGGTGCCGTTGAGCGCACCGCCTCGCCCGTTCGGCGCACGGTGATCGACTGACTCCGGTCCGCGTCGTTAGCTTCTCTGTGAACCCCGACACAAACGAGGAGTGTGGCTGATGGCCGAGCCCGAATCTCCGAAGACCGAGGTGCGCAGCGACCGCAGCCCCTGGAACTGGCTGCTCGTCATCCCCATCGTGGTGCCGCTGCTCACCCCACTGTTCAATCACGACTCGCCGCGGCTGTGGGGCTTCCCGGCGTTCTACTGGCTGCAGTTCCTGTTCATCCTGCTCGGTGTGGCGACCACCAGCGTCGTCTACCAGATGACCCGGCGGCGGTGACCCATGAGCGACCACATCACCGAGATCGTCGTCTTCACCATTTTGTTCCTGCTGGTCAGCGGCATCGGCTTCGTGGCCGCCCGGTGGCGGGCGCCCAAGGACATGGCCCACCTCGACGAGTGGGGGCTGGGCGGCCGCAGCTTCGGCGGATGGATCACCTGGTTCCTCGTCGGCGGTGACCTCTACACGGCGTACACCTTCGTCGCCGTTCCCGCCCTGATCTTCGGAGCCGGGGCCGCCGGCTTCTTCGCGGTGCCCTACACCGTGATCATCTATCCGCTGTTCTTCCTGATCCTGATCCGGCTCTGGTCGGTGTCGCACCGGCACGGCTTCGTCACCCCCGCCGACTTCGTGCGCAGTCGCTTCGACTCGCCGACGCTGGCGCTGCTCATCGCGATCACCGGCATCGTGGCGACCATGCCGTACATCGCGCTGCAGCTGATCGGCATCGAGGCGGTGCTCAAGACGATGGGTGTGACCGGCGACAGCCTGCTCGCCCGGCACGCGCCGATCATCATCGCGTTCGCGATCCTCGCGGCCTACACCTATCAGTCGGGCCTGCGCGCCCCCGCCCTGATCGCGTTCGTCAAGGACACGCTGATCTACCTCGTCATCATCGTGGCGGTGCTCTACCTGCCCTACAAACTGGGTGGCTGGGGCGACATCTTCGATGCCGCGGACAAGAAATTCCAGGCGTCGGCCGCGCCCGGCGACGGCATTCTGCTCAATGTCAACAATCAGATCCAGTACGTGACCTTGGCGCTCGGCTCGGCCCTGGCCCTGTTCCTCTATCCGCACAGCATCACCGGGGTGCTGGCGAGCAAGAACCGCAACGTCATCAAGCGGAACATGTCGGCGCTGCCCGCGTACAGTTTCCTGCTCGGCCTGATCGCGCTGCTCGGTTACATGGCCATCGCGGCCGGGGTGAAACCGCTCCCCGGCGCCAAGGAGGGCACGCTCGACAGCAACACCGTGGTGCCGCTGCTGTTCGACCAGAAGTTCCCGTCGTGGTTCGCGGGCGTCGCGTTCGCCGCGATCGGGATCGGCGCCCTGGTGCCGGCCGCCATCATGTCGATCGCCGCGGCCAATCTGTTCACCCGCAACATCTACAAGGAATACCTGAAGCGCGACGCCACCCACGCCCAGGAGGCCCAGGTCTCGAAGATCGCCTCACTGGTCGTGAAGGTGGGCGCGGTCGCGTTCATCGTCTTCCTCGACCCGCAGTTCTCCATCGACCTGCAGCTGATCGGCGGCGTGATCATCCTGCAGACGGCGCCGTCGGTGGCGATCGGCCTCTACACCCGCTGGCTGCACCGGGGCGCGTTGATCGCGGGCTGGGCGGCCGGCATGGCCCTCGCGTTCTGGATGCTCTGGCAGATTCCCAACGCGGCCACGAAACGCGCCCACTTCGGCGGGTCGGCGTTCTCGTTGTCCGAGTTCGGATTCGACACCTCGAAGACGATATACGTGGGCTTCGTAGCGGTAGCGGTCAATCTTCTGGTGGCGGTTCTCGTGACGTTCGTCCTGCGGGCCCTGAAGACCGCGGAAGGCGTCGACGGCACCGCGCCGGACGACTATTTCGCCGACGAGGGCGACCCCCGGATCGACCGTTCGGAAACCACCGTCAACACGGTTTCGTCGACCTGACCCGCTCCCGGTAGGAGAAAACCGCACCCCGTCGCCGGGTGCGGCGTTCACCTTTCACCGGACTCGGCGGCCCACCATTCCTCGGCCAGGATGCCCATCCGCACGTTGTCGTGCCAGGCGCCGCCGCGGAACACCGCCGAACGGTCGCGGCCCTCGTCGACGAAACCCGCTCGGGTGTACGTGTGAATGGCCCGCTCGTTGTAACCGAGCACGTTCAGCTGGACCCGGTGCAGGTTCAGTTCGGCGAAGGCGAACCGCAGCATCAACCGGGTCGCCTCCAGCCCGTAACCCTGGCCCTGGTGCGGCGGCCCGATGATGATGGCGAAGGTGGCGGTGCGGTTGTGCGCCTCCGCGCCGAACAGGGAGACCTGACCCAGCACCGTCCCGTCATGGGTCACCGCGACCAGGCCGGCGTCGGTGCCGTCGTTGCGACTCCAGGCCCGGAACTGCTCGGCGATCGGCGCGGCCGGCCGGGGGTGGATCGGCCCGCCGGTCTGGGTGACCATCACCGCCGGGTCCTGCCACCAGGCCACCAGGTCGGTCAGGTCGTCCTCGCGCAGCTCCCGCAGGCGGATCCGCTCCCCGAGGAGCACGTTCGTGGTCGGCTTCATGCCGCCGAAACTACTAGTGCGCCGACGCCCGCGCGGGCCTGCACGTCGACTCCGGCGGTGCCGTTCTGCCAGCCGTTGGCGGTGAAGCTCTGCCCGGCCGAGATCCCCTGGTGGGTCTGCCCGTCCAGGACGAGCCGACCGGCGCCCGAGCCGACCTGCACCCGGGCCGGGGTGCCGGCCGGGAGCCGCACCTGGAACTCGTCGACGCCGCCGGTCATCTCCACGGCGACCGGGCGGGACGGCTTGGGCAGCGCGACGTCGATGCGGCCCGCCCCGCCGGCCAGCTGGACGCCGTCGGCGAGGCCGCCGCTGAGGTCGATCGCGGCGTCCCGGGTGCCGCCGTCGAGGCGGACCGTCCAGCCGACCGCCGAATTGAGCACGACCTCGACCACGCCGGAGCCCGGCTCGGGGGCGGCGGCGAGATGCACCCGGACGGTGCCGTCGGCCTGGTCGGCACGCGGGACGAGGCCGCCGCCGTCGGGCACCCGCACCTGGTAGAGGTCGTCGCCGAGGGAGCCGGTCCGCACCCGCACCGAGGTGGCGCCGTCGAGAAGCTCGAAGGTGGCGTTGTGCTCACCGTTGCGCTTGCCGGTCACCTTGCTCGGGCTGCCGTCGCGGCCGTTGCTCCCGATCAGGATCGCGGCCAAGCCGACGATCAGCACCGCGGCCAGGGCGATGACCAGGATTCGCGCCGGTCTTGTCAGTCCTCTCACATCGATGGAAGTTCCCCGATGGGTGGGCGGCTACACCCGGGTGCGCATGTGCTCGGCCAGTGCCCCGGTGAATTTCTCGAGGGTGGCGGCCAGGTCCTGGCGCTCCTGATCGGAGTAGCCCGCGAGTATCTTGCCGTACAGCATCTTGCGGGCCTGGCGAACTCGCTCGACCTCGGTCAGTCCGAGGGGCGTGGCGGCGATGACCGTGCCGCGCCCGTCCTTGGGGTCGGGGCCGCGCTCGGCCAGGCCGTCCTTCTGCAGCGCGGTGACCTGCCGGGTGACGGTGGAGCCGTCGAGGTTGAGGGCGGCGGCGAGGACCGACACGTTGAGCGGCCCGTCCTGCTCGAGCCGGCGGAGGATCACATAGGCGGCCCGGTCGAGGGCTCGGTGCGGCTGCACCCCGGTCGACCGGCGGGTCGCCTCGCCGAGCCGCATGAGCAGCGCCACCTGCGTCTCGATCCGGCCAAGCACTCCGTCGTCGCCCATAACTGTATGTTACAGCGAACCCTTGCGATTTTTAAGGACTGTCGCGCCCAGCCCCATGATCGCGACCAGGCCCACGATCACCACGAACGACACGGTCAAGCTCGACACGTGGGCGATGCCACCGATAATGCCGGGGGCGATCAGACCACTACCGTACGCGATGCCCGCGACCCCGGCGATGTTGCGCCCCGGATGTCCGGGCAGCCGGCCGGCGGCCGCGAAGACGAGCGGGACGACCACCGCGATGCCGACGCCGAGCAGGCCGAACCCGGTGATCACCAGCGCGACCGGCTTGGTCAGCACGACGATCAGGGCGCCCGCGGTGGCGATCACCCCGGAGAGGCGTACGGCATTGACCGCGCCCAGCTTGCGCACCGCCCAGTCGCCGCCGAACCGCGCGATCGCCATGCAGATCGAGAAGATCGAGACGGTGGCCGCCGCCGTCGAGGCCGAGTTGTGCAGCAGGTCACGCACGTAGACGGCGGACCAGTCGAGGCTGGCGCCCTCGGCGAAGACGGCACACAGCCCGATCAAGCCGATCGGCAGGACCGCGCGCGACGGGAGGGCGAACGCGGGCGGTTCCTCGAGGCCGGGCTCGGGACGACTGTCGAGGAGCCAGAAGGACACCGCCACGCTCACGATGATCAGCACCACCGTGGTCAGCGCGAAGTGCGGCGGCGCGCCGAGCCCGGCCCGGGCGGCGAGGGCACCACCGGCCGAGCCGACCAGCCCGCCGACGCTCCACCAGCCGTGAAAGCCCGACATGACTGATTTCTGGTACTTCTCTTCGACGATCACCGCGTGCGCGTTCATCGCCACGTCGGCCAGCCCGGCGGTCGCGCCGTAGCTCACCAGCGTCACGCACAGCAGCGGCAGCGACCCCGGCAGGGCCGGCAGCAGCAGCGCCGCGGCCCAGCAGACGATCAGCACCCGGGTGAGACTCCGCAGGTCGAAGCGGTGCGCCAGCCGGCCGGAGAGCGGCATCGCGAGCAGCGCGCCGACGCCCGGCATGAGCAACGCGAGGCCCAGACCGCCGGCACCGGCGCCCACGTGGTCGGCCACCCAGGGGACACGTGCGGCGAAGGTCCCGGTCACGGCACCATGAACAGCGAAGATCGTGGAAGTGGCGAACCGTGCCCGGCGCAGCGCCGGGGCGGGCTGGAGGGCGGTGACAGCCATGCGACCGACGCTAGACGAATCCCAACCGGTTGGTAAGTATTTACCGGTGGGTTACGCGAAGGGCCGGGCCAAACGACGCGACATCCTCGACCAGGCGACCGCGCTGTTCGGCGAGGCCGGCTACCGGGGCACGTCGCTGCGCGAGATCGCCGCCCGCTGCGGCCTCTCCCATCCCGGCCTGCTGCACTATTTTCCGACCAAGGAGTCGCTGCTGCTGGCCGTTCTGGAGCTGCGCGACGAGGTCGACCAGACCTGGATCACCGCGGGACAGCCGCGCGGCGCGGCCGCCCTGCGCCGCCTCGTCGACCTGGTCGCCCTGAACACCACCCGGCGCGGCATCGTCGAACTCTTCACCGTGCTGTCGGCCGAGGCGACCGCGGCCGACCACCCGGCGCACGCCTATTTCGTCGAGCGCTATCGCACGCTCGTGCGCGAACTGGAGAAGGCCTACCGGGAGGCGTGCGAGGCCGGCGACCTGCGCCCCGGGGTGGACGCGGCGCGGGCCGCCCGCGAACTGATCGCCCTCATGGACGGCCTGCAGATCCAATGGCTGCTGGACGACACCTCGGTCGACATGGCGGCCACCGTCGAGGCCCATCTGACCGCGCAGATCAGCTCGTCAGAGCACGGCCACCAGTGACGTTCCCGGCTCGACGGCTCCGTTGAGCAGCGCGTACATCATCTTGCCCTCGTAGACCGGGTCGAGCGCGATCCCGTGCCGCCGGTGGAAGTCGTCGACGAACTCCAGCAGCGGTCGCGGCCGCTTGGCGAATCCGCCGAAGTGGAAGCGGTCGTCGATCGACCAGTTGCCGGTCTCGTGGCCGTACCCGGCCTGCAGCCGCCGCACCTCGCCGGCCAGGAAGTCACCCTTGAGCGCCGAGAAACCGAGGGCCCGCTGGTGGGGTCGCAGGGCCGTCGCCGCCCCGGCCAGCGTCGCGCCGGTGCCGCTCGAGAAACAGAGCAGGTCGAAGTCCCGATCGATCTCCTCGACCAGTTCGGCACAACCCCGCAACGCGTACCGGTTGGCGCCGCCCTCCGGGATGAGGAAGAAATCGCCGTACGTCTCACGCAGCCGCTCCTCGGCTTTCCGGCGATATGCCGCCCGGTCCAGATAGGCGAGCGTCATGCCCAGCTCCCGGGCCCGCGCCAGCACCGGGTTGAGCGGCGTGTGCTCCGCACCACGCACGATGCCGATCGTCTCGAAGCCGAAATGGTGCCCGGCCGCCGCCGTCGCCCGCAGGTGATTGGAATAGGCGCCGCCGAACGTCAGGAGCGTCCGCTTGCCCGCTTCCCGGGCCGCCACCAGGTTGTACTTGAGTTTGCGCCACTTGTTGCCGGGAAAATCCGGGTGGATCAGGTCGTCGCGCTTCAGATAGATAGTCAGCCCGGGCTCGTCGAGCCGCTCCAGGGGCGACGGCAGCCGCAGGTCCACCCCGTCAGTGTCGCTCCACCGACGGCTTGGCCGCCTCCGCGATCAGTTCCGACACGGTGACGAACTCGAACCCACGTGCCTTGAGCCCGGCGACGGTGTCCTTGAGCGCCCGCAGCGCCACCAGCCGCCGCTTGTCCCCGACGTCGTGCGCCAGGACGATCGATCCTGCCCGTACCGTGTCGACGATGTCCTTGGCCTGACCCGGCACGTCATCGGCGAAGCGCCGCTCGTGCATCTGCCGGTCCCAGAGGATCACGTCGTAGCCGGCCGAGTCCGCCGCCAGCACCGTCGACCCGCCGAGATGCCCGAACGGCGGCCGCATGATCGTGGGCGTACGCCCCAGCTTGTCCTGGATCATCAGGTGCGTACGCCGGAGGTCGTCCTGGATCGCCGGCAGGTCCATCGTCGCGAGGTCGCGGTGCGCCCACGTGTGATTGCCGACCTCGTGCCCGTCGAGCCGGTCCTTGACGAGCTGGTAGTGGTCCCGGACGTTGCGGCCCACCATGAAGAAGGTGGCCTTCACCTCGGCGGCCTCGAGCACGTCCAGGAACATCGGCGTGTAGCGGGGCGCCGGCCCGTCGTCGAAGGTCAGCGCGACAAGGGGCCGCGAGCTCTGCACGAAGTACCGGATGTTGACCGACGACGTGCCGATCGCCTCCTGGTTGTCGGCGGCGGCCGCATAGCCCCCGCCGAGCGGCGGGTGATCCCACCCGCACCAGTGCGGCACCTCGGTGGCCCCGACCGCCCCGACCGCCGCCCCGACCGCTGCGAGCCCGGCCCCGCGAAACAGCCCACGCCGACTCATCCGCATCATGCCCCGTGCCCGTCCCCGAGTGAAGCGCCGCACGACGCGAGCGCGGATACCACAATCGCCTATCGGCGCAACTCCGCACATCCTGCGCCGGTCGGAGAAAGTAGCCGGGACATCGGCCGAAAGTCGGGCCGAAGGGTCAGCGCAGGTGGGACGTCTCGTTCACGGACCGGACCGCGATGTTCCCGTCCGGCCAGATGTCCATGGTCGAAACGCCCGCGGCGTCCAGGAACATGCGGTGCAGGAAGGCGTCCGAGGCGGCCAGCGCGTCCTTGAGGATCAGCTTGATCGGGGAGACGTGCGAGACCACCACGACCACTCCCCCGGCGTACTGGTCCTTGATCGCGGCCAGGACTCCCCGGGTCCGCTTGGCCACCGCCCGGAACGACTCGCCGGCCGGCGGGGCCACCGCCGGGGACGCCAGCCACTCGCGCATCTCGTCCGGCCAGCGGTTCTGGACCTCGGTGAAGGTCAGGCCCTCCCAGTCGCCGAAGTCGCACTCGATCAGGTCGGGGACGACCGTCACGGCCACCCCGCCCACCTCGGCGGCGATCAGCTCGGCCGTACGCGTGCATCGGAGCAGGGGCGAGCTCAGGACGGCCGTGACATCGCGGCTGATACCGGCCACCCGGCCGCCGGCCGCCATGGCCTGCGCCTCGCCCTCGTCCGAGAGCGGGACGTCGCCGCGACCGGAGTAGCGGCCCTGAGCCGTCAGCGCCGTCGAACCGTGCCGAACCAGGATGATCCGGGTGGCGTTGTCCATCGACGGGGGCGCCCACGACGCCGGTGCCACGTCGTCCGCCGAGACCTCCGGAGCGACCTTCTTGCCGGCGGCCTCGTCCATCGCCCGGTTGGCCAGGGCGTCGGCGGCCTTGTTGCGCTCGCGCGGGATCCAGTCGAAGGTCACCTTGTCGAAGTGGGTGACCAGTTCGGCCGCGGTGGCCGCGAGCGGGCGCAGGCCGGGGTGCTTGATCTGCCACCGGCCGGACATCTGCTCGATCACCAGTTTCGAGTCCATCCGGACCTCGACCTCGGTCGCGTCGAGCTCCCGGGCGGCTTTCAGACCCTCGATGAGACCGGTGTACTCGGCGACGTTGTTGGTGGTCCGGCCGAGCGAGCCGAACCGCTCGAGCAGGATCTGGCCGTCCGGGACCGCGCGGACCACCGCGCCGAAGCCGGCCGGGCCGGGGTTGCCGCGGGAGCCGCCGTCGGCCTCGATCGAGACTCTCACAGCCCGGACTCCGACGTGCGCACCATGATCCGGCGGCACTCCTCACAGCGGACCACGTCGTCGGCCGCCGAGCCCTTGACCCGGGCGAGGTCGGCGCCGTAGAGCTCGATGCGGCAACCGCCGCACCGGCCGGCGCGGAACAGGGCCGCGCCGAGGCCGGACTCCAGGCGGATCTTGTCGTACAGCGTGACCAGGTCGGCCGGCAGGTCGGCGGCGAGCGGGCCACGGCTGGCGGCTTTGAACTCCACCTCCTTGGTGATGTCCGACAGGGTCTCGTCGCGGCGGCGCTCGGCGGCGGCCCGCTTCGCCAGCGCGGCCTGCAGCCGGCTCACCACCTCGGCCAGCGCGGCCTCGGCGGTCTCCTTCTGCTCCATCAGTTCCAGCTCGGCGTCCTCGAGCTCGGACTGGCGCCGGTTGAGGGTGGCCAGCTCGTGCTGCAAGCCCTCGATCTCGCGCAGCGCACCGCCGCCGTCGAGGCGCTTCTGGTCCCGCTCCTTGCGCTGGCGGACCTGCTCGATGTCCTTCTCGAAGCGGGTGATGTCGCGCTCGATGTCGTCGACCGCGACCTGCGCCCGCACGCGCTCGTCCTCCAGCGCGGACAACTCCCGCGACACGGTGTCGATCTCGGCGAGCTCGGGCAGCGACTTGCGCCGGTGGGCGAGCTGGGCCAGGGCGGTGTCGACAGCCTGCAGGTCGAGCAGGCGGCGCTGGGCTTCCGGGGAGGCCTTCATGACTGCGTCTCTTTCTCCGAGGAACTGAAAGCATGGACGGTCCAGGGGTCGGTGTCCACGTCGGACACCGTGACCGCGACGCCGAACTCGCCGCGCAGCCATTCCCCGACCTCGTCCAGCCAGGGACGCTCGGTCGCCCAATGGGCGACATCGAGCAGCGCGGGGCCGTCCTCGGCGAGATGCTCGCTCGCGGGATGGTGGCGAAGATCAGCACAAAGGTACGCGTCCACGCCCGCTCGCACCGCGTCGCCCAGGAACGAGTCGCCGGCACCGCCGCAGACCGCGACGGTGCGGATCGTCCGGCCCGGGTCCCCGGCCGCGCGCACCCCGGCCGTGGTGGCCGGCAGCCGGGTCGCCGCGAAGCCGGTGAACTCGGCGAGATCCATCGGCTCGGGCAGCGTGCCGATGCGGCCGATCCCCCGGCCCGCGCCGGAGGCGGCGGCCACCAGCGGGCGCAGATCCGACAGATCGAGCCGGCGGGCGAGGGCGTCCGAGACGCCGGGATTGGCGACGTCGGCGTTCGTGTGCGCGGCGTACAGGGCCACGTCACCGCGGATCAGCCGGTGGATGATGCGCCCCTTGTAGGTGTCCGGGGCGATCGTCGACACCGGCTTCAGCAGCAGCGGGTGATGCGCCACGATCAGGTCGGCGCCCCCGTCCAGCGCCTGGTCGACCGTCTCGGGGACGCAGTCGACCACGCAGAGGACCCGGGCCACCGGGTGCGCGAGGTCGCCGAGCACCAGGCCCACCCGGTCCCAGGACTCCGCCCAGTCCCGCGGATAGCGCCGGTCCAGGGCGTTCACCACGTCCAGGACGGTGGGTGGTGCGGCAATGTCGGTCACGGCCGACAACTCTATCGGGCTATGAGACAGCCCCCGGCTCGACTCGGCTGCTCATCGTCACCGGATTGCTGACCGCCTGCAGGGCGCGCCGCCACGGGAACTGCCCCCGGAAGCGATCGGTCTGCCCGGGAGCGCCCAGCCGGCACACGTCCTCGCCGTAGAGGACGTGCACCCCCCAGTCGCGGAGCTTGGCGAGACTCTCGTGCAGGGCGGGGTGCAGGGCCATCACCTTGTTCGTGTACGGCACGACGGCCGTCGGCACGCCGTAGCCGTAGCCCTCCACCAGCAGCCCGAGCACGAGCGTGTCGGTGATCCCGGCGGCCCACTTGTTCACGGTGTTGACCGTCGCGGGCGCGACGATCATCGCGTCCGCGTCGGGAAGCATGTCGGGATCGCCGGGGCTCTTGTAGTAGGTACGTACCGGATGTCCGGTCTGTGCCTGGAGCGCGGCCACGTCGACGAACTTCCGTCCGTCCGGCGTCGTGATCACGCACACGTCCCAGCCCTCCTGCTGGGCCAGGCCGACCAGGATGCCGACGTCACGGGCGATGGGCGAGCCACAGACCAGGATGTAGAGCACGCCGGGCGAGGGGTTACCGGTCATCACGCGCCGACCCACCCCGACCTCGGTGCCGACTTGCGTTCCGCCGTCGCGGCCGGGGCACATAGCCCACTCATACGCCGACTCCCATCTGCTCGGCCAACTCCGCGATCGGAGCGGGCGGCGTGCCACGCGTACGGCGGAGCACGTCGGAAAGGACCTCGTGGGCGAGCGGCCGGCAACGGATCTCCGACGGGGCGAGCCGGTCGCCCTCCAGGAGCATCTCGCTGGCCTTCTCGATGTTGCCGATCTGCGTGTACCCGCGGGCGATGTCCAGGTAGTGGTGCGCCCGCCGTTCGGGCAGCATCGCGTTGAAGCCCACCGGGTCGAGAAGTCTCTCGTGGGTCTCCACCGCGGTGCGGCCGTCGCCGAGCTCGACCGCCGTGGCGCACCGATGCAGCTGCACGTTGGTGGGGCCGAAGCTGGTCCAGTAGTGGTTGAAGTCGCCGCCCAGTTCGAGCGAGGCCTGCTCCGCGCCACAGAGCAGGTCGCGCACGGTGGCGCTGTCGCCGATGCGGGCCGCCGCCATCGCACCGTTGAGCAGCAGCATGCCGTACACCGAGAGCCGGTCGGCGCCGGCGAGCTCGCGACTGGGCGCGAGCCGGTTGGCGATGTTGACGTTCACCTCGAGCGCCGGTCGCACCCGGCCGAGGGCGAGCAACGCACTGCCGACCCGGTAGCTGGCCAGCCCGGCCAGGAGCTGGTCGCCGGCCCGCTGGGAGACCGCGATCGAGCGATCGGCGGCCAACCAGGACAGTTCGTGCTCGCCGACCTTGCGCAGCGCCGACGAGGCGATCTGGTAGACCTGCCCGAGCAGGTGAGCCGCCGCCGAGGCCTCCTCGGTGGTGGCGTGCGCACTGTCCGCGGCCTGCGCGTCGCGCAGCAGCTTGGGCAGGGCGCGGGCCAATACGCCGTACTTCGCGTGCTGGTAGGTCAGCCACGCGTGGCTGACTGCTTTGCGCATTTCCGACAGTGGCGGTGAGTGTGGCACAGCCTGGAAGAACGCGCTCATCTGGTCATAACGCTCCAGAGCGGCGCGAATCTCCTCGACTTCCACCTGATCGATGCAGTTCTGCGTTTCCGGCCGGCGCTCCACGTCCTTGCCCAGCAACAGCTGGACGTCGACCTGGAGCACGTCGGCGATCTCATAGACGACGGAGAACTTGTCGAGTCGGCGGACCCCGCGTTCCACCTTGTCGACCCAGCTCTTGGACTTCCCCAACCGGTCCGCGAAGACCTGCTGGGACATCTTTCGTCGGCCGCGCCAATAGGCGACGCGGCGGCCGATCGGCAGCTCGTCCACGGTGCCTCCCCCGACCCCCCGGCGACCCCCGCCGGCGAGCCCTTGTGTCAATTCGCAGTCTTGACCACTTGCGTGTGCGTGCGTCGCACAACGTGTGTGATCGCCTGCTCACCGATGCTCGTAGTTTTCAGTGCAACTTGCAAAGGGTGGATCTGAGGAGCCCAACGAGGTGTGTCGGGCTTGGATACGGCGACGGCAACTGCTATGGCCGGGGATCTGCCCAGATCGGGGGGAATCGAGCCATGCAGTGGACCGCGAATAGACCGTTCGTCCCCCTTGACCGGAGGCGACTGCGCAGGCATGCGCTGCGCTATGCCACCCACGGCTGGGCGGTGACGCCCGGCGCCCGCCTGACCGGCCACCGATTCGACTGTGGACGACCCGGCTGCCCGATCATGATGTGCCACCCGGCGATGGAGTACTGGGAGGACGACGCCACGACCGACACCGGCCGGGTGCGCCACTGGTGGCGGAACCGGCCGTACAGCGTGCTGCTGGTCACCGGCAAGCGCTTCGACGCACTGGAGGCGCCGGCCGCCCTCGGCCTGCGCGTGCTCGGCTCGGCCCGGCTGCACCGGGCCGGGATCGGGCCGGTCGCGGTGACCGCGGCCGGGCGGTGGATGTTCCTGGTCCGACCCGGAGCCCCGTTGCGCACCGAACTGGAGCACCGGCTCGACGTCGTGCGCCACGGTTGCGGCTCGTGGATCCCGGCCCCGCCCAGCCGGATGCTGGAAGGTGCCGTGCGCTGGGCCGTCGACCCCGACCGGACACAGTGGTCGCTGCCCGATCCGGAGATCGTGCAGAACCTGCTCGTCGACTCGCTCGGCGCGGTCAGCGAACCCCGGCTCACCGTGCCCCGGCAGATGTCCACCAGCCGCCGGGCCGCCTGAGGGCAGCGACGTCCGACCGGCCGCCGGATCGTTAGCGCAGGTAGCGGACGGTTCACGGGGATCGGCGGGGGCACGCATGTCGTCAGACAAACTAGTTGCGTTCTGCGTGACGGTCGAGTCACACAATGGAATGAACTTTCGTGCCCGAGGAGCCGGTACCCGGCCGCGCGGGTCACGCCCCGTCGGATCCCGGCCGCCCCGCAGCCCGCGCCGCACCTGACGGCGACGTGTTCGACGGCCGGGCCCGGACGTGGATCCGGGCGCCCTGCGCGTCGAAGATGGTCAGGAACTCGACCGCCTGGCCGCCGGCCGCACCGAACCAGTGCGGCACCCGGGTGTCGAACTCGGCCGCCTCGCCGGCCGGCAGGACCAGATCGTGCTCACCGAGGATCAGCCGCAGCCGGCCGGTGAGCACGTAGAGCCACTCGTAGCCCTCGTGCGTCTTCGGCTCCGGCTCCGACCGCTCGCCGGCCGCGATGACGTGCTTGAACGCCTGCGGGCCGCCCGGGTTGCGGCTCAGCGGCAGGATCAACTGGCCGAACCGTTCGATCGGCCGGGCGTAGACCCGCGGATCACCCGTCGGCGGCGCGCCGACCAGCTCGTCCAGCGGCACCCGGTAGGCCCGGGCCAGCGGCAGCAGCAGTTCGAGGGTGGCCTTGCGCTGCCCGGACTCGAGGCGGGACAGGGTGCTCACGGAGATGCCGGTGGTCTCGGCCAGCGCCGCGAGGGTGATCTCCGACTTGCGGCGCAACGCCCGCAGCCGGGGACCGACCTCGCGGAGCACGTCGTCAGTCGGGGTCACACCCGCAATTCTGCGGCAGCCGCAAGCTCCCGGTAGGCCGCCAGCACGACAGTGGTGTTCTCGGCCAGCTCCGGGGCGGCCTCGGCGGGCGCGGCGCCGACGGTGAGCCGGGCCAGGGTGGCCTCGGCCTGCCGGGCGGTGGCGCCGATCCGCTGCTCGCGCACGAACACCTCGCCGGCCACGGCGGTCTCGTCGATGCTGCGCAGGATGCGGTTGGCCTGCTCGGCCGAGGCGAGCCAGAGCGCCTCGGTGCGGGCCCGCTGCTCGGTGAGGGCGAGCGCGGCCGGGCTCGCGGCGGGCACGTCCTGGACGCGTACGCCGTCGAGCCCCGCCCGGAGCCGGCGGATCTCCTGCCGCCGGACCAGAAGCGTGGCCAGGTCGTCGAGAGCATGGGTGAGGGTGCGGTCGGCGGACTCGGGGTCGATCATGCCGGGCAGCGCCGGCCAGGTGCGCCGGATGCGGCGGGCGACGGCGACGGCCCGGCCGTAGGCGGCCCGCTCCTCGGGGGTACGCAGGACGCGCGCGCCGGAGTCGGCGGGCAGCCGGAACGTGGTGCGCTGGGCGCGGCGGCGGTCGTCCCAGCCGGCCAGGCCGAGGGTGGCGACGGCCAGGGTGAGAACCAGCCAGCCGGGCACGCCGGCGGCGAACATGAACGCCGAGACCAGGACCAGCGGAAGGCTGAGGCGGGCGAGAAACGTCAGCCGGATCTCGCGGCTGCGGCCGCTCGGGGTCACCGGGAGGAACTCGGTCACGGCCCCGGTGCGGCGGCGGCGCGCCCGTCCGGTCCGGGTCCGCAGCGGGTACGCCGAGACCACCGTCTTCTCGGCATCCGCGCCGATGTGCAGCTCAGCCATGCCATGTCCTCCCGGAGATCTGGTTTCACCCGGGCGGGCCCGGTCGCCGAGGGGATGTCCGACCGGGGCCCGCCCACCTGCGGGTTTCCCCCGCCGGCGACTGTTGTTTCGGTCGCCGACCGGTCCCGCTTGATGGTTCCGCCGTTGCATCCCGGTTGCACGGCCGGTGAACGGTTCGGCAACGCTTCGGGTCCGGTCCCGGGCGGGCATGTCACTCTACGGTCATCGATGTAGCCTCTCCGGGTGACCGCCGTCGATCTGATCCTGCGCAAGTTCGACGGTTCGCCGCATCGGCAGGTGACCGGGCAGCTGCTCGGCGAGGACACCTACGGCACCTGGATCGCCACCCCGCGCGGCAGCGTGGTCAGCTACCACTACGGCACCCGGCCGACCGGTCTGACCAGGGCCGACGCCGTGCGGCTGATCCCGGCCGGCGGCTGGTGGATGGCGATGTGCCTGGCCGAGCCGGACGTCCGGGACATGTACTGCGACGTCACCACCCCGGCCGAGTGGACCGGCCCGGCCGAGCTGACCGTGATCGACCTCGACATCGACCTGGTGCGTTACCGTGCCGACGGCCGGGTGGAGGTCGAGGACGAGGACGAGTTCGCCGAGCACCGGATCACCCTCGGCTACCCGGACGAGATCGTCGAGGGGGCACTGCGGGCGATGGGCGAGTTACGCGAGGCGCTCACCAAGGGCAAGGAGCCGTTCCACGACCATTACCGCACGTGGCTGGCTCAGGCCGGGCGGGCCTGAGCGAGGGCCGGCCGACCGGCTTCGGCGGCGCCGAAACTGTCAGAGGGTGACCCTATGGTCACGGTCATGAATGACACCGCGCTTCAGACGTCCCCCATCACCCTCGACCGCCGCCTGTTGCTCGGCGACACCGACTACCAGGTGACCGCGTTCCCCACCGACGATCACCGCATCGACCTGTGCATCGTGAGCACCGGCCCGGACGGCGACGTGCTCAGCGAACTCAGCGCCGGTCTGTCCCCCGCCGACCTGCCCAACGTCACCGAGGTCCTGACCTCGACCCTGGCCGGTCTGATCGGCATGACCCGGCCCGCGCCGGCACCACCGCAGGCGCCCCCGCCCGACCGCGGCGCCCGGCACCCCAACCAGGGCACCCGCTGGACCCCCGACGACGACGACCGCCTGCGCACCCGCTTCCGGGCGGGCGCCCGCCCCCGCGAGCTGATGGCCGAGTTCGGCCGCAGCCGCAACGCCATCCGGGCCCGCCTGGAGCGGCTGACCGAGCTCGAGCCGGGCGCGCCCTGGCCGCCCGCCACCTCCGGTCCACAGTGAAGTCCCCGCGCCGGCGACCCACCCGCAGCACGTGGGCCGCCGGCGCGGCCCCGCCTACGCCCCTTCGCCCGGGCCGCCCCTCGCCGGGGCAGGTGGCCGGACCGCGCCGGAACGCTGCCGAACGAGACGCGCCGGCCCGCATCGCTGTGCCGGTCGCAGAGCCGGCCGAACTCCGGATCCGGGCTCGGTCGGCAGCAGCGAGCAGGCAGCAGCCGGCTGACCCCTGGCGGCCGGCGCCCTGCCCAACGTCGATCCTGCCGATCTCCGCCTCGGCCACGCCGCCGGAAGCGCCCCGACCTCACCGGCCGGATCGGACACGCCCCGATGCCGGCGATTCGATGCCGACGATTCGATGCCGGCGGCCCGATGCACAACCGGTCCGCCGCCTGATCCCGGGCCGGCCGTCGCGTGCTTCCAGGAGCGTCAGCGCCGCCGGGTCGAAGGCCGATTTCTCCAGGCGATCACGATCACCCGACGAAGGCACAAGCGAGTGGTCCGCCGTCGATCGTTCCCGCTACCTGACGGTTATCCGATTACGTTTCCGCAGGTGCGGATGGGGTGTGGTGGGCGCGGTAGGTTTCGAACCTACGACCCCTCGCTTGTAAGGCGAGTGCTCTCCCACTGAGCTACGCGCCCGGATCGGCGGGTGACCTGGGTCGCCGCGACCGGAGCCGTCATCCTACCCTGTCCGATCGGCGGCCCGGAGGGCGGCGACGGCCGCGTCCCAGACCGAGCGATCGCGGGCCTGACCCGGGCCGATCTCCTCGGCGAACCGGATCACGCCGGTCCGGTCGATCAGGAAGGTGCCGCGGTTGGCGATGCCGGCCTGCTCGTTGAAGACCTCGTAGTCGCGGGCCACCCCGCCGTGCGGCCAGAAGTCGGCCAGGAGCGGGAAGTCGAAGCCCTCCTGCAGCGACCAGACCTTGTGGCTGTAGACGGAATCGACGCTGACGGCGAGGACCTGGAGGTCGTCGGTGACGTAGCGGTCGATGTCGTCCCGGATGCCGGTCAGCTCACCCTGACAGGTCCCGGTGAAGGTCAGCGGGTAGAAGACCAGCAGGACGGCCTTGCGGTCGCGGAAGGCGCCGAGGCGTACCGGTTGATTGTTCTGATCTTTCAGGCTGAACTCGGGCGCGACGGCACCCACCGGGAGCGGCATGGGCACATGCTAGCCCGGCCGGCGCCAACGGACGCCGGCCGGCACGGAGAACAACAGCGAGCTATTTCTTCTTGGCACCCCTGGGGGAGACGAGCCGGGCGCCCGCCCAGTCCTTGCCGGCGTTGACCGTCGAGGTCTGCTGCAGGCCCGCCGTGGGGGCGGACTCGCTGATCTCGCTCGGCTCGACGTGGCCGTCCCGGCCGGCCTTGGGGGTCAGCAGCCACACCACGCCGTTGTCGGCGAGAGGGCCGAGGGCATCGGTGAGCAGTTCGAACAGGTCACCGTCACCGTCGCGGTACCACAACAGCACCGCGTCGACGACCTCGTCGGTGTCCTCCTCGACCAGCTCTCCGACGCGTTCGGTCAGGGCGTCACGGAGGTCTTCGTCGACATCGTCGTCGTAGCCCATCTCCATGACCACCATGTTCGGCTCGAAGCCGAACCGGTCCGCCAGGCTACGTACGCCGTCGGCCTGACCAGCGGTCGCGCTCACTGTCTAAGTCCTCCTAGCCAAGAGTGAAATTGCCGGAAACCTGGGGGTAGTCCACACACTTGTGGGCCAGTGCGCAAGTGGCGCACCGAGTGTGTGGCAATTTACCGTGCCAGCAGGGCATGGGCACCCTGTGTGATGGCATCCTCTCCCACCAGCACGTGCTTCGCGGCCGGTCCGAGCGGAATGAGGGAGTCCGCCGATGCGATCCGCCGGGCGGAACCGATGAAACCGCCGTCCACCAGGGCCGCGAGGACGCCCTCGCCGACCCCGCCGGTGCGCCGGGTCTCGTCGACGATCAGCACCCGGCCGGTCGCGGAGGCCTCGCGCACGAGGTCGGCGGCCGGCAGCGGGCTGAGCCAGCGCAGGTCCACCACGCGGGATCCGACGCCCTCCTCGGCCAGCCGGGCGGCGACGCGCAGGGACAGCCGCACCCCGTTGCCGAAGGTGATGATGGTCAGATCGGCGGCGTTGCCCACGGGATAGGTGCGGGCCCGGCCGACCGGTACGTGCTCGCTCGACCAGGAGACCGGGCCGGCGTAGGGCGACAGCCACTCGTTGTCGCCCTGCTCGTACAGGTCGCGGGTCTGATAGAGGGCGATCGGCTCGAGGAAGACGCAGACGCTGCCGTCGGCCGCGGCCGACGCGAGGCAGGTGCGCAGCATCGGCGCGGCGTCGCCGGGCCGGGACGGCACGGCGAGCACCAGGCCGGGGATGTCGCGCAGCGCGGCCACCGAGTTGTCGTTCTGGAAATGCCCGCCGAAGGCCTGCTGGTAGGCCAGCCCGGCGACGCGCACCACCATCGGGTTGCGGTAGGCGCCGGAGGAGAAGAACGACATGGTGGCGGCCTCGCCGCGCAGTTGGTCCTCGGCGGTGTGCAGGTCGGCCAGGTAACGGATCTCGGGGATCGGGAGCTGCCCGTCGAGGCCGGAGCCGAGGGCCAGGCCGAGGATCGTGGTCTGGTCGAGCGGGGTGTCGAAGACCCGGTCGGGGCCGAAGCGCTCCTGGAGTTTGCGGGTGACGCCGTGGGCGCCGCCCCGGCGGGCCACCTCGGCGCCGAACAGCAACGCGCCCGGCTGGGCGAGCAGCGCGTCGGTGAGGGTCGCGTCGATCGTCTGGGCGAGCGTCAGCGGGCCGTCCTGCTCGGGCAGCTTGCCGTCGAACGCCTGCAGCCGGGTGGCCGCGCCGGGCCCGATGGCCCGGGTGGCGACCTCGGTGATCTCGTGGGCCACGCGCAGCGGCCGGCGCGGGGCGAGCGGGCCGACGATCTGGGCGACCGAGGCCAGCTTGGGCTCGCCGAGCACCTCCTCGGCGACCTTGCGGACCTGCCAGCCGACCTCGTCGTAGCGGGTGATCACCTCGTCCGGGCCGAGCAGGCCGGCCTCGATCAGCGCCCGGGCGGTGTGCACGAGGGGGTCGCGCCCGAGGTCGTGGCCGATCGCCTCGGTGCTGCGGTGGGTGGCCTCGGCGTCGGCCCCGGCCCGGTCCATCAGTCGCACCATGGACAGGTGCAGCAGGGCCGGGCGGCGCTCGCGGCGCACGTAGCCGGCCGCCTCGGCGGCGGCCTCGTAGGTGGCGGCCAGGTCGCAGCCGTCGGCCGAGGTGTAGCGCACACCCGGGCGGGCGGACAGCGCCGCGGCCGGCCAGCCGTCCGGGGCGGGCCCGCCGGCGCCGGCCTGGTCGTCCTCGCAGACCAGCAGCAACGGCAGCGGGACGGCGGCGTGCTCGAACCAGCCGGCCGCGTTGAGCGCCGCGGTCGCGGTGGCGTGGTCGGCCGCCGCGTCGCCGAAGGTGGCGGTCACGATGGCGTCGGCCGGCCAGCGGCGCTCCGGGTGCGCCCGGGCCACCGAGAAGGCCAGGCCGACGGCGCGCGGCAGGTGCGAGGCGATCGTCGAGGTGGTCGGGACGATGTTCAGCTCGGCGCTGCCGAACACCTTGTGCCGGCCGCCCGCGATCGGTTCGTGCGAGCTGGCCACGACGCCGCGCAGCACGTCCCGGGCGGCGTCGGCGAGGCTCTTGGCGCGGGCGCAGAAGAACGCGGCCGAGCGGTGGTGCAGCAGCGCCGGGTCGGTGGGGAGCAGGGCGGCGGCGAGCGCCGCGTTGCCCTCGTGACCGGACGATCCGACGGTGTAGAAGCCTTCGTTGAAGCTGCGCAACCATCGGGCGGCCAGGTCGAGGTGGCGGCTGGCCAGCTGGGCGTCGAACAGCTCGAGTGCGCGCGCCCCGGTCAGGGTGGAGCCGTCACGGACGGCCTCGCCGGGAGCGCGTCGGGCGCCGGGGGCGGGCAGCGCCGTCACCGCGTCGCGGAAACGCTCATCGAGGTTCTGCGGGGTGGTCACGAAATTCAGCATCGCCGACGGCGGCCGACCCCGCCACGTCAGAAACTCAGCAATTTGCGTCGATCCCGTCGCGATGCGTGTTCTACTCGCTGAATGATCATGAGAACGGCGACGAGGGCGGCGACCCTCGTACTCTGGCTCGGCCTGACGGCGGCCCTGTTCCTGGTGCTCGACCTCTATACCTAGGCTTGGCCGGATGCGCACTGAAGTGATCACCGTCCGGACCGGCGGGTCGCCGGTTGTCCGCGACATCACATCCGAGGCGGCCGCGTTCGTCCGGTCCGAAGCGGACGGCCTCCTGCATGTTTTCGTGCCGCACGCCACCGCGGGTCTCGCGATCATCGAGACCGGGGCCGGCTCGGACGACGACCTGCTGGCCGCGATCGACGAGCTGCTGCCGGCCGAGGACCGCTGGCAGCACCGGCACGGATCCCGTGGTCACGGCCGCGACCACGTGCTCCCGGCCTGGATCCCGCCGTACGCGACACTCCCCGTGATCGGCGGGCGGATCGCGCTGGGCACCTGGCAGTCGATCTGCCTGGTCGATCCCAACGGCGACAATCCGACCAGGCAGGTGCGCTTCTCGTTCATCGAGGGCTGAAAAAGTTACTGGTCAGTACGTGTGTCCCGGATCGCGGACACCCCGGGTAGGCGTGACGATGCCCACCGCGAGGGGGCAGGATGGGTGTCATCTCCGAGCGACCCACACAATGCGCCGCTCGGTTCCTACACCCGACCAAGAGGATTGCCTGTGGCCACGGAGCGCAAGCGCCCGGTGATCAGTGATGGCCTGCCGAGCCAGCTTCCGGACATCGACCCCGAGGAAACCAACGAGTGGGTCGAGTCTCTCGACGGAGTCATCGACGAACGCGGCGCCAAGAGAGCCCGTTACGTTATGTTGCGCCTGCTCGAGCGGGCCCGGGAGCGGCAGGTCGGCGTCCCGCCCCTGACCTCGACCGACTACATCAACACGATTCCGCCGGAGCAGGAACCCTGGTTCCCGGGCGACGAGTTCGTCGAGCGCCGCATCCGTGCCTACATCCGGTGGAACGCCGCCATGCTGGTGCACCGGGCGCAGCGGCCGGAGATCGGCGTCGGCGGCCACATCTCGACCTACGCGTCGAGCGCCAGCCTCTACGAGGTCGGCATGAACCACTTCTTCCGCGGCAAGGACCACCCGGGCGGCGGCGACCACATCTTCTACCAGGGGCACGCGTCCCCGGGCATGTACGCGCGGGCGTACATGGAAGGCCGGCTCAGCGAGAACGACCTGGACGGTTTCCGGCAGGAGCTGTCGCATCCCGGTGGTGGCCTCCCGTCGTACCCGCACCCCCGGCTCATGCCGAACTTCTGGGAGTTCCCGACGGTCAGCATGGGCCTCGGCCCGCTGAACGCGATCTACCAGGCGCGCTACAACCGCTACCTGCACAACCGCGGCATCAAGGACACCAGCCAGCAGCACGTCTGGGCGTTCCTCGGCGACGGCGAGATGGACGAGGTCGAGTCGCTCGGCGCGATCGGCCTGGCCGCCCGCGAGGAGCTCGACAACCTCACCTTCGTGATCAACTGCAACCTCCAGCGCCTCGACGGCCCGGTGCGTGGCAACGGCAAGGTCATCCAGGAGCTGGAGGCGTTCTTCCGGGGTGCCGGGTGGAACGTGATCAAGGTGGTCTGGGGCCGGGAGTGGGACCCGCTGCTCGCCGCGGACACCGACGGCGCGCTGGTCAACCTCATGAACGTCACGCCGGACGGCGACTACCAGACCTACAAGGGCGAGTCCGGGGCGTACGTACGGGAGAACTTCTTCGGCCGTGACCCGCGCACCCGCAAGCTGGTCGAGGGCATGAGCGACGACGAGGTGTGGAACCTCAAGCGCGGCGGCCACGACTACAAGAAGCTCTACGCGGCGTACAAGGGGGCGACCGAGCACACCGGCCAGCCGACCGTGATCCTCGCCAAGACGATCAAGGGCTGGACGCTGGGGTCGCACTTCGAGGCCCGCAACGCCACGCACCAGATGAAGAAGCTGACGCTGGACGACCTCAAGGGCTTCCGCGACCGGCTCTACCTGGAGATCAGCGACAAGCAGCTCGAGGACAACCCGTACCTCCCGCCGTACTTCCACCCCGGTGAGAAGTCCGACGAGATGCAGTACATGCTGGAGCGTCGCCGCGAGCTGGGCGGTTCCATCCCGTCCCGGCGCACCAAGCACAAGTCGCTGGCCATCCCCGACTCGAAGCTCTTCGGTGACGTCAAGCGGGGCAGCGGCAAGCAGAAGGTCGCGACCACGATGGCCTTCGTCCGGCTCCTGAAGGACCTGATGAAGGACAAGGAGTTCGGCGCACGCTGGGTGCCGATCATTCCGGACGAGGCGCGTACGTTCGGCATGGACTCGCTGTTCCCGACGAAGAAGATCTACTCGCCGCACGGCCAGACCTACACCTCGGTCGACCGGGAGCTGTTCCTGTCGTACAAGGAGGCGATCAACGGCCAGATCCTGCACGAGGGGATCAACGAGGCCGGGTCGACGGCGAGCTTCATCGCGGCCGGTACGTCCTACGCGACGCACGACGAGCCGATGATCCCGCTGTACATCTTCTACTCGATGTTCGGCTTCCAGCGGACCGCGGACGAGCTGTGGGCCGCCGCCGACCAGATGACCCGGGGCTTCCTGCTCGGGGCGACGGCCGGCCGCACCACGCTCAACGGTGAGGGCCTGCAGCACGAGGACGGCCACTCGCTGCTCATCGCGGCGACCAACCCGGCCGTGGTGGCGTACGACCCGGCGTTCGCGTTCGAGATCGCGCACATCGTGGAGAACGGCCTGCACCGGATGTACGGCGAGAAGCAGGAGAACGTCTTCTACTACCTCACCATCTACAACGAGCCGATCCTGCAGCCCGCCGAGCCGGCCGGCGTCGACGTCGACGGCCTGCTCAAGGGCATCTACCGGTACAAGGCGGCGCCCGAGACCACCGGGCCCTCGGCGCAGATCCTGGCTTCCGGCACCGGCATGCAGTGGGCGATCAAGGCCCAGGAGCTGCTGGCGCAGGACTGGGGGGTGAGCGCCGACGTCTGGTCGGTGACGTCCTGGACCGAGCTGCGGCGCGACGCCGTCGAGATCGAGGAGCACAACCTGCTCCACCCGGGCGACCAGCCGCGCAAGCCGTACATCCAGCAGAAGCTGGAGGGCACCGAGGGCCCGGTCGTCGCGGTCAGCGACTGGATGCGGGCGGTGCCCGACCTGATCAGCCGCTGGGTGCCGAACGACTACACGTCGCTGGGCACCGACGGCTTCGGCATGAGCGACACCCGGCACGCGCTGCGCCGCCACTTCCACGTGGACGCCGAGTCGGTGGCCGTGGCCACGCTGCGCCAGCTGGCGCTGCGCGGCAAGGTACCGGCGCACGTGCCGGCCGAGGCGGCCAAGAAGTACGCGATCGACGACGTCAACGCGGCGCCGGTCGGCGAGACCGGCGGCGACAGCTAGAAGGATCGGACAAAAGGCCCCACCCCATAGCGGGTGGGGCCTTTTCGTTCATTACCGGTAGCCACCTGTCGATAGGTACCAGGTGGAGCACAGACGTCGCGGATCGCAGATGAGCCACCAGTTGCTCGCCCTGGGCCTGGGGGCGTCCTGATCACCGCCGTCGTCCTGATCACCGCCGTCGTCCTGGTCATCGTGGGGGCCTGGCAGAGCTCCCGGTTCGCCAACCGCACCGAGACCGAGGTGGTCGCGCAGCACGCGGCGGCCCTGGACCGGACCACGTCCGACGTCACCACCCTGGTCAGCACCGTCGGCGACGAGGTGCAGGACCAGGTCGACGCCGACATGACCGCGGCCGACCAGCTGCTCGCGCAGCGCGGCGGGGCTCACGGCTGGGACCGCCACCTATCAGGTCTCCCAGGCCAAGCAGACGGTCGCCCTCCCCCGGCTGACAATCGGCGGCGACTGGCTCGGCCAGAACACCGACCGGCGGACGACCACGCCGTTCGTCGACGACGTGCGGGCACAGCTGGGCGGGGCGGTCACCGTGTTCCAGCGGATGGGCCCGGCCGGCGACCTGCTGCGGGTCGGCCCACCATCGAGGCGGCCCGGGCGGGCGAGACCGGCAAGGGCTTCGCGGTGGTCGCGAACGAGGTCAAGGAGTTGGCCCAGGAGACCGCGCGGGCGACCGAGGACGTCACCGCGCGAGTGGCCGCGATCGAGGGCGACACCACCCGGGCGGTCACCGCGATCGCCGCCATCACGGCCCGGATCGGGCAGGTCAACGACTATCAGACGGCGATCGCGGCGACGGTCGAGCAGCAGGCCGCGACCACCGCGGAGATGGCCGGCAACATCGCCGAGGTGGCGTCGGGCCGCCGGGACATCGCCGAGGGCATCGGCGTGGTCAGCGGCGCGGTCGACGGCACCCGGCAGTCGGTGACGGTGTCGCACCGGGCGGCGGACGAGCTGAACGCCACCGCCCGCCGGCTCACCGGTCTGGTCGGCCGCTTCCGGGTGTGAGGAACTTGCCGAGCTTGTCGAACTGCTGGTTGGAGCCGACCACCATGAAGCTCTGGATCATGTCGGTCAGGTAGCCGGCGTAGTGGTTGGTCATCTCGGTGCGGCCGTCGCCCAGGTCGACGAACGTGATGGTGGACTTCCCGGCACCGAGGCCGCGCTGGCCGTCCCACTCGAACTCGAGCAACGACGGCTCCTCGAGCCTGGTGAACCGCATGTCCGAGGGGTATTCCGTGCCGTCGGCGTCGGCCACCATGGTCACCCGGAAGGTCCCGCCGGGCCGGAGGTCGATCTCCACCGAGGACCGCGGCGTGTGCATCCCGGCCGGCCCCCACCACTTGCAGATCTGGTTGGGGTCGGTCCAGGCCCGCCAGAGGAGCTCGCGCGGCGCCTCGAAGACGCGCACGATGTCGAGCTCCCGGAAGGTCATTTCCTCGTCCGTCACTGCTCTGTTCCCTTCATCAAACCGCGCAGGTGCACGTCCAGCTTGTCGAAGCTGGACTCCCAGAACTCCCGGTAGCGGCTCATCCACTCGGTCGCGGCGCGCAGCGGCTCGGCCTCGAGCCGGCAGGGGCGCCACTGCTTCTCCCGGCCGCGGGAGATGAGCCCGGCCCGCTCGAGCACCTTGAGATGCTTGGAGATCGCCGGGAGGGTCATGTCGAACGGCTCGGCGAGGGCGTTGACCGTTGCCGGCCCGTCGGCCAGCCGGGCCAGGATCGCCCGGCGGGTCGGGTCGGCCAGCGCGCCGAACACGACGCTCAGCTGGTCCGTGGCCATCTCAGGCCGGCACGTAGGTGACCACCTCGACCCCGGAAGCGGTCTTCCAGGAGTCGGCGAGCGAAAGGGCGATCTTGGTGCCGTCGTCCCAGAGCTTGCGGCCCTCGCCCTGCACCACCGGGAAGATCATGATCCGGTATTCGTCGATCAGATTGTGCTTGGTCAGGTAGTTGACCAGCGAGGCGCTCCCGTTGATCAGCAGGCTGCCGGTCTCGGCGCGCAGCTTGGCCACGGTGTCGGAGACCTCACCGGCGATGAACGTCGCGTTCCACTCCGGGGTGACCAGTGTGGTGGTGGCGACGTGCTTGGGCATCGAGTTCATCTTCTCGCCGAACTCGCCGGTCTCCGCCTCCATCTGCGGCCAGGCGGCCTTGAAGCCCTCGTAGGTCTTGCGGCCGAGCAGTAGCGCGTCGGCCTCCCGCAGGTTGCCGGCCTGCCAGTTCGCCAGTTCGGCGTTGAAGTAGGGCCCGCTCCAGGCCGGCTCCTCGAAGACGCCGTCGAGGGTCACGTATTCGACCGCCACTACCTTGCCCATTTATTTCACCTCTCAGTTAATTAGCTGATCGGTAAACTAACTCCGGAACTGGGGCCTCGTCAAGCTGTCTAACGATCCGTAAGCTCTTCGCTACGCAGAGGAGGATCGATGGCGGTCACCCACGGAACTCCAGCCCTCGCCGAGCCGGTCGTCCCCGTCCGGCGCACCTGGATCGGTCTGCTGTTCGCGGCCAATCTGGGTCTCTGGATGGCCTACTACACGCCGTTGCAGATCCTGCTGCCGGAGCAGATCGAAGATCTCGGCATCGCCCACAAAGAACTCTGGCTGGGCATCGTCACCGGCATCGGGGCGATCGTCGCCGTCGTGGTCAACCCCCTGGCCGGCGCCCTCTCCGACCGCACCCGGCCGCGGTTCTTCGGCCGCCGATGGGGCCGGCGGCACATCTGGACCGCCGGCGGCGCGCTCGTGCTGTTCCTCATGCTGCTGGTGCTCGCCGTCGCGCCCAACCTCTTCTGGATCACCGTGGGCTGGGCGCTGGCCAACGTCGGCATCAACATCATGCTGGCCACCCTGACCTCGGCGGTGCCCGACCGGGTGCCGGTCGCCCAGCGCGGCCTGGTCTCGGGCTGGATCGGCATGCCGGTGGCGCTCGGCCTGGTGGTCGGCGCGATCCTGGTGACCACGGTGGTCACCACCCCGTCGCCGGGCTACCTGATCATCGCGATCGGCCTGCTCCTGCTGGTGGCGCCGTTCCTGCTGCGCACCCCGGACGACCCGCTCGGCGACGCGCCGGTCCCGAAGTTCACGCTCCGGCTCGACCTGCGCGGCAACCCCGACTTCGCCTGGGCCTGGGTGACCCGTTTCCTGGTCATGCTCGGCAACGCGCTCGGCACCCTCTACCTGCTCTACTTCCTCTCCGACGAGGTCAAGGTCGCCGACCCGGAGACCGACCTGCTCTACCTGATCCTGCTCTACACGGTCGGCATGGTCGGCACGGCGATGCTCGGTGGCTGGCTCTCCGACCGGGCCGGCAAGCGCAAGATCTTCGTGGTCTGGTCGGGTGTGGTCATCGCGGTCGCCGCCGTCCTGCTCGCGATCCGGCCCACCTGGCCGGTCGCGATGGTGGCGGCGCTGCTGTTCGGCGCCGGCTTCGGGGTCTACCTGGCGGTCGACACGGCGGTCGTCACCCAGGTGCTGCCGGCCGCCGCCGACCGGGCCAAGGACATCGGCGTGATCAACATCGCCCCGTCGGTGTCCCAGGCGCTCGGCCCGGTGCTGGCCGCCCCGGTCGTCGCGTTCCTCGGCGGCTACCCGATGCTGTTCGTGCTCACCGCCGTCACCAGCCTGGCCGGAGCCCTGGCCGTGCTGAGGATCCGCTCGGTTCGCTGACCACGGCCGCCAGCAGGGCCCGGCGGCAGCACACGCCTGCCCGGGACGCGGCACAGTCGCCGGCGCTCCGGGGGAGGTGGCGTGGCGTGCTGATGGCGACAGCACGGGCAACCCGGGCCTGGCCGGTGCTGTTACTCGTCGGGTCGCGGCGCCGAGGGCGGCCACGTCCGCCGACGCCGTAAACTGAACCGGTGACTGTTCGCGTTCGCTTCGCCCCATCCCCCACCGGCCTCGTCCACGTCGGCACCATCCGCTCCGCCTTGCAGAACTGGGTTTACGCCAAGCAGCACAACGGCGTCTTCGTCCTGCGCATCGAGGACACCGACGCCGCGCGCAACCGCCAGGAGTGGATCGACGGCATCCTCGACGCGCTGGACTGGGTCGGCATCGAGCGCGGCAGCTACGAGGGCCCTTACTTCCAGTCGGCCTACGCGCCCGACCACATCGCCGCCGCGACCCGCCTCTACGGCGAGGGCAAGGCCTACTACTGCGGCTGCAAGCGCGACGACGTGATCGCCCGCACCGGCAACCAGCACTCCGGTTACGACGGCTTCTGCCGCGACAAGGACCTCGGGCCGGGCGACGGCCGGGCACTGCGCTTCCGCACGCCCGACGAGGGCGAGACCGTGGTGGAGGACCTGGTGCGCGGCAAGCCCACGTTCGAGAACAAGCTGATCGAGGACTTCGTCATCGCCCGCGGCGACGGCTCACCGCTCTTCCTGCTGGCCAACGTCGTCGACGACATGACGATGGGGATCACCCACGTGTTCCGCGCCGAGGAGCACCTGCCCAACACCCCCAAGCAGCAGATGCTGTGGGAGGCGCTGGGGCACACCCCGCCGGTCTGGGGCCACGTCCCGGTCATCGTCAACGAGAAGCGGCAGAAGCTGTCGAAGCGGCGCGACAAGGTCGCCCTGGAGTCGTACCGCGACGAGGGCTACCTGGCCGCCGCCCTGAAGAACTACCTGATGCTGCTCGGCTGGGCGCCCTCGGGCGACCGCGAGATCGTCCCCTGGCAGGTCATCGAGGACGAGTACCGCATCGAGGAGGTCAACCACGCCTCCGCGTTCTTCGACATCAAGAAGCTGCGGGCGTTCAACGGCGACTACATCCGCGCGCTCGCCCCCGAGGAGTTCGCCGCCTGCTGCGCGCCGTGGCTGCAGGGCACCGACACGATCGCCGCCCCGCCGTGGCGGCCGGAGGCGTTCGACCTGCAGGTCTTCTCGGCGGTGGCCCCGCTGGCGCAGACCCGCATCGCGGTGCTGTCGGAGATCGTGGAATACGTCGACTTCCTCTTCCTCGACGAGCCGGTGCGCGACGAGGCGTCCTGGGCCAAGGCGATGAAGGGTGAGGCCGCCGAGATCCTGGACGCGACCGCCGCCGCGTTCGAGGCGCTGGAGACCTGGGCGGCCGAGCCGCTGAAGGCCGCGCTCGAGGAGGTCGGCCTGGCCCGCGAGCTCAAGCTGGGCAAGACCCAGGCACCGGTCCGGGTCGCGGTGACCGGCCGCACGGTGGGACTTCCGCTCTTCGAGTCGATCGAGGTGCTGGGCCGCGAGCGGACGCTGCGTCGCCTGCTGGCAGCGCGGGCTGCTCTCTAGCTCGCCCAGGTGGGCGGTGTGCCGAACCGGTCGGTACACCGCTTACCGCGCTTTTCCCTTTTACCGCATTCGCCGCCTCCGAGGCCATCGCTTCCCGTCGTTCCGGTAACGAAAACCGCTGAGCGGGTGACCGAGACCCCCTCCGGTTGCTCGCGCTGGGTACTATTCGGCGGCTGATCAAAGGCCGTTGTCGTCGTGTCGGTCATCCCCGGATGGCTCCCATTCGTCCGGCTCGAGATGCGCCCGGACAGAAGTCCGGGAAGGCTGAGGGTGCTTCGGCCGAGCCGCGATCCACCGTCGTGGCGAGACCAGCCCGAGCGCACAGCCATGTCCACCACGGGGCGGGAGGGCCGGACTATGGTTCGAGCGAAATTGGGTCACGACGAGGCACCGGGGCCTGGGCGGACCGCGAGGTTGATCTCGGCAGTCGGGGCGGTGGCGGTGGCCGCGCTGCTCACGATCGGGGTCGCCCCGGCCGCGCAGGCCGCACCGAAACCGCCGGCCAAGCCGACCAGTGTGCAGATCGTCGGCAAGGACATCGCCGGCACGCTGATCGTCGATCCGACCGACGGCACCCGCCTCTTCGACGCGCTGCTGGGCGAGGTCAGCTGGATGGCGACGGCCACGCCGCAGACCACCGCCCCGAAGGCGGACAAGCTCGGTCCGAAATACACGCTGACCGTCATGCAGAAGACGGCGCCGGAGGCGGTCTACGAGCTCTTCCCGCTGGCGGCCGGCGGACCGCGGGCGCACCGCCCGGCCAAGCAGCCGGTGATCAACAAGTCGGCGACCGACGGCTGGTTCTACGGCCGGCTCACCATGTCCGAGACGCTGCGCGCCGGCGGGGTCCCGCTGCAGGCCAAGCCGGACGTGTTGCCCGGTGGCATCGGCGGCGGCATCGGTCAGGACATCAAGAACGAGGACCTCGACCCGGTCGCCGGGATGAACAGCTTCCTCACCGAGGTCCGGCGGCTGTTCCTGCTCAACGGCGCGGTCCTGGTGGTCATCGTCTTCGGCCTGGCCGGCATCGCGTTCCTGATCCGCCGCCGGGTCTAGGCACCACTCACGACGACGGCAGCGGCACCGGCATGCGGAAGGCCGGGCAGGCCCCCGACGACGGGCCGGAGCAGCGTTCGGCCGGGTCGAAGGCGTCGAACAGCCGCTGATCGGTGGCGATCTTCTCGATCTGCGCGCCGGTGAGGCCCGGCTCGCCGGCCGCGGGCTTGTCGGCGCCGCGTTCGCCGGTGGCCATCACCGCCAGTGTGCGGCCGTCGGTGATCCGCCGGGCGATCGTCTGGTTCACCTGCCAGTCCGGGTCGTGCTCGTCGTCGTACCGGACGTACTCGACGCCGGCCGGCGCCCATTCGGTGCGCGCGCACTTGTTCGGATGCGCCAGCACCGGGAAGCACATGTCCCCGGCGACGTCGTAGACCGCGATCTCCACGGTCCCGCGCGCCCGGCCGGCGGAGTCGGTCACCGAGTACTGCCGCCAGCCGTTGCCGCGCTCGGGCGGCCGCGGGTAGATGTGCATCTTGCGGTCGTCGACCGCCGGGGCGAGGACGGCGAGCACCGGGTCGGCCACGTTCGACGGCACCGGGACCGCGCTGCCGGCGGGAGCCGCTTGCCGGGCCACCTGGTCGCCGGCCGGCCGGGACGGCAGCAGGGTGGTGGTGAGCACCAGGCCGGTGACGGCCAGCGTGGCCACCACGCCGGCCCCGGCCGCGATCAGGACGCGGGTGCGCCGGCGGCGGATCCGGTCGGCGTCGCGGAAGACCGCGTCGATCTCGTCGCCCAGGTCCGGTTCGCCCGCCAGGACGTGCTCGAGGAGCCGGGTCAGTGGCATGGTCATCCGGTCAGCGCCGCCTCGGACTCGGTGAGCAGCTTCTGCAGCGCGGCCAGCCCGGCCCGCTCGTAGGCGGCGACCCGCTCGTCGTCGAGGTCGAGCATGGCGCCGACCGCATCCGGTTCGAACCCGTCCCACTGGCGCAGCACCAGCACGGCCCGGCAGCGCGGGGCGAGCTTGTGCAGGGCGTCGAGCAGCAGGATGGACTCGGCCGCGACGCCCTCGGCGCCGGCGGCGGCCACGAAGACATGCTCCCGGCGGCGGTTGCGGCGGCGGCAGGCCTCCATCAGTTCGGCGTACGCGTAGACGTCCGGGTCGGCGACCGCGCCCCGCCTGCTGTCCGCCACCACCCGGGCCATCGTGGCCCGGGTCAGCTCGGTGGCCGTCGTCCAGTCGCCGCACATCAGGAACGCCGACCGGCGCAGGTGCGGCAGGCGGCTGGTCACGAACTCCCGCAAACCGTCGTCGTCACCGGACATAACCCCTTTATAGGAGACAGCCCATCTCGACCATGGCAAAACACCGATCAGTCCGCTCGAACGGTGACCTCCACGAGGCGTACGAGATCGGTCAGGTCCGCCTCGAAGTCGTCCACCTCGGACCCGCCCGGCAGCCCGCCGGTGACCTCGCCGGTCGCGTAGCCCAGCAGGAAGGCGCAGATCATCCGGGCCAGGCCGGGCACCCGGCCGGCGGGCACGCCGGCGTCGTGCAGGATGCCGCGCAGCGCGGCGGTGAGCCAGGACGCCGACGCGCCCGCCGACGAGCGGTTGAGCAGCAACGGAAAGGCACCCGGATGGGCGTACGCGAGTTGCCGCACCGCCCGGCCGAGAGCGCGCAGCCGGGTCCGCCAGTCCGGGTCGGCGGGACCGTCGACAGCCGAGCCGAGCTCCAGGTGGAGCAGGTCGACCAGGCCGTCGAGCAACGCGTCCTTGCCACCGACGTAGGGGTAGAGCGCCATCGAGGTGAGTCCGACCCGTTCGGCCACGGCCCGCATCGACATGGCGGCCAGTCCGCGCTCGTCGACCAGTGCGAGCGCCTGGTCCAGGATCAGCCGTCGCTTGTCGTCCACACCTCACCGTGTCGGGTGGGCGCGGTGGACCGGTCGTGCCGCGCCCACCCACTCACCCGCTCGGGTGAGTGGTCAGCACCACCGGCCGGGTGGCCGGCCACGTCCCGCGGCCCGGCGGCGCGGACGCACCGCGCCGTGCAGATGACCTCCGGCCCAGCCGTGCAGCTCTGTCCGGCACCCCACCCGACTCGATCCCGGCTCCGACTCGACGGCCGGTGTCGCCATCGGCGGTGCCTCTTCGAGCGCGGGATCGATGTCGGCGCGCAGCGGTCCGTCTTCGCGGTCCGTCATCTCGCCTCCCCAACCTTCACGCGGTGTCCCATCGGCGACCCGGTGCCCCTTATTACGTTCCGGCCGGGGGAACCGGGCCATGCTAGTGCGACAGACTGCCAGGTCACCGACCGAAATCGGGGGAGTGGCGCACCGCTATCCCGACAAAAACCCTAAATCGCTACAAATAACGCTCTCATTGCGCCCATAAATGCCGTGACCTGAGGTTCTTGCAACTTGCAGGACGGAAGCGGACAGAGCGGTCCCTTCACCTCGGCAGCCGACCCGGCATGGCAGTCTGTGTGTCGTGGCCGACAGCGCGAAACCCCCGCTCGCCGCCACTCTGCGCCGCATCGAGCGCAGCGCCGGCGCCCTCGCGAGCTCCGCCGTCGCCCGGATGGACGACGATCTCCCCTGGTTCCGCGCCCTGCCCGCCGATCAGCGTTCCTGGGTCATGCTGGTGGCGCAGGCCGGCGTCCGCTCCCTCGTCGAGTGGCTCCGCTCCGGCGGAACGGTCGCCACCAGCCAGGAGATCTCCGACGAGGTCTTCGCGGCCGCGCCCCGCGCCCTGGCCCGCTCGATCACGCTGACCCAGGCGGTTCAGCTGATCAAGGTCACCATCGACGTGGCCGAGTCGGAGGTCGGCCACCTCGCCGCCGCCGGCGAGGAGGAGGCGCTGCTGACCGCCATCCTCAAGTTCTCCCGGGAGATCGCGTTCTCCGCCGCCCGGGTCTACGCCCGCGCCGCCGAGTCGCGCGGCGCCTGGGACGCCCGCCTGCAGGCGATGCTGGTCGACGCCCTGCTGCGGGGCGACTCCTCGGACGTGCTGGCCAGTCGCGCGGCCGCGCTCGGCTGGGCCGACGCGCCCCCGGTCGCGGTAGTGGTGGGCCGGTCCCCCGGCGGCGAGATCACCTCGGTGCTGCACGCCGTCTACCGGGCCGCCCGCCGGGCCCGGCTCGAGGTGATCGGCGGCGTGCACGGCGACCGGCTCGTGGTGGTTATGGGCGGGGTCACCGACCTCGCCGCCAGCGCCACCGCCCTCGCCCCCAGCTTCGGCGAGGGCCCGATCGTGGTCGGCCCCGCCGTTCCCTCGCTGGACCAGGCCACCGAGTCGGCCCGCGCCGCCCTGGCCGGCTTCCGGGCCGTCCAGGCCTGGCCCGGGGCGCCCAACCCGGTGGCCGCCGACGACCTGCTGCCCGAGCGCACCCTGGCCGGCGACCTGGCCGCCCGGCGCACGCTGCGGCACGACGTCTACGGCGCGCTGCTGCGGGCCGGCGGCGGGCTGCTGGACACGCTCGACGCGTTCTTCGCCGCCGGCGGTGTGCTGGAGAGCGCGGCCCGCGAGCTGTACGTGCATCCCAACACCGTCCGATACCGGCTCAAACGGGTGGCCGAGGTGACCCGGCTGTCACCGCTGGACGGCCGGGACGCGTTCGCGCTACGCCTCGCCATGACGATCGGCCGGCTCGACCCTGCGACCTAAATCACGGTTAAGGTGTGTACTCCTAGAAACGGCAAATCAGGACTTAGCGTGCCCTCTTTGTAGGATCCCTACAACGCTGGTCGTAGGGTTTGGTGGCCGCCGTCAACCGCTCATGGCCCCCTCATCCGGAAGAGTCAGGGCGTGCTCGCTGTCCTCTCTCCCGGCCAAGGCTCCCAGAAGCCCGGCTTCCTGACTCCCTGGCTCGCGCTCCCCGGTGCCGAGACCCGCCTGCGCTGGTGGTCCGCCATCGCCGGGGTCGACCTGCTGCACCTGGGCACCGAGGCCGACGCCGAGGAGATCAAGGACACCGCCCGGACCCAGCCGCTGCTGGTCGCCGCCGCCCTGCTCGCCGCCGAGCACCTGCCGCTGGACCAGGTCGGCCTGGTCGCCGGCCACAGCGTCGGCGAGCTGGCCGCGACCGCCATCGCGGGCGTGCTGCCGGCCGAGGCCGCGATCGCCCTCGCCGCCGTGCGCGGCCGGGAGATGGCCGCCGCCTGCGCGCTCGAGCCCACCGGGATGAGCGCGGTCATCGGTGGCGACCCCGACGAGGTCGTCGCCGCCATCAAGCGCCACGGCCTGCACCCGGCCAACCGCAACGCGACCGGCCAGATCGTCGCGGCGGGCACCCTCGAGGCGCTCGCCGAACTGGCGGCCGAACCACCGGCCGCGGCCCGGGTCAGACCCCTGCAAGTCGCCGGCGCCTTCCACACGCCTTACATGGCGCCCGCGGAGGCCGCCCTGGGTGCGATCGCCGGAGGCGCCACCGCGCACGACCCGGTCCGCGTCCTGCTGTCCGACCTCGACGGCGCCGCCGTCACGAACGGTGCCGAGATGGTGCAGCGCCTGGTCCGCCAGGTCACCGCCCCGGTCCGCTGGGACCTGTGCATGCGCACGCTCAAGGATCTCGGCGTCACCGGCGTGCTCGAGCTTCCACCCGCCGGCACCCTGGCCGGCCTGGTCAAACGGGAGCTCAAAGGCGAGGGCGCACCCGAGATCGTCACCCTCAACACACCTGACGACCTGCCCGCTGCCCGCGACCTGATCGCCCGGCATGCGACTGAAGGAGCAGCACGATGACCGCCGCGGGTTCCCGCATCGTCGCGATGGGCCACTACCAGCCCTCGCGAGTCGTCACGAACGACGACCTGGCCAGCACCATCGACACCAACGACGAGTGGATCAAGGACCGGGTCGGCATCGCCGAGCGGCGCATCGCCGGCGCCGAGTCGGTCGCCGACATGGCCACCTACGCCGCCGAGAAGGCCCTCGCCGGCTCGGGCCTGGCCGCCGCCGACATCGACATGGTCGTCGTCGCCACCTGCACCTCGATCGACCGCTGCCCCAACGTCGCGACCCGCGTCGCGGCCCGGCTCGGGATCGCCGCGCCGGCCGCGTTCGACCTGAACACCGCGTGCTCCGGTTTCTCCTACGGAATCGGCACCGCCGACCACGCGATCCGGGCCGGGGCCGCCCGCAACGCCATCGTGATCGGCGCCGAGAAGCTCTCCGACGTCACCGACTGGACCGACCGCAAGACCGCGGTGCTCTTCGGGGACGCGGCCGGGGCCGCCGTGCTGACCGCGGTCGCCGAGGGCGAGGAGCCCGGTGTCGGCCCGGTGCTGTGGGGCTCCGCGCCCGACAAGGGCGACGTCCTGAAGATCGAGGGCTGGCAGCCGTACATCCAGCAGGAGGGCCAGATCGTCTTCCGCTGGGCGACCACCGCGCTCGCCCCGTTCGCCCGGGAGGCCTGCGAGAAGGCCGGTGTCGACGTGTCCGAGCTCGCCGCGTTCGTCCCGCACCAGGCCAACTCCCGGATCATCGACGGCATCGTCAAACGGCTCGGCCTCGGGCCCCACGTGGTCGTCCCGAAAGATCTGGTCGTTTCGGGGAACACCTCCGCGGCGAGCATCCCGCTGGCCCTGTCCAAGCTGGTCGAGCGCCGGGAGGTGCCCTCGGGCGCCCCGGTGCTGCTGTTCGGCTTCGGCGGTGGCCTCACCTACGCCGGCCAGGTCGTCCGCTGCCCGTAGGCAGTCCGACCGGACCGGAGCACCTCCCCAACAGTTGAGAGGAAATTCCCAAAATGGCAACTCGCGAAGAGATCACCTCTGGCCTCGCCGAGATCCTCGAGGAGGTCGCCGGGGTGAACCCGGACGACGTCGCCGAGGAGAAGTCCTTCACCGATGACCTGGACGTCGACTCGCTGTCCATGGTCGAGGTCGTGGTGGCCGCCGAGGAGAAGTTCGGCGTCAAGATCCCCGACAACGAGGTGCAGAACCTGAAGACCGTCGGCGACGCCGTCTCCTACATCGAGGCGAACCACTGACATGAGCAACGTAGACGTCGTCGTCACCGGGCTCGGCGCGACCACCCCGTTGGGCGGGGACGTCGCGTCCACTTGGGACGCAATGCTCGCCGGTCGCTCCGGGGTGGGTCCGCTCACCCAGGAGTGGGCCGTGCAGATGCCGGTCCGCATCGCCGCCGAGCTCGCCGTGGAACCCACCGAGGTTCTCGATCGGGTGCGGCTGCGTCGGCTGGACCGCTCCGAGGCGATCGCGTTGATCGCCGCGAAGCAGGCGTGGACCGACTCCGGCCTGGAGACCGCCGGTCTCGACCGGGAACGTCTCGGGGTCAGCTTCGGCAGCGGCATAGGCGGGGCCCAGACCCTGCTCAACCAGGACGACATCCTGGAGGAATCGGGCCCCCGCAAGGTCAGCCCGCACACCGTGCCGATGCTCATGCCGAACGGCCCGGCCGCCTGGATCGGCATCGACTTCGGCGCACAGGCCGGCGTGCACGCCATGGCCAGCGCCTGCGCCACCGGTGCCGAGGCCCTCGCCCTGGGTCTCGACATGATCCGCTCCGGACGCGCCGACGTGGTCATCGCCGGCGGCACCGAGGCGGTCATCCACCCGCTGCCGTTCGCCGGGTTCGCCGCGATGCGGGCCATGTCGACACGCAACGACGAGCCGGAGAAGGCGTCCCGCCCGTGGGACAAGAACCGTGACGGGTTCGTCTTCGGTGAGGGAGCGGGCGCGGTCATCCTGGAGCGCGCCGAGCACGCCCGGGCCCGCGGGGCCCGGATCTACGCCCGGCTCGCCGGGGCCGGCATCACCTCGGACGGTTACGACATCGTGCAGCCCGACCCGGAGTGCAAGGGCGGCATCCGCGCGATGAGCCGGGCACTTCGCGACGCCGGCCTCACCGGTGCCGACATCGCGCACGTCAACGCGCACGCCACCAGCACCCCGGCGGGCGACATGGGCGAGATCATCGGGATCCGGACCGCCGTCGGCGCCCACCCGGTGATCACCTCGACCAAGTCGATGTCGGGCCACCTGCTGGGCGCGGCCGGCGCGGTCGAGTCGATCGCCGCGATCCTGGCCATCCGGGACAGCGTGGTTCCCCCCACGATCAACCTGGACGACCCGGACGACCGTCTCGATCTCGACGTGGCGGCGCACAAGGCCCGCCCGCTGGAGATCCCGGCGGCGCTGAACAACTCGTTCGGCTTCGGCGGCCACAACGTGGCTCTGGTCTTCACCAGGGCCTAGCGCGGGAGACGACGGAACGCCCGGGCCGAGCGGCCCGGGCGTTCCTGTTTCCGCTGCTCAGTTGGTGAAGGTGACGACCAGTTCAGCGTCCTTGACCGTGACATTGCCGTACAGGTAGATCTGGTCGTTGCCGGCCTCGTGCTTCTTCGCCCCGAAGAAGTCGCGGTAATCGGCCTCGTAGTGGGCCGTGCCGCTGCCGGAGAAGCGGGCGCTGCCGGTCTCGCTGGTCAGCGTCGACCTGATCTCGATCTTCGGATAGGTCGGCATCGTCCACTTCACGGTCGGCTTCTCGCCCGGCAGGAAGGCGCGGAACGGGCAGCCGGACGGCGCGTCCGACGTGCTCTTCAGGCAGGCGTCGAGCTTCGCGCGCACCTGCTTGTCGACCTCTTTCTGGACACCCGGGGCAAGATCACGACTGAAGATGCTCGCGTACGCGTGTGAGCCGCTCATCTGCTCGGCGAGCACGACCGTCTCGGCGATCAGCGGCGTGCCCGCCACCTTGATCTCGTACGACCCCGGGAAGGCGACCAGGTTCGTGCCGCCCTCGGGCACCTGCACCCCGTTGACCGTGACCCCGGCCGTCGACTCGGGGCTGACCCGCACCTCGGTGAACGCCTCGACGAGCACGTATTCGCCGTCGATCTTGCGAACCGTGACCGGCATGCTGAGGTCCTTGCCGTTCGCCACGAAGGCGACCGTGACCCGCCATGCCTCGGCGCCGGGCAGCTTGTAGACCTTGCCGACCGCCACCGCCGAGGGCCGGCGGGCCGGGTCGGCCAGGGCGGCCGAGGTGAGCAGCGGGTTCTTCTGGGCCGCGGCACTCCCCTCGTAGGTCTGCGCGAGCGCCTTGCCGGCATCGCCCTCGGCCAGCGCCCCGAAGTAGTCCTTGACCGCCGAGTCGGGCCCGTCGCGGCCGATGCCCAGTACCGCGACGAGGACCGCGACCATGCCGACCACCAGGATCAGGAAGACGGTGAGGCCGATCGCCACCACCTTGCCGGTGCTGAGCCCGAACGGCCCCCGCCGCGGCGCCCGGGGCGGCTGCGCCTGCGGCGACATCGGCTGCGGCGGGACCGTGCCGTAGGGCTGCGGCTGCGGCTGGACCGTGCCGTAGGGCTGCGGCGCCACCATGCCGTAGGGCTGGGGCTGCGCGGGCGCCGCCGGAGCGCCGCATCTCGGGCAGGCCGGGGCACCCGGCTGCACCGCTGTGCCGCACTGGAAGCACATGCCTCCGACGGACGTGCTGATCTCGCTCACTGAAGAAGTTCCCCCATGCGCCTGAACCGAAGGCGCACAGTATGGCCACCTCGGCGGCGGTTCGCGACCCCGTCAGGGGCAGGCGGTGCGGGGCAGGCCGGGCACCGCGACCGGCGACCGGCCCGGCGCCTTGTTCCGGCCGCTGAGCACCGAGGCGAGCGCGGTCAGCGACAACCTGCTCGACGAGTACGTCGCGACCAGCACCGGGGACTTGGCCGAGCCCAGCAGGTAGGGCGTGTCCATCATCACCGTCACGGCCGCGGCCGGATCCAGGTCGACGGCCTTGTCCCCGTACCCGACGAGGTGGACGACCTTGCCGCCGGCCGCCTGAACCGACACGCCGGCCTCCTGCAACGCCTTGACCATCGTCACCCGGGCGACCTCGCGGCCGGTGGCCGCGGTGACCGTGACCGGACCGCTCACCAGCGGGCCGGCACAGGGCCCCCGCAGAACCGTGATCGACGCGGCGTCCAGCGCCGCCACCGCCTGCGCGTGGGCCGCCGAACCCACCGTGCCGACCGCCGGCTGCGGCTGCCCGGCGGTGCGGAACTTCAGGGTGAGGATGCGGGTGACCGCCTCGACCAGGCGTTCGCGCTTGAGCGAGCCGCTCTTGAGGCCGGCCACGATGCCGTCCCGGGCGGCGGTGATGTCCGGTGGCATGAGCAGCATGTCGTTGCCGGCGTTGAGGGCGCGCACCGCCGACTCGCCGGCCGGCCACTTCATCGCCGGCGGCATGTTCATCGCGTCGGAGATCGCGACGCCGGTGAACTTCAGGTCGGTACGCAGCACATCCGTCATGATCTTGTGGGAGAAGGTGGCCGGCGTGCCCTTGTCGAGTGCCTGCACGTCGAGGTGGCCGGACATCACCACGTCGGCGCCCGCGTCCACCCCGGACCGGAACGGCGGCCGGTCCTGGGCCGTCCACTGAGCCATGTTCTGGGTCACCACCGGCAGACCCTCGTGACTGTCCCCACTGGTGTGGCCGTGGCCCGGGAAGTGCTTGAGGCCCGCCGCGACGCCACCCGCTCGCAGCCCCCGCACCGCCGCCTGCACCTGTCCGGCGTTGGCCGCCGCGTCCGAGCCGAACGAGCGCGAACCGATGACGGTGTTGTCGGGCGGCCCGAGGGTGTCGGCGACCGGTGCGAAGTCGACGGTGACGCCCATCGCGGACAGTTCCTCGCCGGCCGCCTTCCACGCGTCCTGGGTCAGAGCGGGCTGTCCGGCGGCGCCCGCGCCCATCGCGGACGGGAGCATCGTGACGCCGTTGGTGACCCGGGTGACCACGCCGTACTCCTGGTCGGTGCCGATCATCAGCGGAGCGCCGCCGGGCAGCCGCCGCGCCGCCGCCTGCAGGCCGTCGGTGAGGCGCCGGACCTGCTGCGGGTTCTCCACGTTGGTGGCCGGGTTGGTGGAGCCGGTCGGGTCCTGCGGGGCGAAGCTGACCAGGATCAGGCCGCCGAGGCGGAACTTCGCGATCATCTGGGCCGGGGTGTCGACGCCGGCCAGCGACTGGTTGCCGGCGGCGGAGGCACGGTCCACGATGTTCGCGTCGCTGCCGTAGGCGTACGGCATGAGGACCTGACCGGCCAGATCGGCATCGCTCATGGCGGCGATCGCGGTCGCGGCCCGGGCTGCCGGGTCGCCGCTCGCGGTGGCGCCCGGCGGGTTCGTGCTCGCCGGGGCCGACACCGCGTCGGCCCCGCCCGTCGGTATCGCCGGTTTCGCGGCCGGTTTCGCGGCGTTGCCGGAACACGCGGTCACGACCAGCAGCAACGGCAGGACCAGCAGGCTCCTCTTCACCCGAGTCATCTCAGCAGCCTGGCGCCGGCCACGCAAATACGCACTGATTTCGCCGGATTCATCATTGTTTTTGGGCACGGGTCATCGCGGCTCGGCTGCTCGGCGGCGTCAGCCGACCCGGGTCAGGAGCGTGACCGGGGCGCCGTCACCGGCGTACCGATAGGGCTCGAGCTCGGCGTCCCACGCCGTGCCGAGCGCCTTGTCGAGGGCATGGGCAAGAGCCTCCGGCGCACGCGCGGAGGCCATGACGGCGCGCAGCCGGTCCTCGCCGAGCTGGATGTCCCCCGACGCGCCCATGATCCCGTGAAAGAGGCCTCGCCCGGGCACGTGCATGAAACGCTCACCGTCCAAGCCCGGACTCGGTTCCTCGGTCACCTCGAAACGGATCATGGGCCACTGCCGGAGGGCAGCAGCCAGCTCGGCGCCGGTCCCGGCCCGCCCGGTCCAGCTGCACTCGGCCCGTCGCGCGCCGGGGTCGACCGGCTGCACGGTCCAGTGCAGATTGACCGGCGCGGTCAGAACGCGCGCGATCGCCCACTCGACGTGCTGGCACACGGCGAGTGGGGTCGAGTGGACGTATACGACGCCACACGTTGGCACGGTGACCTCCCGGAGACCGAGGTGCGTCTTCCCCTACGACCTCGACCGCGGTTGATCGTGTCCCATGATGCCGAATGGTACGGATGGTGCGCCAGGGAATCGGCAACATCGACATCGGAACTGCCGTAGCGGCCCACCCGGTTCAACGGCTGTACCTGCTCCGACGGCACGGTCCCCCGGTCATCGTGTAGTGTTGCCTCGGCCGTTTTTTGCATTCCCTGTTTCTGCCCCAAGGAGCTACGCCGTGGCGAGCAACACCTCGAAGACCGCCCGCGCATCAGTCCGCGCCGGCCAGGGCACCGGTGGCGCCCTCAGCGTGCTCGGTGAGTACAAGTACCTCATCCCGCTCGCCGATGGCCGCTTCGCCTATGTGCGCAACCTGACCAACGGCAAGACCGCCCACCTCAAGACCGACTCCGACGCCTTCGTCGAGGAGATCCGCGTCCTGGCCGCCGCCGGCCACGGTGCGAAGATCCGCGCCGAGCTCGAGTCGCTCGAGTCGACCCACCCCCAGCACGGCTGGGGTGCGACCGAGAAGCGCCTGGTCGACGCCGGCGTCTTCGAAGCCGCCTGACCGAACCGACAAGGGCGCTTCCCCACCGGGGAGGCGCCTTTTTCGCGCCCACCGACGATCCACCCACCGAGATCATCCGGGCGCTTCACCCCCAGAACCCCACAAAGCACGCCGCTGCGCCACCGTCGCCGTGGCCAGCACATCTCCGCTCCCCCGCGCAGGCCGACGGCGGGCCGATCTCGTGTTCGCGGGCTGTGGTCGAGCCGGCCCAAGCCAGGCATGTCAGCAAGCCGAGCGGGTTGCGTGCGCCTGCGGGAGTCGTCAGCACGCGAGACCGCGGTCCCGCGGCAGGGACGCGGCGGTGCGCCTTGCGGGACAGCGCCCGGAGATCCGAGCCCGCCGCCGGATCCCGGGCCACGACGGTGAGTGGCGGGCAGGTCAGGGCGGCGGGCAGGTCGGGAAGTTGACGCCGCGCGAGAGGCGCGTCGGGGGCGTGCGTGGGCAGGAGCTCGCGCTGTGGCGGCGGGGCCGGTGCGCCCGCGTACTTCCCGGGTGTGATCTTCAGGAGGGCAGAAGTTCCACCAGGCCGGTGTCGAGGTCGTAGACCGCGCCGACGATGTCCACCTGGCCGGCGGTGACCGGGTCGGCGACGCCGGCGACCTCGCGGATGCGGCGGACCGTGCGGGTCACGTGCACACGCATGGCCTTGTCCGGGGCCTCGGGGTCGTCCGCGCCGACCTGGAGCACCGCGGGGGTGAGCTGTTCGACCAGGTAGCCGATGTCGCCCTCGGGGTGTTCGTTGGCGCGGACCGCCTCGACGGTGGCCTGGACGGCGCCGCAGCGCTTGTGGCCCAGCACCATGATCAGCGGGACGCCCAGCTTGGCCACCGCGAAGCCGACCGAGCCGAGCACGGCGTGGTCGACGACGTGGCCGCCGGAGCGGACGACACAGATGTCGCCGAAAGTCTGGTCGAAGATCGCTTCGAGGGGTACCCGGGAGTCGATGCAACCGACCACGACCGCGTGCGGCTGCTGGCCGCCGGAAGCGGCGGCCGCGGCGGCGACCTGGTGGCCGTGCTCAGGGCGGCCGCTCACGAAGCGCTTGTTGCCCGCGACCAGTTCGGCCAGGGCGTGCGCGGGCGTGGTGATCGGTGGGATCGGCGGTACCGACGCGTCGGTCGTCATAGGGGGATTCTTGCGGAGATCCGGCTCGGCGACAGGGAGTGCGAGGCAACTCACGTTCCGCGCCGGCCGAAGAAACAAGTGGCCAAAGTCCTGTATCGCGAGTGATGATTATTACCCGTGGGTACAACGGGGCCGTGCCACTCGCGGAGGTGCCCATGCCGGAGCGCTCGCAACTGACGCTCGCCGACGGTGTGACGTTGAGCGTCGAGAGCTGGGGTCCGGAGGATGCCCAGGTCACGGTCGTTCTGTTGCACGGCTGGTGCCTCGACAAGCGAACCTGGCACCACCAGGTCGCCGCGCTGGGCCGGATGCGGCCCGAGCCCCGGGTCGTCGCCTACGACGCGCGCGGGCACGGGCGTTCCGGGTCGACCGGGTTGGCCGCGGCCACCCTCGGACAGTTGGGCGAGGATCTCGCCGAGGTGCTGCGCGCGATCGACGGGCCGGTGGTGCTCGCCGGTCACTCCATGGGCGGGATGACGATCATGGAGTTCGCGCACCGGTTCCCGGACGAGTTCACCCGGCGGGTCGCCGGCCTGCTGTTCATCTCGACGACCGCGGAGGGTCACACCCACACGCGTTACGGTCTGCCACCGGGGCTGGCGACGCTGATGCGGGCCGGGGAGACGCTCGGGGCGGGTCTGCTGGCCCGGTCGGGGGCCTGGTGCCCGCACCGCGCGGTGCTGCCGGCGCTGCGCCCGGCCCTGCGGTGGCTGCTCTTCGGCGACGAGATCGAGGATGCGGCGCTCAAGGTCACGATGACGAGCGTGGGGCGTACGACGTTGCGGTCGATCGGTGGTTTCCGGGCCTCGATCGGTGCGCAACAGCGCCTCGACACCCTCACCCGGCTCGGCGACGTGCCGGCCGCGGTGCTGGTGGGTGACCGTGACCGGCTCACCCCGCCGCCGTGCGCGGAGGGGATCGCCGACGCGCTGCCCGGCACCGAACTGACCGTCTACCCGGGCGCCGGGCACATGCTGCCGCTGGAGCGCCACCCCGAGGTGTCGGCGGTGCTGGCGGACGTCGTGGTGCGGGCCCGCCCGGCCAAGCGCCGCCGCCGTGTCCTGCGCAAGGCCGCGTAGCGGGCCCCGGCTCGCGGCGGTGACCGTCGGGTGACCCGAGATCCGGACCCGGCTGTCATCAACCTGTCCTCCGGGAGTAGATTCGATTGCCCCCTTTTTTCGGAGGAATGACCACTTGAGCGACTCCACCGTCCTCCAGCAAGAGATCGCCCTCGAGCAGAAGCACGTCGACCGGGTCTACGCCCGGTTGGTGGACCTGCGCCGCGACGCGACCCGCGCCGAGAAGGAGGGCTACCAACTGGCCGGCGTCGGCACGTTCGGTGCCCTCGTCGAGCGCGACGCGATGGTGTTCCACGCGGCCCGCCGCCGGCACGCCCTCGACACCGAGTACGAGGGCCTCGTCTTCGGCCGCCTCGACCTGCTCACCGGAGCGACCCACTACGTCGGCCGGATGGGTATCCGCGACGAGAGCTCCACCCCCCTGGTGGTCGACTGGCGCGCACCCGCCGCCGCGGCGTTCTACCGGGCCACCCCGGCCGAGCCGCTCGGCGTCGTGCGGCGCCGGATGATCCAGTCGTCCCGGGAGAAGGTCACCGGCATCGAGGACGACCTGCTCGACCCGGAGGCCGCCCCCGAGGGCATGCGCGTCGTCGGTGACGGCGCCCTGCTGGCCAGCCTGTCCAAGGCGACCGGCCGGGGCATGCGGGACATCGTCGCGACCATCCAGCGCGAGCAGGACGACGCGATCCGCTCCCCCGCCTCGGGGGTGACGATCGTGACCGGCGGCCCCGGCACCGGCAAGACGGCGGTGGCCCTGCACCGGGCGGCCTACCTGCTCTATTCCGACCGCGGCCGGTTCGCGGGCGGCGGCATCCTGGTGGTCGGCCCGTCCGGCGTCTTCGTCGAGTACATCGCGACCGTGCTGCCCTCGCTCGGCGAGGACTCCGCGTCGCTGCGCTCGCTCGGCACGCTGGTGCCGGGCTACGCCGCGACCCGGGTCGACTCCGGTCCGGTCGCCGCGCTCAAGGGCTCGCTGCGCATCCGCCGGGTGCTGGAGCGGGCCTCGCACGACGCCGTCCCGGGCGGTCCCACCGAGCTGCGCCTGCTCTACCGGGGCGCGCTGCTGCGACTGGACGCCGGCACGCTGGAGCAGATCCGCCGCAAGGCGCTGCCGCGGGGGGCCCGCCGCAACGAGGTGCGCGGGCACGGCTTCGACCGGGTCTTCGACGCGCTCTGGGCGCAGGTCCGCGACCAGCGCCTGTCCGGCCTGCCGGAGAAGCGCGAGTTCGAGGCGGAACTGGCCGACCGCACCGACTTCCGGGAGTTCCTCAAGCAGTGGTGGCCGCGCCTGACCCCGATGCGGGTGCTGCGCTGGATGGCTGATCCGGCCCGGCTGCGGCACTACGCCAACGGCCTGCTCTCCGGGGCCGAGCTCGCCACCCTGCAGGGCTCGTTCGACCTGCTCGACGAGCAGGGACCGACGATCGCCGACGTGGCGCTGCTGGACGAGCTCGACGAGCTGCTGGGCCGGCCCCGGCGGGCCCAGGCCAAGAGCCGGAACCCGTTTCACGTACGGGACGGGGTCCAGGAGGTCAGCACCTTCTCGGACCGGCAGGCCGCCGCCCGCGCCCAGCGGGTCCAGCGTGACGAGGACTACCGCGACTATGCGCACGTGGTGGTCGACGAGTCGCAGGACGTCTCGCCGATGCAGTGGCGGATGATCGGCCGCCGCGGCCAGTACGCGTCGTGGACGGTCGTGGGTGACCCGGCCCAGACGGCGTGGGCGGGCGACCCGACCGAGCTGGACCACTCCCGGGACCGGGCGCTCGGCACGCGCAAGCGCAACTCCTATGCGCTGACCACCAACTACCGCAACTCGGCGGAGATCTTCGAGGTGGCCGCCCGGGTGATCCGCACGATCATGCCGGACCTGCCGCTGCCGTCGGCCGTACGCAGCACCGGTGTCGAGCCGGTCGACCTGGTGACCGACCGGGCCGGGCTGCCGGGCCTGGTGCGGGAGCTGGCCGAGAAGCAGCTCACCGACGTCGACGGGACGATCGGGGTGATCACGCCGGTGCCGCGCCGGGACGAGATGGCCGGCTGGCTCACCGGCCTGCCGGAGCGGATCCAGGTGGTCACGGCGCTGGAGGCCAAGGGCATGGAGTACGACGCGGTCGTGCTCGTCGAGCCGGCGGCGCTCACCCGGGACGCGGCCGGGATCCGCACGCTCTACGTCGCCCTGTCCCGGGCCACCCAGCGGCTGACCACGGTCGGCACGGTCAAGGAGTGGATCCCGGCGACGTAGGTGGTGGGCGGCCTGCCGGATGGTGCGCGACGGGTGGCGATCATCACAACCCAGGGGGCACGATCACCACACCGGCCACCGAACAGGCCAACCCCCGACCCGTCGGCGGGGTCGTCTCTACGCTTGGTGGCCATGCCATCACGGAGGGAAACAATCATGACGCAGTCCGTCATCCATCAGCCACGGATCGCCTGGGACGGCGCGCGCGCCTTCGTCCGGGCCGCCGGCAGCCCGCAGTCCGAGACGTTCGCGTCGCGGGTGCTCAGCCGGCTCGGCAGCGAGGTCTACGGCCAGTTCGCCGACACCCGGCAGCGCCTGCTGACGGCCCTCGTCGAGACCGGCGGCGACCGGTACGCGAGCGACGTGGAGGCCGGCAAGTGGCGGGTGCGGCTCGAAGACCTGTTGCGTACGCATCCGGAGCTGACTGACGCGGTGCGTGAGCTGACCGTGGAGGCCGTTGCTCTCTGAGATTTAATCGCTTTTGCGGGATTCGCCAGACTGGTGCGTCGCAAACAGAGAAAATCTGGACATGAGCGACGCTCGGGTCATGGTCTTCGCGCCCGCACCTCAACTCACCGTGACCATCGAACAGCAGCACGATCAGCCCGAACTGCACGTCCACCCGGGCGGTCAGGGCATCTGGCAGACCCGCATGATCACCTCGCTCGGCGCCGAGGTGATCCTCTGCGCGGCCGTCGGCGGCGAGGTCGGCCGGGTGCTCAAGCCCCTGCTCGACTTCAAGGGCGTCACGCTGCGCACCATCCCCCGGGAGAGCGGCAGCGGGTGGTACGTCCATGATCGCCGCGACGGCCAGCGCCGCTCCCTGGCCGAGCAGGCCGGGGCGCCGTTCACCCGGCACGAGCTCGACGAGCTCTACAACCTGGCGCTGGCCGAGGGGCTGCGGGCGGGCATCGCCATCCTCAGCGGCCCGGCCCACCCCTCGGTCATCAAGCCCGAGGTCTACCAGCGACTCGCCGCCGACCTCAAGGCCAACGGCTGCAAGGTGATCGCCGACCTGTGCGGCGACCACCTCAAAGCGGTGCTCTCGGCCGGGCTCAGCGTCGTCAAGGTCAGCCACGAGGAGCTGATCGCCGACGGCCTCTCCCCCGACGACTCCGAGAAGAACCTCACCGACGCCCTGCTGAAGCTGCACGACGACGGCGCCGAGGCGGCGCTCGTCTCGCGGGCCGACGCGGGCGCCCTCGCGCTCATCAACGAGGAGATCTACCGGGTCGGCACCCCCAAGCTGACCCTCACGGACGCCCGCGGCGCCGGCGACTCGATGACCGCCGGTGTGGCCGCGGTGCTCGCCCGCGGCGGCGAGATGAGCGAGGCGGTTCGCACCGGGGCGGCCGCAGGCGCGTTGAACGTCACCCGGCACGGGCTCGGTACGGGGCACCAGGACGCCGTCCAGGTGCTCACCGAGCGGGTCAAGCTCACCCCGATCAAGAAGGCACGATGACGAGAATCCTGGTAACGAACGACGACGGCATCGACGCTCCCGGCCTGCGTTACCTGGCGCGGGCGGCCGCGCGCGAGGGCCACGACGTGGTCGTGGCCGCGCCGATCACCGAGTCGAGTGGCTGCAGCGCCTCGATGACCGCCATCGAGGAGCACGGCAAGATCATTCTGCACAAGCGCGAGCTCACCGGGGCCAAGCACATCCCGGCGTACGCGGTGGCCGCCTCACCGGCGTACATCGTGCTCCTGGCGCTGCGGGAGGCGTTCGGCGAGCCGCCCCAGATGGTCCTGTCCGGGATCAACCGCGGGGCCAACGCCGGGTCGGCGGTCGTGCACTCCGGCACCGTCGGCGCCACGCTCACCGCCTCGTACGCGGGTCTGCACGGCCTCGCCGTCTCGCTCGACGTGCTCACCGCCCGGGTGGCGTCGTCGCGCAGCGGCGGCGCGGCGATGGACGTGATCAGCGCGGCCGACGACGAGAAGCGGCACTGGAGCAGCGCCGCCGATCTGGCCGCGCGGCTGATCCCGACACTCGAGCACACCCCGTCCGGCACCGTCTTCAACCTCAACGTGCCCGACCTTCACCTGGACGGGATCCGGGGCCTGCGCCGGGCCGCCCTCGCCCAGTTCGGCCAGGTGCAGATGCACATCGCCGAGGCCGGGGAGGACTTCGTGCGGACCGCCGTGCAGGCCGCCGACGACCTGCTCGAGCCGCAGACCGACCTGGCCGCCCTGGCCGAGCACTTCGCCGTGGTCACGCCGCTGCGCGCCCCCGTGGAAGCGGCGGACGTGCGGTTCAACCTGGAGACGGTGCTGGTGCGCTGAGCGGCCCCGGGCCGGGCGTCAGGCCGGGACGACCGGCTGACTCTCCGCCTCGCCGAACGGCTGGGGGTTGCCGAACAGCCCGAGCAGGCCGGTGACCCACAGCTGCCGGTGGGCGAACCGGCTCGGCCGGGTCACCAGCAACTTGACCTCGCTGACCGCGGCGAGCTGGAAGGCGGCGACCAGCGCGCTGATCCCCACGGAGTCGATGAAGGTCACGGCTTGCATATTGAGCTCGATGCGGGCGGGACGTCCCTCGGCGAGCTGGGTCGCCACGGCCTCCCGGATCTCGTAAGCGTTCTCCACGTCGATCTCGCCGCTGGGCGAGACCTCCACCACACCGTCGGCAAGCGTCGACGTCGTTATCGACAGCGTCACGCCAATCCCTCCACCCGCCCGAGCCTTCCCGGGCGTCTGCTCCTCTGTGCGCGGGCCGCGACGCAGCGTAGTGCTTAGTCACGAGAGTGCCCCCGCCGGGGGTGGTCGAGACTACCCCCGCAAGGTCCGGTGAAACTGGCCAGAAGGCTAGTCATCGAACCTGTTAGCCACCTGAGTGACCCGTGTGAACCTGGTCAAGAGTACCGGGGCTTGTCCAGTCGTTTCCGAAACGTGATGGCGTGCACAGCCGGCACGTTTGCCGGATGACGCACATGGGCAGGTGAGATCGGGTAGGCGAACGCAGGAGGGAAACGGATATGTCTTCCAGCACGTTGAGCAAGGCCGAGCGGACGGCGGCCCAGGCGTGGGACTACCTGTCGTCCGCCATGGCGGAGACCGCGTCGAAGGCGGCTTCGGTCGCGGGCGACAAGAGCCAGGAATGGGCCGACCGGAGCCAGGAATTCGCCGGTAAGGCGGCCGGCAAGGCCGGTGGCAAGGCGGACGTGGCGTGGGCGAGGGCCAACGCGGCGGCGGCGGCGCTGGCCGGGCGTAAGCCGAGCACCCCGTGGGGGCTGCTGATCGTGGCCGGTCTGGCCGGTGCGGCCGTCGGCTGGGCGGCGGCGACGTACACCCGTACGGCGCTGGCCAAGCAGGCCGAGGCCGAGGAGCGTGAGCTGACCGAGACCGCGGTGATCGTCGGCGGTACCGACGTGTGACCACCGGCGGACGCCGGCCGCCGGGTGGAACCCTTTGCCACCTGGCGGCCCTTCGCCGTGCCCGCGACCAGCCCACCGCTGGTACCGCTTTCATCACCGACCGTCTGTAGAGTTGAGCGACGTTCGGCTGCTGTGGCCATGCCACCTGATCAGATAAGGTCCGTCGGTGCTGTCTGCGGGGAACCTCCTGGGCAACCGGTATCGGTTGGACGAGCGCATCGCCACCGGAGGGATGGGCGAGGTCTGGCGGGGCACCGACGTCGTGCTCGGCCGGGTGATCGCTGTCAAGGTTCTGAAGACGGCCATGCTCGCCGACCCCGAGTTCACCGCCCGTTTCTACGGCGAGGCCCGGATGATGGCCTCGTTCCGCCATCCCGGCGTCGTCGAGGTCTACGACTACGCCGGGGCCGGCGACGGCGAGTCCGCCGTCGACCAGGTGGCCTATCTGGTCATGGCCTACGTCGAGGGCGAGCCGCTGTCCACCCGGGTGCGGCAGGGTCCGATGACGGTGGCCGAGACGATGTCGATCGTCGCGCAGGCGGCCGACGCGCTGCACGCCGCCCATGAGGTCGGCGTGGTGCACCGGGACGTCAAGCCGGGCAACCTGATCGTGAAACCGACGGGCGCCGTGGTGCTCGTCGACTTCGGGGTGGCCCGCTCGAACGCGGTGACCAGCGTCACCCAGCTCAACGCGATCGTGGGCACGGCCCTCTACATGGCTCCCGAGCAGGTCGCCAAGGGCAAGGTCACGGCCGCCACCGACATCTACGCCCTGGGTGCGGTGGCCTACCACTGCATCGCCGGGGTGCCGCCGTTCGACGGCGACAACGCCCTCCAGGTGGCCCTGCGGCACCTCGAGGAGGAGCCCGAGCCGCTGCCGCCGCACGTGCCGCTCGCCGTCCGCGAGCTGATCGCCCGCGCCATGGCCAAACAGCCGGCCGACCGGTTCGAGACCGCCGCCGAGTTCGCCGAAGCCGCGTTCGAGGCGGCCGGACCGCTCGACTGGAAGCGGATGACCGGCACGGCTCTGGTCGCCCCGCTCAGCCCGGCCCCGCCGACCCGGGCGGTGCCGGTTCCCCGCAGCCTGCCCCCACCGTTGCCGCCGGCCAGGCGCAAGCCGAGAAGTCAGACGGCGCTGCTGGTCGCGATCGTGACGATGGCGGTGCTGGCGATCGGCCTGACCATGGCCATCCTGTTCGGCGGCGAGAAGGACCGCAACCAGGTGAAGGACGGGATCACCGTGCCGTCCGCGACCGCCGAGCAGACCGAGCAGCAGCCGCAGCCCTCCGTCGGCGTCTCGACCACCAAGTCGACGGTGAAGCCCAACGGCACCCCGCGCTCGTCGGCCCCGCGCACCTCGGCCACCCCGAGCGAGGCCCCCGCGACCAGCGCGACCCCCTCGAAGTCGCCGACCACGAAGCCGACCACCACCCCGCCGACCACCCAGCCCACCACGGCGGCGCCGACCACCCCGCCGACCACCCAGCCCACCACGCCGGCCGGTGCCGGGGCGGGCGGCGGCGGCGCCGGAGCAGGCGGCGGCGCCGAGGGTTGACCCTCACACCGTGTCAGGGCGGAGGCTGAGTGAACCATGTTCAGTATCGGAGACTTCGCCGGCCTGGGCCGGGTGTCGGTGCGGATGCTGCGCCACTACGACGCCATCGGCCTGCTCCCGCCCGCCCACGTCGACCAGCACAACGGCTACCGCTCCTACACGGCGGCCCAGTTGCGTACGCTCAACCGGATCGTCGCCCTCAAGGACCTCGGCTTCACCCTGCACCAGGTGCGGGCGCTGCTCGAGGACAAGGTCGACACCGGCGAGATGCGCGGCATGCTCCGCCTGCGCCGGGCCGAACTGGCCGCTCAGGTCGACCGCGACAACCTGCGCCTGGCCCAGGTCGACGCCCGTCTCCGCATGATCGAGATCGAGGGCCACATGGACACCGGAGACGTCATCATCAAGAGCATCCCGCCGCTGCGGATCGCGGAACTGTCCGCCGTCGCCAAGAGCTACGACGACCCGTCGTCGATCACCGAGAACCTGACCCCGCTCTATCCACGACTCATGGAGCTGATGGAGAGGGCCGGCGTCCCGATGACCGGCTCACCGATCGCCTACTACCGGCCCGCGCCGACCGGCCCGGAGGACGAGACGATCACCGTGCACGCGGCCTTCCCGATCGGCGACGTCGAAGTGGGCCCCGACCCGGGCTTCGACGTCGTGGTCCTGCCCGAGATCGAGCAGGCCGCGACGGCCCTGCACGAGGGCTCGATGAGCGAGGCGTTCCGTACCGGCCAGAAGATCGCCAACTGGATCGACGACAACGGCTTCCGCACCGTCCCGCCCGGCTACGCCCGCGAGATCTACCTGGACTGCCCGCCGGACGACTTCACCAAGTGGCTCACCGAGATGCAGGTCCCCGTCATCCGCTAGCCCGCACCCGCCATCGGCGCCGGGGTCCTCGGAACGTCCCTCGGGAGACCTCATTCTCGACCCGGCGCCCCGAAGGGATTCGCCGAACGAGATCCGCCACAGCCCGATCCGTCGGCGGATCATCCGGCGAATCCGAACACGCCGAAGCCGACGGGTTTAAAAGGTGCAAACCGCTCACCGAATAGCCGCGATCATGAGCGAGGCGACCTGGCGGGACCCGCCGGCGCCGACAAGGACGCGCGGACAAGGACGGGCCTGCGGCGGGGCGCTCGATGGGCCGGGCGCCCCGCGGGCTCCGGAGGTCAGAACGCGACGGGTACGCCGGCGCGGACGAGCTGCCAGTTCTTGACGTAGAAGTCGGCCGGGTCGATGGCGCCCTTGGCCTGCGCCCAGTCGATGAGCAGCTGGCGGATCTCCTGCTGCTCGTTGTAGACCTGGGTCTTGACGATGCCGGGGAAGTTGCCGCCGCCGGAGCGGCGGTAGTTGTTGACGGCGACCACGAACTGGGCGGCCGGGTCGACGTCGGTGCCGTTGAGCTGCAGGCGGGTGATGCGGGAGCCGATCGGCTTGCTGATGTCGATGTCGTAGTCGACGCCGGACAGCACGTCGTAGTTGTAGTCGGGGACGGCCGGGTCGCTGATGGTGGCGGCGACGACCGGGGCGTCCGGGGCGAGGGTGACGAAGAACTTCGCCGAGTACTCGAGGTACGCCTTGACCTCGGCGCCGGTCAGTACGACCGCTTCCAGGGTGTTGTCGTAGATGTAGAGGCCGGCCACGTCCTTGATCTTGACGTTGCCCTTCGGGAAGACGGCGGTGCGGCTGAACGGTGCGGCGATCGACAGCACCGGCAGGGCGGCGTAGGGGCCACCGGCCAGGGCGGCGGCGACGGTGTCGGTCTGCACCTTGTTGATGTAGTCGAGGATCGGGGTGTCCTCGTAGCGTGAGGTGGCGGCGGACAGCTCCTCGGTGGAGGTGGCGACGACCTGGTTGACGTACGCGACCGTCTTGTCGTGCTGGGCCTTGACCGCGGCCAGCACGTGCGGGTCGGCGTCGACGGTGTTGGTGTTGAGCGTGGTCGCGGCCGAGCTGGTGATCTTCCACTTGCCGTGGGTGCGGACCAGGTCGAAGTCCATCTTGGTGAGGCGCTGGCCCCACTTCGACGGTTCCGAGGTCAGCACCTGCTGGCCGGTCCTGGTGTTGGTGACGAATCGCTGCGGGATCTCGAGGTGGGCGTGTCCGAACAGGATCGCGTCGATGCCGGGGACGTTCTGCGCGATCAGGGCGACCGGGTTCTCGTTCGGGAGCTCCGGGCCGTAGCTGGAGGTGCCGCTGTCGCCGCCGTGGGCCGAGATGATGACCACGTCGGCACCCCGGCGCCGCATTTCCGGCACCCACTTCGCGGCGGTCGTCACCATGTCGAGAAAGGTCAGTTTGCCCTCGACGTTGGCCTTGTCCCAGATGGCCACGCCCGGGTTGGTGAGGCCGAGGATGCCGACACGCAGCGTCGGCGCATGCTTTCCGAGGGAGACGCGCTTGATGACGTACGGCGTGAACGCCGGCCGGCCGGTCTTGGCGTTCACCGCGTTGGCGGCCAGGGCCGGGAAGCCGAGCTGCCGGATCCACAGGTTCAGCAGCGGCAGGCCGTAGTTGAACTCGTGGTTGCCGAGCGTGACGGCGTCGTAGTGCAGCACGTTCATGGCGCGGGCCATCGGGTGCCGTTCACCGGTCGTGGTGATCGGCTCCTGCTTGGCGTAGTAGGTGGCGAGCGGCGTGCCCTGGATGGTGTCGCCGGCGTCGAGCACGAGTGTCGCGCCGGTCGCCTCCGCCCGCAGCTTGTTGACGAGGGCGGCGAGCTTGGCCACGCCGACGTCGTTGTGCGCGGAGTCGTCGTACTCGGCGTCCTTGTAGTAGTCCCAGTTGTAGACGTTGCCGTGGGTGTCGGACGTGCCGAGCACGGTCAGGTGGTAGGTCTCCGGCGTGGGGTGGGTGTGCCCCCGGCCATGAGCCTGCGCGGCCTCGGCGGCGACGAACGGGGCCACCGCGGCCGCCGCGGCGGAGGCGGCGACAACAGTGCGCCGCGATACACCGGCGGGAGTAGTCATCGGAAACCTTTCCAGATCGGATCACGCACCTGTGGGCGCGCCTCACGCACGATAAACCTCACATCTCCTCGGGCATATCGATGCCCAGCAGATCAAGACCGATCCGGAGGGTACGGGCGGTCCGGTCGGCGAGGGTGAGCCGGCTCGTGTTCCCGGCGACCCGGCAGGTCTCGTAGAAACTGGAGAACGCCACCGCGAGGTCGTGCAGGTAGACCGCCAGCCGGTGGGGTTCGCGCTGCTCGATCGCGGCGTGCACGACCGCCTCGAAACCGAGCAGGTGCAGCGCGAGCCGCCGTTCGGCGGGGTCGGCGAGAACCACCGGGCCGGGCTCGGCGGCCGGCGACCGCCGGAAGATCGACCGGATCCGGGCGTACGCGTACTGCAGGTAGGGCCCGGTGTTGCCGGTGGAGGCGAGCATCCGGTCCCAGTCGAAGACGTAGTCGGAGCGCCGGTCGCTGGACAGGTCGGCGTACTTGATCGCACCGATCCCGACGGCGGCCGAGGTGGCCCGCGCCTGGGCCTCGTCGAGCAGATCGGCCAGCTTGATGTTCTCGCCCGCCCGGGTCTTGAGCATCTTGCCGTCGGCGCCGAGGACGGCGCCGAACTCGACGTGTTCGACGGTGGTTCCGGCGGGCAGCCAGCCGGCCGCCCGCGCCACCGCGAACACCATCGCGAAGTGGGTCCGTTGCGGGGCGCCGACGACGTACAGGATGCGGGTGGCGCCCAACTCCCCCACCCGGTGCCGGATCGCGGCGAGATCGGTGGCGGCGTACCCGAATCCGCCGTCGCTCTTGCGGACGATGAGCGGCAGCGGTTCGCCGTCGCGGCCGGCGAAGCCGGGCGGGAACGCGCAGAGCGCGCCCTGGCTCGGCACCAGCAGGCCCTTCTCGCTGAGCTCGGCCACCACCGAGGCCAACTGGTCCTGATAGAAGCTCTCGCCCACGAAGTCGCCGGGCGCGAGGGTCACGCCGAGCCGGGCGTAGGCCGCCAGGAAGGCCACTTCGGACTGCTCGACCAGCCGCCGCCACATCCGCCGGGTCGCCTCGTCGCCCGACTGCAGCGCCACCACCCGCAGCCGCGCCCGTGTCCTGAAGGCCTCGTCGCCGTCGAACCTCGCCCGCGCGGCCCGGTAGAACTCGGTCAGGTCGGCCAGGGAGTGTTCGCCGGCGACGTCCTCGGCCAGGTGCTCGATGAGCATGCCGAACTGCGTGCCCCAGTCGCCGAGGTGGTTGACCCGCACCACGTCGTGCCCGGCGAAGTCGAGCAGCCGCGCCAGCGCGTCCCCGATGATCGTCGACCGCAGATGTCCGACCTGGAGCTCCTTGGCCACGTTGGGGCCGGAGTAGTCGACGACGACCCGTTCGGGGGTGGCGGTGCGGGCCACCCCGAGCCGGTCGTCGAGCGCGTCGACGCCGGCCGCCAGCACGTCGTCGTGCACGGTCAGGTTGAGGAAGCCGGGACCGGACAGTCCGACGTCGGCCAGGCCGGTCAGGTCGGCGCGCGCGGCGACGTCGGCGGCGATCTCCCGAGGGGCGCGGCCGAGTCGCCCGGCCAGGGCGAGGGCCGCCCCGGACTGGAAATCGGCGTGCTGCGACGCGCGCACCGCGGGGTCGACGGGTAGTCCGGCCACGGCGGCGAACGCCGCCGCGAGCCGGTCGTTGAGGAGAGCTTCGAGATTCATCGGCAACCCATCGGGTACGCGGGTCGACCGGTCGAGACATCAGCACCGGCGGGTTCGACCCGCCGGCGGACAAGCAGACTTCAGCGGCGGTCGTCAGATCGCCGGCGTCGCTCGCTGAAGCTGTACATGCGGGGCACTGTAGCAGGATGGAACTGTGGCAGCGGGGCGATAAAGGGGTTCTGGAGTTGCCGTCGGGGCGCCGGGTGCGCGGCCGGGGCCTGCGTGATCCGCTGCCGTCCGGCCACCCGCCGACGTTCGGCGTCTACCTCCTCGGCGCCCGGCCACCGGAGTTCGGCTGGCCGGCGCGGTGGGTGCGGTGGCCCGATTTCCGGTTGCCGGCCGACCCCGCGTACGCCCGTACGGTGCTGCTCGAGGTCCTGGCCCGGGCCGGGCAGGACCGCGTCGAGATCGCCTGCTTCGGCGGCCGTGGCCGCACCGGGACCGCGCTGGCCTGCCTGGCCGTGCTCGACGGGGTGCCGCCGGGCGAGGCCGTCGCGTTCGTCCGCGAGCACTACCACCCGAAGGCCGTGGAGATGCCGTGGCAGAGCCGTTTCGTGCGCCGTCTCGATCCGCCCGGGAAACCCGGGCACTGATCGGAAGCTGCCATTACGCTGGGACAGCACGCCGACGCCCTGGGGGACCGATGATCGTCGTGGAGCGCACGTTCACCGTGACCGCCGCCCCGGGCCCGGTGCTGGGCTATCTCCAGGATTTCGCGAACGCGCGGGAGTGGGACCCGTCGGCCCGGCGGACCAGCCGGGTGGACGCCGGCCCGATCGCGCCGGGCGCGCACTGGCGGCACACCCGCAAGGTCTACGGGGTGACCACCGAGCTCACCTACACGCTGATCGCCGCCGAGCCGAACCGGCTGGTCTTCCACGGCCGCAGCGAGGGCGCCACCTGCGTCGACCTGGTCGGGCTGCACCACGTGCCGGGCGGCACCGAGGTGACCTACCGGATGGAGATGGAGCTGCACGGCCTCGCCAAACTCGCCACCCCCCTCCTGCGTGGCGAGTTCGAGCGGCTGGCCAGCTCCAGCGTCGCCCTGGTCACCGCGGCCCTGGACGAGTTGTCCCGACCCGCCGGGGTGCGCCGCCGGCTGGGGTCCGCCACCCCGAACCGGCTGCCCACCCCCGCCGAGGAGACCGGTCTCTGACCGACGGCGAGCACCTGGAGGTACGCGGAGGGGATCTTCGTGGTGCCGTCCCCGGCGCCGGGCGGGATCAGGCCCGTAGCGCCACGCCCGACTCCACGGTGGTCAACCCGAAGGCCTCCTCGACCAGGTCGAGCGACCGGATCCAGGGGAAGTTGCGCGGGTCGTTGCGGCCCGGTGGCAGCGGCTCCCAGCCGTCCTCGGCACCGAACAGCACCCGCACGCCCTCGGAGCGCAGGTCGGCGACGGACCGCCGGAACGGCAGCCGGGCCGCCAGCGCCGAGTTGACCGCCGGCACCACCACCGTGGGGATGCCCCGCCCGATCACCTCGGCCACCGACGAGAGCGGGTAGTTGTCGGCGATCCCGGCGGCGAGCTTGTTGATCGTGTTGAACGTCGCCGGCGCCACGATCAGCGCGTCGGCCGGTGGCGAGATGCGCCGCCCGTCCGCCGCGAACTTGTAGGTGGTCCGCACCGGCCGCCCGCTGGCTCTCGTCACCGCGGCCGTGTCGAGGAAACCGAGTGCGCTCTGCGTGGCCGTCACGTCGACGGACCACCCCCGGCGCGACGCCTCCTCGATGAGCCCGACGACCCCCGCGGCCGCACCGCCGCCGCTGACCACCACCCGCAAGTCACCCATAGCTCCCGATTGTGACCCACAACACAAGCGCGTGGGTGGCTACACAGCGACAAAAATTCCGCAACCCCCTAGAGTGCTTGCAGATCGCAACCACTAGGAGCCGGCATGTCACTGGTCCGCGTCCACAACTTCTCGGTCTCGCTCGACGGGTTCGGCACCGGCGAGGGGCAAGAGCTGGAGGCGCCGTTCGGGCACGCCGGTTCCCGACTGCTGGAATGGGCCTTCGAGACCCGCACCTTCCGCGAGATGGGCCTGCACGGCGAGACGGCCGGCTCGCACGGCGTCGACGAGGCGTTCGCGAGCAACTGGGCCCCCGGCATCGGCGCCGAGATCATGGGCCGCAACAAGTTCGGCCCGCAGCGCGGCCCCTGGACCGACGAGGAATGGAAGGGCTGGTGGGGCGACGACCCGGTCTTCCACACGCCGGTCGTCGTGCTGACCCACCATCCGCGGCCGACGCTCGAGATGGCCGGCGGGACGACGTTCCACTTCGTCGACGCCGACCCGGCCACCGCCCTCGAGCAGGCCCGCGCCCTGGCCGGCGGCCTCGACGTGCGGATCGGCGGCGGCGTCGGCACGGTGCGCCAGTTCCTGCGGGCCGACCTGATCGACCGGATGCACATCGTCCTCGTGCCGATCCTGCTCGGCCGGGGCGAACGGCTCTGGGACGGCCTCGAGGGACTGGAGGAGCGGTTCACCGTTGAGGCCACCCCGTCCCCGCTCGGCGTGACCCACCTGTCGTTCACCCGGCGGCCGCGCTAGCTCACGACTCGCCGCCCCGGCCGGGCGTCCCGTCCGGCACGGGCGGGGGCGGGGGTGGCGCGGGGGGCTCGCCGGTGCCGGTCATGCCGGACTCGTGGGTCGAGTGGTAGGAGCGGTAGGTGAGCCACAGCGCCACCACCGTGGCCACCGCCGCGGCCACACTGGACAGTTCGTCGGCCAGCGACGGGCCCAGCGCGGCCACGAAGACGATCACGGTCAGGGCGACCAGAGCGGCCAGGGCGCCGGTCCGCACCCGTTGGTGCAGCACGAAACTCGCCTGCCGGCGCAGCACCGCGTTCACCGCCGCCTCGACCAGGACGACCCCCGCGGTGATCAGGATGGAGAGCTGCCAGGCCTCGATGCCCTGGGTGTTCACTTCAGCACCTCCTGGATGTCCTGGATGAACCGCTGGGTCAGCTGCTCGCCCTCGTGCAGGAAACGTCTCGTGTGGTCGGCGAACCGGGCCGCGAACTCGGCATAGCGGGGGTGCATCGGTCGCGGGCGGGACCCCTCGACGGCGAACCGGATGCGGTTGAGCTGCGGCAGCGAGGCCTGCAGGGCGGCATCGGTGTAGGCGTCCACCCCGGTCGGCGCGAACCCGAAGCTGGCCAGCAGCTTCTGGGCGGGCGTGTCGGTCAGGAAGTGGATGGCCCGCTCGGCCTCGGCCCGGTGGTCGGTGTCGGCCGCGATGGCGAGGCTCTGGCCGCCGAGGATGCCGACCGGCAGGCGGCCCAGCCGGATGTCCTCGGTGCCCCGCTTGGCCCGCTCCGCCTCCTGGATCGAGCGCAGGGTCACCGGCCAGTGCCGCATGTAGCGCAACGTGTCCTGCTGGAACGCCCGGGTGGTGTCGGCCTCGCCGGCCGCGGTGACGATGCGTTCGGCCCGGATCGCCTCGGCGAGCGGGCCGAGGGCGTCACGCCACTGCCCCAGCCCGTACGACAGGACGCCGTCGGCGTCGAGGATGGCGTCGTCCTGGGCGAGCGCGTGCTCGAGGACGTTGACGACGAACGCCTCGTCGGTCTGCTGGCCGACCGTGTCGAGCTGCCCGGCGAACTGCCCCGGCACCCGCACCGAGGCGGCGAGCACGTCCTCGAGGGTGGGCTCGGCGTCACCGCGTTTGTCGGTGACCCGCCGGAACAGCATGCCCACGTCGGAGTTGAACGGGGCCGCCCAGAACTCGCCGGTGCCGGGCCGCTCGCACACCCGGCGGATCGGGGCGAGCAGCGAGATGTCGTTGTGCGGCTCGAACGAGATGATCCGCTCGGCGTCGACGAAGCGCGGGACGTGGATGACGTCCAGGTTGTAGATGTCGGCCCGGGTCTCGACGAACTTGTCGTACTGGTCGCGGGTGGAGCTGTTGACCTCGATCGGCCTGATCTGGGTGTCCGGGTTCAGCAGATTCCACATCGTCACCAGCAGCTGCCGCCCGCCCGTCGGGTCGACGCCGGTGGCCAGGGTCAGGGTGATGGTCCGGCGCCTGGTCAGGAAATATCCGGCGGAGGTGGACAGCATCCCCGCGGTCAGCACACCGGCCAGGAACGACCGTCGTGAGTAGAGCTCGGCCATTCACCGACCGTACTCGACCGATCTTCGGAACGTGATCCCGGTCACCCGCACGGCGGTCAGGACGGCACCTCGGACGGGCCGACATTCGCCGAGAAATCGCCGAACCGATCAGTCAGGACAGGGTCGCCGCCGTCTTCGGCTGCTGAACCTCGGCCCGCCGCAGAGCGAGGACCACGCGCCGCTCGGCAGCTCGGCCCGGTTCAGCTCGGCCCCATTCAGCTCGGCCCGGTTCAGATCGTGAGGCGCACGGTGACCTGGTCACCCAGCTCGATCCGCTCGGCCTGCCGGACCTTGGTCTTGACCGGCACGATGTAGCGCCCGTCCTTCGGCCACAGCGACGTCACCCAGTCGGTGCCGCCGATCCGGGCGGTCACCGGGATCATCCCCCAGCCGTAGGTCAGCACCGCCGACGCGTCGGCGATCGCCTGACACTGCGGCTCGGGGACGGTCACGAAGTGCCACGGCGCCGGCCCCCGCCAGAACCACACCTCGCCGCTGAACTCCATCTCCATGCGGGCCAGGATAGGGCGGCCGGTAAAGGCCCTCCGTGCCGCGCACTCTTGACGGCGGCGCCTATTGAGGCATATAAATCGACTCGTTACTGACTGGTAGCTCCCGGATCAGTTTCCGTCGGCGCCCGATTCCGCCTTTTCTCGTCCCGTCCACCCCCGCGTTCACCTGCGGTTTTGCGATGCACCGTGCGCAAATCCGTATCTCGTTGGATGCCATTTCCAATTTCGGGCCGTCGTTTTGTAGGCCACCGACAAAAGCAGTTCCCCGCCGTGATTGGAGAACGGTAATGCGTAAATACCTCTACCTGGCCGGTGTGGCCGGTGCCGCCCTCGGGGCGACCCTGCTCGCCTCCACCGCGTACGCCGCCACCGGTGCCGTGCTCACCGTCGGCGCGGCCGGCGGCACCAACGTCGCGGTCGGCGACACCGTCACCGCGTCGCTGGCCACCGGCACCAAGGCCACGTTCTACTCGACCGCCACCGGCACCAGCGGGGTCAGCTGTTCGACGTCGAGCTTCTCGTCGACCGTGACCGCCAACCCGGCGGCGCCCGGCGTGGCCACCGAGACGATCGACGCGCAGACGTTCGCCAACTGCACCAGCAACATCATCGGCACGCTCGGGGTCCGCAGCGTGACGCTGAACAACCTCGCCTACCACGCCACCATCGACGGTGCCAGCGGCGCGGTCGCGATCGCCCCGGGCGCCGGTCCGATCCAGGCCACCGTGGTCATCACCACCCTGCTCGGCACGATCACCTGCGTCTACCAGCCGGTCGTCACCTCGCTGGCCGGTGCCGCGGACAACGCGACCAACTCGATCAAGTTCACCAACCAGCAGTTCAACAAGATCTCCGGCTCGTCGCTGTGCCTGTCGTCGGCGTACTGGACCGCGCGGTACTCCCCCGTCACCGACACCACCCAGGGTGGCTCGGTGTTCGTCAACGCGGTCGCTCCGGAGCCCACCGAGACCGCCTCGCCGGACCCGACCGAGACCGTGGCCCCGGAGCCGACCGAGACGGCTACGCCGGACCCCACGGAGACCGTGTCCCCGGACCCGACCGAGACGGTCGGCCCGACCGAGACCCCCGCGGTCTGACGGCGCTCCCGGCCGGGCCGGCCGGCCCGGCCGGGTTCACGCCCCCTGGAACAGATATTCCCGCAGGTCGGAGCGTCCTTGATGGATACGGGACTTGACCGTGCCGACCGGGATGCCGAGATGCTCGGCGATCTCGTTGTAGTCGAGCTGGCAGACGTCCCGCAGCACGATCGGCGCGACCAGATCGGGGCGGCGCGCCTCGAGACGTTCGAGAGCGTCCAGGAAGTCGAGCCGGGAACCGGCGATCACGCTTGTGGTGCGCGGATCGGGGCGGTCCAGCGGCGTGAGATCGTGCGCCTCCTCGACGGCACGGCGTTTCAGCGTCCGATAGGTCTGCCGCGCACTGTTGGCCACCACGACGTGCAGCCAGGTCGAGAACAGCGAACGGCCCTCGAACCGCTCGATCCTCCGGGCCACCTGGAGCAGCACGTCCTGGCAGGCCTCCTCCGCGTCCTGGAAGCACGGCAGGAACCGCGCGCAGCGGCGCAGCACCTGTGGCCGGATCGCGGCGAGCAGGTCGTTCAGCGCCGCCCGATCCCCCGTCGCGGCCCTTCTGGCCAACTCCTCCTGGCGTTCGTCACCCATGCCGATCCCCCCGTCGTTGCCCCGTGCGCCGGCCGCACAATGTGAGTGTGTCAATGCCTGCCAAGATCGGTCGTTACCGAGTCGAGCGACGTCTCGGCTCCGGAGCGTTCGCGACCGTCTGGCTGGCCGAGGACGACGTGCTCGAGTCGTGGGTCGCGATCAAGGTGCTCGCCGACAACTGGGCCCACCAGGCCGACGTACGCGCCCGGTTCGAGCAGGAGGCCCAGGTGCTGCGGCGGGCCGACTCGGAACGGCTGGTCCGCATCCACGACTACGGCGAGCTGCCCGACGGCCGGCCGTTCCAGGTGATGACCTACGCCGACGGCGGCACCCTGGCCGAACGCCTGGACCAGGGCCCGATGCCGGTACGCACCGCGCTGCGGATCGCCGCCGACATCGCCCGAGCCACCGCCGACCTGCACTCCGCGGGGGTGCTGCATCGCGACCTCAAACCGTCCAATGTGCTGTTCGGGACGGTTCGCGGCACCGAACGGGTGCTGGTCGCCGACCTCGGGCTGGCCAAGTCGCTGGCGTTCGCGTCGGGCTTCACGGTCGTCGCCGGCACCCCCGGTTACATGGCCCCCGAGCAGTCCCGGCCCGGCGGCGGCCTCGACGAGCGCGCCGACATCCACGCGATCGGCGCCATGACGTACCAGATGCTCACCGGAAGGCAGCCGCGCGGCGCCGCCGGCCCGCCGTCGAAGCTGCGCCCCGGCGTCTCCCCCACCGTCGACCGGATCGTGCTGCGCGCCCTGGCCGCCGACCGCGACCGCCGCTGGCCGACCGCCGCCGGTCTCGCCGACGCCCTGCAGGAGGTGGCCGGCGCCCCCGCCGGGCGCCGCAACCGGGCCTCGCAGATCGCCGGCCGCACCCTCGGTGGCCTGCTCGCGCTGGCCGGCCTGGCGCTGCTCGGCGGCACCCGCCCGGCCCACGGCACCCCACCCGGCTGGACCCGGGTGGCCGACGAGAGCCGGACGATCTCGATCGCCGTGCCGTCGGCCTGGGCCGGCCAGGCCCGCCAGTCCGGCTGGAACCCGGCCGCCGTCGGCCTGCCCCCGACCGCCCGCCCCGGCCTGGCCGTCGCCGGCGACCTGCGCTCGTGGGGCGAGGAATACTCCGGCGGCCCCGGCGTCTTCGTCGGCACCGCCGACAGCCTGGAGCGGGCGACCCTGCCCACCCACGCCCGCTGCACCCGCTGGTCGGTCCGCACCGTCCCGGGCGCCCAGGTCACCCGGTGGGCCGGATGCGCCGGCACCACCATCTCCTACAGCGAGGTCGTGGCCGGCCGGACCTACCTGCAGATCAAGCAGGTCGGCGACCCCGACCTGACCGACCGGATCCTGCACACGATCCGCTCTTGACGGCCGCTTCGGCGGCCGAGCCGGCCGTCCCGCCGGCCGGGGGATCTATCGTCAGCAGGGTGAACGAGTTCGCTGCCCGGCCGGTGATCGTCGACTGCGATCCGGGACATGACGATGCGCTCGCGCTGCTGCTCGCCGTCGGCGATCCGCGGTTGCGGCTGCTCGGGGTCACCACCGTCGCCGGCAATCAGACGCTCCCCAGGACGACCGCCAACGCGTTGAAGATCCTCGCCCGGGCCGGCGCGACGGACGTGCCGGTGGCGGCGGGTTGCGCCCGGCCGCTGGTCGGTGAGCTGCGCGTGGCCGAGGACATCCACGGTGCGTCCGGACTGGACGGACCCGACCTCGAGGGGCCGACCGGCGAGGTGGCGGACGTGCCCGCGGTCGAGTTGATGCGGCGCCTGATCGAGCACAGCGCCGAGCCGGTCACCCTGATCGCCACCGGCCCGCTGACCAACGTCGCCCTGCTGCTGCGCAGCCACCCCGGGGTGACGGCGAACCTGCGCCGGATCATCTTCATGGGCGGCTCGACGGAGCGCGGCAACACGACGCCGTACGCCGAGTTCAACATCGTCACCGACCCGGAGGCGGCCGACATCGTGCTGCGCTCGGGTCTGCCGACCACGATGATCGGCCTGAACGTCACCCACCGGGCACTGGCCACCGACGAGATCATCGCCGAGTTCCGCGCCATGCCCACCCGGCTGGGCGCCGTCTGCGCCGACCTGCTGACGTTCTTCGCCGGCACCTACCGCCGCGAGTTCGGCTTCGCCCACCCACCGGTGCACGACCCGATCGCGGTGGCCGCCGCCATCGCCCCGCCGACGATCACCACGACCCGGGCCGCGGTCGCCGTCGAGCTGACCGGAACCCACACCCGGGGAGCCACCGTGGTGGACCTGCACCGCCGGACCGGCGCCGTCCTGCGCACCGACGTCGCGGTCGACCTGGACGTGGACGCCTTCTGGCGGCTGCTGATGACCGCCGTCCGGACCCTAGGAGGGCCGCCGGACCCGGCTCAGCCGGCCCGGGGTTCCGGGGGCGCGATCTGAACGGTCCGCTCGAGGGCGAGCAGCCGCTCACGCAGGGGCGGCAGGTGGACGCCGGACAGATCGTCGAGGATGCGTCGGGCGGTGCGGGCCCGCTGTGCGGCGGACTCCGGATCGCCCGCCGCGGCGAGGGCGTCACCGGCCGCGGTCAAGGCGGCCACCTGCCGGAACGAGTCACCGATCAGCTCACTCAGGAGCACCGCGCGCTGTCCGTTGCGGACCGCGTCGTCATGCATCTCGAGCCGGCGCTGAATGTCGGTGAGGGTGACCAGCGTGTCGCACTCCGCCGCCTGGTCGAGGGCATGCGTGTGGATGGCGAGCGCCGCCTCGCAGTGCCACAGCGCCAGCCGGAGCCGGCCCGAGGCCAGATAGAGGGTGCCGAGGCCGCCGTGGCTCTGGCCGGCGCCCCGGCGGGCGCCGATCCGCTCCCGGATGGCGAGAGCCCGGTGGTAGTTCTCGGCGGCCCGATGCTGGTGCCCGAGCCGCAGGTGCGCCGCGGCCAGGCCGTTCAGCACCGCCGACTCACCGGCCGCGTGGCCCAGCGCCCGGCAGGACTCGAGGGCCTTCTCGTAGATCTCGATCGCCCGGGGCACCTCGCCCAGGATGGCGTAGGTCGACGCCAGGTTGTGGGCGCAGTTGGTCTCCGCCCCGACATTGCCGGTGGCGGCGGCGAGGTTGCGGGCCTCGACCAGGGACGCGACCGCCCGGTCGTAGTCGTGCCCGGCGAAGTAGATGGTTCCGAGGTTGTTGAGGATCCCGATCTGCCCCTCGTCGTGTTCGTTCCAGCGCGCCGCCACCAGGGCCCGCTGATTGAGTTCGAGAAGGTCGACCAGGCAACCGTGCCGCTCGAGGATCTCGTGGACGACACCCGGGATCTGCCAGCCGTGGCGATGGAATCCGTGGTCCTGCGCCCAGCGGCTGACCGCGCAGAGGTTGTCCCGTTCGGTCTCGCACCATTGCATCGCCTCGGCGTCGGTGGCGAAGAACATCGGTGCGATGTCCGGCGCGTCCGGCAGGTCGGGCATCGGCGGCCATTCGGGGGCGATGACCGCCACGGCACCGGCGGCCGACAGCAGGTACCAGTCCAGCATCCGGCGCTGCTCCTGCCTGGCCGCGGCGGGGTCGTCGCCGGTCGCGCGTTCCGTCGCGTACTGGTGCAGGAGACTGTGGAAGCGGTAGCGACGAGTGGTGTCGTGGTTGACCATGTGCGCCTTGGCCAGGGCGTTGAGCAGCCCCTCGGCGTCCGTGACCGGGATACCGGCGATGGCGGCCGCCGCCGCCGGGCTGATGCTCGTTCCCGGATGGTGCGAGACCTGGCGGAACAGGCGCGCCGCGTCCGCGCGCAACGCGAGATATGACCAGTCGAACACCGCGGTGAGGCTGGTCTCCTGGTCGTCACCGGCCTCGAGAAGGCGGTGCTCGAGCTCGTCGGCAAGTTCCGCGATGCCGGCCCGGGGCCGTTCCGCCACCTGCTCCCCGATGACCCGTACGGCCAGCGGGAGACCGCCGGACAGCCGGGCCAGCGAGGCAAGGCCGTCGGGCTCCGCCGCGCCCCGCGGTCCCACTATGCGGGCCAGTAAGGAGGTGGACTCGTCCACGGGCAGGGGGGTGACCGTGACGGTGCGCACCCCGTCGTGGATGGTCAGACCGCTCAGCCGCACTCGGCTGGTGATGACCGTAAGACAGTTCATCGAGCGGGGGATCAACGGGCGTACCTGGGCAGAGTCCAGGACGTTGTCGATGAGCAGCAGGAACCGCCGGTCGCCGAGCAGGTCCTCGAAACGGTCCCGGCGCTGCTCCAAGGTGACCGGGATCTGGTCCGGGGGCACGCCGAGCACGCGCAGGAACCGGTCGAGGGCGTCCCGCGGATCGATCGGCGTACCGAGGCCGTGAGCACCCGCGTCGAGGTAGAGCTGGCCGTCGGGATACAGATGTCGCCGGCGGTGGGCCCAGTGCCGGGCCAGCGTCGTCTTCCCGACGCCCGGCATCCCGGTGATGACGACCACGTTGTCACCGCTCAACCGCTCGAGGTCGGCGAGCAGGGCCCGCCGCCCGGTGAAGTCGGCGAGGTCGGGGGGCAGGTACCGCGGAACCCGGTCACCGGACGATCCGTTCGCGGCGGCGGCGCCGAGGTCCGGTTCGGCGCGCATCTCGCGACGGAAGCGACGCCGGAACGCGGTGGTGAACCGTTTGGCCTCGTCATGCCGGCCGGTCGCGCGTAGCGCCCGGATCCAGCAGCGGGCGAGGGCCTCGTCCAGGTCGTGCATCCGCACGATCTCGTCGAGCTGGTCGAGCGCCGCGTGCGCCCGGCCGCGCGCCAGCAGGCTCTCGGCGAGCATCCGGTGCGCGTCGAGCCGGAGCCCGTCGAGCACGTGGCGAAGCTGCTCCGCCCGTGGGCCGCCGAGCTCGGGCAGCGGATCGCCACGCCAGAGCGCCAGAGCCGCCACGAGGATCTCCGCCGCGGCCTCCGGGGCGGCTTCCCGGGCCTCGGCCAGCATCCGCCGGAACCGGGTGAGGTCGACCGCCGCGGGCTCCACGTCGAGCCGGTAGGCGCCGGGCACCCGCCGCAGCGCCTGATCGAGGCCCACCCCGGCGAGCACGGTTCGCAGCCGGCTCGCGAGCGAGTACACCGTGGGCCGATGATCCGCCTTTCCCGGGTTGTCCCAGAGAAGGTCGATGATCGTGCTCACCCGCACGGGTTCACCGGCGTGATAGAGCAGTACGGCGATCATGCCGCGCTGTTTCGCGGTTCCGAGCGGGATGATCCGTCCGTGGTGGATCAATTCTGTCGCACCGAGTATGCCGAATTCCACGTGCGCCCCCATCAACGCGCAATAAGGCCGCTACTCAGTGTGTTGCAGCCGGGCAAATGATCGGGTGCCGTGCGCGCATCGCGCGATATCTGACATGCCATCGCCAGTTCACGTGCATCCGTTCCGCAAGGTTTCCGCAATGTCGGCGACAAGGCACCCGGCCCATGGTGACCACGTTGGACTCACCGACCGGGGGTGGCTGAAGTGGTTGATCCAGAATGGGTGCGGACACCCATTGGCATCGATGCAAAAAGATGGGTATCGCGACCGGGGTGTCGCACCGTATTGATCGCTGTCCACACGATGGCGAGTTGCCACCGGCTGCTGGACATCGTCGATCTCGTCGAGTCGGACCCGCGCGTCCAGACCGTTTTCACGGTGCCGCCGGACGTCTTCAACACGGGCGTCGCCGGTCACCTCGAACGGCTCGGCGCGCTCGTCGTCCCCTGGCAGCAGGCGGTGCGGGAGCGGTTCGACCTGGCGATCGCCGCTTCGCACGGCGGCCTGCACGAGCTGCACGCACCGGTGATGCTGATGGCGCACGGCGCCGGGCGGTCGCGACTGGTTCGCCCGCCGGACTCCGGCGGGCGGCCGGTGGGGCAACCGTCCGTCTACGGGCTCGACGCGCCCCGGCTGGTGCGGGACGGCCGGGTGATCGCCTCCGCGATCGTACTGTCGCACGAGAACGAGTGGGACGTGCTCGCAAGACAATGCCCCGACGCGCTGCGGGTCGCCACCGTGGCCGGCGATCCGTGCCTGGACCGGCTCGCCGGCAGCATGTCCCGGCGTGGCGACTACCGGCGGTCGCTGGGCCTGGCCGATCGGCAGCGGCTCGTGGTGGTGACCTCGACGTGGGGCGGGGACGGCCTGTTCGGCGGCGTGCCCGAACTGCTGCCGGCGATGATGGAACAGCTGCCGCCGTCGCGGTTCCGGGTGGCGCTGCTGCTGCATCCGGCGATCGCCGGCGCCCACGGGCGCCGGCAGGTCGGCGCGTGGACCCGGGCCTGCCAGGAAGCGGGGATGATGCTGGCCGAGCCGGGCGACGACTGGCGCGCGTACGTCGCGGCCGCCGACTGCCTGGTCGGCGATCGGGGTTCGGTCACCGCGTACGGTGCAGCCGTCGGTTTGCCCGTCTTGTGTGTTTCGCCAGGCTCGGTGGATCGGACCGCCGCCGGCTCGCCCCAGTCGGTCGTCCTCAGCGGCGCCGCTCGGCTGGACGTCACGAAGCCGCTGCGGCCGCAACTACTGGCGGCCCGCCCGGTCGATCCTCGCCGGGTGGCCGCCGCGATCACGTCGCGGCCGCACCGGGCCGGGCGCCTGCTCCGGCGGACGATGTTCCGGCTGCTCGGGCTCACCCAGCGGCGCGGCAGCCAGGACCCGCCGCTGTTGCCGGTGCCCGCCCCGGGCCGGTCGCGGACGGCGTCATGACGAGCTTCGCGGATCCCGTGATCCAAGCCGGGGAAAGCGCCCTGGCCGACGTGCTGATCTCGACCGGGGAAACCGCCGGTCTCCTCGCCCGCTTCCCGGGCGTCGTTCTCGTGCTCACCCCGGGGCCCGGCGACGTGGTCAGGGCCGGTTTCCGCAACGGGCTACGGCTCACCCTCCGAGGGGATGCCCGCGCGCTGGCCGGTCCCCTCTACGCCTGGTGGTGCCGCGAGTTGGCGGCGGACGGCGGCGGCGCGCGGCGACCCGTGAGCCTCGAGAAGCTTCGCGGCCTGCTGCAGAAGGAGCCGGTTCCGGGCGACGTCACCATGGCGGGCGGCGATCCAGGCGCAGAGTTCGAGAGCCTCGGCCTCACCGGCCTCGACCCCTAGACGCCGCATGTCCCCGGCGGCCTCGGACGCCGCCCGGTCGGCGGCGGCCAGGTCGCCGCCGGCGAGGTACGCGCGGGCGAGGCTGAGCTTCACTCGGACCGGGTTGTACGGGTCGGCGGCGACCGACAGGTCGAGAAGCCTGCCCGCCTCCCGCAGAAGGTCGATCGCTTCCCGCCCGGACACCAGGTCGCCGAGGTTGATCAGGGTAAGGGCGATGTCACGGCTGTGCCCGAGCCGACGCCGCAGAGCCAGGACGGCGCGGAGTTGCTCGATCGCGGCACCGGCGCGGCCCGTGTCCCGGTATGCGAGGGCCAGCATCTCCCGGGCCTCCACCTGGTTCTCGGGGTCGCCGGCGTACTTCTCGATCGCCTCCCGGAGAAGTTCCTCGGCGGCCTCGTGCTCGCCGAGGGTGCTGCAGGTACGCCCGAGCCGCTTCAGCATGCGACCCTCCGCCCGCGGCTCACCCCACAGTCGCGCGGCGGCCAGCCCACGAGCGTCGATCTCCTTGCGGTCGGTGCTCTTGCGGTAGAGCTGCAGCGGCCACAACACATCGGTCAGCTGCCAGGCCAGCTCGGCCCAGCCGCGGTCCAGCGCGGCCTGCCCGGCCGCACCCAGATTGACGCGCTCCGCGTCGAGCCAGGTGAGCGCCCGGTCGCGGTCGTCAAGGACCGGAAGACCGGCCGGGACCGTGCGGTACGAATAGGGGAGCCTCCTCCGGTACGGCGTAGCGACCACGTCGGCCGCGCTCGCCGCCGCGAGGTACCACTCGAGGATCGCGGTCAAGGCCGTCGCGGCCTCCGCACCGGTGGCCTTCTGCCGCGCGTGCAGCAGGATCAGGTCGTGGAATCGGAACCGTTCCTCGGCCACCTCCTGCAGCAGGTTGACCTCCAACAGGACATCGATCAGCCGCTCCGCCTCCGATCCCGCCAGCCCGACCGCCGGTCCCGGCCCGAACTCACGCCCGGGGTGCAACGCCAGCCCGCGGTAGAGTGCCGCGGCCGGCGGGTCGAGTGCCTGATAGGACAGTTCGAAGGATCCGCTCACCGAGGCCTCCTCGTCCGGCGTCTCCAGCCGGGCCAGCCGATCGGTCTCGGAGGCCAGCGCCTCGACGGCACGGGCCAGGGAAAGCCGCGGGCGCGTCGACAGCCTCGCGGCGGCCAGACACAGAGCGATCGGCAGGCCGGCGCACAGTTCGGCCAGCCGTCCGGCCTGCTCCGGCTCGCGGTCGATCCGCGCCCGGCCCAGCACGTTCGCCAGCAGCGCCAACGACTCGGCCCGGGTCATCGGCGCGACGTCGACCAGGACGGCGCCCTCGGCGACCAGACCGGAAAGCCGGCTTCGGCTCACCACCACAGTCATGCTGGTCGCCGACGTGGGCACGAGCACGCGGGCCTGGGCGACGGAGTATGTGTCGTCCAACACGACGAGCAGCCTCAGCCCCGCCGTCACCGACCGGTACATCGCGGTCAGCTCCGCCAGCGTCGCCGGCAGGCCGCCGGCCCCGAAGCCCAGTGCCCGCAGGAAATACCGCAACGCTTCGGCCGGATCCAGCGGCGGCCCCGGGCCGAAACCGGAGAGTGTCAGCGAGAGCTGGCCGTCCGGGAACGCGTCGGCGGCGAGACGCCCCCACTGCCGGGCCAGTGCCGACTTGCCGACACCTCCGGGCCCGGTGAGGATGACCACCGTCGATCCGAGATCCAGCGCCGCGCGCATCTCCGCGAGCTCCGCGGCCCGTCCGGCGAAGTGCGGCGGCGGAGCGGCCGCTTGACGCGGCACCAGCGAGGGCGGTGGCGGTACGCCGTGAAAGTGCACGCCTCCGTTGATGTCGACGGCTTGGATGCTGGGCCCGAACACGACGCCGGAGAGGTCGTTGCCGGGGCGGGTCATGACACATCCACCGCTAGAACTTGATGCCGCCGTGTATGGACCTGGCCTGCACCACTCGGTCGGCCTGCCCGCTGAAATTGTTGACCACGGCCGATCCCTCGGCCGACCCGGCGGCTGTCGCGCTGTTCCAGGCCGCGAGCGTCTGCCGGGCGAACTCCGGGTCCTGCGCCATGAGCCTCGTCAGATGTCGCGCGAGGACGGCCACCCGCTCGGTGTCGTCGGGATGATCGAGGGCCGCGAGGAGGCTGTGCTCCGCCGGCGTGCCACGCCCGAAACGCGAGCGGATGATCTCGCAAAGTGAACCGAAAACGCTCTTGCTGCCCGCGACAAGAAGTTCGGTTCCCTGGGCTGAGAGCGCCGCCGCAATGGCCGGCACGACGTCATCGATCATGGCGTTCCCCCCGTTCACCACGGAACTTTCCATGCTAACGGCGGCCGAGCGGCCCCACGACCGGTCGCCGCATCGAAGCGCCTATCTGGACAAAGGAACGAATCGGTGGGACGCGGGGGCACCAGGATTGCCGCAACCGTGCGGTGTCATCCGAACGAGGCCAAAAAAACGCGGGTCGAACGCGCGCGGCAGATCCGGAATGGACAGAAGCCCAGGCCATCGCGAACCTCGCGCCGAATCGTTACCGGCGCGGAGAAAGTGGCGGTTGCGGAGTCGACCGAAGAAGGTCCAACATGATCGACGTTTATATTGATCAAGGCCCCTTCGCACCCGAGGACTCGACCTGTGCTTGCGTCAACGATCTCGTTCGCGTCTGAAGTAGCGCCCACCTTTCACGCGCTACTGGCATGTGCCGTCTCCGGAGAGCTGGCACATGCGGTCGCGGACCTCACCCAGTGGATGAAGTGGCTTTAAGCCACTTAATTCTCAAAAGGGACATATTGGTATTTAGTTGTTCAAGGTGGCCGGTGTGATTGATCTGCTGGGATCAATCACACCGGCCATTCTTGCTGGCCTGGTCTCGTGCCTAGAGATGTTCGCATGACTAGTGCGCACGGGTCAAGCCCTCAGCCGACCACCGAGCGGAGCGGGATGCCGGTTGCGCGCAGGTCGGCCACCAGGGAGCGCAGGAACGGGTGCTCGTCGGGCTGGAGGCCCTGCGGGTTCGGGATGGTCACGTAGGCCGAGTCGCCCACCAGGGCGGTCGTTGCGGTGCCGGTGTAGCGGGACACGATGCTCCGGGTGCGGGTCAGGTCGGTGGCGGCGACCTCGATGCGGGACGGGCGCCACTCGCCGCCCAGGTTCGGGGCCGGTGGCCGGGCCGCGGCGGCCGCTCGGGCCGGGGCGACGCCGGGGGCGCGCAGGGTGGCCGGCGAGGACGGGTGGAGCACGGCGTTGGCGAGCAGGTGCAGGCCGCTCTCGTTGTAGGCGCGGAACAACGGGTTGAACGCGAACAGGACGGCCTGGCCCGCGCCGGTGGGCTCGTCGACGACCACGGCGGTTCCCTTGAGGACGTCCTCGTGGACGGTGTAGCCGTTGTGCCAGAAGGAGTCGTCGCCGGGGTAGGTCAGGACGTTCACGCCGGTGCTGCTCGGGGTCAGGATCGGGTCGCCGTTGTTGAACTCGAAGTCCTCGGCAGGGCGGCCGGCCGCGACCGGGCTGCGGGCGTCGAGGTCGACCCGCAGGTGGGAGCCGATCACCAGGTAGTCGTCCGGTTTCGGGGCCTCGGTCGTGGAGGTCAGGCCGGCGGCGCGGGCCAGCCGGGTGCCCTCGTTGCGCAGGCCGATGTAGGTGTGGCCCTGCGCGATCCAGGCGCGCAGGTTGGCCTGACCGGCCGCGGTCAGGCCGCCGGTCGCGCTGCTGCCGTCGGGCACCAGCAGGACCGTACGCCCGGTGAAGGCCGCGGTGTTGTCGTTGATGTCGGCGGTGGTCACCGGGGTGAGGTCGAGGCCCCAGCGTTCGCCCAGCACGTAGCGGGCCTCGCCGAAGGAGCCGGAGGTGGTCGAGATGCCGGTGCCGCGGAACAGCCCGACGTCGGGCCGGGTGAGCGCCACGCCGGTCACCGGCCGCAGCCGCGGGGTGAGGTCCACGCCGAGGGAGCGGGCGAGCCGGTCGACCGCCGGCGTCACCTCCGAGGCGGGCAGGGACACCCGGTCAAGATCCGGCTCGCGTACGGGGTGCGCACCCTGACCGAGCAGGCGGAAGGTCAACTGGGCGGCCGCGGCCGAGTCCAGTTCGTAGGCGTAGTAGGGCGCCACCCGCGTACGCCCGCCGTCGATCTTCGTGACCGGGACCGCCCGCGGCCGTACGTCATCGCCTGTGTAGATGGTCTCGATGCCGGTCAGGAGCGGGTTGCTCCAGGAGGAGACGTCGTAGAAATAGGGGAACGGCGCGTACGGGTCCTCGCCGAGGGTGGCCTGGATCCAGTGTTTCTGCGGCTGTTCCATCGGGATCCAGTAGGCGCCGGCCGGCACCGTGACGCCGGTGGCGCGGCGACCTCCGAAGAGGCGCGCGTCACGCACCCGCAGGGGCTCCTTCACCTCGTACACCTCGACGTCCATCCGCCGCAGGCGTTCGACCAGCCCGCGCACATCGGCGAGTTGGCGTCCCGGCATGAGGAAGTACGACTTGATCCGGAGGTCGGGAACCGGGAACCGGACCTCGTTGCCCGGCTGCACGACCTCGTTCGGCTCGAGCTTTCCGGCACGGCCCTCGGCGAGCGCGTCCGACCATTGCCGGTAATAGCCGGTCAGCACCGCGCGCTTGTTGGCGGCCGCCCAGCCGAGGGTCGACCACTGGGTGTTGAACTGCTGCTGGACCCGGTCCTCGACGGCGGACGCGCTGCCCTTCTCGTAAGTCATGCCGGCCGCCCCGAATCCGGTGGCCGGCACCGTGTCGCCGTAGCCCATGTAGAACAGGTCATAGGTGTCGTAGTTGAAATAGCACTCGGTGGTGACCGTCTCGGTGCAGGCGCCCTGATAACCGAACCCGGCCTTGTTGGCCTCGCCGATCCGGTTGATCCAGTCGACCGGCTCGCTCGCGATCTCGTGGTGGATCGGGTCGGCGTTGGGCGGGAAGAAGTACTGCCGGCCGCCCATCTCGTGGGCGTCGATGAAGACCTGCGGCGGGAAGCGGCGCAGCAGTTGCAGTTTGCTGTCGGTCTCGGGCTGGGTGCGGGCGAACCAGTCCCGGTTGAGGTCGAAGCCGTACTCGTTCTGCCGCCGGTTGGCGTCCCGGCCGTCCGGGTTCTGGGTGGGCAGAATGACGGTGATCAGGTTGTCGTTGCGCTGTTTCACCGCGCAGGACCGGCCGGCGGCCAGCTCGTAGAGCGTCTTGAGCGCGGCGTCGGCGCCGCTCGTCTCGCCGCCGTGCACGTTGCCGGCGATCCAGACGACGGCCGGCCGCTCGGCGGCGATCCGGCGGGCCTGCCCGGCGGTGAGTCCGCGCGGATCCCGCAGGGCGCGGATCTCCTCGACCGCGCCGGGCCGGTCGGAGACGACCGCGTAGTCGAGCGGCCGGCCGAGCACGCTGGTCCCCATCGTGCCGGTGCTCACCCGGTCGGAGGCCCGGTCGACGGCGCTCAGGTAACCGCGGATCTCGGCGTTGGTGACGACCCGCGGCTGGCCGGCGCCGAGCGGGAAGCCGAGGAACGACGCGGGGCTCGGCACCGTGCTCCGATAGCCGTCCCCGCAGGCGGCACCGGCCGGGGCGGCGCTCAGCTGCGGCATCAGGGCCACCGCCAGCACGATCGCCATCGCACCCGCAGGTCTCGGAACTCGCATCGCGCTCCCCGTTCGCTCGGCCCCCGAAGCCTAGGGTTTCGCATTTGCGTCGGTCAATGAGTGACAACCGGTCAGCGGACTTTCAGGTTCGGTAGGCGAGGATGGGGCCATGCGAGTCCTCGTCGTCGACGATGAGAAACGGCTGGCCCGGTCGCTGCGAGCGGGCCTGGTGGCCGAGGGTTTCGCGGTCGACGTGGCGCACGACGGGGTGGACGGACTCTGGCTGGCGCGGGAGAACAGGTACGACGTGATCGTCCTCGACCTGATGCTGCCCGGGGTCAACGGCTATCAGGTGTGCGCGACGCTGCGGGCCGAGAAGGACTGGACCCCGATCCTGATGCTCACCGCCAAGGACGGCGAATGGGACCAGGTGGAGGGGCTCGACACCGGCGCCGACGACTACCTGACCAAGCCGTACTCGTTCCCGGTGCTTCTCGCCCGGCTGCGCGCGATCGCCCGGCGCGGCGCCCGGGAACGCCCGACCCAGCTCGAGGCCGGTGACCTCCGGCTGGACCCGGCGGCCCGGCGGGTCTGGCGGGGCGACACCGAGATCGAGCTGACCGCCCGGGAGTTCTCGCTTCTCGACTTCCTGGCCCGCCACCGGGACGACGTGGTCTCGAAACGGCAGATCCTGGACGCGGTCTGGGATGCCGACTTCGACGGCGACCCGAACATCGTCGAGGTCTACGTCCGGCACCTCCGCAACAAGATCGACAGGCCGTTCGGCCGGGAGGCGATCCGGACGGTGCGCGGCGCCGGCTACCGGTTGGGCGGCGACGGTGGCTGACCGCCGCGCCTCGGTGCGGTTGCGCACCACCGCGGCGGCCGTCCTGGTCGTCGCCGCCGCCCTGGTCGTCGGGGCGGTCACGCTCGTGCTGCTGATGCGCGACTCGTTACGCGACGGCCTGGAGAACACCGCCGAGCAGCGCGCCGCGGCGCTCGCCGGGGTGCTCCGGACGGGGCTGCCGGCCGACGAGCCCGCCGGCGACGAGGACGACCCGGGGCTGGCCTGGCAGGTGCTCGACCGCGGTGGGACGACCGTACGCTCCTCCGGACCCCGGCCCGACCGGCCGTACGCCGTGGTCACCGAGGAGGCCGGCGACTACACCGTCGCGGTCTCGATCTCCCTGGAGGAGGTCGACGACTCCACCGCGGCCCTGATGACGCCCCTGCTGGTGGGCCTGCCGCTGATGCTGCTGCTGGTCGGCGGGGTCACCTGGGTGGTGTCCGGCCGCGCCCTCGCCCCGGTGGAACGCATCCGGCGCGAGGTCGAGGAGATCACCGCCGACCGGCTCGACCGGCGGGTCCCCGAACCACCGCCCGGTGACGAGATCGGCCGGCTCGCCCGGACGATGAACCGGATGCTGGCCCGGCTCGCCGATTCCCGGGCGAGCCAGCAGCAGTTCGTCGCGGACGCCTCGCACGAGCTGCGGTCGCCGCTGGCCAGCATCCGGCAGGCGGCCGAGGTCACCCGCGACCATCCCGGGGCGCTGCCGGAGGGCGAACTGGCCGAGACCGTGCTGGACGAGGCGGCGCGGATGCAGCGGCTCGTCGAACAACTGCTGCTGCTCACCCGGCCGGACGGCCCGGCCGGCGCGCCGCCGCCGCGCGACGTCGACCTGGACGACCTGGCCCTCGCCGAGGCCCGGCGGGCCCGCCGGGCCGGCTTGCGGGTCGACACGTCCGGGATCGGGCCGGGGCGGGTACGCGGCGACGCGGCGACGCTCGGCCAGGTGGTGCGCAACCTGGTCGACAACGCCGGCCGGCATGCCCACGCGACGGTGGCGGTCACGGTGCGCGACACCGGCGGCGCGGTCGAGCTCCTCGTCGACGACGACGGCTCGGGCGTGCCCGCGGAGCAGCGGGAACGCGTCTTCGAACGGTTCGTGCGGCTGGACGAGTCCCGCGCCCGCGACGCCGGCGGCAGCGGGCTGGGCCTGGCGATCGTCCGGAAGATCGTCACGGCGCACGGCGGCACCGTCACGATCACCACCTCGGAGCTCGGCGGTGCTCGCGTTCAGGTGAGGTTCAGCGAGGCCGGTGCAGGGTGTGGGCATTCCGATTCCGTGTTCGAGGAAGGCCACCAGCAATGAACAAGCCCCGCAAGCGCATCGTCATCCCCGCCGTCGCCCTCGTCGCCGCGCTGGGCGCCGGCAGCCTCGTCTGGGCCACCGCGGCCGGCGCCGACGTGCGCGGCGGCGAGCGGGACCGGGTCGCGGACGCGGCGCTGCGGGCCGTCCCCGGCACCGTGCTCGACGTCGAGACCGACGACGACGGCGGGGCGTACGAGGTCGAGGTGCGCAAGCCCGACGGCACCGAGACGGAGGTCGTCCTGGACAGCGACCTCAAGGTGATCGCCGAGGCACCCGGCCCCGCCGACCGGGTGCTCACCGACGCCGACCGCACCGCCGCCGGGCAGGCCGCCCTGACCGCGGTCCCCGGCGGCACCGTCGTCGAGGTGGACGCCGGCGACGACGGGGCGGCCTACGAGGTCGAGGTGCGCGCCGCCGACAACACCAGGTGGGACGTGGACCTCGACGCCGCCTTCAAGGTGCTCGGCAAGACCGCCGACTAGCCCCGGCTCAGTCGGCTAGCCCCGGCTCAGTCGGCGAAGAGCTCGTCCGGACGGTACGGCCGGGCGCCGGCCCCGGTGTGCGCGACGATCCTGATCGCGTCCGTCCGGCCGCCCTCGGCGCCCGGCCACCACGCCACCCACCAGCCGTCGCGGACGCTCGCGCGGACCGTCCGGCCGTCCGGCAGGGCGATGTCGACGCCGGTCACGTCCGCGGCGACCCGCCCCGCCGCCTGCGAGTACCACCGGCTGCCGGAACCCGTCGCGCCGAGGCCGCCGTCCAGCGTCACCCGGCCGTTCGCCGGCCGCGGCGGTTCCTCGCCCCGGTCGCCGCTGAGGCGTTCGGCCCCGGCCGGGTGGCCGGTGCCGAGCGAGGAGCAGATGATCAGCGGCCCGTCGCGCAGCCACATGATCAGCAGGACGGTGACCCCGCGACGCTCGGCCAGGACGATCTCCCCCGGTGTCCCCCGGCCGCCGTCGTCCCAGGACCGGGCGCATTCGCGGGCCGCAGCCAGCGACTCCGGGCCGGGCACGCCGCGCGGCACGGCCGTCCACGACGCGTACGCCGCGTCGCCGTCCGGCAGCAGCGCCGGCACCCCGATCGCCGCCCCGGCCGCCAGCACGCACGCCACGGCCAGTCCGGTCGCGAGCCGGCGCGCGACCGGACGGCGTACGGCAGCCGGGGTTCTCATGGTCCTCTCCAGCCCGGCCCGGGCACGCGACCATTGCGCCGCGGTGGGTTCCCGGCCGGCCGCCGGGTCGAGGGTGGCCAGCCGGTTCAGGTCGTGATCCATGTCCGCTCTCCGATCGTCGCGGCGGGATGCGCCGGTTCCAGGGCCTTGCGCAGTCGTTCGCGGGCGCGACCGAGCCGCATGCTGAACGCCGACCGCCGGCAGCCGAGCACGCTCGCCGCCTGATCACCGGTCAGCCCGTCGAACGCGACGAGCGCCAGCACCTCCCGGTCCGCGGCGCTGAGCGTCCACCAGGCACGGATCAGGTCGACGCGGTCCGGCGTGGCGTCCGCCTCGGCCGGCCGGTCCTCGACCATGCGCAGGTCGACCACGTTGCGGCGGCGCAGCCCGCGGTTCTGGTTGGCGATCGTCTTGCGGGCCACCCCGAACAGCCACGGCCGCGCGTCCGGCGGCACGTCCCCGATCCGCCGCCACGCCACCAGGAACACGGTCGCGACGACGTCTTCCGCCTCGGCCGGCGGTACCCGCCGCTCGGCGAACCGCAGGAGGTCCGCATACATGGCGGTATGCAGCTCCCGGAACCGATCCTCGTCACCTTCCATACCCGGTACCTGTCCGCGGCGGGCCGGGGTGCCACAAGTTCATCCGCGGGCGGATCGCGGGTCGGCTCGGCGCATGGCTCGCATGCTGCCACGGCCGTCGCGCCGAAGAAATCCGGCTCGTTCGCGGCCGGCGGAACGGCCTCACCAGGGCATCCGGCGGGGGCCACCCGATCGGACAGATTCGATGAGCCATTCCACCTATGGCGATCGATCGGCTTGATCGTTAAAAGTGGCTCTCGAAGATCGGTCGCGTTCCGGCCACGAGCCCGCACGACCGATTCACGTCAACACGGGGGAAACACCATGGTTACCGAACACCGCCGGAGTCTGTCCAAATCACGGCATCGGGGGGCTTTTGCCCTGTTCGCCGTCCTGACTGTCCTCACCGCCGTGTTCTCCGGGGCGGGCCCGGCCCAGGCCACCACCGACTGCGCGGGGCACCGGTCGCTCAACCTGCCCGCGCACCAGGACGACGACCTGCTCTTCATGAACCCGGACATCCAGAAGGACATGGATGCCGGCCGGTGCGTGCTCACCGTCTTCTTCACCGGCGGCGACGCCGGCCGGGACACCAGCTACTGGCAGGGCCGCGAGGCCGGTTCGCACGCCGCGTACGCGCAGATGGCGGGCGTGCCGGACCAGTGGGAGCGGCGTACCGAGACGATCAACGGCCAAGCCCTGGTCTTCGACGAGCTCGCGGGCCGGCCCGACATCGCGCTGATCTTCCTGCGGCTGCCCGACGGCGGCCGGGGCACCGGCTTCCCCGCCACCGGCAACGAGAGCCTGCAACAGCTGTGGACCGGCGCCATCCCGACCATCCACTCGCTGGACGGCGCCACCTCGTTCACCAAGACGAGCCTGAACAACACACTGGTCACGATCATGCACAACTACCAGCCGGACGTCATCCGCACGCTCGACTACGTGGGCCAGTACGGCGACACCGACCACAGTGACCACCACACGTCGGCGTACTTCTCGCTGGCCGCCCACAAGCAGTACTTCTCGGGGCCGCACCAGGTCTTCGCCAACATGGCCTACCCGAGCCAGAACCAGTCGGTGAACCTCAGCCTCAGCGTCGAGGACCGGGACCGCAAACTCGCGACCTTCATGGCGTACGCGGTGCACGACGACTACGTCTGCCAGACCACCGAGGCGTGCCTCGCCGGCAACTACGCCCCGTGGTTCTCCCGCCGCTACAGCACCGCCTCCGAGACCGGTGGCCGGCAGAACGCCACGATGGTCGGCACCATCACCGCCTCCTCGCAGAACACGTCCACCAACCAGCAGGCCGCGAAGGCCGCCGACGACGTGGTGAGCGGCTCACCGACCGACTCCACCAAGGAGTGGGCCACCACCGGTGGCAAGGCGGGCAGCTGGATCCACGTCGCCTGGCCGACCCAGCACACCATCGACACCCTGGTGCTCTACGACCGGCCCAACGTCAACGACCAGGTCACCGGCGGCACGATCTACTTCAGTGACGGCGCCCCGGTGAGCGTCACCGCGCTGCCCAACAACGGTTCGGCGATGGTGGTCAAGTTCGCTCCGCACCGGGTCAGCAGCCTGCGTTTCACCATCAACACGGTCTCGAGCACGACCGCCAACGTGGGTCTGGCCGAGATGCAGGCGTACACCGCCAACGTCGCCACCCAGGCGTTCGTCTCGGTCTCCTCGGAGAGCACCGGCAGCCAGCAGCTGGGCGTCAAGGCGGTCGACGGCTACGCCTCCGGCACCCCGGCCGCCCCGACCCGCGAGTGGGCCACGGTCGGCGGCAAGACCGGCAGCTGGCTCAAGCTCGACTGGAAGTCGCCGCGCACGATGACCCGTGTCGTGCTCTACGACCGGCCCAACACCAACGATCAGATCACCGGCGCGACGTTGACCTTCGACAACGGCGACACCGTCGCGGTGCCGGCCCTGACCAACAACGGGGCCGCGACCACTGTCACGTTCCCCGAGCACACCACGAGCAGCCTCGTGCTGACCGTCACCTCGGTGAGCACGACGACGGCGAACGTGGGCCTGGCCGAGATCCAGGTCGAGCCCTGACCACCCGCACCACCCGCCGGCGCGGTCGTCAGGAACTCTGACGGCCGCGCCGCCTGGTGTAGTGGCTGCGATATTTGGCCCGGTTGCCGCAGGCCGCCATCGAGCACCAGCGGCGCCCGCCGGCCTTGGACACGTCGTAGAACCGCAGCCGGCACCCGGGGTCGGCGCATTCGCGGATCCGCGCCGGGTTCTCGGCCAGCAGCCGCAGGTATTGCTCGGCGGCCTGCCAAGCGGCGAGCCAGCCGGGCGTGTCGGTCTCGACCACGCTCGCCGGCCCGGCCGCGGTGAGCAGGCGGCGGATCCGACCGTGGCGCAGCGTCTCGTTGAGCATCTCCCGCGCCCGCTCCGGTTCGCTCGCCGCCGCCCGGGTCAGCGCGTCCAGCGCCGCCCGGGTGGCCAGCAGCGCGTCGAGAGTCTCCGCCGACTCCGGCACGGTGCCGGCGAGACCGGCCGAGGACAGCCAGATCGCCAGCCCGCCCGGCGAGGCCAGCAGGTCGTGCTCGCCGTCGTCGCCGACCCAGCGGGTGTTCACCAGGTCCAGCGGCAGGGGCTCCCCGAGCAGGGGGCGCGGGTCGGCTTGTGCGCTCATCGACGCCATCCTAACCGGCTAAACATCTTTTACAGGTTGCCGCTCCCAGGTTCAACCGTTAAAGTCGACTTCACCGGTTGCCCTCCGTCCGAAAGGCACCCCATGAGCGCTTCCTTCGCCACCGGCCACGTCGGGCTCAACGTCACCGACCTGGACCGGTCGCGGGCGTTCTATACCCGCCTCTTCGACTTCGAGACGCTCGCCGAGGGCGCCGACGACAACCGCCGCTGGGTCTTCCTCGGCCGGCGCGGCGACCTGATGCTCACCCTGTGGCAGCAGAGCGAGACCTCGTTCTCCACCACCACGGCCGGCCTGCACCACCTGTCCTTCCAGGCCGAATCACTCGACGACCTGACCCGGGCCGAGGCGGTCCTGCGCGAGGCGGGCGCCGACTTCGCGTACGACGGAGTGGTCGCCCACAGCGAGGGCGCCGCCTCCGGGGGCATCTTCTTCACCGACCCCGACGGCATCCGCCTGGAGATCTACGTCCCGGCCGGCACCGAGGGCGCCCCGGCCCCCGCCGGTGCGGCCCCGACCTGCGGGTTCTTCTAGAGATGTCGCCCTACCACCGGGGCGAGCTGGCCGCCCAGGAACGGGCCGGCGTGCTCGACGAGGCGGCCCGCGTCTCCGTCCTCATCGGTGCCGAGCTCCCGCGGGTCGCCCGCGCCTTCCTGGCCGAGCAGCCGATGCTGGTGATCGGCGCCACCGACGGTGCCGGTGACGTCTGGGCCACCATGCTGACCGGCGAGCCCGGATTCATCACCGCCACCGGCCCGTCCACGGTCGAGATCGCCGCCGCCCCGGCCGCCGGCGACCCGCTGCGGCCGATCCTCAGCGGGCCGGCCCGGGTCGGGATGATCGTGATCGAGCCCGGCACCCGCCGCCGCGTCCGGCTGAACGGGACCGCCCGCCCCACGGCGGACGGGCTGCGGATCGATCTCACCCAGGCCTACGCGAACTGTCCCAAGTACATCCAGAAGCGCTCGCCGCGGCGGGTCGCGACCACCCCCGGCGAGCCCCGGGTCGGCCCCGAGCTCAGCGCCGAGGAGGTGGGCTTCGCCAGCGTGGCCGACACGTTCTTCGTCGCCACCGCCGACCTCGACGGCAACGCCGACGCCTCGCACCGCGGCGGCAACCCCGGCTTCCTGCGGGCGCTGAGCCCGACCCGGCTGCGCTGGCCCGACTACGACGGCAACTCGATGTTCAACACCTTCGGCAACCTCGAGGTCAACCCGCGCGCCGGCCTGCTGCTGCCGGACTGGACCACCGGCACCCTGCTGCACGTCACCGGCACCGCCGTCGTCGACTGGGACCCGCGGCACGCCGCGACCGTGCCCGGCGCGCAACGCCTGGTCGACTTCACCGTCACCCGCGTCGTCCGGACCACCGGCGCCACCCCGCTGCACTGGAGCACCCCCGAGCTCTCCCGGTTCAATCCGCCGGTCCCGGCCGCCCCGGGGGCTGCCCTATCGTGACGCCATGAGCCGACGGCGCCCCGCGGTCCTGGTGGAACTGCTTCTGCTGACCGCGGGCATCGTGCTCTTCCTGCGCCTGCGCGCACTGACCGGCACGAGCCGCACCGCCGCCACCGCCGACGCGCACCACCTGCGGTCCATCGAGGACCGCGGCCACCTGGACATCGAGCCGGCGACCAACCGATGGCTCACCGACCACCCGGCCCTGATCCCACCCGCGGTGTACGTCTACCGCCTCTACTACCTCGTGCTGCTGGGCGTGCTGGTGTGGCTGTACGTCCGGCACCGCGAGGTCTACCGGCCGGTCCGCCGTACGCTGCTGGTGATGCTCTTCCTGGCCCTGCCGGTCTTCTGGGCGTGGCCCGTGTCGCCGCCGCGTTTCGCGGCACCCGGCACCGTCGACGTCGTCGCCGAGCACGACATCGTCCGCGACACCGCCGCGCACGACCTCGCCCGCTCGCCGAACTTCCTGGCCATGCCCAGCATGCACGTGGCCTGGGCGGCCTGGTGCGCCTACGCGGTGTGGACGGCGCTGCGCCCCGGCCATCCACGGGCGGCTCTGCTGGCGTGGGGCTGGCCGCTGTTGATGACCGCCGTCGTCCTCACCACCGGCAACCATTACGTGCTCGACGTCGTCGGCAGCGCCGTCCTGCTGGCCGCCGCCGTCGCCGCCACCCGGTTGCTGTCCGCGATCTTCGCCCGGGCGCCGCTCGCCGGCCGGAGCCCGGCGGCCTGAGCCCGGCGGCCTGAGCCCCGCTCAGTACTCGTTCTTGATGACGAAATAGGAGCCGCGGATGGTGCCGGCGAGCTTGGACCTCTGCCGGGCGAACTTGAACGCGCCCAGTTCCTCGGGCACCTCCATGCCGTCCGAGAGTTTGAAGCCGACCGCCCGTTTGCCGCCGTCGTCGACGGTGTACATCACGTTGATCGACAGGCCGCTCTCGTAGAAGACGTACGCCGTCCGGATGTTCTCGACCTGGAACGCGGTCGCCTCGAGCGGCCGCGAGGAGATGACCAGGCCCCGCTCCTGCTTGAGGATGCGGTGCACCCACTCGACGGCCGGCCCGGCGGCGGCGGCCGGTTCGACCGTGAAGACGTGGTCGTACTTGTTCTTGAAATACCGGGCCTCGTTGGCCCGCAGCCCGGCGAGCGCGTCGGCAACCGGCGACGACTCGAGGCCGGTGGTCGAGACCGTCCCGAAATCCACGACATAGCTCATGACTGGTTCCTCCGCGGATGTGCCGGGCTTCCTCGCCCCGGCCGACCTACCGTCGCCGCCCGGTCCGGGTCAGGTGGTCGTCACCCCGTTCTCGCCAGGGTGGCGATCCGGGCCCAGGCGGGTGACGAGGCCGCGGCGGTCAGGGCGGCCAGCTGGGCGATCACCGGGTCCCGCGGGTCGGGCTCGGGACCGGTGGCGCGCCCGGCATACCACCGCCTGGTCCGCTCGGCCACCCCGGCCAGCCGCGGATCGTCGGCGGACCAACCGAACGCGGCGTCGTAGTCGCGGTAGAGCTCCAGGAACTCCGGGTCGGCGACCGCCTCGAGCTTGCCGTCGATCCACCCCTCGGCCGGCTCGGGGGCGGCGCCGCGCATCAGGATCCACAGGTCCCGCTCGAGTCGTACGGTTCGTTCGCTGATGCCGTTCTCGCGCAGCAGTTCCAGGTAGCCGGCGACCTTCGCCGGGACGAACAGCCGGTCTCCGCCGCGCAGCTGGGCGATCCGGTGCCGGGCCCGGTCGATCTCCTGGGCGCGCCGGCTCAGCGCGAGGTCGATCTCGTCGACGGCCGCGGCGAACCGGTCCGGTCCGGCGGTGAGCAGTTCCTTGATCCGGGCCAGCGGCACTCCCGCCTCGGCGAGCGTCCTGATCTTCACGAGCTGGATCGCGTGCCCGGCGTCGTACCTGCGGTAGCCGGAATCGTCGCGGGGTGGTTCGGCGAGCAGGCCCCGATCGTGGTAGACCCGCACCGCCTTGACGGTGGTGCCGGCGTAGCCGGCGAGCTGGCCGATGGTCAGCAGATGTCGGGCACCGGTCATGAGCCGCATGGTGTCAGACCGGGGTACGCCGGGTCATCCGGCCGCCGGAGCATCGGTACGCCGCGTCGTCGTGGTACGAGACCAGGTAGTACGACGGGAGGCCGGCCAGCGGGATCCCGGCCGGGGCGAACAGGCCCGCGCCGACCGGCACGTACCGCTGCGGCGGCGCCGTGAAGGGGCCGCCCACGAAGCCGGTGAAAACGCGTTCCTGGTCGTCGTCGGCCGGTTCGTAGGTGACCTGTTCCACCAACTCGCCGCCGTCCGCGCGGACGTCGATCCGGAGTTGGTTCGAGCGGTACGTCCCGGCGTACCCGGCAAGGTCCAGGTCTTGTCGGGTGAAGCTCGGCGCCGGCACCTCGGTGAACTGTCCGACCAGGTCGAGCAGCAGATCGTCGAGCAGTTCCAGAGCGCGCCCGTCGTTGCCGTAGGCGGCGAGGACGAGGTCGTGCTCGGGGACGACGGCGAGCACCGCGATGCCGCCGGGTGAGGCCCCGGTCATGGTCAGCACGGTCGTCGCGCCCATCGACCGGACGAGCCAGCCGAGCCCGACCGGTGTCGTGCCGGGCGTTCCCATGTCGTGCGTGACCGTGGCCATCCGGGCGACCGACGCCGCCGACAGCACCCGCCGGCCGGCCGGGGACACCCCGCCGGCGAGGTGGACCCGGCCCAGCGTGAGCAGATCCTCGACGGTGCCGATCGGCGTCGCCCCGGCCGGCCCCCACGTCGCCGGCAGCATGAACATGCCGGTCGGCCGGACCTCCCCGGTGGCCGGGTCGGCGAAATGCCCGACCGCGGTCGGGCGCCGGACGGCCTTCTCCGCGCCGGTGCACGCGTCCGCCAGGCCGGTGGCCGCGAAGATCTCTTCCTCGAGCAGAGCATGGTACGGGCGGCCGGTGACCACCTCCAGCAGCCGGCCGGCGACGATCATGCCGCCGTTGGAGTAGCTGACGTGCCGGCCGGGTTCGAACAGGCTGCCGCACTCCCGGCCGAGGCGCTCGACGTACGCCTGGAGCGCGCCCGGCCCGGCGGCGTCCGGGAAGAACAGGTCGGCGTCGATCCCGCTGGTGTGCGACAGCAGGTGCCGGACCTGGATCCGCTCCGCCGCGCCCGGGGTCGCCAGCCGGAACTCCGGCAGGTAGCGGACGACCGGCGCGTCCAGGTCGAGGACGCCGCGCTCGACCTGGCGCAGCACGAGCATGGTGGTCATGACCTTGGTGATCGAGCCGAACAGGAAACCGGTGTCCGCCCGCATCGCCGCTCCGGTGGCGGTGTTCGCCACGCCGTGGGCCACGCGGACCTGCTCGCCGGCGTGGTGGACGCCGGCGACAACTCCGGGAACACCGGTCGCCGCGCAGAAGGCGGCGATCTTCTCGCTGAGGTGCTTCGCGTCGTTCATGCCACGATCCTCGAGCCCTGCCCCTGGGGCAGGGTCAAGCCTTGCCGCTCACCGTGATCCGGCGGCCACCAACGTCGCGGTGATCGGTTCGAGTTCGGCGATCAGTTCGGCGAGCTCGGCGGCGGTGAGAGCGTCGTACGGCGGGGCCGCGAGCTCGTCGGTCAGGTCCTCGACGCGCTGCTGGATCTCCCGGCCGGCGTCGGTGAACCGGCCGTCGGCGTCGATCAGCCCCCGCTCGCGCAACCCGGCCATGACCGCGGCCAGCCGCTCGGCCGGCAGGTGATGGATCCGCCCGAAGGACTCGGCCGGGTAGACACCCGCCGCCAGCGCGCTGATCACGTGCGCCTCGGTCCCCCCGAGGCCCGCACCGAGCAGGGCCGCGATGTGCCCGTCACCGCGGTGCTCCCGCAGCATCGTCGCGCTGTGCCAGAGCCGGGCGACCGGCTCACCCGGCAGCGCGAGGGTGCGCATGCCGGCGTACATCATCCGCCCTTGCGTGGGTGCGCTGATCGCCGCCTTGGTGGTCAGGTCGGCGGCCCGCGCCAGACCCGCCGACCCGGCCGTCCCCGCCCCCAGGATGCGCCGCAGGGAGGCGGCGCTGCCCCGCTCCCGCGCGGCGACCGACGCCTCGGGCGGGATCGTCGCCCACGCGCTCGGGATGTGCCGGGCCGCCTCACCCTCGGCGAAGTTGTAGAAAGCCGCGTGCACCACCTGCGCCGGCACCCGGCCCAGCGGCGCGGCCCGGCTCGCGAAATAGCCGTCCCAGTAGGTGCGGTGGCCGAGCGCCGCCAGCTCCTCGTTGCACTCGTCGGCGAAGAAGGTGACCAGGCAGATCGGCTCCAGCAGCTCGAACATGCGACGGGCCAGGCTTGCGCGGGTGGTGGTCACGGGTTTCCCTCCTCGGCGGGCGCCTTCGCCCGCTCATGTCCCTTCCACGATCGGCCGGGCCCGGATCCGACAGTGCTGCCCTGGTTTCCCGGCCGGAACGGGGCCAGGGTGGCGCGGATCCGCTCGCCCGCGCCCCAGTCGTCGTCGAACTGAGCCAGCACGGCGAGATGCTGCCGCAGCTGGATGATCGGCATCCGGGCGGGCCAGCCCCGGTCGAGCGAGGTCAGCTCCGCGTAGAGCGGGAAGAACCGCTGCGCCTCGGCCGGCGGCGAGGTGGTCCACAGGTGGGCGAGGTCCACCTCGGCCCACATGTACGACACCGCCGGGTCGATGAGCGCGGGCCGGCCGTCGGAGGTCGCCAGCACGTTCTGCGCCCACAGGTCGCCGTGGGTCAGGCAGGCCGGCCGGTCCGGCAGCAACTCGGGCAGCCGGTCACACAGCCGCTCCAACGCCGCCCGGTCGCCGGCGTCCAGCGCGGCCTCGACCCGGGGCTCCCCCAGCCAGCGGAGCAGCCGGTGCTCGGCGAAGAACCGGAAACCGTCGCCGGCCCAGGTGTTGACCTGCCGGCGCCGGCCCAGCCAGTTGTCGCGATGCCAGCCGAAGCGCGGGTGGACCGTACCCAGGTGCAGGCCGGCCAGATCATGGGCGAACCGCTCCCAGAAGGCCGCGCTCCGCGGCCGGGGCCGCAGCACCGACAACACCAGCAGTTCCCGGTTCGCCAGGAGCACGTCGGGGGTCACCACACCGTTCGCCCGCAGCACCGCCAGCCCCTCGGCCTCCGCCGCGAAGACGTCACTTTCCGGCGTGTCGTCTTGCGGCGTGTCGTCTTCCGCAGGGTCGTCTTCCGGAGGGTCGTCGAATGCTTTGACGAACACCGGCGGCGCGTCCCGGCGGGTCGCTATCCCGGCGAGCGCCGCGAGCCCCCCGGAAACCGGCTCCACCTCGGTGATGTCGGTCATGCCGGACCTTTCCAGGCCGGCCCGCAGGAACGATGCCGAACCCACCACGAAAGCCTCCTCGTCCAGTCATTGATCCGCAGACCCCCGGGACCCCGTAATGCCATCAGAAGGACAGGCAATCACGGAAGGGCGGTCGCGTACGTGACGCCGGCGCACTCGGATCATCCGGTAGTTCCCGGCCGCCCGACCAGTTCGGGACCCGGACGATATCGACGCGTCGCCTATGTCCAGTTCGACGACCGCGACGGGTACGAACCGGACTGGTCGACCTCGCGGCACCGCCGACGCCGGCGCTCGGGCCGCACCGGCCTCGTCCTGCTGGCGATGAGCGCGGTCGCGGTCACCGCGGGTGCGATCTTCGCGGTCAGCGGCGGCGCCCAACCGGCCACGGTGCCGGTCGCGGTCGACGCCGCGCTTCAGCGACCGGCCGCCGCCGCTTCGGAGTTCTCGACGTCCGCCGCCCCCGCTGCCCCCGCTGCCCCGGCGAAATCCAAGGTCCGCACGCCGTCGTCGAAGGCGTCGTCGCGCACCACCCGGCCGCCCCGGCCGGTGTCGGGCCTCAACCAGACACAGATGAACAACGCCGCGGTGATCGTCCGGGTCGCCCAGGACCGTGGCCTGCCCCGCCAGGCGATGCTGGTGGCCATGATGACCGGGCTGCAGGAATCCGGCCTGCGTAACCTGGCCAACCCGAAGGTCCCGGACTCGCTCGACCGCCCGCACGAGGGCAGCGGCGACAACTTCGACTCGCTCGGCGTCTTCCAGCAGCGCCCCAGCCAGGGCTGGGGCAGCGTCCCCCAACTGATGAACCCGCGGTACGCCGCCGACGCGTTCTACGAGCGGCTGCTCAAGGTCTCCGACTGGGAATCCCGGACCCCCGGCGACGCGGCCCAGGCCGTACAGCGCTCAGCCGTGCCGGACGCCTACGCCGAACACGAGAACCGGGCGGTCAAGGTCCTGGACGCTCTCTTGTGAACCCTTTCGCTCAGCCCTCTCGGTCGGCCCTGTCTCTCAGCCCGGCAGATAGGTCCGCAGGACCGCCATCTGCTCGGTGCTGACGAACGAGGGATTGGCCGCCTGCGGTTGGCGCAACACCTCGAGAGCGGCAAGCCCCTCATCGGAGCGCACCAGGTCCCGATGCACCCGCTGCTCCTCGGTCAGCCAGCGCAACTCCAGCGGCACCCGCAACTTGCCGTCCATCACCGCAGCCGGACCGCCGAGCTCACCGACCGCCCAGACACCCGGCGTCACCCGGCGCCGATCCCCGCTCACCCAGAGGACCACCGGCTGCCCCGCCGCCATCAGCCGCGCCCGGTACCCGGCCCGCACACACCACCGCCGAACCGGCTCCCGCCGCCCCGCCACCTCGGCGATGTCGGACGTCTCACCGTTGGCCTTGAGGAGCCAGGCGCCAAGGTCTTCCAAACTCACGGCACCCACGGGACGCTATTCGCCCGCCACGTCGGGCTCAGCCACTTCCCCCTCATGAACCGGCGAGGACGTGTACAGCTCCACCTCCCAGTGCTCGACGAGCGTCTCATCCTCCTCGTCCGCCTCGAGATAGCTGCGCACCCGAACCCCGAGCCCCAGCCGATTCGCCGCCCGCAGGTGCTCCGTCACATCCTCGATGCTGGTCAGATAATGCGTGGCAATAAGGTCAGGCTGCTCGGTGCTTTCGTAGACATCAGTCACGCCACCAGCGTAGAAGGCCCAAAACCCCACCCCCGTGCCGCACTCCCCCACCCCACCGTGCTCCGGCGAGTCCCGCCCCGCCCTGCCGCCCTGCCGCCCTGCCGCCCTGCCGCCCTGCCGCCCTGCCGCCCTGCCGCCCTGCCGCCCTGCCGCCCTCGCCCTCGCCCTCGCCCTCGCCCTCGCCCTC
>NZ_BOMM01000058.1 GCF_016862195.1 Paractinoplanes ferrugineus | reverse complement strand
CCCGCCCTGCCGCCCTGCCGCCCTGCCGCCCTGCCGCCCTGCCGCCCTCGCCCTCGCCCTCGCCCTCGCCCTCGCCCTCGCCCTCGCCCTCGCCCTCGCCCCGGAAAATCCTCTTATGTCGCCCGGCGGCATCTTGGGCCACACTCGGTCACGGCGTCGTCCATCGAGGCTCCCTGCATGCCTCCGCTCTAGTGATCGGCGTGTCTCCCGGCTTGGCCATCCGCGTGTCACTTGGCCTACCTCCCGCCTGGTGCACAGTGCTTCGCCGGCCCGGCGGCCGACCGCCTGCCAACAAAGCGACCGCCCGTTGCCGGCCTCGATGCCCGCGAGACCTCCGGCTTCCGCTCTTCCGCTCTTCCGCGGGCCTGATAGCGATCGCCGGCCACCTATTGCTGGCAGCGACAAGAGCTCTTCGCAAGTGCTGTCGAAAACCATTTCTTTTAGCGCCACTTCCGACCTGCTGGGGATTCTCGAGTTGGCATGATCCACTGTTGGCGTGGCGCATTCTTGGGGCGAGATAATTTTTGCATGCGGCACCAGCAGCTTTCATTTTTCTCCCGGCCGGCAACGGTTGCCATGCGGGATCGCACAAAGGCGCGTAATTGGTCGCCGGGGAACGATGAATTTCGCCGGGAGCACGCGCGTCATCGGAAGTGGGGGCTCGCCCGGAGGTACGGATGGAAGTCGTGCCGGGCCCACGGATGCTCCCGCGAATGCGGCGAGTTGGGCCTGCACGATTCGGTCGAGGCGGTCCCGCCGTTGATCTGGCCGGCCGAAGCGACGTTGACACAGCGCCCCTCGCCAAGCGGTGCAGTTGCGGCCACTCTTGACATGCCCTCCGCGGCGCCGCAGTCGGGCGTCGCCGATCGGGCGGCCAGCCCGGCAACAGCGGGACCAACGCTGCCGGCAAATTCCGCCACCCAGAACGTTTCGACGTTCCGCCCCGACTCGGCGCCGCGGGCAGAAGCCGCTGCTCGGACCACTACCGCAGCCCAGCCCAAGCCAACGCCGCCGGCCGCACCCACGCCACCACCCGAGCCCGCGCAGCCAGCCGAGCCCGCGCAGCCACCCGGGGCCGTGCCGCTGCCCGCGCCCACGCGGTTGCCTCAGCCGACGCAGGCTCCCGATCCCGCACCACCTTCCGAGCCAGCGCCACAGCCCGAGCCAGCGCCAGGGTTCGAGCCGGCGCACGCACCTGAGCCCATGCCAGGGCCCGAGCCGGCGGCGGCGCCACCACCTGCACCCGCACGGCTGCCCGGGGCCGGGCCGCCACCCGAGCCCGCGTCGCTAGTTGGTTCCATGCAGCTGACCCGGCCTGCGCCACCACGCGAACCCATGCCACCACCTCCATCCGCACGGTTGACCGGGCCCGCGCCGCCACCCGAGCCCGCGCAGCCACCCGAGCCCGGGTCGCCGCCCGCACCCAGGCCGCCGTCCGGGTCTGCGCCGCCAGTCCAGCCCGCGCGCCCACCTAGACCCGCACGGCTGACCCGGTCTGCGCCGCCTCCCGAGCCCATGCCGCCACCCGCACCCACACGGCTGACCGAGCACCCGCCACCCGGGCTCGCGCCGCTGCCTGGATCCATGCGGTCGCCCGAGCCGATGAGGCGAAAGAGGGCTACGCCGTCGTCGGAGCCCGCGCAGCTACCCAGGTCGGCGAGCCCGCACCAGCCCGCACGCCGGTCCAGGTTCTCGCCCACCGGGCAGGGCCCACGGACATGGGGGTCGGCGGACACGGGCGGGCCCACGGACATGGGGAGGACGGTGGGCTCGGGGAGGACGGTGGGCTCGGAGGGACCAGCCGACCTCGAAAGTTCGACGAATAGGGAAAAGCGGGTCGAGCGAAAGGCCACGAACGGGGAGGTGGGGCGGGGCCTCGGGTGGAGCGGGCGGGTGAGCGGGGCCGGCGGGTGGCATGCCACAACTGTGCGGGACGAATGTGGTCGACTACGGATTCCGGTAAACGGGCGGTGGCAGATCGCCGCCTATGTTCGCGCCGGAATGGTACTGACGAGGCGCTGAAGGGATGTGACTGGCGCTTGCGAATTGCTGGCACGATTACTGTCCATTGTATTCGGTGGCGGGCATTTATGGTGGATCGTGTTTTCGGGTGCCTGCGCGAGCTGTTGCCGGCGGGGTGTCGGAATGGAGGCGGCGCGGGTGGCCCTGCGCGACGTGAGTGGCTTGGTGAGGGAGCGCGGGTGCGGTGTGCGGATCCGCCGGCGGCGGAGACGGCGTACGGGATGGGTCCGAGCCCGAGGCGGGCGGTGCGGGGCGGACGGCAACGGGGGTGGGGGGTGATGATTGCCGGATGAGAATCGCGGTCCTCGCCGATGTGCACGGGAATCTGCCGGCGCTCGAGGCGGTGCTGGACGAGGTCGCCCGGGTCGGGGTGGATCGGATCGTTCTGCTCGGCGACATCGCCAACGGGCCGATGCCGGGGCAGACCCTGGATCGGCTGGCCGAGTTGGGCGACACCGCGGTGTGGGTGCACGGCAACGGCGAGCGGGAACTGGTCGCGGGCTTCGACGGGCAGGCGGTGCCGGGGCCGGCCGGCGAGGAGGCGGCGGCTTGTGCACAGCTGCTCGAACCGCGGCACCGTGCGCTGCTGGCCGATCTGCCGATGACCGTCAGCCTCGAGGTCGACGGGCTGGGGCCGGTGCTGTTCTGTCATGCGACGCCGCGCCGCGACGACGAGTTCGTCCTGGTCGACTCGCCGATCCAGCGCTGGGACGAGGCCCTCGCCGGGGTCACCGAGCAGATCGTGGTCTGCGGGCACACGCACATGCCGTTCGATCGACTGGTCAACCAGCGGCGCGTGATCAACCCCGGCAGCGTCGGCATGGCGTACGGTCCGGCGGGCGCCTACTGGGCGCTGCTGGACGACCATGTGCAGCTCAGGCGTACGCCGTACGATCCGGAAGCCGCCGCCAAGCGCATCGCCCGCAGCCGTTATCCCGACGCGGCCGGCTGGGCCGCGGAATATGTCTTGCACCCTTACGGCGATGGGGCAGCGCTGGAGGCGTTCACCGCGATCGCGATGAAAGGCTGAGCGCCCGGGGTGGGTCCGGTCGGCGGGGCTCGCGCACCGTCCCTTGAGGAACGAGTGGATCGGGATGACCGACGCCGAACTGGCTTTGCGATATCTGGCCGACTACGGATTCACGCCGATCGGAGTCCACCGACGGCGGTGGAAAGGGACACCTCCGGAGGAGATGTCCGGCGAGGACGTGGCCTTTCACACCGCGTACGACATCACCGCCGACGAGAGCCTGGACGCGGTGCGGCGCGTGCACACGGCGTTCGGCCTGCTCGACCTGACCGGCGCCGACCTGGTGCTGGTCCATCTTGACGCGTACGTCGTGGACAACGCCGACCCGGCCGTCGCCGCCGCCTTCTGGTCGGGTTTCCGCGACCGGATGGCGGTCCCGGACCCGCCTGGCCGGGCTGAGGACGCGCCGGCCGGCGCGTCCTCATCGTGTCGAGCATGAGGCACGGCGCCCGGGTTCGCCCTCGCGTTCGGCGTGGCGGTCGACGCCCGGCTGGCCCGGCAACTCACCGCGGACCTCCGGTGCTGACGTCCGTCGTCAGAGCCAGGTCACGGCCCGCCTCGACGTCGCTGAGCAGCGATTCCACCCGAGCCTTCGCCAGCGCGTAGGAGTCGGAGCCGAGCACCTGGTGCAGTGGCGACGCGCCGCTCGAGGCGACCGCGATGACGGCCGCCGCCACCTTGGCCGGGTCACCGAGCTGGGTGCCCGGCATCGCGAGATGTGCCGTGGTCATCTCCCGGATCGCGCGGTAACCGTCCACAGTCGACGCGGGCAGGCCGAGCGAGACCGGACGCAGGAAGTCGGTCCGCGTGTAACCGGGCTCGACCAGTGAAACCCTGATGCCGAACTCGGCGACCTCGGCCGCGAGGGACTCGGAGAGACCCTCCAGGGCGAACTTGGCGGCGCAGTACAGCCCCCACCCGGGGAACGCGGTCAGGCCGAGGATCGACGACACGTTGACGACATGTCCGCGCCGGGCCGACCGCATGCCGGGCAGCACCGCCCGCAGCACGTTCCAGACGCCGAGGATCTGCACCTCGAACATGCCCCGGACCTCGGCGCTGCTGGTCTCCTCGACCGCCCCGAGGAACCCGTAGCCGGCGTTGTTGACCACGACGTCGAGCCCGCCGAAACGGTCCGCGGTCGCGGTGATCGCGGCCGTGACGGCCCGCTCGTCGGTGAGGTCGAGCTCGATCGGCAGCAGCCGGCTGCGGTCGACGTCGGCGAGAGCGGCGGTGAGGCGTGCGGCGGAGCGCGAGGTGGCGGCGACATCGTGCCCCTGCGACAGCAGTTGCCGGACGAGTTCGAGGCCGAGGCCACGGGAGGTGCCGGTGACGAACCATGTGTTGGACATGGCTCCATGCTCGACGGCCCGGAGTTGGCCGGACACGGCTGAGCAGGCCCAGCCTTACCTGGGAACGGCGTGCCCACCCAGACCATGTGAACCGGGCAAGGGATGGTGCGACCATCAGGACATGGCAGCTTCGCGTACGGATCTGGGCGACTTCCTGCGCAGTTGCCGAGCCGGCCTGACGCCGGAGACCGTCGGACTCGACGACGGCGGCCCGGTGAAACGGCGGGTGCGCGGACTGCGGCGCGAGGAGGTCGCGCAGCTCGCCGGGGTCAGCGTCGACTACTACACCCGGCTGGAACAGGGCCGGCACTCGAGCCCGTCGGAGGCGGTGCTCGAAGCGCTGGCTCGCGTCTTCCGGCTCGAACCGGCGGCCCGCGCCCACCTGGCCGACCTCGCTCGCCCGGTACGGCACCGGACGGCACAACCACCGGCGCAGCGGGTACGCCCGGCCATGCAGCAGCTGATCGCCTCGATGACCGGGCATCCGGCCCTGATCCTGGGCCGGCGCACCGACGTGCTCGCCGCCAACGCGCCGGCCCGGGAGCTGTTCACCGACTGGACCAGGATGCCGCCGCGGGAACGCAACTACGCGCGGTGGATGTTCCTGGATCCGATGGCGGCCGAGCTCTTCGTCGACTGGCCCACGGTGGCGGCCGAGGTAGTCGGCACCTTGCGTCTCTACGCCGGGCGCCATCCCGACGACGTACGGCTGACCGAGCTGGTCGGTGAGCTGACCATCAAGAGCGCCGAGTTCTCCGCGTGGTGGAACGGACATCAGGTGCACGAGCGCACACATGGCGTCAAACGGGTGGCGCACCCCGCCGTGGGTCCGATGACGCTCCGGTACGAGACGCTGCCCCTGCCCGGCGACGCCGACCAGGTGCTGTTCATCTACCACACCGACCCGGGCAGCAGCTCGCACGACAACCTGGCCCTGCTGACGATGCTGCCCGGCGCAACCACCGCACCGCCCGGCGGTCGTGTCCAGCTGAACCCGTCCGCCCACCGGACCGAGCCGGGCAGGCCTTAGCAGGGAGCTTGAGAGGCCGGCGCCCGCCGAGCCTCGCTTCGAGCGGCTAGGCCGGGTTTCAGGCGATCCGGCGAAGGTCGCCGCCGTAGTCGAAGATGATCCGCATCCGGGCACCCAACGCCCGCGCGTACCGGCTCAGCGTCGCCACCTCGTTGGCATCAAGATCGCCGTTCTCGATCTGACTCACTCGCCCGGCCGACACGTTCATGAGCTCAGCCACCTACCGTCGAGTCAGTCCCAGCCGCTTTCGCTCCTCAGCCAGATGAAACTACAGCTCGAGCTGAACCCGAGGCGGCCGGTCCGGGCAGAGCTTTTCGACCTGTACGGATTCGCAGGCGAACCGCGTTGTGGGCCCCACCTTGCACATGCGAACCGCCCTGCCGTCGTACCGCTGGCCCGCTCACCGGAAATTGAAGCTCCAGGGACATACCGACGGTCCGATGGCGCCGGGCCGCCGGGGGACGCCGGCCGGGCAGTCAGGGGCGACCGGCAGCGCGGTAGCGGCGGAAGACGGTCCAGTAGAAGATGCCGATCATGATGCCGCCGCCGACGATGTTGCCGAGGGTGACCGGGGCCAGGTTGTGCAGGAGGAAATGGGACCAGGTGAGGTCGGCGAAGTCGCCCTTGCCGAGCCCGGCACCGCTCCAGAAGCCGGCCTCCGCGTTGTCCTTGATGAGCAGGCCCAGCGGGATCATGAACATGTTGGCCACCGAGTGCTCGAAGCCCGTGGAGACGAACAGGGCGACCGGCATGGTGACCGCCAGGATCTTGTCGGTGGTGGTACGGCCGGAGTACGCGGCCCACACCGCCAGGCACACCATGAGGTTGCACAGGATGCCGAGTGCGACCGCCTCCACGTACGTGTGCTGGACCTTCGTCAGCGCGCTGTGCAGCACCACCCCGCCCCAGGCGCCGTTGGCATTGCGCCACACGCCACCGAGGTAGACGAGCGCCACGATCGTCAGTGCGCCCACGAAGTTGGCGACGTAGACGACGGCCCAGTTCCGGACGAGTTGAGCCCAGGTGATGCGCCCGCTGGCCCGCGCCGTCAAGGTCAACGTGGAGGATGTGAACAGTTCCGCGCCGGTCAGCACGACCAGCACCAGACCGGTGGCGAAGACGAGGCCGCCGACCACCTTCGCCCCGCCCCACCACGCCAGGTTCGCCGCCCCGACCTGGCTGGTGACGTAGAAGACGAACCCCAGCGCGATGAAGGCACCACCGGTGAGCCCGAGCAGGAAGGACTTCAGGGGCTTGCTCGTGGCCTTGCTGTACGCGGCGTCCTCGGCCGTCTGAGCCATCTGCGCCGGACTGAGCATGAACGGCTCGGAGATCGTGGACATGGGCCAGATCGTAGGCAGGGACATGCCGGCTTCGGCACGGGCAGAAGGAACTATCGGGACAGGCCGATGGTCCTCACCCGGCCACGCCACTGCCGGCGCGGCAACGACCGACCGGCATGACCTTGGACTCGGTGCCGATTCGTCGTGCCGATGATCAAGGAGAGTGGTGATCTGGCTTTTCGATTTCGGCCGACGTGGATCGGCGGACCTACGATGGCCGGATGTTCGACGGTGAGTCAGCGGACGCGGCGTTGGAGCGGATCGACGCCTGGGAGCGGTCACTCGCCCGTCGTGCTGAGCAGGCGCAGGAGTTGGCCCGGCGGACCTCGGAGTTGACGGCCACCGCGCGTAGCCGTGACGGGCTGGTCGAGGTCACCGTCGACGCCGAGGGCCGGGTGACGTCCATCCATCTCGACGAGACCACGCGTCAGCAGTCGGCCGAGACCACGTCGAGTACGTTGATGGAGACCGTACGCGCGGCGAGTTCGTCGCTGTTCAAGCAGCTCCAAGAGGTCACGGCCGACACCGTCGGCGCCGATACGGAGACCGGCCGGATGCTGGTGGCCGGCTTGCGCAAGCGGCTCGGGGAGCCCTATGAGTGATCCCGCGGCCTTTGAGGTCAACTCCGCGTCGCTGGTGTCGCACGCCGGTGAGGTCGACGGGATCGGGGACGGTCTGGCGGCCGCGGCCCAAGCCGGGGAGACCGTGCTGACCAACACCGGAGCGTACGGTCAGTTGTGCCAGTTCATTCCGTCTCTGCTCAATGCCCTGCAGCAGGACATGGTCGGCGGCATGAACACGGCAGCCGACTCCGCCCACGAGACCGCGGACTCCCTCCGGTCGGTAGCCGCCGCCTACGACAATGCTGACGGCAACGCGGCTGACCGGCTCCGGAACGCGCGATGATGCCGGTCCGGCCGCCCCTGGTGGCGGTCGCCGCCCCGGGTGGGAAAACCGATCCCTGGGCCGGCGTATGGATCGCCGAAGACATCGCGACGATCCTGGCCGGGATCAAGAGCGGCAGTTGGATCGATACCACGCTGGGGACGGTCTCAGCCGGGCTGGACGCGTTGGCTTTCATCTCCGACCCGATCGGAGGCCTTCTTCAGTACGGCGTGGCGTGGATCCTCGAACACGTCAAACCGCTGTCCGAAGCGCTGGACTGGCTGGCCGGCGACCCGGGGCAGATCGCTGCGCACGCGCAGACCTGGCGTAACGTCGCCGGAGCGCTGAAGGATCGGTCCGCCGATCTGGATCGGGCAGTGCGCTGGGACACCGCGGAATGGCAGGGCTCCGCCGCGGATGCGTACCGGACCTGGACCGGTCAGCAGAAGGATGCCGTCGCCGCGCTGGCCGGGGCGGCGGAAACAATGGCGGCCGTGACCGAGTGCGCCGGCATGCTGGTCGCGGGCGTGCGGATGATGGTCCGCGACGCGATCGCCGTACTGGTGTCCCGGCTGATCACGTACGCGGCCGAGGAGGTTTTCAGCTTCGGCATCGCCACCCCGCTGGTCGTCGAACAGGTCAGCACCCTGTGCGCCTCATGGGGCGCGCGGATCGCGAAATGGCTGCGTGGCCTGGTCAGCAGCCTGACACGCCTCCGCGGCCTGACAAGCAAGCTGGGCGAGGCGATCGAGGCCATCAACAAAATGCTCACCCGCCTGCGCAAGAGCCGAGACGCCGGCCGAACCAACCCGTCCGGCAAACCCGGCCCGAACCGCAAACCCGGCGGGCGGCGGACGGACGCACACCCCACGAAGAAGAAGGACCTGCCGCTCCGACGCGAGAACGAGTCGGCCGACACTATCGCCCGCGAAGGCTTCGACATCGAGCAAAACCCGCCGCCGAAGCCGAACGGCAAGAACCCCGACTACAAGATCGAGGGCGAATACTTCGACAATTATGCGCCGAGCAGCAAAGATCTCGACAACATTCGCGATCAGATCAGTAAGAAGGTGAAGGGCGATCAGGCAGATCGGATCGTGCTCAACCTTGACGACTGCCCGCGGTCGATCGAGGAGATCCGCGGCGTACTGGAGCGAAAACCGATCGGCGACCTCAAGGAAATCCTGGTCGTGCGGGATGGCAAGGTAATTCCGTTCTACCCCTTCTCATAGTCTTATTCTCACGTCGCTCATCCCGGAGGACTTCGTGGCAATCGAGTACACGTACTACGGCGCCGCCGATCTTGATACCGACGATCTGCGGTCCACGGTTGCGGCGACGCTCGGTGCCGCACTCTCGCCGGATGGTTCGATGTTCCGGGACGGGTTGTGGGTGAACGCCTATCGGGTCGGGGCCGCCGACGTGGCGACAGCCCCCGGCCTGTTCGGATTCCAGCATCGGGTGACCATCACTTTTCGGTTCTCTTCGGTTCGACCCGATTTGGAGGAACACAATACGGCACTGATGGTCGGCGCTGTTCTTGCTCTCTCCGGCGCGGATGGAGTGCTGCTTTTCAACGGCGAGGAAGCCGTGCTGCAAGCTTCCGGCGGCGAGGTTGTTTTCTCAGCGTACTGGGAGGACTGGGACGAGCCCGAGGTCGCCGCACTGGTGAAGAATCACCGAGTTGCATCACTCGCCCAGCCGTTGCTCTGACCGCTGCGGCCGGGCGTGGCAATGATGTCGGCCTGGCGCGGGACAGGACCCAACTCGATAACCGCCCCGAGAGCGCCACCGTGACGTGGGGCTCCGGCATCGACGACATCACGGGTGCCGGCCTTACCACCCAGATTCCCGGCCGCCTTCGCCGTCTCCTTGCCCATCGGGCGGTGATGGATTCCCCACGTACGCCGATCTTCATCTTCCCCGGCCAGCATTACGCCGGCGTCATACACATCCGGGATATTCAAGAGCTTCTACGTCCGCGGCAGCCATCTCGACCCGCGCTGCCGCGAGTTCGTCGAGCGTGAACGACCCATGCTCGGCTTGCCGGTCGGATACGACTTTCCGTCCTACCGCCGCCGCAGCTCACTCTCCGCTGCACTGACCACGAGCCGCGACAGTGACACCCCGTCCTCCCGATCGGTCCGGGGCGGCTCAGTCGTCGAGCCGACGCAGCGACTCCTGGACACTGGGGACGCTCGGATGGTCGAGCGCCGTCAGCAGTTGTTCCGCTTCCGTCCACGCGACGCGCGCGGCGGCGGGCTGCCCGGCCGCCTGGTGGGATTCGCCGAGGTGCACCAGCAACTCGGCGACGAACAGATCGTGGTCCAGCCTTCGAGCCCGCGTGAGGCCGTGCTGATAGCAGTCGATGGCCTCGGTGAGGCGACCGAGATGGTGGTGCGCGTACCCCAAGCTGTCCCAGGCGCCGGTGGCGCCGTGCAGGTCGTCGTCCGCCTCGAAGATCTCCAGCGCCTGCCGGCAGTGCGTCAGAGTCTGTTCGAACTCGCCGAGCAGCGCGTGGTACCACCCGATCGCGTTCAGCGCCTCGGCCTGCCCGGTCCGGTCGTCGGTGCCGGCGTAGAGCGCCCAGGCCTGCCGGGCGTGCTCGAGCGCGGTCGCGGGCTGCTTCTGCTGGCCGTACAGGTAGGCCAGGTGGTGCCGGGTGCGGGCCTGGCCGATGCGGTCGCCCGCCTCGGTGAAGAGTTCCAGCGCGCGCCTCAGGTTGTCGTTCGCCTCGCCGTAGCGGCCGAGCCTGGTGACGGCCAGAGACAGATTGCGGTGCCCGTAGGCGCGGGCCGGCAGGTCGCCGAGGCGGCCCGCGCACTCGATGGCGATCTGCCAGGACTCGACCTGATCGTGCACGTGACCCTTCCGGGTGGAATGGGTGTCCATCGACCAGGCGAGTTGCCAGGCGAGCCGGTCGAGTCGCACCGCCGCGGCCTGGCGCAGGGCGGCCAGCAGGACGGCGTGGTGCTCGCCGTACCAGGCCATCGCGTCGGCAAGGTCCGTGAACCCCTCCGGGCACACGCCGGCCGCCGGCTGCCCCATGGGCAGGACGATGGGTTCGCGGGGCGGGTTGAGCAGGCGATCGGCCGCGTACGCGGTGTGCAGGTAGTGATCGAGGAGGCGGCCGGTAGCGGACCGGCGGACGTCCGCCGGATCGTCGCGGCGGGCGAGTTCGGCGGCGTACTCGCGCAGCAGGTCATGCTGGCTGTAGCGGCCCGGTGCGTACTCGGTCACGAGGCTCGCCCGAGTGAGCTCGCGCAGGGGCGGGCGAAGGTCCCGCTTCACCGAGCCGGAGAGGCTGGTCAACGCGGGAACGTCGAACTGGGGGCCGACGACGAGCCCGAGCAGCCGGAACAATCTCGCGGCGGATTCGCTCAGGGCAGCGTACGACCAGGAGAGCACCGCCCGGACATCACCGGCCGGATCGCCGACGTCCAACGCGGTCAGCCGGTCACTGGCCTCGCTGAGCTCGGCGGCGAGCGCGGTCAGCGGAAAGTTCGTCTGCCGGGTCCGGGCCACCGCGATGCTCAACGCCAGCGGCAGCCGGGCGCAGGCCGTGATGACCTGGTCGAGTGCGTCGCGCTGGGCGACGACCCCCGGTCCGAGCCGGTTCGTCAGCAGTTCCTCGGCCTCCCCCCGGGAAAGCAGACCCAGAGGTACGGCGGACGCCCCGTCGGACAGCAGACCGATCAGTTGTGCCCGGCTGGTCACCACGACGACAACGGTGGCGGTGCCCGGCAGCAACGGCCGGACCTGCTCGACGTCGCGGGCGTTGTCCAGCACCAGCAGCAGCCGCCGGCCGGCTACCACACTGCGGTACAGGGCGGCCTGCGCGTCGAGGGTGGCCGGCACCCGCTCGGGGGCGACGTCCAGCCCGTCGAGCAGGCTGCGGAGTGCCTCCTGCGGGGAGACGACCTGTCCGGTGGGGTCGAAGCCGCGCAGGCTCACGAAGATCTGACCGTCCGGGAAGTGGGACCGCACCGAATGCGCCCAGTGCACGGCAAGGGCGCTCTTGCCCACCCCGGCGGTGCCGGACACCACCGCGACCGCCATCGCGGTCTCCGCCAGTAGATCGTCGAGGGCGCGCAGGGCCGAGGCGCGGCCGGCGAAACCGGGAACATCCGCCGGCAGCTGGGCCGGCACGACGGCAGTGAGCGGTGCTTCGGCCGCCACCTCGACGGTGTCCCGCTGCACCACCGGTTCGCCGCGCAGAATGGCCTGGTGCAGGGCCTGGAGTGTCGCGCTCGGATCGGCACCCAACTCGTCGGCGAGCCGGCGGCGGAACGTGGCGTAATAGGCCAGCGCGTCGGCGGGCCGGGCAGCGGCGGCATAGGCCCGGATCACGACCTCGGCCAGCGGCTCGGTCAGCGGGTGATCAAGGGCGAGTTCGGCCAGCGGCCGGATCACCACGAGCGGGTTGCCGGCCCGCAACTCGGCGAGCCCCCACGCCATCGTGGCGGCGAGGTGCTGCTCCCCGTACGCGTGCCGGGTCCGTTCCACCCAGCTTCCCTTCAGCCCGCCGAGCGGCTCGGCCCGCCACAGTTCCCGGGCCGTGCGGAGCAGCGTCAGCGCGGTGGCCGGGTCGGCGTCACGGGCGCGCCGGACCTGGTCGGCGAACCGGTGGGCGTCGACTCGGTCGGGCGCCAGGTCGAGGAGGTAGCCGCCGGAACGGCGCAGCAGGCGGGCCGGTGGCGTGCCCGCGGCGGAGGCCAGCAGCCGACGCAGGTGGGTGATGTGCACCTGCAGAATCCGGGCCGCTGCCGGTGGCGGCTCGTCCCACACCCGGGCGGCAAGAGCGTCGATGGGGACCGGGCGACCCGCATCGACCGCCAGGGCCGCCAGCGTGTGCCGTCGCTGCGGCGGACCGAGCTCGACCGGCTTGCCGTCCGCCCATGTCTCCACCGGACCCAGCAGGCGGACCTCCACCGCAGCCTCCCGTTCTCGAACGTCTCGAAAGCTGCGACGCGCCGCCACTCGCCCGCCGACCAGCCTCACATCCGCTGGCCTCAACGACAACAGTTCATTAACAGCGCTGAGTCACCCTTGGTGCCACACGATCGAACCGGCCGGCGGAAAGGCCGGAACCGGGGACGGACCGGGCCACAAAAACGGGGGTGGCTCGGTCCTGTTCACGGTTCCGCAGCGGTCCCGAGTGCCCACCCTATGGGGCCGTCGCCACCTTCGACGGCAAGAACTTCGGCGGGTACGACGGACCGCACCTCGGGCCCCGGCGGTCCTCCGGATCACTCCGAGATCGACCGGCGCAGGGGAAGCCGGCTCGGGGAAGTCGCTGAGGTTGAAGGTGACGATGACGTCGGCTCATCCGGCCGAGCCGCCGATCGACCCGGTCCGGTGGTAGCCCACGCTCGATGAGGTTGCGACGCAGTTCGGCTCAGCCGGATACAAGACCGGGAACCCGCGTTTCTGGAGCACTTAGTACTTAAGCTGTTGACCGCGATGGGTCATGGGGGCAAGGCCGGCGCAGCTGAGCACCTCGGCCGGACCGGCGACCAAGGATTGGATGGTGTCATCCGGCAAGATGTGCTTGGTCTGGATCGTGTGTATGGGCCAGCCAATCGGTATGGCAGCGGACATTCTGTAGGTCGACTGAATAGCCAAGCTTTTGTGGGAGCGTTGCACGGAGCACAAGCGGACCGTGGCGTCTTCATCACGACGGCCCGTTTCACTACTGAGGCGAGGGACTGCGTCGAACGAGTCCCGGCTCTTCTTGTTCTCCTCGATGGCGCCCGCCTTACCGAGCTGACGGTCTTGCACAACGTGGGAGCCCAGGAGGGGCGGACGTTCATTCTGAAACGAGTCGACGAAGACTTTTTCGAGTAGTCAGGCAGTCGGACTCGACGCGTACGCAGGATTCCGGATCTTTCCAACCCCACCGGCTCCGGCAGCCCGCCCGCATCGGCCGAGAACGGTACTGGCAGCCTCGCGTATGCATGTGGTGCGAGTGATTGGTCCGTTTTGGTTGCCGGTGACCGCCCGTCATCAAGCTGGGGGTGCCGGGGTCGGTGGTGATGGCGGTCTGTCCGAGTGCCTCCGGCAGCTGATCGTCTTCGGCCCTCACAAGGGAGTGTTGGCCCCGGGCCTCTATGAGCGGCAGCCGGACGAGGCTGTGGCAATCGCTCGACAGGGCACGGCACTCGGCGGCAAGAAAGGCCGGCTGTCAGGACTTCCACTTGCCGTACTGAGTTCGGATGATCTCCACCAGCTTGGGATCGACCTCCCGCACGGCCTCCGCCGCCTCAGGAAAGTCGACCGCCTCGAGCAGGGTGGTGTTGAACGCGTAGTCGACCGAGAGACGATCCGGCCCCGAGTAGCTCAGGACCGAACGGCAGAACTGGCAGAAACGTCTGAGCTGGTCAGGTTCGAGCGGAAACTCACCAAGCCGGTCGATGACGATCGGAAAGACAGCGTGGACGAGGTATTCGAACGCCGAGATCTCATCCGGCACCCGATCCTGGTCGATCGCCCTTTCCAGCTCGCTAATGATCAGCCCCGCAGCAGCTTGCCTGGTCTCTGGGAAAAACTTCCACACCAGGGCACCGAAAGCCCCGAGGATCTGCTCGTCGGCCGCGTCCGTCACCAAACATTCCTCCCTTACGTCTGTCCCTGAGTTCCGGGCACCACGTAGATGTCTCCGTTGTTGTTGCGGGGTGTACTGGTTCCCCGCGGCATCGCTGCCCACCGGCCCGGCGCATATCGGGTTACCCATGGCGCAGGCGATCCCAGTCAGGGCTTCGGCTTGATTACCGAACGTGAAGGCCTTGCCGAACTCATGAGCGAGCATGACGTCACCGGCGATGCTGAGCATCGAGGCGACGCCAGCAAGCCTGGGACCGCCCAGACCGAGCCGGATCTCCGCGATCCCGCGCTGCGCTGCAGCGGCAGCGGACTTGATCACGAGAGTGTGGGGTGAAGCCGGTTTCCGTCGCCCGCACCACCAGATCGACGTCCGGCATCACCTCGGAGTACTTGGCCGAGCTCTTGTCGACAGTCGGCTTCGGCAGCGTCCCCGGCCACGACAGAGTGACGGTCTGGCCGGCACGGGTCAGGGTCACCAGCGGGCCGGAACCGTCGCCGGAGAACGCCACATCGGCGACCGAGACCGCCGTCCGCAACCGGCCGTCCGCGCCGCGGCTCAGGTTGAGATCGACGTCGGCCCACCCGGAACCACGCCGCGCCCGCTGCGGCACGACCGCCGACTCGAACCGCAAATGCCCGTCCGGTTGAGCGACAACCTGCGAGAACTCGGTCCTCGACGACTCGGCAGTCACCGGCTGAACGTAGCTGACAGCCAGTTTGACGGCGGCTACCTCACCACCGCCACATCACCGCATGCCGCAGCCGATACGTCCGCGAGAGCCGGCACCAAAAGCCCGCCAACGACCAAGCTCGCCGCCAAGAAGGCAGAATCCTGCGCCACATATCGACCAAACCTGACCAGGATCGGGCCACGGATCAGTTCGGTCAGGGCCGCTGACGAGGCTCGACACGGCCACCGGACTACCCCACGGGACAGAGCTGACTCCCTGGCCCTCCACGTCTCCGGTAAGGCGTTTCGCATACCACCAGAGGTGGTCTCTCGTTTAACCCGGCCAGGCTTATCGTGGGGCGGACGGGACTCGAACCCGTGACCGATCGAGTCACGGCGAGCCGGTTGGATCTGGTCGCATACGAGGTCAGATGGCCTGCGGGAGTCCGGTTCGGTTCGATGCGGGCGGCTCGGTTGCTGTACTTCACTGCTGTACAGCAGCCTCGTCACGGCGCCTCACGTCGGAGGCTATGCAGACGATTCCGTCTGATGGCCTCCAGCTAGCTCATCCAGTAACGTCAGGCTATGTGACGACTACGCCGTTCTGGTCATGGCCAGGCTGGGGTGCAGTTGAGGCTCTGGGAACGCTCGGGGCAGCGATAATCGCTCTAACGGTCTACCTGAGTGAGGTTTCACGACGTCGACGAGCCGATAAGAACGCTACCCGACTATGGGCCGCAAACGAAAATAACAATCTCATTCTATACCTTACGAATGACTCGCGCGCTCCGATCGTAGACTCAGTTTTTACCGTTATGTATCAGCAAAGAACCTGGCCAGCGTTCTTTGGGGGAATCAATTGGTCGGCGGTCGGCTGGGTTGCAAGAGGTCCTCGCATTGTCCATCCGTCGCAAACTGTGCGCCTGGCCTTAAATTGGATCCAATGGACAACCTCGCAAGATCGGCAATACGAGTTGCCAATGCCGACTCGTGTCCAGCTTTCATTTGAAGCCAGTGCGGAAAAAAGATTCGCTGCCTACAGCAGGCTTAAAAAGCGGCCGAGGCATGTTGAGGTACGAGGTACAGAGCAATTGGAGATACGTCCCGGTGAATCTCATAGCCAGGCCACGGAACCTACATGGCCGCCATCGGCCACCGGATCTACATCCGTCCCTGAGCAGGCGCGACCGGCTTATGGCCGGAACGCTTCTGACGCTTGAGCTAAGACCACTCATGATCTTTTCCGATCGGGGGCTGTCGTCACCCACTCATTCGCCAAGCCCTCCGGACGTAAGGACGCTGCGCTCAGCCCACCGCTGCTGCCGCGAAGTTCACAAGGACAGAGGCGCCGACATTCAGCGCCGCAGTGACACGTACCTTGATGGCTTTGTTCATGCGCAGCTCCTCTCCCCCGCTGAGCCAATTGAGGATGCAGGTAAGGCAGTACGCGACGAACATGCACAGCAGGAAAGTAGACCCACCCAGGGGTGGGCTCAACGCAGCGTTTCTCCTCGACAAGAATAGCCGTCTACGTCAAGGCAGTGTTGACAGCGATGGCGGGGAGTCACGAGTCGGTGATGGGTGCGGCGGCGTGCGCCTACGTGCGGGCAGGCCACCGGCCTGCCGCTTGACCCCTGACCGCTCAGGGTCGCAGAGGCTCCGCCGGCCAGGGCGGCCGGTTTGTGGCCGTCGCTTGCGACGCGAAGCGCCCTTGACGGTGGAGGGGCGGCCCGGACACCATGCGCGCCGCCGCGCACGGCACCGACGGCCGCGAGCCGCTCTACGGCCCGGCGCGGGCAGCTCGACCGCGACGCCCAGGGCCGTACCGGTCGGCCGCCGGCCTTCTTCCTCACTCAAACCGTAGTGCTCTGTCGTCGCTGCGGCCCGACTCCGCTGTTGCACGCCAGCCGACGGGCTGCCTGCGTGGCCGGTCCAAGCGCCAGCGGCGGCACGGGCACGCGCCCAGTCGGCGGCGTGAGCGGCCCGTTTCGGGCCGCCTTGGATCACGATCAGGGATGCCCGGCGTACCTGCGGCAGTCTGCTCGCCGACCTCGACGTACACCCCAGGGTGGCGATGCAGATCCTGCGGCACGCACGCTTCTCCGTGACCATGGAGATCTACACGGTGGTCTCGTCTAAGAAGACCCGGGCTGCACTCAAGCAACTGGGCGAGTCGGTGGCATGACTGCTGCTGCTGTACTTTGCTGCTGTACCGGGCATCTCCGGGTGCCCGGCCGCAGCGTTCTACCTGGTCAGAGTGGGGCGGACGGGACTCGAACCCGTGACCGATCGATTATGAGTCGACTGCTCTAACCCGCTGAGCTACCGCCCCTTACCGGGCGCGATCCTAACCCGCCGATCTGGGTGCAAGCTACCGATCTACGCCGGTACCCGCGCTCCCAGCCAAGCCAGCACCGCGCCGGCGGTTCGCCAGCCTCCGGCGAGGGCGCCCTGGGTCGACGGGCTGTCCCGGTGGTCGCCCGCCACGAACAGGCCGTCTCCCAGGGCCACCGGCTTGCGGAGGTTCGCCTGGGCGCCGCGGGCCGACGGGAGGGCCTGCGGGATGCTCACGACGTCCAGGAGTTCCCACGGCTCGGCCGAGACTCCGTACAACCGCGACAATTCGACTCGAATCACTGTCTCCGAGGCGGCTGAGGGGGCGGAGACTCCCACCACGGAGGCGGCGATCAGGGACTTGCCGGTCGGGGCGTACTCGGGGGCCGCGTTGCTCATCACCACCGTGTTGGCGATGATCTCGCGCCGGTCCCCGTCCAGCACCAGGGTCGGCTCGTCGAGCGGGGCCTTGTCGGCCCCGAAGTAGAACGTGGTCAAGCCGTGCATGTCCGGCTTCGGCAGCATCGGGAGCAGCTCCGATGCCGTCGACGGGTCGGTCGCCACCACCACCGCCTTGCAGTGGATCTCGCCACCTTCGGTGACGACGATGCCCGGACCGACCGAGAGGGTACGGGCTCCGATCAACAGCTGGGGGTACGGCAGTGGCCCGGCCACCGCCGCCGGCAGCGCTGCCATCCCGGCCGCCGGTACGCCGATCCGCCCACGGGTGAACGACCGCAGGAACATCGTGAAGACGTGACTCGACGTGTCCAGCGAACGGTCGGCGAAGACGCCGGACAGGAACGGGCGCAGCACTTCCTCGATCATCCGGTGCGACAGGCCGGCCTTGCGAAGCAGCTCCTGCGTCGTCATCTCGCGCGCGTTGAGCAGCACCGCCGGCGGCGCCGTGGCGCATTTGGCGGCCAGCGCCGCGAACTTCAGCCGGTCGGCCAGCGTGCCGACGCCGGAGGTGAGGCTGGCCGCCGCGCCGAGTGGCTGGTTCACCGGGTTGACCAGGCGGTGCAGGTCGTTACCGCGACGCACGAGCACGCCGGAGGTGAAGAAGCGCAGGTCGAGCGCGTTGACGTCGATCAGGGCGGGGATCCGCGGGTACGCCGTGTTGATCACCTGGAAGCCCCGGTCCAGGTGCCAGCCGTCGACGATGTCGGTCGTGACGCGCCCGCCGATCCGGTCGGAGCCCTCGACGAGCAACCACTCGACGCCGGCCCGGTCCAGCCGGCGGGCAGCGGCGAGTCCGGCGAGTCCGCCGCCGACGATGACGACGTCCACCTCCACGTGCTGCGACACGGCCACCTCACTCGGGGACGAAACAGGCAACCCACAGCCTAACTGCGTCATCCCAGGAACACAGCCGTTTCGCCCACCCACCGAGGGCCCCGGGGCGCGGGCCTGCCGGCGCGGCGCCGGGCGACGGCGTCAGGAACGAAGGGCCCGCAGACCGGTACGCAGTTCGCCGACCAGGAGGTCGGGCTGTTCGAAGGCCGCGAAGTGCCCGCCCTTGTCGGCCTCGCCGTAGTGGATGAGGTTGCGGTAGGTGTTCTCGATCCAGCTTCGGGGCAGGCGCGGGATGTCCCGGGGGAAGACGGTCACCGCGACCGGAAGTGTCAGCTCGGGACCGACGAAACTGCTCGACCTGTTCTCCCAGTAGATCCGGCCGGCGGACGCCGCGCTGTTGGTGAACCAGTAGAGGGATATCGCGTCGAGCATGTCGTCGACGCTCAGGGCGTACTCGGCAAGCCCTTGATTGTCGGTTTTGGACTGGAACTTCTCGTAGATCCAGGCCGCTTGCCCGGCCGGCGAATCGGCCAGGGCGAATCCGACGGTCTCCGGTTTCGTGGCTTGCAGGTGATTCGACCCACCGAGTTCGCCGGTGTAGAGGGCGAGGGAGTCCACGGCATGCCGCTCCTCGGGCGACAAGGTGTCGGGCATCCGGGCGGGAAAGGCGAACTGGCTGTTCAGATGAATGCCGAGCAGGCCCGCGGGCTGCATGACCCCGAGGGCGGTGGTGACGGCGGCACCCCAGTCGCCGCCCTGGGCCGCCCATCGCGAATAGCCGAGACGCTTCATCAGTTCGGCCCAAGCTGCCGCGATGCGCGTGGTCGTCCAGCCGGTTTCCCTCGGCTTCCCGGAGAATCCGAAACCCGGCAGCGACGGGATGACGACGTCGAACGAATCGGCGGCGTCCGCGCCGTAGGCCACCGGATCGGTGAGCGGGCCGATCAGCTTCAGGAACTCGACGATCGAGCCCGGCCATCCGTGCGTGAGGATCAGCGGCATCGCGCCGGGATTCCTCGACCGGACGTGGAGGAAATGGATGTCCAGGCCGTCGATCTCGGTGAGGAATTGCGGAAACCGGTTGAGCTCGGTCTCGAAACGCCGCCAGTCGTATCGGTTTTCCCAATGGTCGACGAGCGCTTCGGCGTTCGCCCGGCGAACCCCCTGGGACCAGTCGCCCACCGTCTCCGCATCCGGCCAGCGGGTTCTCGCCAGGCGCTGCCTCAGGTCGCCGAGCTCCGACTCGGGAATCGAGACGGTGAACGGGCGGACGAGAGTCGGGGTCGTGGTGGTCATTGCGTTCTCCTTTGTCGGTACGGCGCCGCGCAACTTTCGTTGCACACCCATGTGCACCCTAGGTCACTGCACACCGGTGTGCAGTGTGATTCGTTGCACATGTCTGTGCAACGATGGTGCCGTGCCCGCCGAGTCCGCGCGTACGCGCTCGATGAACGAGACCCGCGATCGCCTCCTTGACGTCGCCCTCGACGTGCTGGGCCGCGATCCCGACGCGGGAATGGGCGAGATCGCCGCCGCCGCCGGGGTCGTCCGCCGTACGGTCTACGGCCACTTCCCCTCCCGCCTCGACCTGCTCCGGACCCTGATGGAGCGGGCCGTCGCCGAGATGACGGCCGTGCTGACCGAGGTCGACGCCACCGGCGCGCAGGCCGACGAGGCGTGGGTCGCCTTCGTCGCCCGGGTCTGGCCGGTGGCGCACCGTTACCGGGTGCTGCTGGCGCTCCGGCGAGGCGAGTACGGCGAGACGATCCACGGCCTGCTCGGCCCGGTCGACAAGCTCCTCGCCGACCTGATCCGGCGGGGCCAGGACAGCGGCGTGTTCGCCAAGCACCTGCCGCCCGCGATCCTGAGCCAGGTCGCGTACGGTGCCGTGTTCGCCATCGCCGACAGCGACCTGCCGGACGGGTCCCCCGGCGCCCGCGCGGCGACCATGACGAGCCTGCTGCTGCTGGGCGTTCCCGAGAAACGCGCCCTGGCCCTCGTGGGCGACCGGCCGTGATCGGCACCGGTGCATGACCGGTTCAACCCCCGGTGCGGGGTAAAGCCAGAACCTCCCTGGCCGCCACCGGACGTGACACCGTCTGAAGCAGCACGAGGTGCGGCCTCGGCATCGGCGGGCGGACGAAGCCCACCGACATCACCCCGGCCACGTTCGGCCGCGAAATTCCGGAGGCTTGATATGCGTACGGCGAAACTGGGCGACCTCGGCGTGGCCCGCATCGGACTCGGCGCCATGGGGATGTCCCACGGCTACAGCGGCGCCGGCAGTGACGACGCCGAGTCGATCCGCACCATCCACCGCGCCATCGACCTGGGCGTCACCCTCATCGACACGGCCGAGGTCTACGGCCCGTACGTCAACGAGGAGCTCGTCGGCCGGGCGCTGGCCGGCCGCCGCGACGAGGTGGTGCTGGCCACGAAGTTCGGTCTGGTCTCGCACACCGGCCGCGGCCCCGGCCGGGCGGACAGCAGCCCGGACAGCATCCGGATCGCGGTCGACGGTTCGCTGAAGCGGCTCGGCACCGACCACATCGACCTGTACTACCAGCACCGGGTCGACCCGGACACGCCGATCGAGGACACCATGGGCGTCCTCGCCGACCTGGTGCGGCAGGGCAAGATCCGGCACATCGGCCTGTCCGAGGCGTGGGCCGGCACCATCCGCCGCGCCCACGCGGTGCACCCGGTCACCGCGCTGCAGTCGGAGTACTCGCTGTGGACCCGCGATCAGGAGGAGCTGCTTCCGGTGCTGCGCGAGCTGGGCATCGGCCTGGTCGCGTACTCCCCGCTCGGCCGCGGTTTCCTGACCGGCGCCCTGCGCACCCCGGCCGACGTGGAGAAGCTGGACGACAGCGACTTCCGCAAGGGGCACCCGCGCTTCACGGGCGAGAACTTCCAGCGCAACCTGCGGCTCGCCGACCAGGTGCAGGAGATCGCCGGCCAGCTCGGCGCCACCCCCGCCCAGGTGGCCCTGGCCTGGCTGCTGAGCAAGGGCGGCGACATCGTGCCGATCCCCGGCACCAAGCGCGTCAGCCGCGTCGAGGAGAACATCGCCGCCGACACCGTCGAGCTCACCCCGGCGCAGATCGAGACCCTGGACGCGATGGAACCGGCGGAGGGTGGTCACCACACCGATGCCCAGATGCAGATGATCGAACGCTGACCGGCCGCACCGGAGTCATCGGTGCGCGCGGATCGAGGGAGGCAAGCCTCGGACTTGAGGAGAGCTCCCCGAATAGGACTCGAACCTATAACCTGCCGGTTAACAGCCGGCTGCTCTGCCAATTGAGCTATCGGGGATCGTGCAGCGCCGCCCGCCGTGCTCGGTGCCGGAGAACAGAGTACATGACCGTGGAGACCGCGCGCGAACGGGTTACCCGAGCGGGTCGTCGGGGCGAAAGTGGTGGGTGAGGAGTACGGAACGGGCAGGATGGGTAAACCACCCCGGTAGGACGCGAAGGCGTTCCCAAACGGAAGGAGCCGCCACCATGCGCGGAAAGATGTTGTTCCTCACCGGCCTCGCGGCGGGCTTCGTCCTCGGCAGCCGTGCCGGTCGGGAGAAGTACGAGGAGATTCGGCAGAACGCCAAGAAGCTCTGGGAGAGCCCGTCGGTGCAGGAGGCCGCAGGGGTCGCTCAGGCGCAGGCCACCAAGCTTTACAGCGAGGGCAAGGACAAGCTGCAGACGTCCAAGCTCGGCGAGAAGCTGCACGTGGCGGGTGAGTCCGAGACCGACTCGCTGACTTCCTCGAACAGCAAGGCGATCTAAGGCGACAGCGTTGGTGGGACGGCCGCTCCGCGAGGGCGGCCGTCTTGCTGTGCGGCCCGGAACGCGTCGTGCACGTGGCGGGGCAGGCGACCGCGCGGGGCGACCAGGTGGCCGTGGGCCCGCGCCCAGGCCCGGATGGTCGCGGAGGTTACCGCTGTCCGGGCGGGGCCGTCCGGTTGCACGTGGGCGGCCAGTTTTTCGAACAATTTCGGGGTGACCACCCGGGTGCCGGCCCGCTGCGCCGCCATCCCCTTCGGCGATCGTGGTCGTGGGTGGCCGCTGACCAGCACCGCGGTGCCGGCCGAGACGCTGTTGACGACCCGCAGCCCGGCCAGTTGGGCGGCCAGTTCAAGCCGGGAACGCCGGTAGGGCTCACCGCCGGTGAAGGCCACCGCCTGCCCGGCGCGCAGCGGTTCCCCGTACGGCCAATCGGGTGGCAACGGCCGGAAGCCACGGCCGTACGCGTCGATCAGTTCCCCGTCCGCCTCGGCCAGCAGCGCCTTGACGCCGCCGGGCGGGACGCCGAGCAGTTCGGCGACCGTGACCAGTTCGTTCCGGACCGCCCCGGCGGCCACCCCGCCCGCCACCGCCGCCCGGGCGAGAGCCGGCACCAGCCCGCGGTGCAGACGATCCGGGCGCTCGACCCCGATCGCCCGCGCGTGCTCGACCAGCCCGGCGACCGCCGATCGGCCGAGCCCGCCCTCTTCGACGGCCTGCGCCACGAGCTCGAGGTAGCCGCCCTCGGCCGGGGTGGCGCCGGGCCCGAGGATGTCGTCGAGCGGCAGGTTGCCGAGCAGCGCCGCCAGCACCCCGCAGGGCACCGGTTCGGCCGGCCGGGCCGGTGGGGTGTCCGCCGGCCGGAGGTACGCCCGGAGCAGCCCCGCCGTGGCACGGGCGTCCCCGAGGGCCCCGGCCGTCGCGTCGTAGGCGACCCCGGCCGCCGCGCAGCAGTCCCGCAACCGCCGCCGGACCAGATGCGGCTGGTGCGCCGGACTGGCCTCGCACGTGCAGAGAACCGGCATCTCCAGCCAGGCGCGACCGCCCACGAACCGCCGCCAGAACGCCACGTGATGCCCGGCGAGCGTGCGCCCGGCGAGGCGGTCCGCCGGCGGCGCGGCGAATTCCTCCTCCACCGAGCCGTACGTGTCGGTGAATACCACAGCCATGTCGGTCATTCGATCGTCGGCCACGGACCAGCCCGTGGTGCGGACACCCAATACCGCGAATCCGAGCTCCACCGCTTCAGCCCTTCTGTGAAGGACGCCGATGGTGGCGGAAAGCGGAGGTCGACGACATCGACCGGTCATCCGGCAGGGCTTGACCCATCGGGGTGATCGGGCAGCCGTTCGTCCCCTTTCGGGTCCGGCGTCACCGTCGGCTCGCGGGCCCGCACCACCCCGGCCAGTGAACGAAGCCGCGACCTCCACCGAACAGGCAGGAAAACTCGCAGTAACGCCCGACCCGGGGATGTGCGATCCTGACGCGAAATTCGCCGACTGGGGGTGCGATGGCGCGGAGCATGGTGCTTGTGTGCGGACCGGATCCACATGATGTGGCGGGGCTCTATCACCTCGGGCCGGAACTCGAGAACGACGGCCGGGTGCGCGTGTTCGAGGGCCGTGCGCCCGACGGCCTGCGCGTAGCCGTGCGCGTCGGCGAACCGGGCGGCGGCCGGCCGGCGCGCCAGTTCCGCAGCCCGCCACCCTGGTCGCCGGGTCACGAACCGGCCGGTGACCTGGTGACCGTCCAGGTCTTCGCATGGGTGGACGACCTTGCCCGGGTGGTGCACGGGGAGGACACGCGGCCGGCGACGGCGATGCGGGCGCAGCCGCCGGCCGCGGACCCCGACCGCGACCCGGTGTTCCGCGAGATGACGATCGCCGCCGCCCGCAACGCCGCCCGCCCACCGGCCCGGGTCGGCTGGGTGGTGCGCCCGAACCGAACCGTCCGGAATCCCGACTAGCGGGTCGCGGCCCGCGCGCTCGGCCGGCCGAGCGCGCGGGCTCAAGCGTTGGCCCCACTGACAGCGCCGTCCTGCTGGGTGGTGCCGCCCTGCTGGGTGGTGCCGCCCTGCTAGCTG
>NZ_BOMM01000057.1 GCF_016862195.1 Paractinoplanes ferrugineus | reverse complement strand
TTAACAATTAGCCCGCCCACTCACGTGGGCGGGCTAATTGCTTTTCAGCGGCTTTCCGAGGCTTCGCGGAGTTGTCGGAACATCGGGGCGGCTTCGTCGACCGTACGGTTCGGGAACATCGCCAGAGCGAGACTGCCGTGATCGGCCCAGCCACAGACCGGCAGTTCGCCGGTGTCGGACTTCGTCGTTCCGCACTTCGCTGTGCCACCCAGTTCGCCGGCGTCGACGTCGTGCACACCGGTGACCGCGCCCTGGTTGTCGGCGATCAGATTGAATGCCGTGTCGAGGTCGTCCTCCGGCGTCCACAAGAGCGTGGTGCCGCCGAAGAAGAGAACATTCTTGTCCTGGCCGTTCGGGTCGGAGTAAACGGCGGCGACGGTCTTGTCCAGGTCGATCTCGGCGGCGAGTGCCGTCTGGAGATAGTCGGCGGTGGACCGCGCGTCCTCGGACTTGTTCTGGGTCAGGGTGCCGACCGTCTCGGGCGCGGTCAGCTTCACGTCCTTCTGCGACGAGATCTGCCACGCCGTCCAGCCCAGCACCCCGGCCCCGCCGAGAGCGACGACAAGCAGGGACGAGAGGACCACCGTGCGTACCTTCGACCTCGGTCGAGGGGCCGGCTCGGGTTGTTCCTCGGCGAGCTCGATGGGGCCGATATCGATCGGGGCGTCGGACATTGCGCGAGCGTAGCAATCCGCCACCGGCGGAGGAGGTGCGAATTCGAGTTCGACACCGGGCTCCGTAGACTTGTCGGGTGACCGATACGACCCAGACCCGCACCCCCGACAGCCGGCCCACCGGTGGCCTCGCCGCCCAGTACCAACCGGGCGAGGTAGAGCAGCGGCGGTACGAGACGTGGGTATCGGCCGGCTACTTCACCGCCGACCCGGCAAGTGACAAGCCCGCCTTCTCGATCGTCATCCCGCCGCCCAACGTGACCGGCTCCCTGCACGTCGGCCACGCCCTCGATCACACCATCCAGGACACCCTTTCCCGCCTCAAGCGGATGCAGGGCTACGAGGTGCTGTGGCTGCCCGGCATGGACCACGCCGGCATCGCCACGCAGAACGTCGTGGAGCGGCAGCTGGCCGCTCAGCAGCTGTCCCGGCACGACCTGGGCCGCGAGAAGTTCGTGGCGAAGGTCTGGGAGTGGAAAGCGGAGTCCGGCGGCGCGATCCTCGGCCAGATGCGTCGGCTCGGCGACTCGGTCGACTGGAGCCGCGAGCGGTTCACGATGGACGAGGGCCTGTCCCGGGCCGTGCAGACGATCTTCAAGCGGTTGTACGAGGACGAGCTGATCTACCGGGCCAACCGGATCATCAACTGGTGTCCGCGTTGTCTGACCGCGCTCAGCGACATCGAGGTGGAGCACTCCGACGACGAGGGTGAGCTCGTCTCGATCCGGTACGGCGACGGTGCCGACGCGATCGTGGTGGCCACCACCCGGGCCGAGACGATGCTGGGTGACACCGCGGTGGCCGTCCACCCCGACGACGAGCGCTACAAGCACCTGGTCGGCACCGAGGTGGAGCTGCCGCTGACCGGGCGGCGCATCCCGATCGTGGCCGACGAGCACGTCGACCCGTCGTTCGGCACGGGTGCGGTCAAGGTGACGCCGGCGCACGACCCGAACGACTTCGAGATCGGGCAGCGACACAACCTGCCGAGCATCACGATCATGGACGAGCGCGCGGTGGTGACGGTGCCGGGACCGTTCGAGGGCTTGGACCGTTACGAGGCGCGGCCGGCGATCGTCGCGGCGCTGCGGGAGGACGGCCGGATCGTCGCCGAGAAGCGGCCCTACCTGCACTCGGTGGGGCACTGCTCGCGCTGCAAGACGACGGTCGAGCCGCGGCTGTCGCTGCAGTGGTTCGTCAACACCGGGCCGCTGGCCAAGGCGGCCGGTGACGCGGTGCGTGACGGCCGGGTCAGGATCGAGCCGGCCGAGCTGTCCAAGCGCTATTTCGCCTGGGTCGACAACATGCACGACTGGTGCATCTCGCGTCAGCTGTGGTGGGGGCACCGCATCCCGGTCTGGTACGGACCGGCGGGCGAGGTGGTCTGTGTCGGTCCGGACGAGCAGCCGCCCACGGGTGACGGCTGGCACCAGGACGAAGACGTACTCGACACCTGGTTCTCCTCCGCTCTTTGGCCTTTCTCGACGATGGGCTGGCCCGAGCAGACCGCCGAACTCGCCAAGTTCTACCCGACGAGTGTGCTGGTCACCGGTTACGACATCCTGTTCTTCTGGGTGGCCCGGATGATGATGTTCGGGTTGTACGCGGTGCGGGATTCAAATGGGGCCGGCGTGCAGCCGTTCGACGTGGTCAACCTGCACGGCATGGTGCGTGACGGACACGGCAAGAAGATGTCGAAGTCGTTCGGCAACGTGGTCGACCCGCTCGACTGGATCGACCGCTACGGCGCCGACGCCACTCGCTTCACCCTGACTCGCGGCGCCAACCCGGGCTCGGACGTGCCGATCAGCGAGGAGTGGTGCCAGGGCTCCCGCAACTTCTGCAACAAGCTCTGGAACGCCACTCGGTTCGCACTGATGAACGGCGCCACGATCGAGGGACCGCTGCCCGGGACGAGCGAACTGTCAGCCATCGACAAGTGGATGCTGTCCCGCCTGCAGCACGTGATCGGCGAGGTCGACGAGCAGTTCGCGACCTACGAGTACGCGAAGGTCTGTGACACCCTCTACCACTTCGCGTGGGACGACGTCTGCGACTGGTACCTGGAGCTGAGCAAGCCGGTGCTCGCCTCGGACGACGCCGCGGCCGCCAACAGCCGGCGCGTCCTCGGCCACGTGCTCGACCAGCTGCTGCGCCTGCTGCACCCGGTCATCCCGTTCGTCACCGAGGAGCTTTGGATCGCGCTCACCGGTGGCGAGTCGCTCGTCAAGGCCTCGTGGCCGGTCGCCGACAAGGAGCTGATCGACGACGCCGCCGAGGAAGAGCTGGCCGCCCTGCAGAAAGTCGTGACCGAGGTCCGGCGCTTCCGCTCGGATCAGGGCCTCAAGCCGACCCAGCGGGTCACCGCCGCGCTCACGGGTCTCGGCAACGTCGGCATCGACACGCACGAACCGCTGATCCGCTCGTTGGCCCGGCTCGACCGGCCGGCCGACGGCTTCGCCACCACCGCCACGCTGGCGATCACCGGCGGCATCTCGGTCGACCTCGACACCCGGGGCACGATCGACGTGGCGGCCGAGCGGGCCCGGCTGGCGAAGGACCAGGCAGTCGCGGAGAAGGAGGCGGCCCAGTGCCGCGCGAAGCTCGGCAACGAGTCCTTCGTCGGCAAGGCCCCCGAACAGGTGGTGGCGAAGATCAAGGACCGCCTCGCCACGGCCGAGGCGGATCTCACGCGAATTGCCGCCGCCCTCTCGACGTTGCCTACAGCATGAGCGAGTACGACGAGGTAGTGGCCGGGCTGGAAGAGCGCGGCTTCACCCGGATGGTTTTCGACATGCGCAAGATCCGGGACCTGATGGACGTGCTGGGCAGCCCGCAGCGGGCCTACCCGGCGATCCACCTGACCGGCACCAACGGCAAGACCAGCACGGCCCGGATGATCGACGCGCTGCTGCGGGCGCACGGTCTGCACACCGGCCGCTACACCAGCCCGCACCTGGAGACGGTCCGTGAGCGGATCAGCCTGGACGGCGAGCCGGTAAGCGAGGAACGGCTGGTCGACATCTACGGCGAGGTCGCGCCGCTCGCCGAGCTGATCGACGCGCGCAACACCGAGCCGTTGACCTACTTCGACATGACGACCGCGATGGCCTACGCGGCGTTCGCCGACGCGCCGGTGGACATCGCGGTGGTCGAGGTCGGGCTCGGCGGCGAGGAGGACGCCACCAACGTCATCGACGCCGGCGTCTGCGTGCTGACCCCGATCGGCCTCGACCACACCGAATGGCTCGGCGACACCATCGAGGACATCGCCTGGGCCAAGGCCGGCATCATCCACAAGGGCGCCACCGTGATCAGCGCGCTGCAGACCGAGGAGGCGATGCGGCCGATCGTCGAGCGCTGCGCCGAGATGGGCGCGACCCTGGCCCGGGAGGGCAGCGAGTTCGGCGTGGTCGAGCGCACCCAGGCCATCGGTGGGCAACTGCTCACCCTGCAGGGCCTGGGCGGGATCTACGACGAGATCTTCCTGCCGCTGTTCGGCGCGCATCAGGCGCAGAACGCGGTGGCGGCGCTCGCGGCGGTCGAGGCGTTCCTCGGCGCGGGCAAGGACAAGCAGCTCGACGCCGAGCTGGTGCGGGAGGGTTTCGCCCAGGTCGACTCGCCGGGCCGGCTGGAGCGGGTGCGCAGCGCCCCGACGATCCTGCTCGACGGCGCCCACAACCCGCACGGCATGGCGGCCACGGTGGCCGCGCTCGAGGAGGAGTTCACCTTCCGCCACCTCGTCGCGGTGGTCGCGGTGCTCGCCGACAAGGACGTGTCCGGGCTGCTCGACCTGCTCGAACCGGTGGCGGCGCGGATCGTGGTGACGCAGAACAGCTCGCCGCGTTCGATGCCGGTCGAGGAGCTCGCCCAGATCGCGGCCGGCATCTTCGGTGAGGACCGGGTGACCGTGGCGCACACCATGCCGGACGCGATCGAGGAAGCCGTGGTGCTTGCCGAGGAGGACACGTCCGGCGAGCTCAGCGGGGTCGCGGTGCTCATCACCGGCTCGGTCGTGACGGTCGCCGACGCGCGGAAACTGCTCAAGCGATGACCGAGCAAACCCCGAGGTCAGGACTTCGGAACCCACAGGCGGCGGTACGAGGTCTGGGGGCCGGCACCCTTGTTCTCGAGGCGATCGTGCTGCTCCTGGGCATCCAGCCGATCCGCATCATGGGCGGTCACCTGAGCGGTTGGGGTGTCGGCGCGGTGGTCGCGCTGGCGGTCGTGGCGTTCCTGCTCGCGGGCATGATGAAGCACCCGTGGGCGTGGGCGGCCGGGGCCGTGCTGCAGGTGCTGCTCGTCGCCTGCGGCCTGCTGCACTGGTCCCTGGCCGTCCTCGGCATCATCTTCGGCGCGGCGTGGGCGTACGCCGCTTACGTACGCCGCCGGATCCTGGGCTGACCTACCTGATCGCCCGCCACTGGGTGATCGCGATGTGGTGGCCGTCCGGGTCGCTGAACGTGGCCGACCACAGCTCCAGGCGTTCACCCCGGTTGACCGGCTGCGGCGGGTGCTCGAACGGCACGCCCTTCGCGGTCAGCTCGGCATAGACCGCCTCGACGTCCCCCACCTCCAGGTTGAGGTAGATCAGCCGGGCCGCCGCGGCGGACATGTCGTTCACCGTACGCAACACCAGCCGGGTGTCCCCGGAGGCCAGCACCGCGCTGCCCTCGCCGTTGTCGATCTCGTAGAACCCGAGCGTGTCCCGGTAGAACGAGATCGACCGAGCCAGGTCAGTGACCAGCACGGTGATGCCCACCCCGTAGATCGCCCCGGCCGGACCGGGCCGCGCACTCGGGTAGGCCGTGATGACGTCGTCCGCACGCTCATCGGGCACCGCGGCGAAGGACGGCGGTTCCGCCCACGGCCCACCGCCGCTCGCCGCCCCCGGTGCGGGCGCGGGCGCCGGGTCCGGCCGCGTCTCGGCCGCCGGCGTGGCGGGGGACGAGGGCGGCTCGGCGGGGGACGAGGGCGCGGGACCGGTCGGGTCGGCCTCGACCGAGGAAGGTGTGGTGTCCTCGTGGTGGTCGCGGCCGACCTTCTTGACGGCGGCGAAGACCGAGGCGGCAGCGGCACCGACGACGGCGGCAGCGCCGGCCACGACGCTCGGCTTGGTCTCCGCCGGCCGGGCCGCGGCGGCCGCTGACTCCTCGTCGTGGGCGGGATTCGTGCGGAACTGCGTGGTCGGTCGTTCGCTGGAGTCCACAATGCTGTGCGCGACCGGTGGGGGCGGTTCCGCCGCCACGGCCCGGGTCGAGCTCTCGTCGGTGTCGCGTGCCGGGCGGTCGCCTCCGGTGCCCCGCGGCTCGTCCTCGACGGGTGGGGCGATCAGGCCCTCGTCGACGGCGTGGATCGCGGCCGGATCGGTGGTTTCCGGGGCCGGTTCGGGATCGCCGTCGAGAGGCAGGTCGATCTCGTCGAAGGGCACCGGCTGCGGGCCCGCGGCCTGGTGCTTCGGGTCCGGCGGGGACACCGGGTCGGGGGCGGTCGGGAACGTGCCGGTCGGTGCCGGCGTGGCGGGTGGCGGGGTCACCGGAGTGGGCGCCGTCGGGAACGTGCCGGTCGGCGACGGTGTCGCGGTTGCCGCGGTGGCGGTCGGTTCGGGCCGGCGGTACCGGCGGTTCGGATCGGCGTCGAACTCGGTGTCCGGGTTCAGGAAGGGGTCGTGGAGCGGATCGTGGAGCGGGTTCAGGAACGGGTCCGGGTCCAGGAACGGGTCCGGGTCCAGGAGAGGGCCGTGCTCCCGGAGAGGATCCCGGTTCCGGTCGTGATCCGGCGCGGACGGGTGCCGGGCCTGACGACTGTGGGGGATCCGGTCCGTGCCGGGGTCCGGGGCGGGCTCGGGCTCGGGCTCGTCGAGCGGTAGGTCGACCGGCTCCTCGGCGGAACGCGTGCTGGGGGCCGGCTCCCAGGGTGCCTTGCGCTGGGACGGGGCGGTCAACGGCTCGTCGACGAGCGGCACCGCGGTCACGGTCATCGGTTCGGCGGTGGCTGTCGCGCTGCCGCCGCGGCGGTGCGGGCTCGGCGGGGTGCCGCGCGGGCGGTTCGGGACGGCCGCCGCGGCGGTGGCGGTGGGCGCGCCCGGACCAGCGGTAGGCCCGCCGGTACCCGCGGTGCCCGGATCCGCGGTGGGAGCACCCGGACCCGCGGTGGGGGTGGTCGGACCGGCGGTGGGGGTGCTGGGACCGGCGGTGCGGGTGCTGGGACCGGCGGCGGGGGCGCGGCGGGGTAGGGGCTGGGGGGTGTCGTCGTGGTCGACCAGTTCACCCTCGAGGATCGTGCCCTCGGGGGTGTGCCGCACCACGACGGTCTCGGCGTTGCCGGAGGACAAGCCGGCCGACGGGGCGGCGGACGAAGCGGGCGGGGGCGGGGGTGGGGCCTCGTCGTCCTCGTCCCATTGGCGGTCGCGGGCGGCCCACGGTGGTGGTTCCGGGTCGCCCAGCAGGTCGTTGTCCAGCTCGTCGTCGGGGTCGTCCCCGTAGGCCAGGGGCGGCGGGGGCGGGGGATCCTCGCCGCGCTCATGGGGGGCTGCCTCGTCCCAGTTGATGCGGACCCGGCGCATGTCGTCGACGTCGACGGTGATCGGGAGGGTGTCGCCGATCCTCGGCCATTTCACCACCGGCACCCGCGGCTCGCGCATGGTGACCTCGGAGGTGGGCAGGCCGGGCGCGACCACGACGGCCTGGATCTCGGCGCGCCCGTAGACCGCCGACGAGGTGGGCGGCGGTGAGATCGCCCGGACCTCGGCGGTGCCGGTGACCCAGGCGCGGGCGCCTCGGCGCACCACGTTGACCATGCCCAGGGCGATGGAGAGGGCGAGCACGGCCAGGCCGAAGACCACCACCCCCCAGCTGGACATGCCGAGGCCGAGCGCCACGACGAAGACGGCGATGGTGCCCATGACGGCCGCCACCAGCTTGCGCGCCGGTGCGATAGGACGGCCGGTCTGGTTTGCCAATGTGGACCTCCCGCTTTGTCCCGTCAGGTTATTGCCCGGCCCGGTCCGAGGGAAAGTGCGGTAGTCGCTTGCCTGCACCCGGGTACCGATAGGCTGAACTGCGCGTGTCGCTTACAGCGAGTTCTGGAGGATCTGCCGTGACCAGCCCACTTGAGCGAACCAGCCCACTTGAGCGTTCCCTCGTGCTCGTCAAGCCTGACGCGGTGCGTCGTGGTCTGCTCGGCGAAATCATCTCGCGTTTCGAGCGCAAGGGCCTGGTGATCGAGGCAATGGAGCTGCGGACGATGGACGCGGCGCTCGCCGACGAGCACTACGCCGATCACGTCGAGAAGGCGTTCTACCCGCCGCTCAAGGAGTTCATGACGAGCGGTCCGCTGGCGGCGCTGGTGCTCAGCGGCGACCAGGTGATCGAGGTGGTCCGCGCGATGATCGGTTCCACCGACGGCCGGAAGGCCGCCGCCGGCACGATCCGCGGCGACCTGTCCCTGTCCAACCGGGAAAACCTCGTGCACGCCTCCGACTCGCCGGAGAGCGCCGCTCGCGAGCTGTCCCTCTGGTTCCCCAAGCTCTAGCTCACAGCGTCTCCAGGCTCGCCGTGCGGCGCGACTCGAGTTCGAAGATCTTGAGGAGTGCCGCGGCGAGCACGGCGTAACCCAGCCCGATCAGGGCTTCGCGGGCCAGTTCCGGTGCGGCCGTCGCGAAGTCGGAACCGGCCGCGAACCGCCGGGCCGCCTCGGCCGCGTGGGTGATCGGCAGGTAGTTCCCGATCGCCACCATCCAGCCGGGCAGGCCGGCTTTCGGCACGTTCACGCCGGTGAGCAGCATCAGCAGGGCCACCGCGACGTTCGAGATCACCCACACGTCGCGCAGGCGCAGGCCCAGGGCGCCCAGCGTGAGGCCGAAGAAGCTGCACGCCAGTGATCCGGTCGCCATCGCCAGCATCAGTCCGGGCAGGGCCGACAGCGGAATCCGCAGGCCGAGCATCAGCGCGCTGGCGCTGAGCGTGAACGCGGCGATGAGAAGACCATTTCCGGCGTACGGCAGGGCCCGGCCCAGGAACAGCGCGGTGCGACTGCGCGGGGACAGCAGCACGTGGCCGAGGGTTCCGTAGCGCCGTTCGTTGCCGACCGCGAGGGTGCCGCCGAAGACGCAGGCCAGCGTGGCGGACAGCACCGCGTTGCCGACGATGTAGAAGCGGTCGTCGGCGACCTGGAGCTGACGACCCAGGTAGGCGAAGAAGAGCAGCTGGAACAGCGGCCCGACCAGGAGCGTACCGATGAAGATGCTCGGCCTGGTCCAGTTGAACAGGGCGCGGTAGGCGATCACGCCGCCCACGGTCATCAATCGGATCGTCTTCACGCGAGCGCCAAAGTAGCGGCGGCGCGAGCGCGTCGTTCGACGTACGTCATGGCGAAGCCCCCGAGAATGAGACAGCCGAGGCTGATGGCGAGGCAGATGCCTATCGAAGGCCACACCGGCCCGCCGGTGGTGGCCTCGCGCAGCGCGCGGGCGCCCCAGGTGGTGGGCAGCACCGCGGCGATCGGGCCGGTCCAGGCCGGCAGCACGGTGATCGGTACGAGCATCCCGGAGACCAGCCAGATCGGGTATTCGAGCGCGTTGGTCAGCGCGTTGGCGTTGCGCATCAGCACGAACGTCGACGCCAGCAGCAGGCCGAACATGCCGAGCGCGAGCACGCAGACCACGGCCGCGACCACGAAGGCGGCCGGGTGGGCGAAGTCGAGGCGGATGCCGTAGAGCAGCCGGCCCCAGGTCAGGGTGGCGAGCAGGGAGTAGGCGCCGGTCAGCCCGGTGGCCACGGTGATCGGCAGGATCACGAGCATCGGCCGGCGGGGCGCCAGCATGATCATTTCGAGGGTGCCCTGCCAGCGCTGGTTCTGGATGGCGCCGCCCGAGCCGAAGAGGACCGACGACCAGACGCCCATCAGGCCCGCGCCGACCGCCGCCTCGATCAGGCGGTGCTGCTCGCCGCCCGAGCGGAACAGGTAGACGGCCAGGGTGGCCTGCACGATCGGGACGACCATGGCGATCGCCACCTCGAGCGGGGACCGGCTGATCTGCTTGACGTGCAGCAGGGTGCCCAGCAGCAGCATGCGCAGGGTGCTCATGCGGCGTTCACGATCGCGACGTACGCGTCCTCGAGGGTGGGTTCCCGGCTGGACACCCGGCCGAGCCGGACGCCGGCCAACTCACGCAGGACCTCGCCCTGCACGTCCACGTGCGCGTCGGACTGCACGGTCAGCAGTTGCAGGGCGCCGCGCTCCTCGACCGCGGTCTCGCGTACCCCGGGCAGCTCCCGCAGGGCGGCGACCGCGCTGTCCGGAACGCCGTACGCCTCGACCTCGACCACCCGCCGGCCGTCCGCCCGGTGCCGCAGCTCGGCCGGGGTGCCGAGGGCCTGGATCTGCCCGTCGGCGATCACCGCGATGCGGTCGCACAACTCGTCGGCCTCCACCATGTAGTGCGTGGTGAGCAGCACGGTGGTGCCGCTCGCGGCCAGGTCGGCGACCGTGCGGCGCAGTTCGCGGGCGGCCACCGGGTCGACCCCGATCGACGGCTCGTCGAGGAACAGCACGTCGGGGGCGTGCAGCAGGCCCCGGGCGATGTGCAGGCGCTGACGCATGCCGCGGGAGTAGCCCTCGACCCGTTCGCGTTCCCGGCCGGCCAGCCCGACCAGGTCGAGCAACTCGGCGATGCGCCGTTTCTGCTCGCGCGGGGCCACCCCGTACAGCTCGGCGAAGTAACGCAGGTTGTCCAGGGCGGACAGCCGTTCGTAGAGGCCACGGTCGCCGCCGAAGACGTAACCGATGCGCCGGCGTACCTCTCTGGTCTGTTTGACCACGTCGTGGCCGCCCACCCGGGCCGTGCCGGAGGTCGGGATGAGCAGGGTGTTCAGCATCTTGATGGTGGTGGTCTTGCCGGCGCCGTTCGGTCCGAGCAGGCCGAACAGTTCGCCCCGCCGCACCGTGAACGACACCCCGCGCACCGCGTCCACCTCGGTCTTCTTCGGCCGCAGCCAGCCGGTGCGGCCGCGGTAGGTGCGGCGCAACTGATCAGCCTCGATGGCGTATTCGTTCCCCATGCGCCGGAACGCTAGGGCCAGGAGGACGAGTCAGGAAACGAATTCGGGGCGGGCCGAATCTCCGCCGAGGAGGCCGACCAGTGCGACACCTGGGGGAGTCCAGGGAACGGCGGCGCCCGGCGAGGGTTTGCGGAGGGTGTGAAACAGTTAACCCGGTCCGGGCTTTTGCCGTGTTCGTGATGATTGTTCGGGCCGCGCGGCAACTTCGGCAGGGACTTCCCGGGTGACGTCCGATAACCTCTCCCTGCCACCCCCACTTTGTGCACGACCTGTACCGAAGGATCCCCAAGTTGCCGCTGCTCTACTCCGTCGGCAAAGTCACCGTCGGCAACGCGCTGATGCTCGGCTGGCGGCCGCATGTCGAGGGCCTCGAGTTCGTGCCGCGCACCGGCGGCGCGATCTTCGCCGGCAACCACCTCTCGGTCGCCGACGAACTGTTCCTCGGCGCGGTCGTGCCGCGCCACCTGGCCTTCTGGGCCAAGTCGGATTACTTCGACGGCACCGGCCTGTCCGGCTGGTTCACCCGCAACCTGCTCAACGGTCTCGGCGCCATCCGCGTGCAGCGGGCCGGCGGCCGGGACGCGCTGGCCGCGTTCGACGGCGCCATCCCGGTCCTCAAGTCCGGTGACTGCGTGGTCGTCTACCCCGAGGGCACCCGGTCACCCGACGGCAAGCTCTACCGCGGCCGCACCGGCGTCGCCCGCCTGGCGGTTGCCGCCGGTGTTCCGATCATCCCGGTCGGCACCCTCGGCACCGAGAAGGTGCAGCCCATCGGTCAGCCCTACCCGATGCCGTTCCGCGGCAAGATCACGGTGCGGTTCGGCAAGCCGATCGAGACCGCCAACCGGGCCGACGACCGCACGGCGCTGCGCGCGCTCACCGACGAGGTGATGGGGGAGATCCAGAAGCTGACCGGCCAGGAATACGTGCCGCGGTACGCCCCCGCCAAGCCGACCGAGTCCTAAGGGATCCGGCGGGTCGCCTCCTGTTCGACGACCGCCTCGAGGTCGTCGAGGCGGCTCAGGCCCCGCAACGGCTGACGCATCCGGTAATTGCCGGTCAGTGCGGTCTCGTTGCGGGCCAGGAACGCCCAGTAACCGGCGGTGAACGGGCACGCGTTGGCGCCGCTGCGCACCTTCGGGTCGTAGACGCAGTCCCCGCAGTAGTCGCTCATCCGGTTGAGGTAGGCGCCGCCGGCCGCGTACGGCTTGGTGCTCATCCGGCCGCCGTCGGCGAACTGGCTCATCCCGATCACGTTCGCCGTCATCACCCACTCGTACCCGTCGACGAAGTTGCGGTGGAACCAGTCCGCCACCGCGCCCGGCTGCCAGCCGCGCTGCATCGCGTAGTTGCCGAGCACCATCAGCCGCGGGATGTGGTGCACCCAGCCCCGGTCGCGAACCCCGCCCAGCACGTCGGCGAGGCAGCGGGCCCGCACCTTGTCCGCGTCGAGCCGGTCGAACCAGGCCGGTAGCCGCTTGCGGGCGCCGAGCCCGTTCTCGGCCCGGTAGTCCGGGCCCAGGAACCAGTACAGATGCCAGACGAAGTCACGCCAGCCGATGATCTGCCGGACGAAGCCCTCGACGCTCGCCAGCGGGGCGGCACCGGACCGGTAGGCCCGCTCCGCGCTCTCGACGATCTCCAGCGGGTCGAGCAGGCCCAGGTTGAGCGGGGCGCTGAGCATGCTGTGCGCCATGAACGGGTCGCCCGCGAGCATCGCGTCCTCGTGCGGCCCGAAGACCGGCAGCCGATGCTCGACGAAGTGGCGCAACCGGGCCAGCGCCTCCCGGCGGGTCACCGGGAACAACCGTGGCCCGTCCCGCCCGGTGAACCCGATGCCGTCCTCCCGCTCCCAGCGGTCCAGGTCCGCGCGTACCTCCTCGTCGATCTCGTCCTCGACGATCGCGGGCGGCGCCGGCACGTCCAGGCGGGTCGCGCCGCGCGGGGGCGGCTCCCGGTTCTCGGCATCCAGGTTCCAGCTCCCACCGGCCGGTTCACGGCCGTCCATCAGCACGTCGTGCCGGGTGCGCGCGTCCCGGTAGAAGTCCTCCAGGCGCAGCGAGCGGCGTTCCGCCGCCCACGCCACGAAATCCTCCGGCGACGTGACGAAACCACGCGGCGGCAGCATGTGTACGCCCGGAAGCCGGCGCACCAGGTCACGCGCGGCCCGTGAGGTCGGGTGGCACACCGTGACCGGCTCGGTGATCGCCTCCGCGTAGCTCTCCGAGCGCACCAGGCGCACGCCGTCGTTGCGGGCCCGGTGCCGCAGCGCGGACAGGATCAGATGCGCCTTCTGCCGGTGGAAGGCCCGCCGCCGGAACACCGCTTTCGACTCGACGAGCAGCACCGGCTGACCCGGCTCGTCGAGGAAGTGCGGTCCGAGTTGGTCGGCGAACAGCCAGCGGCGGGTCATGCCGCCATGGTGCCCGCTCAGCCGGGACTCAGCACGGCGTTCCGCAGCCGACTCACCAGCTCGGCGCTGTCACCGACGGAGCGGCGGGTCAGCAGCACGGTGGCCAGGCTGCCGTGGTCGGCCCACGCGCACACCACCACCGAGTTGCCGTCCACCTTGCCGACGCCGCAGCTCTCGTGCGCGCCGGACTCGCCCAGGTCGAACGACTGCACCTGCTTGAGCTTGAGCTGGTCGGTCAGGTTGTCGAGCTGCACCCGCACGTCGGACTTCGGGGTGAACCGCCAGCCGGTCACGCCGAACAGGGTGATCCGCTTGCCCCGGCTGTCGCCGTAGACCCCGGCGAACGGGGTGCCGTCGCTCGCCTTGGCCGAGCGCAACTGCTCGGCCAGCCGGTCGGCGGCCGCCCGGCTGTCGTTGTCGTCGCGCAGCTGCAGGTCGGAGAAGGAGGCCGGCAGGGCGGCACTGACCGGGTATTGCCGCGCCGCCGGAAACTGCAGATAGGCGAACGGCCCGCCGCAGCAGCAGAGCACCCCGAGCACGGTGAGCACGGCGAGGCGGCGGCCCCACCGGCGTTTGCGCCGCGGCGGCGGCATCGGTCGCTGCGGCGGACGCGCGGCCCACGGCGGCGCGGGCGGAAGCGCGGGCGTGCCCGGCCGGTCTCGCGCCGGCTGCCGGTCTCGCGCCGGCAGCCGATCCCGCACTGGTAGCCGGTTGACCGCCGGCGGCCGACCGTTCCGCGCGGCGGCGGCCCGAGCGGCGGCCTGGGCGGCGGCGGCCTGGGCGGCGGCGGCCTGGGCGGCGGCGGCCTGCGTGGCGGCCGCCTGCGTGGCGACGGCTCGGGCGGCGGCGGCCTGGGCGGCGCGGCCGGCTTGCTCCCGGGCCTTGCGCTCCCGGCGACTGAGCTTGTCCGGCGCGGTCGGGCGCTGTGCCGGGGGCGCGGTGGGCGGGGGTGTGCCGGGTGGGCGCGGGGCGCCCGGTGCCGCGGCGGCGGCCGGCGGCGGCTCGATACGGGTGGCGGGCAGGGGCACGAAGGGGTCCGGCTTGGTGCGGTCGATTCCGGGAATTTCCGGTACGTCCCGGAGAGTGTCCACGGCCCGGGGCAGGTCCTCGAGCGGGACGGCGTCCACGGCCGGGAACGGGTCCCACGGGGTGTCGTGACCGGCCCACGGGTCGACGGCCGGGATCGCGGCGCGTTCGTCCTCGGGCTCCGGTTGCCGGCGGGTCCAGCGGGGCTTCTTGGGGGTCGGCGGCGGCACGGCGGCCGAGCCGCTCCAGCGGGCCGGCGCGTCCACAGTCGACGGCTCCTCGCCGCCCTCGATCCGGGTGGGTTCGGAAAGTTCTGCGGCCGGCTGAATTTCTTCCGGCTGCTGGTCGCCCATCCGTCGCTCTCCTTCGTTCCCGCCCCGGCTCTCCAGGCCAGGTTAGATGCGGTGCGCCACCGATCAGGAACGGTGCGTTCCGGATTCCGAACGTGCAGGCCGGACAACCTGGGCGATGTGCCGGACGCGCTGGAGCCGTATGGTTACCGAGACATGAGAACGACAGAGAGAAACGCCGTCACTTTGGCCGGGAATGTCCTCGGTCAGCCGATGGTGTTCGCTCATGGGTATGGCTGCGACCAGAACATGTGGCGGCTCGTGGCTCCCGCCTTCGCGGACACGCATCGGCTCGTCCTCTTCGACCACGTGGGCAGTGGTAAATCCGACCTGTCGGCCTATCACGACGAGCGTTACGCCACGCTCGGCGGTTATGCCGCCGACCTCCTCGAGATCGTGCACGAGCACGACCTGCGGGACGTGGTGTTCGTCGGGCACTCGGTGAGCGCGATGATCGGGGTGCTGGCCGCGATCGAGGAGCCGGAGCGCTTCGCCCGGCTGGTCCTGATCGGACCGTCCCCGCGCTACCTCAACGAGCCCGCCGACAACTACGTCGGCGGCTTCGACCGGTCCGACCTCGACTCCCTGCTCGACGCCCTGGACAGCAACTATCTCGGCTGGTCCAGCCAGATGGCCCCGGTCATCATGGGCAACCCCGACCGGCCCGAGCTCGGTGCGGAGCTGACGAACAGCTTCTGCCGGACCGATCCGGAGATCGCCAGGAAGTTCGCGCGAGTCACGTTCCTGGCCGACAACCGCGACGATCTGCTCGAATTGCGTACCCCGGCATTGATTCTGCAGTGCACGGATGATGTGATCGCACCGACCGTCGTGGGTGACTACGTGCACAAGCACACCGCGGGTAGCACCCTCGTGCATCTGAACGCGACCGGTCATTGCCCCAACCTCAGTGCGCCCGACGAGACCGTCGAGGCGATAAAGGCCTGGCTGTAGAGCGTAGAGCGGACCGTGAGTGACTCTGGTGGGCCGGACGTGACGCAGGAGTTGCGGCTGCCCTGGGACGACGATCCCGACGACCTGTACGAGCACGCGCCGTGCGGGTATCTGACCACGCTCCCCGACGGGACCATCGTGAAGGTCAACCAGACCTTCCTGGCCTGGACCGGGTACACCCGGGCGGAGCTGGTCGGGCACCGCCGGTTCCGGGACCTGCTCAGTTCCGGCGGCCAGATCTTCCACGAGACCCATTACGCGCCGCTGCTGCGGATGCAGGACGAGGTGCGCGAGCTGGCCTTCGACGTGGTCTGCGCGGACCGCAGCACGCTCGCCACGCTCGTCAACTCGGTCCTGGCGCGCGGCCCGGCCAACGAGCCGCGGGCGATCCGCACCACCGTCTTCAACGCCACCGACCGGCGGAAATACGAGAAGGAGCTGCTGTACGCCCGTAAGCAGGCGGAAGCGGCGGAGCGCCGGGTCAAGGTGCTCCAGGGGATCGTGGCCGACCTGGCGGCGGCGCCGACCGAGGCCGAGGTCGCCGAGGCCGTGGTGCGTGCCCCGGAGCCCGCCTTCGATGCGGCGAGCAGCAGCATCTACCTGATCGACGAGGAACGCGACCTGATCGTCGCGGTGGCCTCGACCGACCCGACCACCGGCAACTGGGACGACATGCCGCGATCGTCGAAGCGGGCGGTGGCCCGGGTGGCCGAGCGTGGCGACCTGCACGTGGTCGGCTCGATCGGCGAGGCCCGGCAGCACTTCCCCGACCTGGTCGACAGCATGCGCAAGTCGGGCCGTAACACCGTGGTGCTGCTTCCGCTGACCACCGGCCCGACCGACGAGCAGGCCGGCACCGAGACCCTGGGCGTGCTGGCGTTCAGCTTCACCGGCGAGCGCAAGCTCTCCGACGGCGAACTGCGCGTGGTGCGGCTGCTCGGCCAGCAGGCCGGCCAGGCGCTCGACCGGGCCCGTCTCTACGACGACGCCCGCCTGCGCGAGGAACGGGCCACCTTCCTCGCCGAGACCACCCGCGAGCTGGACGAGTTGCACCGGCTGATGCCCCGGGCCCGCCGGCTGGTCGACCGGGTGGTGCCGCAGATCGCCGACTGGGCCCAGCTCCGCCTGGCCGTCGGCACGCCCGGCATCCTCGAGGACGCCGGCGCCCCGCCGCCCGCGGCCGACCTGCTCGCCGAGACCGAACAGCGGGCGACCGGGGCGTGCGTGCCGGTCTTCCCGGCGCCGGGCGACCCGCTGGGCTGTGTGGTGCTGCCGCTGACCGCCCGTGGCCGGGTGCTCGGCACGCTGTCGCTGCGGATGGTTCCCGACCGGCGCGGGGTCGAGGCGGAGCGCGCTTTCCTGATCGACCTGGCCGACCGGGCCGGGCTGGCGCTGGAGAACGCCCGGCTCTACGAGCAGGAGCGGCAGATCGCCCGGACGCTGCAGCGCAGTCTGCTGGCCGGGGAGCTGCCGCACGGCGATCCGCGGTTCGCCCTGGAGGCCCACTATCAGGCGGCCGGCCGGGACCTCGAGGTCGGCGGTGACTGGTTCGACGCGTTCCTGATCACCAAGGATCGGCTGGCCGTGGTGGTCGGCGACGTGGTCGGCCGGGGCATCGAGGCGGCCACCTCGATGGGTCAGCTGCGCAGCGCGATCCGGGCCCTGGCCGGAGAGCCGGTCGGGCCGGCCAAGCTCATCGAGGGTCTCGACCGGTTCGTCGAGCGGGTGCACAACGGCCACATGGCGACCGTGGCGTACGCCGAGATCGACCTGGTCGCCGGCGAACTCACGTACACCTGTGCCGGTCACATGCCGCCGCTGCTGCAGCCGCCGGTGGGGCCGCCGGAGTTTCTGCTGCGCGGGCGCTCCGCCCCGCTCGGTTCGAAGGCCGGCGACACCCGCCGCACCGAGCAGCGGGTGCGCCTGCCCGCCGGCAGCCGTCTGCTGCTCTTCACCGACGGGCTGATCGAGCGGCGCAACCGGCCGCTCGACAAGGGCTTCGAGGTGCTGTCCCGGGAGTTCGCCCGGCGCCGGGACGCGCCGATGCAGGGCCTGACCGGCGGGCTCGCCGACATGCTGGTGAGCCGGGACCACACCGACGACGTCTGCCTGCTCTGCGTGTCGCTGGGCACCGAGGAGCGGCTGGAGCGCAGCCTCGGCGCCGACCGGGCGCACATCGCGCTGTTACGCGCCGACCTGCGGGCCTGGCTGGTCGGGCACGGCGTCGAGCCGGACTGCCGCGACCCCGTCCTGCTGGCGTGCTCGGAGGCGGTGGCCAACGCGATCGAGCACGGTTACCGCGACAACCCGTTCGGCACGATCGACGTGGTCGCGACGGTCACCACCGACGCGGTCGAGGTGCGGGTCACCGACCACGGCGTCTGGCGGGGCGCGGTCGCCGACGTGGCCCGCGGCCGGGGGCTCCAGCTGATCCGCGAATCGATGGACCAGGTGATGTTCGACCGCAGCGACGGCACTACGGTCATCATGCGGCGAAGCCGGGAGGGCCGATGACGGATCAGTGGGTGAGCTTCTCGAAGGTCGGCGACGCCGAACTCGTCAGCCTGACCGGCGAGATCGACCTGGCCAACTCGGGGGAGATCGGCAAGGCGATCGTCGGCCGGATCAAGGAATCCGGCAAGGTGCTGATCGATCTGACCACGGTCTCGTTCCTGGACAGCGCCGGTGTCCGACTGCTCGACGCGCTGGTCGGCGACCTGCTGGGGCACGGTGCCCGGACCCGGCTGGTGGTGGGGGAGCGGGGGGCCGCGCGGATGACTTTGACCCTTTGCGCGTTTCGCGAGGATGTGCTCACCACTGATCTGGAGCGGGCGGCGGCCGACCTGAAATAGGGCCTGAGTACCCTGGACTTCCATGAGTGCACGCTCCGTCTTCCCACAGCTCGAGCAGCTGCTGCCCCGGATCAGCAAGCCGATCCAGTACGTGGGCGGCGAGCTCGGCGCCGTCGTCAAGGATTGGGACGCCACGACCGTCCGCTGGGCACTGATGTACCCGGACGCGTACGAGGTCGGTCTGCCCAACCAGGGCGTCCAGATTCTCTACGAGGTGCTCAACGAGCAGCCGGACGTGCTCGCCGAGCGTACGTACGCGGTCTGGCCCGACCTCGAGGCGCTGATGCGCGAGCACGGCGTCCCCCAGTTCACGGTCGACGCCCACCGCCCGGTGGGCGACTTCGACGTGCTCGGCATCTCGTTCTCGACCGAGCTCGGCTACACCAACATGTTCACCGCCCTCGAGCTGGCCGGCATCCCGCTGGAGAGCAAGGACCGCACGGTGGACGACCCGATCGTGCTGGCCGGCGGCCACGCCAGTTTCAACCCGGAGCCGATCGCCGACTTCATCGACGCCGCCGTGCTCGGCGACGGCGAGGAGGCCGTCCTCGAGATCACCGGCATCATCCGCGAGTGGAAGGCCGAGGGCAGTCCCGGCGGCCGCGACGAGCTGCTGCTGCGTCTCGCCCGCACGGAGAGCATCTACGTGCCGCGCTTCTACGACGTCGACTACCTGCCCGACGGCCGCATCCAGCGGGTCGTGCCCAACCGGCCGGACGTGCCGTTCCGGGTGGCCAAGCGCACGACGATGGACCTCGACGCCTGGCCGTACCCGAAGAAGCCGCTGGTCCCGCTGGCCGAGACGGTCCACGAGCGCTACGCGGTGGAGATCTTCCGCGGCTGCACCCGGGGCTGCCGCTTCTGCCAGGCCGGCATGATCACCCGCCCGGTCCGGGAGCGGTCGATCACCACGGTGGGCCAGATGGTGCGGGAGGGGCTGGAGTTCTCCGGTTTCTCCGAGGTGGGCCTGCTGTCGCTGTCGTCCGCCGACCACTCCGAGATCGGCGACATGTGCTCCGGCCTGGCCGAGCAGTACGCGGGCACCAACGTCTCGCTGTCGCTGCCGTCGACCCGGGTCGACGCGTTCAACATCGACCTGGCCCAGGAGCTGTCGAAGAACGGGCGCCGCACCGGCCTGACCTTCGCGCCCGAGGGCGGCTCGGAGCGCATCCGCAAGGTCATCAACAAGATGGTGACCGAGGAAGACCTGATCCGCACGGTCGTCACCGCTTATTCGAACGGCTGGCGGCAGGTCAAGCTCTACTTCATGTGCGGTCTGCCGACCGAGACCGACGAGGACGTGCTCCAGATCGGCCGGATGGCGCACGAGGTGATCAAGGCGGGTCGCGCGGCCGCCGGCACCAAGGACATCCGCTGCACGGTGTCGATCGGCGGGTTCGTGCCCAAGCCGCACACCCCGTTCCAGTGGGCGCCGATGGTGCGGCCCGAGGTGATCGACGCCCGGCTCAAGATGCTCAAGGACGAGATCAACAGCGACCGGTCGCTCGGCCGGGCGATCGGCTACCGCTATCACGACGGCGAGCCGTCGCTGATCGAGGGACTGCTGAGTCGCGGCGATCGGCGCGTCGGGGCAGTGATCCGGCGTGTCTGGGAAAAAGGCGGACGTTTCGACGGCTGGAGCGAGCATTTCTCGTACGCCCGGTGGGTCGAGTCGGCCACCGAGGTACTCCCCGGCTTCGGTGTCGACCTCGACTGGTACACCACCCGCGAGCGCGAGCAGGCCGAGGTGCTGCCCTGGGACCACCTCGACTCCGGCCTCGACAAGGACTGGCTCTGGCAGGACTGGCAGGACTCGCTCAGTGAGTACGAGCAGGACGACTGCCGCTGGACCCCGTGCTTCGACTGCGGTGTCTGCCCGTCGATGGACACCGAGATCCAGATCGGCCCGACCGGTAAGAAGCTGCTGCCCCTGACCCCGGTCAACAGCCCGCGGGTCCCGGTTTAGGAGACAAGGCCATTCCTCCCAAGAATCAGCCGGTGGGCGGCCAGGCCCCGGTCGTCCAGCGCATCCGCATCCGGTATGCCAAGCGTGGTCCGCTGCGCTTCACCTCACACCGGGACTTCGCGCGCGCCTTCGAACGGGCCCTGCGCCGTGCCGCCGTGCCGATCGCCTTCTCCCAGGGCTTCACCCCGCACCCCAAGATCTCGTACGCCAGTGCGGCGCCCACCGGCGTCGGCAGCGAGGCCGAATACCTGGAGATCGGTCTCCAGCGGGAGGTCGACCCGGAGCAGATGCGGGCGGCCCTGGACGCCGCCCTCTCGCCCGGTCTCGACGTGCTCGAGGCGGTGGTGGCCGGGGAGGGCAGCCTGGCCGACCGGATCGACGCCTCCCGGTGGCGGCTGGAACTGCCCGAGGTCGACCCGGCGGTGGCCGCGGCCGCCGTCAAAAGCTTCCTCGAAGCCGGGGAAGTGCAGGTGGAGCGCATGACGAAGCAGGGCCGGCGGTCCTTCGACGCCCGCTCGGCGGTGACGCATATCGCTGTGACGGAGCAGTCCGGCCCACCTTCCGGGGCGGACGGCGCACCGTGTGCGATAATCGACCTTGTCGTACGACAGGTAACGCCCGCCGTACGGCCCGATGACGTCCTTTCCGGCCTGCGTGTCGTGGCTGGCCTGGAGCCGCCGGTGCCCCCTCGGGTGATCCGGCTGGCCCAGGGCACGCTCACCGCACAGGGGGAGATCGTCGATCCGTTGGACGCGGATCGCGAGGATTGATTCATCGGAGGGTGCCAGCTGAACATCAGCCGGCTCCCGTCGGCAGACTTCGGCCGCCCGTCCGACAAACGGCCGGGACCGAAATACTTGCGGCGATCCTGCGTGGCAGCGCTCAAACGCGCCCGGGGCCGCCAGAACTGGAGAGCGCCCATGCTCGATAACGAGCCACAGGGCGGTGAGTTGGACGGAGCGGTCACGCCGCCCGCCGATGCCGCCGAGAGCACCGCAGCCACCCCTGCGCGCCGGACGAGGACCACTCGCCGTAAAGCGGCCGCCCCTGCCGCCGAGGCTGTCGAAGCCTCGGCCGACCCCTCAGCCGAGCCGTCGGCCGAGGGCGAACAGGCACCGGCCCGGCCGGTGAAGGCCACCCGGAGCCGCCGCAAGGCCGCCGCTCCGGCAGCCGCGCCGGCCGCGGCCGCCGAGCCGCCGGCCGAGGGCGAGCCGTCAGCCGACGGTGAACCAGCGGCACCGGTGAAGGCCACCCGTACCCGTCGGAAGAAGGCCGCGGCTCCCGCGCTTCCGCCGGTCGACGCCCTGATCGCCGTCGAGGAACCGGCTGTCCAACCGGTTACCGAGACGGCCCCCGCGATCGGCCGGGCCTCGGTGCCCGTCGCCGCCGACCCGGCCGCTGCTTCCCAGGCCGACCCGACTGCTGCTTCCCTGGCCGACCCGACCACGGCTCCGGCCGCCGGGCCGGTCGTCGAGGAGGAAGCCGAGGAGCCGGCTGAGGAGCCGGCTCCGATCATCGGTGTGCTGCCCCTCGACGACGACTTCGTCGAAGAGGTCAAGCCACGGCGTGGGCGCCGCGCGGCGCTGCCCCCGGCCGTACTCTTCATGCCGCCGGAGGCGACCGAGGAGCCGGCGCCGACCAACCGCCGGTCGCGGCGCACGGCCGCGGTCGCGCCCGTCGCGGCGCCGGTCGCCGAGCCGGAGATCACCGAGGCCGTTGCCGAACTGCCCGCCGAGGAGCCGGCCGAGAGCTCCCGCCGCAGCCGGCGCCGCCGCCGGGGGGCCGCCGACGAGGTCGCCGAGCCGGTCGAGGCCGTCGCCGAGGTGGCCGAGCCGGTCGTCGACGAGGCCGACGAGACCGCCGACGACGTCGAGGACGGCGTCGACGACGATTCGGACGACGAACTTGTGAACGGCCGCCGCCGCCGCCGTCGGGGCCGTCGTGGCCGCGGCCGGGGCAAGGGCCCGGCCGAGGACGGCGACGAGACCGCCGAGGACGAGGAGCCGATCGAGGCGACCGACGCCGAGGAGGCCGAGGAGGGTGAGGACGAGCCCGACGAGGGCGACGGCGTCACCCGCCGGCGGCGTCGCCGGCGTCGTAAGGGTTCGACCGGCGACGCCGAGACCGGGGGCATCGAGGACGGCGTGCACACCGTCGTGCGGGTGCGCGAGCCGCGCCGCACCGACGAGGTGCAGGGCGTCTCCGGGTCGACCCGGCTCGAGGCCAAGCGCCAGCGCCGCCGGGACGGCCGCGAGCAGCGCCGCACCCGTCCGCCGATCCTGAGCGAGTCGGAGTTCCTGGCCCGCCGGGAGGCGGTCGACCGGGTCATGGTCGTTCGGCAGAAGTCGGACCGCACCCAGATCGCGGTGCTGGAAGACGGCATCCTGGTCGAGCACTACGTGGCGCGGGCCACCTCCGGCACCATGGTCGGCAACGTCTACCTCGGCAAGGTGCAGAACGTCCTGCCGAGCATGGAGGCCGCGTTCGTCGACGTGGGCCGCGGCCGTAACGCCGTGCTCTACGCCGGTGAGGTCAACTGGGACGCCACCGGCCTGGAGGGTCGCGCCCGCTCGATCGAGCAGGCGCTCAAGTCCGGCGACTCGGTGCTGGTGCAGGTCACCAAGGACCCGATCGGGCACAAGGGCGCGCGGCTGTCCAGCCACATCGCGCTCTCCGGCCGGCACCTGGTCTACGTGCCCAACGGCAACGCGTCCGGGATCAGCCGCAAGCTGCCCGACAACGAGCGCAAGCGGCTGCGGGACGTGCTGAAGAAGCTGGTGCCGGACGGCGCCGGGGTCATCGTGCGGACGGCGGCCGAGGGCGCCAGCGAGGACGAGCTGGCCCGCGACGTCAAGCGGCTGCAGGCGCAGTGGGAGGAGATCCAGCGCCGGGCCGCCGACGGACACGCGCCGGCCGCCCTCTCCGAGGAGCCGGAACTGGTCCTGCGGGTGGTCCGGGACCTCTTCAACGAGGACTTCCGCGAGCTGGTGGTGCAGGGTGACCAGGCGTACGCCGAGGTGGAGAACTATCTCAACTCGGTGTCGCCGGATCTGGTCGAGCGCCTGCACCGGTACACCGGGGTCGCCGACGTCTTCGCCGACAAGCGCATCGACGAGCAGATCCTCAAGGGCCTCGACCGCAAGGTGTTCCTGCCCTCGGGCGGCCACCTGGTGATCGACCGTACCGAGGCGATGACCGTCGTCGACGTCAACACCGGTAAGTACACCGGCGCCGGCGGCAACCTCGAGGAGACGGTTACCCGGAACAACCTCGAGGCGGCCGAGGAGATCGTCCGGCAGCTCCGGCTGCGGGACCTCGGCGGCATCGTCGTGATCGACTTCATCGACATGGTGCTGGAGAGCAACCGCGAGCTGGTGCTGCGGCGGCTCACCGAGTGCCTGGGCCGGGACCGTACCAAGCACCAGGTCACCGAGATCACCTCGCTCGGCCTGGTGCAGATGACCCGCAAGCGGATCGGGTCGGGCCTGCTCGAGGTGTTCAGCGAGACCTGTGACCACTGCAAGGGCCGCGGCCTGCTGATCCACACCGAGCCGGTGGCGGAGAAGCGGAGCAACGGCGGCGGGGGCAACGGCTCCGGCTCCAACGGCGCCGGGACCCAGGTCAAGGCGGTGGCGGCGGCTACGCGTACGGAACAGCCGGCCGCTCCCCAGGAGCAGCCGACGTCGTCCCGTTCACGCCGGCGGCGTGGCGGAGCCATGGCGGCCTCGGTCGAGGCCGCCGCGGCCGAGGCGGAAGCAGTCGTGGTCGACGAGGTGCCGGCCGCGCTGCAGGCCCCGGTGGAGCGGGTGGCCCCGGTCGAGCGGGTGGTCCCGGTGGAGCGGGTGGCCCCGGTCGAGCGCGAGAGCCCGGCCGCGATCGCGGCCGATCTCCCGCCGGTGCACGGTTCGGGCATCGTGTCGATCGCGGCTCCCACGCCGGCCTCCGACGGTTCCGCCGCGGAGTACGACATCAGCGGCTACGACCTGTCCCGGTACGAGGCTCCGGCCGACTCCGGGCCGGCCGACTCCGGGCCGGCCGCCGAGCCGATGCGGCTGACCGGCGCGGACGACCCGGACGCGGTCGACGATGAGGACGAGGAAGACGACGACGAGCCGGTGGGTGCCGGTTCGGGCCGGCGGCGGTCGCGGCGCAGTGGCGCCCGGCGGCGTACCCGGCCATAGGTTTTCGGGCGGCTCGGCTCTATTGGTAAACAAACCTTAGAGCTGAGCCGCTCCTTCCCCGCCGAGTCGGCTACCCTCGCGGAAATCGATAAGCCTTTCCCCCGAGGAGACCGATGCGACCCCTCGCATTGCTCATAGTTGTGCCCTTCCTCGCCGTCGCCGCCGGCTGCTCCGGCAGCGACGACGCCGTCACCCCGGCCGGTGGCGCGACTCCGGTCGCCGGCGGTTCCGCGGGCGCCACCGTGGCGGTGGACCCGTCCGTGGCGGCGGCCGGCGACCAGGCGCTGTCCAGCAACACCAAGGCCATCTGCGATCAGGCCGCGCGTACCAGCACGAGCTTCGGGCAGACCTTCATCGCCGATCTCAAGATCAAAATTGACTCGGAGAGCAAGGACGCGGCGGCCAAGAGCGAGGCTCAGCAGAAGATCGACCGGGACGTGACGAACTACTCGGAGGCGCTCGCCGACATGGCGAAGCTGGCCGACGACAAGGCCCTCAAGGGCGCGCTGACCGACATGAGCAAGCAGGTCAAGGCGCTCAAGGGCGACGTCACGAAGCTCAATGCGGACAAGATGTCGGACCTTACGACCACCCTCGACAAGGCGTGCGGTAAGGGCTGACCGTCCCCGGTTTGGGGCAAGCGCGCTACATGAAGTACGCTTGCCGACGGCGCTTTTCATGCGTCGTGCCCCGGTGCATCATCCGGCCGGGATAGCACCATCCGCCAGCAGCGGTTTTCGCTGCGCAAGTCTCAGGGAGTCCGCGTCCGATGTACGCGATCGTCAAGACCGGCGGCAAGCAGTACAAGGTTGCCGAGGGCGACGTGATCGAGGTCGAGAAGCTCGCGGGCGTGCCCGGCGATGCGCTCACGCTCGCCGCAGTCCTCCTCGTCGACGGTGACAACCTGGTGACCGACGCGGCCAAGCTTGCCAACGTTACGGTGTCCGGCGAGATCGCCGAGCACACCAAGGGTCCGAAGATCCGGATCCACAAGTTCAAGAACAAGACCGGCTACCACAAGCGCCAGGGTCACCGCCAGCCGCTGACCCTCGTCAAGGTAACCGGCATCAAGAGCGGGAAGTAAGGGGCGGATCACTCATGGCTCATAAAAAGGGTGCGTCCAGCTCGCGCAACGGCCGTGACTCCGCCGCTCAGCGGCTCGGTGTCAAGCGGTTCGGTGGCCAGCTGGTCAACGCCGGCGAGATCCTGATCCGCCAGCGCGGCACGAAGTTCCACCCGGGCGAGCTCGTCGGCCGTGGTGGCGACGACACGCTGTTCGCGCTGGCCGCGGGCAATGTTCTGTTCGGCAAGCTGCGCGGTCGCAAGACCGTCAGCATCGTGCCGGTCTCGGAGTAGCTTTTCCTCAGCGGGCCACGGACCTCCGGGTCCGCGGCCCGCTGTTGCGTTTACAGGAGTTGAGCAAGAGTGACCACGTTCGTCGACCGGGTAGTGCTTCACCTGCAGGCGGGTGACGGCGGACACGGCTGCGTCTCGGTGCGCCGGGAGAAATTCAAGCCGCTCGGCGGCCCCGACGGAGGCAACGGCGGGCACGGCGGCAGCATCACGCTGGTCGTCGACCCGCAGCAGCACACCCTGCTCGACTTCCACTTCCACCCGCACATCAAGGGTGGCAACGGCGGCGGCGGCGCGGGTGCCAACCGCGACGGGGCCAACGGCAAGGACCTCGTGCTCCAGGTGCCCGACGGCACCGTCGTGCACGGCGAGAACGGCGAGGTGCTGGCCGACCTGATCGGCGCCGGCGCCAGCTTCGAGGTGGCGCGGGGTGGCCGGGGTGGCCGGGGCAACGCCTCGCTGGCGAACACCCGGCGCAAGGTGCCCGGTTTCGCCGAGCTGGGCGAGCCCGGTGACCAGCTCGACGTGGTGCTCGAGCTGAAGAGCGTGGCCGACATCGGCCTGGTCGGCTTCCCGTCGGCCGGCAAGTCGTCGCTCATCTCGGTGATGTCCGCGGCCAAGCCCAAGATCGCTGATTACCCGTTCACCACGCTCGTGCCCAACCTGGGTGTGGTGCAGGCCGGCGACCAGACGTTCACCGTCGCCGACGTGCCCGGTCTCATCCCCGGCGCGGCCACCGGCAAGGGCCTCGGCATGCAGTTCCTGCGGCACATCGAGCGCACCTCGGTGCTGGTGCACGTGCTCGACGCGGCGACGCCGGAGATCGAGCGTGACCCGCTCGCCGACCTCGACGCGATCGAGGCCGAGCTGGCCGCGTACGGCGGTCTCGAGGATCGCCCCCGGCTGGTCGTGCTCAACAAGATCGACATTCCGGACGGCCGGGACCTGGCCGAGATGGTTCGCCCCGACCTGGAAGCTCGCGGTCACCAGGTGTTCGAGGTCAGCGCGGTCACCCGCGAGGGACTCAAGGAACTGATGTTCGCGCTGGCCGCCACCGTGGCGGAGCACCGGCTGGCCAAGCCGCCGGTCGAGCCGACCCGGGAGATCGTCCGTCCCAAGGCGGTCGACGAGAGCGGCTTCACCGTCGAGCAGGACGACGAGGGTGTCTTCGTGGTGCGCGGCCCCAAGGTGGAGCGGTGGATCAAGCAGACGAACTTCGACAACGAAGAGGCTGTGGGTTACCTGGCCGACCGGCTCGAGCGCCTCGGCGTCGAGGCCGAACTCGGCAAGCGGGGCGCCAAAGCCGGCGACCCGGTGCGCATCGGGGTGATGGAGTTCGACTGGCAGCCCAACGCCGGCGAGTTCGTGGCCGGGCCGCGGGGCACCGACGCCCGGCTCGAGGAGGACAGCCACCGGGCGAGCGCCTCCCAGCGCCTGGCCGCCCGTAAGGCCCGCCGGGTCCGCTCCGACGAGGAGCTGCTGCACATGGCGCCGGACGGCACCGTGACCAGCCTCGCGAACGCGCAGCGGCCGGTTCTGGTCACCGACTCCGACGATGAGGACGACACCGGCGAATAGGACGTCGTCCAGCTTGTCGCAACCACCCGGCAATGGTGCTCGCTTAGCGTTACCGCCGTGCTGATCGAATCGCGACCCGCCCTGGATCCGGAACTCGCCGCCCTGGTCACAGCCGAGCAGCGAGAGATCCGGGAGTTCGACGGGGGCACGAGGACCACGGTGTTCGTGCCTGGCGATGACGCTGCGTACATGGTGGTGGTGGTTGACGGAAGGGCTGTGGCCTGCGCTGCCTGGCAGGCCATGGGACCGGGCGCGGCCGAGCTGAAGCGGATGTACGTGCGGCCGGCCTTCCGCGGCCGGGGAATCGCCCGCCAGCTGATCGTCGCGGTCGAGGAGGAGGCCCTCGCCGCGGACCGGCCGGTCATCCGGCTGGCGACCGGCAACTACCGGCCCGCGGCGATCGCCCTCTACCAGTCGTCGGGCTACCACCAGATCCCGGCGTACGGGCCGTACGTCGGCAATCCCGTCAGCGTGTGCTTCGAGAAGCGGCTCGCGGCCTTAGTCCAGTAGCCCGATCGCCGCGCGCGTACGCCGTACGGTCGCCAGCGCCGCAGGCCGCACCCGGGCCTTGCCCTCGGCCAAGGTCTGGTGCACGAAGCCGGGGTCGTCGGCGAGCTCGGTGAAGCGGGCCTGGATGGGCGCGAGCAGCGCCACCACCGCGTCGGTGACCTCGCGTTTCAGCGCGCCGTAAGAGGTGAGCCCGGTCGGCTTCTCATCGGTGCACGCGGCCAGGATCTCCAGCAGGTTGGTGACGCCCGGCTGCTTCTCCGGATCATGACGCACCACGCCGATCGTGTCGGTGACCGCGCGGGAGATCGTCTTGCGGATCCGGTCGGGCGGATCGAGCAGCCCGATGCGCCCGGCCGGGGAGGGGGCGCTCTTACTCATCTTGCGGGTCGGGTCGGACAGATCCATGACCCGCGCGGCCGACTCCGGACGGATGCCCGCCGGCACGGTGAACGTCTCCCCGTAGCGGGCATTGAAACGTAGCGCGATCGTGCGGGCCAGCTCCAGATGCTGACCCTGATCGTTGCCGACCGGCACGTGCTCGGCGCCGTGCACCAGGATGTCGGCGGCCATCAGCACCGGATAGGTGAGCAGGCTGAGCCGCACCGCGCCGCTCGCCGACTTCTCCTTGAACTGGATCATGCGGGCGGCCTCCCCGAAGCCGGTCACGCACTCCAGCAGGTAGTGCAGTTCGGTGTGCTCGGGGATCTGCGAGTTGGCGATCAGCGCGGTGCGGCGCGGGTCTACCCCGGCGGCCAGCAGCAGCGTCGCCACCTCCAGGGTGTTCGCCCGCACCGCCGCCGGATCATGCTCCACGGTGAGCGCGTGCAGGTCGGCGATCATGGCGATCGAGTCGGCGGTCGCCTGCGCCTCGACCAGCGGTCGCATGGCGCCGAGCAGGTTGCCGAGGTGCAGGTTGCCGGTCGACTGGAAGCCGGTGAGTTGCTTGATCATGGCTGGTTCCTTTCGGTACGGGGGTGGCGCCCCGCCGGAAACCGGCCGTGACATGCGAAAACGGCCGCCCGGAGGGGCGGCCGCGATGAGGTGGTGCGCGTCTGGGTGGGCCGCCCGTCAGGGCAGCCACCAGCAGAGGTTCGTGACGCGCATGACCGCATGCTATCGCGGGGCGGTCATGTGGCGAACCCGCCAAACCGGCATGATGGTCGTCATGCCGCTGACCCGTGCCGAGGCCACCGCCCGCGCCGCCACCGTCGAAGTCCGCTCCTACGAGGTTCATCTCGACGTCACCGCCTCGGGGGACACCTTCGAGTCACGGACGGTCGTGCGGTTCGGCGCGCGGGTGGGGGCGTCCACGTTCCTTGAGTTCGAGCCGTCCTCGGTCGGTTCCATCACGCTCAACGGGGCCTCGGTGGACCCGTCGGCGGCCGACGGCCGGCGACTTGCGCTGGCCGGGCTGGCCGAGGACAACGAGCTGGTCGTGGCGGCCACGATGCGCTATTCCAACGACGGCGAGGGGCTGCACAAGTACACCGACCCGGGCGACGGGAACGTCTACCTCTACCAGCACCTGTTCATCAACAACGGCGGGCGGGTGCTGCCCTGCTTCGACCAGCCCGACCTCAAGGCGTCCTGGCAGGTCTCGGTCACCGCGCCGGCCGACTGGAAGGTCGCCACCAACGGTGCGTTGGTCTCCCAGGCCGGCGGCGAGTGGCGGTTCGCGCCCACCAAGCCGATCTCGACCTATCTCGCCACCGTGTTCGCCGGGCCGTTCCACGCGCTCACCGACGAACACGACGGCATCCCGCTGGCTCTCTACGCTCGGGCGTCGCTCGCCGAGCAGCTGGACCAGCAGGCCGGGGAGCTCTTCACGATCACCAAGCAGTGCCTGGACCGGTTCCACGAGATGTTCGACATCCGGTACCCGTTCGGGCACTACCAGCAGGCGTTCGCCCCCGAGTTCAACTTCGGGGCGATGGAATACCCGGGCTTGGTGATCTTCCGGGACGAGATGCTCTACCGCGGGGCGGTCACCGACAGTCAGCGGGAGTCCCGCGCCAACGTGATCGCGCACGAGATGGCGCACATGTGGTTCGGCGACCTCGTCACCATGGCCTGGTGGGACGACCTGTGGCTGAACGAGTCGTTCGCGGAGTACCTCGGCACCCGGGTCGCGGCCGAGGCGACCAGCTTCAAGGGCACCTGGACCACGTTCGCGATGCAGCGCAAGGCCTGGGGCCTGCGGGCCGACCAGCATCCCTCGACCCATCCGGTCGCCCCGTCCGAGGTCGGCGACACCGACCAGGCGCTGCTCAACTTCGACGGCATCTCGTACGCCAAGGGCGCTGCCACCCTCAAACAGCTCGTCGCGTTCGTCGGCGACGAGGCGTTCCTGGCCGGGCTCAACGACCACTTCGCCGCCCACTCCTACGCCAACGCCACGCTCGCCGACCTGTTGCGGGCGCTGACCAAGGCGAGCGGGCGCGACCTGGCCGCATGGGCCGAGGTCTGGCTGCGTCAGCCCCAGGTCAACACCCTGCGGCTGACCCGGTCGCCGGCCTCGGTGCAGCAGAGCGCGCCGGCCTCGTTCCCCACCCTGCGCCCCCACAAGATCGGCATCGGGCTGTTCGACCGGGCGCCGGACGGCACGATGGTGCGGCGTACGTCGCTGCTCGTCGACGTCGACGCGGCCGAGACCACCCCGGTCGACGCCGACCTCTCGGCCGACCTGGTGCTGCTCAACGACGGTGACCTGACGTACGCGAAGATCCGCCTCGACGAGACCTCGGCCGCCGCCGTGCCGACCGTCCTGCCGCTGATCTCCGACTCGCTCGCCCGCGCCGTCCTGTGGGCCAGCACCCTCGACGCCGTGGTCGACGGCGAACGGGCGGTCGCCGAGCTGGTCACGCTCGTGCTGACGGCCCTGCCGGTGGAGTCCGAGGTCGTGATCATCGAGGACGTGCTGCGGGCCACCCGCAGCCTGGTCGACCGCTACTCGACCCCGGAGACCCGGCCGGCCGCGCTCGAGCTCGTCGCGCAGGCCGCCGACCGGCTCATCGCCGTCTCCGAGCCGGGCGGTTCCCGCCGGCTGGCCGCCGCCCGCGGCTTCATCGGGGCCACCACCGACGTCGCCCGCCTGCGCGGCTGGCTGGCCGGCGAGGGGGTGCCCGACGGGCTGGCGGTCGACGCCGACCTGCGCTGGCTGATCCTCTACCGGCTGGTCGTGCTGGGCGCCGCCGGGACCGCCGAGATCGACGAGGAGTACGCCCGCGACCGCAGTGCCACCGGCGAACAGTGGGCCGCCCGGTCCCGGGCCGCGGTGCCGACCGCCGACGCCAAGGCCGCGGCCTGGCAGCGGATCGTCACGGAGGTCAAACTGTCGAACCGGTTGGTCGAGATGACCGCGTCGGGCTTCTGGCACCTCGAGCAGATCGAGCTGACGGCGCCGTACGTGGCTCGCTACTTCGCCGAGATGCCGGACATGATGCGGATCCGGTCGGGGATGAGTGCGGAGAAGACGGCCGGTTACGCGTACCCGGAGCTCGCGGTCTCCGCCGAGACCCGGCGCCTCGCCGCTGAGCTGCTGGGACGCGAAGATCTTGACCCGATTCTGCGGCGGGTCGTGCAGGACGCGGACGACGACATGCGGCGGGCCCTCGACGCTCGCTTTTAGGGTTTTCCCGCTTTCCGGGAATTATCCTTCGTGCGTGGAGTGGTCCGAGGAACTCGCCGGGGGTCTGTTGCGGGCCGCTCCGGACGCGATCCTGGTCCTGGACGGGGAGACCATGGTCCTGGTCAACGACCGGGCGGTCGAGTTGTTCGGCCGGCCCCGGGACGAGTTGCTCGGCAAGTCGATCGAAACGCTCGTCACCCCGGACGCGCGGCTGATGGTCGAGTCGCGCCGCCGCCGGATCGAATCAGGTGTGCCCGGATCGCTCGGCGCGGCCATCACCACCATCCGGCGGTCCGACGGTGGCGAGGTCCCGGTGGAGTCGTCGGTCGCGATCGTCGACACGCCGCAGGGCCGGCTCGCCGTCGCGGTGGTGCGGGATCTCAGCGAGCGCGCACGGGCCGAGCAGGACAAGGCGCGGCTGCGGGCCGAGGCGCAGGTGCACCGCCACCAGCGCCTCGAAAGCCTGGGCCAGCTGGCCGGCGGGATCGCGCACGACTTCAACAACATGCTCGGCGTGGTCGTCAACTACGCCAATTTCGTGATCGAGGAGGCCGCCGAGCCGACGCCCGACCTGTCGGCCATCTCGGCCGACGCGGCGCAGATCGTGCGGGCCGGCAAGCGGGGTACGGACCTCACCCACCAGCTTCTGTCGTTCGCCCGGCGGGAGGTGGTGCGGCCGCGGGTGCTGTCGCTCAACGCCACCATCGCCGACATCTCCGAGATGCTGCACCGGTCCATCGGCTCGCACATCGAGCTGCTCCTGCGGCCGGCCGCGGACCTGCCGCCGGTTCTGTGTGATCCCGGCCAGATCGAGCAACTGCTGGTCAACCTGGTGTTGAACGCCCGGGACGCGATGCCCGGCGGAGGTGAGCTGGTGATCGACACCGCGCGGCTCGGTGCTCGGGTGCGGCTTCGGGTGAGCGACTCGGGTGCCGGGATGGAACCCGACGTTCTCGAGCGCGCCTTCGAGCCGTTCTTCACGACCAAAGGCAGCGGTTCGGGTACGGGATTGGGCCTCGCCACCGTCTACGGGATCGTCACGCAGGCCGGGGGAGAGGTGAGCATCGCCTCCACTCCCGGGGCCGGCACGACCGTCACGGTGCTGCTCCCGGCCGCCCTCGACACCGTCCCGCCAGCCGACTTGTCAGACATCGCCGTACCCGCGCCCGGTCGTGGCGAGACGTTGCTCGTGGTCGAGGACGAAGCGGCGCTGCGCGAAGTGGCCGGGCGGGTGCTGTCCGGGGCGGGCTACCACGTACTCGTCGCCTCCTGTGGTTCGGAAGCCCTTGACCTTGCCCGGCGCCATGACGGGACGATCGACCTGCTGGTCAGCGACGTGGTGATGCCCGGGATGCTGGGCAAGGAGGTAGCCGAGCGGCTCCTCGTCGTGCGGCCCGCCACCCGGGTGCTCTACATGTCGGGGTACGCCCAGCCCGTCCTCCACTCGCAAGGCACCCTCGACCCGGGCGTGGCGCTGCTGGAGAAGCCGTTCACCGCCGCCGACCTGCTCGCGGCCGTCCGCCGCCGCCTCGACGGCTGATCTCCGCCCGCCCGCCGCCGCCCCGACGGCTGACCTCCGCCCGGCCGCCGCCCGGGATCGGCGCGGGGCCTATATTTCATTGATGCGCCGGATCGGGATCATGGGTGGGACATTCGACCCGATCCATCACGGACACCTGGTGGCGGCCAGCGAGGTGCAGGCCCGGTTCGACCTCGACGAGGTCGTCTTCGTGCCGACCGGCCAGCCCTACGAGAAGGGCCGTGTCTCGCCGGCCGAGGACCGCTACCTGATGACGGTGATCGCCACCGCGTCCAACCCGCGGTTCCACGTCAGCCGGGCCGACATCGACCGGGACGGCCCCACCTACACCGTCGACACCCTGCGTGACATGCGTGCCGTCTACGGCCCCTCGTCGTCGACCGACCTCTTCTTCATCACCGGTGCCGACGCGCTCAACCGCATCCTCGGGTGGAAGGACGCCCTCGAGATGTTCCGGATGGCCCACTTCGTGGGCGTCACCAGGCCGGGGTTCGAGCTCACCGACGATCATCTGCCGGCCCATTCGGTCACGCTCGTCGAGGTGCCGGCCATGGCGATCTCGTCCTCGGCCTGCCGCACCCGGGTCGCCGACGGCCAACCGGTGTGGTACCTCGTGCCCGATGGTGTCGTGCAGTACATCAACAAGCGAGGCCTCTATCGGGGCTCGGGAAATGACACACCCGTGTGAGACGCTTATATCTCCAGGACACCAACCGAGGGGATGCTCTTGCCCGTCACCGAACGCGCTCTTGAACTGGCCATGGCGGCCGCCCAGGCCGCCGCCGACAAGAAGGCGCAAGACATCGTCGTCATCGACGTCGCTGAACAGCTCTACATCACCGACGCCTTCGTGATCGCCTCGGCGTCGAACGAGCGGCAGGTGATCGCCATCGTCGACGCGGTCGAGGAAGCCCTTGTCAACCTGCCGGAAAAGGCGAAACCCGTGCGCCGCGAGGGCGAGCGTCAGGGTCGCTGGGTTCTTCTCGATTACGTTGACATCGTCGTGCACATCCAGCACGCCGAGGAGCGCGAGTTCTACAGTCTCGACCGGCTGTGGAAGGACTGCCCGACGATCCCGTTCGTCGACCGTGACATGGTCGACGCCGAAGCATCGTGAGCAGGCTCATCGTCTGGCGCCACGGCAACACCGACTGGAATGCGAACCATCGCGTCCAGGGGCAGACCGACGTGGCGCTCAACGCGCTCGGCCGTCAGCAGGCCGTCGACGCGGCCGAGCTGCTGATCAAGATGAAGCCCGACGCCATCGTGTCGAGCGACCTGCACCGGGCCGCCGACACGGCGGCGACGCTGGCCGCCCTCGCCGGGCTGTCGATCACCCATGACAAGCGGCTCCGCGAGCGTTACTTCGGCAACTGGCAGGGCCTCACCATGACCGAGGTGGCCGAGCTCTACCCCGATCAGCACTACCGGTGGACCCACGGCCAGGAGGTCGGCGGCGACGTCGAGTCGCTCGCCGACCTGGGCTCGCGCGTCTCCGAGGCACTGCACGCGGCGGCCGCGCTGGCCTCACCCGGCGGCACGGTTGTGGTCGCCACCCACGGTGCGGCCGCCCGGCAGGGCATCGGGCATCTCCTCGGCTGGCCGCTGGAACAGCTGCGCACCCTGCGGGCCTTGCAGAACTGTCACTGGGTCGAGCTGACCCATGACCGGGAGCGGGGATGGCAGGTCGCGGCGTACAACGTCGGCCCGTTCACCGACCGCCCCGTGCCCCCACCGGTCTGAGGTTTCCCGCCACCCGGAACCGCGCATGATCCGGTAGCGTCCAACCATCATGCTGACCCGTCGATCGGCCGCCGTGCTGGGCCTCATCGTGTGCCTCGCCGGCTGCGCCAACCAGACCTCCCCGTCCGCCTCCGCCGCGGCTTCCGCTTCCGCCGCCGGTCCGGCCTCCTCCTCGGGTCCGGCCTTCCCCTCGGGTCCGGCCTCCTCGGGTCCGGCCGCCGCCTCCTCGGCGCCGGGCACCACCGGCCCGGAGACCGTCAGCGGCACTGTCGAAGCCGGCGTCGAACCCGGTTGCCTGCTCGTCCAGGACAGCAAAGGCACCCACCTGCTGCTCTTCGGCGACGCGGCGATGCGCACCGACACGGCCGCCGCCGTCGGCAAGAAAGTCACCCTCACCGGCCGGTCCGAGCCGACCATGAAGTCGACCTGCCAGCAGGGCGTCCCGTTCATCGTCACCTCGGTCACGCCGGCCTGATCCGGCTCCCATGCGGCCGGGCGGACGCTTATCGGTTAACGTGCCCGCATGCCCGTCGCGGTCGTCACCGACTCCACCGCGTACCTGCCCGCCGAACTGAGCGGCTCGTATGACCTGACCGTCGTGCCCTTGACCGTGGTGATCAACGGTGCCGAGGGCCTGGAGGGCCTGGAGATCCAGCCCGCCGAGGTGGCCCGCGCGCTGACCGCCCGCCGCTCCGCCGTCAGCACGTCCCGGCCCGCTCCGACCCAGTTCGCCGAAACCTACCGCCGCCTCCTCGACGAGGGCGTCGACGGCATCGTCTCGGTGCACCTGTCGGCGAAGCTGTCCGGCACCTTCGAGGCGGCCTGCCTGGCCGCGGCGTCGTTCGGCGCCGACAAGATCCACGTGGTCGACAGCAAAACCATCGGCATGGGTCTGGGCTTCGCGGCACTGGCGGCGGCCAAGGCCGCAAGGGACGGCAAAGACCTCCTTGCCGTACGGGCGGAAGCCGCCGACCACGCCGCCCGCGTGAGCATCCTCTTCTACGTGGACACGTTGGAGTTCCTCCGCCGGGGCGGCCGCATCGGGGCGGCGTCGGCCCTGCTGGGAACCGCCCTGTCGGTGAAGCCGATCCTGCACGTGGTCGACGGCGCCCTCGTGGTCCGGGACAAGGTCCGCACCGCCGGCCGGGCCCTGGCCAAACTGGTCGACCTGACTGTGGAGGCGTCCGGCGAGGGCGCCGTCGACATCGCCGTCCACCACCTGGAAGCCCCCGAGCGGGCAAACGCCCTGGCCGACGCCGTAGCCATGCGCCTGCCCGACCGCCTACGCGACTGCTACGTAACCGAGATAGGCGCCGTAGTGGCCGCCCACGTCGGCCCCGGCGTAGCCGGCGTCGTCGTCCACCGTCGCCCCTGAGCCACTCGGCTTGCGGATGTCTTCGTGGGTGGCGCTGCTTCAGCGGCGCGGCCAGCTGTCGGCAGACCAGCGGGTCGGCTCGTGCCCCGGTGCCTTCCGCATGCGGGCGCCCAACTCCGTCCACGTGCACACATCCGCGCCGACTTGCACCTCGTCGGCCGTAGGCAGCAGTGTCGGCTCGTCCCGATCCCAGATGGCCCGCGTGCGCCACCCGTGCTCGTCCGAGCCCACCAGCCGCAGCTCCGCGAAGTCCGGCTGCCCTGTCCCCAAGCCCGTCGTTTCGGCGTCCGCGAGGCCGGGGCCCGCCGGACCGGGGTTTGCTGGGGCGTTTGCTCGGGGTGCGCCGTCCGTGTCCGGCTGGGCGGTGGCAAGGGCAGCCTGGCGGGTGTACTCCTGGACGGCCAGGATCCGCTCCGCGCGGGCGACCGCGTGGTGCAGCGGATGGCCCGGCGGGGCTGCGTAGGGCACGGTGCAGCCGTTCTCGTCGCTCGTGTAGGCCATTGGGGTGATCGCCCGGGAGGACGTCGCGTAGATCTCCTCCGCCTGCGCGAACAACTTGCCCAGGTGATCGCTCCGGTCGGCCGTGACCAGCAGGGTGCCGCGCTCCGGCGCGAACGCCACCGGTGCCCCGCCCACCTGCCCGGCGAGCCGTTCGAGCCAGTGCTGCAGGAGCAGGTGCGACGTCCAGTAGGCGTCGCCGTTGTCCACGAACCGCACCACCACCGGCTCGTTCGCGACCCCATGAAGCACCGCCCCGGTCAGATTCGCCCGGGCCGCATCGAAGACCTCCTCCGCACTCACCCCCCAACTCGCCTGCTGTTCCGGACCGACATAGGTCATCGTGTCCGGGCTGTCGACCACCACGAACTCGTACAAAAACGGTAGGACCGGACGGCGGAGCAGCGTTCCCGGCGTGCCGCCGCGTAGCACCGGGCGCAGCAACGGCCGCGCTTCCGCCCAGTTCAGCGGCAACTCGGGCGTGCGAACCAGCCCGGCGACGAACCGATCGACCCGCTCCCGCCGGCGCCCACCCCGCCTGACCAGCAGCGGAGCAAGCTCCAGAATCGTCGGCGTCTCGTCACCGGGTGCGGTGAAGCCAACCCGGAAACCGCGTGCGTCGTATTTGGCGTCGTTGAATCCCGCGCGTCGCAACCGCCGGATGACCAGACCGGCCAGTCGTGCGCGGGCAACCCTCCGCAGCAGGCCCACCGCGACGCCTCTTCTCTCCCTGAAGGCCGCCGACCTTATCGCAACCGGGTGACAAGTTTCCTCCCCGCGACGACCAATGCTTCGAGATCCTCATCGGATCGCAGATCAGGGGCGAGTCCCGCGTCCAAGATCACCTTGCTGGCCGGCTCCGACTGCGCCTCGGTGATCTCGGAGAGCATGATCCCGCCCGGGGCCAGCCAGTCGGCCGCGCCGGCGACGACGGAGCGGAAGATCTCGAGTCCGTCGTCGCCGCCGTCCAGCGCGGTGTGCGGCTCGTGGTCGCGGGCCTCGGCCGGGAGCAGTGGGATGTGCCGGGTCGCGACGTACGGCACGTTCGCCAGCAGCACCGCGATCCGACCGCGAAGTGAGGCGGGGAGCGCGTCGAAGAGATCACCCTGAAAGACCTGGCTGTCCAGATTGTCCCGGGCACAGGCGACCGCCACCGGGTCGACGTCGGCCGCGTACAAGTCGATCGCCGGTTGCCGGTGCCGAACGGCCAGGCCGAGCGCCCCCGAGCCGCAGCAGAGATCCACCACGACATCCCCGGGACGACTCGTCGCTGCCGCGACCTGGACCAGGAGCTCACTGCGTACCCGCGGAACGAAGACACCCGGGCGGAGCCGCACCCGGACCCCGGCGAAGTCGGCGTAGCCGACGACCTGCTCGAGCGGCTCGCCCAGCGCACGCCGTTCGACCAGGGCGGTCAGCTCGGTCTCGCCGGTCGCCGCGCCGGCCAGCACGGCCGCCTCGTCCTCGGCGAAAACGCAGCCCGCGGTACGTAGCCGCATGATCGTCTCGGCCATCACCGAAGCCGGAATCCCCACTGTCACACGGAGTCTTTAGCACAGAAGGGCCGACGGTGGGAGTTATCCACAATCGGGGGTTGTCCACAGGGCTCGGAGCGCCGGCCCGGCGAACTCCCTAGCGTGCCTGACGTGCGAGAGGACCAAGTCGTAGCGGAAAGGCTGCGGTCGGTCATGGCCGCGACGCCACATCGGGTACGCGACCAGACCGCCACCGCCTCCGATGACCGCGCGCGGCCACCGGACTCCGCAGCCAGTTCCCGCTACGAGGCGGCGCTCGGCGACCTGTCCGCGGTCGGTGAACCGCTGAACTGGTCGGACGTCGTCACCGGCTGGCCCGACGACGTCGACCTCGACCCGTTGCCCGACCCACCTGCGGAGGAGGATCCACCACTGCGCATCGAGCTCGGCGAAACGCCCCGCGTGGTGCTGGGCGACACCCCGCGAGCCCGACCCGGCGCGCCGGCGCGGACGTCCCCATCCGAGGTCGCCGGCGGATATCCACCCGGTACGCCGTGGGCGTCACCACCGGGAGCCGTCCCGATCGACCGGCCGCCGGCCCGCACCATGCCGGCTGCTCCCACCCCGGCGACGGTGCCGGTCGACCGATCGACGGCCGGAGTCCTGCCGGTCGATCGCTCGACGGCCCCACCGGACACGCCTCTCGACAGCGCCACTGATCCGTTCCCCTCTCATCTCGGAGATCTGATGGACGACGCCGAGCCGTTCCGGCCGTACCGGGCCCCGACCGTCCGGCCCGTCGGCCCGGAGCAACGTCCCCTGCCCCCACCCGCTTGGGTCTTGCCCGAACCGCCGCCCGCCCCGGAGCGGGCCCGAGCCGCTCCGTCCGGCGACTCGGAGCCGGCGTGGTCGGGCCGATCCGCGGGCGTGGGGCCGGCCCGGGCAGACCGGGCCGCCGGTGCGGAGTCGGTCAGGGCGGCCCGGCTCGGCGGTGGGGAACCGGGCCGGGCGGGTTGGCCGGGCAGTGGGGAATCGTCCTGGCCGGTCTCGCCGGGCCCGGCCGATGCGGATCTCTATGCCGATGCGGACGAGCCGGCCCTCAGCACGGCGGGTGCCTTCGGGGGTGATCGAGCGGAGGGGCGGCGGTTCGGCTTCGGCGCGTTCGATCCGGGGCGCCGCGGTGTCAAGGCGCTGGCGGCGGTGGCCGTGGTGGTGATCGCAATCGCCGCCTTCCTGGCGTGGCGGGCGCGACCGCGGGTCGACACGGTCGCACCGCCGTCGTTCGGGACGACCGTTTCAGCGCCCGGGCCGGCCGAACACGGGGGCGGCCCGGGCGCTGGAGCACCGGCGGCACCGGGTGCGTCGGCCCCGGCGTCGGGGGAGGTGGTGGTCGCGGTCGGCGGCAAGGTCCGCCGGCCGGGCCTGGTGCGACTGCCGTCGGGCGCCCGGGTGGCCGACGCGCTGACCGCGGCCGGTGGCGCCGATCCCGGTGTCGACGTGGCCCTGCTCAACCTGGCCCGCAAGGTGGTGGACGGCGAGCTGATCCTGGTCGGCGTCACACCGCCACCCGGTGTCGTCCTGCCCACCGGTCCTGCCGCGACGGGCGGGGCGGCGCCCGCGGGCGGCTTGGTCAACCTGAACACCGCCACCCTTGCCGACCTGGACACCCTGCCCGGGGTGGGTCCGGTCCTGGCTCAACGCATCCTCGACGCCCGGGACGCGCAGGGCGGCTTCCAAGCGGTGAGCGATCTGCGGAAGGTCGACGGCATCGGGGATGCGCGCTACGAGCAGCTGAAAGACCTGGTGACGGTGTGAGCCGCGGAGCGCCGGACCTGAGGCTTGCCGGGTTCGCGCTGGCTACCTGGCTGTCATCGCTGGCCGCCCTCTACTTGTCGGCCCGGACCGGCATCCTGCTCGGAGTCGCGGCGCTCGCCGGCGCGGCCGTGCTCGCCGTCATCGCGGCTCGTCACCCGATCGAACCGACCGCCGCAAAGACACCAGCTGTCCGCCGGAGAACCGTGCCCGCACGGGAGCGAGTTGTGGTCGCCCGCGTGGGGAAGCGGGCGTCGGGGACCGGGGCGGTGGCGATGCGGTGGATCGGGCTCACGGTGCTGCTCGGCGCCGGGTGCGGTGCCGCGGTGACCGGAGTGCGGGTCACAGCGCGTGAGTCGGGGCCGCTGGTGGCGCTCGTTCGGGCCGGTGATCCGGTTCGGGTCGAGGCCGTCGTGCGCGACGATCCACGGGCCATCCGTGGATCGCCGGTCATGCCACCCACCTACCTGGTCGCGGTGGATCTGCGGGTCGTCGGGGCGGAGGATTCCGTTCCGCTGCGGCTCGAGGCGCGGGCCATCGTCCTCGGGAGCGACCCCGGTTGGCGAGGACTGCTACCCGGACAGCGGGTGGCCGCGCGGGGCAAGCTGCTGCCACCGCGGGGTGGGGATCTGGGAGCGGCGGTCGTCTCGGTGAAGGACGCGCCGGAGCTGCTCGGCCGTCCCTCCTGGGCGCAGCGGGCCGCCGGCGTGCTCCGGTCCGGGCTGCAGCGTGCCTGCGAGCCGCTGCCCGACGACTCCGGCGGGCTACTTCCGGGCTTGGTCGTCGGCGACACCAGTCGCCTCGACCCGGCGCTGAGCGACGACTTCCGTACCACCGGAATGACCCATCTGATGGCGGTGAGCGGCGCGAACGTCGTGATCATCCTGGGGGTTGTGCTCTTCCTCGTGCGGCGGGCGCGGGCCGGGCCGGTGACGCAGGCGGTGGTCTGCGCGGTGGTGCTGATCGGTTTTGTGATCCTGGCTCGACCGTCGCCAAGTGTGGTTCGGGCGGCGGCGATGGGGGCGATCGGCCTGATCGGTCTCGCGTCCGGGCGACCCCGGGCCGCTCTGCCGGCGCTGGCGGCCGGGGTGGCGGCGCTGATCCTGTACGACCCGGAGCTCGCGGCCGACCCGGGCTTCGCGCTGTCGGTGCTGGCCACGTCCGGACTGCTCCTGCTGGCACCGGTATGGCGGGACGCGTTGCGCCGGCGGGGCTGGCCTCCCGGGGCGGCCGAGGCGCTGGCCGTCCCGGCTGCCGCCCAGGTGGCCTGCGGGCCGGTCATTGCCGGGCTGTCCGGCACGATCAGCCTGGTCGCGGTGCCGGCCAACCTGGTGGTGGTGCCGGCCATCGCCCCGGCCACGCTGCTCGGCGTGGGCGCGGCCGTGTTGTCGCCGGTGTGGGCGGGCGGCGCCGAGTTCGCGGCCTGGCTCGGCGATTGGCCGACAAGGTGGCTGGTGGTCGTCGCACGGTACGGCGCCCGGGTGCCGGCCGGCGCGCTGCCCTGGCCGGACGGCGTGTGGGGGGCGTTGCTGCTCGCCGTGATCACGGTGGCCCTGCTGCTCGCCACCCGCCGGCCGGTGCTCAAGCGGCTCGCCCTGGTGGTGGCGGTGGCCGGGATGCTGGGCGCGATGCCGGTCCGGCTGCTCGCCTCGGGGTGGCCACCGGCCGACTGGATCGTGGTGGCGTGCGCGGTCGGGCAGGGCGACGCGATCGTGCTGCCGGCGGGACCGTCCCGGGCCGTGGTCGTCGACGCCGGGCCCGAGCCGGAACCGGTCGATCACTGTCTGCGGCGACTGGGCGTACGGCAGGTGGTGCTCTTCGTGGCCAGCCACTTCCACATCGACCACATCGGCGGGGTGGCCGGGGTGTTCCGTGGCCGTACGGTGAATGCGGTTGCCGGGCCCGGTTGGCCCGAACCGCCCGCCGGGCGTGCCGCGGTGGCCACCGCGGCCGGGTCGTTGCCGCTGCACACGATCAGTCCGGGCTGGTCGTACGAGGTGGGCGGGCTGCGGCTGACCGCGATCGGACCGTTCGAGCCGCTGCACGGCACCAACTCCGATCCGAACAACAACTCACTGGTCCTGCGGGCCGAAGTGCGCGGCGAGACGGTGCTGCTGCCGGGCGACGCGGAGACCGAGGAACAGGACGAACTGCTGCGGCATCTGGGACCGGCGGCGCTGCGAGCCGACGTGTTGAAGGTCTCGCACCACGGCAGCAGCTACCAGTCCCCGGAATTCGTCGACGCCATCGATCCGGCGGTGGCGCTCGTCTCGGTGGGGAAGGACAACGACTACGGACATCCCAACGAGTCCCTCCTGGCGCGGCTCGCCCGTGGCGGGGCACGGGTTCTGCGCACCGATCAGTCGGGCGACCTGGCCGCGGTCGCCACCGGGCACGGCCTCGCGGTGGTGGCCCGAGGCGATCCGCCGGACCGCTGACCGGCCGACCACAATGCGAGGGTGGAACGAGAGAAGATCAAGGCCGGGGAGCTGACGCTGCGGCCGTTCGAGGCCGAGGACATCCCATGGGTGTACGAGGTGTCGCTCGACCCCGCCGTGCAGCGGTTCCTGGAGATCCCGAACCCGTACCGGATGGCCGACGCCGAGTACTTCGTCCGGAAGATGGCGATCGCGGGCTGGGACGACGACTCGCGCGCCGAGTTCGTGATCGAGGACGGCGCGGGGGAGCGGCTCGGGCGGGTCGGGTTCGGGCTGGCCGGCCTCGGCCAGGGGGTCGCGCAGATCGGGTACTGGCTCGATCCGGCGGCGCGCGGGCGAGGTGTCGCCACGGCGGCGGTGCTGATGCTGTGCGGGTGGGGGTTCGAGCGGCTCGGGCTGGAGCTGATCGAGTGGCGGGCCGAGGTCGGCAACGTCGCTTCCCGGCGGGTCGCGGAGAAGGCCGGCTTCCGTCTGGAGGCGACGCTGCGGCAGCGTCTGCGGCACCGAGGCGTACGGGTGGACGCGTGGATCGGGTCGATGCTGCCCGCCGAGCTGCCGACACGCCCGGGTTAGCCGGATTGGTCGGCATTCGGCGTGGTCAATGGTAGTTGCCGGGTGTTCGATGGCCGGCGCAGACATTCAGCCTGATCGAGCGACTCTACGGTTCGGCGGACATGGCGAGGCGCCAATATGTCTGCTTTCGCGTTCGGTGATCGACCATCTGCGCGAAGGAGTGAGCCTCGCGGAAACGTCAGCCCCCCGTGCGACGATATCGGGCGTGAACACCGCACCTCCCGATCCGCTAGTGCTCGTCCTCGGCGACGAGGAGCTTCTCGCCGCTCGCGCGATCACCTCGGCGGTCGATGCGGCCCGGTCGGCCGATCCGGGCGCCGACATCCGGGAATACGAGGGCGGTGCGCTTTTCGCCGGTGAGGTCGCCGAGATGTTGAGCCCGTCGCTGTTCGGCGGCCGGCGGGTGCTGGTGATCCGCAGTGGACAGGATGCGAAGAAAGACCTGATCACGGCGCTGTTGGCATATGCGAAGAATCCCGACCCCGAGGTGACGCTGATCGTCGCGCACCTGGGTGGCGCCAAGGGTAAGGCGCTCGCCGACGGGTTGCGCTCGGCCGGGGCCACCGTGGTGGCCGCGGCCAGACTCAAGGGTGACCGCGAGCGCATCGCGTTCGTCCGGGACGAGTTCCGGCGCAACGGCGGCCGGTGCGACGAGGCGGCCGCGTCCGCGCTCCTCGCCTCGGTCGGAAACGATCTGCGGGAGATCTCGGCGGCCTGTTCCCAGTTGCTCGCGGACACCGACGGCAAGATCACCGAAGCGGTGGTGGCGCGCTACTACAAGGGCCGCGCCGAGGTCAGCGGATTCACCGTGGCCGACGCCGCGATGATCGGCGACGTGCCCGGCGCGCTCGAGGCGCTGCGCTGGGCCCTGCACGTCGGCGTCGACCCGGTGCCGATCGCCGACGCGATCGCCGACGGCGTCCGCACGGTCGCCAAGGTCGCCGCGGCCGGCCGGGGCAATCCCTACCAGTTGGCCAGTTCGCTGGGCATGCCGGCCTGGAAGATCCAGCGGGCCCAGGAGCGCAGCCGGGGCTGGACGCCCGAGGGCCTGGTCGATGCCATGCGGGCGGCCGCCGACTGCAACGCCGCCGTCAAAGGTGGCGCGGAAGATCGAGGGTTCGCCCTGGAAAAGGCCGTCTTCGCCGTCGCGGCGGCTCGTCACGGGGGTGGTGTGCGATGAGGTCTCCACATTCTGAGGCGGCCCACCGCCCGCTTTACGCCCGGATGCTGAGCCTGCGGCACGTGGCGCCCAGCGGTTTCCTGTGCTTCGTGTTCCTCGAAGGCGCGATCGCCCTCGGCATCCTGCTGGCCCTGGCCGAGCTGGTGAGCTGGTGGGGTGTCCTGGTGCTGCCGACCATCGTGGCCCTGATGGTCAAGCTCAACGACGTGATCGCCGGTGCCCTGAGCCGCCCGTCGTCACCGGCTGCGTTCCCCCGGGCTCAGCCCCTGCGCGCGGCCACCGAAACCGGCCCAGGCGTCTCCCGGCCGGACCATGAGGTGCTCCGCCAAGCTGCCCCGCCGGCCGGGTCGGGCGAAGCGACGACCCGGCTGCCGGGAATGATCAAGCGGGACCAGGGCGCGCCCATCATGCGCCCGTGGGCCGAGCAGGCCGAGGCGCAGCAGCAGCGGGTCCGCCAGTCCGCCACTCGTCGCTACGAGTAGACGCGGCCAAGCGGGCAGAATCCGCCACCTGAGGCCGTGGGGTTCAGGCCTCCGGGCTTGAGACGTGAGACGTGCTGTGCCTGCCGCATTCGCTGGGCCCGGAAACGACTCGGGCACCGGCGCGGACATGTGTCCGGCGGTGCCCGGGTGGTCGAAGACCTGCTTACATGGCCCGCTTGGTGCTGGCCACGTGCCTTGAATCAGGCAGAAAGCGAGCCGACCCGCTTGGCGATGGCCGACTTGCGGTTGGCCGCCTGGTTCTTGTGGATGACGCCCTTGCTGACCGCCCGGTCGAGCTGGCGCGAGGCGTCACGCAGCAGCGTGGTGGCCGTTTCGACGTTGCCGGCCTCGCTGGCCTCGTTGAGCTTGCGGATCACGGTCTTCAGCGACGACTTGACCGACTTGTTGCGCAGCCGAGCCTTCTCGTTCTGCCGGTTGCGCTTGATCTGAGACTTGATGTTCGCCACGCGACAGCCTGTCCTAACTAGGTTTTCGGAATCCGTCTCTAGCGGTGGAGCAGGCAGCGAACAGCAGCGCATCACCACACGCGAGGATTCAGACTACCAGCCCCGCCGCTGCCCGCCAAAACGGCTACCAGCCGCGACGGTCCGCGAGCCAGCTCAGCGCCTGTTCGCCGCTGAACCGCTGGTGCTGACGACTGTGCGGGGAGGCGCTGCTCGGACCGCCATCCGCGCGAACCAGCCAATATCCCGACAGCGCGGCCAGGGCGCCGTCCACCCCCGGCGGCGGCGCGCCCCAGGGTGCCAGGTACGCGTCGGCGTCCAGCCCGCTCGCGAAAGCGCTGATCAGCAGCGTGATCGCGTCGAACCAGGGGGCGCCCAGGGTGGGCCAGGTCCAGTCGCAAAGGTGGGCGCGGCCGTCGTTGTCGATCATGACGTTGTCGATGCGTAGGTCGCCATGCATCATTCCCGGACCTTTGACCAGTTCGGGAAGGGTTTGTTCGAGATCAGCGAGTTCGCCCAAGTGGGCGGGCGCGACGGTGTTCCGGGCGGTGCGAGGCATTCGTTCCCGGCCCGCCGCGATCTCCGACCACCAGGACATTTCCCCTCGGATGATCTCCGCTATCGGCGGTAGGTCGGGCGTGGTCGGCGTCCGAAGCGCCTCGGCAGCGGTCGACCAGGCCGTCAGCGTCGCCTCGAGCTCGGCCGGCTGCCACGGGAGGGTCGGCACGTGGCCGTCGATCGCCTCAAGACAAAGCACGAAATAGCCGGAATGATCCATCGTCCACCGGGGACGCGCGGCATCGACCTCGCGGGGGAGGGCGGTCGTGATCGCAGCCTCGCGGGCATACCAGTGAGAGTTCGGATCCTGCCGGGGCGCGGCCTTGACGAAGACCTTCGCGCCCTCCTGCGTCGTGATCAGGGCGGCGAAGGCCCTGGTGAAGCCGCCACCGGCGCTTCGCACCGCGGCGATCGGCGCGCCGAGGCGCACGGTTATCGCGTTCCGCAGGCTTTCCGGCAGGTCGGACCACTGCGGGCGCACGGCGGTGGCGCCGTACGCGACATCGGGAAGTGAAATCGGCCGCACCCGACCATCCTGCCGTCCCGGTTTTTGTCGTACCCGACTGGCAGGATTCTGCCCATGAGAACCGACGACTTCTGGGCGGTCATCGACCGGGCGACCGCCGATCGGCCCGCATCCCCGGCCGAGGTGGCCAAACGCGCCGCGGCCGACCTCGCCACCCGCGACCCGGAGGAGATCGTCGCGTGGGCCCGCCACCTCGACAAGGTGATGGTCGCCTCCGGCACCGAGGATCTCTGGGCCGCCGCCTACGTGATCCACGGTGGGTGCTCCGAGGAGGGTTTCGACAGTTTTCGCGGCTGGCTGATCGCGCACGGACGGGAGACCGTGGCGCGTTCGGTGAAGTCGCCGGATTCGCTCGCTGACATGCCGGCGGTGCGGGCCGCGGCCGACAACGGGGCGGTCTTCGAGGCGGAAGAGGTGCTGTCCGTCGCGGCGGAGGCCTATCAGCAGGCGACCGGGTCCGATCTGCCGGCTTGGGAGACGCCGGCGACCAGGCCCGAATCGGCCGATCTGTGGGATTTCGACAACGAGGAGGAGATGCAGAAGCGGCTGCCGCGTTTGTCCGCTCTGTTCCTCGAGCCGCCCGACTGACGGCGGCCTGGCCCGGCTCGCGGGATGGGAACGTGGTCGCGGCAACGAGCGCGACTCGTTTTAACTGACTGCATGGAGTCTGAACATGGGACTGTCACGTCGGTCAGTTGTGTCGACACCTACGCGTTCACCAAGCCGGTCCGGGAGCAGATCCATCTGATCGCCGGGATCGGCGTGAAAGGCGACGTGCACGCCGGGCTGTACGTGAAGCACCGCGGACGGGTGCGGAACGATCCGACGCAGCCGAACTTCCGGCAGGTGCACCTGATTCAGCGGGAGCTCTTCGACCAGGTCGGGGAGAAGGGCTACGACGTCGAGGCCGGCGACCTCGGCGAGAACGTCACGACCAGCGGCATCGACTTGCTCGCGCTGCCGCGGGGAACGATCCTGCGCTTCGGGCCGCCCGGGAGCCGGGGCGCGAACGAAGTCACCGACGCCGGGGCCGTAGCCGACGGCAACAGCGCCGAAGCCGCTCCGAAGGCGGCGGCCGCGGCGGGCGGCGAAGGTGCTGAGGCCGCTGGGGAGACGGCGGCCGCGACGAGCAGGGCGACTCGCACTGGTGCGGGTGGGCCGTTGGCGGCGGTGCTTGAAGTCGCGGCGGCGGCCGAGCCCGACCGGGGGAACCCCGGAGCGGCGGTTGCGATCGCGGCGGCGGTTGCGCGGGATCGGCCAGACGACCCGCGGCCGGCGGTCGTGGTGGCTGGGCTGCGGAATCCGTGCGGGCAGATCAACGGGTTTCGCGACGGGTTGCTCAAAGAGGTGCTCGGAAAGGACGAGCGGGGCGGCGTCGTGCGCAAGGCCGGGGTGATGGGGGTCGTGCTGCGAAGCGGCGTGGTGCGGCCTGGCGACGTGGTCACCGTCGAGCTGCCACCGCTACCGCACGCGCCGCTGGAGGCGATCTGAAGGTCGCCCCGTGCGGCCGGGTTGAAGGTCGCCCCGTGCGGCCGGGTGCCGGGGGTGGCGGGCTGTCGGCCGGCGCGGGGCGGGTTCGCAACGGGTGTGGGCGGGCTGTGCGCGGGGGCGTGGGACGATAGGAGTAGCCGGCACGGTTGTCGGTGGGACTTTGGCGCCGGGCCGGCGGTGTTTCGGCCGGTGTGACGGCGCTTACCTCGCTTGAGAAGAACGGACGAACGTGCCTGGACCGCTCGACCCTGGTGTGAATGTGATCGGGGCTACCGACCCCAGTCGCATCCGTAACTTCTGCATCATCGCTCACATCGACCACGGCAAGTCGACGCTGGCTGACCGGATGCTGCAGATCACCGGCGTGGTCGACCCGCGGCAGATGCGCGCCCAATACCTCGACCGCATGGACATCGAGCGGGAACGCGGCATCACGATCAAGTCGCAGGCCGTGCGGATGCCCTGGACGGTTCGGGAGGGGGACCAGAAGGGCGCGTCCGCGGTCCTCAACATGATCGACACGCCGGGCCACGTCGACTTCACCTATGAGGTGTCGCGGAGCCTGGCCGCCTGCGAGGGCGCGGTTCTGCTGGTCGACGCGGCGCAGGGGATCGAGGCGCAGACGCTGGCCAACCTGTACCTGGCGATGGAGAACGACCTGCACATCATCCCGGTGCTCAACAAGATCGACCTGCCGGCGGCGCAGCCCGAGAAGTACGCCGAGGAACTGGCGAAACTGATCGGGGTCGAGCCGGAGACGGTCATGCGGGTCTCCGGCAAGACCGGGGTCGGCGTGGATCACCTGCTCGACGAGATCGTGCGGCAGTTCCAGCCGCCGGTCGGGGACGCGCAGGCGCCGGCCCGCGCGATGATCTTCGACTCGGTGTACGACGTCTACCGGGGCGTGGTCACCTACGTCCGGGTGATCGACGGGCGGATCGAGGCCCGCGACCGGATCAAGATGATGTCCACCGGTGCGGTGCACGAGCTGCTCGAGATCGGCGTCGTCTCGCCCGAGATGGAGAAGGCCGGCGCGCTCGGCGTCGGCGAGGTCGGCTACCTGATCACCGGCGTGAAGGACGTGCGGCAGTCCCGGGTCGGGGACACCGTCACCGGCAACATCCGGCCCGCCACCGAGCCGCTGGGCGGCTACAAAGACCCGAAGCCGATGGTCTACTCGGGCCTCTACCCGATCGACGGCTCGGACTACCCGGCGCTGCGGGACGCGCTCGACAAGCTGAAGCTCAACGACGCCGCCCTGGTCTACGAGCCGGAGACGTCGCTGGCGCTCGGCTTCGGCTTCCGCGTCGGCTACCTCGGCCTGCTGCACCTGGAGATCATCGGGGAGCGGCTGGAGCGCGAGTTCAACCTGGATCTGATCTCCACCGCGCCGAACGTGGTCTACCGGGTGCTGACCGAGGACGCCGAGGAGCGGGTCGTCACCAACCCGAGCGAGTTCCCCACCGGCAAGATCGCGGAGATCCACGAGCCGGTGGTGCGGGCGACCGTGCTGGTGCCCAACGAATACGTGGGCGCGGTCATGGAGCTGTGCCAGAGCCGGCGCGGCAGCCTGCTAGGCATGGAGTACCTGTCGTCGGAGCGGGTGGAGCTGCGCTACACGCTGCCGCTCGCCGAGATCATTTTCGACTTCTTCGACCAGCTGAAGAGCAAGACCAAGGGGTACGCGTCGCTGGACTACGAGACCTCCGGCGAGCAGATGGCCGAACTGGTCAAGGTGGACATCCTGCTGCACGGCGAGCCGGTCGACGCGTTCAGCGCCATCGTGCACAAGGACAAGGCGTACAACTACGGCGTCACCATCGCCGCCAAGCTGCAGAAACTCATCCCGCGGCAGCAGTTCGAGGTGCCGATCCAGGCGGCCATCGGCAGCCGGATCATCGCCCGGGAGACGATCCGGGCGATCCGCAAGGACGTTCTTGCCAAGTGCTACGGCGGTGACATCACCCGTAAGCGCAAGCTGCTCGAGAAGCAGAAGGAAGGCAAGAAGCGGATGAAGATGGTCGGCCGCGTCGAAGTTCCGCAGGAAGCCTTCATCGCCGCCCTGTCGACATCCGACTCCGGGGACACCAAGGGAGCAACCAAGAAATAAGTCGGTTTGGTTTTTCCGAAGGTTGGGGAATCTGGAGTTCGACGGACGCAACGAAGCTTCATCCCCCTGGAGGAACACCATGACTGTCACCGGAATCATCACGGCGCTCATCGTCGGCCTCGTCATCGGCGCCCTCGGCCGCCTGGTCGTCCCCGGCAAGCAGAACATCCCGATCTGGCTCACCATGGTCATCGGTGTTGTGGCTGCCCTGCTCGGCACGGTCATCGCCCGCGCCACCGGTGTTGCCGACACCAAGGGCATCGACTGGATCGAGATCCTGTTCCAGGTGGTTCTGGCCGCGATCGGTGTCGCCCTGGTCGCCGGCGTCGGCTCGCGTCGCCGCCTCACGCGGTAATTACCGCGAGCGCAGCGAAATCCCCGGCGATGCCGCGGATGCGAAACCCCGGACCTGTACAGGTCCGGGGTTTCGACGTGTGTGGGGTACGCCGCGAAGTCAGTAGCGGAACTTGTGCTGGGCACTGCGGCGGTTGACCCAGGCCGGCAGTTCGTCCACGTGGTCGCGGTGCGGATGCTGCTCGTGCGGGTCGTGCGAGGCGGTCACGTTTCGCATGGTGACCACGTAGCCCTGGACGAGACGATCCGCACGCAGGTCACGGTAGGTGGCCTCGACCAAGATCTGGGTCTCGTCGGAGCGGCGCAGCGCGCAGAAGAGCTTGCCGTCGCCGCTGGAGAGGAACGCCCGGCGCACCGGGCCCTGGTCGTCGGGGTGCACCAGGTCGGTGAACGTGGCCAGCGGAGACAGCTCATCCTCGCCGAGCGCCTCGCGCAGGGCCGGACTCGCGTAGCGGATGCGCTGGTCCTCGTCGATCACCAGCATCAGTTCGGCTGTGTTGCTGATCACAGTGCGGAGGTAGTGGTCGCTGTCCCGGCGGCCCACGGCCTCGACCAGCATGATCCGGTCGAGGGCCATGGCGGCTTGGCCGGCCAGCACCTCCAAGGCGTCGCGAGTGACGGCCAGCACATCACGGCGGGCGGTCAGGATCAGGGCGCCGCCGCTCGGCCGGGCCACGGCCATCGGTTCCAGCCACAATGGGCAGACCAGCGTGCCGTGGTCGCCGTCCTTGGCGGCGACCCAGCTGCGCGGGCGCGAGCCCGCCGAGGTCGCCGACGAGCCGGGGTCGGCGGCCCGACCGCGCGGGCGGGGAATCTGGGCCGGCGCTTCAGCCGGCACGCCGGCCTCGGCCAGCTGGCGATCATCGGTGGCGAGAAGCACCTCACGCCTGGCGCCGGCCGGGATCAGCCGGGCGACCGCGGCGTGCACCGCCTCCTCGACGGCCGGCTGGTCGGCAGCGGCGACGAGGGCACCACTGGCTGTCCGTAGAGCCCGCTCGCGGGCGGCCGCTCGGCTGTTCTGCACGCTCGAGTCACCGAGGCGAGTGATCGTCAGCAGCAGTGTGATGCCACCCACAATCGCGATCACCACGCCGTCTCGCACCTGACCGTTGAGCGCCTCGATGAGCAACACGAAGGGCGGGGTCGCGACCGAGGCGCACAGCAGGGCCGCCCAGTGGCCGCGCCACTGCGAGGGGCTCGGCGGCATCGGCTCGGTGAGCCGCCGCATCGAGGGGTGCAGCGCGGCCAGGCCCCAGGCCAGGTAGAGAACGGCGTACCCGAGCTCGGAGAGGGCGCTGGGCCAGATCGGGTAGAGGACGTCGCCGACAAGCATGCCGACCGCGCCGGTGAGCAGCAGTCCGGCCGACACATTGCGGCCGGCCGCCAGGCTCAGGCGGACCGCGACGGCGATCACGACCAGGTCGCCGATCACGTCGGCGCCCGAGATCTTGCCGACCGTGTGCTGACCGCCGACCAGGAAGACCCACACCACCAGCAGGGTGGTGCACAGGGCGGCCAGCAGGTCGATCAGCCGGGCCCGGTCACGCAGCAGCGAGCCGAACCGGGTGAACTGCAGCAGCGCGGCCGCGATCAGCAGGAACATCGAAAGGTAGAAGGCCTCGGCGACGTCCTCGGCGTCGATCGCGTAGAAGATGTCGCCGACGGCGAGGGCGGCCACCGAAGCGGCGATCAGCATCCATGGGCCGACGCGGGTCGGCCGGTGCCACCGGACGCCTACGACGATCGCCAGACAGCTAACGGAACCCAGCAGAATCCACTCGATCGCCCTCGACACGCCCTACTTAGTACCAGGGCGGTAGCTGTCTGTCCATGTGTCCATATACGCTCAGCAATTAACTCATGGAATCGGTCGACATCACGCTGAGCAACCTTCTTGGGGAACGCGGCTGGTGCTCGACAAGAACGAATCCGGACGTCAGCTGAACACCTGGGCGACCACTTGACGCTCGCCGGCGGCACTGTCCGGGGTCACCGACTGCCACTTGCCATCGGGCGCGTGCCACTCGAGATTCGCGAAACGTACCCGTTCGAGACCGGTGGCCGAGGCGTGCGAGACGAGCCAGTGGGCGTACCGCCAGCCCGTACTCGCATCGGGGACCACGACCGTGAGACCGGCCGCCTGCGCGGCCGCCGGGGTCTTGGCGAGGCCCTTGCCCCAGTCCAGCTTCAGCCCCTTGAGCAGGGCGGCCGCCGCGGCCGCGCCCCGCAGGGCGGGCGCGCCGGTGACCGTGCAGGCCACCGCCCCGGTCGCCCGGCCGGTCAGGGCGCGGGCCAGCACGGCCGACTCGTCCGCCCACTTCTCGTAGGCGTTCGGGTAGGCCGAGCGCTGCACCCGCTGGGCCGCGTCGGTGACCCGCATCTTCTGATAGTTCTTGACCTTCTTGAGGGCCGTGTAGAACTTGTCGGCGGCATAACGCGGATCTTTGATCTGTTCGAAGGTGCCCCAGCCCTGGCTCGGCCGCTGCTGGAAGAGGCCGATCGAGTCGCGGTCACCGTCGTCCAGATTTTCCAGCTTGGACTCCTGGAACGCGGTGGCCAGGGCGATCACCACAGCCCGCTCGGGCATGCCGCGCCGCACCCCGACCGCGGTGATGGTGGCCGCGTTGGCCATCTGCACCAGGTCGAGGGTCACCTCGCCGTCGGCCCGCACGGTGCACTCCGGGCCGATGATCTGCGGCAGCTTGAGGTCGCCGGGCAGGCCGGCCACCACGACGACGACGCCCAGGGTGCCGAGCAGCGCGAGCAACGCGATCACCACGATCGGTGTCGTGCGCACGCACACCTCCTCGATGATCAAAGCCCGTGCACGACAAGGGTAATCAACGACCGCATCTCGGCGGCGTCACCGCGGGATCCAGGAAGCGGGGCGTTTCTCGCGGAACGCGGTCACCCCCTCGCGGCCTTCGGCCGATCGGAAGTAGCCCCCGGAGCGTTCGGCCAGATCGGCGAGTTCAGCCCGGATCGAGGCTTCCGGCGTACGCCGCAGAAGCTGTTTGGTGCCCGCGAGCGCGAGCGGACCGCCTTGCACGAGTGCCTCGCAGTAGCCCGCGACCGCGGCGTCGAGGCCCTCGGCCGAGACCGCCGCCGTGACCAGTCCGACCTCCGCCGCCCGCACCCCGTCGAAGACGTTGCCGGTCAGGTAGAGCTCGGTGGCCGCCCGCGGGGTCAGGCGGGGCAGGACGGTCGCGCTGATCACGGCGGGGATGACGCCCAGCCGTACCTCGGTGAACGCGAACGACGCCTCGCGGGTGCAGACCGCGACGTCGGCCGCCGCGATCAGGCCCAGGCCGCCGGCCCGCGCCGGCCCGCCCACCCGGGCGACCACCGGCTTGGGGAACTCCCACAGCGCGGCCAGCACGTCGGCCAGCTTCTCGGCGGGCACCCGGCCGGCCTCGCGCGCCTCGGCGGTCTCCTTGAGGTCGGCGCCGGAGCAGAAGACCGGGCCGGTGTGCGAGAGCACCACCACTCGCACCGAGGTGTCGGTGAGCGCGCTGGACAGGGCCTCCAGGAGCTGGTTCATCAAGGGCGTGGAGAGGGCGTTGCGGTTGGCGGGGCTGTCCAGGGTAAGGGTGGTCACCCCGGCGGCTGTGGCGGTCCGGACCAGATCCATGGCGGGAACGATAACCAGGCACACTTGGCGGATGGCCGGCGCACTTCCCGATGGTGATCCCGTTCCGCTGGACGGGTCGCTCCCGCCCGCCGCCACCGCCCGGGTGGGTGCGGACGGCTTCGCGGTCTATGTCCACGTGCCGTTCTGCGCGACCCGCTGCGGTTACTGCGACTTCAACACCTACACCGCGAGTGAGCTGGGCGGGGGCGCCAGCCAGGCGGAATATGCCGACACGGTGCTCCGGGAGCTTCGGATCGCGCAGGACACCGTGCACCCCGCGAAGGTGGACACGGTGTTCGTGGGCGGCGGCACCCCGACCCTGCTCGGCGCCGACGACCTCGGCCGCATCCTGGAAGGCGTCGACAAGGCATGGGGCCTGGCCCCCGACGCCGAGATCAGCACCGAGGCCAACCCCGAATCGGTGACCCCGGAATACCTGCGCCGGCTCCGGCGCAACGGCTTCACCCGGATCAGCCTCGGCATGCAGTCGGCCAGCTCGGCCGTGCTGCGGATCCTCGACCGCCGGCACACCGCGGGACGGGCCCCGCAGGCCGCCCGGGAGGCCCGCGAGGCCGGCTTCGAGCACGTCAACCTCGACCTGATCTACGGCACCCCGGGGGAGACGGCGGACGACTTCGCCACCTCCCTGCGGGCGGTCGTCGACGCCGGGGTCGACCACGTCAGCGCGTACGCCCTGATCGTCGAGGACGGCACCCGGATGGCTTCCCGGATGCGCCGGGGCGAGCTGCCCTACCCGTCCGACGACGTGGCGGCCGACCGCTACCTGGCCGCCGAGCAGGCCCTGACCGAGGCCGGTTTCGGCTGGTACGAGGTGTCCAACTGGGCGCGCGGGGACGACGCCCGATGCCGGCACAACATGCTCTACTGGACCGGCGCCGACTGGTGGGGCCTGGGCCCGGGCGCGCACAGCCACGTGGGCGGGGTGCGCTGGTGGAATGTGAAGCACCCGACGGCGTACGCGAAAAGGCTTGCCGAAGGTCATTCGCCCGGCCAGGCCCGGGAGATCCTCTCCGCGGACGACCGGCGGGTCGAGGACATCATGCTGCGGGTGCGACTGCGCGACGGCATCCCGCTCGACCGGCTCGACGCCGCCGGGGCCGAGCAGGCGCTCGCCGACGGCCTGCTGGAGCCGGCGGCCTACGCCGCCGGGCGGCTGGTGCTGACGCTGCGCGGCCGCCTGCTTGCCGACGCCGTCATCCGTGACGTCGTGTGAGTGCGCCGGGCCCCCGACCCGGCGCCCGAGTTCACTTGATGAGCGAAACGGTCATCGGGTAGTTGTACGGCTCGTTGTTGCCGGCCTTGATGCCCGCGATGACCCCGAAGATGGTGCCGACGATCCACGCGGCGGCCACGGCGAGCCAGCCGATGAGGATGCAGGCCGTGATCCAGCCCACGAGGCCGATGATCGACCACAGGATCTGGAAGTTCAGGGCCTTGACCGACTCCGCCCGCACCGCCGGTGACTGGGGGCCCCGGGCGAGGAAGGCGACCAGCGGCGCGATCCAGCCGGCCACCCCGCCGCTGATGAAGGCGCCGGCCGCGCCTCCGAAGTGCGCCACGGCGATCCAGGTCTTGTCCTCCTGGCCGGCGGCGGGTGCGCCGTACCCGTACCCCGGCTGCGGGGGTTGGTTGTACCCGCCGGGAGGCGGACCGTAGCCCCCGGCCGGCGGCGGGGTGCCGTAGCCGCCGCCGCTGCTGGGCGGCGGGGTGCCGTAGCCGCTGCCGCTGGTCGGCGGGGGCGGGGTGCCGTAGCCGCTGCCGCTGCTGGGCGGCGGGGAGTAGCTGGGCGGGGGAGCGTAGCCGTCCGGCGGGGGCGGCGGGGTCGAACCGGAAGTCGGGTCGCTGGCCGCGTACGGGTTGAACGGCGTGGTCGGGTCGTTCGCGTTGCCTTCACCGGGCGGGCGCGGTGGTTCAGTCATGGCTGACACCGTAGGACCGCAGCTCAACCGGGTACAGAGCGACATGCACTCGGAGTCGAGGAATAGACAGACACACTCGATCATCGCGCTGCGGGCCACCGCGACGTAGACTGGCACTCTGCTGTGATGAGTGCCAGACAAGTTCCGCCGGCGTGCGTGCCGGGTGCTTGCCTGCCGAGTGCCGGAGGGAGGGGTCGTCTTGAGCCTGGATGACCGCAAGCTCGAGGTGCTGCGGGCGATCGTCGAGGACTACGTCGAGACGCAGGAGCCGGTCGGCAGCAAAGCCCTCGTCGAGCGTCACCAGCTCGGCGTGTCGTCGGCTACGGTGCGTAACGACATGGCGGTGCTCGAGGAGGAGGGTTACATCCGGCAGCCGCACACCAGCGCCGGCCGGGTGCCCACCGACGCGGGCTATCGCCTGTTCGTCGACCGCCTCTCCAAGGTCAAGGCGCTCAGCCCAGCCGAGCGCCGGGCGATCGAGCGCTTCCTGCTCGGTGCCGTCGACCTCGACGACGTGGTGCACCGCACCGTTCGCCTGCTCGCCCAGCTGACCCGCCAGGTCGCGGTCGTGCAGTATCCGTCGCTGGCGCGCTCTTCCGTTCGCCATCTGGAACTCGTCCCGATCTCCACGACCCGGATCATGCTCGTGATGATCGCCGACACCGGCCGGGTCGAGCAGCGCCTGGTCGAGCTGCCGGGCCCGGCGAGCAACGACGACGTGATGGAGCTGCGCCGCAAGACCAACGAGAAACTCGCTGGTCAGCGACTCGTCGACACCCCGCCACTGGTGCAGGCACTGGTCGACGAATGCGCCCCCGACCGCCGCGGCACGATGGCCTGCCTGGCCAGCGTGCTGCTCGAGACCCTCGTCGAACGCAGCGAGGAACGCCTCATGCTCGCCGGAACGGCGAACTTGACTCGGGGAGGTGTGCTGGACTTCCAGGGCACACTTCGTCCCGTGCTCGAGGCCCTCGAGGAGGAGGTCATCCTGCTCAAGCTCATCGGCGACCTGGAGCCGAGCAAGACCCGGGTGCGCATCGGCGACGAGAACGAGATAGACAACCTGCGCTCGACGTCCGTGGTCAGCACCGGTTACGGACCAGGCGCGACGATCGTTGGTGGGCTCGGTGTGCTCGGCCCCACCCGCATGGACTACCCCGGCACCATCGCCACGGTGCGAGCGGTGGCACGCTACGTAGGCGACCTGCTGGCACAGAACTGACGGAACCGCGCTGACATTGAGGACTCCAAACCCCGTGGCCAAGGATTACTACGGCATTCTCGGCGTGAGCCGGGAGGCAACCGACGACGAGATCAAGCGCGCCTACCGGAAGCTGGCTCGGCAGTTCCACCCGGACGTCAACCCCGATCCGGACGCGGCCGAGAAGTTCAAGGACATCAACGCGGCGTACGAGGTGCTGTCCGACGACCAGAAGCGGCAGATCGTCGACCTGGGCGGTGACCCGCTCGCGCCCGGCGGCGGTGGGGCCCCGGGCGGACCCGGCGGCCCGGGCGGGCCGTTCGTGGGCTTCCAGGACATCATGGACGCGTTCTTCGGCACCGCCGCCGGTGGTGGCGCCCGCGGCCCGCGGCCACGCACCCGCCCCGGCGCCGACGCCATCCTGCGTCTCGAACTCGACCTGGTGGAGACGGCATTCGGGGTCGAGGCCCCGATCACCGTCGACACCGCGGTGCTGTGCACCCAGTGCTCCGGCGCCGGCACCGCGCCCGGCACCCACCTGGCCACCTGCGAGACGTGCGGCGGCCGCGGCGAGGTGCAGAGCGTGCAGCGCACGTTCCTCGGTCAGGTCGTCTCGTCGCGCCCCTGCGTCACCTGCCAGGGCCACGGCACCGTCATCCCGCAGCCCTGCCCGACGTGCGCCGGTGACGGCCGGGTGCGCACCCGCCGCTCACTCACCGTGAAGATCCCGGCCGGCGTCGAGGACGGCATGCGCATCCGGCTGGCCCAGCAGGGCGAGGTCGGCCCCGGTGGCGGCACCGCCGGTGACCTCTACGTCGAGATCAGCGAGCGCCCGCACGACGTCTACTCCCGCAAGGGCGACGATCTCCACTGTCGGGTCACCCTGCCGATGACCGCCGCCGCCCTCGGCACCCGCCTGACGATCAAGACCCTCGACAGCGAGGAGGCGATCGAGGTCAAGGCGGGCACCCAACCGGCCAGCACGCTGCGCATCCGCGGCAAGGGCGTGCCGCACCTGCGCGGCCAGGGCCGCGGCGAGCTATTCGTGCACCTCGACGTCAAGACGCCGACCAAGCTGACCGCCGACCAGGAGCGCATGCTGCGCGACTTCGCCAAGACCCGCGGCGAGGACGTGGCCGAACTGAGCAAGCAGGGCGGCTTCTTCAGCCGCATGCGTGACGCCTTCAACGGCCACTAGGTCAAAATCAAGTTCCGGATGTCGTGGCTCGGCGGCGTACCGGCAGCGGCCGGTCCTGGCCTCGGCGGTCTCGGGACGGCCGTCGCCGGCGAACTTCAGCAGGGTCTGCCACGCACCGAACGCGGGGATCGGCATGCGCGGCGGCGGCGACACGGTTCGCTGCGTCGTACCGCGGAGGAAGCGTGCCTCGCGCGGGAAGAGGTCACCCTCGCGGGATCTCCGCCATTCCTGGCGGGAGGCGGCTCAGGCCGACGAAACCGTCGGCGAGGGCGACGTCGAGGACGGCGTGCGGCGGCCGCCGGCGAGCAGCACCATGGAGTACTGCACGCCGGCGGCGTGCCGGGTAGAGACGATCTTCGGGCGGCCGGAGCCGATTCCTGATCACCGGCTTCCCAGCGGCCGGCTTCTCAGCGGCCGGCTTCCCAGCAGGCGGCTTTTCTCAGCGGCCGGCGAGAGTGCGGCCGGCGTGCGCGGCGGCCTCGTGGGCGGCCTTCTTGAGCAGGTCGGCGGCGTCGCGGAGGGACTCCATCGCCGGGTTGTGGTGGGCCAGGGTCAGCTCGCGCTCGACCAGGGTCAGCTCGGCGCCCCACACGTCCTCGACGATGCGGCGGATGAACGCGGTGTTGTGGTCCCAACCCTCGCGCGGGGTGCCGGGGCCGTAGCCGCCGCCGCGGGTGGTCACCACGATGGCCGGCTTGCCGTCGAACAGTCGCTCGCCGTTGGGGCCACCGGCCAGGACCAGGTCGATCCAGATCTTGGCGTGCTGGGAGACGCCCCAGTTGTAGAGCGGCAGGGCGAGGAGCAGGGCGTCGGCGTTGCGGACCTCGTTGTTGAGCTGCTGGGCGAGCGCGACACTGGCCTTCTGCTTCTCGTTGCGCTGGTCCTCGGGGGTGAAGGCGCCGCCGATGGCGTTCTGCCAGGCGTCCGCGGGCAGCGGCTCGGAGCCGAGGTGACGGCGGATGATCTCGTCGCCCGGACGGACCGCGAGCCACTCGGCCTCGGCCACGTCGGCGAGCTCGGAGCTGGCCGAGTTGGGGCCCTGGATGCTGGCGTCGATGCGCAGAACGGTCACGGTTCTCCCTAGGTAGGGCAATTGAATGTTCAATACGATGGTTGCACGGCTTGTATTGAATATTCAAGTCGCGTGACTGGGTTACAGTTCGGTTGTGAACAGCGCCACCCCGCCGCCGGACCCGGACGAGGTCCCCTGGTTGTCGCACGACGAGAAAGCCGCCTGGCTGTCCCTGACGGCGATGCTGATGACGCTGCCCGCAGCTATCGACGCCCAGCTCAAGCGTGATTCCGGGCTGAACTTCTTCGAGTACTCGATACTCGTCTCGCTGGAGCGGCCGGAGAACCACAAGGTGCGGATGAGCGTCCTCGCGATGATGGCGGGCGGCTCGATGTCGCGGCTGTCGCACGCGGTGAGCCGCCTCGAGAGACAGGGCTGGGTGCGCCGGGTGGCCGCCGACGGCGAGCCGCGCTGTGTCTCGGCCGAGCTGACCGAGGCCGGCTTGGCGGTGCTGGTGGCGGCCGCCCCGGGGCACGTGCGGGAGGCCCGCCGGCTGGTCTTCGACCCGTTGACGGCGGCTCAGGTCAAGCAGCTGCAGAAGGCCTGCCGCGAGATCGTCGGTGTCACCGACCCGGGGTCCGCGGCCACCCTCGACGAGATCAACCTGGGGAAGATGGCTTGAGAGCGGCCTGGCTCGGCCTGCTGAAGCACTCGCTCAACCGGGTCACGGTGCCGCTGGCCCGCTCGGGTCACGGCCCGTTCGCGCTGGTGCGGCACGTCGGCCGCCGGTCCGGCCGGTGCTACGAGACGCCGCTGCTGCTGGCCCGGTACGGCGACGACTTCGTGGCCGAGCTGACCTACGGCCCGAACGTCGACTGGCACCGCAACGTCCAGGCCGCGGGCCGCTGCGAGGTCGTCGCCGGCGGCGTGACCTACGAGATCGACCGCATCGAGACGTTTCCCACCGCCGCCGGGCTGCGCGCGTTCGGTAACCCGGCCGCGGTGGTCCTGCGCCTGCTGCGCCGCCGCGACTTCCGGCTGCTGCGGGTGGCCGCATCCGGCTGAGCGGTCCTCAGCGGAGCCTCAGAGGCGGGCCTGGGCGCGGTCGACGAGCAGTGGCAGGAGCTCGAGACGCCAGGTCAGCAGGTGGATGTGGCCGCTGGAGAGGCCGCCGTGGGCGAACTCGGGGCGGTAGACGGACGGCTCGGGTTCGGCGGCGAGGTCGACGCCGACGATCCGGTTGAAGGCGTTGTAGAGCATCGCCTCGGCCTCGCCGAGCGTGGGCGGCAGGTAGGTCTCGCCCAGGTGGTCCCGCATCGCCTGCCAGACCCATGGATCGCCGCGCAGACCCCAGCGCGCCGGCTCCGGGTCGAAAAGGTCGGCCATCGCCTTCATGCGGATCATTCTGATCCTCCCGGCCCCGGGACGCACGCCGGCCGGCCGGGGGAGTCCGAGGCTCAGACGGTGACGGCCGGGACGGCGGCGGTCAGGGCCCAGTCGTGGCTGATGTCGGCCGCGGTGCGCAGAAGTTTGGGCAGGTGGTCCTCGAGGAGGGTCTCCACTGTGGTCTCGGCCGCGTGGACGGTCACGTTTATCGCGGCGACCACGTTGCCGTCGCCGTCGCGGACCCCGGTGGCGACCGACCGGACGCCGGGCGCCAGGTCCTGATCGGCCAGAGCCCAGCCCTTGGCGCGTACTTCCCGCAGCGCGGCCTCGAGGTCGGCGGCCGACGGCTGCCGGCGGGGGGTGATCCCGGAGCGTGAGCTCTGCGCGAGGAGCTCCGCCAGCGCGGCCGGCGGCAAGGCCGCCAGCAGCACCTTTCCCATGCTGGTGGCGGCAGCGGGGAAGCGGGTGCCGATGGTGACGGAGAGGGTCACGATCTTGGGTACGGCCACCCGCGCCACGTAGACGATGTCGGAGCCGTCGAGCTGGGCCATCGACGTCGACTCGTTCGTCTGGGCGACCAGTTTCTCCATGTGCGGGCGGGCGGCGTCCCACATGCTCAGCGAGTTCACATAGGCCATGCCGAGCTCCAGCACGCGCGGGGTCAGCGCGTAGCCCCGGTCGGCCTGGCGGACGTAGCCGAGCGCCTCGAGCGTGATCAGGATGCGGCGCACGGTGGGCCGGGCGAGGCCGGTGTGGCCGGCGATCTCGCTGAGTGTCATGGCCGGCGTGCCCGGCCGGAAGGAGCGCAGGACGTCGAGGCCGCGGGCGAGCGCCTCGATGAAATCCGGCCCCGCGCCCCTTCCGATGTCGGTCATGACCTCATGCTTTCATTCGTCTACTTGGTGTACTGATACGGGTTGTGCAGGATCCGGGATTCCGGGATCTCCGGGTTCATGCCGCGCTGCCACAGATCCTCACCCATGGTCTCGCGCAGGTAGTCGACGGTGCTGCCGACCTTGGCCCGGGCCGCGGCCAGATCGACGCCGACCAGCTTGCCGTCGGTCTTGACGACCTTGCCGCCGACCAGCACCGTGTGCACGTCGCCGCGCTGGGCCTGGTAGACGACGTGGCCGTAGGGGTGCAGCACCGGGGACATGGCCGGCGAGTCGTCGTTCTTGATGAGCACCACGTCGGCCTTGCGGCCCGGCGTGATCGCGCCGATCTCGGAGTCCATGCCCAGGGCCTTGGCGCCGCCCCGGGTGGCCCAGTCGACGACCTGCTCGGCGCGCAGGTGGTGGTGGGTGATGGTCTCCTTGGCGCCGTGCGCCTCCAGGTGTTCCCGGGAGCGGTCGGCGGACAGCGTCGAGCGCATCGCGGAGAACAGGTCGCCGCTCCACCACACGCTGGTGTCCATCGACAGCGACACCGGGATGTCGTGCTTGCGCAGCATCCAGGTGGGCGGGTAGCCCTGGCCGGCGCTCTGCTCGCTCTCGGTCGAGACGCTCACCGAACCGCCGGTGGCCGCGATCCGGTGGTACGAGTCGCTGCTCAGGGTGGCCGCGTGCACGTAGACGGTGCCGGGCGTCATGAAGCCGTTCTCGTACATCAGCCGGATGCCGTCGTCGTTGGTGGCGCCCCACACGCCGGCGTGCGTGGTGACGGTGACGCCGAGGTCGCGGGCCACCTCGAAGGCGGCCTTCTCCTGGAACGCCGGGTCGCCCGGGACGTCGAAGGCGAGCTGGAAGCCGGCGAGCTTGCCGCCGTCGATGCGCCGCGCGTGGAAGTCGCGGAACTCCGGCGTCGTCGACCATTGCCACGGGCCCTGCTGGATGTTGCCGTAGGCGAGGACGAACCGGCCCGGTACCGCTTCCAGGGCGTCGACCGCCGCGTCGGCGTGGTCGATGGTCTGCAGGCCGTGCGACCAGTCGACGGTGGTGGTGACCCCGGAGTCGACGGCCTCGATCGCGCCGAGCAGGTTGCCGGCGTGCACGTCCTCGGGGCGGAACAGCTTGCCGGACTCGAGGTAGTACCAGACGAAGTACTGCGTCAGGGTCCAGTCGGCGCCGTACCCGCGCATGGCCGTCTGCCACATGTGCCGGTGGGTGTCGACCATGCCGGGCATGATGATCCCGCCGCCGGCGTCGATCTCGAGGGCACCGTCGGGTGCCGTCAGGCCGTGCCCGACCTCGGCGATCCGGTCGCCGACGACCAGCACGTCGGCGTCGGTGAGCACCGTGTGCGAGTCGTCCATGGTGAGTACCAGGCCGTTGCGGAGGACTACCGGCCGGTCGCTTTCGGTCATCGCGCATCCCTTCGATTGCCTCTTCGGACCACTGTCCGCCTAGCGGACAGAGCGAATGGCGCCAGTGTGCTCTCGGTCACGTGTAGCGTCAAGACCATGTTTCGGTCGGATTAACCGGCCATTGACAGGGCCCCTTGCTGGGGTCGAAGCTGTTTCGGCGGACAGGTGTCCGTAGAACGGGCGGTGATGATGACGCAGGGCCCTCTGCACGGTCTGCTGGTGGCGGATTTCTCGCGGATCCTGGCCGGGCCGTACGCGACGATGCTGCTCGCCGACCTCGGCGCGCAGGTGATCAAGGTGGAGGGGCCGGGCGGCGACGACACCCGTACCTGGATGCCACCGGTCCGCGACGGCGTGTCGACCTACTACCTCGGCATCAACCGCAACAAGCGGTCCATCGCCCTGAACCTGAAGGACCCGGGCGACCAGGAGGTCGCGCGGGCGCTGGCCGGGCGGGCCGACATCATGATCGAGAACTTCAAGCCGGGCGGGCTGGCCCGGTTCGGCCTGGACTTCGCCTCGGTCTCGGCCGTGAACGAGAAGATCGTCTACGCCAGCATCAGCGGTTTCGGCTCCGGCGCGGGTGCCGACCTGCCCGGCTACGACCTGATGGTGCAGGCGATCTCCGGGCTGATGAGTCTCACCGGCGACCCGGACGGCTCGCCCTACCGCGCCGGCATCTCGGTCTTCGACGTGATGGCCGGCATGCACGCCACCATCGGCATCCTGGCCGCCCTGCGGCATCGCGGCGAGACCGGCCGGGGCCAGCACGTCGAGGTCAACCTGCTCAGCTCGGCGCTGTCCGGCCTGGTCAACCACTCCAGTGCCTACGTCGCGGGCGGAACCATCCCGTTCCGGATGGGCAACGCGCATCCCAGCCTCTTCCCGTACGAGCCGCTGCCCTGCGCGGACGGCGAGTTGATCGTGATCGCCGGGAACGACGGCCAGTTCCGCAAGCTCTGCCAGGTGCTCGACCTGCCGGAACTGCCGGACGACCCGCGTTTCGGGCGTAATCAGGACCGTACGGCGAATCGGGCGGAACTGCGGCCGATCCTGGTCGACCGGCTGAGCCGGCGGGGCAAGGACGAATGGTTCCGTGACCTGCTCGCGGCCGGCGTTCCGTGCGCGCCGATCAACACGATCGACGGCGGCGTCGCGCTCGCCGAGGAACTGGGCCTGAACCCGGTGATCGACGCGGCCGGCGTGCCGGCGGTCCGCAACCCGATCACCTTCTCCGAGACCCCGGCGGCCTATCAGCTGCCGCCACCCGGTCTCGACGAACACGGCGAGGAGATCCGCGCGTGGCTGAAGAACTGAGCTTCCCGACCGGCCTCGGCACGTCGACGCCCGAGACCATCTCGCTGCTGGGCAAGGACCTGGCGGCCGACCTGATGGGCAAGGTCGGCTTCGGTGAACTGGCGTTCTGGCTGGTCGCCGGACGCCGGCCGACGGCGGGGGAGGTGCGGTTGTTCGAGGCGGTGCTGGTCGCCCTGGCCGACCACGGCTTCACCCCGACCGCCATCGCGGCGCGACTGACGTACCTCTCAGCTCCGGACTCCCTGCAGGGCGCCCTCGCCGCCGGTCTTCTCGGCGGCGGCTCCCGTTTCCTCGGGGTGACCGAGGACTGCGGCCGGTTCCTCGCCGACACGCTCGTCGATGCCGGCACCGAACGCGATTACGACGTGATCGCCCTGGAAGCGGTGCGCAAGGCGCGCGAGGCCAAGAAGTTCGTCCCCGGCCTCGGTCACCCGGTGCACAAGGAGCAGGACCCGCGCACCCCGGTGCTGATCGCGATCGCCGAACAGGAGGGGCTGCGCGGCCCGCACCTGCGGCTGTTCGAGGCGATCGGGCGGGTGCACCCGCAGGTGCTCGGCAAGAAGCTGCCGCTCAACGGTGCCGGCGTGTGCGGCGCCGCCCTGGCCGACCTGGGCCTGCCGACCGACCTGCTGCGCGGGTTCGCGCTGCTGGCGCGGGCCGCCGGGTTGCTCGGGCAACTGGCCGAGGAGCGGCGCCGGCCGATCGCCAACGACATCTATCGCACCGTCGATCGCAACGCCGTCTACGAACCCCGAGAGGACTGACTATGGCCAGCATCGTCGCGGTCATCGCCTCCACCCATCACCCCTTCTACTACAAGGCCAGCACGGCCACCGGCGAGGACCGGCCGCCGTTCGCCGACGAGTGGGTCCGGAAGATCACCGCCTTCCGCGAGACGCTCACCAAGGCCAACCCCGACGTCCTCGTGATGGTCGGCTCCGACCACTTCCATCAGCTGTGGCTGGACAACATGCCGCAGTTCCTGGTCGGCAAGGCGCCGTTCTACGACGCCAACTGGTACAACGAGGAGCGCGAGTTCGGCCTGCCGAAGATGCTGCTCAAGGGCCAGGAAGACCTGTCCGCGCACATCCTGCGGGCCGGGCTCGACGCCGGTTTCGACCTGGCGTTCAGCAACGAGCTGCGGATCGACCACAGCGTCACCTGCCCGATCATCACGCTGCGGCCCGAGGCGGACCTGCCGATCGTGCCGATCTACACCAACATCTTCGCGCCGCCGCTGCCGCAGCCGTCCCGCTTCGTCAAGCTGGGCGAGACGATCCGGCAGATCGTCGAACAGTGGCCGTCGCACCTGCGGGTCGCGGTCATCGGCACCGGGCACCTGTCGCTCGAGCTGGGCGGCCCACGGCAGTTCGGTCCGCACGGGCCCGACCCCGAGTTCGACAGGCGCGCCGTCGAGTGGATCGCCACCGGCGACATCGACAACTGCCTGCGCGAGGTGTCGCTCGAGAGCCTGCACTCGCCGGGCAACGCGACCCACGGCTTCATGGACTTCATGCTGATGATGGGCGTCGCGGGGGCGGGGGCGAAGGCCGACTACGTCGACACGCTCGACCTGTTCCACACCATGGAGGCGTACTTCACCTGGTATCCGAACGGAGCGCCGGCATGAGCAAGTACCTGCTGAACAAGTTCCTGTTCACGGTGGACCGCGACCCCACGCTGGTCGAGCGCTACCGCTCCGAGCCGCACGAACTGGTCACCTGGTGGGAGTCCACAGTGGCCAACACGCTGCTCAACTGCCACACCGACGAGGCGTCCACCTGGCTGCGGTTCACCGCCGAGGAGCGGGCGGCGCTGATCGATCACGATCACTGCAAGCTCTTCGAGCTCGGGGCGCATCCGTTCCTCACGTTGACGCTCTTCATCGCCATGTTCGAACGGGACAACAACGAACCCCTCGAATATCAGAAGGCGTACGGCGCCCGCATGGCCCACTTCGCCATGCCGTACCCGGACATCGCGACATGATCCCCGCGGCCGTGCTGCGTGTCTGCGGCCGGCCGCCGGAGCTGGCGAAGCGGCGGGCGCCGGAGCCGGGCGCGGGCGAGGTCGCGGTCACCGTGGCGGCGGCGCCGATCACCCCGCTCGACCTGCTGTGCGCCTCCGGCACCAGCTATTTCGGCACGCCGGCCACGCCGTACGTGCCGGGGGTGCAGGGGGTCGGCTACCGCGAGGACGGTACGCCCGTCTGGTTCGCCACCTCGGCCGGGATGCGACCGGGTGACGGCAGTATGGCCGCCCTCGTCACGGTGCCGTTCGCCGACGTGGTGCCGTTGCCGCGGGGCGTGCCGCTGCCGCTGATCGCCGCCCTCGGCCTGTCCGCGGTGGCCGCCCACTCGGCGCTGACCCGCACCGGTGGCCTCACCCCGGGCGAGACGGTGCTCGTGCTCGGCGCCGGCGGAGTGGTCGGTCAGGCCGCCGTCCAGCTGGCGCGGCTCTGCGGGGCCGGCCGGGTGATCGCCGTGTGCCGCTCGGCGCAAGCTCGGGAGCAGGTCCGGCGGCTCGGTGCCGACGAGGCGGTCGAGCTGCGGCCGGCGGACGACCCGGAGTCGCTCGCCGACCGGCTGCGCGCCGTGTCCGGCCCGGTCGACCTGGTGCTCGACCCGGTCTTCGGGGTGCCGGCGGCAGCCGCGCTGCGGGTGCTGCGGCCCGGCGGCCGCCTGGTCAACCTGGGCAGCTCGGCGTCGCCGACCGCCCCGATCGACTCGGCCACGCTGCGCGGCGGCGCCCTGCGGATCCTCGGCTACACCAACAACGGGCTGTCCACGGCGCAGCGGGCCGAGTCGCCGAGATCGCGGCGTACGCGGCCGAGGGCCGGCTCACCGTGACGCATGAGGTGGTGCCGTTCGCCGATGTCGAGCAGGCGTGGTCCCGGCAGGCCGTGGGCGACACGGCCGGCCGTATCGTGCTGGCCCTCTGACCGATCGCCGGGCCGGTTGTCGGCGCTCGGCCGGCCCAGTTCGGCGTGCCCGCCAGGCCGGCCTAGATCGGCGTGACCGCCAGGCCGGCCAGCTCGGCCGGGTCGGTGGTCGCGTCGAGCCCGGCGATCCGACCGTCCACTATGGTCACCCGGGCCGCCACCGTCACCTGTTCGCCCACCGTCGCCTGCTCGCCGGCCATTACTGCGATGCCCAGCCGGCCGTCGACCAGCGCCGTGCGAGCGGTCCGGGCGCGACCGTCGAAGAACGCTGCCACCGACTCCGCGCCCCGGTTCCGCACCACCTCGTCGACACGCATCTCGACGTCCGGGTCGAGCAGCGTCAGCAGGGTGGCCAGGTCACCGCCCCGGGCCGCGACCAGGAACGCGTCCACCACCGCCCGGCCGGCCGGCGCCTCGGCGTCCGAACCCGCCCGCACCCGCCGCCGAGCGCGGCTGGCCAGCTGCCGGGCGGCGTCGGGGGAACGGCCGACGAGCGGGGCGATCTCCTCGAACGAGACGGCGAACAGGTCGTGCAGCACGAACGCGAGCCGCTCGGCCGGGGTCAGCGTCTCCAGCACGACCAGCAGGGCGAGCCCGACCGAGTCGGCCAGCAGCGCCTCCTGCTCCGGGTCGGCGGCGGCGGCCGCGGGCTCCGACTCGAACGAGTCCTCGCGTCGCGACGTGCGCCGGCGCAGCATGTCCAGGCAGATCCGGCCGACCACGGTGGTCAGCCACGCGGCGAGGTTGTCGAGCCCGTCCTGGTCGGTGCGGCTCAGGCGCAGCCACGCCTCCTGCACCGCGTCGTCGGCTTCGGCCGCCGAGCCGAGCATCCGCAACGCCACCGCCCGCAGCCGGGGCCGGTTCGCCTCGAAGCGGGCCGCCAGCACGTCGTCCTGTTGCCTACGCCACATCGGTCACATCCACCTTTCCATCTTCGTCACCCCACCGACGGACCAGAGCGCGCCGATGTGACGGCGCCGGAGGGAGAAAACATGCAGGCTCGTATCGAGAACCCGGCCAGCCTGCTGCCGGAGACGATGAAGGCGATAAACGTGCTCTACCAACAGGCCCACTCGGCCGGGGTCGAGCCGGCCACCCTGGAGCTGGTCCACCTGCGGGCCAGCCAGATCAACGGGTGTGCGCCGTGCGTCGATTCGGGCGCCCGCAGCGCCCGGCAGAGCGGCGAGACCGAGGAACGGCTGTTCGCGATCGCGGTGTGGCGGGAGACGCCGTACTTCACCGAGGCCGAGCGGGCCGCCCTGGCCCTCGCCGAGGCGGCGACCCGGCTGGCCGACCGGCCCGACCCGGTGCCGGACGACGTCTGGGCCGCGGCGGCGGCGCACTTCGACGACAAGCAGCTGGCGGCGATCGTGCTGTGGATCGCGACCACCAACTTCTTCAACCGGGTGAACGTGGCCACGGCGCAGCCCGCTCCGCAGAATTGGGGATGAAGTCTGCCGCGGTGCGGGTCTAGCATCCGCGGCATGACGGGGACCGACAAGCCGAGAATCGTACGAGCGGCGGCCTTGCTGACGCTGGCCCTGGCGCCGGCCGGGCTGCTGCTCGTGCTCGACGGCATCCTGGAATTGCGCTGGTTCGGCAGCGGGGAGGCGAAACAGCTGAGGACGGTGCTCGACGGCATCAACAACGAGTACGGCATCACGCCGCCCGCCCTGCTGCGACACGAGGAGGGGGCGTGGGAGCTGATCTTCCTCGGCCTCTTCTGCCTGGCCTACGCGACGTTCGGCATCTGGCTGTTGCGCGGCCGGCTCTGGGCCCGCACCTGGGCCGTGGTCGGCGGGGTGGTGGCGGCCCTGGCCGGCCTGATCGGGGTGGGCGCCGACTCGACCGAGTCGCACACCCTGGCCGACTATTTCGCCAAGCTCCACGGCTCGGTGATCGGCGACCGGATCCCGCAGGTGGAAGCGTTGCTCTACCCGAGTTGGTATCCGTGGCTGGAGGACCTCGCCCAGGGTCTTCAGGTGATCCTGTCGCTGGCCGCGCTCGCCGCCCTCGCCTGGGCGGTGATCACGCACGGCGACTACTACACCGGCGGCCGTGCGGTCGACGCCCCGCCCGACGCCTGGGACTCCGCCCTGTCCCGGGTGCGCGAGCAGTCCCGCCGGCACCGGGCCGCCGACGAGTCGTGACCGGCGCCCGGCGTGGGGCGCAATTCCGGAGAGCGACGCCCCCCGTACGGTGTGTTTCTGCGCTACCGTCCGGGGTCCGGGTGACAGTTCGCGATTCTTCGAGGTGGCCTGATGGTGACGGTCGGACAACTCGTCGCCGGGCGTTACCGAGTCCTCCACCCGCTCGCCGACGGTGGGATGAGCCGGGTGTGGCTCGCGCGCGACGAGCTCGAGGACAGCCCGGTGGCCCTCAAGAAGTGCACCCTGCCGGCCGGCCTGACCCCGGACGAGGAAGACGTCTTCCGGGTGTGGACCGCCCGCGAGGCGCGCTCGTTCACCCTGGTCGACCATCCCAACGTGGTTCGCACGCTGGACGTGCTGCACGACGACGACGCGCCCTGGATCGTGCTGGAGTTCGTGCCGTCGCACTCGCTGCAGCAGGTGCTCGACGAGTCCGGCCCGCTGCCGCCGGCCCGGGTCGCCGGGATCGGCCTGGCGGTGCTCGAGGGCCTGCTCGCGGTGCGCCGCGCCGGACTGCTCCACCTCGACGTGAAACCGTCGAACGTGCTGATCGCCACCGATGGCCGGGTGATGCTCAGCGATTTCGGCCCGGCGGTCACGTCCGAGGGCGTGCGTGCGCTCGCCGGCATCGTCCTCGGCTCGCCGGAATACCTGGCCCCCGAGCGGTTGCTCGACGGGATCGCGCTGCCCGAGTCCGACCTGTGGTCGCTGGGCGCGACGCTCTACCACGCGGTGCAGGGCCGGCCGCCGTTCGTGCGGGCCACCACCGCCGAGACGCTGCAGGCGGTCAGCGAACTGACCCCGGAGCCGCCGGCCCGGGCCGGGCCGCTCACCGAGGTGATCGTGGCGCTGCTGAGCCGCAACCCGGCCGACCGGCCGGAGCCGCCGATGGTCGAGCACGCGCTGCGGGCGGTGACCGGTCAGCCGGCCGGCCGGCCGGAGCTGCCGCCGGCGAAGGCCCCGGCCCGCGCTGACGACAAGCCGGGCCGGGGCCGGCGCCGGCTCGCGATGATCGCGGCCCTCGTCGGTGTGCTGGGCGTGCTGGTCGCCGTGGTCGCGTTGCTCCACCCGGACGACGAGGCGGGCATCCCGGCCTCGGCGGCGAGCGCGGCGCCCCCCGGCGGCTGGTATTGGTACTCGTCGCCGGGCGGCTCGCGGGTGATGTTGCCGAACGAGCTCGCGGCGTCGGGTGACGTGACCGCCGGTGGCCGGCTCGATCAGCCCCAGCTCGACATCGAAGCCGGCGACCTCGGGGGCCGCACCCTGCTCGGGACGCTCGCCGAGGCGGAGTCCGCGATTCGGGCGGCCGGCGGTTACCGGCGGTTCCGGCTCTCGGCGAACCCGGACGGCACCGCCGACTGGGAATATCAATATTCGAACAGCCTGCTCGGCGGCGAGTTGCACGGCATCCAGCGGATTCTCCTCGCGAACGGGAAGTTCTACCGGATCCGCTGGGAGGTGCCGGTCGCGACCTGGGCGGTCGAGCTGCCGCGCTTCCACACCATCGTGGAGAGTTTCCAGCCGCCCCCGGGCAGCTGACGATAGGGTCCCGGGATGTCCGCACCCCTGTTCCTGGTCGACGACCTGCCGGCAAGCCCGACCTGCACCCTCGACGGGCCGGAGGGCCATCACGCCGCCACCGTGCAGCGGTTGCGGGCTGGTGAGGCGCTGATCCTCGCCGACGGGCGCGGCGGCAGCGCGACCGCCGAGGTCGTCACGGTCGGCAAGGGCAGCGTCGAGGTGCGGATCACCGGGCGCGAGCTGGTGCCGGCCCCCGACCCGCGGCTCGTGGTGGTGCAGGGGATCGCCAAGGGCGACCGGGGCGAATTGGCCGTGCAGGCGATGACCGAGATCGGGGTCGACGAGATCCTGCCGTGGGCGGCGTCGCGGTCGGTGGCGCAGTGGCGCGGCGACCGCGGGTTCAAGGCCCGGGACAAGTGGGCCGCGACCGCCCGGGAGGCCGCCAAGCAGGCCCGCCGGTCGTGGCTGCCGCTGGTGGGCGGCGATCCGGACTGCTCGACGAAGCAGGTGGCGGCGCGCCTGGGTGGGCACGCGTTCGTGCTGCACGAGGAGGCAACCGAGCGGCTGGCTACCGCCGAACTGCCGGTATCGGGCGAGATAGTGCTGGTGGTGGGCCCGGAGGGGGGCATCAGCGACGCCGAGCGGGCCGCCTTCGAGGACGCCGGGGCGACCGCCGTGCGGCTGGGCCGCGAGGTGCTGCGCACCTCGACGGCGGGCGTCGCCGCACTCGCCGTGCTGTCGGCCCGCCTCGGCCGCTGGTGACGGCAAGCCGCGTGACCTCAGGCCGCTGGTGACCTCAGGCCGCGGCGCGGTAGGGCCGCCGGGGTGGGTCAGCGCCGGCGGATCAGCTCGCGGCGGTCGAGGCCGGGCAGCGTGATGTGCTCGTCGAGGCCGTCGCCGGTGGCGATGCGGGCGGCGACGTGGCGGATGACCAGGCGGCGCAGGATGTTGCCGCGGATCTCGCCGTCGTGCTCGGCGCCGCGCCGGCCGAGCCGCGCGGCCTGCCGGGCCAGCGACGGGAGGATCTCGTCGAACGGGACGTGCAGCGCCTCGGTCGACGGCGAGCCGAGGTAGGCGAACGGTGCCGAGCCGGCGAGCGGCGAGAATCGGACGCCGAGGAGCTTGAGGTTGCGGTGGGCGCGGGCGTCGAGCATGGCCACCACATGGCGTACGCCGGCAAGCCGGCCCGCGTTGAGGAAGGTGCGGTAGAGCAGCGAGCTCACCGCCGGTCCCGCCGTGCCGCCGCGGTAGGCGGGCAGCACCGCGAGCGTCGCGAAGTCCCAGATCCGGCCGTGGGCCAGGTCGTGCCGGGCGACGACGGTGGCCAGCGGGACGCCGATCAGGCCGGGGGCGTCGTCGAGGGTCTTGCCGCCGCCGTCGACGACCCGGGCGGCGCCGGCCGGCATCCCGGTGCGGCGGTCGAGCACGATGAAGAACAGCGAATCGTCCTCGTAGCGGCGGTACTCGGCGGTCATCGCGGCGGTGTCGTTGCCGAACGCCTGGTCGAAGACCTGCCGTTCGAGGTCGCGGGCCACGTCGGCCATGGCGGAGGCCGAGCCGACGGCCAGCGCCACGAACCGGGCGGTGGAGTGGTGGGCGTCGAGGGCGGCGGCGGTGCGTTGCCGCACGGTGGCGGGGGACAGCTCGTACGTCATGCTCAGAATTCCTTCGCCACGATCTCGGTGGTCCGGAAGTACTGCTCGGTGAACTCGACGACCTTGGCCGGGTCGAACGCCTTGCAGGTGTAGATGTCGACGCTGAAGAAGGAGAGCGGGCGCTCCCAGGAGTAGAAGTGCGCGCCCGAGGTCTCCCAGTGGATCCAGCCGGCCCAGCCGTACAGGTCGCTGACGTGGGTCACCGGCTCGATCAGCGTGATCATGTCGGTCACCACGGAGAGCTTGGACAGATAGTCCTTGATGTGCTCGTCGGTGATCACGAACGTCGGGTAGCCCTCCACCACGAGGCGCTGCCGGGTGATCATCGGTGCCAGGTCACGGTACGCGGCGGAGTCGAGGGCGACGGCGTCGTCACGGACAGTGGCGGTGGTCGGGAGCGCAAGCGACATCTGAACTCTTCCTAGCCTGGCGTATCGGGTGAATCGGACTCATCCGACTTTAGCCAGAAACTACGCAGAGTCAATCCGGCTGACATTACAGAGAGTTATGACACAGGGCGGACGGCGCCCGGCGAGCCCGCGAACCAGGGGGCCAAACGGCTCGGACTCCTGCCGCAATCGTCGATCGCCGCGGCCGGGAGCGCCGTGGCAGATTTGGTGGTTCGTGCCCGGTTCCCGCAGCAGAACCCGATTCAGCGCGGACCGCGGCCGATGAGGAGGCGGTGGTGTCGGCACGGATCAACATCCGGTGGCGGGCCGTCGTCCGGCACCGCTGGCGACTGCTCGCCGGCTGCCTGCTGATCGCCCTGCACCAGGCGTGTGAGGCGGTCGTGCCGATCGTCATCGGCGAGACCGTCGACCTGGCCGTGGCGACCGGCTCGCCGGCCCGGCTGATCACCTGGATCGGGCTGCTCTGCGGGCTCTACCTGCTGCTCACCACGGCGTACCGCAACGGTGCCCGGCAACTCATGCGGGCCCTCGCCGAGGAGTCGCACGCGCTGCGGCTCGAAGTCGCCGCGAAGGTGCTCGACCCGCGGGCCGAGGTGCGTACGGGCGACGTGCTGACCATCTCCACCACCGACGCCGACCACGCGTCGTACCTGCTCGATTACGTGCCCCGGATCGTCGGTGCGCTGGTCGCCACGGCCGTCAGTGCGGTCGGGCTCTGCCTCATCTCCGTACCCCTCGGCCTGGTCGTCCTGATCGGAACCCCCCTCGTGCTGATCGCGCTGCAGCGCGCCGCACCCGGCATCACCCGGCGTGTCGCCACCCGGCAGGAGGTCGCCGGGCGCGCCTCGTCGCTCGCCACCGACCTCGTCACCGGGCTGCGGCCGCTGCGCGGCATCGGCGCGCAGGAAGCCGCCGACGCCCGCTACCGCGAGGTCAGCGACGAGTCGCTGCGCGCCACCCTGGCCGCCGCCCGCACCCAGGGCGTGTTCCTGGCCGCCTCGAACAGCGTCAGCACCCTGCTCGCCGGCGGCATCGCGATCCTGGCCGGCTGGTTCGCGCTGACCGGCCGGATCAGCCCCGGCGAGCTGATCACCGTGATCGGGCTCGCCGCGTTCCTGACCGAGCCGTTCGGCGCGCTGTCGGCCGCGCCGAGCTGGATCGCGACCGCGCGGGCCTCGGCCGACCGGATCGCCGAGCTGCTCGGCAGCACCCCCGCCCCGCCGCCGACCGGGACGCCACCGATCCGGCCCGCCGCCGGCGAATGCCTCGGGGTGGTCGCCGAGACCGACGCCGCCACGATCGTGCAGCTGTACGACGACGGATCGCCGGACGTGCTCGTCGCCCCGCACCACCCGGAGCTGTTCTCGGGCACCATCCGGGACAACATCGTGCTGGCCGCCGACCACGAGCTCGCCGAGGCGCTGCGGGCATCGGCCGCCGACGACGTGGTGCGGGCCCACCCGGAAGGACTCGACCACTCGATCGCCGAGCGCGGGTCGGCCCTCTCCGGCGGGCAGCGGCAGCGCCTCGCCCTCGCCCGGGCGCTGCTCGCCCGGCCGAAACTGCTGGTGCTGCACGACCCGACCACCGCCGTCGACGCGGTCACCGAGCACGCGATCGCCCGGGGCATCCGCGACCTGCGGCACGGTCCCGGTTCGGGGCTCGGCACGCTGATCGTCACGACCAGCCCGGCCCTGCTCGCCGTCACCGACCGGGTGGTGGTGCTGCGCGACGGCCGGATCGTCGCCACCGGCACCCACGCGTCGCTGGCCGCGCTCGACCCGGCCTACCGCGCGGCGGTGCTGCGATGACCGGCCTGCCGGTGGCCACGCCCCGGCAGACCGGCCGCTGGCTGCTCACCGAGCTGCGCTCGCGCCGTCTCGAACTGGCCGTCACCGGTGCCGCCGGGCTCATCGCCGCGACCGCGTCGGTGGTGCCGGTGACCGCCCTCGGCAAGCTCGTCGACCTGGTCCGCGACGGCGCCGCACCGTCGTCGCTGGTGCCGATCGCAGCCGTCGTGGGGGTGGCCGCGGTGATCGGCGGGATCGCCACCGGCGCGACCACCACTCTGGTCAGCCGGCTGGGCGAGCGCATCCTGGCGGCGCTGCGCGAACAGACCGTCGGCGTCGCGCTGCGGCTGCCCGCCACCGTGCTCGACCGGGCCGGGCGCGGCGACCTGCTGTCCCGGGTCGGTGCCGACGTGGCGGCGATCGGTGCCGCGGCGGCCGAGGTGCTGCCCACCGTCATCTCGGCGACCCTGCTCGGGGCGCTCAGCGTCACCGCGATGTTCGGCCTCGACTGGCGGCTCGGCCTGGCCGGCCTCGCCTCGCTGCCGCTCTATCTGGTCGCGCTGCGCTGGTACCTCCCGCGGTCCGCCCCGGTGTACGCCCGGGAACGCACCGCCGTGGCGGATCGAAGCCAATTGTTGATGGAAAGCCTGCAGGGGGTACGCACGGTCCATGCGTACCGCCTTGAACAGCGGCACCTCACCGGCATCGACGCCGCCTCGGCCCACGCCCGGGACCTGTCGATCGGGGTGTTCACCCTGTTCACCCGCTTCGTCGGGCGGATCAACCGGGCCGAGCTGGTCGGTCTCGGCACGATCCTGGTCGCCGGTTTCTGGTTCGTGCGCTCCGGCTGGGTCACGGTCGGCGAGACCGCGGCCACGGCCGTCCTGTTCCACCGGCTCTTCAACCCGATCGGCATGATCTTGTTCACCTTCGACGAGATCCAGGAGGCCGGCACGGGACTGGCCCGGCTCGTCGGGGTCGGCACCCTCAAGATCGTGCCGGCCGGCACCGTCCGGCTGGACCGCACCGACCTGACGCTGACCAACGTGGGCTTCGCCTACGACGAGCGGGTGCCGGTGCTGCAGGACGTCAACCTGCGGGTGGCGCCGGGCGAGCGGGTCGCGCTCGTCGGTTCCACCGGGGCCGGCAAGACCACCGTGGCGTCCATCGCGGCGGGCATCCTGCGCCCCCGATGCGGTACGGCCTCGGCCGGCGGGATCCCGGTCGACGAGCTGGCCCCCGGTGTCGTGGCGATCATCAGTCAGGAGACCCACGTGTTCGCCGGGCCGCTCATCGAGGACGTCCGGCTGGCCCGCCCCCAGGCCTCCGCCGAGCTGGTGCGCGAGGCCCTGGAGACGGTCGGGGCGCTGGAATGGGCGCGCGCCCTGCCCGACGGCCTCGACACCCTGGTCGGGGAGGGCGGTCATCCGCTCACCGCCGCGCAGGGCCAGCAGCTCGCGCTGGCCCGGCTCGTGCTGCTCGACCCGGCGGTGGCCATCCTGGACGAGGCCACCGCCGAGGCCGGCAGCGCCGGCGCGCGGACCCTGGAGGAGTCGGCGCTGGCCGCGACGAAGGGCCGCACCACCCTGCTGGTTGCGCACCGGCTGACCCAGGCCGCCTCGGCCGACCGCATCGTCGTCCTCGAACACGGCGCGGTGCTCGAGGAGGGCACCCACGACGAGTTGGTGGCGGCCGGCGGCCGGTACGCCGAGCTGTGGCGGGCCTGGCAGTCGCGCTTCTAGCCGCCGCCCGGCCCGCCCGGCTCCGGTGTCCCGGTGCTCAGGAGATCGTCACCACGGCCGTCAGCCGGTCGTCGTCGACGGCGTGCGCGGCGATCACCCGGTAGTCGCCGGGGATCGTGCGCCAGCCCCCGTCCCAGATCGTCCATGTGCGCGCGGGCAGCGCGATCCGCACCGTCACGGTCTCGTCCGGGTGCGCCGCGACGTTCGCGAACCCGGCCAGCCACCGCGGCGGGCGCCGGTCGTCGGGCGTGACCGGGGCGACGTACACCTGCACCACCTCTCGCCCGGAGCGCGCGCCCGCGTTGCGCAGCGTGACCACCGCCTCGGTCGCGTCGACAGTCATCTCCTCGTAGTGCCACGTCGTGTAGCCGAGTCCGTGGCCGAACGCGTAGAGCGGCGCCGTCTTCTGCCGCAGCCAGCCGCGGTAGCCGACGAACACCCCCTCGTCGTAGGCCACCACGCCGTCCTTCGGGGCGATCTCCAGGACCGGGCAGTCCCGCTCGCGGCGCGGCCAGGTGGTCGGCAGCCGGCCGCCCGGCTCGGTCACCCCGAGCAGCACGTCGGCCAGGGCGGCCCCGCCCTCCTGGCCGGGGAACCAGGTCAGCAGCGTCGCCGCCACCTCGTCGGCCCACGGCATCAGCACCGGTGAACCGGCGTTGACCACCACCACCGTGCGCGGGTTGGCCGCGGCCACCCGGGACACCAACTCGTCCTGCCGGCCCGGCAGGGCCAGCGAGGTGCGGTCGAAGCCCTCCGACTCGACCTGCTCGGTGGTGCCGACCACGACGACCGCCACATCGGACACGGCGGCCAGGGCGACCGCCTCCTCGATCATCCCGTCCTCGTCCGGCGACGGCGGGCGGTGACCCAGCGTGGTGGCGACGGAGTGCCCGGCCCCCGGGACGATGGTCTGCTCGAGCACGATCTCGGCGGGTTCGCCGGCCGTGAGCACGGCCGTGACCCGCTGCTCACGCGGGGACAGCAGCAGGTCGGCGCGGCCGGTGCCGGGCGGGTGCAGGGTGCCGGCGTACTTCTCGTCGCCGTTGATCGTCAGCCGGAAGGTGCCGAACCCGGAGACCGCGAACGTGTGCTCACCGTCGGCGTCCGGGGTGAACGTCGTGGCCAGCCGCAGGCCGTCGACGCCGGCCGGGTCGAGGCCGCCGGGCAGCGAGCCGATCCACCGCACGGCCGCCGGTTCCACCTCGAACTCGTGGTCGGCGATCGTCACGGTGGCCGGCCGGTGCAGGGCCGGCAGGAACGGGCGCGGGTCGGCGCCCACCGCGTACTCGACGTCGGTGCCGCCCAGGGCCAGGCGCAGGCCGTCCAGCGGCGAGATCGCGTGCGGCGGGGAGACCTGGGCGCTGCCGCCGCCGAGCACCCGGGCGTCCATCGCGAGAGCGCCGACGACCGCGACCCGGCTCAGCCCGGCCGGTTCCAGCGGCAGGGTCCAGTTCTCGTTGCGGACCAGCACGAAGGACCGGGCCGCGAGCTCCCGCGCGACGGCCTCCCCGTCCAGCTCCGCCAGTTCGTCCAGGTCGGCCGGTACGTCGTCACCCAGCGCCCCGACCCGCCGGGCCAGCCGCAGCACCCGGCGTACCTTGTCGTCGACCACCTCCGGCGGCACCTCGCCCGCGTTGACCGCGTCGACCAGCGCCTGCCCCCACGGGTTCTCCAGCTGCGGCATCGCGATGTCCAGGCCGCCCAGCGCGGCCCCGACCGTCGAGCGGGCGGCCCGCCAGTCCGACACGACCACCCCGTCGAAGCCCCATTCCTGCTTGAGCACCTCGTCCTGCAGACGGCCGTTGGCCGCCATCGGGGCGCCGTTCACCCCGTTGTAGGCGCTCATCACGCCCCACCCGCCGGCCGCCACGACCCGCTCGAACGGCGGCAGGTAGATCTCCCGCAGCGCCCGCTCACCGATCCGCACGTCGACCTCCATGCGGTCGGTCTCGAAGTCGTTGCCGACCAGGTGCTTCACCGTCGTGCCGACCCCGAGCCGCTGCACGCCCCGCACGAAACCGACCGCGATCTCGCCGCTGAGCAGCGGATCCTCGGAGTAGCACTCGAAGTGCCGGCCGCCCAGCGGGGTGCGCTGCAGGTTGACGGTCGGCCCCAGCACCACGTGCACGCCCTTGCGCCGGGCCTCCTGGCCGAGCAACCGCCCGGCGGTCTCGGCCAGCTCCGGGTCCCAGGCCGCGGCCAGGGCGGTCGGGCTCGGCAGCGCCACCGACGGGTCGTCCGGCGCCCAGCCGACCCCCCGGATGCCGATCGGGCCGTCCGACATCACCAGCGAACGCAGTCCGATCCGCTCGATCGCGGGCAGGGACCAGAAATCCTGCCCGGCCAGCAGGGAGACCTTCTCGGCCAGGCTCAGTTGGTTCAACAGGTGGTCGACATCGGGCATCGCTCGCGTACTCATACGCCCACCCTAAGATCGTCGAGGTGGACAACGACTGCCTGTTCTGCCGCATCGTGGCCGGTGAGATTCCCGCGACGGTCGTGCACGAGACCGAAACCACCCTCGCGTTCCGTGACATCGACCCCAAGGCGCCCGTGCACGTCCTGGTGATCCCCAAGGACCATCACCCCGACGTGGTCGCTCTGGCGACCGCCGATCCGGCCGGCTCCGCCGACCTGCTGGCCGCGGCCGCCGCGGTGGCCGAGGCCGAGGGCCTGCGCGCGGACGGCTTCCGCCTGCTCTTCAACAGCGGCGGGTACGCCGGCCAAGAGGTGTTCCACGTGCACGCCCACGTGCTCGGCGGGGCGCCGCTCGGTCCCATGCTGGCCCCCCGGTGAGCGCGTCCGCCCGGTACGAGCGGGCCGCCCGCCGCACCCAGGCGACGGGCCGCGTCCCGGCCCTGTCGGTGGCGCTGCGCCGGGCCGACCGCGAACCGTGGATCTTCACGGTCGGCGATTCCGGTAACGCCGACTTCCCGTTGAGCCCCGACACCCGCTTCCGGATCGGCTCGGTCACCAAGACCTTCACCGCCGTCCTCGTCATGCAGGCCCGCGACGACGGCCTGCTCGACCTCGACGAGCCGATCTCGGCCTACCTCGACGTGCCCGCGCACGGCGACGCCACCGTCCGCCGGCTCCTCTCGCACACCGCCGGGTTCCAGCGCGAGCCGTTCGGCGACCTGTGGGACACCCTCGTCTCACCGTCCGCCGCGGAGCTGATCGCCGACCTCGGCAAGGCCGAGCGGGTGCTGCCCAACGCGCGCCGCTTCCACTACTCGAACCTCGCGTTCGCCGTGCTCGGCCAGCTCGCCGCCCACCTCAACGGCACCACCTGGGAGCGGCTGCTGACCGACCGCGTTTTGGAACCGCTCGGCCTGCACGCCACCACGGTGCGGCCACCCGCGCAGGCGGCCGTCGGTTACGTCGTCGACGCGTACTCCGACGCCGCCCGGCCCGAACCCAACCTCGACGCGGCCGGCGCCGGACCCGCCGCCCAGCTCTGGAGCACCGCCGCCGACCAGGCCACCTGGGCGTCGTTCCTGGTGTCGCCGGAAACCGTCGACCCGGACGGCAAGGTGCTCGCCGCCGCCACCCTCGACGAGATGCGCTGGCCGCACACCACCCGCGAGGAGGACGTCTGGGCCGGCGGTTTCGGTCTCGGGCTGATGCTCGCCCCGCAGGGCAAGCGCGCCATGCACATCGGCCACAACGGCGCCATGCCCGGCTTCCTCGCCGGCGTGCACGGCCGGCGCGGCGGTGAGGACACCCCCGACGGGCTCGGCGTCGCGGTGCTCGGCTCCGCCGGTACCGCCGGCGAGACCATCGAACTGGCGCACGAGCTGCTGCGGCTCGCCGTCGAGCTCGACCCGGCCGAGATCCGCCAGTGGCGCCCCGCCCCGCCGGCGCCCCGCGAATACCGCTCGGTGCTCGGCCTGTGGTGGAGTGAGGGTTCGCCCTTCGTCTTCTCCTGGCACGACGGCGCGCTGCAGGCCCGGGTCGCCGAGGCGCCGGCGGACGCGCCGCCGTCGATCTTCGCGCCACGGCCGGGTGAGCCCGACGTGCTTCGCACGGTGTCCGGCCGGGAGGCCGGGGAGCAACTGCGGCTGACCCGGGACGCGAGCGGCGCGGTCTCGTCGATGCATTGGGCGACCTACCGGTTCACCCGTTTGCAGGACGCCTTCGACGGGGGTCTCGCCTCCGACGGCTCGGAGTAAATGGCATCGGCGGTCGGGCGGCGTAGCGGATACGATGGCACGATCCTTACGCACGCCGCCCACCCCGGGTGACGCCCAAGAACGAGAGCAGGTGCGGAGGCCTTACGGCCGCCCTATGACCGGTACGCCGAACCCTTCCAGCGCGGGCTCCAGCGGCGCGGCGCGGGTGCAGACCAAGATCTCGGTTTCCGACCCCAAGATCATGGTCAACCTGCTGGGTGCCAAGGACGAGATCCTGCGGCTCATCGAGCGAACTCTCGCGAGCGACGTCCATGTTCGCGGCAACGAGATCACCATCACCGGTGATCCGGCCGAGAACGCCATCGCCGAGCGACTCTTCTCCGAGCTCATCGAGCTCATCGAGAAGGGTGAGACGCTCACCGTCGACTCCGTGCGGCGCACCGCGCACATGCTCGAGGAGAACACCTCCGAGCGGCCCGCCGAGGTGCTGACCCTCAACATCCTGTCGCGGCGCGGGCGCACCATCCGCCCCAAGACGCTGGGCCAGAAGCACTACGTCGACGCGATCGACCAGAACACGATCGTCTTCGGCATCGGCCCGGCCGGTACGGGTAAGACGTACCTCGCCATGGCCAAGGCCGTGCAGGCACTGACCGCCAAGCAGGTCAGCCGGATCATCCTCACCCGCCCGGCGGTCGAGGCCGGCGAGCGACTCGGCTTCCTGCCCGGCACGCTGAACGAGAAGATCGACCCCTACCTGCGTCCGCTCTACGACGCGCTGCACGACATGCTCGACCCCGAGTCGATCCCGCGCCTCATGGCGGCGGGCACGATCGAGGTCGCGCCCCTGGCCTACATGCGTGGTCGCACCCTCAACGACGCGTTCATCATTCTCGACGAGGCGCAGAACACCACGCCCGAGCAGATGAAGATGTTCCTGACCCGGCTCGGGTTCGGTGCCAAGATCGTCGTCACCGGTGACGTCACGCAGGTCGACCTGCCCGGCGGCACGACCAGCGGGCTGCGCATCGTGCGGCAGATCCTGCAGAACGTCGAGGACGTGCACTTCGCGGAGCTGTCCAGCGCCGACGTCGTCCGGCACCGGCTGGTCGCCGAGATCGTCGACGCCTACGAGCGTTACGACACCGAGCAGGAACAGCTCGCCACCCAATCCGTCCACGCCGTTCCGGGCCGGGCCGCATCCGGCGGCCGCACCGGGCGTCGGCGCTAATCAAAAGGGGTACTGAGCACCACATGTCCATCGAGATCGCCAACGAGTCGGGAGTCGAGGTCGACACCGACGCGATCCTCGCGGTGGCCCGGTACGCACTCGACGAGATGGGGGTCAACCCGCTCGCCGAGCTGTCGATCCTGCTTGTCGACATCGACTACATGGCCGAGCTGAACCACCGCTGGATGGGTGGTGACGGGCCCACCGACGTCCTCGCGTTCCCGATGGACGAGGGCAGCGTCGACCACGGTCCGGGCGAGGCCGGCTCCGGTGAGCCGGCCCTGCTCGGCGACATCGTGCTCGCCCCCGAGGTGGCCGGGAAACAGGCCGCCGCGGCCGGGCACAGCGCCGCCGACGAGTTGCACCTGCTCACCGTGCACGGCGCCCTGCACCTGCTCGGCTACGACCATGCCGAGCCGGAGGAGGAGCGCGAGATGTTCGCGCTCCAGAACCGTCTGCTGCAGAGCTGGCGCGCCGGCCGGACAGCCGGCTGATCTCCGTGGACCCCGCTCCTCTGCTGGCGGCCGGTTCCGCCTCGTCGGGTCTGCCGGACGTGCAGCTGATCACCCTCGCGGTGGTCCTGGTCCTGCTGGCCGGGCTCGCCTCGATGGCCGACGCGGCGCTCGGCACCGTGTCCGCCGCCCGCGCGGCCGAGATGGCCCGCGAGGGCGAGCGCGGCGCCGCCGCCCTGGCCGCCGTGGCCCAGGACGTGGTGCGCCACCTCAACCTGCTGCTGTTGCTGCGGCTGCTCTGCGAACTCTCGGCGACCGTGATGATCGCCCTGGTCGCGGTGGACAGCTGGGGCATCGGCTGGCAGGCGGCGTTCGTCTCGGCCGGCGCGATGACCCTGGTCAGCTTCGTGGTCGTCGGGGTCGCGCCGCGCACGGTCGGCCGCCAGCACGCGTACGCCGTGGGCCGCGCCGCCGCGCCGCTGGTGCGCTGGCTCGGCAAGGTGCTCAATCCGCTCGCGTCGCTGCTGATCCTGATCGGCAACGCCGTGACGCCCGGCCGGGGTTTCCCGGAAGGGCCGTTCGGCAGCCAGGTCGAGCTGCGTGAGCTCGTCGACCTCGCCGAGCAGCGCGGCGTCGTCGAGCACGGCGAACGCGAGATGATCCACTCGGTGTTCGCCCTCGGCGACACGATCGCCCGCGAGGTGATGGTGCCGCGCACCGAGATGGTGTGGATAGAGGCGCCGAAGACCCTCCAGCAGGCGCTCTACCTGTTCCTGCGCTCCGGCTTCTCCCGCATCCCGGTGATCGGCGAGAGCGTCGACGACGTGCTCGGCGTGCTCTACCTCAAGGACGTGATCCGCCGCACCCAGTCGGGCGACCCGGCGGCCACGGCGCAGGCGGTGGCCGAGTTGATGCGTACGGCCACCTTCGTGCCGGAGTCGAAACCGGTCGACGACCTGCTCTCCGAGATGCAGGCGGCGCGCACCCACCTGGTGATCGTGGTGGACGAGTACGGCGGAACGGCCGGCCTGGTCACGATCGAGGACATCCTCGAGGAGATCGTCGGCGAGATCACCGACGAGTACGACGTCGAGCGCCCGCCGGTAGAACACCTCGACGACGGCGCGGTGCGGGTGACCGCCCGCCTGCCGATCGAGGACCTGGGCGAGCTGTTCGGCGTCGAGCTGCCCGCCGACGAGGTCGAGACCGTGGGCGGCCTGCTCGCGCAGACGCTGGGCCGGGTGCCGATCCCCGGCGCGCAGGTCGATGTGGGCGGCCTGCACCTGATCGCCGAAGGCACCACGGGCCGGCGCAACCGGATCGACTCGGTGCTGGTGCGCCGGGTCGAACAGCCCGCCGACTCCGACGAGCCCACCAACAACTCCGACAAATCCGGAGAATCCGAGACCGAGGAAAGACTGACCGCGGATGCCTGACCCCACCTTCGCCGGCGCGACCGTGCCGGCCACCGACGGCGGCGCCCTGAGCGCCGAGGACACCAAGTTGGTCACCCTGGCCCGAAGCGCACGCGCCCGGGTGGGTGCGGTCGAGGGTGCTGCGGTACGGGACCAGGACGGCCGCACCTACAACGGCGCCACCGTCTCGCTGCCCAGCCTCTCGGTGACCGCGCTGCAGCTGGCCGTCGCCCTGGCCGTCTCGTCCGGCGCCGTCACCATCGAAGCGGCCGCGGTCGTCACCGAGGCCTCCCAGCTCGACGGCGCCGGCCACGCCGCCGTACGCGATCTCGCGACCCGCGCGCCCATCCACGTGGCCGCCCCCGACGCTTCCCTGCTCGGCACGGTCACCGAATGACCGACTTCGACGTGCCGCCCTTCCCCGTCGCCCGGCCCGGGAGCCTGCCGTTGTCGGCTTCCCGGACGCATTCTTGTGAGGTTGTCGTCCGACCCGTCCCGCTGAGCCGTTCGAACGTCATCAAGATCGGCACGTGGGGAGGGGCGGCGTGACCCAGTCAGGAGCGGGAGCCGACGGCGAACGCCGGCTCAGTGCGGCCGAACGCCGGCTCACCGCCGGCGAACGCAACGAGCTGCGCCGCCAGGAACGCCGAGCGGCCCGCCGTACCGAAGCGACCGGCGACGGCCGCGGTTCCGGCGCGCAGCGCGGTTCCGGTTCCGCGGGCGGTAGCGGTTCCGCCGGTGGCCGTGGCGCTGTGGCGGGTCGTGGCTCTTCGGCCGGTCGTGGTTCTGGGGCCGGCCGAGGCGGCACCGAGCGGCGCGGCGAAGGCGGCTCGCGCACCGGTCAGGCCGGGTCGCAGCGTGAGTCGGCGCCGCGGGGCGCGCAGCGTGATGCTGGGTCGCGGGGCGGGCCGGTCGCGGCGCAGCGTGATGCTGGGTCGCGGGGCGGGCCGGTCGCGGCGCAGCGTGACGGTGGGTTGCGAGGCGGGCCCGGTGGGGCGCGGCGTGATGGCGGCTCCCGGGGTGGGCAGACCGGCGCCGGGCGACGTGCTGCCGGGTCGCCGGAAGTTCCGAGCGGTGCGCGTCGTGCTGGTGGGCCTGGCGACGGGCGGGTCGAGCGCGGCCGGGGGGCGGCAGAGGCCGTTCGGCCGGTGGGGCCGGGTTCGGTGGAGCCGGCCGGATCGGTGGAGTCAGGGCTGGCGAAGTCAGGGCCCGCGGAGCTGGCTGGGCCGGCGAAGTCGGGGTCGGCGGAGCTGGCTGGGGCGGCAGGGCCGGCTGGGTCGGCGGGGGCGGGTTCCGGGCGTACCCCGCAGAAGCGGGACGGACACGGCCGGCGGGTGCATCGGCATGCTGAGGCGGCGCCCAGCGGGGTGAATGATGGCGTCTATCGCGCCGGTTTTGCCTGTTTTGTCGGTCGGCCGAACGCCGGTAAGAGCACGCTGACAAATGCGATCATCGGGCAGAAGATCGCTATCACCTCGAACAAACCGCAGACCACTCGGCACGTTATCCGGGGCATTCTGCACCAGGAGAACTCGCAGCTCGTGCTGGTGGACACGCCGGGACTGCACCGGCCGCGGACCCTGCTGGGGGAGCGACTCAACGATCTGGTGCGGGAGGCCTGGAGCGAGGTCGACGTGATCGGCGTGTGCTTCCCGGCGGACGAGCCGGTGGGGCGCGGTGACCGGTTCATCTCGGCGGAGATGGCCGAGCTCAAGGCGACGGTGATCGCGGTGGTGACCAAGGTCGACCTGGTTTCGCCGCAGCGCCTCGCCGAGCATCTGCTGGCGGTCAGCGAGCTGTACGACTTCGCCGAGATCGTGCCGGTGAGCGCGGTGTCCGGGCATCAGGTGCGGACGCTCGTCGACGTGATCGTCAAGCATCTGCCGGAGTCGCCGCAGCTGTACCCGGACGACGTGCTGACCGACGAGCCGGAGCAGGTGCTGATCGCCGAGCTGATCCGGGAGGCGGCGCTGGAGGGTGTGCGCGACGAACTGCCTCACTCGATAGCGGTACTCGTCGAGGAAATGATCGTCGAGGGCGGTCTCACCAAGATCTACGCGGATCTCTACGTGGAGCGCGACTCGCAGAAATCGATTGTCATCGGGGCGCGCGGAGCACGACTGAAAGAAGTCGGAAGCCAGGCCCGGGGTGAGATCGAGCAGCTTCTGGGTGCGCGGGTCTACCTGGATCTGCATGTTCGGGTCGCCAAGGAATGGCAGCGTGATCCTCGTCAATTGCGCAAGCTGGGATTCTGATATTGCGAATTATGGGATAATTCACGCTGGTTTGCGGGTGGATGCGGGGGTTCGGTAACTCAGAAGGCTATGCGGAACCAGTACCTGGACACGCTACGAGCCGCCGCGACCCTGCGCGTGGTGGTCTATCACTGCTCCGGGTGGACGGCTCTGACCATCGTCTTCCCGGCGATGTCAGTCATGTTCGCTCTGGCCGGCTCGCTGATGGCGGCCTCCCTCGACAAGTACGGGCCGTGGGCGGTCGAGCGCCGCCTGCACCGGCTGCTGCCCTCGCTGTGGGTCATCGCCGCGGTCGCGGTGCCGGCCATGCTGCTCACCGGGCTCGCCTGGGACTGGAAGATCCTGCTCTGGGCGTTCCCGATCGAAAGTCCCCCGGCCACCGGCTTCTGGCTGGAAGGGCTCGCCGCGACCTGGTACCTGCGTGACTTCCTCTGGCTGGTGCTGCTGTCGCCGATCGTGCTGCCCCTGTTCCGGCGGGGGCCGGTGGTGACGATCATGATTCCGTACGTGGCGCTGGCCGGCACCACCTTCGCCGGGGTGACGCCGCCGGCGGTGCTGCACGACCTCACCCTCTACGGTGGGGCGTGGCTGCTCGGCTTCGCCCACCACGACGGCATGCTCAAGCTCAGCAGGCGACGCTGGTGGCTGATCGGCGCGCTGGCCGTGACCGGTGCCGCCTGGACGATGACCCACCCGGGGCCCCGCGGCTTCGACCTCAACGACATCCCGCTCGGCAACGCGCTCTGGTCGGCCGCGTTCATCATGGTCGCCCTCGGTGTCTCGCCGATGGTGCGGCCACGCCGGATCCTGACCGTCCTCAACTCGCGGGCCCTGACGATCTACCTCTGGCACGTGCCGATCATCATCGCGCTGTCCCGGTTCGCCCTGTGGTCGGGTCTGCCGATCTTCGGGTGGGTCGGGATCAGCTGGCGGCTCGTGGTGGTCGCGCTGGCCCTCACCGTGATCGTGCTGGCGGTCGGCTGGGTCGAGGACTGGGCGGCGGGGCGGCGGCCGCGGCTCGTGCCCGGGGTCTCCCGCAAGCAGGTACCGGTGTCGCCGGCCCCGGCCATGGCCACGACCAACGCCTGAGCCCGGCTTCGCGGGGCCGACGGCCGGGCCGGTCGCGCTGTTCGCCGCCTAGCGCTGCCGGACCAGCAGTGGCTGAGCCACCTGCCCGATCTTTCCGGCCTGGTCGAACATGTCGCCCTCGGCCAGGCCCAGTCCGTCCTGCGAGATCGTGGTGCGCGCGGCCAGGTGCACCCATTCACCCTCGGCCGGGCGCAGCAGCGTCGCCGTCATGGTCGGCGGGATGGACAGCCACTTGTCGAACGGCAGCACGGCGGACAGTCCGTTCGCCGAGTCGGCCACGATCAGCGCCCGGTCCTGGCCGTCCAGCTCGACGCCGTCGATCAACGGCATCCGGACCCGGCTCCATACGTGCGTCTCACCCAGTTCGTCGAGACCGCCCCTGGTGCACCGCCACTCGATCGACCGGCCGTAACCCCAGCTGCCGCTGAACGTGTCCGCGGTCTCCGGGAGCGGCTCGGCGTGGGTCTGCTGGGCGGGGGTCGGCTCGAGCGCCGCCGCCGGCGGGGGAGGGCCGGGCGTGATGTGCCACGCCCGCGCGCTCACCGCGACCCGGCCGTCGATCACCATCTGGGCCTCGTTCAGCGCGGTCAGCCGGCCGGGCTTGATCGGCGACACCTCGACCCGGGACACCCGGCGCGGTATCGGGCCGAGGAAGTCCACCGAGATCCGGGCCAGGCGCATGCCGTCCAGCCGCATCATGTGCCCGAGCAGAGCGGCCGGCGGGCCACCGTGCTGCATCGCGCTGTCCCACGGACTCTCGGTGAATTCGGTCGGTTCGTAACGGTCGTCACCCAGTGGTCGGTAGAAGCTCACGATGTCGAGGCTACGGTTATGTCCCCGCTCGTCACCCGTACGTCGATCACATTCGTTGCCGTGGCGTCACTCGACAAGCCCTCCAGGCGCTCGTCGCCCGACCTGGAGTCGGCCGTCACCCGGTATTTGCTCTCCGGCACCGCCACCCAGACGTCGCCGCTCGTCGCCTTCGCGGTCACCGAGTTGGGCGCGGTCAGCTCGACGTGCATGTCGCCCGAGGTGACCTGCAGATCGACCGGCCCGACCACCCTGGTCGCCTGGACGTCGCCCGAGGTCGAGTGCACCTTGACCGAACTCTTCGCGTCGGTCACCTGGATGTCGCCGGACGTCGCCTTGATCGAGACGGGGCCGGTCGCGCCCGACACCAGGACATCGCCCGAGGTCAGCTGGAGATCGGTGCTGCCGACCCCCTTGAGCCGGATGTCCCCGGAACGCTCCTGGCCGCGCACGTTCACCCCGGCCGGGGTGGTGATCTCGTACGACACCGAGCAGTTGCGCCCGCACGTCGTGTCGATGGTGAGCGTCGTGCCGTCCAGCTTGTAGGGGCTGCCAGGATTGCTGGACCGGCGGATCACCCGGCGCACCGAGGTCTCGGCGACGGCACCGGACGTGATCGTCACATCGCCGCCGCCCCCGGTCAGCACGATGTCGGTGATCTTGCCCTTCTCGGTGTCGTCGTAGGTCATCTTCGCCCCGATCACACCGGCGCAGCCGGTCAAGGCGGTCGTCGACGCGGCGACGAGGGCGAGGACTGCGGCGCGCCGGATCAGGGTCGAGGTCATGGCTCAGACGCTATTCGGGGGCCCTGACCGGCACTATCGGTCCTCCCCCGGAGATGACCCTGAGACGGGATCAGGGTCAGCCCGGCACCCGGCGAGCGGGAAATTCGGCCCGCCGAGGCAGAATGAGTCCGTGCCCACCGAATCCGGCTACCGCCGCCAGCTCTACCGCGACGACGCGGTCGTCCTGCGCGTGCAGAAACTCGGCGAGAGCGACCGGATCATCACGCTGCTGACCCGGCGCAACGGCCGGCTGCGCGCGGTCGCCCGCGGGGTGCGCCGCACCAACTCCCGCTTCGGGGCGCGCCTCGAGCCGTTCGGTCACATCGACCTGCAGCTCGCCGGCTCGCCCGAGGGCGTCGGCAGCTCCCTGCACTCGGTGAGCCAGGTCGAGGCGGTCGCGCTCTACGGCAAACAGTTCCTTACCGATTACCCGCGTTACACGGCCGCCAGCGCCATCGCCGAGACCGCCGAGCGGCTCACCCCGATCGAGCGGGAGCCGTCACTGCGGCTGTTCCAGCTCACCCTGGGCGCCCTCAAAGCCCTCGCGGCGGGCGAACACGCCGGCCCCCTGGTGCTCGACGCCTATCTCCTGCGGGCCATGGCCACGGCCGGCTGGGCGCCCGCGACCAGCGAGTGCGCGGTCTGCGGCACCCCCGGACAGCACGCGGCGTTCTCGGTCCCGGCCGGCGGTGCGGTCTGCCCCGACTGCCGGCCGCCCGGCGCCGCCCACCCCAGCCCGGCCACGCTCGGCCTGATGAGCGCGCTCACCGCCGGCGACTGGCAGGTCGCCGACGCGTCCGAGCCGCCGGTCCGCCGGGAGTGCAGCGGACTGGTCGCCGCCCACCTGCAATGGCACATGGAGCGGGCGTTGCGCTCGCTGCCGCTTGTCGATCGACGGGAGAGTTCCTGATGCCGCGTCCACCCACCCCGCACCTGTCCGGGGTCCGCCCGCCGGAGCTGCCCAAGGCGGCGCTGCCGAAACACGTGGCGATCGTGATGGACGGCAACGGGCGCTGGGCCAAGGAGCGCGGCCTGTCCCGCACCAAGGGGCACGAGCAGGGCGAATACAGCCTGTTCGACACCATCGAGGGGGCCATCGAGCTGGGCATCCCCTACCTCTCGGCGTACGCGTTCTCCACCGAGAACTGGAAGCGCTCGCCCGAGGAGGTCCGCTTCCTGATGGGCTTCAACCGGGACGTCATCCGCCGTCGCCGCGACCAGCTGGTCGACCTCGGGGTGCGCGTGGTCTGGTCGGGCCGCAGCGGGCGGCTGTGGAAGAGCGTGATCTCCGAGCTGCAGACCGCCGAGGAGATGTCGAAGGACAACTCGACGCTCACCCTGCAGTTCTGCGTCAACTACGGCGGCCAGGCCGAGATCGCCGACGCGGCCGCCGCCATCGCCCGGGACGTGGCCGCCGGCAAGCTCAAGGCCGACCGGGTCAACGAGAAGACCATCGCGAAATACCTCTACCACCCCGAGGTCCCCGAGGTCGATCTGTTCCTGCGCCCGTCCGGCGAGCAGCGCACGTCCAACTTCCTGCTCTGGCAGACGGCGTACGCCGAAATGGTCTTCCTCGACACCCTGTGGCCCGACTTCGACCGCCGCCACCTCTGGTACGCGTGCGAGCTCTACGCCTCGCGTGACCGGCGGTTCGGCGGTGCCCTCCCCAACCCGGTCGCGCCCAGGATCGGCTAGGCCCTAGGTCGTCAGGATCCGCACCGTGGCGTCGGTGTCGGACAGATCGGGGAGCACGGCGTGCGCGCCCGCGAGCGCCAGGTCGGCCATCTTGGTGCGCCCGGTGGCCACACCCACCGCGCGGGCACCGTTGGCCAGCGCGGCCGTCACGTCGTGCACCGTGTCCCCGATGACGACCGGGGCGAACGACTCGCCGTACTTCGCCCGCGCCCGTTCGAGGCTGCGGCGGACGAGGGTGGCCCGCACCGAGTCGTCGGTGCCGTAACCGCCGACCTCGGCGTCGAAGGCCCCGGTCAGCCCGAAGGCGGCCACCTTGACCGCCGCCACCTCGGGCACGTTGCCGGTGACCAGTGTCTGCACGACGCCGGGGTTCTCGCCGAGCCGGTCGAGCACGTCCCGCACCCCCGGCATGAGATGACCCTGCTCGCTGAACTCGTGCCGGATGGCCCGCACGTGCTGGACGTAACGCACGAAGAACGCCTCGGGCGTGCAGTCGGTGACCTCGTGCCGGGCGAACACCTCGGCGCAGATGTCCAGGTCGGTGCGCCCGCCGAAGAGCGGCGTCGCCAGCCACTGCTTGCCGGTGACCTCGGTGAACGCGGCGCGCCACGCCCGTGTCGTCACCCCGCCGCCACGCAGCAGGGTGTAGTCGATGTCCCACATGACCAGGCGTCTCACGGGGCCGACTCGCCGAGCGCGCGCTCGATGTGCGCCACCTTGGCGGTCAGCGCACCGGTGACTCCGGGCCGCACGTCCGCCTTGATCGAGACGCTGACCCGATGCCCTCCCTTGCCCACGGCTTCCACTGCCTGTTTCACGACGGCGAAGCATTCGTCCCACTCACCCTCGATGGTGGTGAACATGGCGTCCGTCCGGTTGGGCAGCCCGGAGGCCCGGACCACCCGCACGGCTTCGGCGACGAGGTCGCCCACGGATTCACTGACGCCGATAGGAGTTACCGAGAACGCAACCAGCATGCGGTCATGGTCGCAGCCCGGACGGGGTGCGGCGCAAGTGCCGTGGCCGATCTGTGGCCGACCCGAGAGAGCGCTCTCAGGTGGACCGGCCGGTCCGGCGGCCGATCTCGGCGGCCGGTCTCAGCGGCCATCTCGGATCGCGCTTCCCGGCAGATAATGCCATTGACGGAGTGAATGCTCACTCCGTATGTTGGGGGCATGACCGACACAGCACCCCGGCGTCGAGCGCCGGGCATGAGCCCTGACCAGCGCCGCGAAATGATCGTGGCGGCCGCGGTGCCGCTCCTCATGGAGCACGGTGCCGCCGTCAGCACCCACCAGATCGCCAAGGCGGCCGGCATCGGCGAGGCCACCGTCTTCCGCGCCTTCGCCGACAAGGACGAGCTGCTCAGCGCGTGCGTCGCCGCCGTGCTGCGCAACGACCGGGTTCTCGCCGAGCTCGACGACGTGCCGCTCGACCAGCCGCTCGACGCCCGGCTCAATGAGGCGGCCGGCACGCTGCGCGCCTACCTCGACCGGATGGGCGCGGTGATCGGCGCGGTGCACGCGGCCGGCGGCCGCCGCCTGGAACGACGCGCATCCCCCGAAGCCGAGCCGCACGCCCCGGATGGCGGCGCCCCCGCCCGGGATGGCGGCGCGGGGCACGCTGCGGATGGCGGGGCGGCGCACGCGCCGGCTCGTGGCGGGGAGCGGGGGGAGCGCGGGGGAGCTGTGCCCGGCGGGCGGGACGAGGCGGTGGCGCGCACCCGGGCGGCCGTGGTGCGGCTGCTGGAACCCGATCGGGACAAGCTGCGGCTTCCGGTCGAGCAGGTCGCCACGATCTTCCTCGGCATGCTCTTCCCCCGGCACGGCACCGGCGCAGCGGACGCCGACGTGTCGATCGAGATGCTCGTCGATGTGTTCCTGCACGGGGCGGCGACCGAAGCCGGGTAGGGTTCGCCGATGCTCAACGGGGAGAAAACGGCCGCTGCGGCGGCCGGCACATGGGTGCTCGGGGACCAACAGGTGCGGCGGATGGGGTTCGGGTCCATGCGGCTCACCGTCGACCCGGACCCGGAGACGGCAGTGCGAGTGCTCCGGCGGGCTGTCGAACTCGGCGTCGATCACCTCGACACCGCGGCCTTCTACTTCTCGCCCGGCGGGATTCTGGACGGCCACGACGGGCCCGCCCGATATGCGACCGAGCTCATCCGGCGCGCGCTCACCCCGTACCCGGAAGGTCTTTTCCTCGCCACCAAGGTGGGGCCCGGAATCCTGCCCGATGGGCAGTGGGGTGAGGCCCGCACGACGGCGGAGCTGCGGTATCAGGTCGAGGAGAATCTGCGGCGGCTCCGGGTGGACCGGCTCGACCTGGTCAATCTGCGGGTCTTCCGATCCAAGGACGCCATCGCGGAACGGTTCGCGGCGCTCGCCGACATGCGCGCCGAAGGGCTCATCCGGCACCTCGGGTTGTCGACCGTGAGCATGGAACAACTCGACGAGGCGTCGACTGTGGCGCCCGTCGTGTGCGTACAGAACAGTTTTGCCATCGATCTCCCGAACAACGCCGAAATGCTGCGGGTGTGCGGCGAACGGGGAATCGCCTTCGTGCCGTTCTTCGCCATCGCGGGAACGGGACGGGAGAACGGGGCGAGCGCGGACCACGACGCGGCCGTCGAGGCGGTCGCCGCCCGGCACGGCGTCAGCGGACCCCAGGTCCGGCTGGCGTGGACACTGCACCAGGGCGACCACGTGCTCGCCATCCCCGGCACCGGCAGTGTGCGGCACCTCGAGGCCAACGTCGCGGCCGCCGCCCTGCGCCTGACCGACCAGGACCTGGCGGCCCTCCGGAACTCCTGATAACAAGACCTGTTCGCCGTCCGGACACTGGATCGACAACGGCCGTTGAGGTCCTCCCGCGAACGTAGCGCCGGTAGCGCACATGTCGAACTTTCGTCGGGAGCAATACGAATGGGTCACGGCCACGACCACGAGCACGACCACACCCACGAGGCCACCGGCGCAGCCGTGTCGCCGGCCATGGACCTGAGCATCCCGGACAGCGAGCTGTCGCCGTCCGACGTGTCCCGCCGCGGCTTCCTGCGCGGGGCCGGCCTGCTCGGCGCCGGGGCGGCCGCCTCCGTGCTCGCCGCGCCCGGTGCCGCCGAGGCCGCCGGCCTGTCGCACAGCCACGGACCGGTCGGTGGTGGCCGCGACAAGGGCGGATTCCAATGGCTCGCCGGCGACCACCACATCCACACCCAGTACAGCTCCGACGCCCAGTACCGAGTGCTCGACCAGGCCAAACACGGTCACGCGTACGGCCTGGACTGGCTCGTCATCACCGACCACGGCAGCAACGAACACGCCAAGATCGGGGTGGAGAAGGTCAACCCGGACATCCGCAAGACCCGCGAGGAACTCAAGGGGCTACTCACCTTCCAAGGTCTGGAATGGAACATCCCGGCCGCCGAGCACGCCACCGTGTTCGTGCACCCGGGCAAGAACGAGGTGGCGGTGCTCAAGCAGTTCGAGCAGACCTACGACGGCTCACAGCAGCCCGCCACCAACACCGAGGCGCAGAATGAGGCGACCGCGATCGCCGGCATCAAATTCCTCGCCGCCCAGGTCAAGGCGCGCAAGGTCGACGGGGCACTGTTCCTCGCGAACCACCCGGCCCGCCGTGGCATCGACTCGCCGCACGAGATCCGCAACTGGCGCGACGCCGACCCGAGCGTGGCCATCGGCTTCGAGGGGGCGCCCGGCCACCAGGCCGCCGGCATCCCGGCCGCGTACGGCCGTGGCGGCGCCCGTGGCTACTACGACAACAGCCCGTCGGCCGCGTCGTACGCCGGTTACCCGCTGGAGAGCTACCGCACCTGGGGTGGCTTCGACTGGATGACCGCCACCGTCGGCGGCCTCTGGGACAGCCTGCTCGCCGAGGGCAAAGCCTGGTGGATCACGGTCAACTCGGACTCCCACGTCAACTACCTGGACCAGTCCGAGCGGGGCCCCGGCAGTGACTTCGCCACCAACGGCAAATACAACGACCCGGTCTACAGCGGCAAGACGCTGACCACAGCCGGTGACTTCTGGCCCGGCTACTACGGCCGGACGAACGTGGGTGCGGGCTCGTTCTCGTACAAAGCCGTCATGGACGGGCTGCGGGCCGGCCGGGTCTGGGTCGACCACGGCCGCCTGATCAAGGGCCTCGACGCCCGGGTCCGGGTCGCCGGCGACCGCCGCTGGAACACCGGCACCCCGCTCGGCGGCGTCGTCCAGGTCCGGCGCGGCACCAGCACCGAGCTGACCCTCGACATCGACCTGCAGGACGTGCCCAACTTCGCGGCGTTCGTGCCCGTACTCAAGCGGGTCGATGTGATCGTCGGAACCGTGACCGGACCGGTCGCCGACAAGGACACCTTCAAGGCGCCCGACACCAAGGTCGTCAAGTCGTACGAGGTCAACGCCGGAGCCCGGACCGTCTCGGTGACCTACTCGTTCGGCCGCCTCGACAAGCCGTTCTACGTGCGCCTTCGCGGCACCGACGGCAACCGCACCCAGCCCGGCCTGATGGGGCCGGGTGTCGACCCGTACGGTCCGGAACTGGATGTCGTCGGCGACGCCGACCCGTGGGGCGACCTGTGGTTCTACACCAACCCGATCTGGGTTCTGCCGAAGTGACGCTGTACCGCTCGGTGTCCTCCTCGACGACCACCGGGGTCAGCCTCGGCCACCGCACCCTGGCCGAGGCCGACCACTGGATCCTCGGGCTGGCCGACCGTCCGCGGCTGGCCTGCACCCACCTGGTCCCGGTCCCGGTGCGGCACGTGGCGATCAGCCTCACCACGTCCGGCCCGGTGCCGCCGACCGCGCCGGAGCTGCGGGAAGCGGCCACCGCGGCGGCCGACGGCGAATGCGGCCGCGCGGTCGTCTTCCCCGGCGTGGAGAAGCTGATCGGCACCCTGACCGTCGCGCGGATCAAGGAACTGAGCGCGATCGACCGCGTCGAGGTGCTCGGCTCCGGCGCGGCCGCGGACGACGCCCCGGTCGACACCCGCGAGTTCGTCCGCCCGCAGTTCCGGGCGGGCGAACTCGTCCTCACCACCACCCCGGCGGCCGGGGGAGTGCTCGTCCCGTTCGAGACGAGCACTCCCACTCCCTGCTGCGCGGGCCACTGACCTACCCGCCGGCCCCTACCCTGAGTCGGTGACTCTGCATTCCAAGCTGGCGCAGGCGCGCGGCGGGGTGTTGCTCTTCGGCATCACCCCGCCGCGCCGCAGCGCCACCCCCGAGAAGGTCAGGGAGATCGCCGCGGTCACGATCGGCCGCTTGAGCGGCCTCGACCTCGACGGCTTGCTCCTGTACGACATCGACGACGAGTCCGACCGCGTCGAGGGCGAACGGCCGTTCCCCTACCTCCCGACGATGGACCCCGCCGAGTTCGTGTCCCACCTCGGTGACTGGCGGCGCCCGGTGGTGGTCTACCGCTGCGTCGGGAAATACGCCGAGGACGACCTGCGGTCCTGGATGTCCACCGCCGACCCCGACCGCGTGCTGAGCGTCTTCGTCGGAGCCTCCTCGGGGGACAAGCCGGTGCGGACCGACCTGCGCCGGGCGCAGGCATTACGAGCCGAGGTACGCCCGGAGCTCTCGATGGGCGCGGTCGTCATCCCCGAACGTCACGCCCGGGGCGGCGAGGAACACCTGCGCATGCTCACCAAACAGGACCGTGGCTGCGACTTCTTCATCTCCCAGGTGATCTACGACGCCGGCGAGACGAAGAACCTGGTCTCCGACTACTTCTACACCTGCCGCGCCGGTGGCGTACAACCCCGGCCGGTGATCTTCACGCTCTCGCTCTGCGGTTCCGCCAAGACGCTGGCCTTCCTCAAATGGCTGGGCGTCGACGTGCCACGCTGGCTCGACAACTGCCTGACCCACGCCGACGACCCGCTCGCCGAGTCCTACCGCGAGGTGCTCGCCCTCGCCAAGGACTTGCGCGCCTACTGCGAACACCTCGGCATGCCGTACGGCTTCCACGTCGAGTCGGTGTCGATCCGCAAGGCCGAGATCGAAGCCGCCGTCACCCTCGCCGAGGAACTCGGACGCCTGCTCGGACCGGCCCGGCCGTAGTGATGCCGGCTCGGCAGTGGTTGTGCCGGCCCGGCCGTGGTTGTGCCGGCCCGGCCGTGGTTGTGCCGGCCCGGCCGTGGTTGTGCCGGCCCGGCAGTGGTTATCCACAGGCGGGAAAGTTGGCTCTTCCCGGGGCCTCGGGGTGTGCAAGCCTGTCCGGGTGTTGGAGGGGTTGGCTCAGGTCCGTGGCGCGCTCGCCGAGTGCGCCGACGTCCCGGTGTGGTCATCCTCCGACGCCCAGGTCGGTGACGCGCTGCTGCAGGCCTGGGCATGCGCCCAGCAGTCGCTGGGGGTCGTGGCGAACCTGATCAGCGAGGCGGAAGCCCGCGGCCTGCCGAAGAAGGAAGCCGCCTCGAACACCCCCGTGTGGCTGCGCCAGCGGATCCGCACGAGCATGTGGGAAGGCCGCCGGCTCGCGAAACTCGCTGCCGTGCTGCGCGACTACCCGGCGCTCGACGTCGCCGTCAGCGTCGGCGAGGTCTCCACCGAGCAGGCGACAGTGATCGGCGACGCGGTGACCGAACTGCCCTCCGACACGAGCGCCGACGCCAAGGAGAAGTCCGAGTCCCTGCTGATCTCCTACGCCGCCCGGTTCGACCCCCTGCCGCTCGCCAGGATCGGCGCCCGGATCCTGGCCCACGTGGACCCGGAGGCAGCCGACCGGCACGACGCCGAAGCCTTGAAACGGCAGGAGGAACGGGCCCGCCGGATGCGCGGATTCAGCCTCAGCCCGCGCGGCGACGGCCTCGTCCGCTTGTCGGGATGGCTGGGTGAGGCCGCAGCGGCGGCCGTCAACGCCGCCCTGGACCCGCTGTGCCGTCCCGGCCGCGACGCCGAGATCGAAGGCGAGCCGAAACGCACTCCGATGCAGCGGCGTGCCGACGCCCTGGTCGACATCTGCAACCGCGTCCTGCGTGACGGTGAACTGCCGGTCTCCGGCGGCGACGCGGCACAGGTGGTGGTGACCATTCCCATCGACGACCTCCGGACCGAACCGGCGCAGGGGCCGGCGCAGGGGCCGGCGCAGGGGCCAGCGCGCGAGCCGGGGCCCGGGCGAGCGGGCGGACGACAGCCGAGCCGCGGCGGGTTGCTGGACACCGACGCGCCGATCAGCGCCGCCGAGGCGCGAATGCTCGCCTGCGACGCCCAGATCATTCCGTCGGTGCTCGGCACCGACGGGCAGGTCCTCGACATAGGGCGGGCCAAACGCCCGTTCACCGGTGCGATCCGCCGGGCGATGATCCTCCGCGACCGAGGATGCGCCTTCCCGTCCTGTGACCGGCCCGCGAGGTGGACGGACGGACACCACATCAAGCCGTGGGCCGACGGCGGACCCACGGCGCTGTCCAACGCCTGCCTGCTCTGCCGGTACCACCACGGGGTCATACACCACACCGACTGGCAGGTGCGGATCGCCGAGGACGGCAACCCGGAATTCCTGCCGCCCGCGAGTATCGATCCGTCACGAAGACCCCTTCGCAACATCTTCCACCGCCGCCGATGAGCGGACCCGGTGGTGGACTTCAGCCGGTTCAGCCGGCGCCGAGCTCGGTGAGCTGACTGCGGCATGCCCGCGCGGCCGCGGACATCCGATGGTCGCGGTGGTGGATGACGCCGATCTCCGGGTGCGCCGGCGCCGGCTGCAACTGACGGATCACGACGCCCGCGCCCGGGGCTTCGGCGGCCGTGCCGGCCAGCAGCGCCACCCCGAGTCCGGCCGCGACCAGATCGCGGATGCTCGCCGGCGAATGCGTCTCGAACGGCACCCGTGGCGGGAACGGGGCCGCCTCGTCGAGGATCGAGCGCAGGCCACTGCCGGCCGGCAGACAGACGAACGGCTCGTCGCGTAGGTCGTCGAGCGGCACCGGGCCCTTCCCGCGGGCGAGCCGGTGCGCCGGCGGAACGATCAGCACGACCCGCTCCTGCGCTATGCGGTGCGCGGAGAAGCGGGACGGCAGGTCGGTGTGGACGGGGCCGACCACCAGATCGACGACGCCTTCGTCCAGGTCGGTGAGCAGTTCCGCGATCAGCCCCGAGCGCAGGTTCAGCGTCACACCGGGGAAGCGGGTGTGAAAGCGGGCCAGCGCGCCGGGCAGGTCGTAGCCGCCGACGACCGCGGTCGCGCCGACCGCGACCCGGCCGGTCAGCACGGCGGCGAGGTCGGCCAGGTCGTCGCGGGCGCTGTCGAGTTCGTCGAGCACCCGCCGGCATCGGGCCAGGAACAGCTCACCGGCCTCGGTGAGGGCGACCCGCCGGGTGGTCCGGGTGAGCAGCTCGACCTTCAAGGTGGACTCGAGCGCACGGACCTGCGCCGACACCGCCGACTGGGCGACGTGCAGTTGTTCGGCCGCCCGGGTGAAGCTGCCGAGCCGGGCCACCGCCTCGAAGTACCGCAGCTGCCGCAGCTCCACGCCACTCATCTTGAAAGCAGATGAATGGCAGCGCAACTCCGTCTTGGACTTATCAGCGCCGCCGATCGACGCTGAACGCATGGAACAGCGAAAGCTCGGCGACCTCACCACCTCCGCGATCGGGCTCGGCTGCATGGGGTTCTCCCAGGCGTACGGGCCGGCCGACGACGACACGTCGATCGGCGTCATCCGGGACGCGCTCGACCACGGCATCACCATGATCGACACCGCGATGAGCTACCGCCAGGGACACAACGAGCGGCTGGTCGGCCGGGCGATCGCCGGGCGGCGCGACGACGTCGTGCTGGCCACCAAGTTCGGCATCGTGCGCGATGACGACGGGGTGCGGATCGACGGGCGGCCGGAGAACGTGCGCGGCTACTGCGACGCGTCCCTGCGGCGGCTCGGCGTCGACGTCATCGACCTCTACTACCTGCATCGGGTCGACCCGATGGTGCCGATCGGGGAGACCGTCGCCGCCATGGCCGAGTTGGTCACCGCCGGGAAGGTGCGCCACCTCGGGGTCTGCGAGGTCAACCCGGCGCAGTTGGCGCAGGCGGCCGCGGCGCATCCGATCGCGGCCGTCGAGTTCGAGTGGTCGCTGGCCTGGCGGGAACCGGAGGACGACGTGGTGCCGGCCGCGCGCGAGCTGGGCATCGGCCTGGTCCCGTACAGTCCGCTCGGTCGTGGTCTGCTCACCGGAGCCCTGCCGCGGGGACCGTTCCCGGCGGGCGATTTCCGCCGGGACGACCCCCGCTTCAATGATGCGCACCTGACCGCCAACCTCGATCTCGTCGAAATTCTGAAGAGCAAGGCGACGGTGTACGGGGTGACACCCGGTCAGCTGGCACTCGCGTGGCTGCTGGCCCGGGGCGACGACGTCGTCCCGATTCCCGGCACCCGCAACCGGTCGCGCCTGGCCGAGAACGTCGCGGCGGCCGGGCTGCGGATCGCGCCGGACGACCTGGTTCCACGCGAGGCGTGGCGGGGCGACCGTACGTCGTTCGCGGCACACGGCACCGCCCGTACTAGATGATGGACCCGCACTAGATGATGGATCGGAAAAGGCCGAGGGTGATCGTGGTGCCGAGGATCAGCGCGGCCAGCCCGATCGCGCCGGCCATGAGCGCGACGTCCGCCCGGGTGAAGACCTGCCGCCGGGCGTAGGTGCGGGGCACCCCCGAGTCGAACCCGCGCGCGTCCATCGCCACCGCCAGCCGGGTGCCCCGCCGCAGGGCCCCCACCAGCAGGGCGAACGCGGTGGCCGGGAAGCCGCGCACGCCGGTGTCGACGCCGCGCGCCCGGCGGGCCAGGGTGAGCATCTGCCATTCGGCGCCGAGTAGTGGCAGCAGCCGGAACGCGGCCAGCGCCCCGATCGCGAACCGGGCCGGCGCCTTGGCGTTCTGCACGAGCGCGTCGGCCAGGTCGGTCGGGTCGGTGGTGGCGAAGACGATGACGCCGGGCAGGGCGATCGCGAACAGGCGGAGGATGAGGCCGAGCGCCGAGTTGAGCACACCGGTGGTGACGTCGAACGGGCCCAGTCCGACCAGGACGGTGCCGCTCCGGTCGGCCGCGAACAGCACCATCGTCATCAGGACACCGGTCGCGGCCAGCAGCAGCGGCCACACCTGTTTGGCCAGTACCGCGTGGCGCAGCCCGAACAGGGGCAGCAGGGTCAGCTCGACGACGAGCGCGATCGCCGGGGTGAGCGGGTCGAGGGTGGCGAGCAGCGGGAGCGAGAAGAGCAGCGCGGCGGCGAGCTTGGCGACCGGGTTGCGCCGGGCGAGCAGCGCGGACGGGTTGGTGACCGGCGGCGACGCGAACGTGGTCATGAGCGGCGCCGGCGGGGGAGCGGCTCGCCCGGCCGCGACGAGCCGAGCGGGAACGTACGGTCGGCGAGGGTCTGCACGAAGTCGTCGTCGTGGGTGACCGCGACCACCGCGTGTCCCTCGTCGCGCAGTGTGGCGAGCAGCGTGACCAGTTCGATCCACGTGCGCCGGTCCTGGCCGAAGGTCGGCTCGTCGAGGACGAGCAGGCGCGGCGCGGTGGCCAGGGCGGTGGCGACGCTCAGCCGGCGGGCCTCGCCGCCGGAGAGGGTGTACGGGTTGGCGGCCGCGAGTTTGGTGAGCCGCAACCGGTCCAGCAGCGAGTCCACGATTTCCTTGATCTGCGCCGGGGTGCGGCCGGTGCGCCGTGGCCCGACCGCGAGTTCGTCCGCCACCCGCGAGGTCACGAACTGGTGTTCCGGGTTCTGGAAGACCGATCCGATCCGCGTGGTCAGCGTCGCCGCCCGCCACTTGTGCGGCGGTTTCGGGTCACCGAACGCCGACACCTGCCCGCCGCTGGGCGCGAGCAGGCCGCCCAGTACGAGCGCCAGCGTCGACTTCCCGGCACCGTTGGGCCCGGTCACGGCCAGGACCTCGCCCTCGCCGACGCCGATCGACACCCCGGACAGGCGGTTCGCCACGCTCACCTCGGTTGCGCGCAGGACCTCGTTGCCCGCCGCGGCCGGGGATTTCAGCGCCGGTACGCGGAATCCCGGCACCCACACCCCTTCGTCGGCGAGCCGGTCGCCGTAGGCGGCGAACACCATCTCGGGTGCGCCGTCGGCCCGGATCCCGCCGCCCGCCTCGAGCACCACGACCCGGTCGACCAGTGGCAGCGCCTCCGCGACCCGGTGTTCGACCAGGATCAGGGTGGTGTCGTCGGCGCGGGCGCGGGTGATCGCGTCCCGTACCAGTTCCGCGCCGACCGGGTCGAGGTTGGCGGTCGGTTCGTCGAGCAGCAGCAGGCCGGGCCGGAGGGCGAGCACCCCGGCGAGGGCGAGCCGCTGCGCCTCGCCGCCGGACAGCGCGGCGGTGGACCGGGTGATCGGGTAGGGGAAGCCGACCCGGTCGAGGGCGTCGCTGACCCGGGGCCAGATCGTGCCGGCCGGCACCCCGCGGTTCTCCAGGCCGAACGCGACGTCGTCGCCGCTGCGGGCCATCACCAGCTGGGTCTGCGGGTCCTGGAAGACGATGCCGACGTGGTCGCGGGCGTCGGCGGGGGAGCGGCCGTCGATCTCGACGGTGCCGGCCTGCTCACCCGAGTCGTCGGGGAGCAGCCCGGCCAGCGCCGCGAGCAGGGTGCTCTTGCCGGCCCCGGAGGGACCGAGCAGCAGCACCCGCTCGCCGTGTTCGATGCGCAGGTCGACGTCGCGGACCGCCCACGCGCGGCGGCCCGCATGCCGCCACCCGAAACCACGAAGGACGACCGTGCTCATGATTCAGAGGGAATCAAGGATCAGACCAGCGCGCGCGAGCGCCCCGCCGCGAACCGGTCGAGAACTCCGGTCTGGGCGAGCGCCCGGACCAGAAGCACGCTGCCGAGACCGGCGATCACCAGGGCCGACACCGCGGTGATCGCGATGTAGGGGAGGCGCATGCTGGTCCAGGACGTCTCCGGGTACCAGACGACCGCGTCGTAGACGGCTGCCACGATGCCGGCGGCGGTGCCGGCGAGCAGGGCGGTGGGCAGGTTGTAGCGCTTGTAGGCGAACGCCGCGAACACCACCTCGGCGCCGAGCGCCTCCAGCGGTCCCTGCACGACCAGGGTCCAGCCCCAGCTCGTGCCGATCGCGACGGACACCAGCGAGGCGAGGGTGAGGGTGTAGAACGCGGCGCCGGGCTTGCGCACGATCAGCGCGCCGAGCACGGCCGGGACCAGCCACATCCCGTAGAGCACGGCGCGGCCCGGCAGCGGGATGGCGTCGGCCGGCCCGTTCCAGAGCAGACCCCACGCCCAGAAGATGACGCCGAACGCGACCGCGATGATGGACGCGATCACGATGTCGATCGTGCGCCACCGGTTCGGATTGGTTGCCATTGGTGTGCCTCCCAGTTTGACCTTGTCGAACAGGCCCAGCGGGAGGAGACGCACGCCGTGAGAAAATCACGGCGCGGCTGGAGAAAAGACCGAGCTTCCTGCGCTGGCATTACCCAGATCAGGTACGAGGGTCTGCGAGTTGCCCCGCACTCTCAGCGCTGTGCGCTCCCCTGTCGGATCGAAACTTGTTCGTGACCGCGTTGACCGACGCGACCGCGCCGAGGACTGAATCCCGGCCCGAAGATCGATTGCCCCGCGCCGTCGCGAACAAGCTTCGTTGCTTATGTTTCGATGACGCTAACACCGATGTGAGTGCCGGGACAGCGAGGGAGTGATCACATGGAGATCAAGGCGCGCGGGTTGACCTTCGACGTGTACGAGGGTGGTCCGGCCGACGGTCAGCCGGTCCTCCTGCTGCACGGCTTCCCGCAGGACCACCGCGAGTTCGATCTCATCCTGCCCCGCCTGCACGCGGCGGGCCTCCGCACGTACGCCCTCGACCAGCGTGGATACAGCCCCGGCGCACGTCCGCAGCACCCCGGCGCCTACCGGATCACCGAGCCGGCGGCCGACGCGATCGCCGTCCTCGACGCGCTCGGCATCGAGAAGGCGCACGTCATCGGTCACGACTGGGGCGCGCAGGTGGGTTGGCTGCTGGCCGCCCGGCACGCCGACCGGGTGAGCACGCTCACCGCGGTCTCCGTCCCGCATCCGCGGGCGTTGCGCCTGGCCATGCGGGTTCGCCCGACGCAGCGGGCGCGGTTCGCCTATTTCGCCCTGTTCCGCAGTGCGGTCGCCGAGCGGGTCCTGCTGGGTGGGGGCGCGGCCGTGCTCAAGGCGATGCTGAGCCCGATCGGTGACCGCGCCGCGCTCTACGTGGACGCGATGCGCGAGCCGGGACGCCTGACCGGCGGCCTCAACTGGTACCGCGGGCTCGACGGCAGCGACCTCGGCGGCGTCGGCGTGATCACGGTGCCGACGACGTACGTCTGGAGTGACCGCGACGGTGTCGTCGCCCGCACCGCCGCCCTGCGCACCCGGGACTGGGTGGAGGCCGATTACCAGCTCGTGGTGCTGCGTGGGGTGAGTCACTGGGTGCCCGAGCAGGCCCCCACGGCCCTCGCCGACGCCGCCCTGGCCCGAATCGCCGGCGGCGGCACGCGCAGCGGCGAGGGCAGCGGCAGCGGCGAGGGCAGCGGCAGCGGCGAGGGCACCGACAGCGACGAGGGCAGCGACAGCGACGAGGGCAGCGGCAGCGCGGGCAGCGGCGGGATCAGCGGCGGCGGGCGGACGCCGTGAGGCCCAGCTTGCGCAGTTCCAGGGCGGCGAGCGCGTCGACCGCCTCGGCGTCGCCGTTGCGCCAGCTCTGCGCGATGTCGGGACCCAGCTTCGCGAGCTCGTTCAGCGGCTGACTGGCGAGCGCGCGAAGGGCCAGCAGGTCACGGCCGGCGGGCTGACCCCGTACGGCGGAAGCCACCCCGGCCCGGCGCATCCACCGCAACCGCAGCGGAAGCCAGAGGAAGAGGACGAGCGCGAGCGGCACCGACAGGGCGAGGATCGTCATGATCAGCGCCAGCTGATCGACGATCTCCTGTTGCTGCGCGCCCGCCTCGGCCAGCGAGCGGGCCGCGTCGGCGGCCCCGTTGAACGGCTTGACCAGCTGGTCGCCGACCAGCGGGAGCCGGCCGACCTTGCCGCCCGCGTCCGCGAGATTCTCGGCGATGCCGCCGCCCGCGCTCTGCAGTTTCTGGCCGGGCACGGCGAGTTTCTCGACCATCTGGTGCACCCAGAGGCCGGCCCGGATCCACAGGTAGATCCAGAGGACGACGATGATGTCGGTGAGCAGCTGGCGGATGGCGGTGGGGATCCGCTCGGCATAGAGCCTCATGGCGCACAGCGTCCCACGTGGATCTCGCTAATGCTTGGCCGCGCACTCCGGGCAGGTGCCGAAGATCTCCACGGTGTGCGAGACGTCCTTGAAACCGTGCTTGGCGGCGACCTTCTCGGCCCAGGACTCCACGGCCGGGCCCTCCACCTCGACGGCCCGTCCGCACGAGCGGCAGACCAGGTGATGGTGGTGGCCCTGGCTGCACCGGCGGTAGAGGTAGTCGCCGTCCGGCGGCCGCATCACGTCGATCTCGCCGGCGTCGGCCAGGCCCTGCAAGGTGCGGTAGACCGTGGTCAGGCCGACGCTCTCGCCCCGTTCGCGCAGGATGGCGTGCAGATCCTGGGCGCTGTTGAAGCCCTCGGTCTCGTTGAGCACGGCGCTCACCGCGCTGCGCTGTTTGGTGGTTCGCTGCGCCGGCGACTCGGCGTTCACGATCGGACCTCCCTCGCGTGACTGACGGCGTCGGCGACGATGTGCGCGACGTGATCGTCCACCAGCGAGTATGCGATCTCCCGGCCACGGCGGGCACCCCGCACCACGCCGGCTCCGCGCAGCACGCGCAGGTGCTGCGACACCAGCGGCTGGGGCGCGCCCAGCTTCTCCACCAACTCGTGCACGCAGCGTTCCCCCACCCCGAGCTCGGCGACGATCGCGACCCGGATCGGCGCGGACAGGGCGCGCAGGAGTTCCCCGGCCGATTCGTACGCCTCGTAACCGGTTGTCGTGGTCATCGCGGTGCCCGCGCCGGCCGGGTCCCGCCCGCCCGGCCAACTCCGGCGGACGACTCAACTCTGGAGGACGACATCTGGCGGCTCCACCTCTCGGGGCTGATGGGCGCGGCGGCGCAGGACTCGGGCGGCACCGCTGCCCAGGGCGATGGCCACGAAGGCGACCAGGGCGAGGATCACCGTGGTGGCGCCGGGGGCGGTGTTGATCTCGGCGGAGACGGCGACCCCGGCGCCGGCGGCGGCCAGCCCGATCACCATCGCCAGCACCATCGTCTTGACGAAACCGCGGGTGACCTGCTGGGCGGCGGCGACCGGGACCACCATCAGCGCGGAGACGAGCAGCAGACCTACGGTCCGCATGGCGATGGTCACGGTCACCGCGGTCGTCACCGCCATCAGGAGATTGAGGGTACGCACCGGAAGGCCACTGACCTTGGCGTACTCCTCGTCGTTGCAGACCGCGAACAGCGCCGGCCGGAAGATCGTCATGGCGAGCAGCACCGCGACGCCGAGCACCACGATCACCACCACGTCCTGCGGTGACGTGGTGATCAGCGAGCCGAACAGGTATTGCATCAGGTTGGCGTTGCTGCTGTCGTCGGAGAGCCCGACGAGCACCACGCCGCCCGCGATGCCGCCGTAGAACAGCAACGCCAGGGCCAGGTCGCCGGAGGTGCGGCCGCGCTGGCGGATCAGCTCGATGCCGACCGCGCCGGCCGCCGACACGAGCACCGCGCTGATCACCGGGGAGTGGTGCAGCAGCAGTCCCACCCCGACCCCGGTCAGCGCCACGTGGCCGATGCCGTCGCCGATCAGCGACAGCCGCCGCTGCACCAGGTAGATGCCGAGGGCCGGGGCGGCCAGGCCGATCACCAGCGCGCCGGTCAGCGCCCGGAGCATGAAGTCGTACTGGAAAAGGTCCACGTCAGGGGGCCGCCGTCCGGTCGGCCGGCGCCCACTCGCAGATGCCGGCCTTCGCCAGGTCGGCGTGCGGGTGCACGTGGTCGTGGCCGGGGTCGGCGTGGTGGCCGGCCGGTTCCGGTGGCGCGCCCTCGTGGGCGATCGCCCCCTCGTGCACCACCACGGTGCGGCCGATCAGCGGGCGCAGCGGGCCCAGCTCGTGCAGCACCAGCACGATCGTGCCGCCGTCGGTCGCGAACCGGCCCAGCGCCGCCGCGAACGCCTCCTGGCTGGCCGCGTCGACCCCGGCCGTCGGCTCGTCGAGCACCAGCAGGTCGGGCCGGCCGGTCAGGGCGCGCGCGATCAGGGTGCGCTGCTGCTGTCCGCCGGAGAGGGTCGACACCGGGTCGCCGATGCGGTCGAGCAGGCCGACGTCCTGCAGGGCGGACCGCACCGCGGCCTTGTCGGCGGCACCGGCCGGGCGGAACATGCCCCGCCGGGCGAGCCGGCCGGAGGCCACCACCTCACCGACCGTGGCCGGCACCCCGCTGCCCGCGCCGAGCCGCTGCGGGACGTAACCGACCCGCGCCCACTCCCGGAACCTGCGCTGCGGGACGCCGAACAGGTCGATGCCGCCGCGCATCGGCGGGACCAGCCCGAGGATCGCCCGGATCAGGGTGGATTTGCCGGAGCCGTTGGCGCCCAGGACGGCGACGACCTCACCGGCGCGGACGGACATGGAGACGTCGTGCAGGATCTCCCGGCCGTCGTAGCCGACGGCGAGCCGGCGTACGTCGACGACTGTCATGCGGTGCACCCCAATGCCGTGGTCAGGGCGGCCAAGTTGGCCCGCATGACGCTGAAGTAGTCGGCCGCCGGGTCGGTCAGCCCCTCGAGCGGGTCGAGGACCGCGGTGCGGGCGCCGACCTCGCGGGCGATGGTCTCGGCGACCTTCGGGCTGACCAGGGTCTCGAAGAAGATCGTGGTGGTGCCGGTGGCGCGGGCCGTGCGGGCCACCTCGGCCAGGCGGCGCGGGGCGGGCTCGGCCTCGGGCGAGATGCCGGTGATGCCGACCTGGGTCAGGCCGTACCTGGTGGCCAGGTAGTTGAACGCGCTGTGACTGGTGACGAGCTCGTGGCGGCGGCAGGTGGCCAGGCTCCGCGCGTACGTCCGGTCGAGGTCTCGTAGTTGGTCCTGAAGTTGCCTGGCCCGGCTCCGGTAGCTCGCGGCGTTCGCCGGGTCGGCCGCCGCCAGCCGGTCGCCGAGCTGGCCGGCGATCGTGGCGAAGCGGACCGGGTCGAGCCAGACGTGCGGGTCCTTGTCGCCGTCCTCTTCCGAATCCTGCGTGTAGGGCAGCAGGTCGACCGCCGAGGCCACGTCGAACGAGTGGCCTTTCGCCTCCTGCTCGACGGCGGTGTCGACGGCCGGTTGGAAGCCGCTCAGGTAGACCGCGAGGCCGGCGTCGGCGACGTCGGCGACCTGGCGCGGGTTGAGCTCCACGTCATGCGGTTCGGCGCCCGGCTTGGTGAGGTTGAGAACGCGCACCGTGCCGCCGCCGATGCGTTCGCTGAGGAACTGCAGCGGGTAGAAGGCGGTCACCACGTTCAGCCGGCCGGCGGTGAAGCCACCGGCCGAGGCGCGAGCGCCGCAGCCGGCCGCCACGGCGAGCACCAGAACGGCGGCGAGCAGGGCACGGGGCATAGCACCCACTCTCGCCGACAATGATAATGATTGTCAAAAGCGCATGTGTTCTCCGCCCGGTTCCGCCTGGCTGGGACGTCACCTGGCTGGGGCCTCACCTGGCTGGGACGTCACATCGCCTTCGCGACCACCGCGGCGAGGAGCAGGAGAAGCATCAGGACCCGGACCGTACGCGTCGCCGGCTTCTGCACCGCCCACGTCGTGAAGGTCAGCGCCGCCAGGCCCGCGGCCAGCAGGAACAGCAGCGCGGCACCGATGATCCCGGGCAGGAACAGGCCGCCCAGCATCAGTGCCAGCGCCAGGATGAAGGCCACCGTCGGGTTCACCCGCGCCAGCCGGCGCAGAACGTAGTCGGACGTCGCCACCGTGATGCCTCCCAGGCCTGCGTACGCTCGTCTCATGCTCGTGCTCAACCGCTTCGTCGTCCCCGGGGAAACGCAGGACGGCTTCGTGCTCCGGGCGCATGCCGCCCTCACCGCGCTGGCCGAGCGCCCCGGCTATCTCTCCGGCCGGCTCACCCGCGCGATCGACGACCCCGACCACTGGACGCTCGTCACCGAGTGGGAGTCCGTCGGAGCCTACCGGCGCGCCCTGGGCGGCTTCGACGTCAAGGTCCACGCCACCCCGCTGCTGTCCGAGTCGGTCGACGTGCCGTCCGCCTTCGAGACCCTCGCCTCCGCCGAGCCCGGCGGCCAGGTGACCGTGACCGCCAGCGACCGGGCCGCCGAACCCTGGCGCTGACCGCACCCGGCGCTGACCGCACCCCGGCGCTGAACCACACCCTGGCGCCGACCACGGATCCGGGTGGGGCGACTAACCTGGGCCACATGATTCCCGCCCCGCCTCAGGGCCCCGGCGTCTATCCCCCGTTCCCGGCCCCGCCGGTCGAGGGCCGGGGCAAACGCATCGGCTGGGGCATCGGCATCGCCGTCGCCGTCGCCGTGCTGGTCTGCGGCGGCGGCACCGCCGCGCTCGTCGGCATCGGCATCTCCGCCACCGGCTCCCTGCAGGAGCACGCCGAGGCCTCGGTCGGCGACTATCTCGGCGCCCTGCGCGACAAGCGCTACGACGAGGCGTACGGGATGTTGTGCGACGACGCGCAGGACGACGAGAGTCCCGCCGAGTTCCGCAGCCGGGTCACCGGTGAGCAGGCCATCACCCGGTGGACGTTCGGCGACCTCGACTTCACGACGCTGACCCTGCCGGTCGATGTCACCTACAGCGGTGGCGACACCGGCGAGCTCGACGCCGTCCTCAAGCAGGACACGGGCGGCACGGGCGGGTTAGAACTGTGCCGGCTCGGGGAGTAATCTCGCTGTTTGTCCTGATAGCCAACCCACCATGTCCCCGCCGACACCCAGCCGGCGTAGGAGGAACATGCCCGCCGACCGTATCGACGCCGTCGTCTCCCTGGCCAAGCGCCGGGGCTTCGTCTTCCCCTCCAGCGAGATCTACGGAGGGACCCGCTCGGCCTGGGACTACGGTCCGCTGGGCGTGGAGCTGAAGGAGAACGTCCGCCGCCAGTGGTGGCGCACGATGGTGCAGCAGCGTGACGACATCGTCGGCCTCGACTCCGCCGTCATCCTGGCCCGCGACGTGTGGGCCGCCTCCGGTCACCTCGACGCGTTCGTCGACCCGCTGACCGAGTGCCAGTCCTGCCACAAGCGGTTCCGCGCCGACCACCTCGAGGAGGCGTGGGAGGCCAAGCACGGCTCGCCGCCGTCCTCGTTGCAGGAGCTGAACTGCCCGAACTGCGGCAACAAGGGCACCTTCACCGAGCCGAAGATGTTCAACGGCCTGATGAAGACCTACCTCGGCCCGACCGAGAGCGCTGACGGGCTGCACTACCTGCGCCCGGAGACGGCCCAGGGCATCTTCGTCAACTACAACAACGTCGCCACCGCGGCCCGCAAGAAGCCGCCGTTCGGCATCGCCCAGGTCGGCAAGAGCTTCCGCAACGAGATCACCCCGGGCAACTTCATCTTCCGTACGCGTGAGTTCGAGCAGATGGAGATGGAGTTCTTCGTCGAGCCCGGCAAGGACGAAGAGTGGCACGAGTACTGGTTGCAGCAGCGCTGGAACTGGTACCGCGAGCTGGGCCTGTCGGAGAGTAACCTGCGCTTCTTCGAGCACCCCAAGGAGAAGCTCTCGCACTACTCGAAGCGCACCGTCGACATCGAGTACCGCTTCCAGTTCGGCGGCACCGAGTTCGCCGAGCTCGAGGGCATCGCCAACCGCACCGACTTCGACCTGACCACGCACTCCAAGCACTCCGGCGTCGACCTGTCGTACTTCGACCAGGAGAAGCAGGAACGCTGGATGCCGTACGTGATCGAGCCGGCCGCCGGCCTGACCCGCGCGGTGCTCGCCTTCCTGCTCGAGGCGTACGACGAGGACGAGGCCCCGAACACCAAGGGTGGCGTCGACAAGCGCACGGTCATGCGGTTCGACCCGCGACTGGCCCCGATCAAGGTCGCGGTGCTGCCGCTGTCGCGCAACCCGGAGCTGTCCCCGAAGGCCCGCGGCCTGGCCGACACGCTGCGCAAGCGGTGGATCGTCGAGTTCGACGACTCGCAGGCGATCGGCCGGCGTTACCGCCGGCAGGACGAGATCGGTACGCCGTTCTGCGTCACCGTCGACTTCGACACCCTGAACGATGACGCCGTGACGGTGCGTGACCGCGACACCATGAAGCAGGAGCGGATCTCCCTCGATCACATCGAGGACTACCTGATCAAGCGCCTGCCCGGCTGCTAGTTCCCCGGGTCAGAATTCGAACCCGCCCGGTCGGCCGTTACGTTCGGCTATCAGCCCGGCCAGGGTCGCCACGGCGATCTCGGCCGGGGTCCGGGCGCCGATGTTGAGGCCGATCGGGCGGTGCACCCGCCCGATCTCCGCCGCCGGCACCCCGAGCTCCCGCAGCATCGCCACGTGCGGCCCCTCGACGGCCGGCTTGCCGAGAATCCCGATCCACCGGGTCCGCGCCGCGAGCGCCTCCTTGAGCACCACCCCGATCTCGGCCCGGTGGTGGTCGCTGAGCACGACATCGGTGCCCTCGTCGAGGTCGGCCGCCGCGAGATCGTGCACCACCTGATCGCCGTGCGGCCGCGGGGTCCCTTGCAGGCGCACCTCGTCCGGCTCCACGAGCACGGCCTTGAACCCGAGCTCGACGGCAAGCCGGAGCATCGCCTCCGCAACCGGCGACTCGAACACGACAACAAGCCGTCGGTGCCCCGCCACGTCTGCCATGCGGCCGACTTTGCCAGACGCCCGGGACCCGCGCCGGGTAGGCGAAGCCGAGCCGGCGCAATTTCCGGCTGCTGCCGGTCGCATGGCATCCTCGGGAGTGTGACTGCGCCGCTCAAGACCGCGAAGCCGCTGACGCTCGGGAACCACACCGTGAACCCGCCCGTCGTGCTGGCGCCGATGGCCGGGATCACCAACGTGGCGTTCCGGCGGCTCTGCCGTGAGCAGGGCGGTGGGGTCTACGTCTGCGAGATGATCACGACTCGGGCGCTTGTCGAGCGGATCCCCAAGACGCTCAAGATGATCTCGTTCGCCGAGGACGAGGGCTTTCGCAGCCTGCAGCTCTACGGCGTCGACCCGCAGGTGACGGCGGCCGCGGTCCGGATGGTCGGCGAGGACGGCCTGGCCGACCACGTGGACCTCAACTTCGGCTGCCCGGTGCCCAAGGTCACCCGCCGCGGCGGCGGTTCGGCGCTGCCGTGGCGCCGGCGTCTGTTCAGCCGCATCGTGTCCCAGGCGGTCGAGGCCGCGCGGCCGTTCGGCATTCCGCTCACCATCAAGATGCGCAAGGGCATCGACGACGACCATCTGACGTACGTCGAAGCCGGCCTCGCCGCCCAGGAAGCGGGAGTGGCCGCCGTCGCCCTGCACGCCCGCACCGCCGAGCAGCGTTATTCCGGCACGGCCGACTGGGACGCGATCGCCACCCTCAAGCAGGCCCTCGACGTGCCGGTGCTCGGCAACGGCGACATCTGGGAGGGCTCGGACGCCCTGCGCATGGTCGACCACACCGGCGTCGACGGCGTCGTGGTGGGCCGTGGCTGCCTGGGCCGTCCGTGGCTGTTCGCCGACCTGGAGGCGGCGTTCACCCAGGGCGCGAGTTACCGCCCGGTCCTGCCCGCTCTGGGCGAGGTCGCGAAGATCATGTCCCGGCACGCCGAGTTGCTGGTCGACGCCCTGGGCGACGAGAAGCACGGCTGTGCCGACTTCCGCAAGCACGTCGCTTGGTACCTGAAGGGTTTCCCGGTCGGCGGGGACCTGCGCCGGCGCCTGGCGATGATCTCGTCCCTGGCCGAGCTGGACGACCTGCTGGCGATGCTCGACCCGGCGACACCGTTCCCGGCCGAGGCCCTGGGCCAGCCGCGTGGCCGGGTGAACGCGCCGGGAAAGGTCTCGCTGCCGTACGGCTGGCTGGACAGCCGGGACGACGACACCGTCCCCGAGGGCGCCGAGACCGACGAGTCCGGCGGCTGACACCGGCCTTTCGTAACCCCCGGCTTTCGTAACACCGGCCTGCCGAAAGCATCGCCGACATCACCGTGACAAGTACGAGGTGGACGCCATCCAGCAGGACAACGCCGGGGTCAAGGCGTCCGAGACGGTGCGGGCGGTGCTTGCCGGCGAGCTGAGCTACGAGGCCGGGCTCGATGCGCTCGCCGGGACGCCGGACGCCGACGCGGTGCTCGTCGCCGCCGTCGACGCCGCCGTCGACCGGCTGTTCCAGGGCGGGTGGCAGCCCGCTGAGCTGCATCGGGTGGTCGCGCGGCGGGGCGAGCCGGGGCAGGCGCAGATCGTCGCCGAGGCGGTGCGGCGGCACCTCACCAGGTTCCGCGAGGTCGACCCGCGGTGGCGCGCCCAGGTGGATGACCTGCCCGCGGCCGGCCGGACCGGGGCGGACCGGACCCGGCCGGACCGCATCGAACTGGACCGGATCAGGCGCCACGACGCCGCGCTCGGGCTCCTGCTGGAGTTGCGCCGGTTGCCGCGCATCGAAACCCTCGTCCCGCCGCCGGGGACGGTCGGCACCGCCCGGTACCAGGGCGCCGACAACCGGATCCTCGACCGGGTGCGGGCCCTGCTCGCGAAGGCCGAGGGCACCGAGTTCCCGGCCGAGGCGGAAGCGTTCTCGGCCAAGGCGCAGGAGCTGATCGCCAAGCACAGCATCGAATCGGTGCTGACCGCCGCACCGGAGTCGGTGCCGCTGGCCCGCCGGGTCGGGGTCGACCACCCGTACGAGAGCGAGAAAGCGGCCCTGCTCGACGCCGTGGCGAGAGCCAATCACTGTCACACCGTCTGGTCGCCGGAGCTCGCCTTCTCCACCGTCTTCGGGTTCGACGCCGACATCGACGCGGTGGAGTTGCTCTACACGTCACTGCTGGTGCAGGCCAACAGGGCGATGGCGCGCGACGAACCGGTGAAGGGCAAGGCCCGCGTCAAAGCGTTCCGGCGCAGTTTCCTGGTCGCCTACGCGCACCGGATCGGCGAACGGCTCGAGCGGACCACCCGGCACGAGATCGAGCGGCACACCGACCTGCTGCCGGTGCTGCGCGGCCGCGACCTGCGGGTGCGGGAGGCGATGGCGCAGTCCTTCCCGCGTACGGTCCGGGCCCGCGGCAGCCGCGTCGACAGCCTGGAGGGCTGGGAGTCCGGGCGGGCCGCCGCCGACGAGGCAAAACTGGGTTGACCGCGGGCGGAGGATGAACTCATGCATCCACCCCGACGTTGATCGCCGCCGCTTCTCTACGCCGTCCGCGCCTGCGCCGACGGAGTTCTGCTCTACCCGGTCTACGCGCTGCTGTTCGCCGACGCGGGCCTGTCCACCGGGGAGATCTCCACGCTGTTCGCGATCTGGTCGGTGGTCTCGTTCGCCTTCGAGGTGCCCTCCGGCGCGCTGGCCGACGCGTGGTCCCGTCGCGGCCTCTACGCGATCGGTGAGCTCCTCACCGCCGCCGGTTACGCGCTGTGGCTGAGCTGGCCGGCGTTCCCCGGCTTCGCGCTCGGCTTCGTGCTGTGCGGGCTCGGCGGCGACGCTGCTCGCGACGCCCGCCTTCGCCGCGGGCGGCTACCGGCTGGTGGGCATCGCATGATCCTGGCCGTCGCGGTGGCCGCGCTACTGCCCGGCTTCAGCGCCCTCGACGAATATCTACCGCTGCTTGCCCGCGAGAAGGGCGCGCCGACCACGGCCGTACCGTTGCTGTTCGCCCTCACCGCCCTCGCGATGGCCGCGGGAAGCGCGCTCGCCGGACGCTACGCCGCGCCGCCGCTGCCGGCCGGGGCGGCCGTCGTCGCGGCCGTCCTTCTCGCCGCCGGCGCGCTCACCGCGAACCTCGCCGGCATGGTCGTCGTCGCCGCCGCTTTCGGCCTGTTGCAGTTCGCGACGCTGCGCGCCGAGACCCGCCTGCAGGAGCAGATCACCGGCGCGGCCCGCACCACCGTCCTGTCGGTGAGCGGGTTCGCCGCCGAGGTCTTCGCGGTCGTCCTGTACGCCTGGTTCGCGCTGCCGATCACGTTGACGACCCTGTTCGCGATCGCCGCGATCCCGTTGCTGGGCACCGCCGCCCTCGAGGTCGCCCGCCGGCGATGACCGGTGCCGCTGGGCGGCCTCGAGGGCGGCGGGTGGGCGGCGGGTGAGCGGCCGGTGGGCGGGGAGGGCAGGACAGCCTGGCCCTCCCCGCCGGGAGCGGGCACGCGCGCCACCGCCACCCCCGGGACCACACCGGACGAGGGTCGCGGTCAGACGTCGAGGTCGTTCTCGATGCGGCGGAGCTGGTGGCGGGCCATGGCCAGGTTGGAGCGGTCGCGGCGCAGGGCCACGTACAGGAACAAGCCCTTGCCGGAGCGGCTCGTGAGCGGGCGGATCATGTGGTACTGGCTGTCCAGGGTGATCAGGATGTCCTCGATCTTCTCGGAGATGTTGAGCATCTCCATCGCCCGCAGCTTCGCGCGCACCACGTCGGTGTTGCCGGCCGCGGCGACCGTCAGGTCGAGTTCCTTGCCGCCGCCGACGGTGCCGAGGGCCATGCCGCTGGTGTGGTCGACGAGGGCGACGCCGACGGCGCCGTCGATCTCCATGATCTCCTTGAGGGCGGTGTCCATGTCGGGCATGGGATGGTTCCTCCGTTGCGGTGGGATGACGGACCGCCGCTTCGCCGGCGGTACCGGGGATCAGCCGGTCGCCTGCCGGCGCCGGGCGTTGTGGGGCAGGGTGGCCATCGGGGTGCGCCGGGCCAGCGGCACCCCCGGGCCGGGCTGCGTGGGAATCTCGGGCCGGGCCTTCGGTTTGGCCTCCACGGTGAGGATCCGCACCAGCCGGCGTACGCACCGGCGGGCCTCCAGGTGGACCATCGCGAGGTTGGCGTCCCCGGACGTGACCAGGGTGAGCAGGGTGTTCGGCCCGGCGGTGTAGGTGGTGATGTAGCCGCGGTCGCACTCGACCACCGACTCGCGCAGGCCGCCGTGGCTCACCGCGTGGGCGAACCGCCGGGCCAGCGCCAGATGAGCGGCGGCCAGCGCGGCGAGGCCGTCCGGCTCGTGCTCGTGGGCGTCGTGCGCGACCACCAGCCCGTCGGTGGTGGCGAGCACACTGCCGGAGAGCTCCGGCAACCGGGAACGCAAACGGTCGAGCTCCTCGAGTACCGCCGGATCCACCGTCATCCTCGGCTCTCTTTCTCGTTAGCAGGGGGTGCGCGCGTCACCGCAAAGCCCTCAGTGCGGTACGAATGCGTTTGAGCAGGACCTCATCGGTGCCGGGGTGGGCCGGCGGGGCTTCCCCGGCGACCTCCTTCGGCAGCTTCGCCCCGGGTTTTCGGCGGGCCAGCCGGGGCGGCCGGTACACCGTGCCGGCGCCGGTGCTGTTGACCGGGCCGGCGCTGCTGTTGTCTTCGGGGCGGGGCCCTCGCACGACCGGGACGGGCGGGACCGACGGGGCGGGCGGGACCGGCGGGACGGACGGGACCGGCGGGGCGGGCGGCGGGTCGCCGGTGGCCGGCGGCGGGCGGCGCACGTCCACCGCCGCGCCCCGGGCCACCGGCAGCCGGACGAACTCGGGCGGCTCCGCCCGTACCTCAGGCAGCTCCAGCAGGCCGGCGGCCGCCAGGCGCCGCAGCTCCGCGATCGTCGCGAAGCCCGCGCGCCCCAGAAGCAACGCCAGGTCGGCGGGGGTGCGCTGGCCGTCCGCGTGTACCAGCAGCTCCCACTGCAGGGCGGTCAGCGTGATCCGTTCGCGCGGCGGCCGGGCCACCGGGGTGACCGCCGCCGTGTCCACCCGCGCGTCCGGGAAGATCGAGTCGAGCATCCGGGTGCGCCGGCGTACCTCCCGGTTGACCGCCGCCGGGTCGATGTGCGCGACCGGCCCCAGCCAGTGCATGGCGCCGTCGAGGAACTCGACGGGCGCCCCGGTGGGGGAGAGCGCGAAGTAGGCGGCGTCGTAGGTCGCGCCGAGCACGCACAGCTCCAGCTCACCCTGGGTGAGATGGCCCTGCTCGACCAGCAGCCGGCCCACCCGGGCGGTGGAGGTGCCCTGGTCGATGGCCGTCTGCCAGGTGCGGCCCGCCAGCCGGCCGGACGCGGTCAGCAGCTCGCCCACGCCCGGGGCGGCCGGCGACTCCGCGTAGATGACCCGGCCCTCGAGGACGTAGACCGCGCCGCCCGGGTGGCCGCCGACCACCAGCGCTCCGGTCTGCCGGTCGGCCGCCACCTGCGTGAGCAGGCGCGCCGGCCCGGCGGTCTTGGTGGCGGTCACGCGGTCTCCCGTCGAAATCGATTCACGTTGCGACCAGGTCGTCGGCGAGTTTCTGCATCCGGCGGCGGGCCACCGCGAGATTCCCCAGTTGCCGGTCCAGCCAGAGGTAGAGGACGAGCCGGCTGTCGAACTCGGTGTGCACCAGCCGGAGCAGGTGATAGCCGCCGGCCGTCGTGATGATCAGGTCTTCCAACAGGTCGTGCGGTACCGCCGAGACCAGCAGCGACCGGCTGGTCGCCGCCTGGACCACATCGGCCGTGCCGGCCGCGGCGGCCTCGTGGTCGGAATTGGGTGCGGCTCCGGTCGTGGCGACCGGGAAGCCGGTGGTGTAGTCGACGATGCTGGCGCCGACCGCGCCGGGAATCGCCATGGCCTCCTGCAGACAGTGATCGACGCCGGGCACTCTTTCCCCTCAGCGCTGCGTTGCCCCCTCCGAACGGCGGCGACCCGGGGAAAGCCCCGCGCCGTCACCGTGGGCCATCCTGCGGCGACCGTGCGGCGAGGAGTCGCACCCGGTGTGCGTCATGGTCAGGCCACGCCGGTTACGCAGGCCGGACAGGCCGAAATCGCCGAGCCAGTGCCGTTCGCCGGCGACCAGCCGCACCGGCCCGTGACCCGACCGCAGGATCTCGGCGACCGCGTCGGCGACCGCGGCGGCCACCCGGGACTCCAACTCGTTGCGCCCGATCAGCCCGTCCCGCAGCAGGACCCGCGCGGTGCGCCGGGCGGCCGCCGACGACCAGGCCCGGTGACTCAACCGGCCGGACGCGACGAGCCGCTCCCCGAGGCCGGGCGTGGCCGGCGTCTCGGCGTACGAGATCCGGCCGCCGGCCAGATGCAGCACGCCGCCGGGTGTACCCCCGATGTGCAGTGCTCCGGTCCATCCGGCCGCACCCAGCTCGCTCAGCAGAAGCCGTAGTCGTTCCACATCTCGGATCGTCGGGCGCATCGAACGGCTTCGTCGCACGGCCGGTCCGGCGTACGGGAGTCGGTCCCTCGACAGTGGGCGCGTAACATGATCGTCACTTTTCGATAAGGAGGGGGCCACATGCCGGTCCGCTGGGAACAGATCGTCGTGGACGCCGAAGATCCGCACCGGCTGGCCCGCTGGTGGGCCGAGGCCCTCGGATACACGATCGTGCACGAGGCCCCGGACGAGGTGGAGATCCGCCGCACCCCGGCGGAACTGCCCGGCCTGCTGTTCGGCACCTCGGCCGACCCCCGGACGGTGAAGAACCGCCTGCACCTCGACCTGCGCCCGGACGACCAGGAGATGGAGGTCGAGCGGCTGGTCAACATGGGCGCCCGGCTCGCCGACATCGGTCAGGGCGACGACGTCCCGTGGGTGGTGCTGGCCGACCCCGAGGGCAACGAGTTCTGCGTCCTGAGCGGGAAAGGGCCTCAGTAGCGGAAGCGCGCCATCAGCGTGCGGATCTCCCCGGCCGCGGCGCTGACCACCTCGGCCGAGGTACGCGTGGTGTTCGCCCCCTCCGCCGTGGCCTCGGTCGACCGGGTGATGTTGGTGACCGTCCCGCTGATCTCCCCGGCCGCCGCCGACACCTCCCCGACGTTGCGCGACATCAGCTCGGTGGTCGCCGACTGCTGCTCCACCGCCGCCGCGATCGTCCGCTGACCGTCGTCGATCTGCCCGATCACGTCGGTGATCGAGGCGATCGCGGCCGCCGTGCCCCCGGTCATCTCCTGCATCGCCGAGATCTTGGCGGTGATGTCGGCGGTGGCCTGCGCGGTCTCCTGCGCCAGGTCCTTCACCTCGGTCGCCACCACGGCGAACCCCTTGCCGGCGGCGCCCGCGCGGGCCGCCTCGATCGTCGCGTTCAGGGCCAGCAGGTTGGTCTGCTCGGCGATGTTGGTGATCAGCCGCACGATGTCGCCGACCTCGCGGCTGGCGTCGCTGAGCCGGTTGACCGCCTCCGCCGTCCGGGCCGCGTCCCGGGTCGCCGCGGTCGTCGTCTCGGTGGCCTGCGCGGTCTGCCGGGCGATCTCCCGGATGGACGCGGCCAGCTCGTCGGTCGCGGTCATCATGTCGCTGACCGCCGTCGCGACGTGCCGCGCCGAGTTGTCCGCGCGGCGGGCCTGCGCCGAGGTCTGTTCGGCCGAGGCGTCGAGGTCCCCGGCCAGGGTCCGCAGGTCGCCGCTCGCCGAGCTCAGCGTGCCGACGCTCGACGCCGTCGCGGCCACCGTCTCCCGCAGCGAGGTCATCGCGCCGTTCAGTGCCCCCGCCATCTCGCCCAGTTCGTCGCCCCGCAGCACCGGCACCCGGACGGTCAGGTCGCAGCCGGCCACCGCCCGCAGCCCGCTCAGCATCTCGCGCAGCGGCCCGCGGATCGCCCGCACCGTCCGCCCCCCGGCCAGTGCCGTGAGCAGCGCGCCGGCGAGGCCGGCCAGCCCGATGACCAGGTCGCTCCGGCGCGACGAGGCCACACCCTGGTCGCTGGCCGTCCGCACGGCCCGCATCATGCCGTCGTCGAGGGCGCCGAGCTGCTCCTCCAGCTCCGCGTAGATCTTCAGGTAGCCGGGCAGCTGAGCGGCCGACCGGGAGTCCACGAGCGAGACCGCCGTATCCGCATATATCACGACTCGCGGGCGGACCCGTGCGTAGTCGGCGGCCAGCACCGCCGGGGCCTCGACGGCCGCCGCGTCGAAGTTCGCCAGGATCGCCCGGCGGTGCTCCGCAGCCGCTGCCGGGTCCGCCGTCGCCGCCGAGTAGAGCGCCGCCATCACGTCCGCCCGCAACGCGTCGTGCATCATGTCGGCGTTCCACTGCCGGCTCATGCCGTCCGACACGCGCGCGATGTCGCGGCTCGCGTCGGCCTGCACGTGCGAGCTGTAGATCGCGAACGCCACCACGAGCGCCACCGACGCCAGACCCGCCGCGCCCATCAGCAGCAGCCGGGTAACGATGGTCAGACCACGACGGCCGGGCGAAACGGACTCCACGGCTACTACATCGGCAACCGGCACCAGCCGCTTAGGCTGGGATCATGACGGCGTCCGACGCCCAGAGATGGTGCACCGAGCCGGCCAAGGACAGCGGCTACGGCAGAACCCCGTACCAGCGCGACCGGGCCCGCGTCCTGCACTCGGCGGGCTTCCGCCGGCTGGCCGCCAAGACCCAGGTGCACACGGCCGGGTCCGACGACTTCCTGCGTACGCGACTGACCCACTCCCTCGAGGTCGCCCAGATCTCCCGGGAGATGGGCGCGCGACTCGGGTGCGACCCGGACGTCGTCGACGTCGCCGGCCTGGCCCACGACCTCGGCCACCCGCCGTTCGGGCACAACGGCGAGACCGCCCTCGACGAGGTCGCCCAGGCCTGCGGCGGGTTCGAGGGCAACGCGCAGACCCTGCGGGTGCTGACCCGGCTCGAGGCCAAGGTCCCCGGCGCCGGCCTCAACCTGACCCGCGCCTCCCTAGACGCCTGCGCCAAGTACCCGTGGCCGCGCCGGAGCGGATACCGCAAGTTCGGCGTGTACGGCGACGACCGGCCGGTCTTCGACTGGATGCACCCGCCCGCCGAGCTCGGCGAGCGGCGCTGCCTCGAGGCCCAGGTGATGGACTGGGCCGACGACGTCGCCTATTCGGTGCACGACGTCGAGGACGGGGTGCACGGCGGCTACCTGAACCTGCGGCCGCTGCTCGAGGACCCGGCCGAACGGGCCGCCCTGTGCGCCGACGCCGCCGCCGTCTATTCCGACGAACCGGCCGACACCCTCGCCGGCACCCTCGACCGGCTGCTCGCCGACCCGGTCGTCGCCGAGGTCGCCGGTCACGACGGCACCTACACCGCCCAGATCGCACTCAAACGGATGACGAGCATCCTCACCGGCCGCTTCGTGGCCTCCGCCGTCGGCGCCACGCAGAGCCGGTACGGCACCGATCCGGTCCGCCGGTACGAGGCCGACCTGATCGTCCCGAGAACCGTCCGTAACCAGTGCGCGCTGCTCAAGGCGATGGCGTTGCGCTACGTGATGCGCACCAGGGCGGCGGAGAGCTGGTACGAGCAGCAGCGCACGATCCTCGCCGAGCTGGTCGACGCGCTCAGGCGTACACCGGAACGGCTCGATGTGGTCTTCGGGCCCCTGCACGCGGCCGCCGGGAGTGACGCCGCCGCACTCAGAGTGGTGATCGACCAGGTCGCGTCGCTCACCGACCACGCCGCCGTCGAGTGGCACCGGACCCTGGTGGCAGCCCGCTCCTGACGCGAGGCAGGATGTATGCCGTGGCGGGCAGGGTCAAGGACGAGGACATAGCGCTGGTCCGTGACCGGACCTCGATCGCCGACATCATCGGTGAGTCGGTGACCCTGCGCTCCGCCGGTGGCGGCAACCTCAAGGGCCTGTGCCCGTTCCACGACGAGAAGACCCCGTCGTTCACCGTCGCCCCGGCCCGCAACGTCTTCTACTGCCACGGCTGCGGGCAGGGCGGGGACGCGATCAAGTTCCTGATGGACGCCGAACACCTGTCGTTCATCGAGTCGATCGAGCGGCTCGCCTCCCGGGCCGGCATCCAGCTGCGCTACGAGACCGACAACTCGCCCAACCCGGGGCCCCGCCCGCAGGCCGGGCAGCGGGCCCGGCTGCTCGCCGCCCACGTTACCGCGCTCGAGTTCTACCGCGATCAGCTCAGCACCCCGGGCGCGCGCAAGGCCCGCGAGTTCCTCGCCCAGCGCGGGTTCGGGCGCGACGCCGCCGAACGGTACGGATGCGGGTTCGCGCCGGACTCGTGGGACGCGCTCGCCAAGCATCTGCTGAAGAAGGGCTTCACCGCCGAGGAGCTGAACACCGCCGGGCTCACCAAGCCGGCCCGCTCCGGGTCGCTCATCGACCGGTTCCGCCGGCGGCTGCTGTGGCCGATCAAGGACCTGTCCGGCGACGTGATCGGGTTCGGCGCGCGCAAGCTGTTCGACGACGACGACGGACCGAAATACCTGAACACCCCGGAGTCGCCGCTCTACAAGAAGTCGCACGTGCTCTACGGCATCGACCAGGCCAAACGGGAGATCGCCAAGCGCGGCCGGGCGGTCATCGTGGAGGGCTACACCGACGTGATGGCCTGCCACGAGGCGGGCGAGCCGACGGCGGTCGCGACCTGCGGCACGGCCTTCGGCATCGATCACATCGGGGTGCTGCGCCGGCTGCTGATGGACAGCGACAGCTTCACCGGCGAGATCATCTACACGTTCGACGGCGACGCGGCCGGGCAGAAGGCGGCGCTGCGCGCCTTCGAGGAGGACCAGCGGTTCGTCGGCCGCACCTTCATCGCGGTCAGCCCGGACAACATGGACCCGTGCGACCTGCGGCTGGCCAAGGGCGACCTGGCGGTGCGCGACATGATCGCCGCCCGGGAGCCGCTCGTCGACTTCGCGCTGCGGCACACCATCTCCCGCTTCGACCTCGACACGGTGGAGGGCCGCGTCGAGGCGATGCGCAAGGCGGCCCCGCTGGTCGCCAAGATCAAGGACCGGGAGAAGCGGCCGGAGTACGCCCGTAAGCTCGCCGCCGATCTCGGGATGGACCTGGAACCGGTGCAGCGGGCCGTCAACTCGGCGCTGCGCGGTGTCGCCGCCGAACAGGCCGCCCGGCCGCCCGCCCGCGCCGCGGAGGCGCCGCAGCGGCTGGTCGAACGGGAGTCGCTGAAACTGGCGCTGCAGGAACCGGTGCTGGCCGGCCCGATGTTCGACACGGTCGGCGCCGACGACTACAACGACGCGGTCTACCGGGCGATCCGGGAGGCGATCGCGGCGGCCGGCGGGGCGTCCTCGGCGTCGTCCGGTGGCGTGGTGTGGATCGAGAAGGTCCGGGACGGCTGCGACGATCTCGCCGGCCGGGGCCTGATCTCGGAACTGTCGGTCGAGCCGTTGCGGGTGGACGGCGTGGTCGACCCGCGGTACGTGCAGATCACCCTGGCCCGGCTGCAGGCGGGCTCGGTGACCACCCGGATCCGTGATCTCAAGTCGAAGGTGCAGCGGCTCAACCCGGTGGCGCACAAGGATGAATACCTGGCCCTGGCCGGGGAGCTCTTCTCACTCGAACAGCAGGCGCGCGCGTTGCGCGATCAGGCGGCAGGTGGTCTGTGAGTCTCTTCTCCCGCAAGCCGAAGCTACCGGCGGCGTTGCGTCCCAAGCTCGGACCGGACGAGCGGGTGGTGGCGTGGGCGCCGCTCGCCGACGACCGGGCGCTGGTGGCCACGAACCACGGCCTGTGGCTGCCGGATGCCCGGCGGCTGGGCTGGCACGAGATCCACAAGGCCGCGTGGTCGGGGCGGGAGCTCAGGATCACGCCGGCCGAGGTGGCCGAGGAGCGCCCGGAGTACGCGGTGCTGATCGACGGGCCGGTGGTGGGTTTCCTGCTGCTGGAGCCGGGTCAGCTGCCCGACCAGGTGCGCACCCGGGTGACGAGGTCGGTGGCGTACACCTCGCATCATCCGTTCTCGGCGGGCGGGGTGCGGGTGGTGGGCCGCCGGGTGCCCGGCGAGAACGGGCTGAGCTGGGCGGTGCGCTACGACTCGGGGACGCCGGTGAACCTGCCCGCGGTCGTCGAGCTGACCGGTGAGCTGGTGTCGGCGGCCCGGACGGCGACGGCCCCGCCGGACTGAGTTTTGTCGTACCCCCTCTCTAGGGTCGTCGCGTGGATGCCCTCATACATGCCCGTGGCCTGGTGAAGAGGTTCGACGACTTCACCGCGGTCGACGGGATCGACATCGACGTGCGCCGGGGCGAGGCGTTCGGCTTCCTCGGTCCCAACGGTGCCGGCAAGAGCTCGACCATGCGCATGATCGGCTGTGTGTCCCCGCCGACCGGCGGCGTGCTGCGGATCCTCGGCCTCGATCCGCGCCGCGACGGCCCGGCGATCCGGGCCAAGCTGGGCGTCTGCCCGCAGCTCGACAACCTCGACATCGAGTTGACCGTCCGGGAGAACCTGACGACCTACGCCCGGTTCTTCGGCATCGCGCGCCGGGTGGCCCGGCAACGGGCCGCCGAGCTGCTCGAGTTCGTGCAGCTCACCGAGCGGGCCGACAGCAAGGTCGAGCCGCTGTCGGGCGGCATGAAACGGCGGTTGACGATCGCCCGGGCGCTGGTCAACGAGCCCGAGATGGTGCTGCTCGACGAGCCGACGACCGGCCTCGACCCGCAGGCGCGCCACCTGGTGTGGGAGCGGTTGTTCCGGCTCAAGCAGCAAGGCGTGACGCTGGTGCTGACCACGCACTACATGGACGAGGCCGAGCAGTTGTGCGATCGCCTCGTAGTGATGGACGGCGGCAAGATCGTGGCGGCGGGCTCGCCGCGGGCGCTCATCGAGCGTTATTCCACCCGCGAGGTGGTGGAGCTGCGGTTCGCGACCGGGTCCCAGCAGGCCTACGCGGAGAAGCTGGCCGGCCTGGGGGAGCGGCTCGAGGTGCTTCCCGACCGCATCCTGCTCTACGTGGCCGACGGCGACGAGGCCGTCGCCGAGGTGCAGCGCCGGTCGCTCGACCCGGCCGGCGTGCTGGTGCGTCGCAGCAGCCTGGAGGACGTGTTCCTGCACCTCACCGGCCGGACGCTGGTGGACTGATGGTCGCCGCTTCGTACGTTCTGGAATATCACCTGGTCAACTACCGCCGCACGTGGCGGTCGAGCGCGCTGTCCACGCTTGCCGGGCCGCTGCTGACGTTGCTCGGCTTCGGGGTGGGCGTGGGCGCGTTCGTGTCCGGCGGCGTCGACGGCGTGCCCTATCTGGACTGGATCGTGCCCGGCCTGGTCGCGTCGGCCGCGACGCAGGCCGCCTTCGGCGAGGCGACCTGGCCGGTGATGAGCTACTTCGAGTGGATGAAGGTCTACTTCGCGCAGGCGGCGGCGCCGTTGCGGGTGGCCGACATCCTGGGCGGTCATCTGGCGTTCATGCTGTTCCGCATCCTGGTGAGCGCGGCCGCGTTCCTGGCGGTGGCGGTCGCGTTCGGGGTGGTGCACTCGTGGTGGGCGCCGCTGACCCTGGTGGTGGCGCTGATCGTGGGGTTGGCGGTGGCGGCGCCGACGGTGGCCTACAGCGCGGTCATCCCGAGCGAGAGCTACCTCGCGATCCTGATGCGGTTCGCGCTCCTGCCGATGTCGCTGTTCTCCGGGGTGTTCTTCCCGGTGGAGTCGCTGCCGGTGGTGCTGCGCTGGGCGGCCTACGCGCTGCCGCTGTGGCACGGTGTCGAGCTGAGCCGGGACGCGATGCTGGGCCGGGCGCCCGGCTGGCTCGGCCTGGTGCACCTGGGCTATCTGCTGGTGTGGTGCGCCGGTGGATGCGTGCTCGCCCACCGCCTCTTCCGCCGCCGGCTGGTGTTCTGATGGTGACCCTGGTGCTGCCGCGGCTGATCTCGTTCGAGGGGACGGGCCGGCGGGCGGCGTCGGTGACCGAGCGCAACATCGCCTGTCTGCGCTCGACCTATTGGATCGTGTTGCTGTCCGGCTTCCTGGAGCCGGTGCTCTACCTGTTCTCGATCGGCGTCGGGGTGGGCGGCCTGATCGGCGACCTCGCGCTGGGCGATGGCCGGCTGGTCGGCTACGCCGAGTTCGTGGCGCCGGCGATGCTGGCCGCCTCGGCGATGACCGGCGCGCTCTCCGAGACGACCTTCAACTTCTTCGGGAAGATGAAGTTCATGCGGCTCTACGAGGGGATCCTCGCGACGCCGGTGCGGCCGATCGAGATCGCCCTGGGGGAGCTGGCCTGGGCGATGGCGCGCGGGGTTCTCTACTCGGCCGCGTTCCTGGCGATCATGGTGGCGATGGATCTGACCAGCCCGGCGCGTGCCCTCGCCATGCTGCCGGCGGCGATCCTGATCGGGTTCGCGTTCGGGGCGCTCGGCATGACGATCTCCACCCTGATCCGCAGCTGGCAGGAGTTCGACCTGATCGCGAACGGGCAGTTCGCGCTGTTCCTGTTCTCCGGCACGTTCGCGCCGGCGACGGCCTATCCGCAGTGGTTGCGCTGGGTGGTCGAGGTGACCCCGCTGTACCGGTCGGTCGACCTGACCCGCGCGTTGAGCCTGGGCCCGGTCGGCTGGGTCCAGGCGCTCGACGTGCTCTACCTCGTCGTGCTGTTCGCGGTCGGCCTGAGCATCGCCGGCCGCCGGATGACCGGGATGCTGTGCAAGTGAGGAACGGCCGCTCACTGCGGTGAGCGGCCGTTTCTCGGTTCGACGTCACTTCGTGCTCAGGCCACGCTCGCTGCCCTTCTTGAGCTTGCGGTCGTCGCGCAGCTCCAGGAACGGCTCGTCGGCCGGGTCGTGCCCGGCCGCGATGGCCCGGCCGCGTTCGAGTTCGGCGTCGAGTTCGGCGCCGAGCAGGATGGCGATGTTCGAGATCCACATCCAGACGAGGAAGGCGATGACACCCCCGAGCGTGCCGTACGTCTTGCTGTAGTTGGCGAAGTTGGCCAGGTAGATCGCGAACGCGCCGGAGGCGATCAGCCACAGCACCACGGCGAAGATGCCACCGGGGCTGACCCAGCGGAAACCGCCGGTCTTCGCGTTCGGCGACGCCCAGTAGAGGATCGCGAACATGAGGCTGACCAGCAGGATGAGCACCGGCCACTTGGCGATGTTCCAGGTCGTGACGGCGACGCCGCCGAAGCCGAGCTTCTCGCCGACCACCTGCGCCAGGTCCCCGGTGAAGATGACGATGAACGCCGACACGATGAGCATCAGGCCGATGACCGCGGTCACCCAGACCCGGATGGGCAGCGTCTTCCAGATCGGCCGGCCCTCGGGGACGTCGTAGACGGCGTTGGAGGCGCGCATGAACGCGGCCGTGTAACCGGAGGCCGACCAGAAGGCCAGCACCAGACCGAGGATCGCCGTGAAGCTCGACGCCCCGCTGTCGCTCACCTGGTCGAGCACGGTGTTGACGAGGTCACGCACCTGCTGGTTGCCGGTCAGCTCACTGATCGTGTTCTTGACCGTGTCCTGGCCGTTCGCGCTGAGCAGGCCGAGGATCGACACGAGCACCAGGGCGCCCGGGAAGATCGACAGCACGCCGTAATAGGTGAGCGCGGCGGCCCAGTCGGAGATGTTGTCCTCGGAGAACTGCTTGAAGGTCCGCTTGACCGCGGCGAACAGGCCTTTGCCGCCGAGTGCGGCGGGGGAGTCGGGGCCCGCGTCGGGCGGGGTCCTGGGCCCCGAGTAGTCGTCGTCCGGTCCGGTCTTGGTGGTGGCCGCGGCGGCGAGGTCGTAGTCGCCGGACCCGCTGGTGTAGGCCTTGTCGTCGCGCCCTTCCCGGCTGCCGGCTCGGCTGTCCTTGTCGAGGGCACGCTCGTCGGCGGCGCTGGTGTCCGGCTGGTCCTTGTCGTGCCTGTGGAAGAGCTTCATTGCGGGATCCCTCCGGGCGAGGCGGTCGTTCCGGCCGCCTCCCGCACGGGGTTCCCTCCCCCGCCACGTGCGGATACGGCCGGTAACGCAATGCCCACCCGACAGGGGTTACTAACTCACAGCCCACTTTCAGGCACATCCGCGTTCCCGCGGCGGCGGCGCGCCGTCCTTTGATCATCGGCGGTTCGCCGTGCCCACTTTTGCTTCTGGTGACGAAACTTTCTAATCGGCTGCCAGAAGGTCTGGACTGGCGGGGCGGAAGCGGCTTAGTGTGACGAGCGCAACACCGCGTGTGTGACCCCACATGGAGGTGTCCGTGTTCCTGTCCGATGCTCCCCACCTGCGGATCTTGTGTCTCCTGCGGGACGAGGGGGCGGTTTCGCGGGCCGAGCTGGGTGACCGGCTCGAGCTGACCCGGCCGCGCCTGCTGGCCGAGGTCGAGCGGCTCGTCGCGACCGGGCTCATTGCCGAGGCGGGCATGGCGGCCTCCCGCGGCGGGCGCCGGTCGACCCTGGTGGAGATCCACCCGCGGTTGCGGTTCGCGGCCGTCGACCTCGGCGCCAGCTCGATCGACATCGAGGTGGTCAACGGCCGCCTCGAGCCGGTCGCCGCCTATCGGGAGGCGGCCGACATCCGGTCCGGCCCCAAGGTGATCCTCCAGCGGGTGAACGACCTGCTCGCCAAGGCTCGCATCGACGGGGCCTACGAGCGCCTCGACGCGGTCGGCATCGGTGTTCCGGGTCCGGTCAGCTTCCGCGACGGCGTGCCGGTGTCGCCGCCGATCATGCCGGGCTGGGACCGCTACCCGGTGCGCGAGCTGCTGGCCCGCGAGCACAGCTGCCCGGCCGTGGTCGACAACGACGTCAACATCATGGCCATCGGCGAGCGGCACGGCGGGGTCGCGCACTCGATCGACGACTTCCTGTTCGTCAAGATCGGCACCGGCATCGGCTGCGGGATCCACCTGGCCGGCGCGGTCTACCGGGGCATCGACGGCTGCGCCGGCGACATCGGGCACATCCAGGTCGACGCGAACGGGCCGGTCTGCTCCTGCGGCAACGCCGGTTGCCTGGAGGCGTTGTTCAGCGGGGCGGCGCTGGCCCGCGACGCGCTCGCGGCGGCCCGGGCGGGGGAGTCGCCGGCCCTGGCCGAGAGGCTTGCCGCCAGTGCCGAACTGACGGCTCGCGACGTTGCCGAGGGGGCGGCCGAGGGGGACGTCACCTGCATCCGGCTGATCCGCGCGGGCGGTCGGCGCGTCGGTGGGGTGCTCGCCACGCTGGTGTCGTTCGCGAACCCCTCGATGATCGTGATCGGGGGTGGTCTGGCCCAACTCGGGCACGTGCTACTGGCTGAGATCAGGAGCGTCGTCTACCGCCGGTCGCTGCCGCTGGCCACCGGGAACCTGCCCGTGGTGCTGTCCGAGCTGGGCAGCCGCGCCGGCGTGACGGGTGCGGCCGTGCTCGCCAGCGACATGGCCTTCGAGCAGGCGTCGTGAGCGCCGGAACCGAGTCACGGCGGGCCGGCGCGGACACCGTCCTGCGGCTGACCGACGTCGTCAAGACGTTCCCCGGCGTGCGCGCCCTCGACGGCGTGCAGTTGGCGGTCCGCGCCGGCGAGGTGCACTGCCTGCTCGGCCAGAACGGGGCCGGCAAGTCCACCCTGATCAAGGTGCTGGCCGGCGTGCACCATGCGGACGGCGGCGAGATCAGCTGGCTGGGCGATCCGTTCGCGCCGGCCACCCCGCAGGCCGCCATGCGTGCCGGCATCGCCACCATCTATCAGGAGCTCGACCTGGTCGACGACCTGTCGGTGGCGGAGAACGCGTTCCTCGGCCACGAGCGCAGCCGGTTCGGCTTCACCCGGCGACGGGCCATCGCCACCAGCACGCGGGAGATCCTGGCCCGGCTCGGGCACCCCGAGATCCCGCCCCACCGGCTGGTGAAGGCCCTGCCCGCGGCGGGCAAGCAGATCGTCAGCATGGCGCGGGCGCTCTCGCACGACGCCCGGCTGATCGTCATGGACGAGCCCAGCGCCGTGCTCGCCCACGACGAGGTCGAGAACCTGTTCCGGATCATCCGCGACCTGACCGCGAACGGCATCGCGGTCATCTACATCTCGCACCGGCTGGCCGAGATCCGCGAGATCGGCGACCGCGTGACGGTGCTCAAGGACGGCCGCACGACCGCCGCCGACCTGCCGGCCCGCACGACGCCGACCCGCGAGCTCGTCGGCAGCATGACCGGCCGCAGCATCGAATACCTGTTCCCGGCCCGGCCGGCCGAGCCGGCCGCGGGCGCCCCGGTGGCCGACCCGGTCCTGGTCGTGCAGGGACTCACCAGGCACGGCGAGTTCGTCGACGCGTCCCTCGCGGTCGCGCCCGGCGAGATCGTGGGAATCGCCGGCCTGGTCGGCTCCGGCCGCTCCGAGCTCCTCGAGACGATCTTCGGGGCGCGCCGGCCCGACGCCGGCACGGTCACGATGGACGGTCACCGGATCACCGGGGTCGGCTCGGCCGTGCGCCGGGGGATGGGCATGGCCCCCGAGGAACGCAAGAGCCAGGCGCTGCTGCTCGACGAGCCGGTCTACAAGAACATGACCCTCGCGTCGTTCGCCGGGTTCGCGCACGGCGGTTTCACCGCCGCCCGCGACGAGCGGGCCGCCGCGCTCAGGACCGCCGACCTGCTGGAACTGCGCCCGCGCGACGTCGACCGGCCGGCTCGCACGCTGTCCGGCGGCAACCAGCAGAAGGTGGTGGTCGGCCGCTGGCTGCTGGGCGGGACCCGGCTGCTGCTGCTCGACGAGCCCACCCGGGGCGTGGACGTGGGTGCCCGCGCCGAGCTCTACCAGGTGATCCGCGGGCTCGCCGAGGACGGGGTGGCGGTGCTGCTCGTCTCCAGCGAGGTGCCCGAGGTGCTCGGCCTGGCCGACCGGGTGCTCGTCATGCGGGAGGGCCGGCTCGTGCACGAGGCCCCGGCCGACGAACTCGACGAAGACACCGTCCTCGACCTCGTCATGGCGGGGTCTCTGCTGGAAGGGGAGCCGGCATGACCGCCTGCGGGCCGACGGAGGGATCAGCGTGACAGCCGAAGCGGTTCGGGCGAGACAACGGCGCTGGAATCTGGACGACAACGCGGTGCGCAACCTCGGGCTGGTCGGGGTCCTGGTCGTGCTGGTGGTCATCGGCGTCGTCACCCGGCCCGAGCTCTACGCCGACCCGACCTGGGTGCGCAACAACGTCCTGACGATCCTGCAGCAGGCGTCGGCGATCGGCGTCGTCACGGTCGGCATGACCTTCGTGATCGTCGGGGGCGGCATCGACCTGTCGGTCGGCGCGATCATCGCCCTCGCCGGGGTCTGGAGCACGACGCTCGCCACGCAGAGCTACGGTGCCCTCGGCATGATCTTCACGGCCCTGGTGGTCGGGCTGGCGGTCGGCGTCGTCAACGGCGTACTCATCTCGTACGGCCGCCTGGTGCCCTTCATCGCGACGCTCGCCATGCTGGTGTCGGCGCGCGGCCTCGCCGCGCAGATCTCCGGCAAGCAGACGCAGGTGTCCACGAACGACACGATCAACAACCTCGCCACCACGAGACCGCTCGGCATCCCGTTGCTCGTCTGGCTGCTGGCGGTGGTGGTCGCGGCCGGCTGGGTGCTGCTCAACCGCACCACCTTCGGCCGGCGCACGGTCGCGGTCGGCGGCAACCCCGAGGCCGCCCGGCTGGCCGGCATCAACGTCAAACGCCACACCCTCATGCTGTACGCGCTGATGGGCCTCTGCTGCGGCCTCGCGGCGATCATGTTGACGTCCCAGGCGACCAGTGCCCAGGCCGCCATGGCGAACCTCTACGAACTGGATGCGATCGCCGCGGCGATCATCGGCGGCACGCTGCTGTCCGGCGGCCGCGGCACCATCGTCGGCGCCCTCTTCGGGGTGCTGGTCTTCTCCACCATCACCAACCTCTTCGCGATCAACAACCTCTCCACCGAGGTCCAGAACATGGTCAAGGGCGGCATCATCGTCGCCGCGGTGTTGATCCAGCAGTTCCGCTACCGCTCGCTCACGCAACTTCTCAAGCGCTGACCTCGGCCCGAACCTGACTTCGGGTACCCCCTGGGGAGGAATCATGTCCGCTTTGTCGCGTAGGAACGTTTTGTTTGGTGGGGCTGCCGTCGGTGCCGGCGCCCTGCTGACCGCCTGCACCAGCAACGATCCCGGCACCAGCGCCCAGGTGAAGACCAACGAGAGCGGCGACGCCAACGCCGCGCCCGGCCAGAAGGTGGTCATCGGTTTCTCGGCGCCGGCTGCCGACCACGGCTGGATCGCCGCCATCACCAACAACGCCAAGGCGCAGGCCGCCGCGTACTCCGACGTGGAGCTCAAGAGCGTCGCGGCCGGCAACGACGCGGCCGCGCAGCGGGCCGCCGTGGCGACCTTGATCTCGCAGAAACCCACCGTGATCGTGATGCTCCCGCACGACGGCAAGGAGCTCGACGCCGCCGGCCTGGAGGCGATGAAGGCCGGCATCCCGGTGATCAACCTGGACCGCGCGTTCCCCTCGCGGGCGGCCTACCGCCTGCAGATCAAGGGCGACAACTTCGGTATGGGGCTGGCCGCCGGGGCTTACATCGGCGAGCAGCTCAAGAGCAAGGGGATCAGCAATCCGATCATCGGCGAGATCCCCGGCATCGACTCGCTCGAGCTGACCCAGGAGCGCAGCCAGGGCTTCAACACGGCCCTGGCGACGTACGGGTTCAAGGTCGCCAACCGCCGTCCGGCCGAGTTCACCGCCGACTCGGGACAGGCCGCCGCGACCGCGCTGCTGCAGGCCCTGCCCAAGATGGACGCGGTCTGGAACCACGACGACGACCAGGGCATCGGCGTGCTGGCCGCGATCAAGCAGGCCAACCGCAGCGACTTCTTCATGGTCGGCGGTGCCGGGTCGAAGGCCGCCATCGACCTGATCAAGGCGGACAGCAGCGTCCTGAAGGCGACTGTCACCTACAGCCCGTCGATGGCCTCCTCGGCCGTCTCGCTGGCCCGGTTGATCGGTCAGGGCAAGGGCATGAACGACCTGGTGGAGTTGCAGGTGCCCAAGGAGATCACGCTCTCCTCGGAGACGATCACCAAGGAGAACGCCGACCGGTACGCCGCGCTCGGCTTCTGAACCGCGCGAGACGGAGGGGGTTTCATGTCGGAACAGCTGCGGGTCGGCATGGTCGGCTACGCGTTCATGGGCGCCGCGCACTCACAGGCGTGGCGCACCGTGAACCGATTCTTCGACCTGCCGCTGTCGGCACGGATGCGGGCGGTGTGCGGCCGCTCCCGATCGGGGGTGGCCGCCGCCGCCGAGAAGCTCGGCTGGGAGTCGCACACGACCGACTGGCGGTCGCTGATCGACCGCGACGACGTCGACCTGATCGACATCTGCACCCCCGGCGACACGCACGCCGAGATCGCGCTCGCCGCGCTCGCCGCCGGCAAGCACGTCATGTGCGAGAAGCCGCTTGCCAACACGGTGGCCGAGGCCCGGGAGATGGCGGCGGCCGCGACCGCCGCGCAGGCCTCGGGGGTACGCAGCATGTGCGGCTTCAACTACCGCCGGGTGCCCGCCGTGGCCCTCATGCGCCGGCTGGTCGAGGCCGGCCGGATCGGCGCCCTGCGCCACGTGCGAGCGGTCTACCTGCAGGACTGGATCGTCGACCCGGAGTTCCCGCTGGTCTGGCGGCTGCGCAAGGAGGTGGCCGGCTCGGGGGCGCTCGGCGACATCGGCGCCCACATCATCGACCTGACCCAGTTCGTGACCGGCCGCTCGATCCGGTCGGTGACCGCGATGACCGAGACGTTCGTGAAGTCCCGGCCGCTGCCGGAGGCGTCCGCCGGGCTGTCCGCCTCGGCCGCCGGGGAACAGCGCGGCGACGTCACCGTCGACGACGCGGCCCTGTTCCTGGCCCGGCTCGACGGCGGGGCGATCGCCACCTACGAGGCGACCCGGTTCGCGACCGGTCGCAAGAACGGGCTCCGGGTCGAGCTGAACGGCTCGCTCGGCTCGCTGGTGTTCGACTTCGAGCGGATGAACGAGCTGGCCTTCTACGACGGCGGGCAACCGGCCGCCGAGCAGGGCTTCCGCCGCATCCTGGTGACCGAGGCCGAGCATCCGTACATGGCCGCGTGGTGGCCGCCCGGCCACCTGATCGGTTACGAGCACTCGTTCACCCATGAGATGCGCGACCTCATCGAGGCGATCGGGGTCGGCAAGGATCCGGCGCCGTCGTTCACCGACGCGTTGCAGGTGCAGTTGGTGCTCGACGCGGTGTCCCGCTCGGCCGTCTCGGCACAGTGGACCGAGGTGGAATCCGTCTAGGAACGTCCGTCGCGGAGCCGGTGAGGGAACGGCGCGGTGCGCCCCGCGCCGGCCGGCTCCGCGACGGTGCGCCGACGCACGAGTGATCGTCACGTGCGTGTCCGAACGTGCACATGATGCATATAGATAACGCTCTCCCGCGGTGTGTCCGGTTGCTCACACACCCTCGCACCGGCAGGTCACCCTATCCGCAGACATCGGTGACCGCCGATCTTGTCGGAACTCTCTGATCATGTCGGCCCATGTCACCGCGTCGCACGGTGCGTACGCCACTGATCCTGCGGACACATGACGCTCGTATCCGGGGGTAGATGGACCCCACGGATGGAGGCGTCATGGCAACCCGACGGACCGCCCCGCGCGCGTCGAGGAACGGTGGCGGCATGGTCCATACTGGACGCGAACGCACGGGCGGATGCACGTGCATCTGCACCGACGCGACCGGGCCGGGAGGACTCTGATGCGGCTGAGACACCCTTCCGGCCGGATCGTGCACCTCAGTTGTGAGATCGCCGCACGACCGGTGAGCAATCTACCGGCCCTCGTGGCCGAGCTCGACAACTACGGTGCCGTCCGGGCCCGGCTCGGTGCCGACCGGCTCGGCGTCGATCTGTGGCTCCCGCCCACCCTCGCCGCCGCCCTCGCCGTGGAGAGCCGCGCCCGCACCCGGCTTCGTGCCGAACTCGACGCCCGTCGTCTCGAGGTCGTCACGTTGAGCGGGGCGCCCTTCGCCGAGGGCGGCGGCGAACCACCGACCGACGCCGCGGCCCAGCCCGACTCCGGGGCTCAGCTCGATGCCGGGGCCCGGTCCGGCGCCGGGGTGGAGCCCTCGTGGACGGAGCCGGCCCGCCGCGAATACACGCTCGATCTGGCCCGCATCCTGCTCGACCTGCTCGACGCCGACGCGGTCCGCGGCGCCGTCAGCACCATCGGCCTGGGCCCGCGCCCGGGCTGGGCCGAGGCCGCCGACAAGGCGAGCCTCGGCATCCTGCGCCGCCTCTCCGCCGGCCTCGCCGACCTGGCCTGGCAGAACGGGCGCGCCGTGCGGGTCGGGTTCCAGCCCGCCCCCGGTCTCGTCCTCGACACTCCCGAGCAGACGGTCGCGGCGATGAGCCGCATGGACCGCGAGCGCCTCGGGGTGTGCCTCGATCTCGGGCACGTCGCCCGGAGCTGGCCCGACCCGGCCGGTGGCATCGAGGCCCTGACCGACGCCGGCCTCTCGGTGATCGAGGTCCGGCTCGCAGCCGTGCCCGGCGGCACGACCGAACCATGGCGCACCGCCCTGCGTCAGGTCTTCGGCGCCGCCGGGCCCCTCACCGAATACCTGACCCTGCAGTCACGCGGCCCCGGCCAGACGCCCGAGCAGATCGCCGCCGACGTCGCCTACCTCCTCGCCGAGCTCGCCGCCCTCGGCCTCGCTCCCGAGGTCGAGACCTGCCCGGTGCGCTAGGGTCGCGGTAAGCCCCGTGGGCCGGTCCAGGAGGCGCAACCTGGGTCCGCGCGGTGACACCGGTCGGTCATCCCTCGCCGCCCGCCGATGACGGCTGCGATCAGGGGAGACATCACATGGCCCGACCCATCACGCTCTTCACCGGCCAGTGGGCCGATCTGCCGTTCGACCAGGTGTGCGCGCTGGCCTGCGAATGGGGTTACGACGGTCTCGAGATCGCCTGCTGGGGCGACCACTTCGAGGTGGACCGGGCCCTCGCCGAGCCCGATTACGTCGACCGCAAGCGGGCCGTTCTGGAGAAGCACAACCTCAAGGTGTACGCGATCTCCAACCACCTCGTCGGGCAGGCCGTCTGCGACCACCCGATCGACGAGCGGCACCAGGACATCCTCCCCGCCGCCGTGTGGGGGGACGGCGACGCCGAGGCGGTGCGGCAGCGGGCCGCCGAGCGGATGAAGGACACCGCGCGCGCCGCCGCCCGGCTCGGCGTGCGGACCGTCGTCGGCTTCACCGGGTCGTCGATCTGGCACACGGTGGCGATGTTCCCGCCCGCGTCCCAGGCCATGATCGACCGCGGTTACCAGGATTTCGCCGACCGGTGGAACCCGATCCTCGACGTGTTCGACGCCGAGGGCGTCCGGTTCGCGCACGAGGTGCACCCGTCGGAGATCGCCTACGACTACTGGACCACCCACCGGGCGCTCGACGCCATCGGGCACCGGCCCGCCTTCGGCCTGAACTGGGATCCGTCGCACTTCGTGTGGCAGGACCTCGACCCGGTCAACTTCATCCTCGAGTTCAAGGACCTGATCTACCACGTCGACTGCAAGGACGCCAAGGTGCGCACCGGCGACGGGCGGCGCGGACGGTTGAGCTCGCACCTGCCGTGGGCCGACCTGCGGCGCGGGTGGGATTTCGTCTCCACCGGCCACGGCGATGTGCCGTGGGAGGACTGTTTCCGGGCGCTCAACGCGATCGGCTACACCGGACCGATCTCCGTCGAGTGGGAGGACGCCGGCATGGATCGCCTGGTGGGCGCCCCCGAGGCGCTGAAGTTCGTGCGGCGCCTGGCGTTCGACGCGCCCACGGCCGCGTTCGACGCCGCGTTCTCGTCCTCGTCCTGAGCTCGGTGGGCGGACGCGTCGCCGCGTCCGCCCACCCGGCCGGGCCGGTCAGTGCTTGTGCAGGAGTTCGTGGGTCTGGCTGATCTCGGGCCAGGACCTGGGCATCGCCGGCCTGGTCAGCTTCGTGGCCGCCGCCAGGACCGGCTTGGCCGGGGTGAACAGCCACGCCTGGAACAGGGCGTCCAGGTCCTGGCCGGAGAGCTTCTCGGCGAGCGCGGTGAACTGCTCGGTGGTGCCGTTGCCGTATCTGTGCTCGGCGGTCCAGGTGCGCAGGATCTCCAGGAACGTGTCGTCGCCGACCGCCACCCGCAGCTGGTGCAGGGTCATCGCGCCGCGGCTGTAGACGGCGTCGCCGAACAGCCGGTCGGTTCCGGGATCGGCGGGGGCGGTCGTCCAGATCGGGGCGTCGGCGGGGTACCGGGCGTACAGGTAGTCGAAGAGGTCCTGGGCCGAGCCCTCGTCGTTCTTCTCCGACCACAGCCATTCGGCGTAGCTGGCGAAGCCCTCGTTGAGCCAGATGTTCTTCCACTCGGCCACCGACACCGAGTCGCCGAACCACTGGTGCGCGTTCTCGTGCACGACCACCGAGGTGTTGGCGCCGCGCCGGAAGAAGGAGCTCGCGAAGTTGGGCCGGGTCTGGTTCTCCAGGGCGAAACCGAGCGTGCCGGGCGGGGTGACGACGCCGCCGCGCGCTTCGAACGGCCACGGGCCGAACAGCGTGCTCTCCCAGTCGGTGATCTCCGCCGTGCGCTCCACGCTGACCTGCGCGGCCTCCCGCAGTTCGGGCGTGAGCAGCTGCGAGTACGCGTTGTAGACCGGCGTGCCGTCGGCGGTGGTGTCCTGGGTGACGTCGTACTGGCCGACGGTCAGGAACGTCAGGTAGGTCGCCTGCGGCTTCAGCGATCGCCAGCTCCAGCGCGTCCAGCCGAGGCTCTCCTGCACCGGCGGGCGGGGCATGGTGCCGTTGCTGATCGCCTCGACACCCGTCGGCACCGCCACCGAGACGTCGAACGTCGCCTTGTCGGTGGGGTGGTCGTTGCTCGGGTACCACCACCAGGCGATCTCCGGTTCACCGACGGCGACGGCGCCGTCGGCCGTCCGCGTCCAGGCGGTGAAACCCGCGGCGACCTCCGTCGACGGCACGCCGGAATACTGCACCACCACGGTCATCGCGCCGCCGCCGGCGATCGTCCGGGCCGGGGTGACGACCAGCTCGTGGTCTCCCTCGCGGGCGAACGTGGCCGGGCGGTTGTTCACGTAGATCGACGAGACGTCGAGCAGGAAGTCCAGGTTGAACCGGCTCAGGTCCTGGGTGGCGGTGGCCAGGATGGTGGTGGTGCCGGTGAGCCGGTCGGTGGCCGGGGTGTAGCGCAGCCGGATGTCGTAGTGGCCGACGTCGTAGCCGCTGTTGCCGTAGTCCGGGTAGTAGGTGTCGCCGGCGCCCGGGCCGCCCGGTGCGGGGGCGGCGTGGGCCGGGGTGGCCTGCGCGGGTGTCGCAGCCCCGGCCAGGGTCAGTGCTGTGGCGGACATTGCCACGAGCAGTCGTCGCACGGGTGTCCTTCCGTCGGCGGACCGGGTCGCGGCCCGCTGCTGGTCGTTCGATCCCCGCGAACATATCGGAGTGCGTCGATCGGTGGTGGGCGTTCGCTGTGGTGAACGCCACATGCTCTGAGTAATTCCTGAGATGCGTCTCGTCACCTGCGCCGGGGGCAACCCGGAAAAATCCGGGCAGAGTGGCACCTCTTGAATCAGGCAATTCGGTGACATTAGCTTGTGTCGATCCCCTCCCCTCCCCTAGGAGATTCGATGGACACGCAGAAGCTCGCCGGACCGGTCTGGTCGCTGTTCCGCATCGTCGTCGGCCTGCTCTTCACGCTGCACGGCGCGGCCACCGTCCTCGGCCTGTTCGGCGGGAACCAGGGCAAGGGTGAGGCGTTGCCCGTCGGCCAGTGGCCGGGTTGGTGGGCCGGCCTGATCCAGTTGATCTGCGGCATCCTGGTGACGGCCGGCCTGTTCACCCGGCCCGCGGCCGTGCTGGCCTCCGGTTCCATGGCGTACGCCTATTTCGTCATCCACCAGCCGCGCGCGTTGCTCCCCATCCAGAACGGCGGAGCCGAGGCGGCCCTGTACGCGTGGTCGTTCCTGGCCATCGCGGTGGCCGGGGCGGGCCCGTGGTCGTTGGACGCGATGCGGCGCCGGACCCCGGCCGAGACGCCGGCGACGGTGGACGCGTGACCGGCCCGCGGTGAGAGGCGCCCCTCTTGACAGGCGCCCCGGTCCTCGGTGGACGATGCGGCCGTGCGGATTCTGGTGGTCGGTGGCAGTGGTCTGATCGGGGCGCACGTCACGGAGGTGCTGCGGGAGCGCGGACATGAGGTCACCACGGCGGCCCGGAGTCCCGGCGCCGGCGTCGACCACCTGCTCGACGTCACGGACGCCTCGGTCGACGCCATGCGGGGGCTGCTGACCGGGCACGACGGGGTGGTCTTCGCGACCCGTACCGACGAGCAGCGTCCCCTGCCCAGGCCGATCCTCGGGCGCTTCCGGCGCGACATGGTGGAACCGGTGGTGCGGCTGTTCACCGCGGCCCGGCAGGAGGGCCTCACGCGCGGGGTGCTTCTCGGGTCGTACTACACCTACTTCGACCGGGTGCGGCCGCAGTGGCGGCTGGCCGAGCGGCACACGTACGTGCGGTGCCGGGTGGAGCAGGCGCGCGAGGGGCGGGCGGCGGCCGGGCCGGACCTGCCGGTCGCCGTGATCGAGCTGCCGTTCGTGCTCGGCCGGGCCGGCGAGCGGGGGCCGAACTGGGCCGCCCCGTTCGAGCGGTGGGCCCGGTCCGGCGCGCCGCTGCTGGTGCCGGCCGGTGGCACCGCCGTGGTCACGGCGCGCAACGTGGCCGGGAGTGTGGCGGAGGCCCTGGAACACGGCGGCGGCGCGGATCTCCCGGTCGCCGACGCGAACCTCTCGTGGGCCGAGATGATGACCCGGGTCGCCTCGGCGGCCGGTCGGGCGCGGCCGGTGCGGCGCCTGCCCGCGGGGGTGTTACGGGCCGCGTTCGGCGCCGGCGCGGCGGTGCAGACCCTGCTCCGCCAGGAGTCCGGGCTCGATCTCGGCCACCTCGCCGACCTGATGCTCGCCGACCTGTTCGTCGAGCCGGTGAGCGGGCGGCCGCTGGACGCGGCGTTCCGGGAGAGCTTCTCGGCGCCCGGCTGACACCCGCTCCGCAACCGCAATGCTCCTCCCGAATCCTCCCGGACCGCGCGTGGCCGCCGATGACCATGGCCACGAAGGAATGCGGGCCGTGCGGCCCCGGAAGGAGCTCGGATGCCTCGCAAGGCCCGTCCCATCAGCAATGGCCTGCTCGCGGTGGCCGTTGCCGCGACCGGTGCGGTGTTCCTGCCGGCCCTCCCGGCCGTCGCGGCCACCACGACCCGCGCCTCGTACCCGACCGGCCTGGTGCCGCCGACGGTCAAGGTCGCGGCCAAGCTCAAGCTGCGTGCCCAGGGCAGCCTGCCGTCGAGCGTCGACCTGCGCGCGGGCGCGCCGGCGGTCGGCGACCAGGGCCAGGTCGGCTCGTGCGTGGCCTGGTCGGTGGGCTACAGCCTGAGCGGCTACTACGCGCGGAGCATCGCCGGTTCCGGCGCTCCGTACGCGCCGCTCTACCTCTACATGCGCACCGTGCAGGGCACGCCCGGCCCGAACACCGGCCTGTCCGTGACGGCGGCGCTGCGTAACGAGCAGAACATGGGCATCGACACGCAGGAGAACTACTACCAGGGCACCACCGACTACTCGGAACCGCCCACCGGCAGTCAGATCCGTAACGCCTACAACTACAAGCTCACCGGCTGGACGACGCTGTTCTCCGGGACCCAGGGCGGAACCACCGCGCAGACGGCGATCCAGCAGTCGCTGGCCGACGGCACCCCGGTGTCCGTCTCGCTGCCGGTCTACAGCGCGTTTAACAAGGTCAACTCGCTCGCGCCGTACACCAGCGTCGCGGGCGCGGTCCAGGGCTACCACCAGGTCACCGCGTACGGCTACGACTCCACCGGCCTGATCATCCGTAACTCGTGGGGCACCCGCTGGGGCGCCGCCGGCGACGCGAAGCTGGCCTGGTCGTTCGTCAACAGCAAGGTGATGGCGGCGTACACCGTCGAGGGCATGAGCGACCGGGGCGTGGCCTCGGTCAGCAGGCCCAAGCTCACCGGCCTGTCGGCGGCGAAGTCGGCGGCCGGCACCACCGTCACGATCACCGGCCGGAACCTGGACGGCGCCACGCAGGTCAACTTCGGCATGGTCGCGGCGGACTTCACCAACGTGACCGCCGACGACGGCTCCACCGCGCTCGCCGCGGTCGTCCCGGCCGGGCAGAAGATCGGCACCAGCGTCGACGTGACCGTCACGACCCCCGCCGGCACCAGCGCGGCGAACGTGGGCACCAAGTTCACCTACTCCGCTCCGGCGCCGGCCGTGGCCTCGCTGTCCCAGGACACCACGACCACCCTCGGCGGCACCGCCATCGTGGTGACCGGCACCAACCTGGCCGGCTCGACGGTCAAGGTCGGCACCACCGCGGTGAGCGTCCGCAGCGTGACCGCGGCGTCGCTGACGTTCACCGCGCCGGCCCGCGTCGCCGGCCCGGCCACGGTCACCGTCACCAACGCCGGCGGCAGCGCCACGGCCACCCTGACGTACGTGCTGCCGGACGCCCCGACCGTGACGTCGCTGAGCACGACCTCGGTAAGCACCAAGGCGAGCACGGTCGTGACCGCGACCGGTACGACGTTCGTCGGCGCGGTGAGCGTCACGATCGACGGCAAGAAGGTCTCGGCCACCCGGGTGAACGACACGACCCTGCGCCTGACCGCCCCGGCCCACGCCGCCGGCACCGTCCCGGTAGTGATCACCGCGGCCGGTGGCAGTGCGAGCCCGGTCGACCTGACCTACGTCACCCCGCCGCCGGCGGTCAGCTCGCTCAGCCCGGCCGCCGGCTCGGCCACCAAGGGCGGCACCGTCACGATCAACGGGTCCAACTTCGGCGCCACCACCGGGGTCAGGTTCGGTGACACCGACGTCGAGTTCAAGGTCGTCAGCGACACCCGGCTGACGGTGACCGTCCCGGTGACCGCGGCCGGCAGTTACGTGGTCACGGTGACCAGCGCGACCGGCACCAGCACGCAGGCCGTGAAGTACGTGGCCCGCGCCTGACCCGCGGCACGAAGAAGGGCCCCCGCACGGGGGCCCTTTCTCGTGCGCCGGATCAGACCCGGCACTGCCAGGTGGCCGGGTCGTAGTAGTTGTCGAAGCGCTCGACGGTCGCCGCCCCACCCACTGTGTAGAAGCAGGCGGCCAGGATGTCGACGTCGTAGTAGGTCGGCCCGCTCCGGTTGTACGAGACGCAGTGCCAGTCGTACGCCGTGGTGCCGAGCAGCGCCGCCGCGCTGTGCCCGGTCGTGGTGCAGTAGTTGGTGAAGTCCGGTTGGACGATCGCGGGGGTGACCCGCCAGCAGGACACCGAGGCCGGGTCGCGGAAGTTGCCGATCCGGTCGACGGCGGCGCCGGTGGCGTACGTCCACCGGCAGGCGGCCGCGAAGGTCAGGTCCCCGCGCCGGCCGTCGCCGGTGACGCAGTGCCAGTCGTAGGCGGTCGAGCCGGCCAGGGTGGCGTCGGCGTAGCCGATCGAGCGGCAGTAGGCGCCCAGGTCGAGCCCGCCGAGGTTCTGCGGAGTGGGGGCGGCCGCGGCCGGGGAGGTGGAAGTCAGGACAAAAGCCAATCCGCCGAGCATGGCCAGCAAGAACTTGCTGATCGGTCGCACAGTGCTCTCCAGGGCTGCTCAAAAGAACGGCCACCGGCAAAAATGCGGGTGGCCGTCCTCAGTGGAAGTAGGCAGCCCAAGCCTACGGTGTCGGTGTGTTATTGCAAGACCTTGCAGAACTTTCAGGACCCGTAGTAAGCCGCTTTCATCAACTCCCGCATGTCGTCGAGCATCGGCATCCGCGGGTTGGCGGGGGCGCACTGGTCCTCGTACGCGTTCAGGGCCTGTTGCGGCAGAGCCGCCATGAACTCCCGCTCCTCGATGCCGAGCTTGGCGAACGACGGCTCGATCCCGACCGCGTCCCGCAACCGCTCGACCGCCACGGCCAGCGACTCCGGACCGGGGTCCGGCAGGCCGAGCATGTGGGCGATGTCCTCGAACCGCGCCGGCGCCCGATAGCTCTCGTACTTCGGCCAGCCCGACAGTTTCGCCGGAACCGTGCCGTTGTACCGGATCACGTGCGGCAGCAGCACCGCGTTGGTCCGCCCGTGAGCGATGTGGAACGTCCCGCCGAGCGTGTGCGACATCGCGTGCACGATGCCCAGGAACGCGCTGCCGAACGCCATACCGGCGATGGTCCCGGCGTTGTGCATGCGCTCGCGGGCGTCCGGGTCGGCGTCGATCACGGACTTCTCGAGATTCGCGAAGATCAGCCGGATCGCGTGCAGGGCCAGGCCGTCGGTGAAGTCGTTGGCGTAGACCGACACGTACGCCTCGATCGCGTGGGTGAGCGCGTCGAAGCCGCTGTCGGCGGCGATCACCCGGGGCAGGCTGGCGGTCAGCACCGGGTCGATGATCGCGACCGTGGGGGTGAGCGCGTAGTCGGCGAGCGGGTACTTCTTGCCCGTCCGGTGGTCGGTGATCACCGCGAACGGGGTGACCTCGGCACCGGTGCCGGACGTGGTCGGGATGCAGACCAGTTTGGCCCGCTCGCCCAGCGGCGGGAAGGCGAACGCCCGCTTGCGGATGTCGAAGAACTTCTCCCGCATGTCGTCGAAGTCGACCTCGGGGTGCTCGTACTTCAGCCACATCACCTTGGCCGCGTCCATGGCCGAGCCGCCGCCCAGCGCGATGATCGTGTCCGGCTTGAACGACCGCATCAGCGCGGCGCCCCGGTCGACGGTGGTCATCCGCGGCTCCGGCTCGACGTCGTCGATGATCTGCAGCGCGACCTGGTTCGGCCGGCGCTGCAGAACGCGGTTGAGCCGGTCGACGAAGCCGAGCCGGACCATCGCGTCGTCGGTGACGACGGTGACCCGCTGCACGTCGGGCATGTCGGTGAGATAGCGGATGGACTGCGGCTCGAAGTAGATCTTCGACGGGACCTTGAACCACTGCAGGTTGTTCGTCCGCCGGCCGATGCGCTTGATGTTGATGAGGTTCACCGCCGAGACGTTGTTCGACACCGAGTTGTGCCCGTAGCTGCCGCAACCCAGGGTGAGGGACGGGAGGAACGCGTTGTACATGTCACCGATGCCGCCCTGCGACGCCGGCGAGTTCCAGATGACCCGGACCGCCTTGACCTTCTCGCCGAACTGCCGGGCGAGGCCGGCGTCCTCGGTGTGGATGACGGCGCTGTGGCCGAGCCCGTGGAACTCCACCATCTCGGCGGCGAGGCGCAGGCCCTCGGCGCGGTCCTCGGCCCGCAGCACGGCCAGCACCGGGCACAGCTTCTCCCGGGTCAGCGGCTCCGCCGGGCCGACCTCGGCGACCTCGGCGAGCAGCACCGAGGTGGTGGCCGGCACGCTGAACCCGGCCTGTCCGGCGATCCAGGCGGCGGACTGGCCGACCACCGACGCGTTCAGCTGAGCCTGGGCGCAGTTCTCCCCGCGGGCGGCCACGCCGAAGATCAGTTTCTCCAGCATCTCCTTCTCGGCCGGCGAGCAGACGTACGCGTGCAGGATGCGGAACTCCTCGAGGGCCGCCTCGTAGATCGGGGCGTCGAGGATCGCGGCCTGCTCGGAGGCGCAGATCATCCCGTTGTCGAACGACTTCGACAGCACGATGTCGTTGACCGCCCGCTTGAGTTTGGCGCTGCGTTCCACGTACGCCGGAACGTTGCCGGCGCCGACGCCGAGCGCCGGTTTCCCGGTCGAGTAGGCCGCCCGGACCATGCCGTTCCCGCCGGTGGCGAGGATGGTGGCGACACCCGGGTGCCGCATCAGCGCGTTCGTCGCGGCGACCGAGGGCTGCTCCACCCACTGGATGCAGTTCTCCGGGGCGCCGGCCGCGACGGCCGCGTCCCGCACGATCCGGGCCGCCTCGACGCTGCACCGCTGCGCGGCCGGGTGGAACGCGAAGATGATCGGATTGCGGGTCTTCAGCGCCAGCAGGGCCTTGAAGATGGTGGTGGAGGTCGGGTTGGTGACCGGCGTGATGCCCGCGACCACGCCGACCGGGTCGGCGATCTCGACGATCCCGCTGATCTCGTCCTCGCTGATCACGCCGACCGTGCGCAGCTTCGCCATGCTGTGCGTGACGTGCTCGCAGGCGAAGATGTTCTTGACCGCCTTGTCCTCGAAGACGCCGCGGCCGGTCTCGTCGACGGCCAGCTGAGCCAGCGCCGCGTGCCGGTCGAGGGCGGCCACCGACGACTTCTTGACGATCCGGTCGATCCGCTCCTGGTCGAACCGGCGGTAGTCGTCGAGCGCCGCGAGCGCCTTGGTGACCAGCACGTCGATCGTGGTGCCCAGCTCTTGGTCGGGCGTGTCCATCGCATCCTCACCTCATCGGGTTCATCAGCCTGCGATCTCATCCTGATCCGCGCCGGTGGCGGTCCCGAAGAGACGAGCGGCACTGCTGTGCGGGCCTTTCGGCCCCCTCCGGCCGAGGCGGCGGGGGCCGGCTACGGCGGCGATCGGGGGTCACCCGGCACCGGAGGTCGGGACCATCGGCCCGGTGCCGGCGCGATGGCCGGGTGCGACGGTGGGGGTGGAGCCTTTGCGGGCTCCGCCGGACCTGTCAAGGGGAGCGACCTCGATGAGCGAGAACAACGTACGACCCACCCGGACCGACCCATGGCGCGGCTTCACCGACGGTGCCTGGCGTCACGGCGTCGCGGTTCGTGACTTCATCCAGGGCAACTACACCCCCTACGAGGGCGACGCCGGCTTCCTGGCCGGACCGACCGAGCGCACCACGGCGGTCTGGGCCAAGCTGAGTGCGATGTTCCCCGCGGAGCGCGAGCGCGGGATCTACGACGTCGACGCGAACACCCCGTCGACGATCACCTCGCACCGGCCGGGCTACATCGACCGGGACGCCGAGCTCATCGTCGGTCTGCAGACCGACGCGCCGCTGCGCCGCGCGATCCTGCCCAACGGCGGATGGCGGATGGTCGAGGGCAGTCTCAAGACGTACGGGTACGAGGTGCCGCAGGACATCGCCGACATCTTCACCAAGTACCGCAAGACGCACAACTCCGGTGTGTTCGACGTGTACGACGCCAACATCCTGGCCGCGCGCAAGGCCCACATCATCACCGGCCTGCCCGACGCGTACGGTCGTGGCCGCATCATCGGCGACTACCGCCGGGTCGCCCTCTACGGCGTCGACCACCTGATCGCCCGGAAGAAGGCCGACAAGGTCGCCGCCGCCGGCCCGTTCACCGAGGACGTGATCCGCAAGCGGGAGGAGCTGTCCGAGCAGATCCGGGCGCTGGCCGAGCTCAAGGAGATGGCCGCGTCCTACGGCTACGACATCTCGGGGCCGGCGACGAACGGCCGGGAAGCCGTCCAGTGGCTGTACTTCGCCTACCTCGCCGCGGTCAAGGAGCAGAACGGCGCGGCCATGTCGCTCGGCCGCACCTCCACCTTCCTCGACATCTACCTGCAGCGCGACATCGCCGAGGGGGTGCTGACCGAGTCGCGGGCGCAGGAGCTCGTCGACGACTTCGTGATCAAGCTGCGGATCGTGCGGTTCCTGCGCACCCCCGAGTACGACGCGCTGTTCTCCGGCGACCCGACCTGGGTGACCGAGTCGATCGGCGGCGTCGGCACCGACGGCCGGCCGCTGGTGACCCGGACCAGCTTCCGCTACCTGCAGACCCTCTACAACCTGGGCCCGGCACCCGAGCCGAACCTGACCGTCTTCTGGTCACCGGTCCTGCCCGAGGGCTTCAAGCGCTTCTGCGCCCAGGTCTCGATCGACACCAGCGCCATCCAGTACGAGTCGGACGAGCTCATGCGGCCGCGCTACGGCGACGACACCGCGATCGCCTGCTGCGTGTCGGCCATGGAGGTCGGCAAGCAGATGCAGTTCTTCGGCGCCCGGGTCAACCTGGCCAAGACGCTGCTGTACGCGATCAACGGCGGCCGCGACGAGGTCTCCGGCGCCCAGGTCGGCCCGGAACTGCCGCCGCTGCACAGCGACGTGCTGAGCTACGACGAGGTCGCCGAGCGGTTCGACACGATGATGGACTGGCTCGCCGGGACCTATGTGGACGCGCTCAACATCATCCACTACATGCACGACAAGTACGCGTACGAGCGCATCGAGATGGCCCTGCACGACTCGGACATCCTGCGCACCATGGCGTGCGGCATCGCCGGTCTGTCGGTCGCGGCCGACTCGCTGTCGGCCATCAAGCACGCCACCGTACGGGTGGTCCGCGGCCCGGACGGCCTGGTCACGGACTACACGGTCGAGGGCGGGTTCCCGACGTACGGCAACAACGACGACCGGGCCGACAAGATCGCCGCCGAGCTCGTCGAGATCTTCATGGCGAAGATCCGGGCGCACCCGACCTACCGCGGCGCGGTGCACACCCAGTCGGTGCTGACCATCACGTCGAACGTCGTCTACGGCAAGGCCACCGGCAACACCCCGGACGGCCGGCGCGCCGGTGAGCCGTTCGCCCCCGGCGCCAACCCGATGAACGGCCGGGACCGGCACGGCATGGTGGCGGCGGCGATGTCGGTGGCGAAACTGCCGTACGACCACAGCCTCGACGGGATCTCGCTGACCACCACGGTGACCCCGGCCGGCCTCGGCAACACCCGGACCGAGCAGGTCACCAACCTGGCCGGGGTGCTCGACGGCTACAACGCCGTCAACGGCTTCCACATGAACGTCAACGTGCTCGACCGGGCCACCCTCGAGGACGCGATGGCGCACCCGGAGAACTACCCGCAGCTGACCATCCGGGTCTCCGGTTACGCGGTCAACTTCGTGCGGCTGACCCACGAACAGCAGAAGGACGTCGTCTCGCGTACGTTCCACGGGGCGCTGTAGCCATGGTCGCCCGCCCGCTCCCGGCGCCCGACACCCTGGTCCCGACCGGTTCGGTGCACTCCTGGGACGTCGTGACGGCCGCGGACGGGCCGGGCACCAGGTTCGTGACGTTCCTCGCCGGCTGCCCGCTGCGCTGCCAGTACTGCCACAACCCGGACACGTGGCAGCGGCGCAACGGTCAGCTGATGGCGGTCGAGGAGTTGGTCGCCAAGATGTTGACGTTCCGGGCGTTCATCCGGGCCGCCGGGGGCGGGGTGACCGTCTCCGGCGGCGAGCCGCTGCTGCAGCCCCGCTTCGTCGAGGCCTACCTGCGGCGCTGCAAGGAGTACGGCATGCACACGGCGCTGGACACGTCCGGCTTCCTGGGCGCCCGCGCCACCGACCAGCTGCTCGACGACACCGACCTGGTGCTGCTCGACGTGAAGTCGTCGATCCCGGAGCTCTACCGGAAGGTCACCCGTGCTCCGCTGGCCCCGACGATCACCTTCGGCGACCGGCTGGCGGCCCGCGGCAACCGGATCCGGATCCGGTTCGTGCTGGTCCCGGGTCTGACCGACGCCCGGGAGAACATCGAGGGAGTGGCCGAACTGGCCGCCCGCTGGGGCAACGTCGACCAGGTCGACGTGCTCGGCTACCACCGCCTGGGCGTGTCGAAGTACGAGGAGCTGGGCCTGCGCTATCCGCTCGACGGGGTGCCGCCGCCCACCGCCGGCCAGCTGGCCGCGGCCGCCGCCGTCTTCGCCGACCACGGCGTGCCGGTCAGCGCGACCTGACAAGCAACCGAAGCACACCCGCTCGCTTCTCCTGGAATCCGTTCGGCGACCGATGGTCATGGTCACCCGACGTCCATGTGAGGAGCCCCCATCTTGAAGATTCGCCACCGTGCCGCCGTCGTCGCCGCCGTAGCCGGCATCGCCGTCACCGGCGCCATCCCCGCCCTGGCCGGCCCCGCCCTGGCCGGCCCCGCTCTGGCCGGCCCCGCCCTGGCCACCACCGGCGCCGGTACGCCCAAGCCGGCGGCCGGCACCGCCACGGTGTTCTCGGCCGACGGCACGCTCGCCGCCCTGAGCGGCCTGAGACTGAGCCTGACCGGCGACAACGGCCGGACCGCCGTCACGGTCGACCCGAAGGCCGCCGTCACGCTCGACGGCAACACCGCCAAGCTGGTGGCCCTGCCGCTCGGCGCCCGGGTCAAGCTGTCCGGCAACACCACCGACGGCGTCTCGGTGGCGACCCGCGTCGACGCGTCGAGTGTCCGCCCGTTCGTCGCGGCCGGCTCGGTGTCCGGGGTCGACCTCGAGGACAAGACCGTCTCGGTGACCCCGCTGCTCGGCTCGGACCGGACCGCCCGGAGCTACCCGGTCGCCCCGGCCGCATCGATCACCCTGGACGGCCGGAAGGTGGCCCTGTCGGCCCTGCCGGCCGGGGCCCACATCGTGGTCCTCGGCTCGGTGATCGGTTGCCAGGTCTACTCGGCGAAGTCGCTGACCGCGCTGTCCCGCTGGGACCTGAAGCTGTCCGGCACAGTGTCCGCGGTGGACGCCGCCAAGGGCGTCGTCACGGTCGACGCCGACGGTGCCGCGGTCAAGCTCGACGTCGCCCCGAACGCCACCATCAAGGTCAACGGCGCTCGGGCCACCCTGGCCGGCCTGCCGATCGGCGCCGCCGTCAACCTCACCGGCACCGGGTCCACCCGTGGCTCGGTGGTCTCCGGCATCACCGCCAAGGTGAAGATCTGAGAGCTCACCCGAGTGCGGCGAAGCGTTCCTGGTTCCGGTCCGAGAACCAGGAACGCTTCGCCGTTCCGGCCGGTGGAGGCCCGTCGCCCGTCGCCCGTCACCCTTCGCCCAGGAGGCCGAGGAGCGCGGCGGGTGGGTCGAGGGCGGACAGCAGGCTGACCGCGGCCACGGCGAGCAGCAGCGCCGCGGTGAGACCCAGGATCACGGCGAGGGAACGGCGCATGCGGGCCGCCCGCGGGGGACCGGTGCCGCGGTGCCGCCAGAGGTGGGCGGCGGCCAGGGCGGTCGCCGCCATCGCCACGCCGGCGAGCGCGGCCATGACCCAGTGGTAGCGCGCCACCTCGGCGAGAAGCCGGGCGAGCGCGGGGGGCCCGGCGGGCTCGGTCAAGCCGTCGCGGACCTCGCGCACGAACTCGGCACTGTCGGCCAGCGGCAGCAGTGCCACCAGGGGTACGGCCGTGGCCTGGATGTTCAGGATCAGCAGCCCGGCCGCGAGAACCGGAAGGACGGTGGCACCGGCGGCGGTTGTCGCGTACCGGGCCGGGCCGTGCACATATCGGCGCCACAGCGCGGTCGCGAGCAGCGCGAAGACCGCGAGCATCAGCCCGCTGACCAGCACCTTGATCGCGTGCCAGCGGAACCAGTAGTCGACCAGGCTCGCGAGCAGGGCGGGATAGGCCGGTCGGCCGCCCTGCCAGTACTCGACGAGACCGCGCCCGAGCGCGTCGGTCAGTGCGGCTTCGTCCGGGAAGGCGCCGCCGGCTCCACTCAGGAGGGCGGCCGGGGCGAGCAGGAACGCGGCCACCGACCCGGCGCCGGCGAGGGCCAGTGCCGCGATCGCGGGCCTTGAACTGAGCCGAATCTTCATCGTCGTATCCCACCGGTCCGGACGCCGCCCGCGCATCCGTCCGGAGACCGACAGGCGGCCCGTGCAGCTCGGACGAAAGGCTGACGGGTCCGTTCACGCGGTCGCCGCGCGTCAATTCCGGATCGCGATTTCCAGGCGAGCTCCGGGGAATTAACCAGTGGTCGTACAAAAGAAAGGGTCTTCGGCCCTGACCTTTATAGGACTTAGGTTTGTGCTGCTCAGGGTAATTAGAAATCGAATCGCCCGCGTTAGCGATTCGTTACTGAAAATCGCTTCGGCGGCCCTTCTCCGCGGGTTTATGTTGGCCGCGGAAACAAATCTGAGTGGAATAAAGAGAAAGGAGGCGCCGGAGTGGCCCAGAAACTCCGCGTCTTCGCGGCGGTAGCCCTGGCCGCGACCCTGGCCGCGACGACGGCGTGCAGCGCCAGCCGGGCCGAGGACAGTGGCGCCGGCTCCGGTTCGAGCGCCGACCTCATCGGCATCGCGATGCCGACCAAGAGTCTCGAGCGCTGGAACAACGACGGCGCGCACCTCGACGACCTGCTCAAGAAGGCCGGTTACACGACCACCCTGCAGTTCGCCGACAACAAGGTCGACCAGCAGATCACCCAGCTCCAGAACATGATCAACCAGAACCCGAAGGTGCTGGTCGTGGCGTCGATCGACGGCACCGCGCTGAGCCCGGTCCTGGCGAAGGCGGCCCAGCAGAAGATCAAGGTCATCGCGTACGACCGGCTGATCAACTCGACGCCGGACGTGGACTACTACGCGACGTTCGACAACTACCAGGTCGGCAAGATGCAGGGCGAGTTCGTCGTCAAGCAGCTCGGCCTCGACAGCGGCAAGGGACCGTTCAACCTGGAACCGTTCGCCGGGTCGTCCGACGACAACAACGCCAAGTTCTTCTTCTCCGGCGCCTGGGACGTGCTCAAGCCGTACGTCGACAGCGGCAAGCTGGTCATCCCGTCGGGCAAGAAGCCGGCGAGCGACGAGGACTGGAAGAACGTCAGCATCGACGGCTGGAGCTCGCAGAAGGCTCAGTCCGAGATGGACAACCGGATCAACTCGTTCTACACCGGCGGCAAGAAGATCGACGTCGTGCTGTCCCCGAACGACTCGCTGGCGCTGGGTATCGAGCAGTCGCTGGAGTCCAAGGGCTACCGGGTGGGCGCCGGCTGGCCGGTCGTCACCGGGCAGGACGCCGACCTGGCGAACACCAAGAACATCCTGGCCGGCAAGCAGTCGATGACCGTCTGGAAGGACACCCGGGCCCTGGGCGACCAGGTCGCCAAGATGGTGGACCAGATCGTCAAGAGCGCCACCGTCGAGACCAACGACACCAAGAGCTACGACAACGGCGTCAAGGTCGTGCCGTCGTACCTCCTGGCGCCGGTCGTCGTCACCAAGGACGACGTCAAGGCGAAGCTGGTCGACTCCGGCTTCTACACCGCCGACAAGCTCGGCCTCTAGTCAAGTTCACGGCCGGGCCCCGGCGTCAGAAGGGGCTCGGCCGTCCGGCGAAAGTGGCCACCATGAGTCCGATCCTCGACATGCGCGGGATCACCAAGACCTTCCCCGGTGTCAAAGCGCTGCAGGACGTCACGATGACCGTGGCGCGCGGGGAGGTGCACGCCGTCTGCGGCGAGAACGGCGCCGGCAAGTCCACGCTGATGAAGGTGCTCAGCGGCGTCTACCCGCACGGGAGCTACGCGGGCGAGATCGTCTTCGAGGGGCAGCCGGGCCGGTTCCGCACCATCCGCGACTCCGAGGAGCGCGGCATCGTGATCATCCACCAGGAGCTCGCGCTCAGCCCGTACCTCTCGATCGCGGAGAACATCTTCCTCGGCAACGAGCGGTCCAGGCGCGGCGTGATCAGCTGGACCGAGACCAACAAGCAGGCGGCCGAGCTGCTCGCCCGGGTCGGCCTGGCGGAGCCGCCGGACACCCGGATCATCGACCTCGGGGTCGGCAAGCAGCAGCTCGTCGAGATCGCCAAGGCGCTGTCCAAACGGGTCAAGCTGCTCATCCTCGACGAGCCGACGGCCGCGCTGAACGACGAGGACAGCGCCCACCTGCTCGACCTGCTCCGCCAACTGCGTGACCAGGGCATCACCAGCATCATCATCTCGCACAAGCTCAACGAGATCGCCGCGATCGCCGACACCACGACGATCATCCGGGACGGCCGCAGCGTCGAGACGCTCGACATGCGCGGTGCCGAGCCGGTGAGCGAGGACCGCATCATCCGCGCCATGGTGGGCCGTGACCTCGCCCACCGCTTCCCCGAGCACGAGCCGCGGATCGGCGAGGAGATCCTGCGGGTCGAGAACTGGACCGTGCACCACCCGATCGACCGCACCCGCACCGTGGTCGACGACGCGACGCTCACCGTGCGGGCCGGTGAGATCGTCGGGCTGGCCGGGTTGATGGGGGCCGGCCGCACCGAGCTGGCGATGAGCGTCTTCGGGCACAGCTACGGCAGCGGCATCTCCGGGCAGCTCCACCTGCACGGCAAGCCGGTCACGATCAGGACGGTGGACGCCGCGATCGCGCACGGCATCGCGTACGCCACCGAGGACCGCAAGCACTACGGCCTGAACCTGATCGAGGACATCAAGCGCAACACCTCGGCCGCGAAGCTGCGGCGCATCTCGCGGTTCGGCGTTATCGACGCGGCGAAGGAGATCACCGCCGCCGACCGGTACCGCCGGGAGATGAAGACCAAGGCGGAGAGCGTGGACGTGCCGGTCGGCAAGCTGTCCGGCGGCAACCAGCAGAAGGTGGTCCTGTCCAGGTGGCTCTTCGCCGAGCCGGACGTGCTCATCCTCGACGAGCCCACCCGCGGCATCGACGTCGGCGCGAAATACGAGATCTACGAGATCATCAACCGCCTCGCGGACGCCGGCAAGGCCGTCCTCGTCATCTCGTCGGAGCTGCCCGAACTGCTCGGCATCTGCGACCGGATCTACGCGATGAGCCAGGGCCGGATCACCGGCGAGATTCCCCGCGCACAGGCCACCCAGGAGGGTCTCATGCGCTTCATGACGATGGAGAAGAGCGGAGCAGCGCGGTGAGCGCATCGACGACGCTGGACCAGCCGCCGCCCCCGGCGGCCGAGCCGTCCGGCACCGGCAACAGCGGGTCCTTGACCGCCTATCTGGGACAGAACCTGCGGCAGTACGGGATGATGGCGGCCCTCGTCGTGATCGTCGTGCTGTTCCAGATCCTGACCGACGGCAAGTTGCTGTACCCGAACAACATCGCGGCCCTGATCCAGCAGAACGCGTACGTGCTGATCCTCGCGATCGGCATGGTGATGGTCATCGTGGCCGGCCACATCGACCTGTCGGTCGGCTCGGTGGTCGCCTTCATCGGCGGCATCTGCGCGCTGCTGATCAGCGAGCACGGGGTGCCGTGGCTGCTCGCGGTGGTCCTCTCGATCGGGCTCGGCCTGGTGGTCGGCGCGTGGCAGGGCTTCTGGGTGGCGTACGTCGGCATTCCCGCCTTCATCGTGACCCTCGGCGGCATGCTGCTCTTCCGCGGGCTGGCGATCGTCTTCGTCGGCACCACCGTGGCGGGCCTGCCGGCCGGCTTCAACGACATCAGCAACGGCTCGCTGCCGAGCGCTCTCGGCTTCCTCGCCGACCTCGACGGCCTGACCCTGCTGATCGGCGTCGTCGCGATCGCCGGCCTGGCCGGGGCCCAGCTCCGCGCCCGCCGTGCGCTGCTGCGCAACGATCTGCGGGCCGAGCCGTTCGCCGCGTTCGCCGGCAAGCTCGTCCTCGCGGTGCTGGCCATCGGCTACATCACCTACCTGCTGGCGAAGAGTGCCGGCGGCACCCCGGTGGTGTTGATCATCGTGGCCGGGCTGGTGCTGCTCTACACGTTCGTCATGAACAACACCGTCTTCGGGCGGCACATCTACGCGATGGGCGGCAACCTGCCGGCGGCGATGCTCTCCGGCGTGAAGACCAAGCGCGTCAACTTCATGATCTTCGTGAACATGGGTCTGCTGGCCGGGGTCGCGGCGGTGGTCACCACGTCGCGAGCGGGCGCCGCGGTGGCGGCCGCCGGGCAGAACTTCGAGCTCGACGCGATCGCGGCCGCGTTCATCGGCGGGACCGCGGTCAGCGGCGGCATCGGCAAGGTGACCGGGGCGATCATCGGTGCGTTCATCATGGGCGTACTCAACATGGGCCTGTCCATCATGAACGTCGACCCGTCGTGGCAGATGGCGGTCAAGGGCCTGGTTCTCATCGCGGCCGTGGCCTTCGACATCACCAACAAGCGCCGCGCCAAGTGAGGATGCGCTCCAGGGCCGTTCCGGTCGCCGTGGCGAGCGCCCGCAACCGGGCGACCGTCGGCTCGGCCGGCCGGAACGGCTTCGCCCGGTGGACCCCGATCGCGCCGAGCGGGTCGGCCTCGCGGACCGGCACCAGCGCGAGGCTGCGCACGTCCGCCGAACCCCTCCGCCGAATCGCTGGGAGTGATGAGAACACTACTGTCGGCGACGGCGATCGGGTGGTGCCCCGCCGAGGTTGCGCCAGAGGAACTCCAGGGTCAGCGCGGAGATGGTGGCGGCCTGCTCGTTGTCGGCGGCCCCACCGTGCCCGCCCTCGACGTTCTCGTAATAGGCGACGGCATGGCCGTGCTCGCGGAGCCGGGCGGCCATCTTGCGGGCGTCATCATCCAGTCCTGCTCGCCCGTCGTGTCGAGGTAATGCGTCCCGGCGGCCAGGCAGGCCTCGGCGACCTCGTAGTCGGCGGTCTCGATGCCGGCCACGTTCTCCTGCATCGACTGCTCGATCCGGGCGGCGTCGCGGCCGGCGGCGACGAACGGGACGTTGTACTCGCGGAGGTATTCGCAGATCAGTCGGCCGGTGTAACCGGAGGCGCCGTAGACGACGACGGGCTTGGCGGTCATCTCACATCCCCATTCCGCCGTCGACCGGCAGCCCCGCGCCGTTGATGAAGCGGGCCGCGTCGGAGGCCAGGAACACGACGGCGTCGGCCATGTCGGTCACCTCGCCGAGACGGCCCGACGGGGTGAGCTCGACGACGGCGCCGACCGCCTCCTCCGGCGAGCCGAACAGCCCGAGCCGGGCGACGTCGTCGGCGAGTCCGGCACCCATGGCGGTGGGGACGAGGCCGGGATAGAGGCAATTGACGCGTACGCCGTAGCCCAGCTTGCCGGACTCCATGGCGGCCACCCGGGTGAGCCGGTCCACACCGGACTTGGTGGCCGAGTAGACCGCGATGCCGGGGAACGCGATGGTGGCGGCCACCGAGGCGACGTTGATGACGACGCCACCGGTGCCGGCCGGCCCGCCCGGCCGCATGGCGCGGAACGCGTGCTTGATGCCCAGCGCGGTGCCGAGCAGGTTGACCTCGAGCTGTTTGCGGACCGCGGCCGGGTCGAGGTCGACGATCAGGCTGGTGATCTCGATGCCGGCGTTGTTGACCACGATGTCGAGCCCGCCCATGATGCCGGTCGCCTGGTCGGTGGCGGCCGCCCAGTTGGCGTCGTCGGTGACGTCGAGGTGCACGAAGCCGCTCCGGTGGCCGAGCGACTCGGCGACCTCGGGGCCGAGGTCGTCCTGCAGGTCGGCGACGACGACGGAGGCGCCGGCCGCGGCGAGTGCGCGGGCCATGCCTTCGCCCAGGCCCTGTGCGCCGCCGGTGACGAGGGCGTGACGTCCGGTGAGATCTAGCTGTGCCATGGAGGCTCCCGGGGTGTTGCGGGGTGAACGAGACCCACATCACATGCCCGATCTTGACAGTTGTCAAGAGATGTCCGGACGCTTGTCAAGCTCGTACGATGCGGGGGTGACCGCCACCCGCCCCGTCGACAAGTTCGACCGCCGCCGCACCGAGCTGGCCGAGTCCGCGCTGCTCACGCTAGGGGAGTTGGGCTACGCCCGGGCCAGCCTGCGGGAGATCGCCGGCAATTCGCCGTTCAGCCACGGCGTCGTGCACTACTACTTCGACGACAAGCTGGAACTGGTCATCTACAGCATTCGCCACTACAAGGCGCGCTGCGTGACCCGCTACGACGCCGTGGTGCGCGACTCGGCCACGGCCGGTGAACTGGTCGAGGCGTTCGCCGCGAAACTGGCGCAGACCATCCGTGACGAGGCGCCGATGCACCGCCTCTGGTACGACCTGCGCACCCAGAGCATGTTCGAGGACGGCCTGCGCGAGGCGATCACCGAGATCGACGCGACCCTGGAAGCCATGATCTGGCGGGTGGTCGACCGCTACGCCACCCTGTCCGGCCGGCCACCGGCAGTCGGCCCGGCCGCCGCCTACGGCATGCTCGACGGCCTGTTCCAGCAGGCGTTGCTGACCTACCTGAGCGCCGGCGAGCCGGTCCTGACCGGCTTGTCCGCCCAGGTCCGCACCGTCCTGCCGCTGATGCTGGGCCGGCCCTGATGCTGGGCCGGCGCTGATGCCCGGCCGGCCCTGACGCCCGGCTAGCCGGCGTTCGCCCAGGGCGCGGCGCGGCGGGCGGTGACCCGGGTGAAGCCGAGGTGGCGGCCGGCGTCGGCGCGGGTCATCGCCACCTCGCGGGGCACCATCCGCAGGGCGAACTCGTTGTCGGTCACCTCCAGCACGGCCTCACTCCAGTCGAGCCAGTCGCGCCAGCCGTCGGCCAGAAAATCGGCGCGTACGTCGTCGACGACGCCGCTGCGGCTCCACAACCGCTGCCACCACGCGGGGGAGTGGAACGACCAGAAATCCGGCTCCCAGTACGGCTCGAGGTGCTCCGGCAGACCGTCGTCCAATTCGGCGACCAGTCCCGGCACCGCGATGCCGAGGCGCCCGCCCGGGGCCAGGAACCGGCTCAGGTAGGGCAGGTAGAGCTCGTCGGTGCCGAAGTAGTGGAAGGCGTCGACGCTGACCACGGCGTCGAAGTAGCCCTCGGCGAACGGCAGGTCGTGCGCCTCGGCCAGGATCGGCGTCACCCGCCCGGCCAGGCCCGCGGCGTCGATGCGGTGCCAGTTCTCGGTGGGCTTGACCCAGAGGTCGGCGGCGACCACCTGCACGTCGTACTCCTTGGCCAGGAAGATGGACGTGGCGGCCCGGCCGCAACCGAGGTCGAGCACCCGGGAGCCGGGCGCCAGATCGAGCCCGGAGCACAGCCATTCGAGCAGCCAGAGGGCATTCGGGCCCATCCAGTTCTCGATCATCCACAGCGGATCGTAGCCCGCGCTGCGGGGGAACCGCGGCCGGTCGAACCGCCGGCGGAGCTGTGCGTCCCGGGCCTCGGCCGTGCGTTCCCGCTCGTCGGTCATCCGGGCAGGATGGCAGCGCCGGGCCCCGAAGTCGACCGAATATGCCGGCCGGGTCGGGACCTTCGGCGGGTCCGCGATGACCCTTCGCCCTGCCCGGTCACATCGATGGACTCGACGATGGAAGGGACCGGAGAGGGGCGCCCGCCATGACCGCCAAGACCGCCATGACCGCCAAGACCATCAAGACCACCAAGAAGATCATCGTCGGCTACGACCGTTCGGCCGACGCCAAGGCCGCCGCGGTGTGGGCACTCGGCCAGGCCGCCCGGACCGGCGCCCTGGTCGAGTTCTTCTTCGCCTACGAATGGCCGAGCTGGGCGCCGGCGAGCCGGACCATCGGGGCGGCTCCGGTCTGGCCCGGCGGCGAGACCGACCGGGCCGTCAACGGCATGCTCGACGAGGCGGTCGCCAACGCCCGGCAGACCCACCCGGGCGTGCGCACCAAGATCTCGATCGAGCGGGCGGGCGCGGCCGGCACCCTCATCGAGCGGTCCGCCGAGGCGAGCCTGATCGTGCTCGGCAGCCGCGGCCACGACGACATGACGGGCGTGTTCGGCTCGGTCAGCATCGCGGTGAGCGCCCAGGCCCGCTGCCCGGTGGTGGTGGTCCGGGGCGAGGCGCCGGCGGGCGCACCCGTCGTCGTCGGCGTCGACGGTTCCGCCCCGGCCCGGTCCGCCCTGCACTTCGCCACCGAACTGGCCGCCGCCCGGTCCGTGCCGCTGCGGGTGCACGAGGCCGTCGACCGCCCCACGACCGAACTGGCGGTCGCCGGCGAGACCGCCCAGATGCTGGTCGTCGGCACCCGCGGCCGCGGCGCGCTGCGCGGCATGCTGCTCGGTTCGGTGAGCCAGCACCTGCTGCGGCACAGCTCCTGCACCGTCGCGGTGGTCCCGGCAAGCTCCTGACCGGCGCTGCCCACCCGGGGCTACGAGTCCGCGGTGGGGGCCCAGACGAAGCGGATGTCCGGGGCTTTCTCCTCGTTCCCGGAGCCGTCGGTCGTCTCCGCCTCGGTGAAGCCGTGCCGGAGGTAGAAGCGCTGGGCGGCGGTGTTGGTGGCGAAGGTCCACAGCTGCAGGCCGGCCGGGCGGCGGGACTTGGCCAGCTCGAGGAGCCGGGAGCCGAGGCCCCGGCGGGTGGCGGCGGGGTCGACGTAGAGCTGATCGATCCAGTCGTCGTCCAGGACCAGGACGGCAACGGGGCGGCCGGTGTGGTCCTCGGTCAGCCACACCTCCCGGTCCGGGACGACGACGGCGGCGACCCAGTCGCGGATCTCGGCCTCGGAGTGGACCGGCGCAGGGATGCTCTCGGTGGCACGGCGGGACCGGATGAGGATGTCCGCGACCGCGGGGGCGTCCTGCGGGCCGGCGCGGCGGGACGTGGGTTCCGGCCGGCGGGCGGCCTCCGTGGGACTCATGGCGCTCATGCTGTGCGGGTCCGGCGGCGCGGGCAACTCGATAACGGGGCCCGGCCGGAAGGCGACATCGCTCACGTCGGCGGCCAGTTCGGTGAAGTCGGTGCCGTAGGCGGCCGGTTCGACGATCCGCAGCACGAGGGCGAACGGGCGGTCCGCGCCGTACGTGCGGGCGAGGTCGGCGTGGTGGCCGGCGAGGTAGCGGGCGCCGGCGAGGTTGCTGCCCGCGCTCAGGCCGCCGAGGAAGAACACCGGGTGGCCGCCGGCCGGGCCCCAGAACCGGGCGAGCAGCACGTAGCTGGTCCGCGGGCTCAAGGTGTACTCGGTGCCGCCGACGATGAACGACATCCGGCGCTCGCCCTCGTCGAACACCCGGTAGGTCACGCCGCGCAGGATGGTGCGTACGTGGGTGGCGCTGCGCGGGCTCGCACCGCCGGGACCGCCCACGCAGAACTCGGTGAGCCGGCCGATCTCGCCGGCCGGCTGGTTCTCGCCGACCCGGTCGGCGCGCGCGCCGCACTCCCGGGCGATGCTCGCCAGCTCGACCAGGGCGGCGACGTCGCGGCGGTGGACGCTGAACTCGCGGGGCGAGGACGCGTGCCGGGACACCACGAGCAGGCAGCTCGCCCCGGCGGTGAGGCCGAAGAAGGCGCGCTCGCGGCTCAGCCTGCGCCGGCGCAGCAGGAAGCCCGCGAGCCAGACGGCCGTACCGGCGATGACGCTCGCCAGCAGATTGATCAGGAGGTCGCCCACGCCTCGATGATGTCCGATGCGGACACCTCGAGATCGGCCGGGCCGCCCGGCGAGCCCGCGGGACGGCGTGGCGGGCCGGGCACGGAGCCGGATGCGTTCGCACCCGCACCCGGCTCCGCGGTCAAGGGGTCAGCTCGACGTGCAGGTCGGCGTGGGGACGCGGTTGGTGCCGGTCCACGAACCCAGGAAGCCGAAGGTCGTGGAGGCGCCGGCCGCCAGTTTGCCGTTGTAGCCGGCGTTCTTCGCGGTCACCGAGGAGCCGCTGCTGGTCAGCGCCGCGTTCCAGGCCTGGGACACGGTCTGGCCGTCGGCGTAGGTCCACGTCACGGTCCACCCGTTGATGGGTGCACTGCCGGCGGTCACCTTCACCTCGCCCTGGAAGCCGCTGGGCCACGAGCCGGTCACCGCGTAGGACGCCGAGCACGCACCGGCGCCGGGGCTCGGGGAGGTGCTCGGGGAGGTGGACGGCGAGATTGACGGCGAGGGCGAGCTGGACGGCGACACCGACACCGAGGGGGACGGCGAGGCCGAGGTGGGCGACGTGGTGGGGGTGCCGCCGGCGAAGATGGTGGCCTGCTTGCTGTTCGACTTCAAGCCGTTGGGGCCGTTGACGATGCGCTGCCCCCAGGTGGTCAGCTCGGCCGGGTCGAAGCCGGTGGTCATGTCCAGGATCGGGTCGGTGTTGCCGGACCACGACCAGCCGAGATAGCCGAGGTTGCGCTTCACGGCCTCGCTCATGATCGTCCGGTCGTCGACCTCGCCGGCGCTGAACTGCCAACCGAACTCGCCGATCAGCAGCGGCCAGCCCTTGCTCTTGAACGTGTCGAGGTAGGACACGATCGACGCGGCGGTGTTGAAGACGGCGTACATGTGAATGGAAAGGATCGTGTTCTTCCGGGTGTCGGCGTCGAGGATGGCCTGGCCGTTGTCCCGCATCGTGTACTGCCAGTCCTGGCCCCAGTTGGGTGCGTCGATCATCAGCAGGTGCTGGAAGCCGTTGCTGCGCATCTTCTGGACGGCGGCGACGGTGGCGGCGGTCCACTGGCCCGGGTTGGTGTTGCCGATCGGCTCGTTGCCGATGTTGATGACGACGTAGTCCTCCTGGCCGACCAGCACGCTCTTCAGGCCGATCCAGTAGTTCACCGCCTGGTCGAGGGTGTAGGCCGCGCTGTCCTCGCCGTACCCGGTGGTGTCGTGGTCCTCGAGGACGCAGATGAGCTTGTTGGCCTTGCACAGCGAGATGATGTTGGCGACCTCGGCCGCCGAGTTGGCCGTCCAGCGGCCGCCGGACAGCACCACCCGTACCGTGTTGGCGCCGGTGGCCTTGATGTCGGCGAACGAACTGGTCTGGTTGGTGTACCAGGTGTGCGCGTGATTGATGCCGCGCATCACGAAGACGTTGCCGTTGGACTCGACGATGTCGGTGCCGGAGACGTGCAGACCGGTGGCCGCGAAGGCGGGGCTGCCGAAACCGACGACGGTGGCCGCGATCGCGAGCACGACGGCACCGAGCGCGATGAGGTGTTTTCTCATGACCTGCCTCAGGGAACGGGGGATCGGGGAAGGGGAAGTGCGCACCCCAGCCCGCCGCCGTCCGGCAACGCGCTCGCCCTCGGGATGTCTGAATGACACCGTTGTAACGTCTGTAATCGACGTGCTGGAAAAGCTACCCGGTCAAGCGATGTTCGTCAATGTAAGTGGTCGACGAGCGCACCACCAGCGACGGCTGGAAGCGCACCTCCCGATGCGTGTGCCCGGGCCGCTCCTCGTCCAGCAGCAACTCGGCCGCCGCCTGGCCGAGCTGGTATGTCGGCTGGCGCACGGTGGTCAGTGCCGGGGCGAGCCGGCGCGCGAACGGCAGGTCGTCGTAACCGACGACCGAAAGATCCGCCGGCACGCGTACGCCGAGAGCCGCCAGCCCGTCGAGAAGCCCGAGCGCCGCGGTGTCGTTGAGGCACACCACCGCGGTCGGGGCCAGGGCGACGATCCGTTCCGCGGCCGCGGCCGCCGCCGCACCGAGCGACGGCGGGTGCATGTCCACCCGGACGTCGATGATCTCGCCCACCGCCGCCCGCAGGCCCGCCCGGCGCCGGGCCACCGGAGCCGGATCGACGGTGGCGCCCAGATAGGCGATCCGGCGGTGGCCGCGCGCCCGCAGGTGTTCCCCGGCGAGCCGGCCGCCGAGCACGTCGTCGACCGCGACCGCGCACAGGTCGAGCCGCTCCTTCGGATGGTCGAGCAGCACGACCGGGGTGCCCCGGCGGCTGATCGCGGGCAGCTGGGCGGCGTCCGCGGGGGAGATGATGATGCCGCGGACGCCCTGCTGCTCGAGCACTCGCAGCAGCCGCGTCTCGGTCGCCGGGCGCAGGTCCGTGCTGCATGTCAGCAGCACGCAGCCGGCCTCGGCGAGACGGTCCTCGATGCCCCGGTTGACCTCGGCGTGGAACGGATTGGCCAGGTCGAGCGTGACGCTGCCGACGATCGGGCTGGGCCGGCCACGCAGCTGGCGGGCGGGCCCGTTGGGCACGTAGCCGACCTCGTCGATGGCACGCCGCACCCGCTCGACCGTCGCCGGCGCCACGATCGCCGGCCGGCTGAGCACGTTGGCCACGGTCGACACCGAGACGCCCGCCGCGCTGGCGACCTCGCGCATGCCCACGGCGATCACCCTACCCCCGGACGGCATCGACTTTCATGAATCCCGACTCGCTCGCAGACGTTGCCTTTCCGGCCGGCCGGCGTGGACCCGTCTCCGCCGTGTTGACGCTGCCTCCCGGCCCACGCCGCACCAATTCGTACCTCCGGCACAGCCCGCGGACAGCCGGGTCCGGCACCTTCGACCCATGAGCACTGAGCAGGACACGCCCCCCACGACCACCTTTTCCACGTCGCCCGCTCCCGATCAGGCGTGGGCGCCGCCTACCGAGGGATGGGCCGCCGTCCCGACCACCGCCGCCGTGCCGACCTCGGCCTTTCCAGCCGTCGCTGTCCCGGGTGCCGCTGTCCCGGGTGCCGCTGTCCCGGGCGCTCCTGTCCCGGGCGACGGGGCGGGGGTGTCCGGCGCCGGGCGCTGGACCGGGAAGAAGGTGGCGGCGGCGGTGGCGCTGACCGCGGCCCTGGCCGGTGGGGCCGGCTTCGGTATCGGCATGGCCGTCGATTCCGGCGGCAGCTCCACTCAGCAGGGCCAGTTCCCGGGCGGCGGCGCGGGCAACGGCGGCCCCGGCGGCGGAATGCTGGGCGGCGGCGGTTTCGGCAGCTAGCAG